>NZ_RHHR01000005.1 GCF_003710915.1 Brevibacillus invocatus | reverse complement strand
CGGAAACCAGAAAACCGCATTCCAATCGAAAGATAAAGTCATGTTTAAGCCGTTTCCGTAAATCTTTCACGGTTGGAATCCGTTCTACGATTCGAGCGACCAAAGAATACAGCATAGCAACATAATTCAACTCAGTAGGAGCTCCATAGATCGACTTTTTGGAGATAACACAAAGAATCGGATCGATGTCAAGGGTGGAAAAAATCGCTCCAAATCGTTTGGGAGGTTCTAAATCGAATAATTCTTGTATATCAAACAGGCTTCCTTGTCTTATAATGGACATTGGGAGTCACCTCCAGTTCTCATAAGTTTTGGTTGCACTTAACTTATTAGAGATTTGGGGAGGTACTCCTTTTTCTATGCTCAAAAAACCTTGAGCCCGTAGGGCTCTAATTTATGAAATTGATTCAATCAACTAAAATTGGAGATTTTGATCAACAAAATATTCCCTTCTGTAATCATTAATAATCCCTTGTTCTAATCTAGAAATTTCCCTGGTGAATATCAGTTACTTTCGTTCTTCTTTCGTTATTAGTCAGGGGAAGGTCTTGATAATCGTATTTTATAGGGTCACTATGAATCATGTTAGACTCCTTATAATAGAATCTATGTCAAAGCCCTTACCAGTGAATACTGTCCCTACTGCGATTACTGTCAGACGTAACCGGAAAGGACGAAGTAACCTCGTTTACCATCTTTAAAAGCGCATCTGCTCCTTTCATCCCAGGGCAAATTCCGCGTAATTCCGCCTCTGTGGTCACCATATCGAGTGGGGCATCCAGCAAATGCTCTATTGTTCGTACCCCGGTTGCACGTCCTGCCACAATGCGGCGATCGTTTAATTTCTCATTTAACAAACGAATATCAAGCGCTCCGCACATGATATATCCGTGATCGGTTGTGATGGCCAGAAGTGTTGTTTTGGGCAGGGCGACCTCGATATTTATAACCTGATGACCTTCAACTTCAATCGTTTCATCATGATCATCTATGATGCAGCTCCTTTTTTTCTAGCCCAAATCCGATATTACTTGTATTCGTTGGAAGCCTTCTCCCCTTTCGCCATATACATGTGTAAATTGGACTTCGATTCAATTCCATGTAATTTTTGAGATTTATAACAAAGGAGATAACAAACGCGCTGCTTGATCAAGCATGCGCTCGGAAGAAGTACGATGCATATGATCTTCCAAACGATATGGAGTAGCCTCGGCGAGATCCCGTTCGAATTGTTCCGTAAGCTCCCGGGCCACATCAGAATGATACATCACTGCACACACTTCGTAGTTTAAACGGTAACTACGGAGATCGTAGTTGGAAGAACCCACTTCGGCAATCTCGCCATCGATAATCATGACTTTGGCGTGCAATACCCCTTTGTTGTACTGAAACACATTGATCCCTGCTTCCACGAGTTCGCCATAATACGTACGGCTTGCAGCTCCTGCAACTTTAGGAATCACTTGGCGCGGCACCAGTAATCTCACTCGAACGCCACGCGCCGCGGCTGTTTTGATGGCCATCATGATATCCGCATCGGGTATAAAATAAGGGTTGGTCACGTCGATGGTTCGGGTCGCCTGAGTCAGGCAGATGAAATGCATTTCCCGAATGATCGGAGTAGACAGCCCGGGATTGCCTTCGAATATCTGTATATAGACGTTATGCGAATCCTTGGACGGGGAAGCTTTTCCCATGTGGGTGCCTTCCATCGTTCCCAGCTCCGATCCCCATTCCCATCCGTATCCGGATCGTTCTGTTTTGCCGGTTGGAAATGGATGAATGGCTTTATCGTCTGACAGTTGAGCCGATTCAGGGATCAATTTTGCCTTTCTCGTTGAATGGAGCATGTCCGGTGACGCCATTTTCCAGTGAGCCTCAAAAACGGCTTTCACATCATCCGCTGTTTCGCCGGTTAACCGCATATGAGTGTCGCGCCAAAAACCGACATCCGGCTTCATTCCGGTATACTCGTCCCCAACGTTAATTCCTCCCATGAAGGCTTCCTTACCGTCGACGATGACGATCTTGCAATGATCCCGGTATGTCAAGTTGGATAATACCCAGGGGAATCGCAAGGGAAAGATGGTCCTGCATTCAATGCCTGCTTCTATCATCCGGCGAATCACATGTTTGGGAAACGACCGGCTTCCCCAGCCATCCCTAATAAAACGAATGTTTACACCGAATAGAGCCCGTTCAATCAGCACATCTGTGATACGTTTACCGATATGGTCATTCCGGTATATGTAATATTCCAGATCGATTGACTTTTGTGCGGCCTGTATTGATTGAAGGAGTTTTCCGTAGGTTTCCATCCCGTTCGTGAGGATTTGGACGTAACCGGTACGAAGGCCACTGACAGACAAAGGTTGCAAAGCCCGAGCGATAACAAATGCGGAGTGACCATATTCTGGGGGTAATGATATCGGGCTATTGTGCGAAGAAACGAGCTTGTCCCTCCGCATTTTCACAGGATTCGTGACGAACAGGTAACAAACGAATCCGATAATCGGTAATACTAGTCCGACTGATATCCAAGTCAACGCTTTGGCGGGGCGGCGCACCTCCCGAACCGCAATGATGATCAATAGTGCCGTATTTACCAGCCATAATCCTGCTATCCATGCCAAGAAAATCAGCCTCCCAATCCTGTTGTCTACGAGGGAATAAAGATAAAGGTGGCAGCCATGCCGAGAAAAGATCGGCATGGCCTTTTTTAGAACCCTTTATACTGCGGTTCTTCCTGTTCAATTTGTTGTATCCGTGGAGTGACCTGGTCAATGATGTTTTGTGTCTGTTGCGCTGCATTTGTGAACGTGGTTTTGGCCTGCTGGTTTTGTGTATTTAACGCAAACTGTTCAAAGCTGGCCTGCGCGCTTTTTAATGAAGCTACAGCTGTTTTCACTTGAGAAGCTACCGTCATGTTGGTCACCTCCTGAAATGGCATCCTTATTTAATATGTCAACCCGTCAGAATATTAATGATGGTAAAATTTGGTGATTGGCTATTGTCAGGGGTTAGAGTCCTTCTGAAAAGACTTACCGCAATCTATGCCCTTCTTGGCAATGTTTGAAGCCAGCAAATACAGCCCAACATAGATAGGAAAAGAATAGGTATGTTTCCAGTGAACGGGGTGGTATAAATCCCGGATAGGAGAAACTGTCCCGTAGCTCTCTTATCCCGAAATCCGATCCAAAATAGCCAGGGGCATATCGATAAACCTACTCCAAACCACCATTGCCACGTAAACAGTACGTGAGTGCGCCAAATGTCAGTCATGTTGCGGTGTGCTTCTACAATCAATTGATAGGCTTGTTCGATTGCATGATGAATCTGATTTTCGTCCACTGATATGCCACCCCTTTCCGTTATCCGCTTACCGATTATTTTTCATCCGATATGTGCCTGTTTTATATACGCGAGTTTCCATACAGTATATTCGACGTTACAAATACGCCGACCGGCGGCAGCGAAGTTGAAGGCGGTTGCGGTGGGATATAGCCGCTATACCCCGCCAAGCTTATATCAGTTGTCGCTACCCAGGTTCCATATTCGCCCGCCTGTAAAGAAGAGGGTAGCATCCGCAGACGTCCGGTGAGAACCAAATGCCGAAGTTGAATCTTGACATCGTCATAGATGGTTAATTGGCCGGAGTAGGCGGCGTAGGGGGAATGAAACATGATCTGCTGCGTGCTTTCATTCCAACTTCCTTCAATCGGAATCGGCGTTCCGCGAAATTGGATGGTGCCTTGAATTTGCTGGTCCTGCAAAACACGCATCACTAGTTTGCCCCACACAACCGGTCTTCCGGCGACAGATGCATGAACTCCCCATATGGAAAAGGGAGGTAAACTCTTTGTACTTGTTTGAGCCGCAACGGACATGATTCATCACTCCTCAAAGTTAGATCACGTCATTATATGCGTCCTCGGAAAAAATGCCAGTCACTGGGCAAGAATTCTTTGCAGATAACCGAACATGATCAAGTAAAAATGCAGACAGGTTTCGAACAAAATTGTTTCAACCCATCCCAGTTGCCCCAGATGCAATTTTTACATCGATTTCGTTGTCTTGGGGCAGAGGTAGTCCAGTTTTTAATGCTTGTACTGAATGTTGGTAACAGGCAGGCATCCGCCTTTCCAAATTTATGCAAACAGCATTTAAGTTGTCCAGAAACGAATCACTCCCAGTTGTTGCAGAAGTCCTCATATACTTGCTCTACGCCACAGTCGGATAGCATGTGCCTGGCCAAAAAGTCATACCAGAATGCACAGGATGACGTGGTATTGCCCCAAATCTCTTGCATCCGAACGCGAAAAATCGCATTCACCACTTCGGATATCGCATTTCGAAGATTGTCCTTGTGAATGAATTTCCTACGAACGTACAGCAAGTCCTTGTAACTCTCTCCATGCTCACCGGCACTCACACGTTTCAAGCCGGTATTGTCCCAAGGCCATAAAGTGATAGGATGAGTCGCTTTTGAAGAATGTCCCGGCCTAACGCTTCGCGTACAGCAATTTTTCTGTAAATCCCACGCGGAGATCGGTCTCTTTGAAAATGTCCAAGAGGCTCGTCAAAGGCCAGCGCCGAAGTATTTCTGATTTTATCGGCGATAGGCTGATCGGCTCTGATCCAACCGTTACCCTTCTCTGTGATCCTGACATTAGGTTTTTCTGGAGTCCGGCATCAAGCTTTTCTAATCCATCTTTCATGGCCTGCTTCAATGTTGCAATGAATGCTTCCGATCAGCGGTTGCTTTAGAGCCTTATAATTTTCTTCCCGCCGTTCTTCGAAGTCTGTTGGCAGGTCATGATCCGGGTTCCGGTACCGGTTCGCTCCGGCAACCCATATTTCCGTGCAACGAAGCTTTTCCCGTAAAGCTTGCAGGACGCTTATCTCATAATTCATCCGATTAATTCGCTCTTGGCCTTTCTCGTCCTTCTCTACAATGATTTCTTTATTAACAGTCAGGATTATACCATCTATCGGGATTTCTTCAGACATTGGCAAATAATGATAGCCAGTATCTTAAAATTTCTTTACCAGCTCCAATGCACGAATCACTGGCCGATGCACTTCATTGTTTGATCGGAATTCCAGGATTCCTAATATTTCGGGAACCAAACGGCGGTAGTGACTCCCATAGGAAGCCCGAATAATGACACCTGGTTTACCCGGATCCGCCTTTAGCTCATGAAATGAAAGAAGTACCTTGTCGCTGCTTGGGCCGTCCTGGTGTTCATTCAGAAATGCAATACGATCTACGAGTGAATCCAACTTGGACAAAGATGCCGTAGGCAACTTTTCCAGTGTGTCCTGGAAAAATTGTTCCTCAATTGTACGGATTGCGGTTCTGATAAGTCGCTCAATGCGATCAGGCGTAGGCGGTACAACTTTCATCTCCCGAAATCGCCAGTAGTATTGAATGACTGCTTTGGGCACTTCGAATTTATGGAAGGGGAATCGCGCAACCGAGTCTCCCCTGACTTATTGCCGATTTGCTGCATTAACTCTTCCAGTTCCCAATTTCGCTTCACTTGATCCTCTCCGAGTAAAGTTCTTAAAATGGTCAGAATCGGAATTTTAATCAAAAAATTTAGTATACCGATGCATACTTAATTAGACAATATGGGAGTGATTGCTGTGAAGTTCTATGTTCCGAATCAAAGACGGAACTTTCTCGAAAGGAAGTTCTGAAGTGAGAAATTTGGGATAAAGATGATGAAGATGGGAAAAGTAAAGGTACTGCTTCCATTTAGTGTTTTACAGGGTAAGGTGAGTTGATGCCGAAAATTTCAGTTTTACAGTCATACATGATCATAATACTTTCTGTCGGTTTACTGAACCACGTCATCATCATACCGTTACTGCTCGGTGCATCAGGGCGAGATGCCTGGTTTGTAGTACTTCTTGTGTTAATCGCTTCGCCAATTTGGGTTGGCATTTTAAGCTATATTCTAAATAACATGAACGGAATGCATGTTAGGGATTGGTTAAAGCAACATTTCGGAAGATTTCTCTCGGCAACCTTGATTGTCCTATACAGTGTACTTGTATGGTTTATGGGGCTCATTTCCTTTAAGGACACTATAACATGGACAATTGCAACTTATATGCCTCAATCTCCATTGCTTGTTCTCGCAGGAACAACGCTTGTCGGATGTATCTTCGCGGCATTTCAAGGGATTCGCACCATTGCGATTTTAAGCGGGATATTGTTACCTTTTGTTGTTATTCTAGGTGACCTAGTCATGGCTGCAAACTTTCAGTTTAAAGACTACACCATGCTTTTTCCGTTACTCGAAAATGGGACACCTCCACTTTGGAAAGGTATTCCCTACGCAGCTGGGGGATTGTTGGAGTTGATGGTGCTGATCTTGTTTCAGCACAAGTTAACAAAGAGGCCGAGCTTCAAAAGCTTAATGCTTATTTGCATCATATTATCTGGGCTAACACTCGGCCCTTTGATGGGCTCAATTGCCATGTACGGCCCTGATGAAGCGGCACACCAACGATACCCCGCTTACGAACAATGGAGAATGGTTCGACTGGGCGAGTATGTGGAGCATGTTGATTTTTTCTCGATTTACCAATGGTTATCCGGTATGTACATTCGAGTTTCGCTTTCGCTGTTTCTCTTAAGCGAATTGTGGAAATTGCAAAAGTATAAGTGGTTGCCTATGATTCTGGGCGCTTTACTCATGTTTGTTGTTACATTATTGCCAATCAGCGATATGCTTTTTCAAGATCTGCTCAGCCGATATTACTTCCCTTCGTTTTGTGTCTTTACCCTTGGGGTCATGCTCGTATACGTCGCGCGAATATTTATTTCAACATGGGGTAAAAGGAGCAGGTGAAGATGATAAATCTTTTCAAGAATAAATGGATAAGAGAAACAAAATCGTCGACACAACAAGGGGCGCCTGATACACAACCGCTTAATGAACAAACACTTCTTCAACGTTTCCAGATGTGTCGTGATGTTAAGCATCATGTCTATAAATTAGTAGCTGGCGACGAACAATCAAGGATCGTTTTACTGTATTGCGATGGGTTATGTGACAACCAACAACTCATTCAGGATGTGGTGCTTCCTCACTTGACTCGGTTTTACGAAAATCACGGTTTTCAAAAGAATCAGGAAGTTCTTGAGTCGTGTCAATTACAGCTTGAGATCATTTCTTTCGAGGAGTGGGAGCAAAAATCCGAAACGGACATTTTTGAGGGAAAACTGCTTTTGTTTATTCCGACACTAACCGCTTTGTTCTCCCTCGACATATCAAAAAAACCGGCACGCCAGCCCGAAGAATCCAATATCGAAGTCTCTATTCGCGGGCCGAAAGACGGTTTTGTTGAGGAACTCGGTGTCAATGTTGCGTTAATTCGGAAACGAATCAAGTCAACAAGCATGGTATACGAAACGAAAACAGTAGGTGTCCGGACAAAAACAACCATTGCAATTCTCTATATGCAAGACATTGTTGATCCGAAAATCGTCCAAGATATCAAGACTAAATTGGATCGCCTTCACATTGACGGAGCATTCAGCGCCACTCAACTGGAAGAGTTTATGGAACCGACCAAAGCTTTGTTTCCGTTGATGGGCTATACGGGAAGACCAGACTTTACCGTTAACTGCATGATGAATGGACGTGTAGCGCTGATTGTGGATGGTACACCGGCTGCATTGATCGCACCAGCAAATTTGTACCTGCTCCTGAAAACGCCAGAGGACATCCACTTTACTGCTTTATCGGCTACGTTTGGACAATCGCTTCGTTTGCTCGGATTGTCCGTATCACTCATGCTGCCCGGTTTTTGGGTTGCCATTCTTTCGTTTCATCAGGATCAGTTGCCCTATTACCTTCTTGCAACAATTGGCATCAACCGATTAGGCATTCCTCTTGGCGTGGCAGAGGAAATGTTTCTCGCGCTCATCTTTTTGGAAATATTGCGGGAGGCCGGTATTCGGTTGCCTTCAGCGGTAGGATCTACAGTTACGGTAGTGGGAGGGCTCATATTAGGGGATGCGGCCATACGCGCAGGATTTTTATCCCCTAGCATTGTTGTCATAGGAGCACTTACGCAAGTGTTCGGTTCGACTTTATCCAACCAGTCACTGGCTGGGACAATGAGCATTTTGCGCTTCTTCATGTTCGCTTTGTCTGCCATCTTGGGGATCTATGGTTTTTTACTTGCTTTGTTTATCGTGACAACTCATTTAGCCTCTTTGCGTTCATGCGGTTTGCCTTACCTGGCACCGGTTTCGCCTCTATATGAAGACTTCGCCAATGCCTTGTTCCGATTACCATGGAGATGGCGGAAAACTCGGCCAGACATGCTAAATACTCAAGATTCT
Organism: Brevibacillus invocatus; assembly: GCF_003710915.1. Taxonomy (GTDB): domain Bacteria; phylum Bacillota; class Bacilli; order Brevibacillales; family Brevibacillaceae; genus Brevibacillus; species Brevibacillus invocatus. Next base: position 32,590 of record NZ_RHHR01000005.1, on the reverse strand, counting down.
ACAAGCCAAGGGGATAAGCAGAAATGAACGCATACAAATTTACCGCAGTTCTTCTGCTTCCCTTCCTTCTCACCGGATGTTGGAGCAAATACGAAGTGCAAAACGTGAATTATGCAACGGCTGTTGGAATTGACTATGCGGAAGGTCAATACATCATTTATGCGCAGTTGCTCGATTTCTCGACAGTGGCAAAACTGGAAGGACAACAGAAAGCGGAACAGCCTCCGGTCTGGATCGGTAGAGGAAAAGGTATCTCATTTACAGAAGCAGCGAATGATTTATACAGCACTTCGCAACAAAGGTTAAACTGGGGACAAATCTCTGCAATCTTGTTTAGCGAAAGGTTATTGAAGGAACGAAAAGTCGGTGAAGTGTTGGAACTGATCGACCGATATCGTGAGATAAGGTACTTAGCTTGGGTGTTCAGTACGCGCGATCCCCTTGACGAGGTCTTAATTGCGACTCCATTTTTCAGATTATCGCCAATAGCATCGATTCTACATAACCCCGAACAGAATTATCGGCAGCGTTCTATCCTCGCTCCGACCCGCCTGCAAAAATTTGTAATGGATTCAAACGAAAAGGCGAGGACAAGCTATATACCAGAATTATCTATTCGAAAGGATCAATGGAAGGAAAATCAAAAACCGCATGAGCTGCTTAGATATTCTGGCATACAAATATACGATACGGACAACTATTACACACGCATGAGCCTCAAAGAAATAAAAGGATTGCCATGGCTGAATAAACACACAATCAGGATGTCCATTGACTTGTTTTCCGATAACAAGCTTGTTGCAGTTCTCGTCGCAGAAAAACCCGAATATGACGTCAAACCAAGGGTTAAATATGACAAAGCATATTTCGATATTTCCGTTAAGGTGAAGGCCGGAGTAAACGAGCTACATGCAGACATTACGGAGCAAGAACTCACGCAACTGGCTCAAAAAGAAATTGAACATCAAATTAGGCAGACCTATCAAACCGCGTTTGAAAAGAAAATAGATATTTATAATCTAGGGGAATCTCTTTTTCGCAGGAACCCATATGAATGGAAGCGGATTGCATCTGGGACTGTACTAAACAAAGATTCCTTACGAACGATCAACGTTAATGTACAAATCGTATACGCTGGCAGGTATAAACTTTCACCTTGATATTTGGTTGTGATTTACTTTGTGGGTGGTATCAGCTTCGCTGGTACTGCCCTAGTCAGACTTTGTGCTATTTGTCAAACATGATCCACGTTCTTCCACTCCTTGGCATTTGTAGGTTGAAGTCATAGATTCTTAAATGTGTATGCGCATTTGTTTTATCTCAGTGCTACCTCTCGTCCACTTGTTCTTACTAGAAAACGCGAATTATATTGTAAAGAATAAGTTTAATGTACGTCTTCTACAATTATTCAGTTACTTCTCTTTGCCTATACGCTTGTCCATTCTCCTTCTAATCCCTTTAAATCTAGACAGAAAAGCACACTCACATGAAGTGGCTTGTGCCTTGAAAGTTTTCTTTGTTTATAAATAGTCATTGTACAATTCTTGCTGCTGTTCCTCTGCAATGGTCTGTAAGTCATATGCGTTTATTCGAATTAACCGATAATCGTCAATATCCGCTTTTTTTTGCGGCGAGCTTACTTAAAAATTTCGGGGTGCCTTCGTTTTCTTCATCGTAAACTAACAAGATACCGTCTGAATTGGATAGCAAGAATTTGTCTTTCTCTCCAAGCTGCCAAACTCCCTGGTAAGGTGTTTGATAGACACTATTGATATAGTCGGCTTGCATCAGAATATTTCGGTAGTAATCCTGGGTCTCTTCTTTCCACTTTTCCTCTTGATTCAAAAAACTGCCAGTTTTAGATGTGGATACTCCTTCAGTATCGTTGTTCGTCCTTGATTGCCATATTAATGAATACGACCCTGCCTCATGATACCCTAGATTGTAAATAGTCATGGTGTTAACTTCACCAATAGTTTTACTCCACACTATGTCTCCATGGGTATCATACAATTTCCATATTGTACCAGCACTTTGACCGCTATGAATTCCCTGTTGAAAAAGATGCAGTGATATATAACCTTCTTCATACAAATCAATATTGACCTGATCAAGATCTCCAACCTTTAATAATAGTAAAAATAAAATTCCCGTGCCTTAGTAAAACTACTATTACTTTACAACTAGGGGTGAATTCATGAGGATCATATCGTTTTTTTTTCTAAGTCAATGTATCTTTTTAAGCTCAATTGCAACAGTGATACATGCAGAAACCATCCAGTTAATGATGTCTCTAAATCAGAAAAAAGCTTTATTTAAGGAACTAGATTCATCCCAAAAGAGGCATGACAATACTGAACTTGTTCAAATAAATAACTGTGAAGGACATTTCGAAGCTTGGGTTGGTACCAGAAATGGTGTGAAAGATATTAGTGGTGGGTATTTACATTGGATTCACAAAGGCACTTATGTTGAAATGGTAAGTTCTAGACTGTCTAAAGAAGAAATGATTAAAATTGCAAAATCTCTAAAATAGTACACCCGAAAAGAATAATGGTATTTCCAGTTATTACATACGCTTGCGGTGTTTATGGCAGACTAAAAATGTAGGTTATGGCAGTTAATTTTTGCAGACCTGTAGGGGCTGCATAAATTAAAAAAACTGTACAAACAAGGCGAGCTAAAGTAATGGATCCGGTTAAATCAATCGTTGATCAATGGCTACTTGAAGATTTGGGAAAGAAAAAGAAATTCAGAAGAACCGCAAAGCGAATCTATACTCTTCTCGTTTCAGAACATGGATTCCAGGGTTCTGACCGTACAGTTCGTGCCTATGTGGCGAAAAGGAAAACTGTCTTATTGGACGAGAGCAATGACACTGCCCTACCATTAGAGGCGAAGGCCGGAACAGCTCAGGTGGATTTCGGAGAAGCTCCATTTAAGCATCGGGGAAAAGAGATTATCTTGCCCTTCCTCGTTCTCTCATTCCCTTACAGCAATTCATTCCTGTTTCAAGTCTTCCCTTCCCAAAACCGGGAATGCTTTCTACAGGGACTGACGAACATGTTCACCTTTCTTGAAGGCGTGCCGCATACAATCCGTTTCGATAACCTGTCACCTGCGGTGAAGAAGGTAATAACCATCTATTGCCGGAAATCCATTATGAAGACCTTGAATTGGAGCTTGGAGGATCGGAACCGTTGCCATTATGAAAAGGATACCTTGATTGCCGAACTCTATCTGGAAGACAAGGAGCGTCTCCTCCAACTGCCTGGCAAATCGTATGAATGTGTACGGTTCGAGCAGGTCAAAGCTGATAAATACGGAATCGTCCGTATTGACCAAAAACAATATTCTACTTCACCACGCTTTGCAGGACAAGCAGTACTAGCGAAGATCTCATTCGATACAATCTCGCTTCTAAACGAGGAGAATGACGTGATCGTAAACCATCCTAGACTATATGGAGAGACAAAGAGATCTATGGACTGGCAACCTTATCTGACCTTGATGGCAAAGAGGCCAACCGCTTTGAAATACAGTTCTTCTATGATCAGTTGCCAGAGATTTGATTGTTTTCAATCGTGATAGTTTTCGCCATAAGGCTTCACTGATGAATCAATGATACCCTGGTTGGCAAGTGTACATTTTTAATTGCCAAACGGTACATTTTGTACTTGCCAAATACATTTGCGGATTATATTAGCGGCACTGGTACTACCCCTACATCTCCGAACCGAGTTCCAGGAAAAGCTTACAAAAGCAAATGAAGGAACCACTGCTAAACTTCAAGTCTTTGTGGACGGATCGAACACATCAGAAAGAAACATGAAGAAGAAGTAAAGAAGCAGGAAAAAGAATACGAGCAGCAGATCGAGGAATTGAACAAGTAAATAATAAGCCGGGTCCTTAGCAGATACCGGCATTTTTTCGGTCGAATAGTTCTTAGCGTATATTTTCGTTAAAATGTTGACGGGACCCCGTATACAAAAATTGCTTGGCTTGGAGCCTCTTCAAAATTTCATCGGAGAACTCTTCAAATGAGTTTGCAATCACCTCTTGATAACTCATACCGTTGTGATATTTAAAGATTTGTCCCGAGATGCCGTTTCTCCCTGGATCTAACTCTGCATAATCTCCATTTAAAGCAAGGAGCCGTGTCTCTACAGCTCAGGCGTTGATAAAATGAAATTCATATTTCCCAAATCGATTTCGGAGATTTTCGTTGTGCGGTATCCACTCCGAATCACTCCAAATAGACATTCCTACGTATTCCGACAGCTTATCTACGGCTTTTTCCGGACTCATAATCCTTATGAAATCATCCAGTTCCTCCGTTCGGATATCCAACGCTTCTCTCAAGTAGTCATCATGAAGACGTTCCTCTTGGAGTCCATATTCATCCCTCGTCCACTGTTCACAAAAGATTCTTTCGGCTTGAATATCTCCATTCTCGAAAATCGACAACTCGAATATTTCCTCATTGATATATCCGGAAATTGTTCCTAGAGACAGGAAAAAACCCGCCAATAGATTCACTGGCGGGCAGGGAAATTTACGAGCTTTCCTACTGGCGTGAAGCTCCGCATTTTCCACAAAATCGGTCGTTCTGACCAAATGGCTCCTGACATTTCGAGCAAGTAAAATCGGCATTTTCCGTAGCAGCTCGTTCGGCTACGATGTCGATCGTGACCACCTGTGTAAACTCATGGCCACACTCCGAACAATATTTGACCTCCAATTGATTCAATCTACCGCACTTGTTGCAGCTTTTTTGGTGATTCAACTCGAGGATTTTTTTGTTCAATGCAGTGATTTCCTGTTGCCTGAAGCGAATTTCCTGGCAGAGCTGAACAATGCTCACGTTTGTCTTTTGATCTAACTCTGGTTCTGATCCAATTTCATCTGAAGTTGACTGGTATACCGCTTGACCAATCCTTTTGTAGCGGTCTTGAATTTCTGCTTCTAACGATTGAATATTCAATCGGAATTTATTGACTTCGACCAATGATTTCGCTTTTGAGCCGGCATCGGAAACGCCCTTTTTCATCTTGTCAAAAAAACTCATACAAGGTATCCTCCATTTCATTGAAGTGATGAATCTACAATAAATTACTCTCAACCCCATCCATGTATTCTGTTTTGTGCACATGTACTGGCTTCATTTTCTGATGGACTTTGTCCTTTGGGTGAGATGCTATCTATACGCACATTATTCATTGCGAACCCCCTCCTTCTTATTGGGCGACCGTACAAGCGAACCTAGTTTAAAAGGCATACAGTATTTCTAGCGTCTGCGTCAAGGAGGAAGTGAGGTTCCTTCTGCTCGTTTGCATCAAACAGGGAAAGGAGGAACATCCTTGAGAAAACAATCGCTCATCGCGAATCAGGAGCGGTTCACACCTGAATTCATGCAATGGCTAAAAGAGAACAAAGTCTCCCGACGACAATTGAAAAGAGATCCAGCTTCATTGGAACATTTGCATCAGGAATGGAAAAAAACGAGGAGAAAAAATAGACCGAGAAAACCTTCTTTACTTCAGTTGATACCCAATCTAAGCAACATGGATTTGGGTACGGTGGTGGGGAACGTGCAAATCGCCAAAGAAATTTTTAAAACCTATCGCGTACTGCAAGGAGCAAGTATTTTTAAAAAATAGAACACGGCATGACGTACCGGGAGAGTGAAAGCTCTCCCTTTTGGAATGTTCGTAGACAATACTAGAAACCTAATAAACTCAACCGTCCTAAAAAGACGCCAGATTACACCCATAGGTGGAATTGGCGCCCTGCTTCTTTTGTATTCAAATCTAATCATGTTCCAACATAACACTAGGCTTCCGCGATAAAAATGGAATGATAGATTTTCGAATCTTGAAAGGAGTGCTTCCAGAAGAACTATAGATTCTGCTCAGACCGTTCGGATATCTCTTCCAAATATTTTGTTCTTGCTTCATTTAGCAATTGCATTAATACCATAATATCTTCTTCTGTCGTATCGTAGTTCGTAATACAAGCCCGCAGCACTGGAACCTTGTTTATTTCGTATACGGATATCCATGCCAGCCCTGACCGTAATATCTCTTGACAAATAAATGATGCGAAATTCGATTTGAATGTTGATTGAGTATTGGAATCCGTAAAGCATACGACAGGCAATGCGGTATCGTTGATAACCTTCCAGTTGGAGCAAGCAAGCTCCCTGCGCAACCGATTGCCCATCTCTGTTTGGTGCTGCAAGATGCTGCGATAGCCTTCCCAACCAACCGTCACAAGTGATAAATATACTTTCAAACCGATAAACCTTCGTGACCATTGAATGGAATGGGTGAACGGATCAATGACATCCAGATCAGCCCCTTCTTTCGGCATATAATCTGCCGTGATGCTGAAGGTTTTATGTAAGATGTGCTTATGCCGTGTGATATAAATTCCGGCTCCCATCGGGACAGACATCCACTTATGCGCGTCGAAGGTAATGGCGTCAGCTCGTTCAATGCCACGAAGTAGGTCCCGTAGTTCTGGAATAAACACAGCGGCTCCACCGTACGCAGCATCCACATGCAGCCACAGTTGCTCACGTTCAGCCAGATTTGCCATTTCGTTAATGGGATCAATCGCTCCGGTGCCGGTCGTTCCACCCGTCGCAAAGATGAGAAAAGGCGTGTATCCAGCAGCGCGATCCACTTGAATTTGATGATGAAGCGCATGAACATCTAGTTGCATTTCAGAGTCCGTCTTAATCATACGAAGGGAATCCGTACCCAGTCCACAGGTACGCGCTGCTTTTACCAAGGAATGGTGGCTCTCAGCAGAGGCATACATTACGGGATGCGTGGGGAGCGACCTCAGCCCCTCTTTGGCATAAGAGGGAAAACGGTGAACGAGTGCGGTCAGTACGGCCGTCAGATTTGCTTCCGCTCCCCCCGTTGTAAAAGTTCCGTCAGCTGCCTCTGCTAAATATCCGAATTTTGAAGCAATTTCTTTCAATACATAGTTCTCCATTTCGACCGCTATAGGCGCATGGCTCCAGGCTGCAAGCTGCGGATTGAATGCTGCAGTAATCGTGTCCGCCATAATTCCCATGAAGTTGGGCCGCGGATTAAACAGGCCGAAGTATCGCGGGTGTGGCGTATGCACCTGGTATTGCTTTAATCCCTCCAGAATATGATTAATCGCCTCGCGAGCGCTGACGGGATGCTCAAAAGATAATCTACGCGCGTGTTCTGCAACCGCATCCACGCTGAGTTCAGGAGAGACACGAACCCCGCGTATGTACGTCAGGTAGTCATTGATTTGTTCCAACAAATAGGTTCCAACGTCCATGCGTTCATCCGTATCAAGATTAAGAATTGAATTATGCTTCATCATGTGGAAATGCAGCCCCCTTCATCCTTAAAAATTCCATTGCTGACTCAGATTATACGCTCACAAAACGCGGGTGTACGGATTTTCGAATGAAACCGCAATATATCGAAACAATCTTTTTCAACTAGGTTGAAGCGGAAATTCGAAGCCCAGGTGAGTTTGCAGCCCTGCCCTATCATACGAAAATTTAATTTTTATTGGCTCTCCATGTCATTCTAAGGCATTACCAATCTCTTACATGATGAAAGTGTTGATTCTTCATTTCAAGTATCTTCCCGTGATCGAGTGCTCCGCATGGATGATCTGTGTCGGGAAGCTGAACAAGCCTTGGTTGACCTTGTTTGCAGAAGCGAACGCTTTGCGCACATCCTCCATGATGCCCGTGTAGGTCGCGGGATTCGAGCGAGTTGACACTCCTACTGCCGATTGGTCGATAACGATAGCATCCGGATGCTGGCTGAGGAATACATCGTTAATCAGCGTACTCTTCCCTGAGCCGGCAACACCGGTAACGACTGTCAACACTCCGGTTGGGATATCAACACTCACGTTCCGCAGATTATGCAGCGTAGCATCCTTGAGAGACAGCTTGCCGGCAGGCTCCCTACAATCCTGCTTCAGCTGGAGCGGCCGCATCATATGAGTGCCTGTCATTGTACCTGACTCCACCAAGCCTTGGAAGCTTCCTTCATACACGATGGTACCGCCGCGGCTGCCGGCGTGAGGCCCGACGTCGACAATATGATCCGCGACTTTAATCACATCGGGATCATGTTCGACGTTGAATATATCTTAATGTGCAGCAGCTCGAATCTAGAATTTGCCACAGAAAATTTTGCAAGAATTGATCAGAACAAAGAAGAACCTCCCGTCCATTTTGGACAAGCGGGAGGCTCTTTGTTTTCTACCTCTATGCACTTCTGCCAAATTGTGCACAAAATCATACACGACTTCTCTTTTAAGCACCTAAGTTTTCAGCAGGGTCGAGTTTACACTTATAAATACTTGAAAAACCTTTGTCTGCCAAGCATTTACAAATGTAAAAGGAGTACTTCGCCAGGTTCAGCTTCTTCACGCAAAAACACTCCCCTTCCCTAGCAACTTGCTAACGAAATTGTTGTTTGCGCATCCACTGATTGGCTACCCATTTTTCACCACGGATTACGGGTAAACCGCAATGTAAGGTCAGTTCATTTAATTTTGGATCGTTATAAAAATATTCAAAGTATAGAGCAGAACCTTTTACTGGCTTAACGGAAATTTCCAAGTTCGGAAATGTGGTCTCTCCGCCTTCCTCTACATCATTCAGATACATGATCAAGGTACTGATTCGATTATTCTGACTAGAAGGGTGGTTGTGTCCGAAAAAATCATAATGGGCTTTAAATTCCTGGCTAGGTGCATAGTGTAAGACTTGGAGACCTTCTGCATGCGATAGAGGTACATGCATCAAGCTTGATGTGCGTTTCTCTATTTCGATGATAAGTGGGCTTTCATTTGCTTCAAAAAAAATCCCGGAGCTCGTACGAATTGGACTGATTTCTTTATTCGCTAATTTCGATCTTTTCATCCGAGGTGCAGCTGCATCAATAAGCGCCTGACATTCTTCATCACTTAATACATTTCCAAATCTCACAATTAAAGGATCTTCATGTAAAATTTCGGCAGTAATAAGGAGATTGTCAATCGGATATACGGATTGTACGGGCAAGATTGAAGTTTCCTGGATCATCCATTGCATCACCATCCTACTCTCACGTGTTTGGCAAAACCATTACATTCAAAACATGTATAAAAAATCTTAAACACTTAGTGTGTACACTATTATAAAAGTAATTATACTATTTGGGTATATCTCAATTTAAAAAATTTTTGGTAAAGAAATCATGGCTAATCCTGTTCTCATTCGGGTTAGACAGAAATTACACAGCATGAGAAAATACTTACAGCATCTTCGCTATTTAGGTACAATCTGAAATGCAATAGAATTGTTGGCACGTGCACATTGTCATACAGCGAGGAGGAAATATGGATTCCGTTACACATACGCTCTTTGGATTAACCCTATACGGTGCTGTGGATAAATCGACGATGACCAAAAAGGAAAAACGGGCATTACTGGCTACTGCCATTGCTGGTTCACAGATACCGGATATCGATGTCATTTCCTCCTGGTGGGACACAACTGGTAGGTACCAGATGTGGCATCGGGGCATTACACACTCGTTGCTTATGGTACCGGTTTGGGGTGCTTTGATCGCTGTAAGCGCCAGGGTACTCTTCCGCGTTCGAGGTTGGTTTTGGTTCTTATTTGCCATGCTGGCTGTTTGGATTCATAATACGAGCGACATTTTTAACGCTTGGGGAACGGGTTATTTCGAGCCTTTTTCCTCTGCTCGGTTAACATTCGGAGCAATACCGATCGTGGATGTGGTTTTCTGGCTGCTCATGGCAACCGGATTGCTCATCACTCGATTGGGACGAGGACGCTTTCCATCCCATCGCGTTTTCCGCATCGTATGGGCGCTGATGGCCGTGCATGTCATGGCGCAATCGGTGCAAGGGGCTGTGTTGGTCAACAGTGTCAAAGCAGACTTTGAACAAACTACGCTTACAGCCGATTTCATCCCAGGGGTATTTACTGTCGTGGGCAAGCGTGATGAGGAGGTCCAGCTTTTGCGCGGATCAGTCTGGTCAGAATTGAAACCAGTTGCAATCCTGGAATCCCGGGAGGATACGGATTTGCAGCCGTTGTTCGCCCAAAATCCCAAAGCCAAAACCTTATATGAATGGTCTCCTTTCGTAGTCATTGTAAATGACGAGGAGCGAGTGGGATTGTATGATCCCCGTTTTTATCGAAATGGCGCATCGTTTTTGTTTGAGTATATGGAGAAGCCGATGATGAGGTAGCGCAATATTTGTTTAGTCTACAAGAAAGATCTAGCTGTGAATGTATCCCCTGTAAACGAATACAAGGGTGTGAAGCTTCTCACACCCTCTCCCCAGTCCTCGCTCACTCGTTTAAGGTATCAGACAGTTCCGTAATTTGCTGTGCTGTCTGCAGATGTAGACGGGTCATCTGGTAAACTTCTTGCATACGTGTCGAGGATGCTTTTGCAATATCGGAAATGGTATCCGCAGAGGCTGTGACCTCCTCTGAACCAGCCGACATCTGTTCTGTTGCGGCAGAAAGCTCTTGAATTTGCCGAGTAACAAAACGAAACTGATCAACAACATGATGAAAATAAGACTCCGTCTGTTCCGATAAGGAAATCCCTCGCTTTACTTCAACTTCTCACATTTTCATCTTCTCACTGATAATGCTTGATTCATGTTGAATGTTATAGAGCAGTGAAGCGATTTGATCGGTTGCGGAAGTCGATTCTTCTGCTAGCTTTCGTACTTCGCCGGCTACGACAGCAAATCCGCTTCCATGTTCGCCAGCCCGTGCAGCTTCGATTGAGGCGTTTAAAGCAAGTAGCTTGGTCTGGTTGGCAATCTGAGAAATAGAACGTAGGACTTCCCCAATTTGCAGAGAATATCGGTTTAAAACAGAGACAGATGCGTTTGTTTCGTGTGTGACTGAAGCAATGACCTGAACCTGATCTTTCATTTCGTTAATCGTTACGGTTCCGGATTCAGCTTTATCCAGGGCTTGTTGAGACGCCGAGAAAATGTTCATGGACCCTTCTGAGACTCGCTGAATAGCAACTGAAAAATCCTCCATGGAGCGTGCGCTTTCCTTTGCACTCAAGTACTGCGTTTCTGCTCCTTCTTTCACTTGTTCGACCGATTCTTCTACGTTGCGTTGTGGTTTATTTGAAGCAATTGCTTCGATTTCTGGGTGAATTGCTCTGTAGAACGAACAAGTTGATCGGCGACTTCCGTTACATTGGAAGCAATGCCATGAATGATTTGATTCAAATTTTTGGACATTTTCACCATTGCATGGTAGGCTTGACCGATCTCATCTGAGGACCGGACAGGATTCGCTTGCAATAGAACACCAGCTTCAGCCAGATTGCCGGATGCTATGCTTCCGCACTGAAAACGATAAGCCGTAGTGGTCGAAGCGTCCGGGAAATGAACCATACAATAACGACAGTGGCAAGCACGACAGCCCAATAAACCCAATAAAATACGGGATGCTATCTTCAATAACAGAATCAGCAATATGATCGACTGCGGTAGCTTCCGTATCGATACCTAATACTCCGATAAACTTCCCCGTCTCGTCTTTGACTGGCGCGTAGGTGGAAATATACTTGCCATATTGAGGATTATCGATCACGGGAGAGCTAGCCATTTCTCCATTCAACAACCGTTCCACTGCCTCGGCTGGTATATCGGTCACTTCATTGATCGGTGAAGCAGAATCGGAATTTTTTGGCTGTCCGTCAATCATCAGCAGTGGCTGGTTAGCTTCATCAATTCTTACGAAGTAGACGTAAAGCGCCCTTATGCGGGTTCGGTAGTGATCCAGTTCTTGTCTGAGATTCCAGTATAATTCCGTCTCTTGCGGATCCTTTAAAAAGTCTGCATAGGGTATGGCATCCATTTCATTGACGTAGCTTTGCGCTAATTTCATCCCGTAGCTGGCTATTGCCTTTTCGCTTGAAGACTTTGCATTTCCGATTTGTGAAAAGATGTAGCCGATTGAAAGTAATAAAATGAAAGCGATAATATAGGCAACGAGCTAATACTGTAAAAGATTCACATGGATATTCCTTTCGGCTTTATTTTACGATTCGTGCTATTTCGAATTTTTCTAGTCGAACCTCTATCACTAGGAAATTGCTTTAACTGGGTAAATATCTCAAATACTCCCGAGATTTTCAATATGTTGGATCAAAATTTAGAATATTTTATGTGTAATTCATCAGGAAAACGAAACGGCAAATACAAGAAAACCGCTCAGGACACGAGTTGATCCGTGATCCGTAAGCGGTTTTCTATTCTTCATTGAAATGAAACCAAATTACTCATTACTTCCCATATAGAACGAAACATGAGGCGGAACCATCCTGCCTTTTCCAGCCTGAAAAGGGGCAGTCAGCGTGGTGGCCATACAAAATTCTAATCAACTAGATTGGTTCCTTGTGCTTTTCCGTATGGTTTTGCCATTATTCGTTCCCACAAAGGGATGAACTGCTTGATTAACGGTCCGATCGCCAGAGCCGTCACCAGAGTCCCCAACGAAACCGGTCCTCCGAGAAAAAAGCCGAACAACGTAACCGTGCATTCGATCCCGATTCTCACATTTCCGATACCCCAGCCCATTCGTTCATGTAAGGCCAACATAAAGCTGTCGCGAGGACCCGCCCCGAGTCGTGGCGAGATATACATTCCCGTTCCGAATGTATAGATCAGCAGACCTCCAGCAAACATGGCGACGCGCTCGATGACGGTATCACCAACGGGAAACCTTTTTAGCCACAAGAATAAGTCGATGAACAGCCCAAAGAAAATCATGTTTAAAAACATGCCGACTGTAGGCTTTATTCTGCCAATTGCGTATGATGCGAAAATAATACTCAGACCCATGATTTGCGACCACATACCGATGGTCAAACCAAATGTCTTTTGTAATCCGATATGCAGCGTATCCCACGGAGCAACACCAACATTGGCCTCTATCATCATGGCAATCCCATAACCCATGACGGCCAATCCAAGCATAAAAACAATGTATCGAATGGTAAGCGGATGAAGCAAGAATTTCTTACCCATGATTTCCCCCTATGGGGGTGTTCTGCCCCCTATTTTATTGTCCTTCTCTGGTCTGATATGGGGGTGATTGAGCGAATGCTGCATGTCCTCTCACAACGACTACCGGCAAGACTAGACTATTATTCAACAAGATCACCTACTTTCCTACCGTCTGGATGAACCACCATGAGGAGGATTCAGATTCATGTACTCGGTTCTATGATTATTCATCAAGTTACTGGATTTGTCTACGGCTTCAATACATATGAACCCGCCAGCCTGATCACCAGTTTGACTAGCTCATGGAATCCGTTGGGTACAGAATTGCTGCAGATGTGATGGATTCAAGAAAAAATCGTATACATAAAAAAGCTCTTGGGAAGCTGTCTATCATTTTCCCAGGAGTAATGGTCTCATAGAAATGTATTATCATCTTGAATTGCCAATAATGGACATGATCTGCTGCTGTTGTTCTTTCAGCAGTTTCTCATACACGAAATGAACTCATGATTTCTCCTGTACTCCCTTTTCCCCTTCGGAAATAGCTCTCCCTCTCCTGAGTAACAAGGAAGCAGCCAACAAGAGTAAAGGCACAATCACTCCGTATGTGGAGACGTACGATAACCAGGTCATCTTGTTGTACTCAATGGAATGCACGATATTCGGATGCACCAGTAGAGATAGCACAATCAACAATACACCCATGGGGAGCACCGGATATCGATAGTCTTTTACATGCAAGGTTTGGGCAAGACCTACCACCGAAGCATAAAAATAGCAAGCTGACTTGGATACGTCTGTCGTTGACAGAGGTGGGAAAAATCATTAACAGAGCCACAGTCGGCAAGGAAAAGGTGCTAACAAAAAATATAGTTGCTCTGAGCAGCCCTTTGAAATCAATGTCGATTTGATCCAGACGAGTACGAACCTCTTTAACCACCTTGTCATTCACGATCCCCTTGATGTACATGATGGCGATTTCGGTTTTTGTCACACGCCCGATCTGTTTCGTTTCCAGCCAGAGGTTCGGATCTTTGATTTTACGCCGTATCAAGGAGGTATTCGTCCGAAGCGTCTCAGAGAAGGCCTTTGCTGTAAGCTTCTCCAGCAGCTGTTGTTTTTTCTCTTCCTGCTTCGCTTCGATAGCCGCCTTTAACTGCTCCAGGGTCAATCCATCTGGAGTCAGTCCCAGCTTGGTCGCTGCTTCAATCGCTTTATTCCATTTTTCTTGTTGCTTTGCTTCTTTATTGGCTTTGCGAACTTCTTGCTTCACCGATTTATCTTGCGTTGCTTCCGCTCCTACAACACTAGCTCCTCCGAGAAGGAGTGAAACGGCCAGGAAGGATGATACCAATTTTTTCATGCTGGATTTCCCCTTTACATTCAGAATGACTGTTGTTTACGTGATTAACTATAAAATAGATTTGTGGGAAAACGATGAGATTTTGGAAATCCAGCTGAGAATCGAATTTTTGGTTTCAGTCATCTGAGCGTATTCACCCTTTGTCCTGACTCTCCCAGCTCTGCGGCTTTAAGAGATAAGAAAGCTGCTCATTCATGAACTCAGGACTGCGAGTGAATCCATCCTCGCTCCACTGGATCAGCAGACCCATGATCGCATTTGCCTGATAAGCAATCAGAAAAGAGAGATCTCTTTCACCTAATGAATAGACCGACGTACTCTGCCCCATCAGCTCTTTTATTTTTTCAAACAGTGAATAGTAGTACGATAACGACGATTTGCGATCAAAAACAACCTCATAGAACTGCTGATATTTCTTCACATGATGAAAGATCCGAATGGTCGAGGGGTCGAGCTGATGCGGAACCAGACGGGAGACATGGCGATATGGCTCGTAATACGACTCCTCCAAATCCTTGAGAAGATGCTGAAGATGTTCGTCAAACAAAGTTGCGATGTCCTTGTAATGCAAGTAAAAAGTGCCTCTATTGATGGACGCCTCACGACAAAGGGTAGACACGGATATCGATTCGAGTGAACTTGTTTTTAACAATGCCAGGAGCGCGTGATGCAGTGCTTTTTTTGTTTTGATGACGCGTAAATCATTTTCATTCATTTGCTCTGTCCTCCTGGTATTGAACAAATATCCGTTCATTTGTTCAATATTTTCGTGTAAAAAGTATTATAGTATGACCAGATGCAGTCCATATTTGTCTAAAAGCATACCCGCAAAAGCTCCAGCCAAAACCAAAGCGATTTGGTTTTGAACCTCCAGTAAAGAGTTGATCGTCTTGTAGTGCTTTTGGTCAGATGTTTCCTGAACGAAGGCGGTCAACGTTGGTTCGTGAATCTGGGACATACAAGTAGTCGCAAAAAAAAATAACAACCAGCATCCATTCGTGATACATTCCCCAAAAACCCCAAACAGCCAGGATGGATATAACCGTACATCCCCCAGCTGTTCCATTTGTAGAATCGTTTTACGGGAGAATCGGTCAATCCATGTACCCAAATATGGCCCCATAAGTAACGTCAGAATAGAAGAAATCAGCATGGTAGAGCCTAGCAAGCTAGCCGAGCCAGTCGATTCTACCAAATACCAGGAAATCCCGATTATGGTCATCCCCTGGCCAGATCCAGAAAATAAATTGGAAAAGAACAGCTTGCGAAAATTGCGATTGCGAAAAACCTCTTTCACATTCGTCACTCCTCTATGATTTATGGGCGATTTTTTGGCCCTATAAAAAACATAAAGGAGCCAAATGATTAACGAGATGTTTCCCATTAATCATTTGGCTCCCAGTATCAGAGTGCGCTTGAGAACTTGTTAGGTTTTACATAAGGAAGTATAGAACTTATTTCGTCCTTGTACCAAATCCGGGAAGAATTATTTACACCGATTCTCCTACCAAAACATGATTAAATCCGAGAGTTTTTCACGGTTGTATAACCCATATAATCATGCTTACCTTCTTCATAAACCTTCACCCTTCAGATGAAGAGAGCGCACGGAAATCATACATTTCTTGAAGTCTGTTCTCGTAATCGAGCTGTTCAGGTGTTGATGTTGCATAGATCGCGACATCGAACAAGTCATTCGGATCCTCTTCAATGCCGTCAATTCGATTGACGAGTTCTTTTTGGATTTTATCGGAAAAATCATGCAGCGGACGAATCGATGTATTTCTACCAAAGCTCCGCTCTCTGTCGGGTGTTTGACCGTCTACTCGCACCGCGTATTCAGTGAGTGCTGGGGCGTAAAGATTGGCGTCAACGTCAAAATCTGTGGGATCGAAGCGAATATGCTGTTTGGGAGGGCCTTTGTAGCCTTTTGCCAGACTACCGATATAATCGAGTTCCAGGGTGTGATCCTTGTTGCGAATAAATGCCTGTTTTTCCATCCACTCGTGAAGCTTTGCTTCTGTGGATGGCCAGAGTGCTTCTATCACCGTATTGATCTCTTGGATGGCAGTGTGCCACCGCTTGCGCCAAATTTCAGTGCCTTGTTCGTGAATCTCGTCATCCGTTTCACCAATTTTGTGACGCCGTGCAATGCGTTCGATTTCTTCTGTCATGTCCAGGATTTCGCTCTCCATATCCACGACGAACAGGAAAAAATGATTGAGATCATCCAGGTACCCCGTATTATCCAGCTTGCGGTATTCGGTCTTGTACGCTTTTGTCTTTATCTTGATCTCTTTGAGAATTTCTTTACGACGCTCCAAATCGATTGCGTCTTCAACCTCTGCCATAACGTTTGGATAGGTTTTTTCCAAGAAATGCAGCCAGCTGTCCAAACGATTATAGGCCATTCGGAAGGTGTCTACCACGGGTGCGTCATCCGCTCTTTGTCCACCGAGATAAACACCGTTTACGCCCTCTGATTCATCCGGGTTCACTTCCGGATTCCGATGGTCGTCTCCATATTGATGAAAGGTATCCGTCCGCCTTGCAGTTTTTGCAGCTGGGCAACCTGGCTATTTCTCCCTTCAGTTTCGCGAGTTGAATGTTTCTCAACGCGAGAAGAGTGCGGCTTAGTGTAGGTATACATACAACATCTCCTTTCGTCAAAAATCATACGATTCTATGTATATTCATTAAATTCTATCATAAATGGCATTTAATAGTAGGTTGTAGTCATCGCTTCATCTTCATTTTTTCTACATATTCGTATGCTACTCTTTTAACGAAAGTCATTAAGGAGGCCAACGCATGCGAAAAGACGTGATTCCGAAAAAAGAGGTAAAAGATCCATCCCGTTCATCAGGATGGATCCTTTACCTCGACTTGTATCTTAGTCTTCTAAAAGACTAGTGATTTCCTGCATCCATGCCTTTTAGAATTTTGGTGTGCGGCAAGACAGGGGCTGTGCACATGATTTCCACCACCGAGGTCGTTCGTGAAGACAAAGCTTGCCGAATGCTTGGTTCCAGTTCTTCAGACTTGCTTACCCGAATGGATTCCACCCGGCATGCTTTCGCCAGAGCAGCATAATCCGGATTGGGAATTTGGGAACCAAGCGTATCTAAGCCTTCCACTATCATTCTGTTTTTTTCCATCGCGTAGGACTGATTATTCATAATGAACAATGTAAGAGGAAGTTTATGCGTAACCGCGGTGATCAGCTCCATAATGGAATAGGCTACTCCACCATCTCCAGCCACGCTGACCACCTGACGGTCAGGCATAGCCAGCTGGCAAGCAATTCCTGCTGGTAAACCAAATCCAAGCGTCCTCCACGTTCCAGAGATGATCAGCTTCTGGCGTTTCAATTGAAAGATCCGTTCAAACCAAACAGTATGGTCACCTACATCAAGCGTGATGACGGCATCATCGTCGATACACTTTTGCAAAACCGAGAAAGCGTATGCGGGTGAAATGGAATCAGTCGGAGATACAAGCTTGGACTCTTCTTCTATTCTATTGTTCCACGCTAATTTTTTCTTTGAAATTTCTGCGACATACTGCTCGTTTTTCTTTTGCCGCACATGAGAAGTTAGCTGAGAAATAACTGTTAAGAGATCACCGACGACAGGTGCAGCTACTGGATGGCTTTCACCAATATTTTCTACGGCAGCATCGATTTGAACGGTTTGCACCGTCTTTGGCACATAATCCGATGGCCACCAGGTTGCGCCGAGGACAATGCATAGATCTGCCTTCGCCAAAAGCTCCCGAGAAATCTCTGTCCCTGCATGACCAAGACCGCCTATAAACAGCGGATGATCATTAGGTACAAAGCTTTTTGCAGGCATGGTTACCATCAGCGGCGCCTGAATTTTCTCTGCAAATTGTAGGGCGTAGCTTTGTGCAGATTCGATGCCGCGGCCTGCTAAAAGTATCGGTCGTTTTGCTTTGTCGATCAGCTGAGCTGCCTTTATGAGTTGTTCCGGACTGGGAGTCGCAGGAGTTGTTTTGATGGGCAAAGGAAAGAAGCTGCCTGTGACAGGTAGCTGCCAAATCTCCTTTGGCACGGAAAGATGAGCAACACCGCCCTTATGCAGTGCTGTTTTCCCTGCTTTATTCAGCAGCTTCGGAAATACATGACTATCGGCAACCAATGAACTGAATTCTGCAAGAGGCTGAATCAAAAGCTGCTGATTGATATCCTGCACACCACCCAAACCAATAGCTGTGCTTTCTACATGACCGCTGATCAGCAATAATGGAACGCGATCCGCCCATGCATCCGCCAAACCATTCATGATCGATGCCAGACCAGGGCCGCTTGTGCAGGTACAGACCGCAAGCTTTCCGGTCAGCTTGGCATCTGCAGACGCCATGATGGCAGCGTTTGTCTCGTGGCGGCATGCGATATATGTGATCCTGTTCTGTTTTCCCAATTCGTCGAGCAAGAATAGATTGCCATCTCCAATTACACCGTAAATGCGCTCCACTCCCCAGAGAGTCAGCTGCTGTACGAGATGTTGGGCTACGTTCCTTGCACTTGTACTGTTTTGCCGGGTCTTGCCCGTTTTTGCTTCCATTTGCGCTACTGCATCCATTCTTTTACCACTCCTTTCATCGGTTACTATAAGGAATGGCAAAAGATTTTATACTTTGGTCGAATCAGGGCAGTGAATCGTCTTCACTGCCCCCGTTTTTATCTCCTCAAAGATCGTCTCAGAATTTTCCCTGTACTATTCTTGGGCAACTCTGCCACGATTTCGATCTGGCGCGGTACTGTACTTCACCAGTTTATCGCGGCAAAAATCGACGATCTCTTCCTCCGATACCGCCACTTCTTTAAAGGCAATAAACGCTTTGACAGATTCGCCATGGATCTCGTCAGGAACCCCAATCACGGCGGCTTCCATAATGGCAGGATGCTGATACAGCACCTCCTCCACTTCGCGAGGATACACATTGTAGCCATCTACCAAGATCATATCCTTCTTCCGATCGACGATATAGACATAGACTTCCTCGTCCATACGGGCCAGATCACCAGAATAGAGCCATCCATTTTTCAATGCCGCTCTCGTATCCTCGGGAAGACCGAGATACCCCATCATCACATTTGGTCCCTGTACAATGAGTTCGCCGACTTCTCCACGCGGCAATTCATTCCCTTCCGGATCGACCACCCTGTTGGTTACACCCGGAATGTCAACTCCCACAGAGCCCGGCTTTCGGATTCCCCGAATTGGATTGAAGGCTGTGGCAGGAGCCGCTTCAGATAGGCCATAACCCTCCATGACCTGAACCCCAAACTTTTCATCGAATTGATGCAGCAATTCTACCGGCATTGAGGCTCCGCCGGAGACTACTTGGCTTGAAGCCTTACCCTGCCGACACCCTCTTCGTCGATCTCAATATGGGTTCCAAATGGTTCACTCAAAGCTTTCAGACTCTCCATGATGTGCGGAGATGTACTTTTTCTTGGCCATCCCATGCGGTGAACAGGCAGTTCATACCCCAGTTCGATCGGATGCAGCTCGATTTCCAATAGTTCCCCATCCTGCATTTTCCACAACGGGATGACCGCTTCCCAAACCTCGCGATGTACGCATAGACCCCGCGTATAGTTCGCGCTCATCGCCTCCAGTGCATCTGCGACATTATGATTGTGACTCAGACCGTAATGCTGGTAGAAATCGGCTGGCTGGCTGGTTACGGCTTCGGTTTGGAAAACAAAGTCACCCAGGCTGTAAAAGATCGGCCGATTTTTATAAATCTCGATTCTTCGCAACAAGTGATTTTGGGGTTTATTATACTGGCTGTCTGATTGCAAAAGGAAAAAAAGCCACCAGTCAACGGAGGCTGGCGGCTGTATTTTGGTTCATTCATGTGCATTATTTTCGAAGCATTGAAGGTGGAGACATATACGTCAACCGACTTTGTTTGATGCCCATCGAGATTATACTTTCCAGCATCTTTGATCGACGACTAAGATAGGTTGGGGAATGAGAGACAGTAAACCTTCTACCTCTCGTAAAAGCTTCAATTGATCCCTTTTCCATTGATTTAGGGATTTCATGCACATACCCCCTCGTCGTAAGTCTTTCACGAATGTCTAAATCGAGATTCTATCCCTTAATGTTCTACGAAAAAGAGTGTTGACCTTTTACGAATATGGATGCCCTGATCAGCTTCATGAATCAAACAATCCGCCATGCTATCTCTGAGAAGACGAGATTAGCTGGCGGATCGGAAGTACACGTGTCTATTATTTTACGTCATACCGTACTGGGATTCTTCTCACGCTGATAGCAAATCTCTCCACCAATGATGGTCATTTCAATCTCAGTGGTCAAGATTTCATCTACCTCAATTTCTAATAGATTTTTCGAATATACTGTCATATCCGCATACTTTCCTCTGCTGATGGTTCCCTTGACTGCTTCCTCATTGGTTGCCAGCGCGCCTCCATAAGTAAACAGGCGAATCGCCTCTTCCACGGATAGATTTTGCTCGGAATTATAGCCGTCGTGAGCGTCTTTTGGTGCACGTCTGGTGACGGTAGCATGAATCCCCAAGAGGGGTTCCAGTGGTTCGATAGGAGCATCAGAACCACCTGCACACATAATTCCTGCTTCTAGCATGCTTTTCCAAATGTAGGTTTGGGATGCCCGTTCTTCGCCGATGCGATCCGCAACCCAAGGGAAATCACCTACGACAAAGCGAGGCTGTATATCAGCGACAATGTTCGGTTTTTTCAGTCGCTCCAACAAATCTGGACGGAGCAAGGAGGTATGAATCATGCGATCACGGTATTCGACCGGTTCGAATTGATCCAATGTATCCAATACCATCGCCAGCGCTTCATCTCCAATGGTGTGCACAGCTATCGGCATCTGGGCATCACGAGCTTCCTTGAAAAGCTCGTAAAGGGTTTTCGAATCGTGAATCTTGCTGCCGTAATTTTCTGGATCATCCGTATAAGGAGCGGATAAGTATGCGGTTCGTCCACCAAAGCTTCCGTCGGCAAAGATCTTCACAGCTCCGATTTGCAAGGTTTCATTTCCGTATCCTGCGTGCATTCCACGCTCCACCAATCGCTGTACATGAGGATAATAAATGAGAAGATTACAGCGCAAACCAAGTTTTTCCTCGTTCAGGAGCTCATCGTACAACTGCCAGGTCTGATCCAATCCACCAAGCCCACGCAAATCCTCTGTATGGACACTGGTAAGCCCGCATTTCATCGCATATTGGATGGCTTGTCTCAGCAAGTCCTTCAGTTGTTGGTAAGTCGGCTGCGGAATATGCTTTTCCACAATATCGGCCGCCGTTTCCAGCAGAAGCCCTGTCGGTTTTTTGGTTACAGGATCAAGAACGACGGTACCTCCCGATGGAATCACCATCTCTTCTGAATAGCCAGCGATTTCCAAAGCCTTGCTGTTCACCAGCGTGACATGGCCACATACTCTAGGCAAAAAAACAGGACAATGTGGAGACACTTCGTCTAGCTCCTCGATCGTAGGCAAGCTTCCATCCGTGAATCGATTCTCATCCCAGCCCCTGCCCTGCACCCATTCATTTGCAGCCGTTTGGTCAGCGCGTGTTTTAATCGCTTGTAAAAGCTGATGCTTAGAAGTGATAGGTGTCAAGTCGAGATTCTTAAAGGTCATGGCAATCGAAGAAAGATGCAGGTGACTGTCAATCAAACCGGGTGTGACCATTTTCCCTTCCAGATCTCTTACGATCGCCTCTGGTCCACCCCATTGCTGCAGCATGTCCCGCTGGTCTCCAAGGTCGACGATTTTCCCATCCTGGACGACGACGGATTCTGCTGTAGGCTGAGCGGGATCAAACGTGTAAAACCTTCCGTTGGTAAATATCGTTGTCATAGGTACCCGTCCTTCATCATTTGGTAAACGTCGCTGTGAGCAGCCATGATGTCTTGCCCGGAGCGACGGCTGATCCGTTCTGCTGCCTGTTGTGCTTCACGGATTGCTTCTTTCTCATTCACCGTGACTAGCTGATTTTCCTCCATGATGAACTGACCATCAATGATCACCGTCTCCACTTCATGACCTCTCGCGGAATAAACGAGGTTGGGAACGATGTTTCGGATCGGATCCGTGAACACAGGGCACAATGTGGGGCTTTCCAGATTCACGATCAGAATGTCTGCCTTTTTCCCTTTTTTCAGGCTGCCAATCTCATGATCCAGTCCGATGGCTATGGCTGATTCAATCGTGGCCAGCCTCAGGGACAACCAAGCAGGAAACGCTTTTGGATCGGAGCGCTTCACTTTATTGAGGATGGCGGCAAATTTCATTTCATTGAACATGTTGTTGCAGTTGTTCCCAGGTGCTTGATCCGAACCAAGAGCGGCCTGACCTCCTGCTTCGAGGAAATCCATGATGGGTGGAACTAATCCATCAATAATTCCGATGCTGCCTGCACAGTAAATCATCGAGGCACCGCGTTTCGCGACAAGGTATGTCTCGTCTTTGGTAGCTTCAGTCAAATGGACGGCCATCAGTCTGGAATCCAGATAACCCAACTCATCCAGAAACGGAATCGTACGCTTGCCGTATCGCTTCACCATTTGATCGATTTCCCTGTCGCCTTGGGCAACGTGCATATGAATACGCGTGTCGTATTTCTCTGCCAGCGCTTTTACCTCTAGCAACAGTTCAGTTCCCATCATGTCTGCCCCTTGAGGTCCAAATAGGCAGGTAATTCTTCCGTCACCTTGCTCGTGCCATGTCTCAAACAGCCGGATGCTTTCCTGCAGCCTTTGATTTCCCAAAGCAGTGTCAAATGGGTACAAGTCTCCCACAGGCAAAGTCCCGATATCGTCCGGCAATTCATTGATCGTTTCGGCTACTCTTGCTCGCACTCCCGTCTTCACATAATGCGAAACGATGTCATTCATATTGTGATCGTAATCGCAGAAAGTGGTCGTCCCTGCCTTGATCCCTTCAATGATCGTCACCAGTGAGCCTGTCAGGGCATCCTTTTTATCAGTATTTTTGATGAACGGCCATAACCCTTTTTGCATCCAATGGGACATGTCCTGCGCCATTCCTCTGAAGATGGAGAGCCCTGTGTGAATATGAGCGTCTATGAGTCCTGGCATGACCAGCTTTCCGGTTCCATCGATCAATCGGTCTGCCTGATAAGCAGAGAGTATATCAGCAGACGGTCCTACAGCCAGAATCATATTCCCCTTTACTGCGATCGCACCGTTCTGTACCATGCCTACTCCCTTGCCTTCCATCGTCAAAACAAAGGCATGGGCAATGATAAAATCCGCTTTCACAGCAATGCCCTCCACTTTTCACAAGTTTACAGCTTAATGATTCAACACTTTGGAAAGAAAGTCTTTTGCCCGTTCGGTTTCGGGATTGGTAAAAAATTGTTCAGGCGGTGCTACTTCCACAATCTTTCCATCCGCCATAAAGACGATTTGATTGCAGATTTCGCGGGCAAACCCCATCTCATGCGTCACCACGACCATCGTCATCCCGGTAGAAGCCAGTTTCCGTATAGAATCGAGCACTTCCTTGATCATCTCCGGGTCGAGCGCAGAGGTCGGCTCGTCGAAGAGCATCACCTTGGGGTCCATGGCCAAGGCGCGTGCAATGGCCACACGCTGCTGCTGACCACCGGAAAGCTGCCCCGGATACGAAGCGAATTTGTCTCCCAGTCCGAGTGAGGTCAACAGGCTTTTCGCCTTCTCTTCTGCTTGTTCCTTTTGTATTTTTTTCACTTGGATGGGGGCAATCGAAACGTTTTCGACAGCAGTCAAATGCGGATACAAATTGAAAGATTGAAAGACAAAGCCGATATCGGTACGCACCTTGTTGATATCGGTCTTACTGGCGTGCACGGATGTGCCGTCCACCACGATTTCTCCTGCCTGGATCGTCTCCAAAGCATTGATACTGCGGATTAGGGTGCTTTTTCCAGCCCCGCTTGGTCCAATCAAGGCGTAAATATGCGATTCTGGAACCTCTAGGTTAATGTCTTTCAACACTTGAATAGGTCCAAAGCTCTTATTGACTTGTTTGATTTGGATCACAGTCGGGCCTCCTTTTCACATGATAGCGCGGTCCCGTTACTCGGATACCCGATAGCGACGTTCGATTAGATTGATCAGTTGAGAAAGGAAAAACGTGACGACGAAGTACATGATCGCGACGAACGTCCATACTTCCAATGCACGGAATGAAGTCGCCACGACATTTTTAGCGATCAGCGTCAAATCCACCACCGAGATGACCGAAACCAAGGATGAATCCTTGATCAAGGTAATAAACTGGGAAGCCATCGGAGGGACTACCTTTCGGAAGGCTTGCGGCAGGATGATAAAGCGCATGGCCTGGATATAGCTCATCCCGGACGAGCGTGCCGCCTCCATTTGACCGCGTGGAACAGCCTGAATACCTGCACGGACGATTTCGGCGATAAAAGCTGCAGAGAACAGCCCCAACCCGACAACCCCTGATAAGAAAGGCCCCATCTTGAGAAATTTGCCCAGGACAAAATAGATCCAGAACAACAGGACGAGAAGAGGAACTCCTCGGACAAATTCCACATAGCAGACCGCGATGAATGAAACAATGCGATTGCGGGAGATGCGGCAAAGGCCCAAAATGATCCCAATCGGAATGCTCACGAGTAAAGCGCACGCTGATATTTGCAGCGTGACGATCAAGCCATCCAACAAAACATTCCAATGCTCCGAAATAACACGCCATGAAGTGCCCATTTAGATCAAACCTCCTAAAGTCCGCACTCATTCACACATCTTGGCGGTTAATAATTATCTTGTTGAACGTTATTAATCCATTCGTTGGATTTGAACCATTTTTGGATAGCTGCCTGATCAGCTGGTCCATTTCGGTAAGAAGCCAGGAACGAATTCATCCACTGAATGGTCGCATGGTCGTTCAATGGAAGTGCAATGCCGAGGTTTTCGCTGGACAAGGTGTCATAAATACCTCTGACCGAATCGCCATTCATGATTTCATAGACCGCGATGCCTGGTTCATCAAAAATAACTGCATCTGCTTGGTTTTGTTTGACAGCCAGAGCAGCATTGGCAAATCCGTCAAAATCCATCATTTGCGCATTTTGGAACAATTGCTTGGCGAGAAGCGCACCTGTAGTCCCTTGAGCTAACGCAATCTTTTTGTCCGGTTTATCCAAATCCTTCCATGTCTTTGTGGCCGAATCGGATTTTGGTACCATGATGATCTGGCCAGCGGAGTAGTACGGATCGGAAAAGCTCACAGCCAGCGCACGATCACCACGGATGGTCATGCCAGAAATAACCATGTCGATATCCCCTGTTTGCAGGGCAGGAATTAGTCCACCAAACTCAAATTCTTTGAATTCCACTTCAACCTTCAGTGCCTCGCCAATGGCTTTGCCCAAATCAATGTCATAACCGACATTCACACCTTGTTTATCCTTCATTTCAAATGGGAAATAGCCCGGAGAAGTACCAATTATCAGTTTGTTTCGATCCACAATTTTTTGTATCGTAGACGGTCCTGTTGCCCCACCGCCTCCTACTTCCTGCGAACATCCGGTTACGAACACCAACAGTATGGCCAACCATAAAAACGCCATTTTTTTCATCTGATTTCCCCCTTTAGAAATAAAATGGAACAACCTAGGACTTGTCTAGCGGATCGCGGCGTAGAAAAGCTGTCATGCAGTGAATAGAGCCCCATCCTTTGATAATTTCGTCCATGGGTGTCTCGATCACGGTGATACCTGCTCGCTCCATCTTTGCTTTTGTCTCGGGATTGCCCGCTGGCATGACGACTTTTCCCGGTTCCAATGCCACAAAATTGGTGCAAAACGTTTCCTTCACCTCGGCTATGTCGGTAGCCTCAATCACCGTAAAATCTCGGTCCAGCAAAGGTTTCACGACATCGTAAGGAACTTGCCAAGGGAATAACACCACGGTTCGTCTATCTGCGATGTTCAACAAGCCGTCGATATGGGCGTGTCCATACGGGATCGGAAAGCGAATGATATCGGTAACTCCAATGTTTCTCAGCTCAGCTTCCACCTGTGCGGCCCCTGCTTCGTTGGCGCGAGCGCCAGTCCCGATAATCACGGTGTGACGGTCGACCCACATCGCGCAGGCCCCATCGAAGAAGCCGTCCCCGTTAATCGTTTTGATAATGGGAACTCCTAGTTTTGCCAATTGTTCTGCTACATATCGTTCCTCACCGCGCCTAGCCTCAATGGCAGGTCTGCAAACAATGGCGCCTTCGGGTGTTGTAACAACCAAATCCCTCAAGTACAAGGCATTGGGCTTGTCTTCTCGCATATTTTCCACATAATGTACTTCGATGCCATGCTCCCGATAGATATCTGCCAAGGCGTCCTGCTGTGCACGTGCCCTCTCTGGATTCATCGGGGCTTTCCAGCGAAAGTCAGCGTAGTTGCTTTCATTGACAATCTCAATTTCTCTGCCTGGTCTTCTCATCAGGACGGAACGCAGGGTACCAACTTCTGAGTCGCAATACCAATTGCCCCATAAATCAGGCATATCCTCTGAAAAAACCTTTTCTGATGGAAACCAGCGCTCTCCTTGTACGTTTACATTCATAATGAAAATGTACTCCTCCTCTTCAAGATAGGATGGATTTATATAAACCACCAAAACATGGGTTATATATGTTAAGCTTGATGGCGATGGTGACTTAAAGCTACTAGAAGTGGTACAGCTGATGGGTGCAAAGACGGTAAAAAAGAGTGATGTGGGGAATAAGTGGATAATAATAAGTAGAGAGTAGTTCTATTTTATTTTGAAGTATAATAACAGGCAAGTAAAAATATTCAGAATAAATAAAATTTATAAGTGTAATGAAATTTACTTATAGGTTTCTCACAATGATTCTCAGCTTCGTAGATGTAAAAATGTTCCTAATAGGGTGCCTAAGATAAACGAACGGCAGTTCAGCGAAAAAAAGGACATGAGTCCGGTACGATCGCGATAACCTCTCACGAACGCACCTGGTGAAAAACCATGCTGGCTCATCCGGCCGCCGCCCACGCTTTTACGACGCAAACACGGGAGAAGCTGAACAAGATTTTAGAATCGGATAAGGTTTTTGACTTGTCGGGAGCATTTGCAGAAAAAGCCAAAAGCTTGGAAAAGCAAATCTATCATCCCCTCCTGCGCAGCTTTCGCGATCTCCTGCTGAGACGACAAGGAATTTCTATCACCTATACCAATAAAAACGGAAAAACCTACCTGGATCAGTCGGGTTTCCCGTATAAACTTGAATATTCAATGGTTAAACGTGAATGGTATTTGCTTTGGTACCATTTCAGATTGAACACCTTCATGGCTACCCCAATGACTCGCATCCTGCATGTCTATGAAGCTTTTGTCGATGTACAGGAGGGAGCGGATACGATTTTCTCGGGAGACGTATTCAAGTGGTTCAAGGAGAGCAGCTTCAGCAAAGGATGTATGAAACCTCCGTAAAAGCTCTTCAGCGTTACGGTGTGGATGTTTAGGAAAAAAACAAGCTAGCTGTCTCGTGCAGCTAGCTTGTTTCGTTTTACATCCATCCACCGAGTACGGCTCCTTTAACAAAGAAGCGCTCGATGTTCTTCTCCACAGTCGGATCTGGAATGAGGGGTGGTGCATGATGCGGCTTGATCCGAGCATCGATGATGACAGTATCACAAGCCCAATGCTTGAATTCGTAGTAGCTATTGACTCCGTAAATATCATGGGAAGGATTGCTTCTGGTAAAAGTAGCCCATAGAAAGTTTTTGAGATTCGCACTCATAAATGTACTGTCATCGCACAGAATGATCATCGGACAATCAGCGAGCTCCCCTTTTTCCCGAAGAGCATCGCACAGCTGCTGCAATTCCTGCTGCTCCACCTTGTAATCTGTAAAAGAAGGAGCCTGCAATGCAACTACACCTGGCATGACGAGCCGTGCATTTCCATAGCTACGGATTTCCTTCAAAGCTTCCGGTACTTCTGTGCACAATTCCCGTTTTTTATCTCCATAGGCAGCAAAGACAACCTTGCTTCCGCTATTTAAACCTGTTCCCGAATAATCCAGCGTATCGATGGTCGTATTGGTGTAAAAATGGATATCTCGTCTCAGATCGATTCGCTCCAATATATAGCGCAGAAAAGCTTCTTCATCATGCGTAGTGATCGGCTGTTGATCTTCTGCTGTAATGAACAAAAACTTCGCCAAACTCAGCTGTCCGGTTCCGAGAATTCGATTGGCGATCGTGAGAATTTCTGTAGGCTGCTTGACTGGCTGATACGGTGTATAGCGCTCGCTTCCAATCGCAAAAAGCAATGGATGTACACCTGCTGCATCGACTGCATGTACTTCTTTTACACCCGGAATTTCCTGTCTGACTGCATCGCCTGTCAGCTCATGGATCAGCGCTCCAAAAGAAGTATCCTCCTGAGGCGGTCTGCCCACAACCGTAAAGGGCCAGATGGCATTTGGTTTCGCGTACACTTTATGAACCTTCATGACAGGAAACGGATGAATCAAGCTGTAGTAGCCCAAATGATCGCCAAACGGTCCTTCCGGTTTGGTTTCTCCCGGATGAATTTCTCCTGTAATGACAAAATCCGCATCGTTGCTGATGCAATAACCATCGATATAGCTGTGCTGAAAACGACGACCACCAAGCAAACCGGCAAAAGTCAGCTCACTCATTCCCTCTGGCAGTGGCATGACGGCAGACAATGTATGCGCAGGTGGTCCTCCGATAAAGCAGCTCACCTTGAGCGGAACGCCCATACGGTTTGCTTTTTCCTGATGCACGCCGATGCCGCGATGAATCTGATAGTGCAAGCCAACTTCCTTATTCATTTCATACTCGTTGCCAGTCAGCTGTATACGGTACATGCCCAGATTGGAATTCATGATTCCCGGTTTTTCCGGGTCCTCTGAATACACCTGTGGCAAAGTGACAAAAGCACCGCCATCCATCGGCCAGCTTTGGATCAGTGGCAGGTCGGTGATTTTAATTTCTTGCGCCGTTACTGGCAAGCCCGTTGATTTTTTTGCAGGAAGTGCTTTTAATGCAGCCATTCCGTTCCCAACCTGCTTCAGCGGGCTGCGCAATGCTTTCATCGGATCATTGCGCAACGCAATAATATTTTCGGCAGCTTGCCAGGTTTGACGGAATATGAATTTGCTGCGTTCCATCGTACCGAACAGGTTGGATACTGCGCGAAATTTAGAGCCCTTTACGTTTTCAAACAACAGGGCAGGACCATTCGTTTCATATACTTTTAAATGGATCGCCGCCATCTCCAGATACGGATCTACTTCTTCTTTTATTCGAACCAAATGTCCATTTTTCTCCAAGTCGAGAAGGCATTCTTCCATATTGCTGTACATTTCTGTGGCTCCTATCTTAAGAGTCTACGAACGCTCTTCTTATTTTACCAATACTTCTGCTGCTTTCCCACTATGCAGTGATAGTAGGATTGAGAAAGGGGCTTTCTTCACCATAACGGCTGTTTAGAACATCCTATTATTTTTATCTAGTCATTTTTGTTTAGCATATGAATGGCGTGACCGAGGACTCCTTCAGCTGCTTCTTGCCACATTTCACTGAGGGTCGGGTGCGCATGAATAGTCCATGCGAGATCTTCTACTCGTGCAGCCATTTCTAGTGCCAGTACACCTTCTCCAATAAGATTGGAGGCGTCTTCTCCGACAATATGCATACCTAGCAGCATATGCGTCCTAGCATCAACAATCACTTCAGCGAAACCATTGCCTGCTCCAGTTGTGATCGCCCTGCCGTTTCCACGATACGGAAAGGAAGCAGATTTTACCTGGTATCCACGCTCAACTGCCTGCTCCTTTGTCAAACCTACACCTGCAATTTGAGGTTCAGTAAAAATGACGTATGGGACGTACGGCGTATCAAAGCTGCTAGGTAGTCCTGCGATGCTTTCTGCTGCAACAACACCTTGCTTTGCTGCTCGATGCGCCAACGCAGGACCTGTGGTCGTGTCTCCAATGGCAAAAATATGACGCTGATTTGTTCTTCCCGTTTGATCCACTGGAATGTATCCCCGTTCATCTAGGTCAATGCCTGCTTGCTTCAGTCCGATCTCATTTGTATTGGGTATACGTCCTATCGTGATGAGTGCTTTTTCGTGAACAATAATTTCTTTGTCCCCCTTTTCTGAGCAAATCATCACTCGTGCAAATCCGTTTTCAACAGTGATTGCTTCCACTTTTGAGGATGTTTTTATTCGCATCCCCAATTTTTTGGCGTGTTTGACGACGTCTTGGGTCAGATGAGCAGAAACCTGTGACAGGATTCGCTCAGCCGCTTCGATGATAGTCACCTCAGTGCCCAGCTTGGCAAATGCCATACCAATCTCCATTCCGATGTAACCGCCGCCAATGATCGCCAATGATTCCGGAACCCTATCTAATTGCAACACATTGGTTGAGTCGAGTATGACTGCTCCATCCGTATGTAGAGGTGACGGAATGTATGGACGCGAACCAGTAGCGATGATCGCATGCTGAAATGTAAAACGTTCAAAATCTCCATCCGTCTCCACGCCGATCCGATCAGAGGACAAAAATATAGCGTTCCCTTTGACGATCGTCACTCCGTTTGCTTCGCACAGTTGTGTGACCCCTTTTTGTAATGTTTTGACAACATCCGATTTCCAAAACTTCCAGTCCGGCATTGAAAAAAAGGCGTTACCTTCTGGTAGATGGATTCCCAAACTAGACAATTGGGACAACTGGTGATATTGTCCTGCAGCATGGATAAGCGCCTTGGATGGAATACACCCTCGATTGAGACATACGCCACCCATTTCTTCTTTTTCTATCAGCACAACCGATTTTCCCAATTGACCAAGCCTGATCGCAGCAGCATAGCCTCCTGGTCCCCCACCGATAATGACCACGTCTGTTTCAACAGCAATCTCTCCTACTACCATGGCGTTCAACTCCTATCCACTACATCATTTCTGCAAACAATACATGGGGATCTTCCAACAATTCCTTGATTCGATTCATGAATTTGACAGCAGTCACCCCATCGATCAAACGATGGTCAAAAGAAAGGGACATATTCATCATCCAGCGAATGACTCCCTGATCTTCTCTTACAACCCAACGTTTCTCCATTTTATGCAAACTAATAATGGCCACTTCCGGGTGGTTAATGATCGGCGTAGCATGCAGGCTGCCTATGGGACCTACATTGCTTAACGTAAACGTTCCTCCTGTGATTTGGTCCAATTTCAGCTTTCCATCACGCGCCATTTCTGCCAGATGACCGATCTCCTCTGCCAATTGGAATAGACTTTTACGATCTGCATGTTTGATGACAGGCACGATCAGGCCTTCCGGCGTATCCGTTGCGATGCCGATATGATAATCGTACTTTAAGACGATTTCCTGTTTAGCATCATCTAGGGATGCATTAAAGATAGGAAATTCTTTGAGTGTAATGACCAGGGCTTTTATAAAAAACGGTAGAAATGTGAGTTTTACACCACGTTTGTCTGCATACGCTTTCATCCGGTTGCGTGCATTTCGGATCTCGTCCATTTCCACCTCATCATAGGAGGTGACATGCGGAATATTCGTGACGGATTTCATCATTTGTTCCGCAATTTTTTTCCTCATTCCTTTCAGCGCAATACGTTCTTCCCTTTTGGTTGAAATTTTTTCCGAAATCTCAGGTAGGGACGAAGATAAATCTGGGTAGTTCGTACTTTTGACTGCTTTGGTCGCGCCTTGTTCTTGATTCACAAAAGCCTTCACATCTGATTCTGTTACGCGGCCCGCCGGTCCAGTCCCCTGTATTTGATCCAGATCAACATTCTTCTCACGTGCCAGTTGACGTACATAAGGAGTGGCAAGCGCACGGTACGAGGTATGGATTGTATGAGCGGACTCTTTCTTTTGACCTTCATCCGACTGCGTGCTTGGGCGAATATTTTCTGGAGTTGAATGCTGGTCGTCTATCGTCAACAACCGCTCTCCCACTTGAACCAGCTCGCCTTCTTCACAATATATTTCCGTTCACTAGCGTTGCATAAATCTTTTCACATCATTAAAAATAACCATAATCTTCTGTATTCAA
>NZ_RHHR01000049.1 GCF_003710915.1 Brevibacillus invocatus | reverse complement strand
CTAAAAAGATTAGCGGAAGAAGTTTAATTGCTTCACAGAGCAAAAGCGGTTCTGTTCAGGATCTCTACCAAATTTCCGAGAGTCAAGTAGATGCATCGAGTCAAGTGAATCGAGAGTTGCTTCGTCTGAAAGAGCTTGCAGAAACCTTGCAGAAGCAATTTTCGTAACCGGTGCGTGCAGGCTCGTAAAGTTATTCAGGCCGACCTGTGTAAACGGGTCGGTCTTTTGGTACGGGGAAGCGAAGCTGGAACTTATCGGAAGCCTGCATTGCAAATGAAGAAATTGAGGTATAATATAATCTAGTGAAAGTTAGCGGCATCTATTGTTAGTATGGTTCGTCAGCCATCCTGCTCATGAACTTCTTATAGTTTTTATAGTAAGCAATCTACAAAAATGAAAGAGAGTGGAACTGTATGGGTCGTAAGTGGAACAATATTAAAGAGAAGAAAGCGTCCAAAGATGCAAGCACCAGTCGTATCTATGCGAAATTTGGACGTGAAATCTACGTGGCTGCCAAGCAGGGAGAGCCTGATCCGGAATCCAATCGTGCGTTGAAGGTTGTCCTGGAGCGTGCAAAAACATACAGCGTACCGAAAGCGATTATTGACCGTGCGATTGAAAAGGCAAAAGGCGGTTCTGATGAAAATTACGATGAGCTGCGCTACGAAGGCTTCGGACCAAATGGATCGATGATCATTGTCGATGCACTCACCAATAACGTGAACCGTACAGCATCTGAAGTGCGTGCTGCTTTCAATAAAAATGGCGGAAACATGGGCGTAAGCGGATCTGTCGCCTATATGTTCGATGCGACAGCGGTCATCGGTATCGAAGGGAAATCCTCGGATGATGTACTGGAAATCCTGATGGAAGCCGATGTCGACGTTCGCGATCTGGATGACGAAGACGGAGCAGTGATTGTATATGCTGAGCCGGATCAATTCTACGCCGTGCAAGAGGCATTGAAAGCAGCAGGGATTTCGGAGTTTTCCGTAGCGGAAATCACCATGCTGGCACAAAACGAAGTTACCTTGGATGCAGACTCGCAAGCCCAATTTGAGAAGTTGATCGATGCCTTGGACGATCTGGAAGACGTACAGCAAGTCTACCACAACGTAGATTTGGGCGAATAAGAGACGAGCAGTATAGCAGACCTTTGTTTACAGGCAAAGGCCTGCTTTTTTTCTGCCTTTTTGGAACATAGCAATCGATAAGAAATGATAGCGAATGCGGTATGCTATATTGGATGTAAATGAAACGAATGGGGTGTGTGAAGATGGGACATCAGGCCAATCAAATCTTTGTGAATTTACCGGTTAAGGATTTAAACTAATCGATCGCGTTTTTTACAGAGCTGGGCTTTGCTTTTAATCCTCAGTTTACGGATGAAAAAGCAACATGCATGATCATCAACGACAATATATTCGTGTTGCTGCTTGTAGAGAGCTTCTTTCAAACGTTTACGAAAAAGGAAGTGGCAGATGCTTCAGCAAGTACAGAAGTCATCCTTGCCCTTTCTGCCAAAAGCCGGGAGGAAGTAGACTCGCTCGTTCAGAAGGCGTTGGCGGCTGGTGGTAAGGCTTCGAACGATTGTTCTAGAAGCTCAACTCACCTTGGCAGGTGGAGGTTTCAAAGCGTCTTCGCCAAATGGTACATGAATCGATCCCGGGGGTCGAAGAGCGGATTCAATACAAGAAGCCGCATTTCCTGAAAAACGGGCATTACGCTGCGGTTATGAAAGAAATACCCCGATACGAAAACGGTGTCGGGGTATTTCCTTTGCCCAAATTGTGAAGTAGACCCAAGCTGTCACTAGTATGTCCGCGTGTATACGAATGGCCGTCAAAAAACCGCAATCGAAAAGAAACTGCCGCTCAGGCCCCGTGTTAGAATGGGTTTCTGACAAGAGGGAGTACGTTTCGGAGAGGAGAAAGATAGTGGAAAATCAAACAGCACCAAAACGTGAACGAGCGGGCGGTACATTTGGCAGCAAAGGAAATTTTGTCGTCATCATGGTGATGATTCTTGGTGTGTTTGTCGCGATATTGAACGAGACGCTCCTGAATGTAGCCTTGTCCAAAATCATGGGCGATATCGGTATTTCTCCCAGCAAAGCACAATGGTTGGCCACGGGCTACTTACTGGTAATCGGAGTGCTGATACCCGTCACGGCCTTCCTCATCCAGCGCTATACCACAAGGCAGCTTTTTCTCACAGCGATGGGCTTGTTTACGTTAGGTACCTTCGTTGCGGCTACGTCACCGGGCTTCGGTGCACTTTTGACAGGGAGAGTCCTTCAGGCATCCGGCACGGGCTTGCTGTTTCCTTTGCTCACGAATGTGATCTTTGCAATCGTCCCGATCGAGAAGAGGGGTTCAGCTATGGGGACGATCGGGATCGTCATTACCTTTGCGCCAGCCATCGGGCCTACGCTGTCGGGGATTATCGTCGAGCATTACAGCTGGAGGGTCCTCTTTTATGGTGTTCTTCCTATCGCATTGTTCGTGACGGGCTTTGCCTTTTACCGGCTACAAAATGTGACGGAGACGATAAAAGCAAAGGTGGATGTGTACTCGCTTGTTCTTTCGACCTTGGGATTCGGAGGGATTGTCTACGGCTTTAGCAGCGCAGGAGAGGGTCACGCGGGTTGGTCCAGTGAAGAAGTGTTGATTCCAATTGTGATGGGTGTCCTTTCATTAGGGATTTTTGCATGGCGGCAACTGAGTATATCCGAGCCGTTGCTGGACCTCAGGACATTTCGGTACAGCGTGTTTCGCATGTCGGCGTTGATCATGGTGATTGTCATGATGGCGATGTTTTCAGCGATGATGCTCCTGCCTATTTTTCTGCAAAATGCCTTGCACTACAGTCCTTTGAAAGCAGGGCTGGTCATGCTGCCCGGTGGTGTAGTAATGGGCATCATGTCGCCGATAACAGGGCGGCTGTTTGACAGGTTCGGTGCCAGATGGCTTGCGATTATTGGCCTTGGGCTAGTCGCCAATACGCTGTGGCAATTTGCTTTTATCACCTTGTCTACCCCATATAGTACGATCATGGTGTTGAATACTCTCTTGATGCTGGGGATTTCCATGCTCATGATGCCTGTGATGACGAATGCGTTGAATGAGCTTCCGCCAGCTCTGTATCCGCATGGTACAGCCATTATTGGCACGCTGCAGCAGGTGGCTGGCGCAGTAGGAACGGCATGGCTCGTCACGGTCATGAGCAACGGCTCCAAACGATTTATGGATAATGCCTTGAGTAGTTCAAAAGATGATGCTACCCTGCAAATCCTGGCGATGATTTCTGGGATGAAAACGGCATTCCTCTTGGCATTTGGCATGATCATTCTCGCTTGGTTGGTTTCGTTTTTCCTGAAACGATCCGTGCCGCCAAAGGTGGAGCTGGAAGGCCAAAGGGTTACCATACATTAAAGGAAGCAAAGCTGCCTCGCGGGGCAGTTTTTTTTCTGTTTTCGCAACAGGAATTCGTCATGAGGAAGGTAAAAAAAGGTTTTTTTATTGATGACGAGAATAGGTAAATGTTCCTGTTTCCCAATACCACACGATTGTGATAAGATTTATGCGAACGATTGTTCTTGTTTGGTTGCATACGATCCGAGAGCCTCACATGACACCCCTGGCAACCATGCTCTATCTAAAGCAGAAGATGAGCGGAAGGAAGGTGTCAGGAAGAAGGATGGACCGATATTCAGAAATTGATGAGGTAATTGCTTATATTCATCAACATATAGATGAGCCGCTTCCGCTGTCTCGCTTGGCGAAGTATGCTTCGTACAGCCCCTATCATTTCACCCGGATTTTTAAAGAAAGAGTAGGGCTTCCCCCTCTCTACTATGTATCTGCTATTCGTTTGCAGAAGGCGAAGGACTTGCTGCTGCGCACGAATCTCAGCATTCGCGATATCGGGCTGGAGATCGGTCAGCAGAGCTTGGGAACCTTCACGACCCGATTTACCGAACGAGTGGGGGTGACGCCCTCGCATTTTCGAAACTCTCCCATGCAAGCAGAATTATTGTTTCAATCCTTGCGACAGCTGAATGATTGGCGCGATTCGTATTACCCGATCCTTCAGCAGGGAAGAGTAGAAGGGACCGTCCATGCAACCGTTCCCTTTGAGGGAGTGATCCTGATCGGCTTATTTCCAAAACCCATTCCGGAAGGCCTTCCTTTGTACGGGACACTGCTTTCTTCCCTGGGGCAATTTTGCTTTACTGGGGTCAAGCCAGGTACGTATTATCTGATGGCGACCTCCATTCCCTGGGGGATGCAAGCGATCGATTTTCTTTTGCCGCACACGACTTTACGGGCTCGATCCAAAGAGCCGATCGTCGTAGAGCCTCATTCGCTTGTCCCGCATCAGCATGTCATGCTTCATTTGCCCAGTCCCGATGATCCGCCCATATTGATTTCCTTGCCCGTCCTGATGAATAATTTCCTCAAACGGGTTGTCCAAAAAAATGCGCTGTAAGGGCGCTGGCTCGCTCGTGTAGAAAACCGCGTGAAGGATCGCGGTTTTTTCTTTTCCAACAAACACCGGCAGACATCGATTTATTCATATTTATAAAATAAATTCAATATTATTACTTTTTTATTATTCATGACAGGAATATCGTGCGTATGATATCTTTTGTACAGTCCTTACTGAATGGATTTTAGTCCGCTCTAGAAGGACATAATTACCAAGATAAACAATTGGGGGATACAACATGAGAAAGCTTGGCTTACTACCCAAGATCCTTTTGGCTATCGTTCTCGGTATCGTGATCGGATCGTTCGCGCCTGAGTGGGCGGTCAAGGGATTGGCAACCTTCAGCGGTCTGTTTGGAAACTTCCTTGGTTTTGCCATTCCGCTGATTATCATCGGATTTATTGCTCCAGGTATCGGTGAGCTCGGAAAAGGAGCGGGCCGGTTGCTTGGCATGACTACTGGTGTTGCCTATATTTCTACGATCATTGCAGGTTTGCTGGCTTATTTTGTCGCTGTCGGCCTTTTTCCTCATATTTTAGAAGTGGGCGGTCTGGTCAATCAGTATGCGAATCCGGAAGAAGCTCTTCTTAAACCTTACTTCACGGTAGATATGCCGCCCATCGTAGGTGTGATGACGGCGTTGCTGCTCGCTTTTACGTTCGGACTCGGTGCAGCTGTCATCAAGGGCAATGCTTTGCAAAAGGTCATGGTAGACTTGAGGGAGATCGTAGAAAAGCTGATTGCTTCCGTCATTATTCCTTTGCTGCCGTACCATATTTTTTCTGTGTTTGCCAACCTGACTTACGGTGGACAAGTCACCATGATTTTGTCCGTTTTCGCCAAGGTATTTGTGATCATTATTGCTCTTCATCTGATCTATCTGCTCGTACAATATTCGGTAGCAGGGCAAATGGGGCGAAAAAACCCTTTTACGATGCTGAAAAATATGATGCCTGCATACTTTACAGCGATCGGGACACAGTCGTCTGCTGCTACGATTCCAGTCACCCTGCGCCAGACCAAGAAAAACGGCATCAACGAAAAAATTGCAGATTTCGTGATTCCGTTGTGTGCGACGATCCATCTGTCGGGAAGTACGATTACGCTGGTCAGCTGCGCGATGGCGGTCATGATGCTGAACGGCATGTCGACTTCGCTCGCGGTGATGTTCCCGTTCATTCTGATGCTGGGCGTGACCATGATCGCTGCTCCGGGTGTGCCGGGTGGAGCCGTCATGGCTGCCCTGGGGCTGCTGGAGTCCATGCTTGGTTTTAATACGACGCTGACCTCGCTCATGATCGCCCTGTACATTGCACAAGACAGTTTTGGTACGGCCTGCAATGTGACAGGTGACGGTGCGATTGCGGTGATTACAGATCGCATGAGCAAATCAGAAACAGCCTAACGAATAGAAATCCCGTTCAACATGGTCGAATGTCTTGACCTGTTGGACGGGAATTTTTTAACTATGAGTGAAGTCTAACTATACGTTCGCTCTTTGCTGGCTGATCGTGTCCAGAAACGATTGCATCGTACTCGTTAAAACGGCGTCCTTGCGACGTATGAAAACCGTGTCTACTTCCCGATAAGGTTCAGGTACCCGATGCAGATGAATCCTTCCGCTTTCAGTCAGATGGATTACGGATGATCTCGGCAAAATGGTGATTCCGATCCCCGCAATGACTCCCCCGATGATGGTGTCAAACGTCCCGAACTCCATCACCTTTCTCGGTATCAATCCCGCGAGTTTCATCCAGCTCTCCAGCCGTTCGCGATACCCGCAGCCCTTTTTATAGAGAAGCAGCGCTTTTCCCGAGATGTCGTCGACTGTGAAGGAGTTGCTTTTGGTGACGAACACAAGCTCTTCGTGGAAAACCTGCACCTGCTCAATCAACGAGTGTTTGATCGGGCCAGTCACGAACGCACCGTCCAGCTCCACATCCAGTACCTCCTGTAGCAAATGCTCTGTAACGCCTGCCTTCAGGGATAAATCGACTTGAGGATACTGGCCGCAGTACGAGGATAGGAGGTCGGGAAGCGCATTGATCGTCTCAACCATCCCGATCGCAAGTACTCCAGACGGAAGTGATGTTTGATGGAAAAAACGGTGCATGTCTTCGAATTTCGTCAGAATATCCCGTGAAAATTCCAGCAGTCTTCTTCCTTCTGTATTCAGTGTCATTCCTCGCTTGTTGCGATAAAACAAGGGAGTACCCAGTTCTTTTTCCAACAGCTTGATTCTGGCTGTCACGTTGGATTGAACGTAGCTCAGCTCCGAGGCCGCCTTGCTTACGCTGCCTAGCGTGGCGACCATATGGAAAATCTTCAAATCGTTTAGCTCCACCTGCGCCCTCTCCTCATGGCTTCCTCCTAAAGGGAGGTCTCTTGTCTTTCTATCCATCACTCAAAATGATGGATAAATTGATTTTAAATCATTATACTATTATATTTCCATCCCGTATGATTTGGAAGGAATCAAGAATTACCTTCAGGTCAAAAGGGAGAGCTTTTACATGAAAAACAAGTCAATCATCACAGGATCAATTTTATGCATGATCGCCAGCGTGTCGTGGGGAGCCATGTTCCCGGTCGCCCACATTGCATTGCAACAGATCGATCCTTTTTATTTCTCCTTTCTTCGCTATTTTTTCGTTACCGTCATGCTGTGTGCCCTGCTTTGGGTAAAGGAGGGGGTGTCTGCCTTTCGTTTGGAAGGGCGCGGGATGGCCTTGCTGTTCTTTGGAACAATGGCATTTACGGTCTACAACATGGGTGTCTTCCTGGGGCAGCACCTCATGGGCGAAGCGGGAACGATCGCCGCATCGATCATGGAAGTGATGATGCCGATGATTTCTATCCTCCTGTTGTCCGCCACTACCAAAAAACTCCCTCCTACCTATACAATCGCCAGCATCGCGATCGCGATGGTCGGAGCCATGCTTGTGATTACGAATGGAAACCTGGCTTTTTTCATCCTCGCAAGCGAGCAGCTTTTTCCGTTGCTCCTGATTTTTACCGGAGTGGTAGGATGGGTTGTCTACTCTATCGGAGGTGGGCGTTTTAGCGATTGGTCTATTCTACGATATTCGACGTTGACGTGCTTATTGGGAACGGCGGTTTCTTTCGTTGTGGTTGCAATCGCCACCCTTTTTCAGTGGATTTCCGTCCCGAGCGTGGATAGCTTGATGTCCATCAAATATGAAATGGCCTTTATGGTCCTTTTACCTGGGTTCGTTGCCCTTTTGAGCTGGAATGCTGGCATCAAAGCGTTGACTCCGTTAAACGGCATTTTATTTATCAATCTGGTCCCGATTACTACCTTTATTCTGATGGCCTTTCAGGGGTATGAAATCAGCATGTTTGAATTTTAC
Source organism: Brevibacillus invocatus (assembly GCF_003710915.1). Taxonomy (GTDB): domain Bacteria; phylum Bacillota; class Bacilli; order Brevibacillales; family Brevibacillaceae; genus Brevibacillus; species Brevibacillus invocatus. The sequence goes on along the minus strand of NZ_RHHR01000049.1, from coordinate 23,024 downwards.
GGAACCTTGCTCGTCATCTTTGCTCTGATCCGAAACAATCATTTTCAGAGAAAACAGCTTCGTTACCGAACGGGTGCAAGCGAAACAAAAAGAAATAAGGTTCCATCCATGTGATTTGCCTGCTGGGTAAGCGAGGAGAACGCAGTCTATTCCGATAGAAAAATAAAGGAAAGAGTTGCTTTCGGGGGTTTTACCTGTCATGCTAACAAGAAGAAAGACGCTCGTATAGCCGGAACCTTTAGGAGATGAATATGGTAGAAGTTAAAACATCGGAACTAAGTAATGGTGACTTGAATAGAGGAGTGTTCGCTACTCGCGATATTGCCAAAGGGGAATTGCTCCACGAAGCACCAGTCCTCCCTTACCCGAATGAGGAGCATGAACACATCGAAAAAACGATGCTTGCCGATTATGCGTTTGAGTACGGGGCAAACCACACCTGCATTCTGCTGGGGTATGGTATGCTGTTTAACCACTCCTATGAACCGAATGCGACCTACGATATTAATTTTGACAAACACGTATTTGAGTTTTATGCCTATCGAGATATTGAAGCTGGGGAAGAGATATTGATCAACTACAATGGTGACGTTGATTGCGATGACCCACTGTGGTTTTACGAAGATGGAGATAACCAAAAATCATGATGCATGCCGGGAAGTCCAAGCGATGAATGTGCTTGGTCGTCCCGGTTTTTCTCTTTATAACAGGGAACTGTAAAATGTGAATAAATGGTAGAATGGGATGGCGGCGGTACCAAGAAACGTGCCCCCAGGTGAAAGAAATGTGAGGATCATCATGAAAAAGAATCCGGATAAACGCTACGAAGTTGATTTATATGAGCCGATCTCGCAGTATTTCAGGCGCCAAGAGTACGAGGTGAAGGGGGAGGTTCTCCACTGCGACCTGACAGCTGTCAAAGCGGACGAACTGATTATCGTGGAGCTGAAGCGACATCTAAGCGTGGAGCTGTTGATTCAGGCGGCGAAAAGACAGCGGTTGACGGATCTGGTCTACATCGCAATCCCCAAGCCTAAGTACAGCCTGTTTTCGAAAAAGTGGCAAGACATCTGTCATCTAATCCGAAGGCTGGAATGCGGCCTGCTCTTCGTTTCTTTTCAAAAGGGGGGAGCGGGCGTAGTGACAGAGGTGTTTCCTCCGTCACCATTCGATCGCCACAAAAGCATGCAGCGCAGCAAGAAAAAAAGAACGCGAATCATCAAAGAGATGGATGGCAGGTCCGGGGACTACAATGTCGGGGGAAGCCACCAGACGAAAATCATGACGGCCTACAAGGAAAACTGCATTCAAATCGCCTGCCTCCTCCTTCGCTTTGGACCGTCCACACCGAAAAACCTGCGCCAATGGGGGACAGGGGAGAAAACGCTCGATATCCTATCGAAGAATTACTATGGCTGGTTCGAAAAAATACAACGCGGTGTTTACAGCATGAGTGAAAAAGGCAAGCAAGAGCTGGGGGACTATCCGGAGCTGGTCGAACAATATTCCCGAATGGCTGAGAACGCGAATGCTGGATGCGAGAGCAACAGCGATAATAAATAAACGAGAACGCAATTTCAGCAAATTCCAGCGAGTGAAATCGAGCGGGTACAAAGAATGGAGCAGATGACGGATGTAAGATTGGATGCTACGCACCCGCCTACGTCCCATCGCCTCCGCTATATGAAAAGCAAAGGGACAATCCAGTCGAGCGCTTCTGTATAAAGAATGGCGCAGCTTGGAAGAGAGATGTGCCCAACAGATTCAACAGCGACCCAAAGAAGTGAGAAAACGCGAGAGTTTTGGTCACTGGGAGCTTGATACGGTTGTTTCGAGTCGAGGGAAAAGTAAAGCATGTGTAGCCACGTTTGCCGATCCATACTCTTCCTGGCAATGTGGCACCAATGAGAATTCCAATGGACTTCTTCGTGAATTTTTCCCAAAAGGAAAAGACTTCGTTGAGGTTTCCGAGGAAGAATTGGGTCAGGCACTGTATCTCATTAACAATCGACCGAGAAAATGTTTAGGCTGGAAAACCGCTCACGAATCATTCTAGGAAGCTCTGTCGCACTTGGCTTGACAAACCGTCTTATAAAAAAAGAGAATGAGTGATGCTGAAGCCCGATCTTCATGAAGAGGATCGGGCTTCTCTATTGTGGAGTCAGTCTTTTCTGCAAAAGGGTAATCGCAGGCAAAGTGTTGAAATCCGAAAATTCCGAAATTAGAGGCTCGGCAAACGCCGGGTTTTTCCTAATTCTGGAACAAAAGTTCAAGATAGTTGCACTAATCTTGCTAAAAATACGCAGTTGACTTACCACGTCTGCGGCATTTTTCGTATACCTTGTACGAGGTAGCACGATATTTTTTACCGAGAATGGAGTGAGCAAAAACATGAAAATAATTGCGACTGAACGAGAGATAAAAGAGTATTTCGAGGGACTGAGAAAGCTGTTATGGGGGGGAGGGAAATCAACAGCTCCCCAGAAGGATGACAGTTGCCAGGAAGAAGAACCTGCGTTTCGCAAGGTGCTGATACGCTACCTGAATCAATCGATTGAAGCTGGCACCGATGCGGGTATCTTGGCTGGTGTTTTGCAGGAAGTAGGCACAGATTATGCGCTGATTATGGAACCAAGTGGCACGCGTGTCGTCATCCGCTTTACACAAATCAACTACGTGCAAGCGTTGTAAGGAGGAGATCAGGATGAGTTTTGAAGATAAATTGCGCTCGTATCTAGGCGAGACAGTCGAAGTGATTACGGGATATCAGGTCACGACAGGCGTTTTGATTCGCGTCACGGACAGTACGGCAACGATTCTTGCTTCTGCTGCGCCCGGGTATGGCAGCGATCAACAAGTGACTTTTCAACAGGATCGTATCACGTACGTAAGGATCGTCTGATGATGGCAGTAGGAATAGGTGCAAGGCGCAAGGACACTTTGTCCGTAGTGATTTCCGCACTCTATTCGACCCATCACCTTCAAAAGATGATCGCGGTTTCCTTGCAGCTTGCCCCGGAGGAGCTCATGCTGGTGATCGCCAGTCACTTGATCGGTGAACTTCCGAAGGCTGTTCGGCAAAAAACGCGCATCATCCTTATCGATAATCCGAGTACCCCCTTTGCGGGAAGGAAGCTCGCAGCGGAGAAAGCCCGCGGAGAGCTCCTCCTGATTCTGGGGGAAGATCAGTGGTATTCCCCTGCTGCCCTGCAGCGTTTCCTGTTTCCGATGCGCTACGGAAACGCAGAAATCGTCTTGCCTCAGGCGGGGACGCTCACCAGGGATAAAAAGAACGACAAGCCTATCAACAGCTTCTCGTATCTATTGAATGATCTCTATGACAGAGCCGATCTGCAAGAAGCTTCTCTCTTGTCTACTCCCCACGGAATCACGAAAAGAGCCGTGCAACGATTGGGGACTGTGCTTTTGGAGCATCCGGCACAAGCACATCGCAAGCTCATCCAAAGCGGTTTGCAGATCGTGACGCAGGTGTTGGAACCGCTCCCTGGTTCACCACCCTTTAATCCACAGCTTTACGGGGCTTTGCGCTCGGAGCTTTCCACGTACGAGAAGGCCGTCATCAAGGAGCAGCTGGACGTGATCGCCGTCCTATCGGAAAGAGGAGGACTGACAGATGGCGGAAGGAAGAGAGAGGGCCTTGTGTCCACTCGCTCGCAACAGCCAGTCGCTTTTGGCCAGGAGCAGAGCCTTTCCGTCATCATTCCCGCACGAAATGAAGCGAGGACGATAGAGGCGGTGATCCGTGAGGTCGGGCTGTTGGATCCTGCTGAGGTGATTGTAATCGTCAACGGATCTACCGATCAGACTGCCCGCATCGCCAGAAAGTGCGGGGCCACGACGGTGGTTTTCTCCGAAGTGTTGGGCGTGGATTCGGGACGGGGCGCCGGAGCAAGTCTTGCAACAGGCGGCATCCTGCTGTTCGTCGATGCGGATTTTGTGATTCCCGCCCAGGAGCTTTATCCATTCGTTCTGGGTTGTCGACGGGGAATGGATCTAGCGTTGAATGATCAATCTGCCTTTTTGGAATCGCAGCATGCCAGGAATGTGGTGGTCGCTGCCAGACGAGCGCTCAATCTTGCTTTGAATCGAAAGGACCTAGAGGTAGGTTCGATGCTGGCGGTTCCATTTGCCTTGCGACGGGAAGCCTTTGCTCGACTTGGATGGTCCCTTCTGGCGTGTCCCCCAAAGGCGCAGGCAGCGGCCATCATGGCAGGACTGAATGTCCAGCAGGCCTATCAGGTAGACAGTTTTGCCTCCAATCGTTTTCGTACGGAAAAGCATGTGGCACGAAAGGGTCGATCATCTGCCGCTGACCAGATCATAGGAGACCATATCGAGGCCTTTCACTATATCATTCAAAACACATGCAAGGAGGTGATCACATGTCACAGCGAATAGACGGCATGGTCAGTGTTGTCATTACAAACTACAATCGCGCCCTGTATCTGAGGGAGTGTCTAGATCATATTCGTGAGCAAACCTACCCCAATTGGGAGATGATTTTCATCGATGATGCATCGACGGATGATTCTGTTCAGGTGGCCAGAGAGTGGCATGAGCAGTATCGTCAAGTATGGTCGGAGGACCATCGTATGGTGATGCATACGCTGCCTCGCAATATCGGGTTTGCCGGAGCCCTCAATGTTGGTCTGTATCTGGCTCGGGGCGAATATATCGCCATACAAGATTCGGATGATTATTCACATGTAAACAGATTGCAGCGACAGGTTGAATTTTTGCAAAACCATCCCGAGGTTGAACTGGTTGGAACCAACTATTACTCGTTCCCCTCTGATGCGCCTATGAAACGAGAGTTGGCGAACTGGCTTCGCTATGGGGATGAAATCGGAAAGGTGTATGGCAGAGGCGGACATTGTGTCTGTCATGGGACGATATTGTTTCGTGGACGCTTGTTCGATCAGATCGGTGGTCCTACACGCCGGATCACAGGGGCAGAGGATTATGAATTCATCGCCAAGGCGCTGAATGCGAAAGCCAAGATCGAAAACCTTCCTGAACCTCTGTACTTTTATCGGCTGCACAACAATCAACGTTCGGTACAGTACTACAAAAGAAAGGAGAGTAACGATGACAAATAGTCCAACTCGTGTCTTGATGGTCATGGACAGCATGGGAACGGGTGGAACGGAGACCCATGTCTTGAGTTTGGCGAGAACCCTGCAATCGAGGGGAATCCAGCTTCATTACGCAGGAGCGGATGGCCCTTTTCATTCAGCCTTTGTGGACGCAGGCTTTCACATTCATCTAGTCGAGTCGAGTATGGAGCCTCTTCCGGTTCGAAATCAGCAGTTGAATCACGCCTATCGAAGAGTCATGGAAGAGAATCAAATCTCGATCGTACACGTGCATCAGACCCCTTCAGGGCTACTGGCAGCAGGAGCGGCGGTGGAGCTGGGAATACCGGTCGTCTACACGATGCACGGGACCTATTATCCGCCGAGAGAAGCGGTTGCCCTGGCGCAGCTGAGCGATGCCATGATCAGTGTGAGCAAGCCAGTCCAGACCTTTTGGAACAGGCAAGGGATTGAAAGCTGCGTGATTTCCAACGGGATCGACTTTGAAGCGTTTCATCCAGATCCAAATGTCTCGATGGAGCTGCGAACAACCACGCTTTGCGACCTTCCGCAGAACGCTTCGGTGGTCACCTACGTCAGCCGTTTGGCGTGGCAAAAGGCATCGGTATGCAACATGCTTTTGCGCGCGACCAAAACCTTGACAGACATGAGCAGCCTTCACATGGTCGTAGTCGGTACAGGAGCTCAATCTCACTACGTCGATGAGCTTGCTCAAGCGCTCAATAAGCTCAAAGGCTATCCCTATATTCATGTCGTTGGAGAGCAGACGGATGTAAGACCTTACTATGCACTCAGCGATCTGGTCGTGGGTACCGGTCGTGTCGCATTGGAAGCGATGGCTTGCGGTAAACCTGTGCTGGCGGTAGGCAACCACGGCTATTTGGGTCTGGTCACACCAGAAGCTTACCCCCGGGCATGGGAGTATTACTTTGGCGACCATAATTCCAGCGAAAAGCCGTCGCCTCCGTTGTTGGCCCATGCGCTGCGGCAAGCTTTTGCGGATCGGCAGAGGTTGGAGCGATGGGGAGAGCAAGGCAAAGACTGGATCAAGTCCAGCTTTGACATTACCCAAAAAGGGGCTGAGCTGCTCGCGTTATACGAAAGGTGCATGAGAAAGCAATAAGGAGGGGGCGACATGAAAAAAATCCTCTATGTCGGGTGGATCGGTTTTAACAATCTCGGCGATGAATGGATGTGGCGATTGTTTGAGGAAAGTGCGGAAAAGTATCTGGACCCACAGCATTACCGGGTCATTCCTTCATTGCCGGGCGTAGATCTGCAGCGTTTTGACGACTTCGATACCGTGGTGCTGGGCGGAGGTTCGCTGTTGGTACCCGGCTACGTGGACGTGGCACATCGGGCTGCTCAACAGCAAAAACAGCTCGTGATCTGGGGGAGCGGATACGATACCCAAGTGCCTGTACAGTTTGACGCTTCAGGCAAGCTGATGACGGCTTCGTTCCAGGAAAGCGAGAAGATGGGGAAAATGCTCCGGGAGATCGGGGAACATGCTTCCTTTTTTGGTGTGCGAGGGCCTCTTACCCATCAATATTTGCAGGAAACAGGGATTGGAGGAAAATTGTTTGTCAGCGGAGATCCGGGGATGCTGATGACTCTGCCAACGCTGGAGGCGAGTAGAGACGATCAGCGTCCCACGATCGGCATCAACTGGGGGACAGCCTACAATCGCATTTACGGCAAAAATGAAGCAGCTGTGGAGGATGCGTTGGCACAAGCAGCCAAGACGCTGATTCAGGACGGAAAACACATGTATCTGTATACGATGTGGGGGCCGGATCGGGAAGCCATTAAACGATTGTATAAAAAAATCAATGCCCCACAGCACACGACACTGGATCTGGAGCTTCACAATCACACAGAGATGATGAAGCGAATCGGCCGCTTTCAGGCAACCATTAACTATAAGCTGCACGCCAATATTTTGAGTGCTTCAGCAGGAGTCCCTTTTGTCTGTCTGGCATACCGCTTCAAGTGCCTGGACTACTGTTATTCCATGGGCTTGCCGGAGATGGCGGTCACTACCAATCATCCACAGCTTCAGCAGGAAATCGTGACGCTGGCGACAGAAGCCGTGCAAGAAAGGGCTTCGATCCGAGAGAGAATGGCTGTTCAGCAAAAAGAGATGAAGGAGCATTTGCTGAAGCCCTTTGTCCATCAGTTGCTGTAACTGTTAAGAAGTCCGACCGCATGTAATGGAGAAAAGCTCCTTTCTAAGAAGGGGCTTTTCTTGCTGTATCGAAAGCAAAAGTCCTTCTTGAGCTGTCTGCGTCCAACACAGCGTATCATGCAATTGGTTATGCGTATGTCCGCCAGCAGGAGCCAGTTTTCCAGGAGCATAAGGAAGAGCATTTTGTCGCATGTCACTTTCCTTTGTAAGTGTACAGTTGTGCGTTTTCATGAATCTTGATAAGATAATAGCTAGAAAACATTGGAAGGAGGTACCCTGATGAAAAAAAGAGCCTTGCAATCCTTGTCTGCTGGAACAGGGTACTCGACCGCTGTTTTCTTTGCTTTCACCAATCACGGGATTCGTCTGTCCAAAATCGACATTTCAAGCGACTAGACATCCATTCCAGTGATCGGATGAGATGCCACAGGTCGCTACCCTGTGGTTGGATGCACTTACTGCAATGGATAAGACACATTCACACACCACAGGGAGATCTTGTGGTGTTTTTCATTTTAAGAGGATATAAAGGAGGCATCGTCTAATGAAAAGAGTGGCTGCGGACATTGAAGTGAAAGCATTGGAGCTTGCAGATGCAGAGGCGTTATTTCAATTGGAGACACGGAACCGGGAGTTTTTCCAACGCTACACCACGCCTCGCAATGAAGATTTTTACACACGGATTGGACAGCAGGGGCGCATCCGGGCAGATATCGAAAAAGCCAGGCTAGATCAAGCATATGCCTGCGGAATTTATCTGGTGGAGAGCGGGGAGCTGATTGGCCGCATTGCCCTGAGTGAAGTCGCGCGCGGACCTTTCCAAAGCGCATGGATCGGCTATTATCTGGATCAAGAACAAAATGGCAAGGGATATATGACAAAGGCTGTGCGTCTGATGGTCGAGCTGGCATTTGAGGAGTGGGGGCTGCATCGGATTGAGGCTGGCGTCATGCCTCATAATCTGGGATCTATCAAGGTACTGGAGAAAGCAGGGTTTCACAAGGAAGGCATCGCCAAAAAGAACGTCATCATCAATGGACGGTGGGAGGATCATCAGATTTTGGCGATCATCAACGAGGAAGAATAGAGGGGGACAAACCGCATGAAGCGTGTCGAGGTTTTGCATGTTGATGCATTTAGCCAGATTCCAAACAAAGGAAATCCGGCAGGGGTTGTGCTGGAGGGGGATTCCCTTACAGATGACGAGATGCAGGCAGTAGCTTTGCAGGTCGGGTTTAATGAAACGGCCTTTGCGGTTCGCTCGGAAGTGGCTGACGTACGCATACGCTTTTTTACTCCCGGACATGAAATGAACCTGTGTGGTCATGCGACGATGGCGACGGTTTTTTCCCTACTTTCGCACGGCTTGCTGGAAGAGAAGCGGGAGATCACGATTGAGACGAAAGCAGGTATTCTGCCAGTAAAGATTCAGACCATGCCGGACGAGGGGGTGCTCATCACGATGCGTCAGGCAGCGCCGCAGTTTGCAGATTTTAACGGCTCCGTGGATGAGCTGGCTGCAGCAATCGGACTTGTGAGTGAGGACATCGAATTAAGATGGCCGATCCAATATGGCAGCACAGGTATTTGGACGCTGATCGTTCCGGTCAAATCCTTGGATGCGTGCAAACGGATGAAACCGGATAATGCTCGCTTTCCTCATGTGTTGCAAGAGATGCCGCACGTGTCGATCCATCCATTCTGCATGGAGACCTACGATCAGACTGCCGATATGCATGCCCGCCATTTTTCATCGCCATATTCCGGTACACAGGAAGATCCGGTAACAGGGACAGCTTCGGGAGTCATGGGAGCATATTACGTGACCTACATCGAACCGGAAACGACGGCTGGCCCGCGTACGTTCGTCATCGAGCAAGGACAGGAGATAGACAGGGACGGCCGCGTTCGTGTGACAGTGAGTCCCAACCAAGAATCCCTCCAGGTCGAGATCACCGGAACCGCCGTGTTCGTAAAGGAAATGATCGTCACGATCTAAGGCTGCCGTGATTCTAATCGCTGCAGGGCTGTCTCTACCTCCTGGATAAACAAGGGAACAGAGGGATTTTCGTTCGCTGTTTTCCACGAAGCGACGATATCGACCTGATGCTCCTCGTCTTGTATATCGATAAAGCGAAGGCTGGGACTGGCGTACAGCAGCAGATGATGGGACAGGATGGTGATCCCGATCCCTGCATCGACGATCATCAGCACCGCATCAGTACGGGAAGCCTGGCTTACGATTCGTGGGGAGAAGCCATGCTTGGCACATAAGGACAAAACGTAATCATACCCCTGCGGCGATTCCTCGCGCTCCAGCATGACAAATGGTTCCTGCGCGAGCTGCGCAATAGACAGATCGGTCTGGTCAGCCAGTGGGTGATCTTCCGGCAAAATGATCGAGTAGGGCTGGATCCACAACGATTTGTAGGTAATTCCGCCGAGATTATGCAGACCATGTGGCAGAAGTGTCTGCTACCCTGGATGCAGCGATTGCTCTCTTCGAAAAATCTTTGGCACGCCTGAGCACCGAGACGCCGATCGACACGTATGAGCGACTGCGTTTGCGCAGAAACTATGGCTTTACAGCGAAAATGTGCAAGGAAGCTGTCAAAAACCATCGTGGATTACAGCGGTGCTAGCAGCATGTATGAATCCAATCCGCTGCAGCGTTATTGGCGGGACGTGCAGGCCTCGTCCATGCATATTACCTTCAATATGGACCATTTGGGGGAAATGTTTGGAAAATTAGAATTGGGATTGTCTTTAAGTCCAAAAGATTCACTGTTATCATAAGAGGAATTACGTGTAAAAGGAGGCTTTCACAAAAATGAGCAAACAAATTCCTCAAGCGCTGTCGCAGGAACAAATCGATTTCATGAATGACAAGCCATTGATCCTGCTCAGCACCATCGATGCCGAGAGCAATACGCCGAATACCTCGGCGATCTCCTGGGTGAAGGCACACACCCCGACAACGATCCGCTTTGCCGTTACGACCAATTCACGGACTGCTGCCAACGTGAAGGCCAATCGTCGCGTTTCATTGACGATGATCGCGTTGGGCACCGTCTATTCCATAGTAGGAGAGGCGAACATCCTGGAAGAGAAGATCGAAGGAATCGCGATGCCGCTGTCCAAAATCGAGGTTCAGATCGAAGCTGTATTTGAATCCATGTTCTGGGGAGCAGCGATTACGCAAAATCCAGCATATGAGAAAACAAGCAATATCGAGAAGGCGATCGCGCTGGACAACCAAGTATTTGGGGCATTGCTTTCATAAAGAGGGGAAAGAAAAACCGAGTTCGAAGCAGGAATTTCCTGTTTCAGCTCGGTTTTTTATGTAAAGTGGATATGCCTGCTTTCTTGAAAGCTATTAGGTGAATATTTTTAGCCAATATGAAAAAAGGTACTTCAAAAACTAGCTTGAGAAGCGTTGCTAGACAAATAGTATAGAAAAAACAATCAATGAGAAAAATGAATAATGTACATCTACTATTAGGAAAGGAGTTTTGTCCAATGGACATTACCTTGGGAGCTGATGAGGTAATCAACCGCATCAGGCAACTTCAATCCAATGGAGATTCGCTTAGCAAAAAGCAAGTCAAGCAAAACGATCCAGAATTGATGAGAAGCGCGCTGTTTTATTTTCCAAGCTGGGAACACGCCTTGAAGAATGCGGAGAGTCTGTAAAAGAGTCATAGGTGTAGAGTAGGGACGGGAGCGTGCGCCGTCCCTTTTATTTTACTATCGGAAAGTTTAAGTGCGCTAAAGCGCTAAAAAGATTAGCGGAAGATAGTATAAGTGCAACTAAGGCTCCGCCAAAAGCTTGGCGTAGCCAAGTTTTCTAATCTGGCTTATTTTCGATGCAGATGCTGCAGCTTATCTGGATTCATCGTGTTGTAGATGGCTGCGATCGTACCATGTTCAAAGTGAAAGGATAGGGTGCAAAAGGGAACGTCTCCGGTAAAGATCACAATTCCTGGGAAGCCATTTACACTCGCGAATTCGAGAGAGAAAACGTGAATGATATCAGGCTCAGTCTGATTCTCATGGATGTGCATGCGTTCCCAATCAGCAAAGATATCATGAACGATGTCTTCCGCATTCATTACACTTCCGAGCATTCGGTATGCCAAGGAAAAACGCAAAGGTTTATAAGCTTCATAGTATGCTTCGGAGTTCATTGTTTTTCCTCACATCCTCTCTGACAGGGTTTCGTAAATAACGGATTGCGCAATGAGCGGCATGTTTGCCGCTTGCTACAGCCGCATCTGCCAGCATGCCGTGTTGACCGACCCAATCACCGGAGATGTACAAGCCGTCGACCCCTGTTTCGTCAGGAGCAGGGCGTCTGGCGGCACCGCATAGCGGAAGCGAGTGGGTAACGGTCATTTTGGGGAGAAAGCGTTCCGTAACGACAGCTTTTCGCCATCCGGGCTGTAAGGAATCTATCCATTCCTCCAATTCACGGCGATCACGCGCAGGATCGATCTGCTCGGGACTTGCCTGGTATTTCAACATATGGATGACCTGATCTCCATTTGTATTGAGCTTGGAGATTGATGAATGATTCGAGTAATAGAGGGGGCGCTGCACATGCAAGGCGAATGAACGATTGGGTTCAGGCAAATGAGTGACCACGATGTCCAGACAGCTGGCGAAGGAAGGTACCGCTTGTTCTTGCCAGTACTTCAATGTGGGGCTTTTCGGACCGTCCACCTTTCGAACCAAGCCTGCTGCCTCACCGGGAGAGAGAGCTGCGATGACAGTAGAACCATGAAGCATTTCACCATTGGAAAGCAAGATACCTTCTACTCGCTGCTCGTCGATAAGGATCGAATCGGCTTTTCCCCGCACGATTCGTACACCTTCAGATTCGGCGCGCTTTTTTAATGAATGAACGAGTGACTTCCACCCTTGGTGCAAATAATATACGCCGCCCATACTAACTTGTCCTTGCTGGATGGTGGCTCCTGCATCCAATTGTTCTGGGCAATCCGCGTACATCCACAGACGCCCCAGAGTGAGCATGAGATCTTGGGCCATGCGATCGTGTGGGAACTGTTTGCCAACCCAATCTGACCAGGACAAGCCATGAAACGATTCGACATCCATTCTCCGCAACATAAGCATGAGCTGGATGTATTTCACCTTGCTGTTCCAGGTCAGCAAGCGAGTACGAAGCAGGCTACTGAAGGTAAAGGGGAGAGGATACAAACCTTCATGAGTAGCTGCAACCCCTCCAATAGGCACCTTGCCTCCATCGATCGGAATCCATTACGAGAAATTGAGCTTAAACGCTTGCTTAATAAAAGAAAATGCGAGTATGCCGGGTAATTACCCGTGGATTACCCTTATTTTCCCGGCACGTGAAAAAACGTCTCGAGAAAAAGAAATCACGAAGCTTGACATCGGGATAGGGGCATTGTAATATACCTATAGGGGTATTGGTAAACAACATTCAAACCTCAAGCAGTACCAGCATCACCTGTAAATTTTTTTGGCTCAAATAATACCCCCGCAGGTATATAAGATCATTTGATTATACACAAGGAGTGAGGAAATGAACTTCTCAGTAGATAAGGTTCTGGATTGCAAAGGACTCGCCTGTCCGATGCCGATTGTCAAAACGAAAAAAGCCATCGAAGAGATCGCGCCTGGTCAGGTATTGGAGATGCAGGCAACTGACAAAGGCTCTGTAGCAGATATCCAGGGCTGGGCAAAAAATACCGGTCACGAATATTTGGGAACCGTCCAAGAAGGAGATCTCTACAAGCACTACCTGCGCAAGGCAAATCCGCAAGCCTCTCAAGAGAACGCCGCATTTGCCCAGACGATCACAAATGCCGAGCTGTTGAAGAAGATGGAAGCGCAAGAAAAGGTCGTCATCGTCGATGTTCGCGAGGCTGATGAATTTGCAAGCGGTCATATTCCAGGAGCCATTGCGATTCCTTACGGCGAGCTGACCGGTCGTTTGGCCGAGCTGAACCAGGACGAGGAGCTCTACATCGTCTGTCGTACCGGCAATCGCAGTGATATGGCCTGCAAGCTGCTTGCTGAAAAAGGATTTTCCAAGCTGATAAACGTCCTGCCAGGCATGTCTGGCTGGAGCGGTCCGGTTCAGAGCGGAGAATAACCGGGGAACGCAGTTGACAACATTCCATATGGGAGGGAAAAACATGCTTACAGGAATGACGGCCAAAGAAGTTGCCAAGATGGTGAAGAATAAAGAGGACCTGTTTATTCTGGATGTGAGGAATCAATCGGATTATCAGGATTGGAAGATCGAAGGAGAAAAAGTATCGAGCATCAATGTTCCATACTTTGATTTGCTCGATGGCGTAGAGGGTGTTCTGAAGCAGCTTCCAACCGATAACAAACTGCTTGTTGTCTGCGCCAAGGAGGGCTCCTCCAAGTTCGTCGCGGAACAGCTGGTAGAGGCAGGTCTGCAAGATGTTTCTTATCTAGAGGGCGGCATGAAGTCATGGAGTGAACATCTGGAGCAGGTGCTTGTCTACGCAGATGAGCAGCTGAAGGTGTATCAGTACCTTCGAATGGGAAAAGGCTGCCTGTCTTACATGGTCATCTCTGGAGAAGAAGCCCTGGTGGTAGACCCATCCCGCTTTACCGACGTCTACATGGAGGCTGCCAAGCAGGAAGGGGCAAAGATTACACACATCGTCGATTCCCACCTGCATGCTGACCATATTTCAGGTGGTAAAACACTTGCGGATCAGACAGGGGCAGCTTACTACATGATGAAGAGCGAGGGAGCTGTATTTGACTTCATGCCTTTTGAAGAGCATGATCGCATCCGATTTGCCCATGTAGATCTGCGCGTGCTGGCTGTCAAAACCCCAGGGCATACCCCAGGGAGTGTCTCCTTCTTCGTGAACGACAAGCTCTTGTTTTCAGGGGACACCATCTTTGTAGGAGGGCTGGGTCGCCCAGACCTTGGCGGCAAGGTTCAAGAGTGGGCGAAGGATCTGTATGATACCGTCTATGAGAAAATCGCGGCTATGGCCGACGATGTGATTGTGCTGCCTGGGCACTACGCCAATCTGGATCAGGAAGTGAACGCGGCGGGCTATGTAGGGGCCGAGCTGGGCGCGATCCGTGCAGGCAACGAGCTGATGAACCAACAGGATAAGCAGGCGTTCGTCGATCAGGTCGTAGCCAATGCGCAGACCGAAACACCGCCTAACTTTGAAGAGATCATTGCCATCAACCGTGGAGTCGACGTGGCCTCTCCAGAGCGTCAGCAAGAGCTGGAGATCGGCCCCAACCGCTGTGCCCTGCATCACACTCATTAAGTTTCCAATCGACAAAAATCAACCTAAAACCAACGAAAATACTGGAGGTAATCAAACATGACAAGCAACAAATTTCTCGACGCTAAAGGACTCGCTTGCCCCATGCCGATCGTACGTACCAAGAAAGCCATGAATGAGATGGAAGCCAATCAGGTTCTGGAGATCCATGTTACGGACAAAGGCTTTAAAAATGACCTGACGGCGTGGACCAAATCAACAGGCAATGAACTGGTCAAGGCTGAAGAAGAAGGCGATGTACTGAAATTCTGGATTAAAAAAGGCGAGTAAGAAAGCGGATCGCGCAGGGGTGACAAGCGTATGGATTGTTGCCCCTGCTCCTGTTTAACCCAAAAGGAAAAAGAGAATTTTCAACAGAGAGGAAGGGCTATATGGACTGGAGCTATATTCTCATGCTGTTTGCCATCGGCTTTGTCGGGTCCGCCATCTCTGGGATGGTCGGAATTGGTGGTTCAATCATCAAATATCCGATGCTGTTATACATTCCACCTGCCCTGGGGTTTGTCGCTTTTACAGCCCAGGAAGTATCGGCGATCAGTGCCGTGCAGGTCTTCTTTGCGACTCTGGCAGGGATGTTCGCCTATCGCAAAGGCGGTTATATGAACAAGCCACTCATCATCACGATGGGGACGGCCATTATTATTGGTAGCTTTCTCGGAGGCTACGGCTCGCAGTTCCTGCCTGACGAAATCATCAATCTGGTTTACGCGATTCTCGCCTTGATCGCAGCAGTCATGATGTTCATGCCCAAGAAGGGGGACGAGATAGCGGACTTTGCCAATATTCGTTTCAACAAGCCGCTCGCTGCCGTTTTGGCTGGTGTGATCGGGATTTTGTCCGGAATCGTTGGGGCAGCTGGAGCCTTTATTACCGTTCCTGTTATGCTGGTTATTTTGAAAATCCCGACGCGTGTCGCGATTGCGTCTTCCCTTGCCATCACCTTTATTTCCTCGATCGGCTCTACAGTGGGCAAGCTCATGGGAGGACATACCCTCCTGATTCCATCCCTTGTCATGATTGTAGCCAGTGTGATCGCTTCACCGGTAGGTGCCGTCATCAGCAAGAAATTGAACACCAAGGTGCTGCAGTGGATCCTGGCCCTTTTGATCACGGCAACTGTCGTCAAGATCTGGCTGGATATTCTCCTCTAGTCGCAAAAATGGCACTTCTAGGCATTGCATGAACAGGGATGTCTTGTATCATGAAAGTAGTGCAAGTGTGGGAATATCGAGAGCGGGGAGTTGAAACGTTGCTTGATGTCATATCGATTGGGCCTTTGCTGATAAAAACGACAACGATTATCTATATCCTTGCAGGCGTGCTGGGATATGGGGCGATCCTTTATCGACTGAGGCGTGAGCCATCCCTTCGAAAGCATATTGCAGAGATCATCAGTTCTGCTGCGATTTTGGCTTTGTTCACCTGGAAGTTTAGCTATGCCTTGTTCAATCCGCTAAAGGTCTGGGAAAACCCGGCTTCCCTGCTCTATTTTTCGGGTGGGGATGCTGGTGTTTGGCTCGGAGGGCTGGCCGCTGCGGTGTACATGGCGGTTCAGATCAGAAAGCGACAGCTTCCTGCAAGAGACGTATTAGAGGCCGTATTCCTCAGTGTCGTTGCGGCTTGGGGAGTGGGGCATCTCCTGCTTGGGCTTTTTGAGCAGAGAGAATGGCTGTATTACGCATCCCAGGTGGGGCTCTCCATCATCCTGTTCCTGTTTGTTGCGGCTCATTCCCCTCAAATGAAAAAGTGGGTTGCTGCTTTTGGCATCGTCGGCTTGATTGTGTGGGGGTTCCTGGACAATGGTGGTACTTCTCTTTTACCTGCCCAAGAGTCTGCCCAGGGGGAAAGAAAAGTAGGCTTGAACCAAGGAGAGCTGGCACCGGATTTTGAGCTGCGCACTTTGGACAATACCCCGATTCGTCTTTCAGAGCTGAGGGGGCAAAAGGTGATTGTCAATCTGTGGGCAACCTGGTGTCCGCCGTGCCGAGCAGAAATGCCGGATATGCAGGAATTTTACGAACAGGAAAAAGAGAACGGCGTAACCATTCTCGGGGTAAACCTGATTGAGACGGAGCAGGGACCGGAAAGTGTAGATGCTTTTCTCAAGGAGTACGGGATTACGTTTCCTGTTGTGCTGGATCAGGGCAAGCACATTTCACAGCAGTACCAGGCGATCTCCATACCGACCAGCTATGTGATTGATACGGAGGGTGTGGTTCAGTACAAGATGATCGGTCCTTTGACCAAGGAAATGATGGAAAAAATGATAGCTGCTATCGATTAAAGGGGAGTGGCGCAGTGTCCAAAAAGGTAGGGGCAATCGTACTGGCAGCTGGCAAATCGCGGCGAATGGGGACAGCCAAGGCATTGCTGGAGCTACAGGGAAAGCCGCTTTTTCGTCACGTGGTAGATCGCGCTTTTGCGAATCAGCTGGAACCGATTCTTTTGATTGCGGGAGAACACGGGGAAGCTTTTCGTCAGGTGACCAGTCCAACGTTTCCGGTGGAGATTCATCACAATCCGGATTACGAGACGGGCATGGCTTCGTCCTTGCGTGTAGGGATCATGGCAGTCAGAGGACGTGTCGATGCGGCTCTCGTATTTCTGGCGGACCAGCCGCTGGTCCCGGATGAGGTGGTCGTGTCCTTGATCGAGACCTATCAGGCTGGGTTTGATAAAGGAGTGCGGATCGTACGGCCAGTGTACGCCGGAATGGCAGGTCATCCTGTATTGTTCGATGCATCACTTTTTGATGAGCTGGAGGAGGTTACGGGCGACCAGGGAGGAAAAGAAGTGATTGGCAGACACAAGCAACAGCTGGCGACCGTCGCTTTTGATAATGAGCAATGGGGCAAGGACATCGACACTCCCGAAGAGTACCAGGATGTTCGGAACAGTCTTTAACCCGAGGAGCGAAAAATAAAAGGCTTTGTCTATTTCCGCGAGCGGTTAGACAAAGCCTCTTTGATTCATCATGCTTTAGGCACAGGCTTTAGTTCTTTGGCATGCTCCACGCCGGCTGAGATCAGATGACGCACATGATCATCGTCCAGGGAGTAGAAAACCAGCTTGCCTTCTTTACGGTATTTGGCCAGGCCCATATTTCGCAGCAACCGCAAATGGTGGGAGGTGTTCGCGATCGAGCTGCCGATGACAGCAGCGATATCGCAGACGCACAATTCGTCCTCCAAAGACAGGATGTGGATGATTTTGGCCCGTGTATCGTCTGCCAGCGCCTTGAAGATCTTTGCTACACCTTCTGATTCGGACACAAAAGGTCGTAATCGATTGACTTTTTCATCGTCGAAGCATTGAATTTCACAGACGTCGTCCTTTTCTTTGGACGCCATGAGAAATCACCTCTTATTTCTTTCATCCAATGTCCTACTATTATAGACATTCAAAGTTAAAGTGAAAAGGAAAAATGACATTTCGATGAGGTGGTAGTGTGCACCTCCTTTTTCGTGTATCATGGACATGTTTGTGGTTAGTTCGGAAAAGCATGGGCAGCGTTGTACACAGGAGGAGAAAAGCATGGATGTTCATGGCAAGTGCCCCAAATGCAAATCAAAGAAGATTGATTTCAAGGAATCGATCAATCGATTTTTATATGTGACGATCTACGCCCTCGTTTTGATGATCATCGCTTGGGTGGGAGTTCGGCTGAATGGTACACCGGTCATTTTTCTATTTCTCGGACTTTTTGGCGCTTTTGTCTTGTTTATCGTGCGCTTGGCACTGGATAAGAAGAAAATCATTCAATGTACGTGCCTGGATTGCGGAACGAAATGGCAAAGAGGCCCCAACGATCAATAAGGAATGCTATGGGTGAGGAGACTTCTCTTGGGAGGAGTCTCTTTTTTACGTTGATCAAGTGTAAAGCAATGGCGGCATCGGGGAACCATGAAGGTAGAGGAAAATGGGCGGAAAAATTCAAATCGATGCTTGAATGAATACGATGATTTCGCTAATATAATAATTAAATATACATTTGAATGTTTGGTCAATTGTAGAATGGATGGAACCATGGATGGAAGCGGGAATGGAAAGTAGGTGAGCGGTTATGTCTGGATTCGAACAGCATCTTCACGAGCAGCATCACCATGATCATGATGGAGCCTGCTGTCATGATCATCAGGAAGCACATTTAGAACCGTTTGTCGCAGCTAGCGGGGCGACGGTGTACCGCATACATGGCATGGATTGCAGCTCATGTGCCAAATCGTTGGAAAAACACATGAGGACACTGCCAGCTGTGAAGGAAGTGAACGTCAATTTTTCGACGGGAAAAATGCATATCCTGCAGGATGGTCTGGACAATAAAGCGGTGATGCAGGAGGTATCCAAAGCTGGATATACCGCCAGCATGCTCGCCAAGCGCTCTGGTGCTCAAGAGGAAGCTTCGGATCATACCGGAACGAGATTGACGGTCATCTCCGGTATCTTATTACTTCTTGGATTTATCGGTTCCTTCACTAGCATACCGGAGCCTGTACTGATTAGTCTGTGGGCGCTGGCTATTGTGATCGGTGGATTCCGCCCTGCTCGAAGCGCCTTTTATGCGATCAAGAGCGGTTCTTTGGACATGAACGTTCTGATGACAGCAGCTGCGATCGGTGCTGCCGCGATCGGTGAATGGATGGAAGGAGCTACGGTGGTCTGGCTGTTTTCATTGGGCAACATGCTTCAGGCCAGATCGATTGAAAAAACGAGAGATTCGATACGCAATCTGATGAATCTGGCTCCGTCGGAAGCGTGGGTAAAAGCAGGCGAGACCCTGACGCGCAAGCCGGTGGAAGATGTGAGCATAGGCGAGGTCATCGTCATCAAGCCCGGCGAGAAAATCCCATTGGATGGCGAGGTATGGAACGGAGCATCCAGCGTCAACCAGGCTCCGATCACGGGCGAGTCTATCCCTGTCGATAAATCGGTCGGGGATGGCGTCTATGCCGGAACGGTCAACGAAAGCGGGTCGCTGGAAGTGAAGGTGACGCGTCTCGTCGAGGATACAGCACTGTCGCGAATCATCCACCTGGTGGAGGAAGCGCAGGAGAAAAAAGCGCCGACACAGGCTTTTGTCGATAAATTTGCGGCCATCTACACCCCGATCGTGCTGGTGCTGGCCCTGCTGGTGATCGTCTTCCCGCCGCTTCTTTCCTTCGGGACGTGGGGCGAGTGGTTTTACAAGGGTCTGGAGCTGTTAGTCGTGGCTTGCCCGTGCGCACTGGTGATTTCGACGCCGGTAGCGATCGTATCGGCGATTGGCAATGCAGCACGAAACGGCGTGTTGATCAAGGGCGGCGCGTTCCTGGAGAAAGCAGGTACGATCAGCGCGGTCGCTTTTGACAAGACAGGTACGCTGACGGAAGGTAAGCCGCAGGTCAAGGAAGTGTTGATAGCAGACGGTGCGAAGGAAGAGGAGCTGCTGCGGATTGCCAGGACGGTAGAGGAGCATTCCAAGCATCCGATTGCATTGGCGATTATCAAATATGCGCAAGAACATCAGCATATGGCGATGGTAGGTGCCGATTATCGCGCGATTGTTGGGAAAGGCGCCGTGGCGACGATCGACGGCGAAACCTATTACGTGGGCAAACCGGCATTATTTGAGGAAATGGGCGTGTCGCTCACGCACTGGACCGAGCAAATAAAGACGCTGCAAAGCGAAGGCCACTCCTTGATTGTCGTGGGAACTTCCAAGCGACTCTTGGGATTGATTGCGGTCGCAGACACCATCCGCGAGATCACGGTACAGGCGATTCAGCATTTGAAGGCAAGCGGGATCAGCGAAATCGTGATGCTTACAGGCGACAACGCGGGAACAGCCAAAAAAGTAGCCGGACAGACCGGAGTCAAGCGATACGTGGCGGAGCTGCTGCCTGAACAGAAGGTGGAGGCTGTCAAAGAGCTGCAAAAAGAAGGCAGAGTGGTAGCGATGGTCGGGGATGGAATCAATGACGCCCCAGCACTCGCGACAGCGGACCTCGGAATCGCGATGGGTGGTGCCGGGACCGATACGGCGATGGAGACGGCGGATATCGTCCTGATGGCAGACAATCTGGAAAAGCTGCCTCATACGGTCAAGCTGAGCCGCAAAGCCCTGCAGATCATCAAGCAAAATATCTGGTTTTCGATCATCATCAAGCTGGTTGCTCTCGTTCTGATCTTCCCGGGCTGGCTGACCTTGTGGATGGCAGTTGTCAGTGACACAGGTGCAGCGCTTTTGGTGATCTTGAACAGCATGCGGCTGTTGAAGTACCGGGAATATTGATCCAACCAAAAAAAGAAGACAAGGAGCACAGATTTTGACTTGTGCTCCTCTCCCTTTTTATGGTATTCTTTGTTCATTCTAACACGGAAGGATGACCAACAAGCCAATGATCTACTAAGACCTATTCCAAAAAAGCAGTCGAATATGACTTAGCATTTTTCTGGATAGGATTAGTATGCATATTGGCCAAATGGATGGTGGATCCCACGTTTGTTAGGGTTCTTTGTCTTTTGCGTTCGTATGTGATACTCCTGTCCAGAAGTGAATGGATGAGGAGGTTTTTTTTATGTCTGAACTGTTTCGCAATCGATATGTCAGGGCGATCCTCTTATCCGGTCTGTTTTTGCAGATCGGGATCTGGGTACGCAACTTTGCCATTTTGCTATTTGTCATGGAGCAAACCAATGGAGATGCATTTGCAGTATCGATGATTTCGGTAGCGGAGTACGCGCCGATCTTTCTCTTTTCCTTTTTAGCGGGTACCTTTGCAGACCGTTGGAGACCCAAACGCACGATGGTCTGGTGTGAAATTTTGAGCGCCGTGTCGGTGCTTCTCGTTTTGCTTACATTTGTATTCGGTACGTGGAAAGCTGTCTTTTTTGCTACATTGATTTCAGCCATTCTTTCACAGTTTTCACAACCATCCGGAATGAAGCTGTTCAAGCTGCACGTCCCTGCTGAGCAGCTGCAGACAGGCATGTCCGCTTATCAGACTTTGTTTGCCCTGTTCATGGTGCTCGGACCGATACTGGGAACGTTTGTCTTCCAGGCACTCGGACTGGAAATCGCGATGGTAATTACAGCCGTGGCGTTCTTGTGTGCGGCTGCAGTACTGTACTTGCTTCCGCCGGACCCTGTCGAGGAGAAATCGACGGAGAAAAAGACAGTCATTTTAGAGGAGATGGCCAGTGGGCTTCGCTATGTGAAATCAAACCGCGTACTGACTTTGCTCGGGTTTTGCTTTGCGGGAGCGGGTCTCGGACTTGGACTCGTGCAGCCTTTGGGGATTTTCCTCGTGACCGAACGTCTTGGCTTGCCTAAAGAAAGCTTGCAATGGCTGCTCATGGTTCAGGGAATCGGGATGATAACCGGAGGAGCGCTGGCGATGGCCTTTGCGAAATCTGTAGCACCGCAAAAGCTGCTGGTGATTGGTATGCTGGGAAATGCGATCGCACTGAGCGTCTCCGGAATTTCCACCATGCAGTGGCTGACGCTTTCTGCCAATCTGCTCAGCGGGCTGCTCTTGCCTTGTATTCAGATCGGGATCAATACGATCATCATGAAATATACAGAAGGGGCGTTCATTGGCAGGGTGAACGGAATCTTGACGCCGTTGTTCACGGGCTCGATGGTGCTTACGATGAGCGCTGCTGGCAAAATGAAGGAGTATTTCTCCCTGCTGACCATTTACCAGACCTCGGCGATTCTGTTCTTGATCGGGATGATGTTTATCGTTCCGCTCATTCGCTCGGCAAAAGTACCAATTGCACAGAAAAACTAAACAAAAGCTTGCCCCGTATGGTTTTATGGGGCGAGCTTTTTTTCAGTTCAGCAAGTCATGCTCAAAAAAACATAATCCTTTGAATACCGTTAATTCATTAACATTTCTACCATGATTTGATGTGCAATAATGGCAATAAGAAGGTTGTACATATGTTCGAGCAAGGGAAGGGGGTACTTTTTCCAGTGTCAAGGTTGCTGTGAAAAAGTGCAGCAATTATATTTTAAAAATTCATAATAGAATCAATTTCATAAATCTGAGCCCTACGGGCTCAAGGTTTTTTGAGCATAGAAAAAGGAGTACCTCCCCAAATCTCTAATAAGTTAAGTACGACCAAAACTTATGAGAACTGGAGGTGACTCCCAATGTCCATTATAAGACAAGGAAGCCTGTTTGATATACAAGAATTATTCGATTTAGAACCTCCCAAACGATTTGGAGCGATTTTTTCCACCCTTGACATCGATCCGATTCTTTGTGTTATCTCCAAAAAGTCGATCTATGGAGCTCCTACTGAGTTGAATTATGTTGCTATGCTGTATTCTTTGGTCGCTCGAATCTTAGAACGGATTCCAACTGTTAAATATTTACGGAAACGGCTTAAAGAGACCAG
>NZ_RHHR01000048.1 GCF_003710915.1 Brevibacillus invocatus | reverse complement strand
GCGTTTTGTTGGCGGTACCCCAAGTATAAAATAATTACCAATTTGCCAATACTATAATCAAAGCGTGAAAGCTCTGGCCATCTTTCGTTAATACGCTCTACACGGAAATGCCGCGCGGCGTTGTTCCTTCGTTTGTACATAACCGGTAGCAAAGGGATTTAGCCTGATCGAGACGTTGATCGGGCTATTCGTGCTGGAATATAAAGCTAAAAAATGGGGACTCTATAATTGTAAGGAAAGGAGAGATTAAATCATGTTCTTCAATAAGCTCATTCCTATAATTTTAAGTCTCAGTATTATTCAATCCATTCCCCCGAAAGATCCCTTAGATACTGATCCAAGTAAACCTCTCGGGGATGTTGTCCCGATTGAAGCATCGGTTTCACAATTTGAGAATACAAATAAACAAAAAATTTTACTTCCTAAATACATACCTTTTACCCCAACACATACAGGTGGTCATTACAATGAATTATTAAAAATGTTATCTATCCAATACTTAGACCAAAAAGCTAATAATCTTCTAGCTATATCTGTTTACTTGAAAAAGAATAGAAGTAAAAATTTTGAGGTTAAATCAGAAAATGTTACCTTGGCAGATGGCACGATTGCTATGTATGTTCATTCCGAAGATCACGGAGCCGATATTATCCGTTTTAAGAAAAACAACCTAACCTATCAAATAAGACTATCAAAACGTGGCACAGAGAAAAAATTGGACGATCTAATAAAAGTAGCAAATTCCCTTCAATAACTCGAATTACGTCCAAAAGAGAAAGGCTCCCCCAATAGGAGAGCCTTTCTTCTTAGTTACCTAACCCTTAATATTCAATGTATCCGCTACCTTTGCAACCCGTTTGTCCATTCCCACCACAGTTCGCTTTTAAAAAATAAAATCCATTGTATGGTGCGTCAAATGAATCACCGTGATTACCGTAACCGTATCCAGCCGTTTTTGACGATATCAAAGTACTGCTTTGACCATCAAAATAATACACTCCAAATCCAACGCTATGTGTACTTCCATCATTTTCCCAATAATAGGTAATTTCATCTCCTTTGGGAACGAACACCATTTCTCCTATAACGGTATGTTCACTGGGAGTCATATAAAGCCATGATTGCGCTGCAAAAGCTTGTACTACACCTATCGACAATGTTAATGCTAGAGCAATCGCAAGTACAAAACGGTTTTTTGAACGGCTTGCTATGGTTTTAATCATTACAAATCCCCCCATTTCCTTTTTATACCTATTATAGGGGTACCGCCAACAAAACGCAGATTTACAACGTTAAGGGATTTTGATAAAAATAACAGGTTTCCACTAAGGTTGTAATCTACTTGGTTAGGTCCCCCTCACCCTCATTTTTCCATAAAAAAACCAGTGTGCTCCGGTTGATTACCGTGTCACACTGGTTGCAAGGATTTTTATATTGACAGGGGGTAATTTTACTAATTGTAATATTATTCAGTATCCCCGTCTTCACCTAAAACTTCTGGGTAATAGCGCTTAATAACATCAATAGCTGAGTTCTCATTGCTAGCATGGATAAATCTTGAATAGATTTCAGTTCCAATAGTTATTTCGTCATCATTTAGCTCAAATGTATGTAACTGTCTTACAAACTGATGCTTAACTGTTTCACCAAAGCTATTCAATGACTCATGTTCAGCCTTTTTTGCAAACTTTTCCGCAATTTCAATGGCCTTTTCCATATTAGTTTCTTTTACGAGAATAATACTTTCTTCAAAAAGTTTTATGTTGTTACCATCATTGTTTTCATTTTTTTGATGATCTGAGCCTCCAGAGTGAACTGATTCAAATAAGACTTTGACTGCATACCATTTTGTTTGGGGCGGTCTAGAATTAGTTTCCATAATTTCACCCTTAAATTTTAATTTTTGCTGAATCTCCTGTCATTTAATAATTTTTTCGCTTTTCTTGCCGTTGCATTACCTTTCTTAGCATCTGCTTCAATTTCATCCAGAGTCTTATCTAAGTATTCACTTGGAAACTCTCTCAAAATTGATCCTTTTCTGTTCTTTGCAATATAGTCCGAGGCAGTTTCTGACTGCAACCACGAATAGACCACATCATAGAGCCATTCACCTGCATACCAGACTGCTGTCCCTATTAAGATAGCTCCTGTTGCTAGTAAGGCAACTTCTCCAATACCCGGAATGAAATAAACTGCTACTACAGCTCCAGCTGCCGCCTGTGGTGCATTCGCAGAAATTCTGTTCTTATCTTCGTTATTTTCTATCTTTTTAAGGATTTTCTCATACTTTTCTATCGTTTCAGGATCTTTTATGGCCTTAGGATGATTCGGATTAAAAAATTCTTTTGGAATCTTAACTTGGCTTATTTGATTAGCGCTGATCTCGATACTAGATGATGAATTGCTTTTAGAAGTTGATGCATAGGCACCCCCAGCGTAAGCAACCAACATTGTTGTTGCAATAACGGTCGATAAAAGCTTTTTCATTACAAAAATCCTCCCCAACAATTAATATTTTATAGTGAAATTTTTCAAATTAGCCAGGGATTTCATTTTTATAGGCTTGTTTCTGGCTAATAAAAGAATATTACACTAATAATTGGAAATATTTTGTTGGATTATGTCGATAAAATAAGAGTTTCACTTTTTTGACATATTTAGCTTTTCGGAGATGAGAGCATTGACATTCCAAATGTTACTTAATTTAACTCCAATAAGACTCTTCCGATATTTCGAAGAAGCTTTGATCATGTATATCTCGGCTTAATACTTACTGAGCTGTCTATTGCTTTGTGGTGTACTGTCAAAAAGCATACTTTATGACACGTTAGAAAACACGTAGTATTCTGCATGTCATAAAGTGTGCTTTTTTATTTTGCAACATTTCGTTTTATTGATATACTTTTTGACATAATTTATTGGAAGGAGTTTACTTTTTTGAAACTGGGATACGCTCGCGTTTCAGCCAAGGATCAAAATCCGGAACGGCAGCTTAAAAAAATGCGTGAACTTGGAATTGAAGAACGCTATATCTTCGTTGACAAGCAAAGTGGAAAGGATTTTAACCGACCGAAGTATCAGGCGATGCGTTTAATCATACGTGAAGGGGATTTGCTATATCTTGATGCACTGGATCGATTAGGTAGGGATTATGATGGAATCATTCAAGAATGGAAGTATATTACACGAGAGCTAAATGCAGATATTGTAGTATTGGAAAATGAGACTTTGTTTGATAGTAGGAAATTTCGAAGCATGGGCGATCTTGGCAAGCTAATGGAGGACCAATTTTTAAGCCTGCTTTCTTATGTGGCCGAACAAGAACGTAAGAAAAATAAGCAACGGCAGGCCGAAGGAATAGAAGTGGCAAAGAATAACGGCGTGAGATTCGGACGACGTAAGTACGAGATTAATACGGATTTTATTCAGGTGTATGATGAGTGGAAATCCGGATCGATTACTGCGACCGAAGGAATGAAGCGTCTTGAATTAAAGCCCAATACTTTTTATCGACGTGTAAAGGAGTATGAAAATCAAAGAAAGGTGCGGGTACCATGCGCGGAAAAGAACTTCTTACAACAGACCAGCGACTAGAATGGATGACCCCTCCAAATGGTGAATGGGAGCTTGCTACTTACTACACTTTCTCCCAACATGATTTGGAAATAATTAATCGTCACAGACGAGACTACAACCGATTAGGCTTTGCCGTTCAATTAGCACTACTCCGCTATCCGGGATGGAGCATAACTGATATAAAAGAAATCCCTGACTTCTTGCTTGACTACCTGGCCAAACAGCTGGATATTGAGTCAAGAGTTTTTTCCTTGTATGCCCGAAGGGAAAACACGCTGTGGGATCATCTGAAAGAAATTCGAGAGGAATATGGTTTTACTACGTTTACGACAAATGATTATCGCAGATTATTGAAGTACTTATTTAAGCTGGCGCTCGAAAATGGGAATGCTGTTCACTTAATTCGCGCGGCATTAGACGAATTGCGTCGCTCTAAAATTATCCTACCGGCTATTACGACGATTGAGAGGGTTGTATGGGAAGCACGGCATCGTGCGGAAGAACGTATTTATCGCCAGATCCACTCAGCTCTAACCTCTTACCAAAAACAGAAACTAGACAAGCTTATCGAACCTGTCATTGGTACCGGAAAAACAACGCTTGGTTGGCTTAAAGAAACGACTGGACAATTCTCTCCTGAAGCCTTTTTAAAGGTTATTGAACGATTAGATTATATACGGAACTTGCAACTAAATATCGATACGAGAGCGATACATCCCAACCGGCTAAGACAGCTCTCACGCCTTGGCGCTCGATATGAGCCGCAGTCCTTTCGACGTTTCCATGAAGCAAAACGATATACGGTATTGGTGGCGTACCTTTTGGATCTTAGTCAAGATTTAGTTGACCAGGCATTTGAGATCCACGATAAGCAAATCTTAACATTGCAATCGAAAGGACGGAAACAACAAGAAGAGCTTCAGAAACAGAACGGCAAAGCTGTAAATGAAAAAGTTGTCCATTATGTTGACTTGGGAGTTGCTCTTATCAAAGCGCGGGATGAGGGCGCTGATCCGTTTGTTTTGTTAGAAACGGTCATGCCGTGGGACAAGTTTGTTGAATCTGTGGAAGAAGCCAAGAAACTATCGCGGCCACTTGATTATGACTATTTGGATCTTTTAGAAAGTCGGTTTAATTATCTTCGAAAATACACGCCTACCCTACTGAATGCATTGGAGTTCCGTTCAACGAAATCAGTTGAACCGTTGATGAGAGCGCTTGATACCATCCGAGAGATGAACGATTCAGGTAAACGAAAAGTACCTGAAGGTGCTCCATTAGATTTCGTATCCAACCGATGGCAAAAGCATGTTTTCGACGAGGATGGGACCATTAACCGACATTATTACGAGATGGCTGCACTTACGGAATTACGAAACTATGTGAAATCCGGAGATGTTTCTATTGTCGGAAGCAGGCAGCATAAAGACTTCGACGAGTACCTAGTGCCAGAAGACGAATGGAAATCTACTCAGGCAACCGGTGCCAGATTGGCCGTGAGTCTTAATGTTGAAGACTATCTTGAGGAAAGAACTACGTCCCTCCTACATCGATTACAGTGGATTAGTGAAAACATTGATACGCTCGAAGGAGTAAACATAGAAAAAGGTAGACTACATGTTCATCGACTTGAAAAGGATGTTCCAGAAGAAGCAAAACAATATAGCTCCACTCTCTACGGTATGCTGCCACGAGTAAAGCTGACAGACCTACTTTTAGAAGTGGCAAGTTGGACTGGCTTTGACGAGCAGTTTATCCATGCTTCGACCAATCGTCATCCTAAAGCTGAAGAAAAACCGATTGTTCTGGCAGCGCTCATGGCTATGGGAACTAACATCGGCCTAACAAAAATGGCTGATGCTACGCCTGGCATCTCGTATCATCAAATGGCCAATGCAGCTCAATGGCGAATGTACGATGATGCAATGAACAGAGCGCAAGCAACACTTGTGAACTTTCATCATCGCCGTTCTTTAGCGTCCTATTGGGGGGATGGAAGCACATCTTCATCCGACGGTATGCGCGTACAAGTAGGCGTTTCGTCTCTTAGTGCCGATCCTAACCCACATTACGGATCAGGCAGAGGGGCTACTATTTATCGATTCGTCAGCGATCAATTTTCAACGTTCTATACGAAAGTCATAAATACGAACGCTCGGGATGCGGTGCACGTCATCGACGGCCTCTTGCATCATGAGTCGGACTTATCAATTGAGGAGCACTATACAGATACCGCCGGTTATACGGACCAGGTCTTTGGCTTGACTCATTTGCTTGGTTTTCGATTTGCACCACGTCTTCGAGATTTGTCTGACGCAAAACTTTATGCGATCGGAAAACCTAGTGACTTCCTGAAACTGGATAATCTTCTCCGCGGTCAAATTGATATGAAGGTCATACGTGAAAATTATGACGATGTTTTACGCCTGGCACATTCTATTCGGGAGGGCAAAGTGTCCGGTGCGCTCATTATGGGTAAGCTTGGCTCCTACGCTCGTCAGAATAAGGTTGCTAAAGCACTTCGAGAGATGGGGCGAGTTGAAAAGACAATCTTTATCCTCGACTATGTCTCAAGCGAATCGATGCGCCGCCGTATCCAACGCGGATTGAACAAAGGAGAAGCAATGAACGCCCTAGCACGAGCCATTTTCTTCGGGAAACATGGAGAGCTGAGAGAACGTGCTTTGCAGGATCAGCTTCAGCGTGCAAGTGCTTTAAACATCCTCATTAATGCAATTAGCGTTTGGAATACGGTATATCTAGGAAAAGCTACGGATCTACTCCGAAGTAAAGGTGCGTTACGAGAGGATTTATTAAAGCATATGTCCCCATTGGGATGGGAGCATATCAACTTCCTTGGCGAGTATCGTTTTGATCCGAAAGGAGTTACCACATTAGAAACACTGCGGCCGTTGAACCAAGTATAGCAATAAAGCCGGTTATACCCTTAGCGTGGTGAAAACCGGCTGTTTTTGTATACAAAACACCTTAACGTTGTAAATTCGCGTTTTGCTGGCGGTACCCCAATAAAGTCTTAGTGTAATCGGTATCCCGGTAATCCCTATTACCATACGTACGAAAAAAGTGGTTTGCATGAAAGCAAACCACTTTACAGGAAGTACAAATTTTGAATAAGTAACGGAGAATAAACGAAATTAAAGAGATTAATGTGTGGGGATCTTAATAGATGTAACTATTCTCACTATTCTGCCCGTTAACTGTAGTTAATTTATTTATCTTTTGAGGGGGGGCCCGCGACGCTCGTAATAAGAAAAAGGATTTACCCTGCTTGCCAAGCTCAAGGCAAATCCCAATCTATAAACTTACTTTTTGCTTTGAAATTGAAACTATATTTCTTGCTTTATTCGGGTATCCGATAAGGTCGACCAAATAAAATATTTTCCGCTTCCTCTCTAACTGCTAAAGTAAATTCTCTGTCCTGCTCTACGTTTGTGAGATAAATGATCGTTTTGTCCACATCGATATAGCGACCTAACCAGTTTCTGTACCCTGGCCAACTCCCCCCGTGATACACTACTTTTCCTGTCCAGGAGTCATCGCGAAGCTGCCAACCAAAGCCGTACGGGTACGTGCTGTTGTCAGCCAGCTTGACGGGCGAAAAGGCTTGCTGAAGCGTTTCACTGCTCACCATTTTTTCCGTGTATAAAGCTCTGTCCCACTTTCGCAAATCTTCCAGTGTCGAGTTCACGACACCATCCCCTTGAATACCGTCCAGATAAATGACCGAATCGTATTCCTTAACATGATCGGGTAAGCTGTGTCTTCCCAGTTCATCGGAATAGACGTAGCCGTATGCATAATTCTCAATTACCTCCTGGGAGAATCTCCTGTTAAACACTCTGGTATTCTCCATTTCCAGGTGGTCGAAGATATACTTTTTCAAAAACGCGGAGAAGCTCATCCCTGATACCTTCTCGATGATCGAGCCGAGCAGCACGTATCCGGTATTGCTGTATTCGTATTTCTCGTTCGGCTGAAACAGTACGGCTGGCTGATGAACGCGGAGCTGCTCCAGAACGTCGGCGTTGGTGGCAATTTTTGACCTGTCCCAATACTGTGCGAACAGTTCCATGTAATCCGGCAGGCCGGATGTGTGCGAAAGCAGATTTCTCACCGTTATATCGCGGTACGGGAAGCCTGGCAGAATGCTGTCCACTTGATCCTCGTACCCGATTTTTCCTTGCTCTTGCAGCAGCATGATTCCCATCGCCGTAAACGCCTTGGAGACAGATGCCAGCTCAAACACGGTATCATGGGTCAGCGGCAGCGATTTCTCTAGGTCAGCAAAACCGTAGGAGCCGGTAAAAATGGGCTCTCCTTGCTCAAGCACCATAATGTTTCCATTGAATTTCTGCTTGTCCGCAAGCGTCGAAAAAAAATTATCAAACTGACTGCGTACGTTTGAAGTTCCAGGTTGTGTCACTCTGCTTCACTCCTTTTGAGCTATATAGCGGATCGTGAATCTTACACTTGAAAGCGGATTTGTTGGTAAATCGCCTCTGGCTTGCAATAATAGCTCGCCCATTCCCGATCCCCGTAGGCGAAATGCCACCATTCGCCATCAAACGGGGCAAACCCGGCGTAGATCATGCAATTCCGCAATAATTGCCGGTTGTTCCACACTTCTCTCTCGACAAACGGTGAAAACACATACACGTCCTTGCTCGGCTCAAAGGCAGGCCCCATGTCGATGGGCGCACCATCCGGACCGACGATCTGCACGTCCACCGCACCGCCTGTCGGATGTCCGGCGACGTCGGGAGCGGCACTGAAGCGATGCGCTGCCTCCGTCAGCTCGTCGCCCTCCAGGTGCGGCTCGTGTTCTTTCAGCCAGTTTTTGTGCTCGCTATGGCTTCTTTCCTGAATTTCGGGGTGGCGATACCCGCAGAGAATCTCCAAATCGTAATCCGGCCGGAGTGCCTTCAGCTTTTTTTGCGCTTGCACAAGCATGTTCAGTACCTGGGAACGGACGAAGATTTGCTCGCCCGTGTATTGTTTATAATCCTCCAAAATATGGATTTTCCCTGAGAATTCTGCTCCAATCGGCACCAGTGGTTCGCCGTTTTCGCCAACCGAAATGGCAGTAAATTCTTTGTACGTTGGGAATTTGCTTTCCAGTAATTCATAATAGGCCTTTTTATCCATTCTCGTTACCCTCCTCAGGCGTTGTCTTTGAGAAGCAGGGCCTGGCTTTCGGTTACTTGCTAATCCAGGCGTCGTTCAGCATCAATGCGTTATTGCCGTACTTCACGTCTTTTACTTTCGAGTTAATGACGATAAAGTTTATTTGGACATACAATGGAACTACGTATGCCTGATCGATAATCAGCTTTTGCACATCTTTGTAGGTTGCCACGCGCTTATCCTGCTCGAATGTCGAGCGTGCCTTGACCAGCAGATCATCAAGCTGGGCATCGTTGATCGAGTATTTGTTTCCGCTTTGTGTGGAGTGGAACAGGTAGTAGAGAATATCTGGATCAACGTCGCCGTACTGTCCAATAATGAGATCAAACGTCTTCTTGTTGGCTGCATCATAATAGGCTCCGCCTTCCAGCTGCTGGTTCTTCACCTTGATGCCGATCTCGGCAAGCATGGACTGAATGAGCTGCCCTTCCAACGCCCTCGTCTCTCTGATAATGAGGCTGACGCGTAGCTGCTGCCCGTCTTTTTCGCGTACCCCTTCTCCGTTTAGGGTCCAGCCTGCGTTTTCCAGCTCCTTTTTCGCTTGCTCGACATTGTATTTGTAGTCGTAGTCCGCGGATGCCGGGTCGAAGCCAAAAATGGAATTGGCCAGCGGGCTATGTGCGGCAACTCCTTCCCCTTGCAAGGCAGCCTGGACGATTGCCTCCTTGTTAATCGCATAGCTGATGGCCCGACGAACGGCTGGGTCCTGAAAACGTTTGTCCTGAAGATTCATTCCCAGAAAGACCTCGCCGTTGTTCAATTCCTCCAGAACTTGGTATTTAGGGTTGTCGCGAAAAGATTTGGCGACTTTTCCATTCAGGTTGTACGCAATATCTACCGAGCCGCTCTCCAGAGCAGCCTTTACCGTCTGTGCATCTTTGATAAAGCGGAATATCAGTCCATCCAGATACGGCGCTTTTTGGTTCTTGTAGTATGCTGCTCCCAGATTGAAGCCGTCATTTCTTACCAAGGCGATCGATTCCCCGGTTTTCCACTCTGTCACCTGCCAAGGTCCCACACCGACCGGCTTGCGGCCGTATTCATCACCGGTCTTTTTGATTAAATCGACAGGCATCGGCTGAGCGTAAGCAGGCATGCTCAAATAAGTTAGGATCGGAGCCGACGGTCTGTCAAAATGCAGGATAAGCGTCTCGTCGTCCGGTGCCTCGGCTCTTGATAGTCCATCGTAGAAGGACGCTGCCGTCGCCGCCAGATGTTCCGGTTCAAGCATGCGATTGAACGTGTCACTGTAGATTTTGGCTGTCAGTGGTGTACCGTCCGAAAAGGTAACATCCTTACGCAGCTTGAAGGTCCATGCCTTCCTGTCGTCAGAGATCGTATAGCTTTCTGCTAAAGACGGTTGCAACGTTTTCGTCTCTGGATCAAGATAAAGCAAACTAGCTCCAAAGAAGTCGGCAATGAGCGAAGAAGCAATCCCTGTATGGGTCTTGTGCGTATCGAGTGTGTCCGGTTCCCCGTCCACCGCAATCGTGACCGTACCTCCTTTTTGAGGCTCGCCTGGGGTAATGGTTGTGGTTCCGCTTTGCTGCGGATTATCTCCGTTAGACGCTCCGCAGCCAATGGTGATAGTCGTTAAGGATGTAATCAGAATGCCTGCCAATAACTTGCTCAAATTATTTCCTTTTCTCATCCGTTAGCCCCCTGATTTTTGGGTGTTAAAATTTTGGCTCTATTTTTTCCAGACCGTAGTCTTGAACCACCTCCTTGCAATATGACACACATAATCATGCATATAAATGGCAGGCAACTTGTCTGCCTTCGACCTCTTTTAACAAGGGAGCTTCCGTTTTACATTTCTCCATGGCAACATGGCAGCGTTGGTGAAACTTGCAGCCGCTTGGCGGATTCGTCGGCGAAGGCAAATCACCTTGCAGAATGATTCGCTCGCGGTTCTCATCCGGATCGTTCTTCGGAACCGCTGATAATAATGCTTGTGAATAGGGATGCAACGGTTTCTGAAAGAAAGACTGCTTGTCCCCCATTTCAACGATTTCGCCAAGATACATGACTGCAACCCTGTCAGAAATGTGTTGAACTACACTTAAATCATGGGAAATAAACAGGTAAGTCAATCCCATTTGCTCCTGCAGATCCTGAAGCAGATTCAGAATTTGCGATTGAATCGAGACATCCAGCGCTGAGACAGCTTCATCGGCAATCACCAGCTCCGGTCCTAGAATCAAGGCTCTGGCAATGCAGATGCGCTGCCTTTGCCCTCCGGAAAATTCGTGTGGAAAGCGCTCCAGATGTTCCTTGCGCAGTCCGACACGCTCCAATATGTTCACCATCAGCGTCTCGTGCTCTTCTTTCGGGACTCTATGAGCAATGAGAGGCTCACTCAATATTTTGCGGATGCGGTGCTTCGGGTTTAAGGTGTCGTATGGATTTTGAAAAATCATCTGCATGTTTCGGCGATACTTATGCATGGCCTGCTTTGACAATGAACTCACATTCGTTCCGTTAAACCAGATTTCTCCATCGGTCGGTTCAATTAAGCGCAAGATGCAACGTCCGAGTGTTGATTTACCGCAGCCTGATTCTCCTACTATTCCGACTGTTTCGCCTTTCCGCATGATCAGGTCAACATTGTTTACTGCCCGAACAAAACGACTCGATTGCAGGAATCCCCTGGATAGCGGAAACCACTTCTGCAATCCCTTCACTTCAAGGAGTGGCCTAGAAGCATTCATACTAGAACCTCCTTGCTTTCCTTATTTTCGTCATACAGCCAGCATCTGCAGGCGCTTCCTTCACCGGCAGGCGCAAGCGCCGGTGTTTTCTCATAGCAGATCGGCATTACCTGATCGCAACGAGGGGCGAATCGGCAACCGTTCGGAAAATGCTCCGGTGACGGTACACTCCCAGGAATGGTATTTAACCGCCTGTTTTCCTTGGCGCTTTGCGGTCTGGACATCATCAGCGCCTTTGTGTACGGATGCATGGGCGTACGCAGCAAAGTGCGAACATCTGCCGTTTCCATAACCTGCCCCGCGTACATCACCATTACGCGATCACAGACCTCGGCGACAACCCCCAGGTCATGGGTAATCATAATCAGAGCCATCCTGTTTTCCTTCCGGATCTTCTGCAGCAAATCCAATATTTGTGCCTGGATCGTCACATCGAGCGCGGTGGTCGGTTCATCCGCAAGCAGTAGTAAAGGCTGACAGGCAATGGCCATGGCGATCATTACTCTTTGCCGCATACCTCCAGACAGTCGGTGCGGATACTCGTGGTAGATTTCATCCGCGCGGGGGATGCCGACTCTCGTGAGCAGCTCCAGGACGCACTTTTTCACCTCGTCTCTGGGCAAGTTATCGTGCTGCTCCATGACCTCTCCGATTTGTTTCCCGATGGTAAGCAACGGGTTTAACGACGTCATCGGGTCCTGGAAGATCATCGCCGTGTCTTTTCCTCGAATCGTTCGCATCTGATTTTCCGAGAGAGAGAGAAGCTCCTTGTTGTTCAGGCGAATCTGCCCGCTAACCCGGCTATTTCCCCCAAGAAGCCGCATGATCGCGAGCGATGTAATGCTTTTTCCACAACCCGACTCACCGACGATCCCCAGCGATTCGCCAGCGTGCACATGAAAGCTGACATTCTCGACTACATGGCGCATTGTTGCCTGATTCCCAAAGCTGATGCAGAGATTATCCACTTCTAGCAGCGGCTTCATACTACTTCCCTCCCACTCTAGCGGTGCTTACTTCTAGGATCAAAAAATTCATACAGTTCATCTCCCAAGATGTTTATGGTAAGCACGATCACGGTGATAGCCA
Source organism: Brevibacillus invocatus (assembly GCF_003710915.1). GTDB lineage: Bacteria > Bacillota > Bacilli > Brevibacillales > Brevibacillaceae > Brevibacillus > Brevibacillus invocatus. The sequence goes on along the minus strand of NZ_RHHR01000048.1, from coordinate 9,612 downwards.
GACCAGGAAAAGTCGCTAACCACCAGGCATCTGACAGGTAGTCCTTGCCTTCGCTGAGCATCGTACCCCATTCAGGCGTTGGCGGCTGTGCCCCCATGCCGATGAAGCCGAGCGCTGATGTATCGAGGATAGCCGAGCCGACGAACATCGTCGTATAAACAATCAAAACACTCGTAATGTTCGGTACAATATGGTTAACCATGATCCACCTGTGAGAGCTGCCGGCAGCATAGCTCGCTTCGATATAGCCAGATGTTTTTACAGTCAAGGCGGCGCTGCGAATCAAGCGGGCAAACGACGGAATCGAGGAAATGCCAATGGCAATCATGGCGTTGATCTGGCTTGGTCCAAGAATTGCGACAATGGCAAGCGCCAGCAAAATTCCCGGCAAGGAGAGCAGGACATCCATAATCCGCATCATGACATTGTCAAAAATGCCGCCGATGTATGCGCTTGTGACACCTAGCAAAGTTCCCAGAAAAAACGTAATGAAGACGGACATCACTGCGACCATCAAGGTTTCACGAGCTCCGTACAGCATGCGTGATAACAGATCCCGGCCAATCGCATCCGTTCCAAGCGGATTCTCCATGGAAGGTTGCTGAAGAAATTTATCAAAATTGCTTTCCGTTGGATTATATGGCGCGATCCACGGGCCGATGATCCCCAGCAGGACGATGACGAGCAAGACGCAGAAGCTGATTTTCGCTGCCTTGCTCTTCAAGATGTCTTGTTTCATTGTCATGCTGCCTCCTTGGAGCTGTATTGGATACGCGGATCAATCAGCATGTAGAGCAGGTCTACGATCAGATTGACGATCACATAGACGAATCCGATTAACATGATGCTCCCCTGGATAATCGGAAAGTCACGGTTGCTTATCGCTTCGATTGATAAAGTTCCTATTCCTGGCCAGTTGAATACTTGCTCCGTGATGATCGCCCCTCCGAGCAGAGAGGCAATTTGCAGGCCCAGGACGGTCACAACTGGTACCATCACATTGCGAAACGCGTGCCGGACCATGATAATCGACTCATTTAATCCCTTTGCCCGTGCAGTACGTATATATTCATTGCCCAATACCTCGACCATGGTGGAGCGTGTCAGTCTGATAATAATCGTGGATTGGAGTACGCCCAGCGTAAATGCCGGCAAGATCAAATCACGCCAGCCCGTCCCGCCAGCAATCGGGAACCAGCCTAATTTGACGGCAAAGACCATGATTACGAGCAGTCCACACCAGAAGGTCGGCAAGGAAAAACCGACTGTCGCAATGGCCAAGAGAAGCCTGTCCAGCTTGCCGCCCTTGTGACGTGCGGCGATAATCCCCAGCGGAATCCCCAGTGCGATTGCAATGATCGTACCGGTAAACGCCAGCTTGGCCGTAGCTGGAAAACGCTCCAGGAGCTCGTACAAGACAGGCCTACCTGTCTTGTACGAGTCGCCGAGATCGCCGGTCAACAAGCCCTGAATATATTGGAAATACTGGCTGGGTAGCGGCTTGTTCAAACCAAGCTGCTCTCGTAAATTGGCAATTTGTTCTGCGGTTGCTTTCCCACCGAGCATGAGTTGGGCAGGATCGCCAGGAATCAGATGCAGCAAGGCAAATGAAAAAATCGATAAGCCGAGCATAACAATCATTCCCGAAAAGATACGCTGTAAAATATATGTTTTCACTGTGTCCCTCCCATTGATCTTACCTGCCGCAAGCGGAAGTGGTCAGATCTGGAATGTCCTATCAAATGTAAATTCCTTTTCCTCCAAGGTAACCGTTTTCATTTTCTTCAAATCAGGATGATAGCCGATTCCAACGTCTTCTGGAACCCGAATAATCCCCTTGTTTACGGTGACTTCCGGAGTAATAATATCAGCAAACCAATAGTTGGAAGACGCAGCGGTATCTCCTGGCAAAGTAAAGTTGGAAAGGGACGTGATCGCGATATTATGCGCTCTGCCGATCCCCGATTCGAGCATGCCGCCACACCACATAGGTACGCCGTGCGATTCGCATAAATCGTGGATTTTTTTAGCCTCTGTCAATCCACCGACCCGGCCGATCTTCATATTGATGATTTTGGCACTGCCTAATTGAATTGCCTTTCTTGCATCCTCCAAGGAATGGATGCTCTCATCCAAACAGATCGGGGTTTGCATGCGGGCTTGCAGCGTCGCGTGATCGATGACATCATCATGCGCCAGAGGCTGTTCAATCATCATTAACGAAAACTCGTCCAGCCTTGCCAAGTGGTCAATATCCTTTAGGGTATAGGCGGAATTGGCATCGACCATTAGCGGAATCGAAGGAAATTCTTTGCGGACGCTTCGCACCACCTCGACATCCCAGCCGGGTTTGATTTTAATCTTGATCCGCCTGTAGCCGTCCGACAGCCCTTGTTCTACTTTCCCAAGCAAGTCATCTGTTGAATCCTGGATGCCAATACTCACTCCAACTTCAATCTCCTTCTTTACCCCACCCAATGCAGATGCCAAGGACATCTTATTTTCTTTGGCATATAAGTCCCAGATCGCCCCTTCCAGAGCAGCTTTAGCCATATTGTTCCTGCGAATATGAGAAAACAATCGCGACACATCATCAGGGTGTTCCAGTTGCTCTCTTTGGAGGATGGGGATAAGGAATTCCTCCATGATATGCCAATTGGTTTTGACCGTTTCTTCATTATAGTAGGGATCAGCGCAGGTAACCGATTCTGCCCAGCCGGAAATGCCTGCATCGTTCTGGATTTCTACTACAATAAACTCCCGATCTCTTTCTGTTCCAAGACTAGTTGTGAAGGGACGAACCAAATCCATTCGGAGTCGCCTCAATATCACACGTTCAATTTTCATGTAGTTCCCTCTATTCGCTTTAAAATGTAAAAATGCACAGGAGCATCGAAACTCTGGTTTCTGACAAAATCGGTGACTTCCCACCCAATATTGAACAAATGAGTGAACAGCTCTCTTGTTCGCAGGCGCCAATCCAGGGCAATCGCAGGTGCCAGCTCTTTTACTCGTTGAAAATGCGCAGGGATGGCTACCGCTATGTCACCTTGATAACCTTCTTGTAATTGCGCAAGTTCTTCAATGACGGGGATTCCATCTTCTCTGGTTTTCCAAGTGACGATGTTTACTTCCTCACGTTGTCGTTTGGTGATCTGATCCTTGAGTGAGCTCTTGTTTTTTAGGTTCGTCCATTTTACTAAAAAACGGTCAGATGGTAAGCCATCGTTTAAATGATCTTCCATTTCACCGTAGCAATTTTCAATATACGTTGAGCAATCCGCCCCGAGCTTGCCGATATTGAGGTAGCCATTGACACTTTCCAGGGGATCGTATGTCCAGCTGATAAAAGAATATCCCATTTTTTTGCCTTGTTCCCACTGAGCAAGCTTGAGCTTTTCGCCAACGCCATAGCGACGAAAGTGCGGGTCTACAGCTAAATTGTGGGAACAAAGATAGATAGATTTTCCATCGTAACCGGGAAAGCTGTATTGAAAACCAATTAACTGCCCTTTCAAAAAAGCTCCTAATAGAAACCCGCCATTTTTGCTTGCAGTTAATGTTTGGTGTACAGGGATTGTCTCTGATTCAGCCCACACAATCCCCTCCAATTTTCTTGCTTGTTCCAATTCTGAGATTGTTGTTAAAAGACGGATCTCGACTTCATCTGTTGTCTGCTTCAATCTCTCATCACTTCCTTAACATAGGGTCAATTAGCAGCTTGCCAGATGGCATACAGTAAAATTTGTGTTCCATAAACAAGAGACTCCCGTGAGAAAGTCATTTTCGGGTGATGCAATCCGGGCTTCAAATCGCAACCAAGGCCGAGCATCGTCGCCTGTAAATGGGGCAAACTCCACGTGTAAAAATGGAAGTCCTCTGCTCCTTTCGATATGCAGGTATCAACTAGCGATTCTTTTCCTAATATTTCGATGATTGCGCTTTCAAGAATCGCTATAGCTTGAGGATTTGGCTTGGCTGCTGGAGCAAAACCGCTGGAGTTCCAGGTTATTGGCGTTTTCCTAATTTCCGCAACATGTTCGAAAAGAGAAGCTATTTCATGTTTCAATTCATCCAAAAGCTCGTTTGTTGCTGCTCTGATATCTAAAGTAAAGTGTGCAATTTCAGGTATCACATTCGAAGCCATGCCACCTGCTTTTAATTGGGTCATAACAACCGAGTAATTTTGTGAAGTCTGTAGACGCATATTTCCCAACAGCTGCTGCAGCAAACTTACCGATTCTATTGGGTTTTTACCTTCTAGAGGGCGTGCAGCATGAGCTTGAACGCCTTGTATTTGTCCTTCAATTGTTAAGGCAGACCCATGGATAATCACGGGGGAAGCTTTTCTGATTGGCAGTTCATTCCATGGACGCAAATGAACACCAAATAGAAAGTTAACCTTATCTAAGGCTCCGTCTTTTATCATTTGGAGGGCTCCTTCTGCCGTTTCCTCTGCCGGTTGAAAAATAAATCGAATCGTGCGATAAGGCTGTATTTTGCTCTCAGCTAAGATACCGGCTACATGCATTACCATCGTACTGTGTGCATCATGTCCACAAGAATGACATGCTTGTTCAATACCATCGACTTCCTGTAGCAAAGCATCCATATCCGCTCGTAAGGCTACTACATCTGCGATTTGCCCTGGTATTTCGGCGATTAATCCGTAGTGATCCTCATATGTCCTTACATAAAGCCCTTTTTCTTGAAGAAAACGAGCAATATAGTTTGAGGTTTTTTCCTCCTTCCAGCTTGGTTCCGCGAATGAGTTTAGCTCCTCATATGTCTTGAAAATCTCATTTCTCCGCCGTATAACCTCATCAGCGTAAATCATGTGATTCATCTCCATTTCACTCTATGAAAATCCCAGTATGGTTGTATATTTGTTCCATTTTTTCTTGCCTTTCTCTAATGTTTTTTGAATCTCTTTGATGCATTCCCATCACGATTAACTGAGAAAGACTAAGTAGAGGTAAGGCATGATCTGAGAAAATCTCTGTATTTTCACCCGTTGTCAATGTAATAGTTGCAAGTTGACCGATTGGTGATAAATGCCTATCCGTCATTGCTATTAAAGTGGCTCCTTGTTTTCTTGCTTGGTCAGCCAAGATAAGTGCTTCTTTAGAGTAGCGTGGAAGTGACATCAAAAGCACAACAGATTTTTCGCCAAAATTGCATAATGTCTCAGGAATATATCCTGTTGGGGACGACACATAGATATGATCCCGAAGCTGATTCAATTTATAGAAAAGCCAGTAAGCAGCCGTATACGTTTCCCGAAATCCTCCTATGTAAATTCGGTCTGCACGAATTAACAGTTCTGCTGTTCTCCATATATCCTCTTCTCTAATTTGATTACGTAAGCGGTCCAGTATTTTTTTTTCTTGTTCGATTGAATGAGAAAAAATGTTGGTAACTTCAACTTCTTCTTCTTCAGTCATTGAATAGGTAGGTTGTTTTTGGCTGAGCCAATCTTGTCTGATCATCTTCTGCATTTCAGAAAAGCTGCTTAAGCCTAATGCATAAGCGAGACGTATGACTGTTGTCTCACTAACGCCAACTTCACGTGCAATCTGAGAAATGGTATAAAGCGAGCTTTGCTCCAAGGAAGCTATTAAAAATTCCGCAACTTTTTTTTGTCCAGGAGAGAGATTGGGAAACTTTTCCCTGATTAAGTCTTGAAATGTCTTCGTTATCATACTCACCTTCTATACAAAGAATTAAATTCTCCTTACGAGTAATAATATTGCATTTTTTTCTCCTTTTCAAGTGCAACTTTATCATCCAACATCCGTTTATGGACATCCCTGACCACACAAAAAGGCACGGCAAATACCGGCCTTCTAAACCTACGCTACTTTAATAGGGGTACCGCCAACAAAGTGGGATTTTGTACGCTAAGCCCTGATTGACGAAAAAAATGCCGGAATCCTGTACGCTATGGATACCGACATTTTTTTACTTTTTACCAATCTCGACGCACATACTCGCTATTCCTGTTCTTATCGGGCCGATAAAACCGAAAATTGATGTCAGAAATTATCAACAAATCTATTAATATCGTCGGGTAAACCTTCAACTCGCACGTTGCTCCTCTACTTCCAATTCAATCTTAGTAACAGATAAATACGCCCATTCCACGCTTACTTCCCCAAAATCTTCTTCTCTGTAAGGCAAAGGACATTTATTTAGCTCCACTGGCACTAATTTAGCAACTACGTTCTCAATTACCTCAATCATACGAATTAAGGGTGCTGTTGTTGTTTTGTTGATATCTCTCGGAGTTCCCCATTTTGAGTTTATAACCTCGTAATCAGCCATTCCTATTTTAGGGTCCTTACAAAATGCAGTTTGCTTGGTTTCAGTACTTTTCTTAGGAGATGGTGTTTTCATAACTTGGATCTTTGCCTTCCATCACCCGCCAACTTACTGTTTATGTGCTAAGACAAAGACTTGATAGTTTACTCAATGCGACAAATCGCATGAGACTAAATCTTACTATGCAAGTTGACCGAATCAATCGTTGTTTTTTGCTAGTAAATGCTATACTCATTACCCTCATCCTCACTTGCTTACATATAGAAGTAATTGTAATTATTGCAGATAATATTACTTTACAACAAATTCGTTTTGCCAAAAGTCTTGTTCCACCGCCACCGGGCATAATTCCCCGGTTCACTTCAGGTAAACCAAACATGGCTGTTTTTGCTGCTACGATGATGTCACAACTAAGGACCAGTTCAAATCCGCCGGCAACAGCGTGACCGTCAACCGCGGTAATAACAGGCTGAGGAAGATCAGCTATTGCGTAGAACATTTCCTTGAAAAGTCGATGCTGATCACGCCATTGACTTTATGACATGCCGTCCCGTTCATTTTAGTCAGCTCCTGAACAAAATGCCTTCGATTTGGAAGAAGTAAGTACAACAACCCTTACATCTGTCTCTGCCAAAGTTTTGAATGCTTCCAATAATTGTGTTGCCATCTCCGTATTAAACACATTTCGGACTTCAGGGCGATTTAATACAACTTCAGCAATCATTCCATCATTGCCTGTTCTGTTCCACAAAACAAGTGACATCAAATCATCTCCTCAGTTAAAGTACCCGTTAAACAAAGTTCTAAATTTCGAATCATGCGCAACTTATTGATTTCTTTTAACACACTCTCAAGCCCTGCTCGTCCGGGATCAGCTTTCAATTCATGAAACGATAACTGTCCATTCTCTTCTCCGGAAACTTCTTCGTCATCGGTTTCCAAATAAGCGATGCTATCAATCAAGGAGTCTAACTTGGCCAAGGTTGAGGAAGGCAGCTTTTGATATGTATTTTGGAAGAAATTTTCTTCGTAGGTGTGAATGGCGGAGCGAATGAGCCGTTCGATGCGGTCTGGGGTGGGAGGTACGATTTTCAGCTCACGAAATCGGCTGTAGACATGTTCCTTTAAGTGTTCGATATCATGATCATGATACAGGACATGTTGGCATAACCATTCTGTCATTTCCTGTGCATCTTCTATCGTATCCTCGCGAAATCCAAAGAACTCACGGATCTGTGTTCGATGGTAAGTGATAGAACGACCAGTCCAATCGTATTTGGCATACAGTTCCGGATCGGAAAAAATCTGTTTAGCAATGTAGGCAATCACAGCTTTGGGTACCTCGAACTTGTTCGTTGGAAAACGGGCCTCATTTTGAAAAAACTTGAATAGCACAGCGAATCCAATCCTGGTTTCTCCCGTTTTATTTTCAACCAACTTCATTTCGTTCGGGAGTATTGTAAAATGTTCAATCAATTCATCCAGTTCCCAATTTCGCTTCACATGATCCCCTCCGGATAAAGTTCCCATAAGAGTGAGTATCGGAACATTATAGCTAGAATAAGTATAGCGAATAGAGAAATTTCCTACAATTAGGGGGATTAAAATATATGAAGTTCCATTTCCAAAAATAAAATCGGAACTTTACTTTTTTGACCCGTTACAGATTCGCTGGTTTTTGCTCTGGACAAGTAATCACTGACTGTTTTCATAATCAAAATAAAGAGACAGTTGGATTCCCCGAACTGTCTATAGCAGTAATTTTAAATAGATATCTAACCAAGTTCAGTTGACTATATGATTGGTTTATGTTTTGATCCGTAAAATTTTAAGATTGCCGAGACGAGGTAAAGAATGCAAGTTACTCCAAACCATCTTCCGATGTTTGAGTAGGCAAGCATATACAAGCTTAAGGGAGCTCCCCAAACAAAGGCTAACAGGATTAGTGGTGGGTTTATAAATGATGAGATCAAAGCTAAGCAAGCTGGTAGTAGGATGAAGAAAATCATAATCAAAGGCATTCCCTTTATTATCTCATCACGAATGGTAGTAATATACCACAAATAAATACTTGCTACAGAGGAAATAAAACCCATTAAAGAACCACTCAACATATACAGATTAGAGTACATTTTACCCATTGTACATACCTCCAAATATGACTTTTTACCCATTTTTACCAAATTATTCAAAATCTTGATTGCCGTAATCCCTATTATATGGTTAGTATTATAATATAATACCAAATATTCCAAAAAGCGTCAAAATAGGTTCTGCATTTTCGATAGCTTGAGGAAATTTGATATCAATATTAAAGTGAGGGGGGCGGTTTCTTTATGAAAAAAATGATAACTACTTCTTTAGCTTTACTACTGTGTTTGTCCTCATCTGTAGTAATGGCCAATGACAAAGCTGACAAAAAGTCTTACAAGTTAACCCCAGAGGCTGGCAGTGAGGTCATCCTTCAAGATGCAGAACTTACAATTGATGAAGCGAATTCAACATCAAAAATTTCGTTTAAAGGAAGAGCAAAAGCTGGTGATGGTGTAACTGGGTACCAATTAACAATTGACAGAAAAAACAAAACTTACAAGACAAGAAAGCTCAGTAAAAAAGCATTAGACGAAATGAATGCAGATGCAGACGCTGCTGATGCTTCTGCTAGTACGGTGGAAGATTCAAGCGATAGTGTTCAAGCTTTGGCAACAAATTATTATACAGGCTGGTTTAAAATAACCACAGTTGATCCAGTAAGGGTACCCGTAAATGCAACAAAGCTCACTTTAAAATGGAAAGAATATACGGATGGTACATTAGAGGATACTGGACATAGCTTTTCACCTTGGGCTGCAAATCCAAGCGAATTAGATACCCATTGGTTTATTGATGACTCCGATGATTCTACTCCGGTAGCTAACTCTGACAGCTCTGAAATTTACTATAGGGGTTGGGCTGATTACTATAACTATGACTTTGGAGACGATAGTTGGAGAACCGATGTAAGTCACTGGATTGAAATGACTGCGCTTCAAGAAGATGTAGGATGCGCTGGTTGCTTTGATTACTCTTACAATACCGACGAATCTGGCGAATCAAGTGCACTGTTGAATTACAATATCACAACTAGCTATTAATGGTTCAAAAAGACCGTCAATAAATTGAGACGGTCTTTTATGTTTGTTTGTTGCAATTATCATAGTCTAAAAATTTATTATTATCCAGTTTATTACATGCGTTTGCGGGTGGTAACAGCTACGCTGGTACTACCCCGAGCTAGAGCTACATACCAAT
>NZ_RHHR01000047.1 GCF_003710915.1 Brevibacillus invocatus | reverse complement strand
ATTTATGAAATTGATTCGAATACGAGAAAAGCGGTCAGTATGTGTTTCAATTCGGGTATGAGGAGAGCTACGGGATGCTGGTCGGGGATTTTGTCCGAGACAAGGATGCGGTCCAAAGTGCGCTCCTGCTCGCTGACCTGTGCACCTATCACAAAGCTAGAAAGGAAAGTCTCCTCGATGCCTTGCAACAGCTGTTTGATCGCTACGGGTTCTACTGCGAGGAACTGCATACGCTCACATACAAAGGAATTCAAGGTGTGGAGTCCATGACTGCCATGATGTCCTCTCTGCGCAGCACCCCCCTTCCTTCGCTCCTCGGCTATCGCGTGATCTACAGAGAGGATTACCTGGAGGGCATACGCTTTGATCTGGAAAAAGGAAGCTGCGAGCCGCTGATGCTCCCCCGCTCGGATGTGCTCAAGTTCGGATTGGAGGGTGATGCCTGGTTTTGTATTCGCCCCTCTGGTACGGAGCCAAAGATCAAGCTCTACATCGGAACGAAAGGAACCTCCCTCGAGGACAGTACCGAAAAACTCGCCCTCCTCAAACAGGAGCTAATCCGACTGATCGGTTCACCATAGGCATGCTAGATCTCCAAAATCGGGCCGCCGCGATGCGGGTGTCCTCCTTTGTCCGGGCCATATCGCGGTGGATGGTACGCTAACTTCGCTGGAAGGGCTGGAAAACCTAAAGCTGCGAGAAGATCCTGACGTACGAAAAAGGCATTGACCCCACGCGTGTCCGTACCGACCAAGGCATACCCCAGTTTTTTACCTAACGCTTCAAGCGAACTTAAACTGGCGCCGAAATAAGAAGTCCCATCCCAGCAAAAGTTCTCCATGTACGGGATGACCATTTTCTGCGGCGGCGGGTACGAGGCATTGTATTCAATCACGACGAGCCTTGGCTTGTAAGCGTCGAGCGCCTGCCACACCCAGTAGTCATTCCCGTCAATGTCGATCACCAGCAGGTCAAACTCGTTAGGAACGCCATGTGCTTTAAAAAGTCCGGGAACATTGTCGCGTGTGATGAACTGATGACTGACATGCACTTGTGGGTACATCGCCGTATTCGCCACCAGATTTCGAAAATGTGATTCGCTCCCCTCCATCATCACTCCTGACCACCCATGATGGACCAGCAAATGACGCGTCAAGCACTCCATTCCGTCTTCTACACCAAATTCCACAAAAAAGCGGTTGGTCGTACCGATTCGCGTGAAAATCTCCTCAATCATTCCATCCTCTCCGTTCTGGGAGAAGATTTTTTTTTCATACAGATTGATCGTAGAAGCCATCTTCAACCTCCTATACTGCTGTCGTTTCGAACTATTGTATGGCTCGATCGACGACAAAGCGTGGTCAAGTGTTGAACATTGAAAAAAATGTGAGCCAATCTGGACGAATGCCCTGTGTATGCGCTGAAAGTCCTCTTGCTGCAAGGCGAGTGCCGTGGCATGTTCTCCTCCAAACCATATGAATAACAGGGTAGACTGCTCCATTCCTATCTCCTGCAAGGACGAACCTGTCATGCAGGAGAGTCGACCCTTCACGCGCTCGACAAAAGGAGGTTGTCCATTGAGAGCACTGGTTACGGGAATTACCGGATTTGCTGGCAGTCACCTGGCTGAGTACCTGATCTCCCGAGGAGATGTAGAGGTATGTGGCACCTTCCGCGTGAGAAGTAACATGGATCTTCTCAAACACCTGACCGATCAGATTCATCTCGTCGAATGTGAATTACGGGACCCCCACTCCGTCCATCTCATGCTTAAAGAGATACAGCCTGACCTGATCTTCCATCTAGCTGCGCAAAGCTTTGTCCCAACCTCGTGGAACTCTCCCTCCGAGACGCTGGTCAACAATCTAGTCTGTCAAATTCACATCCTGGAAGCCGTGCGCAAATTGGATCTGAACTGTAAGATCCATATCGCATGCTCAAGTGAAGAGTATGGACTGGTCTATCCTCATGAGACACCCGTCAAAGAGAACAATCCCCTAAGACCCCTCAATCCTTATGCAGTGAGTAAAATCGCACAAGACTATCTCGGCTTTCAGTACTTCCAGAGCTACGGAATCCCAATCATTCGCACTCGTACGTTTAATCACACAGGACCAGGGAGGGGAGAGTACTTCGTCACCTCGAACTTTGCCAAGCAGATCGCCCAGATTGAACGAGGGTTGCAGCCGCCAAAGGTACTCGTTGGCAATCTGCAGGCGAAACGTGACTTTTCTGATGTCCGCGACATTGTCAAAGCCTATTGGCTGGCACTGGAGCACGGTGACGCTGGTGAAGTCTACAATCTGTCTTCCGGCACGGCGTATACGATTGAACAAGTGCTACAAACCCTGCTCTCCTTTACAGACGTTAAGGTCGCCATCGAAGTGGATGCGGATCGTCTGCGGCCGTCTGATGTCGAGATTCTCGTAGGAGATTCCTCCGCCTTTCGAGCCAAGACTGGCTGGGCTCCTCAGATCCCTTTTGCAACCACGATGCACGATCTGCTGAATTACTGGCGCATTGTACTGCATGACCGCAAGAAGTCAGGGAGGGACAGCTGTTGAACAATCATTCCATGCCACTGGTATCGATTATTACCCCGTCCTATAACCAGGCTGCTTTTATTCAACAGACGATCGACAGTGTATGGCGGCAGGATTATCCGGCGATCGAACACATCGTAGTCGATGGCGGCTCCACGGATGGCACGCAGACGATTCTGAAGCAGTACAGTCAGCAGCTCGGTGATCGCTTTCGCTACATCTCCGAACCCGATCGCGGTCAATCGCATGCCATAAACAAAGGGTTGCAAATGGCGAAGGGCGAGATCATCGGTTGGCTGAATTCCGACGATACGTACTTCCCGCAAGCGGTGACGAAGGCAGTCAACAGCCTGACCAGTCATCCCGATTGGGCGATGGTGTATGGAAAAGGGCTGCACATCAACGAGAAAAATAAAATCATGTACAAATATCCGTGGGTCCCATTTGATCGCAAAAAAATGTTTTACCACTGCATTATTTGCCAGCCTACCGCATTCATTCGCAAGCACGTGCTAGAGGATGTTGGCGGTGTCGATGAAGATCTGCATTTTTGCATGGATTACGACCTGTGGCTGCGCATCTCCGTCAGGTTTACCATCGGTTGGATGGAAGACTATCTCGCCTCCTCCCGCTTGCACGATGCCTGTAAGTCCGTGACCAGCCTGATCGATATCGGCTTCCCTGAAATTATGAAAACCAGTATGAAGCATTTCGGAACTGTAGCCAATGAATGGCTGCTTCACTTTTTAAAGGATTATCGCGAGAAGGGTGTTTTCTGGTTCCTGGATCTGTTCAAAACCTACCATTTATTCGGAAAAACCCCGAAACTGGCATCGTCTAATCGCTTTGCCGATCAGTGGGCTCCCCCATACTTGCGCATCCACCTCGAAATTGACCCCGAGTACCCGTTGCATACGCTCGTCGTCCACGGCTCACAGACCATTTCCACACTGCCCTTGCAATTCCACGTCCTGGTCGACGGGAATCTGGTCCCTATCCGTACCTCAGGCAGTAATGACTTCACCTTGGAAATCCCTATCGATTCGCCAGGTCCAGGTTGCTCCGTGGAAATCCTGTCCAGCAGGCAATTCGTCAAGGAAGATCCCCGATCGGAGCTAGGAAAACGAACAGTCAGCTTTGTGGCAGAGCAAATCATGCCTCTTTCTGACGAGGAATACGCCTTTTACCATCATTTTCTCAAAGGGAACAGCACCCTTCAGCAATGGATGAAAGAAAAAAGAAAACCCTCGCCTATTTTTTGACATCCATAAAGAAAGGACGGTGTGTCACTCCACGATCGATCTCACACGAAAACGAATCGTCGTAACAGGCGGAGCGGGATTTTTGGGCAGACATGTCGTGAAGCAGCTGAACCTGCGGGGCTGTGAGCATATCTTCATTCCGCGCAGCAGTCAGTTTGATCTGCGCAAGGAGGCGGATATCGTTCTCATGCTGCAAACCTATCGACCGGATATCATCATTCATTTGGCTGCGGTGGTGGGAGGAATTGCTGCCAATCAAAAAAATCCAGGTTCCTTTTTCTACGACAACCTGATCATGGGTGCTCAGCTCCTCGAACACTCCCGTCTGTTCGGCATCGAGAAATTCGTGGCCATTGGAACGATATGCTCCTATCCCAAATACACGCCTGTACCGTTTATGGAGGAAGAGCTGTGGAACGGCTATCCCGAAGAGACCAATGCCCCCTATGGCTTGGCCAAAAAAATGATGCTGGTCCAATCGCGGGCTTATCGGCAGCAGTACGGCTTCAACTCGATCTATCTGTTGCCGGTCAACCTGTACGGACCCTATGACAACTTCGATCTGGAAACCTCTCACGTCATTCCGGCCATCATCCGAAAATGCCTCGACGCTCAGGCATCGGGTCAAGACAGCATCGTCCTTTGGGGAAGCGGCGAAGTAACGAGAGAGTTCATTTATGTGGAGGATGCTGCGCGGGCGATCGTTCTGGCGACGGAGCGCTATGATGGAAACGAACCCGTCAATATCGGATCTGGTGAAGAGATGACCATTCGCCAGTTGGCAGAATGGATCAAAGAAAAATGCGGGTATACCGGAACCATCATTTGGGACAGAAGCAGGCCTGATGGGCAACCGAGACGCAAGCTGGATGTAGGGCGAGCCAAGGAATATTTCCAATTCGAAGCCTCGACGTCCTTGCCACAAGGTTTGCAGCAAACCATCGATTGGTATCGGACAGCCGTTTCCAAAGGAGGGGGCCGGTCTTGAGAATTGGCGTTAACCTGCTTGCCGTCATTCCTGGAAAAATTGGCGGGATGGAGCAATACGTGCGCAATCTGATTACGTACTCACAGAAAAACAACGAGGCTCATGAGTGGTACCTGTTTTTAAGCACGCACAACTTCCACACTTTTTCGGAAGGCCGTCATCTGCACAAAATCCTGTTTCACGACATATCGAGAGCGCATGAGCTTTTTCATCAACAGATTCAAGCCCTGCGACTCGATTTGTGGTTCTGCCCCCTGCTGATCTTGCAGCCGATCGATGTGACCATTCCAAGCGTCATCAACATCCCGGATATTCAGCATGAATTTTATCCCCAGTTTTTCGATGCGCCTGTGCTGCAATGGAGACGTGAGAACTACCAGTCGTCAGCCCAAAAAAGCAGCGCTGTCCTGACCCTGTCCGAATTCTCCCGTCGATCCATCCTGGAGAAATTCCAGCTGCCTCCGCACAAAGTACATGCTGTTCACCTGGATTCCTCCGGGGAATTTTCCTTGCCGATGCGCCCTGAACAGGATCAGGTATTCCGTCTAAAATACCAGCTTCCTGATCATTACGGCCTTTTTCCGGCCAACACCTGGCGGCATAAAAACCATCTCTCCCTGATTCAGGCGCTCGCTATCTTGCGCAACACCTACAATTACAAGGTGAATATGGTCTTTACCGGCTTTCCTCAGGAAGCACACCAAACGGTCATCAACGCGATATCACAGCATCAATTACGGGATCAGATCAAATGGCTGAACTACATTCCGCAGGACGAAATGCCCTCGCTGTATCGAAATGCACATTTTCTGTGCTTTCCTTCTTTATTCGAGGGATTTGGGATCCCGCTCGTCGAAGCCATGCGCTCGAATATTCCCATCATCTGCTCCAACGCAGGGAGCATCCCAGAGGTCGTAGGTCAGGCAGCGCTGTTATTTGACCCCCACGTACCAGAGGATATTGCCGTTAAGATCGCCGCGATGTCGGATCCAGCCATCAGAGCCGATCTGATCGCCAAGGGTACGAGACAAGCAACCCTTTTCTCCTGGGATAAATGCGCACGACAAACCCTTGCTGTCTTTCAATCGGTACTTCGCAAAACAAGCAGTTAAGGAGGCTACCTGATGTCAAGAATGGATGAAATTCTGCGGGTGTGGCGCACGGAGTACCGCATACCCTTTGCATTGAGCGCCCAGGAAACGTGGGATTTCTGGCTCCTGGAGTCACCCACATACGACGTGAAGGTCAATACCGTTCTGGAATACGCCAATACCTTCTCCCTTCGAACGCTGATTGAAACGGGAACCTATCAAGGTGCCATGATTGAATCTACAAAACAGCACTTCGAACGGATCTACTCTATTGAACTGGAGAAATCACTCTACCAGAACGCAGCCAAGCATTTTGCACCTGACCGCCATGTCAAAATCATCCTTGGCGATAGTGCGCAGAAGCTGCCTCCGCTGCTCTCGACCATCCACACACCTTGCCTGTTCTGGCTGGATGGTCATTACATCCCCCTGTCTACCGAAGCGGCAAAAGGCGATATAGACACCCCCATCCTGCAAGAGCTGGATGTCATCTTGAACCATTCCGTTCCGAATCACGTCATTCTCGTGGATGATGCGCGGTGCTTCATTGGAAAAAACCCGTTTCTGAAAGACTATCCAACCATCGCTGAGCTAAAGGACTACGTCCAGCAAAAACGCCCTGACATGCAATTTACAGTGAAGAATGACATCATCCGCATCCATCTCCCATAAAAGGAGGGATTTTCCCATTGAAGAAGATGGAGTTCCACTTGCCTTTTGACCAAAAGTCTTTCACCCTCTACGGCAGTGAGTCTGATCAAAGCGTCCTGTACTATATGGAGCTGGAGAACGGTTATTATGAAGCGTACGTCATGAATCTGCTCCGCCGTGTCGTCGCCCCTGATGCGGTTTGTTTGGATATCGGCGCCAATCTGGGTACGATCTCACTCGCTTTTAGCCACCTGGCGAAAAAAGGAAAGGTCTACGCCTTCGAGCCTTCGAACGTCAATTACGGCTATCTGGTGCAAACCATAGCCGATAACAGCATTCGGAATATCGAACCGCTCAAGCTTGGCGTCTTTGATCGAAATGGTACCATCTCTTTTCGGGAGGTAGCTCACGGTGGCGGGTGGTCATTTATCGATACCAAACAAACCGATTCCACCGATTCTTCCAGCCAGATCACTTGTGTTCGCCTCGATGATTGGGTCATAACAAGTGCTTTGGAGCGAATCGACATCATCAAGGTCGATGTAGAAGGCTCTGAGATGGAAGTCCTTCAGGGGGGTGCAGAAACCTTTCGACGATTCGATCCTGATCTGGTCATCGAGTTCAACCTGGATAGCATGGTCAACAATTTTGGCAAAAATCCGCTAGATTTGTTTACCCTCCTGCAAAGCATGTATGCCAATATGTACTTGATTCGCCGTGATGATCAAGTAGTCAAGGTCACGGATTACGACTCGCTCCTGGAGATGATCAAACCCTTTCACGGTGATCTGTACTGCACCAACAAAAAAGCATGGGGATAAGAAAGTACTTATCAAGTCCAGTTTTCGCTTTGGTACGGTGAAGTGCTTAAACTTTCTTATACGCAATACAAAAGCGTGGCGCTCATCCTCTGCGCCACGCCTTTTTCATTTTTGAAAATGGTCATGCTTGCCTCCCCCTTGTTCCTCGATCACGGAGAGAAGTCCCTCTTCAAGACTGATTTGACTATGCCATCCATAGCGCTGCAATGGTTCTACATCCGCCTGTGAGTGCATGATCTCTTGCGGGGGATAGGGCAATGCGCCAAAGCGAAGGCATGTCGTAGATCCGGTCATGGCATGAATGCTGTGCACGAGCGTTTTGATCGGAGTAGCAGTACCGCTCCCAACCTGAAACTCGCTAAAGGAGGTTGGCATTTTCACACCTTGCCGGAGCAAAAGGACATAAGCCCTGACGGCATCCTGAACATGAATGAAATCTCTTTTTTGCTCACCCGCAGTCAGCGGCAATTCCATGTGGTTTTCCAGACAGCTTTTGACGACGTACGGAATGAATTTATCTGGCGAATCTGCGGGGCCGTATAAGTGCTCCAGCCTCATGTTCACAAAGTGAATGGAAGCCGTTTTGACCAGATGCTGTCCCCACTCCAGGAAATGTCTTTTCGTCAGATGATACCCAATCAGTCGTTCGATCGATCCTTGAGCCGTATTCGAAAAGGTATCCGTATTGAAAAACAGCGGCGTTTCATAGCGAATACAGGCTTCGAGCAGCTGAAGAGGGAGGGCTACATTTGCTTCCAGTACGGCGCGATAGCTTTCCCCGTTTCGCCCATAGGAGGTCGCGGCATGCATGACTGCATCATAGCCTCCCCCTTCCTGGAAGAGCCTGTCGATCTTCGTCTCTTCCCGATTATGGCTATACAGCTCGCTTTGCACATCTGCAAGCCGCCAGCAGTTCGAATCCCTTCGCTTCAGGATGTGGACGTCATGCCCATCGTGCAGCAATGCCTTAACCAGGTGGCTGCCCAAAAAGCCTGTAGCCCCTGTCACAAGTACCCGCATGGCGTCCCTCCTATCTTCGCCACGGTGCCTCTCCTTTTTTCCACAAAGTCTCCAAATAGTTCTTATCCCGCAGCGTGTCCATCGGCTGCCAAAAGCCCGCTAGCGGATAGGCGACCAGCTCCCCTGCTCTGGCCAGTGATTCAAGGGGCTCCTTTTCCAAGATTGACGTGTCATCACCAAGGTAGTCGAACACTCCTGGCTCCATCACAAAAAATCCTGCATTGATCCATCCGCCATCGCCCTTTGGCTTTTCCTGAAAACCGCGTACTTCATGCCCTGACGTCAGGTCCAGTGAGCCGAATCTTCCTGGTGGCTGTGTAGCTGTGATCGTCGTCAGCTTGCCGTGCACCTGGTGGTACGCGACCAGCGCACGAATATCAATATCCGCCACTCCATCCCCGTAGGTCAGCATGAAGGTCTCTTGTCCCACGTAAGGCTGGATTCGCTTTATCCGTCCTCCCGTGCCCGTGTCCTTGCCTGTGTCAACCAAGGTTACTCTCCAGGGCTCAGTTCGACGATTGTGCAAAATCATCTCGTTGTCATTTCGAAAATCAAACGTAACATCGGACTGATGCAGGAAATAGTGGGCGAAGTAGTCTTTGATCATATAGCCCTTGTAGCCCAGGCAGATGATGAAGTCGTTGTATCCATAATGAGAATAGATCGACATGATATGGGAGATGATCGGCCTCTCACCGATCTCGATCAATGGCTTGGGCCTTAAATGCGTTTCTTCCCCGATCCGCGTCCCGTACCCCCCAGCTAGAATGACCACCTTCACATGAACCCCTCCTTTCCTCATCGCCAGCTCTCTACTCCTGCACCCCGTCCATATACTGTGTGATTTGTTGCAGACATAGGTCCCGTATATGGCCTGCCTGCTGATAGCAGCGAGTCCACTCAATGATTCGATCCAAAGCCTCTTCACTCGTCCACTTCGGGTGCCAGCCCAGCTCGGCTTTTGCCTTGGAGCAATCGAGCTTCAAATATTTGGCCTCATGCCAGGTTGCTTGTTGCTCGATTTCAAAGCTAGCCTCTGTTCCCCATTTCTCACATAGCTTCTGTACCATCCAAGCGACCGTACGAGCATCTTCTTCATTCGGCCCAAAGTTGTAGCTTTGCGAAAAACGGGCTGCATTCTCCCACATCTTCTCAATCAGCATCAGGTAGCCGCCCAATGGCTCTAGCACATGCTGCCACGGCCGGACCGCATCCGGATTTCGGAGAATGATCGGTCGATGATTCATGAGGGAATCGAGACAATCCGGTATCAAGCGGTCGCGTGCCCAATCTCCTCCTCCAATGACATTGCCCGCTCTCGCAGATGCTACTGCCACCCGTGAACCACTGCCCGCCGAGAAGAAAGATTCCCGATAACAGGTCGTCACAAACTCCGTGCACGCTTTGCTGTTGGAGTACGGGTCACGTCCTCCCAATGGGTCTTGCTCACGATATCCCCAGACCCACTCCCGATTCTCGTAGCATTTGTCGGTCGTCACCATAAGCACAGCACGAATCGGCATCCCCTGCAGACTGGCACGCCTGACAGCTTCCAGCAGATGAACCGTGCCCATCACATTGGTTTCATAGGTTTCCAGCGGATTCTCATAGCCGTAACTCACTAGAGGCTGGGCAGCCATGTGAATGACGATCTCAGGCTGTGCTCGAAAAATCGCCTGCTCAAGCTCTTCCATACGGCGAATATCCCCTGTTTGCGAGGAAATTCGCTGCTCGACACCGCTGAGTTGAAACAAGCTGGGGCTGGTAGGAGGCGCCAAAGCAAAACCGGACACCCGGGCACTCAATGCCTCCAGCCATATGCACAGCCAAGCGCCCTTGAACCCGGTGTGTCCGGTAATCAATACGTGTTTGTTTCGCCAAAATGCTTTATTGATCATGTTCCTCATCTCCCGCTCTCACTTGCTCCATGATCTCTTCCCATGTCATGGCGAGACGGACGATATCCTCTTCGATCAGCTTGCTCCCCAATTGCACCTCAATGAACTCCAGATCTTTGCTGGCGCGTACCGCATGCTTGGCACCAACCGGTATTTCCAGGACATCTCCTGGTCCGATCCGAATGATGCGGTCATTTAAGACAAACTCTCCTTCGCCCGCCACAATCGTCCACACTTCACTGCGCTGCTGATGGAGCTGATAGCTCAAATTCTTGTTCGCATATACGTGCAGTGCTTTGGTCAGTACCTCTGTTCCTTCCTCTGTCGTCCTGTAATGAAGGACACGATAATACCCCCAGCGCTTTTCTTCAACCATCGGTCTTTGCTTCCAATCCACTGGCATTTCTTTGATCCGATGGCTTTTTTCCTTCGATGCGATCAGGATTCCGTCCAGACTCGCAGCGATCACCATATCAGACAGGCCAATCGACACGATGGGAATATCCAGCTCGTTAATCACATGAGTGTTGCTAGATTCTTCATCCCAAACGACCCGTCCCACCGAATGGACATTCATTTCTTCCGTCAGCGTATTCCAGGTCCCCAGATCCTTCCAATAGCCTTGATAGGGAACCACCACGACCTTTTTCGCTTTTTCGACTACCTCGTAGTCGAAGCTGATCGGTTGCAAGGCAAGATAGTTTTGTAGAAGCTGGTCGTAACTGGTTGGGATTCCTTTGCTTTTCAACACATCGAGTAGGTATCCGAGGCGGAAAGAGAAGATGCCACAGTTCCAAAGAGCCTGTTTTTTCAACAATGCCTCTGCCTGATTCTGATCCGGTTTTTCTTTGAAACTAGCGACCTGATGATAGAAGGCAGGCGATTTATTGCCTTCTGGTTTCTGTTTAGGGACGATATAGCCATATTTCGTCGATGCGTAAGTAGGGGCCACTCCGATCAGAGCAAGATCGGCTTCGGATTGCAGCAGGGCACTCTCTAATTCATTGAGTTTCCCCCAGAATGAGGTCTCGACATAGGAATCGACCGGCATGACGATCACGACTTCATCCGGTTCGACTCCGACGCAGGAATGCAGATACGTGGCTGCCAGAGCAATCGCTGGAAAGGTATCCCGTTTGTCTGGTTCGATGATCAAGGGTACATCCTCACCCAATTGACTCTGCAGCAGATCCATATGTGAACGACTCGTTGATATATAAGCTTCGTTTGACCACTGATAAGCGGCCAACTGTCTCCATACTCGCTGAACCATGGATTCCGGCTCGCCGTGTGCATTGTGGATCAATTTCAAGAATTGTTTCGACCTTGCATCATTGGAGAGCGGCCACAGTCTTTTGCCGGCCCCCCCTGATAGCAATATCAGTTTCATCCCGGCCACCTCTGTCCATTATCAAAGTGTATAACGCATCATATGAACAGGACGAGGTAGATGCTCTGCCATTCCATGAAAATGGTCAGCTCACCCGTAGGGATTTCATAGCTGCCTACCAGCCTACCGACTTACAACCCACGCTAGGCTTCTCCCAAACCTTGGGCGGTTACGTCAAAACGGTAGGCATCCACAGACGTGTTTGATAATCAAAGTAAAAACTGCCTTTCTTCGAGAGATGCGGCGTGAAAAAGAAAGACATGAAATCTTTCATCACGGTTCCTTGAAAATGCAGAGAGTTGAGGCGTATATACGCCTTGCTTGCGACATCCTTCGTGTAGAGCTGCCCATCGTTCAGATATACCTTTCGTTTCCCCTCCAGACTCTCTGCCCAAATCGGACGATTGATATTTTCATCGAACATCCGGTCATCGTATCTTCCGTGTGTGTAGGTATATTGAGGAAACTGACGCAAAAATAAAAGTCCGACCACCATGTCTGAGACGAGCGGCAGGTTGTTGCTCAGGTGTCCTAGCTGCTTCGTCTCCTGAACCAGCTGCCCGTAGAGCATCGTGTTGGCAAAATAGGTCGTCGTAAACGCGCAAAAACGGTCCAGCAAATCCAGACTGACAAAGTTGGTCCAGACGAACTCCATCTTGAAATCGTGGTATATCGGATTGTTCACGTTTTCGTACAGCATGACATCGGAATCGATATAACAGCAGGCCTGGATCTGGTTGTCACGCATGAAGTCCCGCAACACAAACCATCTTTGGAAACAAAACAGGTTGTAGCTGAGTGGCATAATGTGCATGTGTTTATAGATCGGGGCAAACGCAGAGGCAGACTGCATGTAGGAATGGATCATGACATGAGTAATGCCATCACTGGCGAAGTGTTGATTGATCGCTGTCCCTAGCAGGAAAACAGATGCTTCAGGATTACTCACTTCTGCCTGCCGCAGGCTGTAGGACAAATAGGTATCGTCACCGCGATGGATGAGAACGATGGGCAAGGTCATCCGCGTACCTCCCTTTTACTCACTCTTGTTTACCATATGTTGCGAGAGTGCGGCGGGGTACCAAGCATCCGCACGTATCCTATGGTGCAACCGTACATTAAATACAGCAAAGTTCGCTCGCTGTCTAGCAAGAAGGAGGTAGAAAGTTTGGGTGGCAACTGGACAAATGAAGAGATCCTAATAGAAATAAGCAAACGCAAATGGTATCACAAAATCGAGCTTCGCCCCGGTATCTTTACACCGGGAATCTCGATCCTTGAAGATTTGTGGGCGATTCTCGCGAGACCAGAAAGAATCTTTCCTACGAAGGAAAGCGCGTCCTTGATTTGGCCAGCTTCGACGGCATGTGGGAGGGCCTCCAGGTTTTTCCCATGGACGATATGAGTACAAAGATGCCTTTTCCTAAACAAATCCACCACAACCTGTTTGATATCGTCCAGCACCTCGGACTCCTCTACCACGTGCGCGATCCGCTCTGGACCCTCTCCCAATGCCGAAGTGTCGTGAAAACAGGAGGGCACTTGCTGTTGGAGACAGCTGCCATCCTTCATTCGAATGAATCCAAAATGGTGTTGAACGGAACCCCTGGAAGAATGAATCGGATCTATCAGGATGATACCACCTGGTGGCTCCCCACTGTGCCATGCGTCTTGGAAATGCTGGAAAATACACTGTTTGAACCCCTTCCACACACAATCCGTACGCTGGAGTCCGGTGAATTCAACGGTTATAAAGCAGGCCGTGTCAGCTTGGTGGCAAAGGCAATACCAGGAAGCCAGATCGATCCGGCTGCCCACGCAGAAATCTTGCGCACGTTCCGCCCCCGAAATAATACAACTTCCCTAAAACCAATCGATCTTCTTGTACATATCATGATAGATAGATATTCCATGCAAGGGAGTGATCCAGTGTCGAATTCGCCATTTCCATTGGTCACGATCATTACCCCGTCATTCAATCAGGGGAAATTTATTCAAGAGACCATTGACAGCGTACTGCAGCAAGATTACCGGCATATTGAACATATCGTCGTAGACGGTGGTTCTACCGATAACACCCTGTCCATCTTGCAAAGAAATGCTCAAGCAGACAGTCGGCTGCGCTATATCTCCGAACCAGACCGCGGTCAGTCGCACGCCATCAACAAAGGCTTGGCGATGGCGCAAGGAGAGATTATCGGCTGGTTGAATTCTGACGATACGTATTTGCCAGGTGCGATCAGAAAAGCGGTGGAAGCTCTCCGCCTTCATCCAGAGTGGGGCATGGTGCACGGACATTGCCACGTCACCAACGAGGTAAACAGCATCATCAGTCCCTTTCCCACCGAAAAAGCGGATGCCCAAAAGCTGTACAATACTTGCTGCATCTGTCAGCCTGCCGCATTTATCCGCAGACACGTATTTGAACAGATGGGCGGCGTGGATGAAAACCTGCACTTTTGCATGGACTATGAGCTCTGGATGCGCGTTGCCAAACAGCACATCATCGGAAATATTCCGGAATATGTGGCGAACGCCAGACTGCATGGGGATTGCAAATCGGCTACTAAATGGCAATCGGTCGGCATTCCCGAAGTATTGAAATCTCTCGCCAAGCACTACGGCAGCATCCCGTTTAGCTGGGTCGCTTATGCCTCCCAATATCAAGGTCAAGGTGTGTACACCTTGATCAACAAGCTGAAAACTGCATCTGCTCATCAACTGCCACGCGTCGTCACGATGAACCGCTCTCTTGATCTGTGGGTGCCGCCGATTTTTCGCGTGCAGATCGCTTCGGAACCTCACACGCCCGCCCAGCTGTTCGTCATCAAGGGACGACTCCCTGCTCCTCCTGATCAAAAATCACCTTTGACACTGACAGCCTTGATCAACGGGCATCCCTACAAGGCATTTCCGATCGATCAAGCGTCGTTCCAGCTTCAAATTCCACTCGACCCGACAAAAGCGAGCAACGTGGTGGACATCGCGGCATCACGCATGCTGTCACCGGCGGCGCTCCGCTTGGGTACAATGCAGACTGCCGGGTTTATGGCAGAAGAAGTCATCCCGCTCTCCCGCGAAGAGGCCATCGTCTTTCGCGCCTTTTCGTAAATACTGTTCATTTGAACACGCTCTATCTCTATACCTGAGTTGCGACCGTGAATGAGACACTTAACCAAAGTACATTTTCGTCTCAATCACGGCCGCTGCTCCTGCTACTGCCAAAATCAACAGCAACGGATATACCGCCGGTACAAACAAGTACAGGCCTACGATCCCGGCAGCAACCCAGACCCCTACACACCAGTGGCAGCTGAGCAGTTCACCGATCCAGCGGCGCAATCCCGTTCCTTTGACTTGCACATTTCGGACAAGCTGACCCGTCACATCTGCTTCATAGGAAACGGTTAGAAATGGTTTGCGAATGAATGAGGTTATCGTGTCAAAAACGATCAGATGAGTAAGTCTGAAGCAAGCCAACACAAGAATCAGCAAATCGATCAGTGAAATGCCAAACATTTGGACTCCATCCCTTTCCAGTAATTTACCCTTGTTCTGTCAACTTTGAGTCCTGTACCATAAAAGGCGACAACACCCAGAGAAAGGCGTGATGACATGAATCGCAATATGGTGAAAATTGCGGCGATCCTTTCCCTGTCCGTCTCTATTAGCGTGATCGGACAACCTGCTTTCGCCAAAACCACCTTTACTCCATTGAAATCTGGAATGAAGGGTCAAAAGGTGCAGGAAGTTGAAAAAATGCTGAATGCCTTGAATTTTGACTACAAGCTGAAAGTGGACAAGCTGTACGACAAAAACACAGCCTATAACGTCAAGCGTTTCCAAAAGTCTGTGAAATTGAAGCAGACAGGAATTGTCAATAAACTAACCTATGACAAGCTGAAAAAAGCTTACAATGCCAAACAAAAAACAAACAGCAACACAACCAAGGCTGAATCGAGTGACAAAGCGACTTCCTCCTCTTCCACGCTAAAGCTTGGTTCTTCTGGAGCGGCAGTCAAAGCGATGCAGCAGGATTTGAAAGCTTTGGGCTACAGTTTGACTGTGAACAGCAACTACGATGCCCCCACTCGTCTGGCTGTCATGATTTTTCAAAACCGCAATTCCATCAAAATGACAGGTGAAGCTGACAGCAAAACGATGGCTGCCATCGCCAAACAAGCGAAGGAGCAATCAAGCAACGCTGGTGAAGAGTCGAAGCCGACTGCACCAAGCACACCTGCTACTCCTTCTACACCAGATCCATCGCAAAATTCCGGAAAAGATCAATCTTCTGAGGTAAAGCTACCGGCAGGTTTGACAGCTGAAGAGAAGGAAATGATTCAGTTGGTCAATCAGGAGCGGACCAGCCGTGGGCTGAAAGCGTTTGAGGTAGACATGGATCTTGTAAAGGTAGCGCGAGTGAAAGCTCAAGATATGATCAGCAATCAATACTTCAGCCATACCTCACCAACCTATGGGTCACCCTTCACGATGATGAATACATTCGGTATCAAATACCGCGCTGCTGCCGAGAATATTGCTCAGAACCGCAGCGTCTCATCTGCGCACTCTTCATTCATGAATTCCTCGGGCCACAAAGCCAATATTCTAAATGCAACCTATACCAACGTCGGCATTGCTGTCGTTGACGGTGGCCCATATGGTAAAACTTTTGTGCAGATGTTCGTCAAATACTAAAGCGGAGTCAAACCATCTCTTCCTGGCGAAGAGATGGTTTTTTTAAAAGGATACGGCAATTCGGTTATTGGTCATAAAATGAACCTGCTGATCGTTAAACAGGACCATCCCTTCCACCGTCAGCGATGTTCGCGTCTCCTGCTTCAGTAGAGAAATCTGGAAATTTTGAAAGGACTCATTCATTTTTGGAGGTATCATCATGGGTTGAATGGGTGCGATCCAATACTCTCCGCGTTCCTGGGCCTGTGAAAACCAGTCGTCGTCTAAGTATTTCCACCCTTTGATCCCTGCTGAGCTTTGTACTCCCAATGTTTCCAGCATATTCGGCGGCAATATTTGACCGCCTAGCCTGATGCCATTCAGTGGACTGACTCGCAGACAGACGATTGGATTGTACAAAAGCTCCGTGCCCGTATTTTTGACGAAAAGACTGCCAATCAACAGATAGGGTCTGTCCTCGGTATCGGAATGCATCAGGGTATAGTCAAAGTAAACCTCTGCCTCAAGCCGCTTTTCTGTCTCAAGCGGAACAGCCCTTTCCTGAAGCACAGGATCTTTTTGTTGGGGCGAAGGAGATGGACTCTCCTTTGTTGCGTGGACTTCTGATTCCGTGCTGATCTCTGGAGCTTCTTCTGATACTGGTGTCTCCGATGGCTCGGGCACCTGCTCTGGTTCCGTCACGACATTGAACGTTGACGTGTCCATGTCCTGAGCCTCTGGCACGACTTCGGGTTCTGTTATCTCCTCAGATTGGGATGTTCCTTCGTGGGGCTGTGCTGCTGGCTCCTTTCCCAAGAGTGGCGTATTGCCAAACAGCGCCTGAACGATATGGCTAGGCAGATAAGATATCGGATTGATTTGTTGTCCAGCTTGAAAAAAACACAGGACACCTGAAGCCAAAAAAAAGGCGATCTTCTCTACGAGGTCCTGCTTCTCGGATGGTCCGAATTGCAAGGGAATGTGCAATTGAACCGGAAGAATCGATGATGTTTTCTCTTGCTTGCTCATGCGAATGTGGCAAGAGACCCCCGTTTGCTTGAGCTCTTGAAAGACGTGATTCAAGAGGGCTCTCCGCCGTTCATTTTCTCCCTGAAACAAAATAAGGCGCGGTTCGTCCAACGCACGCAGCTCTTTTACGGTAAAGCGAAGCGCACTATCACTGACGGCAGGAAGCCTTGTCTTTTTGTGCTGCATCAAGACATGAGCTCCAAAGCTGCTCAGAAACGTTTCCACCAAGGAAAGGACTTCGTGCTCCAATCCCCCTCCCTCTTCTGCTCCCCCCGCTACAAGCAGGCACACCTTTCCTTTTAAACCAGAGTCCAGATCGATGCGCTTTTGCTTCGGATCCCAATGAAACTGGAAGCCATATTGTCGGCAGAACAAATGCAGTGCAGGTAGGGCCGAGTAAGGAACGGCTTCTCTTCGTTGACCCTCGTAATACACCTCAACATCCATGATCGTCACTCCTTCTTCCGTACACCCGGTCTATAGTATGAATGCCCTCCCTCAAAAGTGATCCGTCTGTGCGAATTTTCCATTCCTAATCCCCATAAAAACGGCACATGCATACCATGTCAGTTAGAAAGGAGTGATCTATGTGCACACGGAAACACTGCCACTGATCTCGATTGTCATCCCAGCAAAAAATGAGGGAAACAATGTGCGTTCCACATTGGTATCCCTCCTCCAAAATAAAACACGGTATCCCGTTGAGATTATTGTGGTAGACGACGGTTCAACAGACAATTGCTGTCATTTTTTAACCACCGAACAAAACACCTTTCCAGTCAAGCTGATTACCACCCAAGGAATAGGTGCAGCACCTGCACGTAATCTGGGAGCTGAGCATGCAAAAGGTGAATATCTGATTTTTTGCGATGCGCATCTCACGTTCGAGCCATATTGGATTGACCGTTTGATGGAGTTGATCTTGAATCGCACTGCTGATGCAATCGCCCCTGCGATCGGTTCAATTAACGAGCCGCACAAAGTAGGATACGGACAAACACTCGACCAGCGATTGGGCGTCGTATGGAATCCTCATCCTCAACGCCCTGTACCAATTGCCATTATACCTGGGGGGTGTTTTGTAATCCCTAAATCGATCTTCCTCGATATAGGTGGCTTTGATCGCGGATTCCAGGTATGGGGTTTTGAGGACATCGAGATTTCCATCAAGCTATGGTTGTTCGGCAATCGCTGCTACGTACACCCCAATGTAAAAATCCTCCATCTGTTTCGCAATCTTCATCCTTATACCGTCACCCACACTCACGTCTACTACAACATGCTGCGTATGGCGTACAGTCATTTCAACGAAGCGCGTATCGCTGCCTGTAAAAAATTGATCCTTCACACCGATGCCAATGAGATCGAACGAGAGGTATTGGAGTACGGAGCCGCTGCCCAGCGCGTCCGATATTATGCGCGGAGAAAGTACGATGATGACTGGTTGTTCCGACAATTCCGAATCCCATTTTAAGCATGTAGCGAAGAAGTAGGCCAGTACGCCTTGTACAACTACCTAAAAATAGGCATTTGTTGACAAGCAAAAGAGAAGCCTCTCCCATAGTATGTAAATGCAAATGCAAATCCAATAGGAAAGGAAGGATTCAACCGGTGAAAAACATTAAGCCCATCATGGGTCGCCAAGTGCCTACACCGACGCCTACTGCACCTCCTCCCATCTCCAACAACCTAGCAGAAGAGTGTATCCGCGTCCAAAAGGTGTACGACTGGGTCGTCAGTGCCAACAGGTTTCGAAATCGTTATTCGATTCCTGCGGATTGCCGCGAATTGGTAGATGCAGCAGTCGCTGCCGGTCAAGATATTAGCGTCCAATGCATCGAGAGCACCGCAAACCTGAACTGCCGCATTGCGAGCATTCGCCGCGAGAACATCCTCGTCGGAGGTGTTTCGGTACGTGTAGGTATTGTGAGGTTCATTTTTGGAGGCAATGTTTTAGTTCGTATCTTCGCCGATGGTGTACTGCTATGCGATTTCCCCGTAACCGTTCAGTACGATCAAGAAATGGTTCTGTGCTTGCCTGAACCTCTTGACGCAGATAATATTGTTTGCCGGATCGCAGCACTCGAATGTTATCCAACCTACTCACTCCTGCTGGATGGAAGCGTAGAACTGGATCTGCTCTTCTGTAATGAAGTCCAAGTAGAGGCAGAAGTAAAGCTGGAAGTGCTGGCAAAATTCTGCTCTCCACGTCCAAACGACATTCCAATTCCATCTCCTACACTTGGCGGATACTGCCCGCCTATTGCCTTCCCTCCACAGTGCCCTGCCATCTTCCCGCGGCCTAGCTGCGATTGTCAGGCAACTGTCAATACACTGATTCCTGGTGTTGGCGTCACTCTTGGCTTGCCACCGGCTGCTGTGGCAGAGATTGGTACCGTACAGTTGATTGCCGACATTTGCCCGAGCTGCAACCCTGGAGGCAGCACCTTTACCTTCAACTTCTTCGACACGCCTGGACCAACTCCATTGCCAGACGTCTTCCCTGGCGATCAAAGCTTCAACTTCTCGCCAACGACGATCAGTTCTCCTACCTGCATAACTGTTCTGCCAGCGCTTATTCCTGGTGTCGTTCTGCCAGCCATCGTGATTGGTATGACCGTAACAGGAACTGGGGTTCAAACGTTTACATCCACAGGTACCCAGCAGACGCTCAACTACACCCTGGTATTGGCAGAAACAGGAATTGGCTTGCCAGATGTGATCATCATGCTCTTGTCCGATCCTCTGGGAGTCGTTTCCTTCGCCGCAGCCATCACTGTAGTTCCCGATGCACAGCTGCTTGTTCAAGATTGCATCACCTTCCCAGATGTGCTCAGCGGACCTACCATTCCGTAACCATACCCATATATTCAGGGAGAAGAACCGCGCACTCTTCTCCCTTTTTCTTCTCTCGTACAAGCCCATAAACTATCATTTCCTAGGCCAATGCTGGAAGATTTCCTGCACAAAACCACGCCTATCTACATATGTCTATAGAGGAAATCCATGACATCGGAGGGATACCATGCCTGTTAAGAAGAAAACACCCACAAAACTATCACCGAATAAAGAGAAGATATTGCTGCTCAAACGACAGGCCGCCTACTACGAGGAGAAAGCCATTCAGTACAGCCACGAACTGCAGCAGCTCCAAGAGCACGTCGTGCAAGTGGAAGAACGCGAGAAAGAGCAGCAAAAACAGCTTGAAGGCTTGAATCAAGCATTTGCCAGACAGCAAGCACGCGAGACGGAGTGGAATGACAAGCTGGAGAGTTATTCGACGCAAATTCGTGATTTGGAATCTCGATTGGCTCAGCAAGCCAAACTTTTGTCCCAAAGAGAAAACACGATTTCGCACTACAAAGAAAAAGAAGAAAAGTGGAAGAGTTCGTCTTCCAAGCAAAAGGCAGAGCAGTACGAACAGCAGCTTCAAGAGCAGCTAAAGCTCAACGCTCGTTCCATGAAAGAAATGGATACTTTAAAACTGTCGCTTGAACAAGCGAACCATCAGTTGAAAGCAGCAAAAGAAAAAGAAGCGAAGCTGACGGATCATATACAGCGGTATACTTCCGTCATCGAGAATTATCAAAAGAAAGAACAAGAATGGTCGCAAACGGTTGAAGCCCTGCACCAAAGTGAACAAGAGCTGGAGAAGCTTCAGAAGCAACGTTCACACCAAGCCAATGTAGAAGAAGTATGGAGGCAATCGCTTGAGCAGGCAAGCAATCAACTGAGTGCGGCAAAAGAACAGGTAGCAAAGCTAACCGATCAGGTTCGTCAGCTCACTACCGATATCGAAAGCCACCAAACGAAAGAACAAGAATGGCAGCAGACAATCGAAGACCTTCGACAAGCTCATCTGGAGCTTCAGCAAGAGCTTCAACAGGTCATCGCTGCACACGAGCAGGAAGCGGATCAACAAGCATCTACGAATGCAGAGAAAATACGACTCTTGGAACAGCAATTATCAGAGGTGTCCAGCTCCCATACAGAGGCACAAACCGGATGGAGCAAACAATTAGAAGAGAAAGAAAAACTGATTGCTAAACTGCAACACCAAGTAACGACGCTGCAAACGACCATCGAACACCTGAGAAAAGTAAATGCTGGCTTGCAGGAGAAAGAAAACAAATACAAACAGTCCATTCAGGAATATGTTACAAGGGAAGCCCGCACCCAAAAAGCGAACCCTGCAAATCCACAGGCACCTTCTACAACAGGAATAACAGCTCCCATCTCCTCTATTCAGCTCCCATCCCAATCTCACGCCAGCTTCTTAAAAAACCATCAATCCCCGCTCCCCAATACGTTCAACCCTTTCAAAACCAAACCCTAGCGCCTTTCCCTTCCTCCTTTCGCTCTCCTGGCAATGTGCAACTGCCGTTCCCTCTAGCGGCAACTTGGCATAAAACATTGTAGAGCCACTAATGACCTCTATCGAGGCGAGCTCAAGGAGGAGCGATACGACGACCGCCTTTTTGGCGGAAAGTGAATATTAGCTCCGGAATTCATATGTGTGACACTAAAAATTCTTACACATGAAGAAAGGAGTGAATGTAGGATGACACCTGAACAATATCGGGAATTGTACCGCCAAAGACAAGCTAGACCTGTAAGAACGGAATATTCCACTCAAAGGGGACCAAACTCACCCTTGCCCAACTCAGGACCTGTGCATACTGTCAAGAATACCTTTACACCCAAATCAGGCGGATGCTGCGGCCGGAAACGTTCGCAGTAAGAATCCGAATCCCATTCCTGTCCTGTACGCATCAAAAAAGGTTTGGAAGGAAATGTATCTTCACTGTCAGGCAGAACGCCCTTATGAAGCATGCGGACTATTGTCCGGGCGCAACGGCCGGGCTGAAACCATCTGGAGGATGGCAAACATCGATAAAAGTCCTGTCTCCTTTTCCATGGATCTGGAACAACTCCAATCCGTATTTCACGCCATTCGAGCCAGAGGGGAGCGGCTTGTTGCCGTTTACCACTCTCACCCTACTGCCCCTCCTGTTCCGTCCAGTGAAGATATTGCCTTTTTTTCCTACCCGGAAGCAGCCTATATCATCGTATCTTTAACCCGAAAACACCCCGCCTTTGCCTGCTACCAGATCAGAGAGAGAATCGTCACCCCCCAAAAAGTCTCCTTTTATTGAATGAAAAGGCTCGCCTTCCGTCGTTCTCGATGGGAAGGCGAGCCTATTGTTTTGCTGCATGTTCATATGAGTTTGACAATACCTTCTTTCATATTCACGAGGGGTTGCCATCCCAGCGCTCTTAATTTGTCCACACAGAGGATATTCCAGCGCAGATCCCCAGGCCGTTCCTGCTCATATACAGGAGGGAGGGCTTCCGGAATGATCTCGGATATGAACGCTACCAGCCTGTTCAGGGTAGTCCCTTTACCTGTTCCTACATTATATATACCGACTTCGCTATCGATATGGCTGAACATCATGTTTGCGGATACGATGTCTTCTACATGAATGTAATCCCGTACCTGCTCACCGTCGCCGTAAATAATGGGTGGCAATCCCCTTTTCACTCGATCCAAAAAGATGGCGATCACCCCTGCCTCACCATAGATGTTTTGACGAGGTCCATACACATTCGCGTACCGAAGGATCGTCCAGCGCATACCTGATTGTCCGGAGTAAAAGGAGAGATAGTGCTCAGATGCCAGTTTATTGATGCCATACGGTGAAAGCGGTGTCCCTGAATACGGTTCGGGAATGGGCTGGTGCTCGGTTTCTCCGTAGACCGTACCTCCTGACGAGGCAAAGATGAACTTCTTCACCTGTGCTTTTTTTGCCGCTTCCAGCAGCCGAACGGTATTGCGCTGATTGATGTCCAAATCGAACAAGGGTTGATCAACAGACGTTCTCACATTGATCTGAGCGGCATGATGATTAATCAAATCCGGTTTTTCGCTCACGACCAGTTCTTCCAAAGCCGCATTGGACAAATCCATCTCCACGACTCTCGCCTTCGGATGAATGTTTTTTTGGAACCCCGTAGAGAAATTGTCTATTACTACGACTTCATGTCCAAGCTCGATATAGCGATCGACCAGATGTGAGCCGATAAAGCCTGCTCCACCTTGAAAAATTCAGGAGAGTCCAACAATCCAGCCAATCTGCCAATAGGTTACCCTGTTCAACCAGACTTGAGCCAACTGAATAAACCTCAACAGCAGAAGCCTTACATTCCACAATCTCGGCCCAATCCTCCCACTAGATTTATGAATCATTCCAATCAAAAACGTAGTGGTAGCTGCTGCGGCAGAAGAAGTTCTTAAGAGCAAGTTCGGGATCCTGACGACGATGTGGTACTGGCGACCGGATGACATCTCATTCGGTACGCCATGCTACCCAAATCTGTGTCGTCATCTATCAGCGCCAGACCTATGAATCGCAGGAGGTAGTAAGTCCATGACGACCATACCCTCTTATTACCTGACCATTTCAGAAAAAGATTACCGTTTGTTGAAAAAGCATGCCAAGACAGAATTTATGGTTCCTGCCACTTTAAACGTGTTAGATGAGTGTTTCTCCATTAAAGTCGGATATCGCGGTGCGCATACGCGTAAATTTGCCAAGAAGTCTCTTCGAATCGAATTTCTCTCGGAGCATTCCATGTCCCTGGTGCGTGAAGTCCATCTAAATGCCGAGTTTGTTGATCCTTCACTCATGCGAAACAAACTGTCTTTTGACTTTTTTACCGAAATCGGTTCGTTGGCCCCGTTGGCTCAACACATTTTGCTCTATATCAATGAATCCTGTGCTGGAATCTATCTGAAGCTGGAATCTGTTGACGAGTGCTTTCTGCAAAAACGTCACCTAGCGAATGGCCCCATCTATTACGCTGTCAATTCCAATGCCAATTTTTCTTTGTACCATCCAAAATCACAGAAAGTGAAAGATTCATTGGAAGCAGGCTATATACGGAAGTGCGGGACTGCTGATGATGACGTTTTTCTCCGCGAACTCATTTTTAAAACGATTACAACTCCACAAGAAGAATTCGAGAAAGAGATAGACAAGATTCTGGAGATCGACAACTATTTGCGCTGGCTGGCTGGAGCTGTTTGCACACAAAACTATGACGGTTTTATTCATAACTACGCCTTGTATCGAAATGAAGAAACCAAGAAGTTCAGCATCATCCCTTGGGACTACGATGCTACCTGGGGCCGCAATGTAAATGGAAAAGTGATGGATCATACCTTCCTGCCAATCGATGGCTTCAACACGCTAACCGCCCGAATACTGGACGTTGCACACTTTCGCAAGCGGTATAGTCTGATTCTTGAAGACATTTTAGAAACTTCCTTTACCCCTGACCATCTGGAACCTAGAATAGCTGAACTCCATCAGCTTCTACGGCCTTGCCTGCCTCTGGACCCCTTTAAAAAAGATAAAATGGAATCCTTTGATGCTGAACCTGACTTTATACGATCCTTCATTCAAAACAGAAGCGATTACTTGCGCCAATGCCTTGTCTCCTTTCAGTCGAACGTGTAGGTGGTATTCTGACCAGAAAAAAACAGCGGGAAATTACATCCGCTGTTCTGACCTTTCCACCTGTGCGCTCCGCAGCAGCTCTACACTTTCCCAGCTGACAAACTCATCCTCCCACAAGACGAGGCACTTCCCTTCTTGTATGCGCATCACAATGCCTCTCGCGCCATCCCGAAGAAACACAACCTGATCCCCTACCGATATCACATCCATCGCCACCCGTTACCCGAGTCTAAAGATAATGCCATGTCCGCCTTTCGGATACTCCCACTTGATGTTTTCATAGGGACAGCCGATGCGGCAGCTTCCGCATTCGTGACACCCTTCATATCCGACATGCATCCGCACCTCTTCCCACTTGTATACTTCGGCAGGACAAAATATCGTACATAGCTTGTCGGGACAACGTGTAGCACAGATGTCGGCATCCATCACATGCAGATGTGACTGCGTATCTGCCTTAAACCTGACTAAATATTGTTTTTCCTCGATGGACTGCCCTTTGGGTATGTCTGCCATTACTTCATCACCCTCCATGCGTTCATCAGATCGCGGGCCATTTTCCACTTTTCTTTGGCTGATCCCATATCTCGCCATACTTTTTTCTGTTTATCCCATTTGGAATGGCCATCAACGGTAAACATCTGGCTCGCCGCTCTGTTCATCATGGGAATATACTGCTCAAAGTATTGCGGGAATTTCTCAAAGTGATGGGTCGCATCCTTGTATTTCTTCAGATCCTGACCGACGAAGCTGTCGAGAAGCTTGATCCGATAGGCGTCGAGCATTTTCTCCGAAAAGTCCCCTGCCTCTTGGGCTTGCAGAATCGTCTCTGCGGCCATGACACCCGAGGCCATCGCCATGTTGGAGCCTTCCCGGTGAATGGCGTTGACGAGCTGTGCGGCGTCTCCCACTACGATGACCCCGTTGCCGACAACTTTTGGCATGGATTTGTAGCCGCCTTCCGGGATCAGATGCGCTAAGTATTCCTGCTGCTCGCAGCCCTGGATATAAGGGCGAATCATCGGATGATTCTTGACGTAGTCCAGCAGATCGTACGGCTTGATCTTCTGTTTGATCAGACCGGAGAGCATCGTTCCTACTCCAATATTGAGACTGTCTTTATTGGTGTACAGCCATGCCGTTCCGAGAATGCCCTTGGTCGAATCCCCAAAAATCTCTATTGTACAACCGTGATCGCCCTCCAGACTGAAGCGATCCTCGATGATTTTCCGATCCAGCTTGAGTACCTCCATGACGGCAAGTGCTACCTCGTCAGGGCGAAACTCTTTATGAAACCCGAGCGATTTTGCCAAGAGCGAGTTCACACCATCTGCCAGCACCACTACATCCGCATAGACATCGCCATCCGGTCTGTCTGTTCGGATGCCCACGACTTTGCCATTCTCGACGATACATTCCAGCGCCACCGTCTCATTGAGCAGCAAGGCACCCGCTTTCACTGCCTGATCCGCAAACCACTGGTCGAACTTCGCCCGCAGCACCGTAAAGTTGTTGTACGGCTCTTGGGCAAATTCCAAGCCCTTGTAGCTGAAAGAAAGCGCAGATGCCTGATCCAGCATCATGAAGCGCTGTTCCACAATCGGCCTCTCCACGGGAGCTTCTTTGTAAAAGCCAGGAATGATGTCCTCCATCGTCTTGCGGTAGAGCACCCCTCCCATCACGTTCTTGGAACCTGGATACTCCCCTCGCTCCATCAACAGGACGTTTGCCCCCGCTTTTGCCAAGGTATATGCACAAGCTGTTCCAGCCGGACCTGCTCCCACAATAATGACATCAAATTTTTCAGCCATATTGAACCTCCTTGTCCGGCATGGTTTGGAACGCCTCCATCAGCATCGGCACGATTTCAAAGGCATCTCCGACAATTCCGTAGTGACTGGATTGAAAAATAGGCGCATCCGGGTCCTTGTTGATAGCGATGATCAGCCCGGCGTTCTGCATGCCGACGATGTGCTGGATCGCACCAGAAATCCCGATCGCAAAGTAGATTTTCGGTGTCACAGTCACACCAGTCTGGCCCACCTGATGGTGATGATCGATCCATCCGGCCTCTACCGCGTCACGGCTCGCGCCGACTGTCGCTCCGATCTTGTCCGCAAAACGGCGAATCAGCTCAAAGCCCTCCTTGCTGCCCAAGCCTTTGCCGCCAGCGACGATCACATCGGCTTCGTCCAGACGAACCTTTTCCTTGGTTTCCCGCACAATCTCCAGCACCTTCGTCCGGATGTCTTCTTCTCTCAGGCTTATCTTCTCCCGGATGACTCGACCGGTCCGAGAGGGATCAGGGGGGAGCGCTTTCATGACTTTGGGGCGAACGGTCGCCATCTGCGGTCGATGCTTTTTACATAGAATCGTCGCCATGATGTTCCCGCCAAAAGCAGGTCTGCTCGCTTCCAGAAGTCCTGTCTCCGCATTTACGTCCAGCATGGTGGTATCGGCGGTAAGTCCAGTCTGCAGGTCAGTTGCGACAGCGCTTGCAAGATCCTTTCCGGTAGAGGTCGCTCCGTAAAGAATGATCTCCGGCTTGTGCAATTCGACACATTCGATAACAGCTCTCATATAGGACTCGGTGCGGTAATTTCGAAAAATGGCGTCATCGTAGAGATACACTTCGTCTGCCCCATAAGGAAACACGCTCTGTGCCAGTTCTTCTACTCCTTCGCCAATCAGCAGACCTGCAAGCGGAACTCCCCGCTTGTCAGCCATCTGTCGACCTGCTCCCAGAAGCTCCAGGGAGACAGGCGCTATCCGGTCACCAGAAACTTCCAGAAAAACCCACACACCACAGTATTCATCCAAATTCATACCTGCTCCTCCTTCACCCGGAACAACGCTCGTTTCTCCGACAAGACCTCCATTAGTCTGGACACCTGCTCATTGGAAGTCCCCTCCAGTCTTTCTCCACCTTTCGGCTTCTCCGGAGGCCAGACTTTTGCAACAATCGTCGGCGATCCTTTCAGGCCCAAAAGCGTGCGATCGATATCTCCCAAGTCGTTGACCGCCCAGATCACAGGCTGATAGCGGGCTGCACGGAGCATGTTGGGCAAAGGGGAGTACGGTACCTCATTGATTTCTTTTTCCACGGAAAACAGGCAAGGCAACGTAGACTGGATCACTTCATAGCCATCCTCCAGCTTTCGGTGGACGATCACATAGCCTTGCTCCCGATTCACTTCTACCACTTTATTCACATTGGTGAGCGGGGGAATATCGAGGCGTCTGGCAATCCCGGGGCCGACCTGCCCTGTATCCCCATCAATCGTCATTTTGCCGCAGATGACGAGGTCAACCGGCTGTGTTTCACTGATTTTTTCAATCGCCTTGGTCAATGCATAGCTCGTAGCGAGCGTATCTGCACCTGCAAAAGCACGATCCGTGACCAAATATCCCGCGTCTGCCCCGATCTCGACGCATTTGCGAATGGCTTTGACAGCGGGCGGGGGTCCCATCGTAACCACAGAGACCACACCGCCATACCGCTGCTTCAGCCGAACCGCTTCTTCCACTGCATGCGCGTCATAGGGGTTGAGAATCGCTGGCGCACTGGCACGGTCCATTGTATTGGTTTTGGGGTTCATCTTGATGATCTTGGTGTCGGGCACCTGTTTGATACAAGCAACAATGTGCAACATCCAACATCCCTCCTTGCTACCGGGCAGCTTTCTTTGCTGTATTCAGGCTGTTTCACAGGTTGTCTGCATTTCCTTCCTTGCTGAGGGCAGCTTCTATTCATTGCTATAACCTATTTCAGACAAACCCTGCTTAGACCTAAAACAAAAAACAGGCTGCGCAGAACTTGGTCTGCGCAACCTGTTTGAACTTGCACGCTTATTTCTTGACGGAGATTTCAATCGTACCGCCGCTAAAATCTTTCTCTACTTTTTTCAGTCTGATTTGCAGACCGATCTTCGGCAGGATTTTTCCGATCTCAGGGACTTCTTTCATCCGGTAGTCATCCTTGTCGTTGAAGATGGTAATTCCCTTCAACGGCTCGTAATTCATCGTGCCAAAAATGTAATCCAGCTTCATTCCCGAGGTTTTGTTCGGACTGAACGCAGCATCGTTTACCTGATAACGAGAATCCGCAATCGCATCCTTGTTGTCTTCATCATTGTTCCAGTAGCGAACCTCCTGATGGGCATCTACTACTCCCAGCATTCCGTAGCCTGGATGTTGGCTGGTGTTATTGTCTTGTGTTTTTCCGTAACGGCCATCGTAGTACCAGATGACCATGCCTGGGTCATAGCTGAAGAACGTGTCTTTACGTCGGAAGAATTCCAGGCCTGCATCTACGCCTTTATGGGAGCGAATCTCGACGAGATAGTAGGCATCGTACATTTTGCCTTCCCCATCAAAGTGGACGAAGCCATCCAGTTCAAATTTCAGGTCGCCCTCCGCGTCATCCTCAAAGATCACTTCGCCATCTGCTTCGACTTCGAAGTTATCCAGATAGAAGCCCTCCATCGCCAGACCACCATCTGTCACGTAATTGAACTCTACCTGAATATTCTTGCCTGCAAACTCATTCAGGCTGATTTCTTCCCTGTCCCAGCCTTTGGTCACATCGTCAAAGGCGGCGACTTCCTCGCGATCCCCTGTGTCTGCGTCGATGACATGGACGTACAAATAATCGTACCCTTCCTCAATCGAACGCCATGAATCAAAGCTCATGGACGCTCTGCTTGCTCCGGTCAGATCGATGACTTCCGATACCATTTTGGTATTCAGATCGTCGCCCTCATCCGAGAAATACGCATAGTCGCCGTCTTTTGGCTGGATCGGTGGTTTCTTTTCGACTTCCGGCATATTGATTTTGATCACTTTGCTATTTGGGCCGATGCTGCTAGCATCCACCAATTTGACGCTACGCTTTGCACCCTTCAGGTCTTTGTGATCATAGACAGCCGGCTTGATCCATTTTCCACCGTACATCTGTTGCAGCATCATTTTGGACCAAGGATCAAACCCGGTTGGTTGCGTCTGGAAGATCTTGCCTGTATGACTTCCCGACGACATCAAGGACCAAGCACCGACTGGGGAGTCATGTCCTTGCCTGGTCGTATCGTACAAGTCAGGCAATCCAAGATTGTGACCGTACTCATGGGCAAAAACGCCAGGCGCTCCATCTTCCGGCTGAATCATGTAGTCGTAGGCCTTCAGACTGGTTCCCGGAATATCAACCGGTCTGCCTACCGTCCAGCGATGCGACCAGATCGCATCATCATCTTCACCCGTTTCTTCTCCGATACCTGCGTGTACAAGCATCAGGTTATCCAGCATGCCATCCGGCTCCATCAGGTCTCCGTCGCCATCCAGGTCATACGGATCACGCTGGTCATAGAGATCTTCTTTTCCGGCAATCGCTTCACCAACGGCTTCCAGCGTTTCCTTCACCAGATCGCGAGGATTGGCGTCATTCCCGCTGCTGTCATTGCCGCCGTAATACTCGTAGCCTTTTTCCGCTACCAGCCACGGTGTCACGACGCCATCTACCTGCCAGGTTTGTCCTGATTGATCATAGTAGAATTTCGCCATTGTCGTCATGCTGGTGCCTTCAGGCGTTCTGTAGCCTTTGCGGTCGAAGAGCATTTTTTCATAATGCTTTTCGTTGAAGTCTTTGGTCCACAGCGAGTCGCTTTTCTTTGGCACATTGTTGTGCTCGCGATCAGGGAATTCGATCAGAGCTACCACGATGTTGTCCTTATGTATTTTTCCAGATGCGCTAAACTTTTTCTCATCTTTTAGCTTGGAAATCTTATTGGCTGCTTTGGAGACGGCTGCTTGCTGAGACTTGCTTGCTTTTTTCCCGAAAGAGGTCGATTCATCAATCCCGTGCGGAACTTTGCGATCCTTCAAATAATCCCGAATCGCTTCGTCGATTTCCTCCTGGTCTGCATCCTCGTCAATGACCCCTCGATCGATCAAGGCATTGGTCAGACGCTCCAGGTTGATCGTGGACAAGTCCACATGCAGGGAGTTCTTCTCCTCTTTCGATTTGGCCGCCAAGCCTGTTGCAGGCACAGCCATGAAGGTGCCAAACACCAACGAAGAGGAAAATAGGATGGGTAAAATCTTTTTGCCCTTCTTCACAACGTTCACCCTCTTCTATTTCTATGGAATTGTCGGAGTGTGAGAGATTTTGGAAAGATAGAGTTCCGACTATTCCCAATTATTGCACGTCATCGTTTTGTAACCAAATTTTTTTATTCGACAAAAATTCGCTTCCTTGCCGTCAAATCAGTCATTACGTTGGAGGGATTTTTTATCGCTTTCTGAGAATTGATCTAGATTTTTCCAATTCCTTGATCGAATCAACCAAGAAATCCAGTCTAAAGACCCAGAAAAGCCTGTCAGCATTTGTCGCAAACCAAAGAAAAAAACCTACTATGGATGCAGGAACGTTTTCGCAGGATCAACGTCTTCTAGCTGCCAAGAGAAGTATATTTGAAAGAAAAAAAAGCAAACCTATCATTCGGATAGGTTTGCTTCAGTCTAGCAGTGCTTAAAAGAGTTTCATGCTCAGGTAGCGCTCACCCGTATCAGGGGCAATACATACGACGCGCTTGCCTGCACCCAAACGCTTGGCAACCTCTAGAGCCGCATAGACAGACGCACCCGAGGAAGGACCGACCAGTATCCCTTCCAGCGCTGCCAGGTTTCTCATGGTTTGCAATGCTTCCTCGTCTGCAATTTGCATGATCTCGTTGTAGATGCTCGTATTCAGAATCGGCGGAATGAAGCCTGGACTCGTTCCTACCAGCTTGTGTGGACCAGGCTTTCCTCCAGACAGGACAGGAGAGCCTTTGGGTTCCACAACCGCAATATAGAGTTCTGGGAGCTGCTCCCGCAAAGTTTCACCCGTACCGGTAATGGTTCCTCCCGTTCCGGCAGTCGCAACAAAAGCGTCCAGCTTCCCATCCATCTGCTCAAAAATCTCTTTCGCGGTCGTGGTTCGATGAATATCGGGATTGGCCTTGTTTTCAAACTGCTGTGGAATAAAGCTTCTGGGAATCTCCTTTTGCAGTTCAACGGCTTTTGCAATCGCACCAGGCATCCGCAGCTCACTCGGTGTGAGGACGACTTTTGCCCCATAGGCTTTGAGCAGATTGATCCTTTCCTTGGACATGTTGTCTGGCATGACCAGAATAGCCTGGTATCCTTTGGCAGCAGCGTTCATCGCCAGACCGATCCCCGTGTTTCCGCTCGTCGGTTCAATAATCGTATCACCAGGCTGAATCAGCCCCGCTTCTTCAGCGGTATGAATCAAATTGTAGGCTGCTCTGTCCTTTACGCTTCTCGAAGGGTTAAAATACTCCAGCTTGACATAGACATCAGCCGCCCCCTCCGGAACCAGTCGATTCAGCCTGACCAAAGGTGTATTTCCAATCAGCTCTGTTATATTTTGATAAACACGCATGGTGCAACCTCCTTGAGAGACCATTCAAACACGTAGTATTTCTATAAGAATAATACATATACTCGTGTATGAAAACCAGTATCTCGCACTTGGAAACGAAAAACCCCCTCTTTTCTCGGAAAAGGGAGGCTTCAAGTTAGTCCTTGTTTAGAATTTATGCTTTTCCTTCGTTTGGTTCACCAGACCCTGTGCTTGTCTGAGAAGCTCATCTGCCTTTTTCTCGGCAGCGGAGAGCTCTTTTTCACTCGCAACGATCCGTTCCTCCGCTTGAGCAAGGGCTTGCGTGGTCGCTGCTTTCACGGTTTCCAATTCCTTTAATTGGTTTTCGGCATCTTGGACTTCTTCTTTTACCGCTTCCCACGTCTTTTCCAAATCGGCTAGATCTGATTCCAGAATCTCGATCAGATTTGTCATGGCTTTCTTTTTACGATCGATATTTTCTTCGAGGATGCGGACGCCGTCTCTTAACACACTCATACTTTCCACGGTCGCCCCCATCACCTCGAACTCCACCCGATGAAGGCTTGGCGAGGATGCATAGCTTTTGACTTCCTCCAACAACCCCTGCATCTGCTCCATGTGGCTCTGGGACACACTAGTCTCATCGGAAAACTGTGATTCATTCAGGTAATTGGTATTTTCCAGCAGATCAGCCTTCAAGCGCTTGAGTTGATCCAGTTTTTTGGCCAACTGCACTCTT
This sequence comes from Brevibacillus invocatus, assembly GCF_003710915.1. Taxonomy (GTDB): domain Bacteria; phylum Bacillota; class Bacilli; order Brevibacillales; family Brevibacillaceae; genus Brevibacillus; species Brevibacillus invocatus. The sequence continues at coordinate 9,041 of NZ_RHHR01000047.1, read as the reverse complement.
TCTTCCTCGAGTGCCTTCTCTTTTTTCTTTTTCTCTGCCTCTTGCCGGATTCTCTCATCCAACGCTTTTTGCTTGGCCTCATAGGTCGCCAGCGTGGCTGCCTTCCATCTGGCTTCGGCTGTCACTGCATCGCTTACAGGATCGATAAAGACCAGCTCATCCTTTGTAAATGTAGCGCTCCATGTCTTTTCCGCATCCTGCTGAAGCACCAGTTTCTCATCTTCGATACGGCCCCCGTACGCTTCCTGCCTGTTTCTCAAAACTGGTATTCCTTGCTCGCTCTCTACTTTCCATTCCGTTACATCAACAGCAATCTTCTCTGCGTTCGTCACCTTGGCATAGAGCAACAGATTTTCCTCTTCGTACAAGTAGCCTTCCGCCAAATCCACAGAGTCTAGCGCACGAAAGCCAATGTAGCCGAGTGCAGCTATGATCACCAGCGCGAGCAGGATTATCACGAGTTTGTTCTTTTTCATGTCAGCCCCTCATTTCACAACGCAATCCAATATCGCTTCACGACGTTCCCGTCTTCCTCCACAAAGTCCGAATCCGGTACCCCGCCATTTTTGACAATCGTTTTTTCCGAGCCTATATTGCTCGCATCGCACACGACCAGCGCTGTTTGGATCCCCAGCTCCTTTGCCTTTTCCAGAGAAAGCGCCAGGATTTGCGTGGCGTAGCCCTTCCTGCGATCCGATGGGCGGATTCCGTAACCGATATGGCCACCCGACTGTAACAACCCCTCCGTCAGACGATGGCGAATGTTCACCGCTCCCACGATTCTGTTCTGATCGGTCACCAACCAGTACGTCGATGCCGGCACCCATCCTTCAGGGAGATTCTTCCCTGATCCTTCCTCTTCCAACTCTCTCACCATTTTGGCAAAATCAGTAGGATCTTTGCCAATCACATACGGAACCATTGGCTCGCCACTATTTTTCCACTCCTGGTAGAATGGAAGATATTCGTCTTGCAACGCTTCTGTTGGCTCGATTAGTGAAACCTGTACGCCCATTTTATCCTCCATACATGAGATTGACATGATTTTCCCTTTCTTTCGTATTATACGGGATGTCCAACTGTTTTCAAAATTTTGCACGGTCTATTTGTTGAGATGAGATTTTCATTTCCCGTAACAAGTGGTATTATATGGTAAACGAAGAGGTAGGAGGTTGGTGGTGGATTTATTTATCAAAATACTTCTTGCCCTCTCACTCTTGGTATGGGTAGGGGCAGATCTTCTATTGTCTCCCAATCCGAATAGACTGAAGGTCCGGATTATTACTTTTCTAACGCTTTTTGTCGTCAGTGGTGTGATTTATTGGGCCATTCAATGGTTTTCTTGAACATGACTGTAAAAAACCAGCTGTTCCCCCAAACAAGGGAGCGCTGGTTCTTTCATTTTTGGTGGGCGGAGGCACCGCTTTCCGAACCTTCTTCTATCACAATTCCTTTTTGGGATAAATTTTCCAGGCATTCATGCATGTAAGTGTCGTCATGCTCCGCATAGATGAGACCACCTCTTTGGAAGCTGTCATCCAGTTGAGATTCTTCCCAAGGTTCTGCGACCTTCCCTCTATACATGGGGTCGAACCATACAGCATCAGGCGTATACCCTCTTGCCGCCATCTCCTGCATGACGAGCTGATGGTAAAGAAAAAGCTTGTATGGATTGGGATCGAACACATAATTTACAGTTGCATGTCTCTTCCCCCATCCGGCTCCGCGTAAGGCTGCACATTCTCGATGCTGTCCAAGCAGCTGCTGTCTGGGCAGCTTTGGTAGTAATGCCTGATGCCAGAGTCGCATGGTGAAATCATTCCTTTCTCCTTTTCAAGAATGAGCAATGGTTGGGGAGATGTCAAGCCAATCAACCAGACAAGACTTTTGTCAATTCCTTTCACCAGCATAGACATCTGCCCATACCCAGTTCCTGTTTCTTACATATACTGCTTAGGCATTCACCCTTTTGTTGCAAGGTAGTCAACCCTCGATTGTACTTGCAGCTTGAATAGATGGATTTCATTCAAAGGAAAGGAGGATTCAACCAGATGAGAAGGTTCCCCCCGGTGCCTTTTGCTGGAAATCCCTTTTACCAGCTTATGCCCTCCCTAAATCAGCCTCATTCACTGGTATACCCTAAGTCCGTTGCTTCCTTTGAACCCTCCTATTCGCAGCATCATTCTTGCATGTGTATCACCAAAGCATACCTCGATTTGAACAATCTGATGCGAACACTTTGGGAGCAGCATGTCGCATGGACAAGAATGCTCATCATCAGTATTGCGGCAGGCTTGCCAGATGAAGAACTCGTAACCAAACGCTTGCTTCGAAATGCTGTTGATATGGCAAATGTAATGAAATCCTTTTATGGCGATGCCATTGCCTCCACGTTTGAAGCTTTGTTCAGAGATCATTTCATCTTCGCTGCTCAACTCGTCAAAGCCGCGAAAGCTGACGATAACAGGGCTGCCGTTGAAACCGAAAAAAACTGGTACGAAAATGCGAATGAAATAGCGGCGTTTCTGCAACGCGTCAATCCTTACTGGTCCGAGGAAGCATTTAGAGCCATGCTGCACGAGCATCTTGCCCTCACCAAAACGGAAGCCGTCAATCGATTGACAGGTTATTTTGCCGTAGACATTGCTACGTTCGATAAGGTTAAACGTCAAGCGCTCGAGATGGCAGATGCTTTCACCATGGGCATTGTCAGGCAATTCCCCAATTATTTTATCTGTGAATAGCTGCTTGGAATCAGGCGCCACCCCAAAAATGACAAAACGGAGGTAGGACATGGCAGATCATTTTGTTGATCGGTCGTTAGAAGAAATTCGTTTTTGGTCCAGGATCATGAAAGAACATTCCCTCTTTCTCAAATTGGGCTTCAATTGTGATGACACCCAATTAATCAGGGAAGCTGATCGTTTTTACAGCATATTCGAAAACATTGAAAACCAATCCCTCGCATACTCATCCGATACAGATCCACAAACGATTTATGATTTTAACAAAGTCGTTCATGGAGCCGTCTGCCATATTTGGGCCTTCAAGCGTAAGGTCCTCGAATTGATCATTCATTGCAAAATTCTGGGCAACAACTTTCCTTTACTCGTCGACCATGTCAGCCGGGAAGCCGCATATTTCATGAAGCGGCTCGAGCAATTAAATACCGGGACCCTTGATCCCTTGCCTGATGCGGTTATCAATGAAAACGTGTTCTTCCTTAAAATCATGGCAGACCACGCAAAGTTTATTAACCATTTGCTCGATCCCTCAGAACGAAAATTGGTAGAGCAAGCGAGAGATTTTAGTCACGACTTTGATCAGCTCCTATTCCAGGCCATCGATCTTGACTCCATGCGTCCCGAGTCCCTCACCCAGCCCTTACTGGATCAGTTTGTTGATCAAAATCGCGTTTCTGTCCGCCAGTTGCGTGATTTCAAGAAGACTGCTTACGAATTGATAGAAGCGTGCCGGATTAAAAGCATCATCCCTCCCCTGTTGGCAGATCACGTCTTTCGAGAAGCCTCGCATTTTCTCGAGATTCTGGATTCCTTTGAACTCGAATTATCTGCAACCAAGTAGGGATCACTCGCTCTCCGCCCCCTTTACCGGGGGTTTTTCTCTTCCATACAAGCCCATACTAATTCCATCACCTTCGAATCAAACCTCTATCCGTCTTCTTGCAGGGTTGGGAGTTGAAGGCGATGCTCACCTGGGTGAGACCGTCAAACACCGATCTCGCTTAGCTCAGGACCCGACTCAACCCAACCTGCGCCAAGTACACCTGATTCACTCCGAATTGCATGAAGAGCTGCGCCTGGCAGGCTTTGACGTTTCGTATGGACAGATGGGTGAGAATATTACGACTCGTGGCATTCGTCTGCTTGATTTCCCTACTGGCACCCGAAGGAACGGTTGATTGAACTTTCCACCCTCTATCCGGACCATGCAAAAATCTCGTACGAGTGTGCAGGCGTACACGACATGCTTGGGCATGAGAAGGAAGCCGTTCCCTATTATGAACAGGCAATCTCTTCCGATGCATTGTCAACAGAGGATCTTCGCGGTGCGTACCTGGGACTTGGCAGTACATACCGTTGCATCGGGGAATATGAAAAATCCATTGCTCTGCTGACGAAGGCAATCTCCCTTTTTCCTGAAGATCATTCCTTGAAGGTTTTCTTAGCTTTTGCCAAGTACAATGGGAAGGATTTCGAAGGTGCGATACAGCTTCTGTTGGATAGCTTGGTCGAAACATCTTCTAGTCAGCATATCCAGAAATACAGCCGGGCCATTCGCATTTACCGGGATCGTTTGGATCAAGTCTGGTAAAGTTGTGATGGGTTTTCGCAGCTTGTCCCCATCCATTCTCAAAAGATGTGCCTTTTCCATGTAACAGTCGACAATCCTGATTCGTACTACATGTATAGAAACACGTATTGTACAGAAGGGTTGTAGATCAATATGTCCATTACTTTAATCCTTGGATTAGGGGTCGCTGTAGTCATCGTTGCGATCGCAGCTATTGCTGTCACCCTACTTTCCAGTAAACGATAAAGATATTTACTGAAGCTAGCGTCGTTCCAATCAAAATTACAATTACTTTGAAAAAGGGGGATGTTCAGTGAATTTTAAAAGTCTTGCCGTTACACTATTATCCCTTCTAGTGACAACGGGGTTGCTTTACTTCATTGGTCATTTGTTCTCGGTTCCTTGGTTCATGTTTCATTACCAATCTTCCTTTACCCCAGATGGATTTGTCATTTCATCGGGTTCTTTCGTTCCAGTCATCATTGGTCTGGCTGTCAGTTTTTTTGCAGAAAGGCTCTGTATGAAAAAGTGCCATTCAAAACTCGGGTAAATGTATCCCGGGTTTATTTTTTTCAGGATCAAGGTACTAAGGACTCCAGTTATGGACATAAATCAAATTGCGCTCAAGCAGAAGGTAATCGCCTACTTAAATAACGTTATCGATTCAGTACCAAAAAAATTTGGTACTTTTTGTTTTCTTCATCCAATATTAGCATTGGTAAAAATAATAGGTTGGAGTGAAAAAATGACTAAAATCAAAGCTCTGCTTTTTTACTACATCATCGTGTCGCTCGTATTCTTTAGCGGTAGATTCTACATCATGAAGACCTACAACATGAAGCAGGGCCCTGTACCCAGTGAGGCATTTCTCAAACTATTTGATTGGGTTGATTGGTTCTCTTATCTCTACATTATTCCCTTGTTGATCGTCGGTCTTATTCGGGTAATTCGTTTTGCTCAAAATAGAAATGCCTCAATAGTCCTTCGTATTTTGATTGGCCTCCTGTACATCTTGTTAGCAGCTGGAGCTGGATTGGTCCTTAAGTTCATTTTCATTTTGCTCTTTTATGGATTTGCTCCATGATCACTATCCTCTTGGATTTGTAGATGCTGCACATTTTTTAAAAGCACTCACGCTTATGTATTGCAAATACAGCCGTTGAATGTTTACTCTCTCTTCCGTAACATAGCCTTTGAGGTGAGATACTTGTCAAAAGCGACATCAGCATTTCAAGCCATAAAAAACAAAGCTAAGTTACTGAAGAGAGAAGCATTTGTTCTTTATTTTGCGTATAAAGATCATCGAGTTGCCTGGTACGCGAAGCTTTTTGCTATATGCGTTGTAGCCTATGCGTTTAGTCCAATCGATTTAATCCCTGACTTTATTCCCGTTTTGGGATACTTAGATGACATCATTTTAGTTCCGCTGGGGATCTGGTTTGCGTTGAAACTTATCCCGAAGACTGTGATTACGGATTGTCGCGAAAAAGCTCAAGAACTTCTCGCTAAAGGAAAGCCCAAAAATTGGGTTGTTGGTGTTTTATTTATTTTGATTTGGATACTTTGTGGGATTTTGGTGAGCTGGTACCTTTACAAATGGCTGCTTGCTTTCTGAGCAGTGAGCTTATTTTTTTGCCGAATAAATCCTGCTTACTCACCTTTCTCTTCCGGTTTACAGATATTCTTTAGTTGAATAAGCCCATTTTTCAACTGCTCCAACTGCTTTTGGATTTCGTCAAATTGCTGGTCGTCCGATTGATTGCAGGGTGGACAGGGGACTGGGGCAGGCAAAGTCTCCGGTTTATTGTTTAGCTTGGTTGTCTTATCGATGGCCAATATAAAAACACCAATGGCTATAATCCATAGAGCTATGACTGCCACATCATCATCTTGAAAAGATGACATCTGCATCCCCTCTTGCTAATCGGGTTTAACCCTACTTTTTTCGTTCCTTCACTTGCTGTTCCAGTTCCCGCACTTCCATCTGCATTTGCATCAGTTGAAATTGTATCTGCTGTTTTTGTAGTATCTTCTTTTGTTCCTTTAATTGCGCCATCATTTCGTCCAATTGCTTTTGTGCCTTCCCGTTGGAGTCGGAGTTTGCAGCAGGCTCTGCTAAGACCGTAGCTCCAACTGCCGCAAATATATCCGCCATCACCGTTAACCAAACGCCAACAAGCGCGAGATCCTCGCCAACATTTTTACTTCCCATACTTTCACCTCTCCAGGAAAACGCTCAGAAAGGGACTTTCCCTTTTATGTTATTCCTCAGCCTGTAAACCATTTACCTTTATACACGTATTAAAGTCGTAGAGGTGATCAGGTGAATGCGATAAGACTGACCTTTAATTTTGCTTGTCTTCGTAATTTTACCAATCGATCTTTCCATTTGTATCCACTTCCGATACAAGGACTCGTTTAGGAGGAAACACATTGCTGCAAACGGCAAACCTTTTACTTCGATTCATCCTGGAATGGTGCGCTTTAACTGCTCTTGGATACTGGGGATTCCAATCGAGTGGTACGCTTTTGAAAAAAGTCACACTGGGTATTGGCGCTCCGCTGCTGCTCGCGGTCATTTGGGGCATGTTAGGTTCTCCAGGGGCGTCAGTGAAGCTGTCTACCTATGTACATCTGCTTTTGGAGATAATCGTGTTTGGTCTCCCTGCTCTCGCGCTTTACGTTGCAGGAAAGCAAAGTTTAGCCTTAATCTATGGCCTTTTAGTAGTGATGAATCGGTTCTTGATGTTCATCTGGAACCAATGATTAGGTCAGGTGAAAGGAATCGTTATGTCACGTACAGAACTCGCGAAACAACGACTCGAAGGCTACACGAATGACCTAGACCAGCTGTTGCAGGAACAGAAAAAAGATTACTCAAAGATTGTGCAAAGAGCTATCAGCAATGAGATCCATCAGCTACAAAAATCAATCAGACATTGGGACAACGTTCTCCAATTACAGACCGAAGTTTAAAGGTCTGTTTTTTTGTTCAGTCATCCTTTTCTAAACTGCTAGCTTGCTTTTTTTAAAAACGGTTGAACGAACTGAGCGTTGGTGATTCGAAAAAACCGATCGCATCCATCGTCAGGTTAATCTGTTTGAATAAACGGCCTCGTGATATGATGTTTACTACTTAGCTAGGGGGTGGCCTTTATGAATGAATTGATATTTCGCTTGTCACAGATCATTGATGCGTTACCACCGGAACTGGAAGCGCTCTCGGAAACAGCTTTGGCGTCACGTCCCTCTCCAAACAAGTGGTCATCCAAGGAAATATTGGGGCATTTGTGTGATTCTGCTATTCATAATCTAACCCGGTTCATACATGCACAAATGGAGGAAGCTCCTTTTTCCATTCAGAAATATGACCAGAATCAGTGGGTACGATTGCAGCATTACCAACTCGCACCGATTACAGACATCATCCCGTTTTGGATCTATTTGAATAAGTCTATCCTTCGCATTATTTCTGCCATACCCCAAGAAAAATGCACCACCGTGTGCATCTTGCCGAATGGTGATACCGTGACGTTGCAATGGCTTGTCAGCGATTATCTAACCCAAATGGAGCATCATTTGCAGCAAATGGCCGAAAATTTGAAATTAGGCGGTAAATCATGACGCCCAAATCCGATTTTGGTGGACTGGTCGATACCAACGAAACACATGCATCTTCCTTCTTTCCCATACTTTCTCTTTTGTTATACCCCTACACAAATTCCTTCCGTTCCGTTTCTTTAATGCCCTTTCGCAGCAGCTTGAGATGACCGCATTGACGCTTATATTTGATTACAACCTTAATTAAGGAGATGCTTAATTGGTTGCGAAGGACACACTCTGCCTCATCTTCACTGCGCTCGCCGATCCGCCCCGGAACACCCTGACCAAGCTGTCACGATCGTTCTATCAATAGGCGGCAGTTTAGGGCCTTATTTTCCAATCCTAGACTGTCGCTGATTTATGCCTTTGTTACGATTTTATGTTTCTCTCTTAAAGCATGATTTTCGCAAAGCCCGTGTTTTGTAAAACCGATCCCGTAACCCATGTTCTCCATTTGCGTAATAAAGCGTGAAGGAGTGATTTCCGTGCTCAACTTTGAATCAATCGTTTTGTCGACACTCTTCCTAGTTAGTTGGGGATTTATCGTAAGCTCCAATTCACTTCGTAAAAAATGGGTATACATACTGATCACCTTCATCATTTTTTGGGTGATTGTCGAATTAGTAAACTACTTTGACCCTCCCTCCCCTCCATGTAAAGCCTTCGATGTGACTCTTTATTTCTTAAAAACCCATTTACACAAAATAATTTACAATCCCTAGTTAATGTCCGAAAACAGAAAATGATTGTTCTTAATTGCCGTTGTCATTAAGATTGATGTGGTTTTCGACACAGATACTCATCGAGCTTACTTACTCTTTTATATTAAAGGTTTTTTTCATTAACGATTTGGATAAACCCATCGAAACTTGTCTTCTTCATTTCAGTAAGATCTATGTATTGCTTACTGATTTCGGTTTAACCCCTCAAAATTTGAGTCTTTCTCCCTTATTCTCGCATTTTCATATGATTCTTCTCTTCTTCAACCACCTGTGAGTGTAGGAAGGGAAAAATCTAGCGTCAAGGAGTACACTTGACCCCAGACTTTTCCCTTCCTGCTTGACCGCTAGGTTGAAGAAAGGATAGCTGTGCAATCCATTGCCACACTATACTTTCACGACAAA
>NZ_RHHR01000046.1 GCF_003710915.1 Brevibacillus invocatus | reverse complement strand
AAGGGATTCCAATGATCGATAAAAATCTGTTTAAGAATATTTGTCTCCATATAACGATTTTACCAACAAATAGAGGGACTTGCGCCCCTCAAAATTATATACTTTCCTATATAGTTAGAAAACTTGGCTACGCCAAGCTTTTGGCGGAGCCTTAGTTGCACTTATACTATCTTCCGCTAATCTTTTTAGCGCTTTAGCGCACTTAAACTTTCCGATAGTACCAAAAAACCCAGCACCTCGTGTGCTGGGCTTTCCTGTATGACGGCTTGTTTAAGTCTAGCTTACGTCTCTGAAATCTTGCCTATTCACCTTTTTTCTCCAGAAACCACACCTTGCTGATCAGACCTTCTTTCACCTGATAGATTGCCACTGCCTGGAATGGCTCGCGGTTATCACGACCGGAAACTTCCTCCAGATCGATGACAAAGTCGCCGAATACAATCCGATTTTTCAACGCTGCATGATTTTCTGGATTTGCCTGAAACATTTTTGCGTATCGTTCTTTTAGCTCTTCTTGGCCGCTGACAAAGACGTCTCCGCTGGGATGGTTCATTAACTGGACATCATCCGTGTATGTGGATGCAAAGCCTGCTACGTCTTGTTTGTTGTAAAAATCGAGCTGCTCCTGGACGATTTGTTCCGGTGTTTTGGCTGCTGACACGGATTTCTCCCCTTTTCATAGAGTGCGTTTCTTCTATTATACTTTTGACTGGAAGAAAGGAGGTAGATCCTTCTACTTGGCGTCATGAAAAATAATGCCCAGACTATACCGCGTACCTGAGGTGATGGTACTGACACCATGCCGAAGAGTCGTTCTGTAGAATCCACGCGTACCCGATACAGGTCGCTGCGTGGTTGGAAAAACCAGCCCCGCACCTTGTTCCAATGTTATGACATGGCCTCGGCTTTGCGCTCGCGGCCGTTGTTCGACAAGCAGAAACTCACCGCCTGAATAATCCACTTCTCTTTGATTCAATACAAAGACAACCTGGAATGGGAAGTACACTTCACCGTACAAATCCTGATGCAAGCAATTGTAGCCCCCTGCTTCATATTTCAGGATCAATGGCGTTGAACGCACCTGTCCTTGCTGATGGCAATGGTCCAGGAATTCTCCCAGAGAGGCAGGATACACCGCCGTATGGCCGAGCTGTTCAAGCCAACGATTTGCTGTCTTGGCCAGCTCGGGGTAGAACCCTTCACGAAGCTGTTGCAGAATGTTTGGCAGCGGCGCCTGATAGTATTTGTACTCACCCATGCCAAAGCGATATCTGGACATGTCGATCGTACTGCGGAAAAGAGTCGGTTGGTCATAAGTGCGGATGATATCCTCGCATTGCTCTTTGTCCAATAAGGGGGGAATCTTGGCAAAGCCCTGTTCGTCCAGTGCTTGCTGCAAGGATTCCCACTCCAGAGAAGCGATGCGCTCCGAAAGGCGGTTAGGCATGGAGCGTTCTCCTTCCCACAGCAGAACTTACCTTTTCCAGCTCCAGTAACCTGGTCTTCATCTCCAATCCTCCGCGATAGCCGGTAAGCGAGCCACTTTTGCCAATCACCCGGTGGCACGGGATGGTGATCAAGAGCGGGTTGGCACCAATGGCGGCTCCGACTGCGCGTACGGCGTTGGATCTTTTGATGCGATGGGCAATATCGGTATAGGTTTGGGTTTGTCCATACGGAATCTCGCTTAGCGCATTCCAAACAGCGAGCTGAAAAGGCGTGCCGTGCACATCGAAAGGTACGGTAAAGCTTTTGCGCACACCCTGAAAATACTCCGTCAGTTCAGTCCTATACGGTCTGCACGCTTCATCATCCGGCAACAAGGCACTGCCGGGAAAGTGCGTCTTCGCCCAATCTGCCAGCTCATCGAAGGGTTGATTCTGTGAACCGACATAGCAAAGCCCCTGGGAGGTTACCCCCAAATAAATCATCCAGTTCTCGTACACCAGCATCGACCAGTAAATCACTGGGTTGGTTTGGCCGTTCATTGCGGTACACCTCCACGGTATGGTTTCACCGACAGTATACCCCTTCGGAAGGCGGTTTGTACGTATTTGCGAATGGATTCGCAAGATAGTGAAAGGCCAATCATAATGGATCACATCACATACCTTTTATCCGTTCTGGCTTCCAGTACAACAGCGCCGCTTTAAAATGATGCACATATGCTGGTTTGCCATCGACCCAGACGAGGTATTTTCGCAGGATTTCCTCTGCCTTTTTTCGATCGTACTCCGGCTCCATGATGGCACGGAGATTTTGTTCGATGAAGTTCTCTTCCGTATCGTACACATACGTTTTCTGCAAATCGAGAATCTTGCAATTCACATCTATGCCCAATTCGTAGAGTAGATTCGTCAAGTAGATATAGTCTCTTCTCGCAAAACGGATGCGATAGCCGAGCGTCTCGTGAAGCTCCCAATAGTGAGGCTTCTCGGGTCCACTTGTCATGCCGATGACCGCCAGACGACGGGCAGCATTGTTCATATGGACCAATGCTTGATCAATTTCATGCATCCGATAGTAGCAATTCACCCCAAAAACCACGTCGTGGCTTTTATGAAGAGAAACCTCTTCCCATTTGGCATGGATAAAGCTCATATTGGAGAGAGCTTTGGCTTGCGCACCGTGAGCCAAATATTCCAGCACACTGGAGGAGCTGTCTACGCAAGTGAGCGCCTTGGCTTTCTGCGCCGCTGCGAAGGTGTAATTCCCCCATCCAGGTCCGATCTCCAGCACCTCATCCTCCGAACTGATCAAAGCGAGCAGTTCCTCGCAAATCGTGGATATGTAGCTATCAGGCTCGTCCTGAATGGATTTATCCTGCAAAAACTGATTCCAAAACTTCTCTTCCAGGCCATCGTCCGTCATCCGCTGCGGCAGATTGCCCTCCCAATTTTTCATTCCTTCCTGCCAGAGCGTTTTGAAGTCCATCGAAAACCTGACTCCGTGATTCATCTTTCAACTCCACCTTTCTTTACACCAAGACGGGACGAATCGCTGTCATTTTCATCCCGCAGCTCCCTTGCTCGATCTCCACATGTACGCCATAAACCTGCTCGATATGGGCAGGGGTAAAGACCTCTTCTGGCCTGCCGGCAGCAAAAACCTCCCCCTCTTTGAGCAGAATTACCCGATCCGAATATCGTGCGGCCAGCTCGAGATCGTGCAGGATCAGCACGACCAGTACCTGCTGTTCACGGGCCAGCTGGCGGAGCAGCTCCAGCACTTCCAGCTGGTAGCGGATATCCAGAGCAGACGTGGGTTCATCCAGAAGCAGTACTTCCGGCTCCTGGGCTAGAGCGCGGGCGATCAGCACCTTTTGCCGCTCCCCACCGCTGCATTCATCAATGAATTGCTCACTCAATCGGGTCAGCTGTAGTCGGTCCATGATCCGCTCCACAATCTGCAAGTCCTGGTCGGTAACTCCCCACTTGATATACGGTTTTCGTCCCAGCAGTACAGTCTCCATCACGGTCAGGGGAAAACCGGTGGACGAATGCTGAGGAACATAGGCTTGCTTTTTTGCCAGTTCGTTAGCAGCGTACAAGCGGACATCCTTGCCGTCTGTCCAGACTGCTTTTCTGGGCGGAGACAGAATGGAGGCCATGCTTTTGAGCAAGGTGGTTTTGCCTGCTCCATTGGGGCCAACGATGCTGACAACCTCTCCCTTGGGCAGCTCCATCCGGATATCCTTCAGAATGGGCTTTGCTCCAAATTGAACAGACAGCCCTTTTATTTGCATGAACATACTTTTTCCCCTCCTCTACGCCCAGTAGTCCCTGCGTTTTTTCACCAGCAGATAAATGAAAAAAGGTGCGCCAAACAACGCTGTAATGATTCCTACCGGGATCTCGACCGGGGACAGCAGCATGCGAGCAGCCGTATCCGACAAGAGCAGCAGCAGGGCCCCCGCCAGACAGGAGCAAGGCAGCAAAAAACGATAATCCGTTCCGATCATCATCCGGCTGATATGCGGGGCTACCAGCCCGATAAATCCGATGATGCCCGTGAAAGCAATGGTCGTGGATGCCATCAGCGTGACCACGAGCAGGCACACCCAGCGGATGCGTTTGACTTTGACGCCAAGCGTTCTCGCTACTTCCTCTCCGGCTCCCAAGGCGTTGAGGTCCCAGGCGTACTTGATCAAAACAGCCAGTGAAACCAGCACCAGCGGGAGCAGCATCTGCAATACCTGCCATTTTGCCCCCCAAAAGCCGCCCATCAGCCAAACAACCAAATCCTTTAACGCCTCGTTGTCGGAAAAGTACTTCAAACTGGATACGCCAGCCGAGAATAATTGCCCGATCGCCACACCAGCCAGGAGCAGCACCGTAGTCGAGCTGTTTTTCAGTCTGGCAATCCCATACACGATCAGAACGGCCAGACAGCCGAATACAAAAGCATTAAGGGCAATCAACCATTGCCCGGATAAGACGAGATTGATCCCAAATACGCTCGCCCCTGCCACGATCGCCAAGGCTGCTCCAAAAGCAGCTCCGCTCGACACGCCCAACGTAAACGGATCGGCCAGCGGATTGCGCAGGAGCGCCTGCATGATGGCTCCGGCACAGGCGAGCGAGATTCCGGTCACGATCGCCATGACGATACGTGGCAAACGCACTTCATAGACGATATAGGCGGTCATTTCATCTGCCGGTTGACCGAATAAGATGCCCAGCAAGTCTATTAGCGGTATTTCTACAGCTCCTCTGCTGATCGCATAAAGCGTAGAGATGACCAACAGCAGCAGCATTCCACCCAACAATAGCAGCTTGTTTCTGACGCTTCCCTGATAGATTTGCGCGATTCGCGGCTCCATCGGCAGCTTTCCCGTTCGTTCTGCTTTATTTCGCATCTTTATAGGAATAGGTCCAGATTCCTTTGTACGGTACACCTAGCCAATTTTCATAGTATTCTTTTGCGTATTGCTCTGGATCGACGTCTTGGAATCGTTCCGGATACAGGTTTTTCGCCAGCTGCAAGGTCCCGATGTAACGCTTGTCCGAACCTACAAAATTGGTGTAGAAAAAGTAGATTTCCCGATTCTGACCAGCTTTGAGCTTGGAAACGGAAGTGCTTTTCATGATATTTTCCAATGCGTCCTCGAACGGTTGGGTCTCTTCTGTTTCATAGCCTCCGAGCCATGTGCCGTGCAAGGTGATGACTTCCGGGTTTCTTTTCAAAACGTATTCTTCGTCCACCATGATCGTGGTCGATGTCTCCGCTGGATTCCACTCCAGATCTTCTGCCACATCCTTACCACCCGCGAGAATAGTTGCGTATCCTTCTCCGACTCCAGGCTTTCCGCCCAAGGATTTGCTGGGAAAGATCCGATAGCCGCCGTTGGAGTTGAGGAAGCCCGCCGATAGTGCGATGACCGATTTTTTCTCCTCTTCCTTCAAGTCCGCCACCCGATCAGCCAGCAGCTGTTCAATCGACTGCTTCCACTGTAAAAACGCTTCTGCCTTTTCCGTTTTGCCGAATATTTTCCCGAGCAGACGCAGCTCCTCGTCCATCTGCTCCGGCAGGTAGTTATTGATGCGAACGACCTTGATTCCGGCAGGCTCCAGCTTCTCTTCCAGCGTCTGATCCGGCCGGTTCGTATAGGCAAAGACGAGCTGTGGTTTCAGGCTCAAGATCAGCTCCAGATTGACCTGCTTGGTCTCGCCCACATCCGGCTTGCTCTCATATCCCAGATAGGAATTGTTTTTGAGCGTCGTGTCGCCTGTAGCTACTATTGCTTCCTCTGCTCCCAAAAGCTTGATCGCTTCGGATGTATTTCGATTGATGACGACTGCCCGCTCAATAGGCAGTGTCAGCGTGATTTCTTTCCCAGCAGAATCCTGGAACGTGAGTACTTCCGGCTCCTTGAGCGCTGAGGACGCGGGCTCCTGTTTTTGTGGTGCCGACTCCGGCTGCGCGGTGGGAGTGGGAGCAGCTGCGCAGCCTGCTGTCAAAAGCATCATCGCGAGCATGAATATCAGGAATGGTCTCGCTATGTACCGATTCGATTGTATGGCTTTCATCCTCGTTCTCTCCTCTTTCTCTACTTTTGCTTGCCTTCTGCCGCCTTCTCATGTGCAGGCACCAGCTCGTTTCGATAGGTATACAGAAGGTGCTCTTCCTGTGGTCGGCCACCCAGCACATGCTCGGACACAATTCGCTTGGCCAGCTCAGGTGTCACGTTTTGGTACCAGACGCCCTGCGGGTAGATCATGACGACGCACGCATTTTCGCAGCGCCCATTGCATTTGGTTCTCGTGGTATGGATGAGGGAATCGGCGGAGCGCAGTTTGATTTCTTCCCGAATCGCCTGCGTGACCTCCTCCCCCTGCTGCTTCATGCAGCTACCGCCATTGCAAATAAACATGTGATGCTTGGTACCGGACAAGTTCCATGTAGTCATGGTAACACTCCTTTTTCTGTATTGGCGGAAATAGAAAAACCCCGTCTTTTACGGACGGGGATGGATGTAGAAGGGATTAGTCGACATCAGCATACATATGGACTGTCAAATCTATCTACATACACCTCTCCTTTCCGCGAAGGTTTTTTGGGTGTGACAGACTAGGTAGGTCTCCTGGCTTTGGATCATCATCCTCTCTCGCCTTCCCCGGCTTGCATGCCGAGTGACATTCTTGAAAGAGAACTCTCCTTTACAGTGGCGGGACCGCTCGGGACTTTCACCCGATTCCCTGTTACCCCTCGCTCTCGCAAGGGCACCTAGCTGCATCGTATGAAATTCGTATTCAGCTACTATTCCCTATTGTTCTTCAAATTCCTGCACGACGGGAGAGTTGGGACTCATGAAGATCCATCCCGAGACGGAGAGAGCTTCGATCTGAGGTTCGTTTCAGAAACATCCTTTGACCTATAAGATACGAGATAAGGCTTTACGCGCAAATGGAGGAAAGTATGAAATCAGAACCTGTTGTTCAATTGAGGAATGTAACCAAAAAAATCGGACTGAAAACGATCATTCATCCGATCAGTCTAGATATCCACAAAGGAAAAGTATTTGGTTTGCTTGGCCCTAACGGTGCCGGTAAAACCACCATCATCCGCATGATCGTCGGATTGGCTTCGATCACTCAGGGTCAGATCACGATTCATGGAGCCAACGTGAAATATGAATTTGAAAAAGCGATTCAGCATGTCGGAGCCATCGTCGAGAATCCCCAAATGTACACCTATCTATCGGGATACAGGAATCTCATCCACACGGCCAACATGCTCCCGCACGTGGATCGGAAGAGGATCAAGGAAGTCATCGCGCTGGTAGGCTTGGAAAAAAGCATCCATCAAAAAGTGAAAACCTACTCGCTTGGAATGAAACAGCGTCTGGGAATTGCCCAGGCCCTCCTCCACCGTCCATCTGTCCTGATATTGGACGAGCCCACGAACGGTTTGGACCCGGCAGGGATTCGGGAGCTTCGCGATCATCTGCGGAAATTGGCGGAGGTGGAAGGCACGGCTGTCATCGTCTCCAGCCATTTGCTCTCTGAAATGGAGCTCATGTGCGACGAGTTCGCTATTATCCAGGACGGGAAGCTGATCGGTGTGAAGTCCTTGGAGGAAATGATGCATCACGACTCCTCGGACGTAACCATTGCGCTGCAGGTTGACGATCCAGAGGAAGCCTATGAGGCCTTGACGACAGCACCTTTGGACATCTCCTGTACCCTGAAGGATCAGACACTGACCGTAAAGCTCGCCAACGACCAAATACCCAGAGTCGTGTTTACGCTCGCACAAGGTGATATCAATATCTATGAAGTGAAGAGGGTCACGCAGACGCTGGAAGATAAATTTTTGGAAATGACGGGGGTCCGTTAAGTGTATAAACTGCTGCGCAATGAAAATATGAAGCTCTATTCCAAATTTGGCACCTGGCTTATGATGGCAATTCTTTTACTGGTCGTAGGTCTTGTCGGTTTGATCAGCAAATACGACGCCCCTCCTCCTGACGTATCACAATGGAGGTCCCATATCGAGCAAAACATCCAGGCCATACAGAACAGCCTCCAGAACGAACGGAATCCGCAAATCGCCAGACAACTGGAAGATCAGTTGAAAATCAATGAATACGCACTGTCTCATGGATTTGTCCCCATCGACTATACAGCATGGAGCTATACAAAAGAAGCGATCTCCATGATCCCTCTCATCAGTCTGTTCGTCATCGTGGTAGCTGGCGGGATTGTAGCCAATGAATTTTCCTGGGGAACGATCAAATCGCTTCTAGTGAAGCCACACAGCCGTTCCAAGATTCTTTTGGCGAAATATATGAGCGTCCTGCAGTATGCCCTGGTTCTGCTTATACTGCTGTTTGCTGCAACTTTCGCCTGTAAAGGACTCCTGTTTGACTTTTCCTACTGGGATACGCCTTATCTGAGCGTGGATGCACAAGGTCATGTACAAGAGGGAAATGTGATTCTCCATCTGTTCGCCACGTATCTTCTGCATTCAGTCGAGCTCTTGTTTGTCGCCACCATTGCATTCATGATTTCCACGATCTTTCGCAATCCTTCACTGGCCATCGGCAGCTCCATTTTACTGCTCGTTCTGGGTGGTCTCGCTACCAATCTGCTGGCTGTAAAGTACGACTGGATCAAGTATTCGCTGTTTGCCAACACGAGCTTGACGATGTATCAGGATGGCACACCACTGATCGAAGGCATGACACTCCCTTTTTCGCTGATTGTCCTCGGCAGCTATTTTGCAGTGTTCATGGTGATCACTTGGACGGTGTTTACGAAGCGTGATATTGTCCGTTAAATGAAAAAACCTCCGCCCCCGTAAGATGCAGGGGTGGAGGCTTGATACTGATTAAACAAAAGCGTTTGCGTCTGTTTTCGGATTTGGTCCGTATTGGTTGTCTTCTTTACCGTCTTGGCAAGCGAATACCAACAGGATGATCGCTCCGATCAACGGAATTAATCCGATGAGGATCCACCAGCCACTTCTTCCGGTATCGTGCAGACGACGTACCAGAACTCCCAAAGAAGGCAACAGAACAGCTAAGGAATAAATGCCAGTTAATACTTGGGTAAGACCAATCATGTTTTCTACGAGAGAAAGAACCAGAGAAATAATGACACTAAACAGTGTAAACATCCAATATTCCTTACGTCTAGCCCTTCCGGAAAAACCTACGTAGTTCTTTAATACTTTCAGGTACCATTGCATGCTATACACCTCCATTCTTTTCCAAATTTTCAAAAGTACCAAGTTATTTTATCATCATTCAAAAGGTAAAAAAACATATTTAGTTATGACTTTCCTTTTTATTTCTAAGGAATCATAGAATTTAGGTCATTGGTATCAGATATTTGAAGTTCTAAGCGGGTATAAGGTGCCGCAGGGTCCAATACCGCCTTGTCCATGTTTGAAAACGGCGATCTGGATTGGGGCGGCTACCCTGCCTTCCATCTGTCTCCTGATGCCATCGGACAAATCAAATCAGAGGGCAAGCTGATCGTAGCTGACAATCCCGGTACGCGAGGTGTCATTTGTAATACAACCAAACCGCCTTTTACAAAAAAGATTCGCCAAGCTTTCTCCTACGCGATCAATCGACAGGAAATCGTCGATGGCATCCTGCAGACAGGCGTGTCTCCTGCCTACGGATGGGCTCCCGTCTCCATGGGTCTGAACCCGGACGGCTACTTCAAGGAGGACACCGAAAAGGCGAAGCAGCTGCTCGCCGAAGGAATGAAAGAGCTCGGCATTGAGATGGAAATCCGAACAGCCGAATGAAAGGTCTATTGCGCCGACGTGCTCGAAGGGAATTTTTAGTTTGGCATTTGGCTATGGGGAGGGTGGCTCTTACTTTAAATATTCGTCTGTAGAAAAGTAGAGCTGCTGGTTCTACAAAAGGAACCGGGCCTCCTTCGACAGAGGAAGCCCGGTTTTTCGTTTGCTTGATTGAGTAGCTGATGCGATTTAGAGTGATGCACTTTCGGATTGCGCTACTTTGCTCTTGCTGCGAGACCAGATGACGACTGGAATCAGCAGCACAGCGAGAAAGCCTCCGGCCAGGGAGAGAGTCGCATAGCTGGCCTGAGCGACAACCATGCCCGATAGTGCCCCACCCGATGCCCCGGCTAATGCAATCAAGACATCGATCGTACCTTGTGTTTTGGCGCGTGTGGCAGGATGAGTGGCATCGACAATGAGTGCTGTTCCACTGATCAAGCCAAAATTCCAGCCCAGCCCCAACAACGCGAGAGCTGTGACGAGCAGCAGCATGGAATCGGCAGGTGCAAGCGCGGCAAGAACCCCGGCGGCTAGCAAAATGACTCCTGATGTATACGACATCACCGTACGCCCAATCTTGTCTACGAGGACACCTGTCAAAAGCGACGGGAGGTACATCGCGCCGATATGGACACCAATCACTAATCCGATCTCACTCAAGCCATGTCCGTGGTGTTTCATGTGGATCGGTGTCATCGTCATAATGGCAACCATCACGATTTGCGTCAAAATCATGACGGCGGCTCCCACAATGATGCCCCGGTTGTTTACAGATCGACTCCCCGCATTCGCGTCTTGTGCGCTTTGAGCCATTTTCTGTTGGTGAGCGATGGCTTTTGCCACCACGAATGGATCAGGACACAGGAATAACAATAGAACCAGACCTGCTAGCGTAAAGGCTGCTGCCCCCAAAATGAACGGTCCCGCCAAAGCCGGAACACCAATGGACATAGCGAATTGGCCCATTACATCGACCAGGTTGGGACCTGCAACAGCACCAAAGGTAGTCGATACCATCGCAATACTGACTGCCGTTGCCCGTTGATTGGGCTTTGCCAGATCCGTGCCCGCATAGCGCGCTTGCAGATTGGTAGCTGTCCCGGCACCATAGACCAGCAGTGACACAAACAGAAGGAAGATATTGCGATCAACCGCGGCCATGACCACCCCGATCGCGCCAATACCCCCAGCTAGAAAGCCTGCCGCGAGTCCTGTACGGCGTCCGAACTGTTGGGAAAGTCGCCCGACAATCAGTGCAGCTCCGGCGGAACCAAGCGTTAACAACGCAGCGGGTATTCCTGCAAAGCTGTCCGTTCCCAGCATATCCTGGGCGAGGAGTGCTCCGACCGTTACCCCCGCAGCCAGGCCTGCGCCTCCGAATATTTGGGACATAACGACGATAAGCAGCGTCCGTTTATACAGCCACCCCTGTTTTTCTGGAGAATTCAAGTAATCTTGTACATCATCACGTCTTCGTGACATCTCTTCGAACCACCTTTTCCATACTTAATGGCTTCATTACTGCTCTAGCAAAGCTTCCTGATTCGCAAATCGATGCCACTCGTGTACGCCCTCTTCGATACGAAACGCGTTCAGGCCCTTCTCTTTCATGATTTCTACTGCTCTCGCTGCCATGAGGCAATAAGGTCCCCGGCAGTACGCCACGATATCCTGATCATCCGGCAATGAAGAAAGATGCTTCTCCAAATCATCGATAGGAGTCGAAACAGCGCCCGGGATATGCGCTTTTTCGTACTCTGCCGTCGGCCTTACGTCGATCAGCAAGACCTCGCCCCTCTCCATCCGATCCATGAGGACTTCCAGCGAAATAGGTTCCATGCTTTTGTGAAGCTGCAAAATATCCCTCTTCATCCTTTGAATCTCGACGAGCTGATTTTCGCCAAGTCGGTGCAGGGATACCATAAAATCAGCTACAGATAAGTCAGCCAGCTCATAGATGACGTAGTTGCCTTTTTTCGTAAATTGAACCAGCCGTGCTTCAAGCAGCGTCTGCAAATGCTGAGATACATTGGCAACGCTCATACCGGTATTTTTGGAGATCAGATCGACTGACTTGGGGCCTTGTGCCAGCAGGTCAATAATTTCCAATCGTTTGGGGCTTGAAAGGCATTTCCCGATACGAGCAAACTCCTGATAAAGCTGGTCCTTCCATCTTCTCTCCATTCTCATGATTCTTATCACCTCAACCATTCAATTGATTGATTGAATTGTTTGTAGTGTAGTGCCCTTCCAGAAAATTGTCAATTTTATAAGTGTGTGTTGATAAGCTGGCTTACACTTACACAGAAAGAAACAGCCACCACAGGGATGCGCCCGTGCCTTTTGGATGCCCAGATCCTGTAGAGTTGCGGCTCTGCCATCCGCGATGCCATAAGAGAAGGTCTGGCTGTCACTCTTGGCATTAACTACTCATTTATCGATGAACCTTCTTTGGAGAACCAGGACATCGTCCCCCTTGATTTGGACATACCCAAACAGCCTGAACTTTACGAACCGCTCCTCCCCTAGTCAGCACAGAGAAAGAAAAAAGCTGCCGAGCCGTCCTCGACAACCTTTCAAGTGAATCTCAGCTATGCAGTCCCCCCTCCAGCCGAGGCCTCGGGCGATAGGGACCGACCGGAATTTGGATCAGACTGGTTTTTCCATGTGCTGCCATCTGATAAAGCTCATCACAGATGTTCACATCATAGCCGAGAAGCGGATGTCCCCCCATCCCGAGTCCTGACGCCGCCAATAGCAATCGCTGCACGAGCATGCCAGCCTCCATCTGCTGAATGCGATGTCCCCTGTATCCCAATGGTTCCCGGAGATAATTCTTCTCCCCTGCCACATGCATGCAGAGTGGAACCTGAAAGAGATTGACATTGTCCAGTGACATCGCTTGTTGCAGAATAAATCGCTGATCTCCCGAGCGCACCTGTCTCAAAACATGGGCATCGCTGTCATAGTAGTAGGCGCCAGCCGGAGTATCTTCCACGTTATACATACAACCGTAGAGTGAAACACGGGATTCGGGACTCTCTTGGTCCTCATCCAGATCATTTTGATAGCGGAAGGAAGAGGTCGCCTCTTTCAATAGCACGGCCAGCTGCTCCAGGCTTACCTTGCCCATCACAAAATCTCTCTCCGGGGAATAACGCTTTCTGCTCGCGGATGCCAGATCATAGGTCATCCGCTTCACATGAGGCAGTTCTACGACGCGCCCTTCTTCATGAGCAGCCTTTGTCTCTCCTCTGATCTGCCGGAATGATCGACTGGATTCGAGTCGGGAAGCCTCATTGATTTGGATCAGCATCGGGTACTCCAGAACCTTCCGCGATCGCACGTAATGATCGTGTCGTAGCTCAACCAGCTCCCGGCACAGATCGGCATCCGTAATCTTCCCGTCTGCGTCCGCCCCCTTGCCAAACCACGTGCTCACTGGCTTCACCGACAATGGCATTACCGCATATACACTTTCTTCCCGTTCCGACAGCCCGAGCAGATGGTTGAGTGCCCGATCGAGAAACTGGAAGTACACCCCTGATTCATAACCAAAGCGTTTGGCTACCTCCAACGCCTGACCCATGAGCACGCCGGCATCCAGTCCTTGCAGACGATAAGCAAAGTTATGATATTTAAAGAAATTTTTCCAAAACATCGTGGTCACAAACACTGCACCAAAGCAGGCGGGCATGTCGCAGCGATTGCCCAGAGCACGGGCCAGATAGGAATCGAAATGACCTTCGCGTACCAACACCAATCGATGGTGCGCCACATCATAATGATAGATTCCTTCCGAGATCCCTGCCGTCTTCATATAAATATAGCACTCACTTGGGTATAGGGCTCCACCGGAGGGAACAAACCGCCTGTACGATTGCAGCGGCGCAACCCCCTGTCCCATCGCGCTCAGGTCGAGAGGAGACTGGCCAAATTGCGCAAGTCCGAATACGTACCAGAGAAAATGGCCGATATCATGCAGGTCAGGCTCCGAAGCTGCCCTCATTCCCTCCAATGCAAGCGGTATTTCCGCAGACAAAGGAAGGACAGGCAAGCCCCGGTACAGCTTATAGGTCAACGGTGCGTCTCCCCAATCCACCTCAAAGTCCATTGGTTTGGTCTGATCCAGGCTAACATGCAAGTTGTGCAAAAAAGTGTCCAGACTCATCCGTACCCCTCCTCTTCACCATTCATGGAAACGGATGCGGATGTGGATTGAGCTGATCATAGGTCAATGGCTGCTTGGCATATCCAAGCTCTACTGGCACTTGCAATACACGATCCAGACCTTCCACGCGGATCATATGCTGGCCAAATGTCATCGGCAGCATCCCTGGAATGAGCACCTTGACGCAATGCAGTCCATTTCGCAGGATTTCAGGTGTCGTCTGATCGACCACGATCACATCCTGGTTCAATCGAGAAAAGGATTGGAGAAGGTCATGGAGATCTTCCGTCAGATCGGCGTGCCTCGCCCGCGGTTTAAATTCTTCTTCAAACGTTCGCAGCGGACGGTCTTCATCCAGTAAAAAATGCAGGCGTTCTTCCGCTTCTGGCAAAGCGTAAAGCATCGAGTGGTCATCCATTTTCTTCACCAGATACGGATCATGGTACATCCGCATGTATTCCTCCCGATTGGCCTCAAACTTGTCATTTAAAGTCAGCAGCATGGCGGCAACCTCATGCAGCGAGCTTTTTACAGCCCGGATCGGATCGGGATGAGCTCCTCCCGCGCAGATCATATTCATGCCCTTTGAACCCTTCCTCTTTGCCAGCGTCCAAATACTCGGGATTCCATTCTCCATCGTCGCATTGAACAGGTAGACATCATAGCCGGCTACCGCCTGCAAGCGTTCGACCATCAAGCTCAGCTCTTGATCACGGGCAGAGAAAGGATCTAGGAGTGGAAGACCCAGCTGTGCGTACCAGGTCAGCAAAAACGCATCTCGCTCCGCCACCTCCAGGATGCCGTAGAAAATCGCCTCCTCCAAGCTTCCGCCCAGCGCACACCCGTTGGAGGTCTCAAAGACAAATCCCTCACCAAAGCCCAAGCTGTAATAGGCGAGCAGCTCTGGAACCAACACCGGTCGCTCTTGCAAGAAGGAGTAGCCCCACACCCAATTCATCTGTCGGGCTGGATCGAATGGCTTGAAAGGAAAGCCGCGCCTCTCATGCTGCTCCTTGGTGTGCAAGCCTACAGTGACTGGATTCAGCGCTTGATCGGCAAGCTGCTCGTAGCTACCCCGAACGACCGTCCGCTTCCCTCGCGGCGCCATGCCGCAGTATCGCTCCAAGCCTTCCAAAATAGCCGTCATTTCGCTGTCTTCATACGAATGAGTCCTGCCCGCTGTCGCTTCGTCCCCTCTGAATAGCGGCAAATTCACACTGACATCGGCGAAGGGGGACACCAGGTCACGCAATTTTCCATTCAAAAAGCCTGTTCGGTAATCCAAATAATCTTGATTCAGCACCTTCTTCAGATCATCCATCGATCGACTCCGGTAGCTGTCGGGACTGATTTTCGGACTGGGCGCAAGCGAGATGCGCGCCCCCCCGGCAAGCACACGAATCATCCTGGAGCATACGCACCAAACGTATATCACTCCCCCCTGTTATGAACAGGCACAAAAGACGAACAACCTGTCTGAAGCAGACCTGCAAAAAGCGAAGGACTTGAACTATAAGCCGGAATCAAGCTGCACAGAAGACTCGCTGAAACCTATCAAACAGCCGATTGCCTATGACCTGGCTGAAAAACTTGGTTTGAAGCCAAGTGGATGGGGATGGTAATCTCCCATTTATAGCTGTATCGTTTCCCGATGGAGGATGTATGAACGCCATTCAAAGCAAAAACCCGCCCTATTCAAGTGGCGGGTTATCGCTTTTTCACCGAGATTACGCTCCAGCAGGGTTTTGAGCATGCATGAACTGACCCAGCATCTGATTGAATTTCTCGTCATGCTCCCAAAACATCAAGTGTCCACCAAGTACTTCGATCGCGGATTTCGGAGCATGGTGCTCAACGAACCTCTTTGCTGTATCCGCCCAGTGCTCCGCAATAACGGTAAGCGTCGGCACAGCTTCACTTGCCAGTCTGGCTTCTTCCCGATAATCGGAGAACATCCCGGACGCAAACAAATTTGCCGCGATGTAATGTGGCGTTTTTAAAGATTGCTCGACGATCCAGCTTAGCTCCCCTTCCTCCAGCGTCCTTTGAACCATCACACCCGTTGCGTATGCCGAAATAAACTCACGCTGCTTTTCCGAATCCCGCAAATAATAGTTATAAGCTGCGGCTATCTCATCCAGTGGTCCTTCCACCCAATCCTGCTCGTGATTGGTCGATAACGGCTTGGCTGACAGATCAATAAAGACCAGTGATTTGATATTTTGGGTCCCATGCTGTCGGATATATTCCCACATCGTCAAGCATCCAAACGACCAGCCAATCAATGTCACATCCTTCAATTCCAATGCTTCCATCACCTTTGCCAAATCAGCGCCGTGTGTCGCATAATCATTTCCATGCATCGTAATGGAGGATCTCCCGTGACTTCTCGGATCGATGACAATCACTCTGTTCGTTTTTTGAAAATACTCGACTTGTTTATGGAAGACTTCGGTGGTAAACGTCCAGCCCGGAATAAACACAATCGGGACGCCATGCCCAATATCCTGAATAAACAGCTCAACACCAGGTTCAACCTTTATGGACTTGCCGCCTTGATTCATCATCGACCGCCTCCTGTTTTTCTGAATAATATAACTTTTTACAACGTTATTCGATGACTTTCGAAAAAAACCTCCCTGGCTGCTCCAAAAGACAGCTTTCACTTGAGAGGATTCTACCCCTGACAGCAAGCGGAAAAGAAGATCATCTCATTGCATAGAGGCCAGATCCAAATCTTGGACCGTACCCTGCGTTCCCTGTTCAGCATTCTCTTGTTGTCCCTGCTTTTTCTATTCGAATCCAATTGGCGCTTTTTTGGGTTGTTAGGGCTTTTTCCCTTGTTTAACCCGTTTACGGGCATCTGTTTCTTTTACCGATTGTTTGGCATCAACACATGCCGGGTCAAGTGAAACCGGAGTAGCGAACAGCCCCCAACGGACATCGTGCGAAATGAAAAGAATGGTCCCAGCAACATTTTTGCCAGCTGTAATTTGATGATTTCTCCCCCGCTTAAAACAGACAGCTCTTTACGTACATCGTGATGAGAGAATCCCATCGCTGCCAATACAGCGCGAATTTCCGATACCTGATAATCGCAGTTTTCCTGCTTGAACGCCATAACGCCCTGATTACGGTCGATCTTGTAACCATTTTGAGCGAAGATGCCCATTTCTGCTTTTGGTGATAAGGAGTTCCCATCTTCACGATTGAGAATCATGTTGAAAAGTGTTGTTTTTCCTGTTCCATTTGCCCCCGTGATCGGAAAAGGATTGTGCAGCTCTAAGGCTTTGCACTGTCGGAATTGGACGGACCGTATAGCCTCAGGGGGCTTCACATCACCAAGCAATTCGATTCTCTGCTCCAAATGTTTAGCGGCATTATGGAGCTTCTTCTGTTTGCTCCCCACCGTTTTTTGATGGGCAAGCCGTCCACCGTTTTCTGAGCTGTATTTTCTTAACGCTCCTTTGGCCTTTTGGTCCATTTTCCGAGCTTGATTCTATTTTTCGACGATGGCCTTCTCCAGTCGTTCCTTTTCAACGATATACTGCTTATATTGAGCAGTCTGGTTTTTGCGTTCTTCTTCTTTTTGGGCCAAGTAATCGGAATAGCCACCCCAATACTCGGTGATTGTTCCGTCCTTCAATTCCCATATTTTATCGACGACTTAATCGAGAAAATAGCGGTCATGACTCACGATCAGCAAAGCGCCCGTAAAATAATTCAGCTGGTTTATCAAAAAGTCGATGCCCTCCTGATCCAGATGACATGTTGGTTCGTCGGCAAAGATACCTTGAACCTCTCCTGATAAAGCCTTTGCTATTTTGAGCCGTGATTCTTCACCCCCGCTCATATGCTCCCCACCTACATCGTTGATCCCCAGCTTGCCTGCAAGAGCGTAATCCACTGCCTCTTGAACGAAACCATCTTCCAGCTGAGGGATGTAAGCAAAATTCCCTTCCCTGCGAATTTGTCCATGTGATACTTGGATTTCACCCAGCAATATTTTTAACAGTGTGCTCTTTCCGGCTCCATTCACGCCGACCAGACCAATCCGATCGTACTCATGAAGCTCCAAGTCTTCAATGTCTACTACTTCACGACCCATATATTCTACAGAAATATCAAAATCGCAGTTCTCGGTTCGCAGGATAGCCTGCGATTTAGAAGGGAGATTTAAATAAAGAAGTACCAATGAATAGGACACATCGAATTCACTCCTTTTGCATTTCCATCTCGATCTCAGTTGTTATGAGGCAATAAAAAATACAGATCCAAATCCACCATCCGGGCTTTGGTCTGCATTCATCACGAAAAAGGACACGGCGATACAAGGAATAGCAAACTTGCTATTCCAATCGCAATCTATGTCTCTCCATACGTAAAAGTAAGCAGCTCAAAAAAAGCCCACAGTCGTGGAAAAAATCCGCTTTTTTATAGCCCGCTTATCGAATACGCATCGAGTGTAGCATAGATGGCGTTCCTCCCTATTTTTGATGTCTTGAATAATAGCATCGAGATGTTTGATTGTCAATGAGGGGTATTGGTTGATTATTTCTGTAAGTAGCCGCTCAATTATTGCTCTTCATTCTTTTTAGACAGCACTTTCCCCATGACATCTTTCAATTCCGAATAATCAAACGGCGACTTAATCATCGCGTGAAGTATGGTGGTTGGTTCAACCTTTGTCCAGTCAATCTCATATCCTGCTTGCAAAGCCAAGCACCGAATAAATTCTCTCTGGGTTCTACCGTTTCCTTCACGAAAAGGGTGTAACACGTTTAACTCTGCGAGAAAGTAAGTGATTCTGTTAACATACTCCTCGAAATGAAGAATATCCTTTAAATATTTTTCGGTCTTAACTTTATAAAGTAGCTCGTCAGTCTGATCATGTAAGAAACGTACTGCTGCAAATCGAAAATTTCCTTTGGAAATATCTTCATCCCGGATTTTACCGGCAAATGGATATACATCTCTAAAAATAAACTTATGAATGCCACACAGGTGTTTTTTATCAAACAAACCTTTTAATGGTCTAAGCTGAAGAAGTCTCAATCTCTCTGTTGTAACCAGTCTCTCAAAAGCTTCGAGCTGACTTTGCTGCTTGAAGCCAGGTTTATTTATGAGGACATCACTATTTGGGTAACAATATTTGGATTGCTCTTGTTCATACATTTCTCGCCATTTCCTTGGCACGTGCTAAGAATTCACTGTATCGTATTTTTCCTTCCGCACGCTCCGTCAGTAAACGATCTTCCTGCTGCGTCAAGAACATCCCTTCGATCTCCAATGATGCTTTGGCATGTAGTAGAGCACGTCTCACCTGTTTCTGGGAGTACCTTCTCAATACATCCACCCTATCCCTGTTATACAAAATTTTGGTTTGTAAACTTACTACATGTATATGCATTTAAGTTTGTCCCCCTCACACATATTCATACCTAAGTATCATTATATCAAAAAAACCGCATCATTGTGCGGTTCTAAAGGAGGCAAGAAAGAGTCATAAGAGGAATTCGCCCCCAGCCACTGGTATCCCCTATCATTCCAAATTTCGACGCGCTTTGTAATTATTTCCGAAGCTGGCGCAATAAAATTTGTTCAAACCACTTCCACGGCAGCAGCGTCTTCCCCCAGATCGCAACAAGCGCACCCTTGCCTTGGGCGTATCGCAATCTCGGATAGCGGGATTGGGCAATTCGGACAACGGTTTTGGCGACATCATGAGGATCACTCGCATGCTTCACGAGATTTTTGCCATAAGCGACAATGGCAGCAAGCGGCTTCTGATAGGGCGATTCAGCTTTCGTCAGCAGCGCTATCGAATCGAAGCCCTTGGACCAAATCGCTGTTCGCGATAAAACGGTAAATGCGCATCATAAACAGCCGAATACTCGATTTCACTGGGTCATCACCCCATTGCGACAAAAATAACCGAGTACCGCATCGATACGTCCATTTTTTCGGATCGCATGGAGCTGGAGAATCCCTTTTTTCAACGCTAAAGCGAAAAATCTCTCATTAAACTGTGGATTGTACATCGAATATTTCTGCAGGTACAAGGCATTGTACAATTCCAATAAGCGGAGAATATCTTCATCGGTCAATTGCTTTCCATCCAATACCTCATACCCATGCTGTTCGAGTAATCCATAACGCTTTCGCATATTGGCCATCTTCTGTTTCCGGCCATGGAAGCTCATCGATCGTCTCCACATCATAGAAACGGATCTTGCTCGCTTTCAAGCTGAAACCTCCTCTCCACCCGCCGTAGTTTCTTCATTTCTTCTGGCCTTTCATATCCATTATCGTTTCGAATGATTTCGTTTTGCAGGAGATGAAAGTGGATGACAGTCGGTTTGCAGCCCATTTTCACACTTAAATCGGTGATGGCTTGTGTTATTTTTTGTTCGACCCACTCCGATCCCGTGCCGCCATCCTTGAATCGCAATGAGATTTCCAGTCGGTCAGGAGCGTGTTGAACCGCCACATATTCGCTCACCTCATCTGAAGCGGTGATGATCGCCCTGCTAATAAAATCTGGAAAAATCGGCAGCAGCCTGTTGTCTGCCAACCTATAAAAGTAAAAGATGTCGTCACATCGACCTTCAATTGCCTCCAACGCTAAAAAGGGAGATCCACATGGACAAGGCGCAGCTCGTTCCGTTAGTACATCATTCAACCGGTAACGGATGATCGGCTGAGCCCTTCTGGAGAAATCCGTAACAATCGGAGTGAATCTCCCTAACATTCTGTCCAAATACTCTTTTTCCACGACCACAATATTCTCGTTGATATGAAGCGTTCCATAGGGACATGTACAAGCAAGCAAGCCTTCCGTACATTGATAGACCTGATGAATTCTTTGTTCAAAATGGGTCTCGATGATTTGTTGATCCAGCTTGTCCAATACTTCCACAACGGATATCACTTTTTGGGGTTTTATCCGCAATTGTCCACTCCGCTTTGCTTCTGCCAGTATTCGAAGCATCGATGGCGGAGCCACCACGATCCCGGGAGATTGCTCATTGAGACGTTTAATATGCTCCTCGACAGGCGTTAAAAGATCATAAAACCAGAATTGAATCCATTTGCTGCTGACACTGCTGTACAAATTGCTGTTCGCCCGAAGAAAAAAAGAAATCCGCTCTTTATGAAGCAATGATTTGGGCAGCATTTTTGCGAGGATCGTTCCAGCCCATGCCCTTCGTTCTTGCGGACTTACCAGAAAAATCCCCCGGTTTCCCGATGTTCCGGATGAAAGACCGATTGTAATGGAGCCGATCATGGGGGCAAAATCGCGACTGCGTTCTGCTTCATAGGCAACGGCAAAGGCTTCCTCTTTCTTGATGCCAACTGTGTTTAATCGGTCAAAATGCTCCATCATGATCTCTTTATCGATCAAAGGAAACTGTCTCCAGTCCGGGATGCTCCCTGTGAAACTGATGGATGCGCTGGAAGCTATCCTTGTACTCGTGTCGACTGTCGAGGATCAATCCGGTAAGCCAGTGAGGCGGCAAGGCTTCTCGGTAAGCTCGGCTCGACCATACGGCATCTGCACATAAAAAATACGGCTGATCCTCCGTAACGAACAGAACTCCCATCTGTCCTGCGGCATGTCCTGGTACGTCCACTCCGATCAATTGTTTTTCATCCACCGGCAGCGAACGTCTCTCAAAATCGCGAGGCAACAGATCAGGCAGAAAGCCTGCCCGAATCGCCGACAAGCCACTGCGCTGTTTTACATTGTCATAGGCCTCCTGCATATACACGAACGAAGCCTGAGGAAAATCACACACACCGCCAATCTGATCAGCATGAAAATGAGATAAAATGACGTACTGAATGTCGCTCACTTTGATCCCTGCCACTTTTAGCTGATGGACTGCCGTCTGCTTCTCAGTGCAGAAAACAGGAGTCGCCCAGCGATAGAGCGAGTAAGGAAAACGGTGTGTCAGTGAAAAAACGTTGGGAGTAGCCGGTATCAAACAATATCGGCCCCAGCCTCGGATGTTCGATGCAAGCAAACAGGGCAGGAATTCGAATGGATCGACGTTCTCCGCCTCGGATCGTCATGCTTTCGGATTGGGTGCAGCTACCCGCCTCAAATAGCGTTACCTTGACTTTGGTGTTAAATAAATGAGTCTTGTTCTTTGATCCATGCGACATAGACGGCCAATCCTTCCTCCACACTTATCAGGGGTACGTAGTTCAGCTCTTCCCTCGCAGCTGTGATATCGAGCGTAAGACTTTTCCCCAGCATCCCAATCATAGATCGAGTCAGCACAGGTTCCTTCTGACTCTGCGTCAAGCGGGCTTTCCACTCCAGCAGCGAAGCGATCGCATAAGCGGTACGAGTCTCCTCTTTTACATAGTGCCGAACGCTAACGTCTGTTTTTTTCAGCACCCAACCATGAGGTACCCCTAGTTTTTTATCCAGTTCTTCTGCTGTGACAACTTGTTCTGACAGTATTTTCCGGTTCCTGCTATTTTTACCTTTCGAATCAGCATCGAGTAACCTCCGCTATTACAAAAAAGTAACCATCTAGCTAGTCTTCATCTCTTATTATCGGGTCTAGATTCAAAATTTTGTGATCATTAAACAACCAACTAGCTCATTGTACTCTAGTGGATACGAGTTGTTTCGGGCTTGAGTTTTGAAACAGATTGGGGTTTTTACCGATGCCTAGACAAGTTTACTTGGTCAAGGTACCAGAAAAACTTCTATTCTTGGACTCTATTTGCCGAGAGTTGTAGTTATTGCCTGTATCGATCATTTCGCTAGAAGGTCAGATTGGTACAAACAACAAAAAAATGTAACCTTTTCCACCCCTCTTCCGACTATTGTTTGAGAAAAGAAACATGAGAGGAAGATATTCCATTGAAACACATGAGAAAATCCCGAAAACGCATTCAAACAACAGCGTTAATCCTTGTAACCAGCTTGATCTCACCCTTTCAGGTAATGGCCATTTCCTCAAATTCTCTTTCCCAATCGGAGCTTGTTCTATCCACTACGGGGCAAGCGTTGAATGGAGTAGTGAAAGAGACACTTGGTCATATGAAGAAACTGTATCCCCAATTGCAGGACTACCCCTTTGTCTCAGTCAACGATCAAGCAAAAGACAATATGGGCAATCCCGTGGTAGAAATCTTCCTCAGACAGGATACGGACAGAAAGGATGCGCCCCATGCCACCATAATCGTCCATGCCGCTACAGGCTCGGTTCAGGGGTTTCAGATCATGTCAGGAAAATCAATGTTCAGCCCCCCAGCCTATAAGTTTGCAAGAGAAAAAACAGATGCTTTTTTGCCAAAGCTGCTTGGAGCTGACATTCTCCAGCACTACAAACCAAGCAGTCAAGAACAGCTCATTCTTTCGATTGAAGAGGCAGGAAGCACCATGGAACTGCGAACTGTGTTATACGAACGGGTCATGGATGGTGTCATCGTTGAAGGAGATGCCATTTCTGTTGCTGTCGATGCTGATGGAGATGTTGTCCATCTTCAACGTACGGCTACATCGGTTGCAGATAAACTGCCGGATCAAAACAACCTGTTGACTGTTCAACAGGCAAGTGAGAAGTTTCCGCAATTTTTGGACCTGGTTTATCTGGAACGTATGACCTATAAGGATTCGCAATCCCAGACAGAAAAACATCGACCGGCATTAATTTATGCTCCCGCCATTTACGCCAGCACGCTGGATGCCAAAACGGGGAACTACTTCCCTACTGGGGTGGCAGGACGGATGTACAACATCTCGAAAGGACCGGTTATCAAAGTAAATCCGGGAGGCAAGGTGCTCTTTGCCAAAAATGAGCAGGTAGCAGCAACCATTCTGACACGTGAATTCGGTATCTCGCTCGAGGGAATGGTATATGCTCCACTCGCAGCAACCCCTATTCCCGGTCGAAAAGGCTATGTATGGGAGAGTGCGACTGCACGAATTGAGCTGGAAACCCGTAACGATCAGGTCATTTCCTTTAACACCTCTCTTCGCTCAACCGGAAGCGATCCTAAACCAAAGATCTCGGAAGAACAGGCTGCCAAAATGGCATTGCCATTCCTGCAAACCTATTTGCAAAAAGATGTAGCAGAGCTTCTGGCCAATTCACAAGACATACAAACGTACGAGCAGAGATATCCGATCGTGACATTCGGTTTTTACAAGGTCCACAGCGGTATCCCGGTAGCCGACCGAGGTTACTCGGTATCGATCAATTTGGAAACCGGAAAAGTCGCTGGAATGTATGGAGATTTTGATCAGAAACCGGTACAGCTTCCATCAGCCAATAACCGGATTTCTCCAGAGCAGGCAGCCACAAATTTCCTGAAGGCGCATCCGCTTGAATTGCGGTTGATCAATCAGACCTACGTGTATCGTCCGAAAATCATGCAAGGTGATGAGTATATTGATGCGATTACGGGACAGGTAATATCTCCGTAAGAGGACCATATTTACGAGCGACCATTCTCTCATCGCTAAGGAATGGTCGCTTCTTACAAAGGAGCGTCTTATCTTGAATGAAGATCTTGAAATCAGGATCAGGGAGATCTTTCACTGTCATTACGAGGATGTCTATCAGTTCCTCGTCTATTTTACAGGGAATCGGAATGAGGCAGAGGACCTTACACAAGAGGTTTTTATCAGACTGCTTCATGCCCTCCCCTCCTTTCAAGGACAGTCATCCCTGAAAACCTGGATTCTTGCCATTGCTCGGAATGTTGCTGTTGATCACTATCGCAAGCAAAAGCTCTTCTTTCTTTATCCCGATAAATGGCTCAAGAGCGTCCCTTCCACGAGTGAAAAACCAGATGAGGAACTGGAGAAAAAAGAGCTTCAGGGTGAATTGTACAATGCGCTAACAAGGTTGAAGCCAAAATATCGTGCAGTCATTATTTTAAGGGGACTCAAGGAATACAGCATAAAAGAAACGGCACACATACTCAGATGCAGTGAGGCAAAAGTAAAGGTGGATTACCATCGTGCTCTGAAGTTGCTGGGCAACCACATATCCTCCGATTTAAATATAAAGGTAGGGATTACGCATGAACTGGGATGGTAGTTGTGAAAAGGATAAGTCCATCCTCAAACCAAGAAAAGAATTCACAGAGAAGCTGGAAGCACTCTTGCTTGAGGAAGCGCGAAAAATCAAGCGAAAGCAACAAGTAAAAAACCGCATTTCCCGAAATATGCAGTTCGCCACGGCTTTAGCCCTCGTCATAGGTATCACCACGTCTACCGGAAAACTCGTGCAACTGAAGGTGGCAAGCAATCCCTCTGAGCACTTGACCGCTCCCGCTTCCCGTGAAGCAACTCCAT
Organism: Brevibacillus invocatus; assembly: GCF_003710915.1. Taxonomy (GTDB): domain Bacteria; phylum Bacillota; class Bacilli; order Brevibacillales; family Brevibacillaceae; genus Brevibacillus; species Brevibacillus invocatus. Next base: position 4,056 of record NZ_RHHR01000046.1, on the reverse strand, counting down.
ACAATCGTGAAGCAGTAGAACAGCCTAACCAATTAACACGGGAGCGTAAGATCAATGAAACCGTTGCCACCATTCAAACCGACCAAAACCTGCACAAAAATTCCGGGAGGGTAAGTAAGCCCGCTCAGTCTCAGCTTGAGGTCGAGGTTAAGCAGAATGTACAGCAACAACCGCTACATTCAAATGATCAGAATCGGAGTGTTCAGGATGGAGTCACCCAAAAAATGAAAGAGGACGTGAAAAAACTTTACAATGTCGATTTATCTCATTTCAGGTTAAATCCCCGATCGAGCGAAAAGTCAGAAGGGCATTTTGTTTTTGAGCGAACCGTGAATGGTATTCCCGTATGGGGCGAAAGCTTGACCTTATCGCTATTGGAGAATGGTTCCATAGGCGGGGTGAAATGGGAAACCATTGACGATAATGCGTATCAGGAATCGTATTTTCCTGAACCAACCGGAACTTTATCTCTGGAGGAACTAAAGCACAAATTGAAAGAATACGTCAGACTGGTTTATTTCGAGGCATATGCAACAACCAAACGCTCACCGTTTTCACAGAGTGTACTGGAAAAAACGCCAGTCTTGACCTATCAGTTTCATTTCAACGGATCCATCGACGCATTTTCAGGCAAGCCTAATGAACAAACACAGATGCTAGCGGCTGATTCCGTCTCGCCATTTTTCATCCAATCAGGCGGGGGCCTATCCATCCGTACAGAAAAAGAAGCTCGGGTCGTAATGAATACCTTCTTCGAAACGAGAGAAGATGGGGATTTACAAATCATATCTGAATCGAATCTGAATCAATATCGGTGGGTTGAGAAAAACGGTCGTATCGTTACCGTGCAGACGGATCGTGAAACAGGGAGAGTCATTGGATTAGAGGTGAATGGAAGTTACAGCAATAGCGACAATCACGTACTGGCAAGTCATTCCCTTTCAAAAAAGGCTGTATCCGTGCTGGAACCATTAGTTGCTCCTGAAATAAAAGAAGTGCAATTGGAAAGAACGATACAAAAAGAGCATCAGACAGAATTTTGCTTTGTCCCCCTTCATCATGGAATTCCGGTAATCGACCGTACGTTTTTTATTACCCTCAATAATCAAACCGGAGATCTTCTTGCTATTCGAGGTGATTTTGCTCGAGCACTTGTTGCCCTGCCTTCTCAACAGCAAATCCTCTCGATCGATGATGCGCTTACCATCATTATGAACCATACGCAATTTGAATTGATGTACAGTTGGACCCATGATTCAGGCAACAAGGAAAAGAACCCATTGCTCGTATACCGGCAGAGAGCGGGTTCATCTTCAAGAGTAACCATGGATGCGAAAACAGGTGAAATTCTGCATGATTAGTTAGCCTGATACCAACCGTAACATAAATAAATAGTTGCCGCCTCTCAGAGCAGATAGCAATTGAAGGGGCGGCAGCTAATGACCATGCATCTTTATGAAATTATACGGCTCATGTATTTCCCCTCTGCCGCTTGTGGAGGTGGATGAAGCATTTAATCCAGTTCCTCTTTTTCTGTAGCCAAACGGACGTGCTTTATCAAATTCTATTCGCTCAGAAATTGTAAGATCTTCTCGTTAACCAAATCGGCTTGCTCCATGGATAGAATGTGTCCAGCGTTCTTGACAATCTCTGCTTTCACATGAGGAAGAAGTCGAACCGCTCTCCCCATAGCTTCAAGGGGATTGTACATGACTTCATGTTCACCAAACAGGAGAAGCATGTCTGTTGTGATGCTCTTTAATTCTTCATCTGCCCATACGTAAGGCCAGACCCGTTTCCGATCTTTTCCGGCAGACAATGAATCCTCCCTGAGAACGCCTGCTTGGAACTGATCAACAAAGTATGGGGGAAGCTGGTATCTGTCAGCAAACACCCATTTGTTGAAATTCTCCACTCCATTCGGATCACTGACCAAGCCGAAAGCATGCGCATAGAACTCTGCTCGAAAAGATACGAACGACTCGGCTGGGCTCATCACAACACACTTCAATATTCTCGCCGGATCATGCATGGCGAAGTTCACAATCAATTGTCCCCCATAGGAGAGCCCCGCCATATAGGCAACTCCAAGTCCTAAACCATCCATGACTTCTGAAAGCCAATAGGCGTACTCCTCCCTGCTTTCCAACGGCTTTTGCAGCATGCTCTTATTTTTATCGTCAATAATATCAATGGCATAGGTTCTATACTTTTGGCTGAAGGATTCTATGTTGGGATACCACATAGTTGAACTGTACATGGCACCATGCAAGAGCAAAAGTGGTTCTGCCTCTTCAGGACCGCAGGTGATTACATGGGTTTGGCCAAAACTGGTCGAGACATAAGATGATTCTACCTTGACCGGCCAATGGGAGAGACAGTTTTCATACATCTTCCCGTATGATTGATGTGATTCCACTCCAGGTGAATATGTAAGAGAGCTACTATTGCTCCTGATGCAAGGATCGTTATTCAAATGAATCCCTCATTTCGCGTCTATTATTCCATCAGCTTCACCACGGTTTTCAACAGCTCATCAATGACACCACCGTCTCCGCCTAGGGTATTTTTGTTCATCGTTTACTGATTTTGTAATGGTTATTTGTTTCATGATCGATTTCTACGGTTCCGACAAATTCGAATCCGCATTTTTGAATGACTCTGTTCGAAGAAATGTTACGAACCAAGGCGGTGGCATTGAGCACCTTCACATCGGTGTTCTCAAAAAGATAAGCAATCATTCCTTCAACCGCTTGGGTCGTGTATCCCTTGTTCGTGTGACGATTGGAGATCGCATAGACGATCTCTCTATTCGGAGGGGGCAGCTCCTCTTTTGTCCCCGAACAGCACCATCCGATATACTCGCCCGTTTCTTTTAAAATGATCGCTAAACGTAAGTAGGTATCTCCCACTTGACCGCCATCCGCTACTGCTTGTAAAAACCGTTTGTTGTCAACAATTTCATAATTCTGCATCCAGTACAAACGCTTTTCCCTCGAAGCATTCCAATCCGGCAAAAACTCCTTAATTTCGGCTTGCTGGGTAAGCTCGTATAGAGAATCCACATCCTCAATCAAATACTCACGCAAAAGGATGTCCTTGCACTCAATCGTGAAAATGTCATTTTTAGTTTCTGATTGTTTACCGTTACTCAAAGCCATTCTCCTTCCTCTTTTTAATAAACCGTGAATGTTTGCCCTGTTTGTGCACCTTCTACGCTCTTGCGATAAGCTTGTGCTACCCTGCTGGCAGGTACTGGCTCGTAGCCTGGAAAATAATCGCCATACGTTTGCATCGCTTCCTCCAAGACAGTCGGGCTTACATTGTTTATTCGAATCCCACGAGGCATTTCAATGGCTGCCGCTTTGACGAATGCTCGGATCGCTCCACCTGCCATTGCAGATGACGCGCCGCCCACGATGGGATCATCCATGATAATGCCTGTCGTCAATGTAAAGCTTCCTTGATCATGTACATGATTGAGACCTAGCAGTACAAGGTTGATTTGACCTTTCAACTTACCTTGAATGGAAATATCATTGTTTTCTGGCGTCAGTTTCAGAAGAGAGCCAAAGTACGTGCTCCCTGTCGCACTAATGACGGCATCAACCTTCCCAACCGTTTGATACATCGCTTCAATACTGTCGGTGGAGGTAATGTCGACTTTTACATCCGCCCCGTTCCGTCCTGCCGAAATAACCTCATGCCGCGCTTCCAATTCCTTGCGAACTGCACTTCCGATCGTACCAGATGCACCAATTAACAGTATCCGCATTTTGAACCCTCCCAATGATTTAGAAACTTTGCTCATGCAACGATTAAGCGTTTTGTTTATTCTTAATGACTCAACTTTCGCAGCTCAAATTAGGTAGGTAACCCTTGATATAGCTGGGTAAACCCATGATCCATTGTTGGAGTTGCGTTTTAATCAGTTTTGTGATCTTCTTGTTTGCCTTTTGAGCAATGTCCTCGATGAGATCAATGAGTTGCTTTAAAGCAACTGCCCAATCAAGTTGGCTTACTTCATCGCATAGAAGATGGAATAACCCGCCCAGT
>NZ_RHHR01000045.1 GCF_003710915.1 Brevibacillus invocatus | reverse complement strand
CCAGTTTTGAAGGAACAATCTCCTTCAATGTTCCTCGGTAGCTCAGTTGGTAGAGCAATCGGCTGTTAACCGATCGGTCGGCGGTTCGAGTCCGTCCCGAGGAGCCACGCTCCTGTAGCTCAGTCGGTAGAGCGTTTCCATGGTAAGGAAGAGGTCGCAGGTTCGATTCCTGTCGGGAGCACCATTCGTGATTTCCTCATATGGCCCGTTGGTGAAGCGGTTTAACACAGCAGCCTTTCACGCTGTCATACAGGGGTTCGAATCCCCTACGGGTCACCATAATCTAACACCCCACAAAGTGAAGTGGATGCGTTGCAGCAACACCGAATACTTTGCGGGGGCCCCAACAGCATATTGGGGTTAGGGAGGCTTAGCTCAGCTGGGAGAGCATCTGCCTTACAAGCAGAGGGTCGGCGGTTCGATCCCGTCAGCCTCCACCATTTATAGGAACAAGGAAGGTCAGTTAAAAGCGTCACGTCCTTAGTGGGTCGGCTAAAAACGTCAACGTCCTGTTGACAACGCCGACACTAGCACATCCTATGCGTCGCAACACTGACACTCAATCGTCCTGATTATCGCGGGATGGAGCAGCTCGGTAGCTCGTCGGGCTCATAACCCGAAGGTCGCAGGTTCAAATCCTGCTCCCGCAACCAAATTTACCTTGTACGGTTGTCGTTAAGGCTTGCACAGGGAAAGTCAAAGTACTCATTGGGTACGATCCATTATGGAGCTGTGGTGAAGTTGGAGTTCACGCCGGTCTGTCACACCGGAGGTCGCGGGTTCGAGTCCCGTCAGCTCCGCCATTTCTACCTATGAAAAGGCAGAGTGAAGTATTCACGGAAAATGTTTAGTTAAAATGAAAAACATTGATTTCCTGTGAATGATCTGATACACTAAATAAGTACGCCGGTGTAGCTCAATTGGTAGAGCACCTGACTTGTAATCAGGGGGTTGTGGGTTCAAGTCCTATCGCCGGCACCATTGCTTTGGGGAGATAGCGAAGTGGCTAAACGCGGCAGACTGTAAATCTGCTCCCTCTGGGTTCGGCGGTTCGAATCCGTCTCTCCCCACCAGTAATTGTGAGCCATTAGCTCAGTTGGTAGAGCATCTGACTTTTAATCAGAGGGTCGAAGGTTCGAGTCCTTCATGGCTCACCAGTATTTACCCACCTTAGAGTGAAGGAAGCGAATAAAGCTGACAGCAACTCACAGGTAAACATGCGGTCGTGGCGGAATTGGCAGACGCGCTAGATTCAGGTTCTAGTGGTGGCAACACCGTGGAGGTTCAAGTCCTCTCGACCGCACCAAATAATTTTTAAATCATCATGCGGATGTAGCTCAATTGGTAGAGCGTCGCCTTGCCAAGGCGAAGGTCGCGGGTTCGAGACCCGTCGTCCGCTCCATAACCTGTGCCCTTAGCTCAGCTGGATAGAGCGTTTGACTACGAATCAAAAGGTCGGGAGTTCGAATCTCTCAGGGCACGCCATTTCTTTTCTTTAAGGAAAGATTATCTAAATAGTCGGGAAGTAGCTCAGCTTGGTAGAGTACTTGGCTTGGGACCAAGGGGTCGCAGGTTCGAATCCTGTCTTCCCGACCATGTAATGCCCATATGTAGACCATGATTGCCGGGGTGGCGGAATGGGCAGACGCAACAGACTTAAAATCTGTCGGGAGTTTCTCCCGTACCGGTTCAAGTCCGGTCCTCGGCACCAAAAACAACTCATATGCGGGTGTAGTTCAATGGTAGAACCCCAGCCTTCCAAGCTGGTCGCGTGGGTTCGATTCCCATCACCCGCTCCATCTAATAAAGGCAGAGAACCTCTCGGATCTCTGCCTTTTTCATTGTGCTAGGGCAGATGCTCGTAGGCAATTTGTCGATGTCGAATCATGTCTGACATTTTAAGTAGTAGAAACATATGTTTTCGTGTAGAGTAAGAAATAGGATCGCTTACCCTTTTAGCAGGTAACGAATCTCTTGCTTTGCCTCCTGTATTTGCAGGGGGCATTTTTTATTCCAGCAGCACGGCGAAGTGCTTTTGGAAATAAAAAAGCCTTCTGCTTAAGAGAAGGCTGGATTTCAGGGTGTGATATTTTCTCGTAGGCTGCATGCAGCAGCGTATTGTTACATCTCCATAACAGGTTCAATAGGTAGGGAAACAAGGAACCTGGTACGATGCTCGTTCGATTCGCACTGAATCGTCCCTTTGTGCTTTTCGATGATGTTTTTACAGATGGACAAGCCGATGCCTGTCCCATTTTGCTTTGTGGTAAAGAACGGGTGAAACAGACTTTCCACGATCTCAGGTGGAATCATCTCACCATTGTTCTCTACACTCAAGAACAAGGTTCCATCCGAAACAATCGATTTGACACCTATCATTTTGACTGTCCGTACTTGAACGGCATCGATCGCATTGTTTAACAGGTTGACGAGAACTTGCTTCAGCCCTTCTTCATAACAGACAAGTGTACAGATTTGAATGTCTTTCTCAAAGTGAACATTCTCACCGACGAGTCTCGGTGTAATAAGCAGCTCCACTTCTTCCAGCAAGCTTTCCAATTGAACTTCCTTGAAAATTTCGTCCAGAATCGGTTTTTTGGAAAAACTTAGGAAGCCGGTGAGCTGTCTATGCAAGTTTTCAAATTCGTGCATGACCACCTGAATGTAGGACTGAAGTTGTTCTTGTTCTTTTGTCGATTCACCGATGAGCTTGAGGAAGCCCTCGATCGCACAGAGGGGGTTACGCAACTCATGAGCCATGTTAGCAGCGATTTTGCCTAGCATGGTTAATTTGTCATTGTGCAGATATGAGATGGTCTCTTCCTTTTGTACCAATTCCCGGTTCATCGTCTGTTCAAAGTGATAAACGGCCCAAAAGACACTTTCATCCATTGCTTTGCCGAGTTCTGATTCTATATAGTGTAGATCTTTTGGAGCAAGTGACCATGTTTGCAATTTTGGTTGGAGTATACGCCAAAAAACATTTCGATACAATTGGTAAGTACGCAGAATGGAGGAGAAAGGAAATTCCTGGGACTGTAACCATTCACCCAGGTCAAGTGCCCAAGTCTGCATGTCCAGGTTCACATCTTCGACTAAGTAACGGGCAAGAAGCACCGTTCGTTTTTCCGCGAAGTCGCGGGGGATTGTGACTGCTATCTCCATGCTGGAGACAATTTCTTGAAGCCATAAGGTTGTAATACTCGGAGCCAAATCTAGAATCTTGCTAGAAACATCTTGCAAATTACGTGTCACTGTCTCCACCATACTTATCCACCCCATATCAAATCGTAAGGGATGAGGGTATCAAAATACAAGGTAAATTTCTCCTAATTTCGCAATAAAATGTTTTTTTTGTGGTAGTTATTATCTACAAAATTCGCTGAAAATCGCCTTTATTCGGAAAAATATACGCGCATTAATCCGATTTGGGTCGCATATGGTAGAATGGACACGTTTCATGGACGAGGAGGAGACAATGGAGGACCATTTTTGGTTGGGTCTCTTGCATATTTTTTTCATCGATTTGGTACTGAGCAGCGACAACGCTGTCGTCATTGGCATGGCTTGCAGAGGATTGCCTTTGAAGGAAAGAGGCAGGGCTGTGTTATATGGAACATTTGGGGCGATCGGATTGCGCATCGTTCTGACAGGCATGACTACGTGGATGCTGGACATCCCATTGGTGAAAGCGGTCGGGGGACTTTTGCTATTATGGATTGCCATAAAATTGATGTTTGGGGATACGGAGGATGTACAAGACGTGTCCCACAGCAATAACGTAGGGCAGGCAGTCAAAACCATCATCGTCGCAGATTTTGTCATGAGTCTGGATAATGTCCTTGCGGTTGGAGGAGCAGCACACGGTGATTTGTGGTTGGTCGGACTTGGGCTTGCTATGAGTATCCCGCTGTTAATGTGGGGAAGTGCCTGGGTGGCGCGTTTGATGAACCGTTTCCCTAGCCTGGTCCTTTTGGGCGGAGGAATTCTGGTGTATACCGCCATCGATATGTGCCTAGAGGATCCATTTATTTGGAAATGGGTAAATCCACTCCTGCTCAATCACACATGGCTCGCGATATTGATTGCGTGTAGTGTAGTGGTCTTGGGTCGCTTCCGGAGAATTTAGGTAAGATAAGGCCAGATTCTGGGGAATACTAGTGAAAAAGGTAGGAAAGGATCCGATGGCTGATGAATACAGGCCTGCTGATGCTATGGGGATATTGGGATTCGATCTATCAGCGTTGTACCCGACTCCGGTATGTGGAGAAAGGAAACAACATTTTTCGTATCGTACTCCTGCGGTATCGGGGTGAACCACTGATTACCTCAGATCAACGAATCATCAATCCTGGGGACTTGATCGTGAAGCTGCATATTCATAACTATTACTATGCTACATTATGCAAAGGGATTAAGAATGACCTGAGGCTGGCATTACTGCTCCGTCGGCATATTATGCTCTCATTGCCAAAATTGGCAGCTTATCTAGAACGACTGGAACGGCGGGAAGAGATCAAAGGCATCGTGGGTACGACCATGCTGCACAAAGGTGTGGAGCCATTGGGGTTTTCCATTTCAGATGTGCCAATGACCTGGTTTTTCCGTTACAAGCGCTGGTATCTGCGCCTCATGCTTCGAATCATTCATCCTGAAGGCAAGCGCAGGGTGCAAAGCTGGAAGCAGGAGATGCCCCTCAAACGAGTCTACATGTCCAAGGACCAGCTATTAGGCCGTTATGGTTCAACGATCCAAAGTCCAACAGGTGAAGGACTATGATGAACAAGCGGTTTTTGTTAGTGACGGAGGAGTGGGCAGGCAGTGGCCACAAGATGGCTGCTGTGGCGCTGGAAGAAGCGCTTAGAGAGAGACAGGAAGTAGAGTCTGTTCGAATTGTGGGAGGTTTGGAGACAGCGAGCCCAGTGCTACGGGAACTGTCTCGTTTTTTTTATGTCAATATGCTGCGGTATGGACAACCTGTCTGGCAACGGATTTACGAGCAAGAACGCGTATGGGGAGCAGCATTAAAAAAGCCAGTAGGCTGGTGGTTATCGGGACGGCTTACCGAAGCGATCCTGAATGAAGAGAAGCCGGATGTGGTGATTGCAACCCATGCTTATTGTCTCAGCGCATTGGCAGAAGCGAAGCAAAGAGTAAGGCATCCTTACCATCTAGTCAGCATTCCGACGGATTATCATGTCAATCGCTTTTGGGTCCATCCACAGATCGATACCTATATCGTAGCGCATGAGCAAGTAGCACAGAGGCTAACCCACAAATACGGAGTAGAGCAAAGTAGGATTCACGGATATGGGATACCCATTCGTCGCGCCTTTTCCACGAACACTGGTGTAGACAAAGGTATGGGAAAGGAACTGCTCGGGCTGTCTCCAAACGTATTCACGGTGCTGATCAGTGGTGGCGAAGGAGGATACGGACAAATGGATCTAGTCGTCAAGCAGTTGACCAAAAGTCCGTTACCGTTGCAGATCGTCGTTGTCACTGGAACCAATCAGTCGCTTCATAATCGACTGAAGGATACTTTTCAACGGACAAGCTCTGCTCATCGGATAGAGATAAGGGGCTATGAAAGAGACATGTGGAAGTGGATTATTGCAGCCGATGTGTACGTCACCAAACCAGGGGGCATGAGCTGCGCGGAAGCTTTAGCCTTGCGAACGCCTCTGATCGTGTACCAGCCTCTTCCGGGACAAGAGCGGCACAACACGGCATTTTTGCTCAAGCATCAGGCTGGAATATGGGCAGATACACCAGAACAGATTGCTAACTTCGTCGAACAGCTGAGGGAATCACACAATTGGCAACGCATGGCAGCAAGTATAGAGCAAATCAGACGTCCTCAATCTACTCAAGAAGCTGTAGAATATCTGCTCAGATTGTAAGACTATAAATTGGAAGTGAAAAAACAAAGAGAAAATGAATGAATCCGCGGCGCTCCACACATATTAAAGCTACTAACAACGAGGGGGTGAAATGAGATGGCAAACAACAACGGTTCCAGCAACAACCTTCTGGTTCCTCAAGCGAACCAAGCTTTGGACCAACTGAAATACGAAATCGCTTCTGAATTCGGCGTTCAGCTTGGACCTGACACCACTTCCCGTCAGAACGGTTCGGTGGGTGGAGAAATCACAAAGCGCCTTGTCTCTTTTGCTGAACAGCAATTGGCTGGTCGCGCTTAAGTAAAAAAGAATACTTGGATGAAGAGAAAGGGCTCCGAAATGTGAGCCCTTTCTTATATAGAATATAATTGTTGCATAGGGAGTTTTATTTTGAAAAGAATTAAAAAAATGTTTGGCTCTCTACAAGATTTCATGCTGTAGTTTTTTTTACATCACTAATCACTAATGGGCTTATAGTGAATCATGCTATGGCAGGAGTAGGTGACAATCATTTAGTTAGTGATCAAATATGGCCAGTTTCATCTGTTGATTACGATATTAGCTCTACTTTTTCAAATACGAAAATCGACATTATTGACTCTGCGGCATCGATATGGAATGGCATAAATAACAGCTCGTTTTACCTAGAGTACAACACAAATAGTTTAAATGATTGGTATTACAGGGAAGTTGATGCAAATGGGGTAACCTACATAACATCATGGCATACTCCGATCAATACGAATCGAAATTAATCGCAAGTGATTCGGAATTTTCCGAAGATAACTCCAAAACAACAACCAAAGTCGTATTTCATTCAGCAAAATATTCAATGGAAGATTTAAAAAAAGAAGCTCCAGTAATCGTAAAAGGAAAAGTAATTGACTCAAAAAAAACGGAACGTGTTGATATGAACAACAACGAAGACAATGATGGCGATGTGGACGAAGTAGAATTTACAGATAGGGTCTTCAAAGTTCAGAAAGTTTATAAAGGAACGGATGTGATCAAGCATACGTCATTTCCTAAAATAAAAACGATTGATGACTTAGAAAAAGAACTATAAAATGCACAAACAAAAGGACGGCTCACAACAAAGAAGATGATATCCTGAAAAGGCGGTTGCTCGAACATTTTATCATTGAATGAACTGGCAACATTGCCAAAAAGCTTGAATTGAACCTGCATTCCCCATCCATTAAAATGGGTACTCAGGAGGGGAAGTTCATGTTGTTGCAACGAAAGACGTTGACTACCCTGCTGATCGCGATGCTCACCGTGATTCTCGCATTTGTTCTGCCTATGCAGACAATGGCTGCACCCACGTTGAAAATGGGTAGCCAGAGCGGAGATGTGTGGGACTTGCAGTATCGCTTGCAGGTGTTAGGGTATTACCAAGACGATCTGGATGGCAGCTATGGGCCTAAAACCTACCAAGCAGTCAGACAATTCCAGAAAAATTACGGGCTCTCCGTGGATGGCGTGGCTGGAGAGAAAACCTGGCGGGCATTGAAGAAGTTTTCTGTAAATCGTGGAGAAATGCAAATGCTTGCGCAACTCGTGTATTCTGAAGCTCGCGGGGAGTCGTATCAAGGACAGGTAGCGGTTGCTGCAGTCGTCATGAACCGCCTGCAATCCAACCTGTTTCCGAATACCGTGAAAGGGGTTATCTTCGAACCGCTGGCATTTACCGCAATTGCCGATGGTCAATACTGGTTGACGCCAAATAAAACGGCTTATCAGGCAGCTTGGGATGCTGTGCGCGGATGGGACCCTACAGGAAATGCGATCTATTATTTCAATCCAGATACAGCAACCTCCAAATGGATTTGGAGTCGTCCGCAAATTAAGAAAATCGGGAAACATATCTTCGCCAAGTAAACCATAAGCCCCTGAATGGTCGGAATAACTCGCCCTATTCAGGGCTTATTTCTTGTATTTCGTTCAGAAGTATGATGGAAGATAGTAAATCTTATATATTGTTTTTCTCTTGCAATCGAATAAAATAATAGGAAAGGTTTTTATAGAAAGCATTCTAGGAGGTTGATGATGAAGAAGTTGCTCATTCTAGCTTCCATGGCAGTCCTATTGGTCATGTGGACGCCAAAAGCAGAGGCGAATACGACAACAGAAGCACCCACACCTTACACAGATATTTCCGGGCATTGGGCACAAAAAGAAATTGAAAAGCTATACATAGCGGGCGCACTGGGCAAGGGAGAAAATTTCAGACCCAATGACTTGGTGACGCGCCAAGAATTGATATCCATGTTTATACTGGCGATGGGGGTGAAGCCCTCTGCTGAAACCTCCTCATCGTTTGCAGATATTCCGTCAGACAGCTGGTTGGCGCCTTACGCTGAAGCTGCCTATCGTCTGGGCCTGGTTCACGGTCAGAAAATGGACGGCCAAGTATATTTCCAGCCTGAGGCTACCGTGAGTCGAGAGGAGCTTGCTTCTATCCTCATTCGCGCCACAGGAGACAGCGGTGAGGTAAACAAGTTCAGCTGGTCAACCACCGTACATGCTTTGGCAGCATACGCAGATGGCAGCCAGGTACAAGAACGGTACCAGCGCCCAATGGTATATGCGATGCAAAAGGGCCTGATGAGTGCCTACGCTGACCAAACACTAAGACCCCAGCAGCTGATGACAAGGGCTGAAGCGGCTACATACGCTGCACTGCACCTGTTGGAGGATCGAGAAGGAAAACCGGTATTGAGCGAAAATGGAACCCCGTTTCGAGAAGTGTTGACAGTCAAGACCACGGCCTACAGCTATGACAGAGATGATGTGCTCTCCTATCTGGAGTTTCCCTTGCGAGAGGGGATTGTAGCTGTTGATCCGGAAGTGATCCCATTAGGTACTCATCTTTATGTCGAGGGTTACGGATATGCCGTAGCCGCAGACATCGGTGGAGCCGTCAAGCAGAACCATCTCGACCTGTTCCTGCCTTCGCTCGACGAAGCTAGGAAACATGGCATGCAGGAGGGTGTAAAAGTATACGTCCTCGATTAATAAAGTTTCAGGTAAGAAATGGACATATTTCCCACCCCTTCCACTCATACTAAGGTGGAAAGGGTGGGATTTTTTTGTGGGGCTGGATTGGATTCACGTTACTCTGCTTGATCCTGATCGTGGTGGTTACTCCATTGCAAATCACATTGTTTTACGGGCGAATAGGCGACAATGATCACCTGGTAATGGAGATCTCAGCCTGGTTTCGTTTGATACGAAGAAAGTATGAAATACCCATTCTTGCCATTACGCAGACGGAAAAAGGGGCAGAGCTGGTGTATAAAAAGGAGACTATACAGCAGGAGAAAATGAAGGATGAAAAAGTGGCTGACTTGACCCATCGGCAGGTAGAAACCTGGTACAAACGATATAAAAAGTGGTTGAGAAGGGTGTTAGACCTGCAGCCCATCTTCAAACAGTTTCTCAAAACAGTTCGTTGCACGCGGTTAGAGTGGCACACAGTGATGGGAACAGGACAGGCTGATGAAACGGGTGCTCTGAGCGGCATGATCTGGGGTGTGAAAAGCATGATTGTGGGAGTCGCTTCGCATACGCTCTCCTTTCGCACCATTCCCAAAATGAGTGTACAGCTTGTTTGGAATCAATCCCTACTGCAGACTCAATTGAACGGTGTTTTCCGACTGTACTTGGGCCATGTGCTGTTGACTGGGATCAAAATCTTGCTCCGCTTGAGGAAGGAAAGGGGACGCAAGTGGAAGACTGTCCCCACCGAGGCATAGTCCGCGAGGCTTTTGGACGGGAAGAGGACTCAAGCAAAAACATCAACGCAAGGAGGTCGCTCCACAGCGTTGATGTTTGATAGGGAGACAAACATGCTGGTCGATTACTTCGTCGGCTTCAGCTCTGGTAAGGGGGGCGGCTGCTTCAAATTCCCCTTTGTAAGTAGTCATGATTCCTGCATTCTGAAGAGAGGCTACTCTAACGCTGACGGTATAGCTATAGTCATCTTGTGCATCGAATGTGCCGTCAGGAGTAGTCATAGCGGTTGTCGGAGTATTCTTCAGCAGATACGATCACCTTGAGATCGCTCATTCCCGAAACAATCCTGTACACTTCTTCATCCTCCACGAAGTCGTATAGATCGGGAATCAGGTTCACAGCACCCATTCTCGTCATCGTTTTTTCAGGCTCAAATTTCTGATCTGCTTCCGTAAAGTAGGCAAAATGTCCAAAGTTCATTTGTGATTTTTCGGTACATCTAGGAATTGACTATCGACAAATGTCGGTGGACTGTATTTATCAAACAGCCTGTGCACCATCGTGATGAACTCGGCCTTGGTGACTTTGGCATCAGGATTGAAGCGTCCTTTTTCGTCACCTTTTACGATGCCTTTTTGCGCCATAAAGCTGAGTGAATCCATCGCCCAACCATGAGATGCTGGATTCAGGTCAGGAAAAGTTTGATTGGCGAAGACCGTTGTCGTCGTTCCCGAGATCAGGCTCCCGGCAAGCAGGAGTGAAACGAGCGTTCTTTTCATAAGATTTCCCCCAGGTAGAATGTTAAGATCAGATATGCAGCGAATACGATCTAGTTATAATAGAACCATTTTTCTATTGCGAGAAGATGATTCATCAAAAAGAAGCGAACTGGGAATGATACCACTTGAATAACAACAGAAGCTTAGTGTGTAAAAAACAGGAGGTATCATGTCATGGCTGACCATCCAATACAAGGGCTAATGAGAACAGCGATGGAGCAACTCTCTAACATGGTTGAAGTGTCTACGATAGTTGGCGACCCCATTGAGACACCGGACGGCAGCGTCATTCTTCCGATTTCCAAGGTTGGATTTGGATTTGCAGCAGGGGGAAGTGAATTTCAGTATGAACACAATCACCCCGGAACGATTGGCTATCCGTTTGGCGGCGGTAGCGGTGGCGGTGTTTCCATCACGCCTGTTGCTTTTTTAGTGGTTGGAAAACAGGGAATTCGCTCCATTCCTTTGGAAAATACGACGCATCTCTACGACCGCATTCTCGATTCCGTGCCGCAATTTGTAGAGAAGATGCAAGGGATCTTCAGCAAGAAGGATGAAACAACTGTCCAATCGACGACCGTGGTAGCCAAAGTCGACGACCATGATCTCGAGGATTTGATCGAGCGCAGTTAAGCAAGCGACCAACTAAATCGTTTTTTCCGATACATGAAAGAAACAGGCAGGCCAGGAGAATTGGCTTACCTGTTTCTTTTGTCATGGTGGAGCAATTACCAAAGCAGGTCGAGAATCAGACCTGTCTTGGCTGTATACAAATAGTGGAGACTCGACCACGATTGCGAGATGTACGGATTGTCGCTCTGGGTCTCCTCATGAGAGCGAGAGTAACTGCCTAAAGGAGCCTTCTGCAGTTGCAGCGTCTCTTCGCGAAACTGTCGCGTCAACCCTTTCATCGCATCCGTAAAGCCAACATAATCCATGTCTACAGCTTCGCGCCATGCGGACTCGTTGAGAGACAGCTCGCCATTGGAGAGAAGCTCTATGCCAAACGGTCGAAGGCGACCTTCAGCCGCGCGGGCTACTCGCTGAAACGTATCCAGTTTTTGCGTTGCGAGTACGTCCTGATGCTCGTTCAGGAAAGCTAGCAATCGATTGTAACGGTGCACGAGAGTTTTGCTTTGTTGGAGGAGATGGTCGGTATCCCTTGCAATTTCGATGCGTATAGGCTCTCTGCTCACCTGATGCAAGGATACTCGTACTTGCCCATTCTCGATCGTAAATTGATTGGTTTGAGAGTGCTGTCGCAGGTGGTTCAGACTGAATTCGGCATCTCCAGCAGGCGTTTCAGCCTGTTGGAGCCCCAATGCCCGTATACTGTTGCCAACTCGGTCACGCAGGGTAAAGGCTTGTTTTGCCCCGGTCAGTGTTGTTTGCACAACCAGCGATTGCTGCTCATGGTTCGTTTCCATGCGCGCAGTTACACCCATCTGGCTTTGATTGATCGCTGCAGCCATACGGCGCAGGACGCTCCCGTAGGTGTCAGAAGGGGCGGAGTACAAAGTGAGTATTTTCTCCTGTTCCCCGATGGAAAGCGTGAATTCCTGGTGACCTGCTTGGACTGGATTGGAAGCATCGCGGTGACCCCATGGGCTGCGATTGGTTTGGCCTGTCGCCAGCTTGTAGACCGACAGCTCATACGTCGCAGACACTGTCTCTGGCAGAGCATTTGCTGTAGCAGCCTCCGGATGAGAACTCATCGCCATGCGCTTGTTCACAGCACTGTTTTTTCGGGCAGGATCAAATTCTCTGGCTGCTTCATCCAATTCAGCAGAAAAGCGGTAGAGCCGAGACAAAGAGTGGGAAAGCTCCGTTACCCATTCCTGTTGCCTGGCGTAAAAGGGCTGCAGACTGTAGGTGAAGACAGGTTCGACAGGCGTATTCAGTCTCGCCTGCGCCATTTGAAAATGATATCGGCCCACGCGATGGCTAAACGGCGTATGATTGACCCGATCCAGTCTCATGCAAGTCACCTCCGTAACGTATAACGTTCGTTACTTACCGTTATAGAGGAATGTCATTCCATTTCAATCAACAAATCGCCGGTTTCAATAGCATCGCCCGCTTTGACATGGACGGCCTTGATTTTTCCATCCATCGGAGCCTGAATCGTCGTCTCCATTTTCATCGCTTCGCTGACGAGCAAATGCTCGCCTCTGCGCACTTTGTCACCCTCGCTGATCAACACCTTCAAGACTTTGCCCGGCATAGAGGCTCCCAGGTGTCCGGAATTCTGGGTATCCGCTTTGCGGCGTATTTTTTCAGAAATCTGGGCGGAACGGTCACGGATAAAAATTTCTCGCGGCTGTCCATTCAGCTCGAAGTAAATGATGCGTCTGCCGTCAGGGTGAAGCTCCCCTACTGCGACCAGCTTGATGATCAAGGTTTTGCCTCGCTCAATCGTAATGGCCGTTTCCTCGCCAGGGCGCAATCCGTAGAAGAAAGTAGGCGTATTCAACACGGACAGGTCGCCGTACTCTTTCGCACGCTGCTCGTACTGCAGATAAACCTGCGGATACATGATGTAGGAAAGTACGTCCAATTCATTCGGCTCACGACCGATTTTCTCGACCAGCTCTACGGCGACTTTTTCAAAATCGACTGGTGGCAGCAGTTCGCCTGGACGAGCGGTAAAGGCATCGCGACCTTTTAGCACCAGATCCTGCAAACGTTTCGGGAAGCCTCCTGGAGGCTGACCCAGGTAACCTTGAAAGAACTGGATGACGGAGTCAGGGAAATCAAGGCGCTCCCCTTTATCCCAAATGTTTTCTTCCGTCAGATTATTTTGTACCATGAATAGGGCGAGATCACCGACAACCTTGGAAGAAGGGGTTACTTTGACAATATCGCCACACATTTGGTTGACGACGGCGTACATCTGTTTAACCTCATCCCAGCGCCCTTCCAGACCGACTGCTTTCGCTTGCTGCTCCAGGTTGGTATACTGCCCGCCTGGCATTTCATGAACATATACTTCTGTATTGCTCGACTTCATGCCGCTTTCAAAGCCTTGGTAGTAAGGGCGAACATCCTCCCAATAGTCGGACAGCTTGTTGAAGGAATCGAGGGATAGACCTGTATCCCGGTCCGTATGGGCAAGGGTCGCGATCAAGCCATTGAGGCTTGGCTGCGAAGTCAGGCCAGACATGGAGCTGACGCATGCATCTACGATGTCGACACCGGCTTCGATGGCTTTGAGCAGCATGGCTGCGCCGTTGCCGGAGGTATCGTGGGTATGCAGATGGATCGGAATCCCGATCTCTTGCTTTAATGCACGGACCAGCTCATAGGCGGCATATGGCTTGAGCAGACCGGCCATATCTTTGATCGCCAGGATGTGAGCACCTGCTTTTTCTAATTCCTTGGCGAGGTTGACGTAATAGGCCAGCGTGTACTTGGTTTTGGACGGATCGAGAATATCGCCGGTGTAGCAGATGGCAGCTTCCGCAATCTTGCCGGTATTGCAGACTGCCTCGATGGCCGTTTGCATCCCTGGCAGCCAGTTCAGGCTGTCAAAGATCCGGAAGACGTCAATTCCTTGCTCGGCAGACGCCTTGACGAAGGAGTGAATGACATTGTCCGGATAATTGGTATAGCCGACTCCGTTTGCCCCGCGCAGCAGCATCTGGAACAAGACATTGGGTATTCGCTCACGCAAAATTTGCAATCTTTCCCAAGGTGATTCCTGCAGGAACCGCATGGAAGTATCAAAGGTTGCTCCGCCCCACATCTCCAGGGAGAAAAGTCCGGCACCGAGCTTGCCAGTCGCCTCAGCGACGGAAGCCAGATCATAGGTGCGAACTCGCGTCGCAAACAAGGACTGATGAGCATCACGGAATGTGGTGTCTGTCAGCAGGACTTGTTTTTGCTCCTGAATCCAGCGTACCAGCCCTTCCGCTCCTTGCTGCTCCAAAATCTGCTTCGTTCCGTCTGGATAAGGCTGGGCAAAAGGTGTCCGCGGAATGCGCGGGGTATCAAAATGCGGTTTTTTCTCCGTGTTGGCAAGCCCGGGATAGCCGTTTACGATCGTCTCACCGATGTAGGAAAGCAGCTTGGTTCCACGATCCTGACGACCCGGGAAGATGAACAGCTCCGGCTTGGTATCGATAAACGAAGTATCGTATTCCCCACTGAGAAAATCAGGATGCGTGACGACATTCTCCAGGAACGGGAGATTGGTCTTTACGCCGCGAATCCGGAATTCACGCAGGGTACGCAGCATTTTGCGAGCAGCCTGATCGAAGTTGGTCCCGTAGGTAGAGATTTTTACAAGCAGGGAATCGTAAAAAGGTGTGATGATGGCTCCCGGATAGCCGTTGCCACCATCCAGCCTTACTCCAAAGCCTCCGCCAGAGCGCCAAGCCAAAAGGCGTCCCGCATCAGGCAGGAAGTTGTTTTCTGCGTCTTCTGTGGTGACGCGGCACTGAATCGCGTAGCCGCTCATCTGAATAGCATCCTGAGAGGCAATTCCAATCGCTTCATCGGACAAGGCATGGCCTTCCGCTACACGAATTTGTGCTTGAACGATATCGATGCCGGTGATCAATTCGGTAATGGTGTGCTCCACTTGAATACGCGGGTTGACTTCAATAAAGTAAAACTGTTTATCGGGAGTGAGTAAGAACTCTACGGTGCCTGCGTTGGCATAGCCAGCTTTTTGCATCAAAGTCAGCGCTGCCTGACAGATCGCCTCGCGCAGCTTGTCGTCGAGCGAAAGACTGGGCGCGACTTCGACCACTTTTTGATGGCGGCGCTGCACGGAGCAGTCACGCTCGAACAAATGCACGATATTGCCGTGCTGGTCGCCCAGAATCTGTACCTCAATGTGCTTGGGCTGCTCCAGATAGCGCTCTAGGTAGACTTTGGCATTACCAAAAGAAGAGCGTGCTTCCGAGCGGGCGCGATCCAATGCATCCTGCAGCTCGTCTTGGCTGCGCACGATACGCATCCCCCGGCCGCCGCCGCCCGATACACCTTTGATAATGATCGGGTAGCCGTACTCCTTGGCGAAAAGCATCGCTTCCTGAAGGGTTTCGATAGGCTCAGGCGTTCCCGGGATGACGGGAATATTGGCCTCAATGGCCATGCGCCGCGCTTCGACCTTGTCCCCAAATTTTTCAATCAGAGTGGGAGAAGGACCAATGAAAATGATTCCTTCTTCCTGACAGCGCTTGGCGAATTCCGCATTTTCTGCGAGAAAGCCGTATCCCGGGTGAATGGCATCGATATCGTTGCGTTTGGCGATCTCGATGATGCTCTCGATGTCGAGGTAGGCTTCGATCGGTCCTTTTCCGGCTCCGACTAGGTAGGATTCATCCGCCTTAAAACGATGAATGGAAACGTTATCCTGCTCGGAATAGACAGCGACCGTGCGAATGCCCAATTCAGTGGCAGCACGGAAGATGCGGATGGCGATCTCACCGCGGTTCGCTACGAGCAAGCGATTGATTTTTTTAGAAAGCATGAAATTTCTCTCCCTTCATCTCTCCAAATACTTTTGAATTTTTTATATAGTGTAAATATACAAAATAATAGTTACAGAAGACAGTCCTTTTCAAAATTTCATCGGGATGGTGTTAACATGGAAACAAAACTGCCGATTTTTGTGTACGGAACCTTGCTTGCGGGGTGGGAGAATTACGAAAACTATGTGCAGCCGTATAAACACGAAGCGATTCCGGCTGAAGTAAAAGGAGAGCTGTTTCATTTGCCGATGGGGTATCCCGGTATCCTGGACGGCGATGGTATGGTAAAAGGCGTCATTCTTCGCTTTGAACCACAGGATTACGAGACTGTATTGGCGGAGCTGGACGAGCTGGAGACCTATTATGGTCCCCATGATCCGCGCAATGAGTACGAGCGGATCGAGGTATGGGCCAAGCTGGCTGATGGGCAGGAGGACCAGCGTGTCTATGCCTATCGCTACGTAGATGCCAAGTACGTCAGAGCAGAGGGCACACCCGTTCACGATGGAGATTGGGCTCATTTCATGCGGGGAAAGCAGCCTGAATAGTCAAGGATGATTTTGCCAAGACTGGTAGGGGAAAGGAGTGGTCCTGAGTCATGGAAATCCTGAACGAGACCCCTGCCCAGATCTGGCGATTGTTGATTCCCTCGACATCCTGGATGTTCCCGGATGAAGTGCCTGAAGACGAATTGATTTTCCACTATCGCGACCATATCTACTTCGTCAACAATGACGGCTCTGTCCTGGCCATGCCCAAGCCGGCCTGTTACGATCTGCTGGACTTTGGAACGATGCTGGAGTGTTTGGCCACATCGGATGAGACCATTGATTTTGACGATGAAGGCGCGTTTGACATCGGCTTTGTACTCAAGCAGATGGGGTATGTCGTACCGACGCGGAAAAGACGGGAAAAAGCGACTTACCAAATCG
This sequence comes from Brevibacillus invocatus, assembly GCF_003710915.1. Taxonomy (GTDB): domain Bacteria; phylum Bacillota; class Bacilli; order Brevibacillales; family Brevibacillaceae; genus Brevibacillus; species Brevibacillus invocatus. The sequence goes on along the minus strand of NZ_RHHR01000045.1, from coordinate 69,527 downwards.
AAATCGTCAACACCGTCTTGCCTAAAGCGCACGGCCATCGTTATGAGCTGAAAAATGTCCAATTTCTCTTTGCTCTCTATCATGGCTTGATGCGCTGTCATGAATTAAATGAGAAAACGGACTGGGAATATGAGCACGAGTTAAAGCGAATTGTAAAAGTGGAGCCGAAGAGCTCGGATAAAGTGCAAGTAAACCTGTAATTTCTACTATTGGCATAGTGAAAAAAAGTGAATGATAGGGTATGATGAAAGGGTACATATGAACAGATTGGTGAGGAGGAAGAAATCATGACAACTGCTGTAGAGCGCCAAGGCGCATTTCAATTCAAAGGACCTGTTACACTGGTTGGTCCTGAAATCAAAGTAGGAGATACCGCTCCAGATTTCACTGTAGTTGCGAACGACTTGTCTGCTGTTTCTCTGGCTGATTCCAAAGGAACGGTTCGCATCATCTCCGTAGTCCCTTCCTTGGATACAGGCGTATGCGATGCACAAACTCGCCGTTTCAACGAAGAAGCAGCGAAACTGGATGGCGTAACCATCCTGACGGTATCTGTTGACCTGCCATTTGGCCAAAAACGCTGGTGCGGTGCTGCAGGCATCGAAAAAGTACAAACGGTTTCTGATTACAAAGACCTGTCCTTCGGTACTGCCTATGGCGTATTGATCAAGGAATTCCGTCTGCTGTCCCGCGCAGTATTCGTGGTGGACGCAAACGATAAAGTGGTTTATGCCGAGTATGTACCGGCTGCTGGCGAGCATCCGAACTACGAAGCGGCGATTGCAGCTGCTCAAGCTGCGAAGTAAGCCAAGCAAGATCAGAAATGCAGCCCTCTTCTCATCCGTGACGAAGAGGGTTTTTTTATCGTCTATGCATCACAGCTCCTTTCTTATTTGAAAACTTTTATAACAGCGAACGTCATGAGGATCATGATTCGAAACCGTACATTGCTCATTGTCCATGTTTCTTTGATAGCCATATTACTCTTACCCCTTTAAATTGCTGAGGTTTTCATTTTCATTGATAGTACGTTCTGACAAATTTGATGACATGATCAAACTTCGATTGACAGATTAGTAACCACAGGTTATATTATAACCATTGGTTACCAAAAGGGCGTTGAAGTTCAAATGGAAATTAGGACAATTGATAATAGAAGGAGCGCGGAAGTATGAAAGCAGAGCAAATATCCAAGCATATATGGAGCCTTCGGTCTTGGTTGCTCATACCGTGCCGAGTTTGGCTAGTGCAAGAAGAAGATGGCGTGACACTGGTGGATGCGGGGATGCCTTTTATGGCAAAAGGGATTCTTTCGCATCTCGAGCAGTTGAAGCTGGGAGAGCTGAAACAAATCGTACTTACCCACGGTCATTCTGATCACGTAGGAGCAATCAAGCAAATCCTGGAGCAAAAACAGGTACCAGTGTATGCGCATACCATCGAAATTCCATATATGGAAGGCGATCAAATCTACCCACGCCGAAAAAAAGCGGAAAAAAATGTGGTCAAAGGATTGGCTCGACCATTGCCACAAGACGAGCATGGAGCATTAGCGCCAATCGGTGGCCTGCAGCCTTATCTGACTCCGGGTCATTCCCCTGGTCATGTCGTTTATTATCATGAGCAGGACCGCGTCTTACTGGCAGGGGATCTGTTCACGTCGAAAGCAGGCAAGCTGAACAGACCGATGCCCATGTTTACGGCAGATATGGCGGAAGCGGTGAAAAGCAGTGTGATCGTACGGGAAATACGTCCGACTCATCTGGAGGTTTGTCACGGTAAGCCGGTCAAAAATCCGGAGGAACAGCTGAATGAGTACCTGGAAAAGATGGGGGCTGCGCCGTTGATCCCGAGTCGAATATAAGAACACGAGGATCTCGCAGGAAATAAGAAGGGGCCGGAGGAAACGAATCCGGCTCTTTTTGCGTCCTATTGTAGAGGTGATCGTATGAAAATGTCTGGGATTGCTATGAAAATGTGCCTAGCGTCTATGCTGTTGCTTGCGGGATGTCAGGCTGATTCCATAGATCGAGCTGCTCAGCAGCAATTTCTTACTCCACCGAATCCAGTGATTGCCTGGAAGGAAAAGTCCGCAATGACGGTTCCAACTTCCTTTTGCTGGAGTGTAGAAGATGAAGCCACTTGCACGGACACGGCAGCACCACCTGAAATCATAGCCGAGAAAAAGCCCTCTCCCTTACAGGTTCAGCCCGGGGCAGTACTGACCATTTCGTATGACCTTCCGCCTGCGGAACAATCGATGGTCGTCACCCAATGGGTTGGTTCCAGCCAGATCGAGCAAACCTTGGAAAACGGAAACCAGTGGAAGGTTCCCGAACAGCCAGGCTGGTATTTGTTTGATGTTCGTGCCCAGTGGGATCAAGGGGACGCGGGACATGCTTTCGTGATTGAAGTGAAAAGCAATTCTCGCAGCCAATACCTGTAAAGGCCTCCTTTTGCTATACTGGGATTCAGGTATGACCTAAAGGAGAGACAGCATGCAGGAAGAATTGATACGTTTTACAGCAGATGCCGCAGACGCAGGACAGACGGTGCGTGAAGTTCTGCAAAAGCGATACGGGGTCTCCCGCCGACTGCTGATTCGAGCAAAATTTAAAGGACTGATTACGCGCAACGGTACACTGGTGTTTGTAAATGAACGGTTGCAAGCAGGTGACGTAATCGTGGTGCTGGTCAACGAAGAAGAGACGGAAGCCGTGGCTCCGGAAGAGATGCCCCTCGTCATCCGCTATGAAGACGAAGACTTGATGGTCATTGCAAAACCAGCGGGACTTGTCGTCCATCCTACGGGCAATCACGCATCGGGGACGCTGGCCAACGGCGTCATTGCCTATTGGAAAAGGCAGGGTGAGAAGCGCAGGTTTCGCGCTGTTAACCGTCTGGATAAGGATACTTCCGGCTTGCTGATCATAGCCAAAAACCAGTGGGCGCACGAGCAGTTTAGCAGGATGCAGCAGGACCGCAGTCTGAAGCGTACGTACCTGGCGATTGCAGAAGGGATCGTTGAGCCTGGGGCTGGAACGATGGATGAGCCAATCGGGCTTGCTGAAAATTCCTTTATCACACGTCAGGTGCGTGCTGACGGGCAATCGGCGGTTACGCATTTTCGCGTGCTGACTCACGGTGAAGGCATGAGCTTTGTGGAATTGAGGCTGGAGACGGGCAGAACCCATCAGATACGTGTTCACATGAGCCATCGAGGCCATCCATTGGCTGGAGATGATCTGTATGGCGGGGCGCGTACACACATCGGCAGACAGGCCCTTCATGCGGCTGAGCTTGCTTTTGTCCATCCTCGAAGCGGAAATGAGATGCATTTCAGAGAGCCCATTCCAGAAGATATGCAACAACTCCTGAACCAGTTTTTTCGATGAGAACGTGAAAAAGACATTTTCCTCTGGAAAAATGAAAGCGGTTTCGGTATGATAATAACAATCGCAACAATAAATGGAAACCATCGTGTATAGCTGGTTGTCTGTGGGGGGATTTCCCGCAAGGATGTTCTTCATGTTAGCAGACTCGCCCAGCTTACGCCTGATGCATGTTTCGGCACGACTGACATAGGGGGTACCCTCTGATTTGTCATGCAACCGAACCGCGCTTGGGGGTGAGCTGGGCTTTTTGGTGTCCTGAAATCATGAAAAGGAACCAAAAACCTCCGGCTGGTCTGAGGAAGGGGAAGATCAAATGAAGTTGGCGTCTTATCGAAGATTTGGCAATGAGCGGTATCGAGCTGGTGTGGTAGCGGATCAGAAGGTGTGGGACCTCGCTCAGCTGCTTCCCGGTGCGCCTGACTCCATAAGTGTCTTGCTGGAGGATTGGGAGCGTTGGCGACCACAGCTGTTCGAGCTTGGGGACGAACCAGTGTGGAGCAATCGAGCGGGAGGTATGTTCCTGAATGAAGTCACTCTCGGTTCGCCCATTCCAAGACCGAGTAGCTTTCGGGACTTTTATGCGTTCGAAGCGCATGTGAAGACGGCAAGGGCAAAGCGTGGACTGGACATGATTCCTGAATGGTACGACTTCCCTGTTTTTTACTTTTCCAATGCCGCAGCATTTTCGGGAACGGAAGCGGTCATTCGCCGTCCAAAAGCGACACAATGGCTGGATTTCGAATTGGAGATCGCCTGTGTGATCGGCAAAGAAGGGATAGATATACCCGTCGATCGTGCAGCGGAGTATATTGCGGGGTACGCTGTCCTGAATGATTGGAGCGCCCGCGATCTGCAAAGGGAGGAGGTAAAAGTCGGATTGGGCCCTGCCAAAGGAAAGGACTTTGCTACTTCAATGGGACCTTGGCTGGTCACTCCTGAAGAGCTGGAAGACAGAAAGCTTCCAGGGCCACAAGGCAACCGATACGATCTGACAATGACCGCGCGTGTCAACGGCATTGAATATTCGCGCGGCAACTTCCGCGATATTCACTACACCTTTGCCCAGATGATCGCCCGCGCATCAGCAGATTGTCCGCTCTATCCCGGCGATGTGATCGGCTCCGGTACGGTTGGTACGGGATGTATTTTGGAGTTGGGAGCAGATCGGTATGACTGGTTGAAACCAGGTGATGTCGTGGAGCTGGAAGTGGAAAGGCTCGGTGTCCTCCGCAATCGAATCTGCGACTTATAAAAAGAGAGGGGAAAAATTCGATGGCATTTTATCACCGCATGGGGGAAATCCCGAATAAACGGCATACGACCTTTTACAAGCCGAATGGCGAGCTGTATCGTGAGCAGGTCATGGGCACAAAAGGCTTTTCCGGCATTCAGTCGATCCTGTATCACCACAACCCGCCAACACAGGTGCGCGAGGCAAGAAAATACGCCGATGTAAGCCTGGAGTACGTCGATCAGGAAGACTTGAAGCATCAGCACTTTAAAAGCTTTGATTCCCAGTTGGGCGGCGATCCGATCTTTGGACGCAAGTACTTGCTGGGGAACAGTGATGTCGTACTGGGGGTTTGCGCACCCACGGAGTCAATGGATTACTTCTATCGCAATGCGGATGGGGACGAGGTGGTCTTTGTCCATGAGGGGACGGGAGAATTGCAAAGCATTTTCGGTACATTGACGTATCAGCCAGGTGACTATTTGGTGATTCCGATCGGGACGACTTACCGGATCGTTCCTGCCGAGCAAAGCCGTTTTCTGGTGATCGAGTCGCAAAATGAAATCGTACCGCCTAAACGCTATCGGAATGAGCATGGTCAATTGCTGGAGCACTCTCCATTCTGCGAGCGTGACATCCGATTGCCAGAACGTTTGGAAACGCATGTGGAAAAGGGAAATTATGAAGTGCGTGTCAAACGCCAGTCCACAGTTTACAGCTATTTCTTTGACTTCCATCCGTTTGACGTGGTAGGCTGGGACGGATACTTGTATCCTTATGCCTTGAGCATTCACGATTTCGAACCCATCACCGGCCGGGTGCACCAGCCACCACCGGTTCATCAGACTTTTGCTGGACAGAACTTTGTCATCTGCTCATTCGTTCCCAGAATGTACGACTATCATCCGCAAGCGATTCCGGCACCTTACTACCATAGCAATGTGGAAAGTGACGAGGTGCTGTATTACGTGGCCGGCAATTTCATGAGCCGCAAAGGGGTTTATGAAGGCTCGATTACCCTACATCCGATGGGGATTCCGCATGGCCCGCATCCAGGGAAGATTGAAGCGAGCATCGGGAAAAAGGAGACAAAAGAGCTGGCTGTCATGCTGGATACATTCCAACCGCTAAAGGTGACGCGTCAGGCTCTTGCCATTGAAGATCCGGATTACATGACGAGTTGGATGCCGCCACGCGAATAAGAAAACCTCTATCGATGCTATTTCAAGATAACCGACCGCATTTTTGTGGTAGGTTATTCTTGAAGTATCGGGGCGCGTAGCTCATTAAAGGTTTTTGCTTTCCGATACTGGTAAAAAGGAAGGTGTCTGGATGGAACTGCCAATCAGTACGCTAGAGAGACAGGAAAAATATAAGCTTTTGATCGGTTGCATCGTCCCAAGGCCCATTGCTTGGGTAACCACCATATCGGAGAATGGCACCGTGAACGCAGCGCCATTCAGCTATTTCAATGTCGCAAGCATTGATCCGATGATGGTTTCTGTAGCGGTCATGCGAAAGCCGAACGGTCAGCCAAAGGATACCGCACGCAATATCGCTCAGACGGGTCAGTTCGTTGTCAACATGGTCGATGTACACAACGTAGACGATGTCAATCAGACCTCTGCTGATTTTCCGGCTGAGATCAGCGAAGTAGAGGAGCTTGGTCTTGCTACCATGCCTTCATCCTCAATCGAAGTGCCGCGGCTTGCAGCTTCGCGTATCCATTTTGAATGCAAGCTGCACCAGGTTGTCGAGTTGGGTACACCCACTACCTCGGACTTGATTATCGGAGAGGTTGTACATGTCCATGTCGCGGATGAGCTTTATCAGGCCGGACGGATCGACATTACCGCTTTTGCGCCGGTAAGCCGTTTGGCAGGCAATACCTACGCCAAACTGGGTGAGCTTTTTGATCGCCGCAGACCAGAATACATTCCCTCGCCTCCCGCTGATAAATAACCCGTTTTTATTACGGAGCTATTCCAGTCCAGGATAGCGAGAGACGGAGTCGGGACGAATCCAGCGATCGTACTCGGAGGAGTCGGAGGCGTTTGCGGGAGGACCATAGGGTGTCACGTTGGGTTCTGATCCGTCTGGGCGAACTACGTTTTGCTGGTAGTAAAACTCTCGCTCGCTTTGTATCTGATCCCGAGCAGGATTTTGCGTACAGCCAGTCAGAAGAAAGACAGCGAGTATTCCGATCAAAAATGGCATGCTGATCACCTCACAGGTAGCGTGAGCCACAAAGCGCTTGTTCATGCATGATCTCCGTCCAGGGACGGAGGACAAATCCCTCTGCGGGCCATTTTGCCTGCCGTGGCTCTCGGGTATCCTGTAGATACAAGGAAAACACGGTTACCGTAGAGAGGAAGGGAAGACATGAGAGAACGACGTTTATACAGATCCAGACAGGATCGTCGTTTGTTTGGAATTTGCGGAGGGATCGCTGAATTTTTGAGAATAGACTCGACGCTTGTACGTGTAGGAGTTGTCATTTTGACGATCTGTACGGGTGTACCGATCCTGATCTACCTCTTGCTTGCGATGATCATGCCGAAAGAACCGAGCTGGACACAAGCCTACACGCGCGAAAAGTATGACTTGGAAAATGAATTTGCCTATGACGGATACCGGGGAGAGCCGGATCTGGACAGTCAGATTGATCGTTTGGAAAAACGTGCTCTGGTCATGGAAGTGCAGCGTTTGCGCGAGGAATTGTTGAAATACAAAGGAATATAGAAGGATGAAGGAGATGGCTAACGTAAGCCATCTCTTTTTGATTTAATCGCCAGTCAAACAGAGTGCTCGAAACACTTCGCCGAGAATCCCCTTGGTTTGGTGAACACCCGTATCGGTGTTGGTCATGAGTACAGCGCCCGTGCCAAGTGAAGGGTAGGCCACGATCATAGATTGGAAACCGACACCCCAGCCGAGCGAGGAGAATTCGATTGCTGAGCCTGAAGGATCGAGAAAGATCCCAAGCCCTGTCCATTGTGAACAGCTGGATGAGACAAAAACCAGCATCTGAATAATGAAACTGGCTTAGTGGCTCATGCCGAACCGTGAAGGGCTCGGAGCAATGGACGTTCTACCAGTCAAAATGTCCAGCATGCTCGGGTTCCCCTGTGCGGAATGGTAGACAGGGAAACTTTCCTCAGGGTCAATGATGCCAGCCTGGTGGCACAACAGGGATCGCAATGTCACTTTTTTTCGCCAAGTCCATTCATGATCGGAAATCTTCCAGGTTCGAAGGCGATTATTGACATCCTCGTCAAGATCAAGTAGACCACGTTCAACAAAGCGCAAAGCCAGCAGGGAAGTAGCAAATTTGCTGATCGAGCATGCGTGAAACTGGGTGGCGGGCGTTACCGGACGATTGTTGTTCAAAAGTGAACCTCCCCTCTCAAATGCTTCCGTATCTAGCTATTCTGAATTTAATGATAGAACAAGTGTTCTCGTTGTGCAACAACAGGAGTAGGAGCATTTGTGCAGAACAGTAACGTGGACGAGATTTCCAAAAAGAGGTGGAGTCATGTTTTACAGAAGAAAAACCTACAAGGTTAATCCAACCATGATCGATGATTTTCACGATTTTTTTCATACCTACCTTTATCCAAATCAAATCCAGCACGGCGCCAAACTGGTAGGGCGTTGGACGAATGAAGCAAGAGACGAAGTCCTGGCCATTTGGGAATACCCGAGCAAGGAGCTTTATGAAAGCATTGAAAGCATGATACGAAAGAGTGAGCTGCATCGAAAAGCTCAGGAAATAAGAAAAGCACGAGGCGACCTGTATTTGGAAAGCAAACAGGATTTTTTGGAATCAACCACGGATTTGGTCGTAGATGAGCTTTCCCCCAAACATGTGGTCTCGGTCAGCGCTTGTATCACGAATCCACGAGGGGAGATCCTGCTCGTCCGCAATGGGCATCGGCCAGATACAATGGAAATGCCAGGGGGGCAGGTTGAGGAAGGAGAGAGCCTGCAGGAGGCTGTCCATCGTGAAATACTCGAAGAAACGGGCATAACGATCAAGCTGCATGGCGTTACAGGCGTTTACCAAAATATGTCCAACGGTGTCATCTGCGTCGTTTTCCGAGGAGAATATGTATCAGGCGTGGAGACAATAGCGGCAGGGGAGACCACAGAAGTCGTATTCTTGCCCATTACCGAGGATAACTTGGGACAATACATTACCAGGCCGCATTTTCGCCGAAGATTGCTCGATGCGATGGAACCAAGCATCGTTCCTTATGAAGCCTTTCTGGTCAGGCCAAATGAATGGCTTAGCAGGGTAAGATTCAAAACGGAAAATCACCCTCATTCATAATAGGCAAAAAATGATGCAAAAGGAGGAAACAAAAGAGACGATCTGCATATCATGTAAGGTGGAAAACCTACATAGGGAGGGAAAGAGAGTGTATGTCGGTGTGTTTGATATGAATCAGCGCCTGGAAAAGACGCGCAAAGTACTGTGTGAAAAGCAGCATCTGAAAAAACTGATTGAAGAAGATATCCGAGAGCTGGAAAAAGACGTTCAAGAATTAGAAAAAATGATAGATCAATGTGCGCCCAGCCTCCAACGATAGCAAAAAAGTGACACTCTGACATAGCAGGGTGTCACTTTTTTTGTGTATTTACGACTTCCAAATATCAGCGACGATCTCATAGGAACGGATGCGATCCGCATGATCGTACATTTGGGTAGTAATCATCAGCTCATCTGCTTGAGTGGCGTCAAGCAATGCCTGCAGTTCTTGTTTTACGGTTTCCGGACTCCCGATAATGGAAGAGCTGAGCTGCGATTGGACGGTAAATTTTTCGAAATCGCTCCATAGGCCATCCATGCTTTCAACAGGTGGCTGAATCGGTTTTCTGTCGTCTCGGATGATCTGCAAAAAAGCCTGAAAATGCGAGGTAGACAAGTAACGGGCACGCTCATCCGTATCTGCAGCCATGACACTTACTCCGACCATCGCATACGGCTCCTCCAATACCTCTGAAGGGCGGAAGTGATGGCGGTATGTCTGGAGGGCAGGCAAGGTATAGTTTGGAGAAAAATGACCTGCAAAAGCAAATGGGAGTCCCAGCATGCCAGCTAGCTGTGCGCTGAAATCGCTGGAGCCGAGTAGCCAGATCGGGATGGACAAGCCTTCCCCTGGAATAGCTCGAATGCCTGAATCCGATTCAGGAGAATAGGGACGAAAATATTCCCGCAGCTCTGTCAACAGCTCAGGAAAATCTGCTCCGCCAATGCGCTGGTTGCGTCGAAGTGCACGTGCAGTGCGTTGGTCCGTGCCGGGCGCCCGGCCAAGTCCCAGATCGATACGCCCCGGGTAGAGAGATTCCAGTGTACCAAATTGCTCTGCAATCACCAATGGAGCGTGATTGGGCAGCATGATTCCACCAGAGCCAACCCGAATGGTTGAGGTACCTGCTGCAATATAGCCAATCAGGACGGATGTTGCAGAACTGGCCACACTCGGCATGCCGTGATGCTCGGCAAGCCAATAGCGTTCAAAGCCCCATTTCTCTGCGTGTCTGGCAAGATCCAGGCTTTTTCGGAATGAATCAGCAGGAACGCTTCCCTGTACGATGGGAGAAAGATCCAGTACGGAAAGCGGGATGTCGCTAAGTTTCTTGGCCGCGCTGCGGTCAGCGTCTGCGTGTGTCATGTGATGCTTCCTCCTTTTTTATGGATAAAACGCGGGATACGTCTTTTGCATCAGCTAGGGATGGATGGTACCTTGCATATTAAGTATCCCACAGAGAGGTGTCAAGATTTCGATGTTCGGCTCCTGCACTTCCAGTGTGGGGCAGAAAAAACAGAACAGCAGAGTGCTGGAAGGGATCTACTTACCCCGACATACTGGAAAGAGGCTCACATTGTAGTCGTGAAGGACCACAAGTGAACCTCTTTCTTTGCATCGGATTTGGCTAATCAGGTAAAAAATGTGCTGGTTTTAACGCAGCGGAGCTATTGCTTGGTCAGAATCACAGGACCATCCGCTGTAATAGCCAGCGTGTGCTCGTATTGAGCCGAGAGCTTGCCGTCGCGAGTGCGTGCTGTCCAACCGTCTTCATCGACCTTGGCGTGATAGGTACCGATGTTGAGCATGGGCTCGATCGTCAAGACCATGCCTTCCTTCAGGCGAGGTCCTCTTCCTGGAGGTCCGAAGTGCGGCACATAGGGTTCCTCGTGCATTTGCTGCCCGATCCCATGACCGGTAAAATCACGAACGACCGAATAGCCTTCTGCTTCGGCATAGACCTGGATGGCATGAGAAATATCTCCGACACGATTGCCTACGACCGCTTGCTCAATCCCTAAGTAAAGGGCTTTTTCAGTTACCTCCAACAGCCTTTTTGCTTCCGGAGATATTTTACCCACTGCATAAGACCATGCGGAATCAGCCAACCATCCATTTTTCCTTACGACCATATCGATCGTAACGATGTCCCCTTCGCGCAGTGGGTCTTTCTTGGGAAAACCATGACAGATGACATCATTGACGGAGCCGCAGGTGGCATAAGGGTACCCGGAATATCCTTTTTGTTCCGGTGTTGCCTCGTGCTTCGCCAAAAATTCTTCAACAAATTGATCAATCTCCCAAGTGGAGATACCAGGACGAATCAATTTTGCAATCTCGCGATGGCAGGCAGCCAATATTTTTCCGGCTGCTCGCATGTATTCGATCTCTTCAGGTGTCTTGAGGATAATCATGGTCTCTCTCCTTGTCCTCGCTCATTGGTTCTGCACTACATAGTATACAGTGTAGACTCATTTGGAGCCAATTGCCACAGTCAAAACAGCGTGGTAGGATGAGGAAAGAAATAATCAACTGGGGGTAGGTAACGTGGACAAGTTTCATCAGCATCTGGAAAACTACCGGGTGAATGTAAAAGAAGACATAGAGAAACGACTTGCGTTTATTCGCGAACAGATCGACGGGCCTGGCCTGGGCGGAGCCGTTGTCGGAATATCCGGAGGGATTGACAGTGCGGTGACAGCAGCCTTGTGCGTTCGTGCACTAGGAAAAGATCGAGTCATCGGAGTATGGATGCCAGCCTATTCCCAACCAGTACATGAAGCTGATTCCAAAAATCTGGCAGATGCGATTGGACTCAATCTGGTAACCGTAGACGTCGGTCCAGCTTTTGATGCGTTGGTTCCTGCCATTCAAGACGTGCTGCCGCTCAATGACAAGACAAAAGGAAACACCAAGGCACGTTTGCGCATGACAACCTTGTATGCGATTGCCAACCAGCAAGGCTATCTTGTAGCTGACACCTGCAATCGCAGTGAAGTGTACGTTGGTTATATGACCAAGGGAGGAGACGGCCTGGCTGATTTCAACCCGGTAGAGAGCTTGACCAAGCATGAAATTCGGATACTGGCCGAGGAGCTCGGTGTTCCAGGCGCGATTATCACCAAGCCGCCGTCCGCAGATTTGTGGGAGGGGCAGACCGATGAGCAGGAGATGGGCTTCACCTACGAAGACCTGGATCGCTTGTTGATTACGGGTGAAACCAGGCCAGAGGCTTTGGAGAGAATCGAGTATTTGCATCGTATTTCCGAGCACAAGAGAAACCTGATGCCGGGAATTTAATCCGATTTGGATGACAGGCATAGGTTGATTCTTGAGCGTTTTTATAGGATAATAAAGGTTATGCACACAGACCTAACGGTAGAAAGAGGTGGAACAGATGTCGACGACTGAATTGATGCTGAAAACAAGTCTGGAAGGACGCGTGAAGCGTACGCTGCAAACATATTTCCGACGTCCCAACTACGTGTTGGTTCAAGAAAGCTTGGGTGCGAACGGCCTGTCCCCGGAGCAAGTAGAAGTTACTTTGGAGCTCTTGAAAAAAGACCTGACTGTTGCTGAAATCATGGAGCAACTGCGCGATAAAGGCTACTTCGCCTAACTTGAAACGTGTTGCTTGGATACGAAAAAAGACCGTTATGACGATGCAGTCATCCGGTCTTTTTTCGTATGTTTATCCTCGAACAGGCTTGGAACTCGATTTTTTTCGATACAGCTGCAGAGCGATCATCACGAGCAGGTAGCTGGCTAGAGCGACAACAACGCCCATGATTGCGCTCCCGGTAAAGTAGGCAAGCCCTTTTTCCTCGATCCAGATCAGCCATTCTTGCCAAGCTTGATAAGGGGCTGAAAACCCGGAAAGAGCTGGATGGCCGATGATCAGGTAGCCGAGCCTGTAGTTCAGGACCAGGAAGAGCGGAAGCACCAGTTTTCCCATGACAAAACCGATGACGGCAGCAGGCATGCTGCACCGGAATGCTTTGACCAGCGGAAACACGTAATAAACTCAACAAAGATGCCAACAGCAAATCCCAGGGCGACAAAGGACGGTGCCCCATTCATCCGAATCAGCTTGTAGTACTCGTACTTTATCCTGCGGTAAAGTTTTTTCCACATAATGATCCCTCATTGATCTAATAAGGTGGACTAGGTGTCGAGTATAGTATAGGGGATATAAATGTGAAATGATACACGAATACCGAAACTTGTCGGTATTACCAATCTCCGTCTCGAGTCGGTTTGTTCCACCGATTATCTTTTGGCATAATGAAGGTATGCAGGTCATGCAAGCAGAAATGTGGTGACAGATGTGGAAGAAATAGTTTCAGTATTTGGCGCCTACGTCTCGGAATACGGATATATGGCCTTGTTTGGACTATTTTTTCTTGGTATCTTGGGAATGCCTTTGCCAGAAGCGACTTTGCTTGTATTTTCCGGTTTTCTCGTTTCCAGTGGTAAGCTCCATTTTTGGCCCACTTTTCTGGTCTGCTTTACGGGTTCCATATCAGCGATGACGGTCGCTTACTGGATCGGGAGAGGTCTGGGCTATCCGTTCATCGAGCGATACGGAAAGCGTCTGGGATTCGTTTTCGGGGTCTATGAAAAGACAAGCTACTGGTTTGAACGCTTTGGGAAGTGGGCGTTGCCTATCGGATATTTCATTACAGGGGTCCGACAGTTCACGGCTTACTTTGCTGGTATCACACGCTTGCCTTTCCCTACTTTTATCCTATTCACCTACACAGGCGGATTCGTCTGGAGCTTGCTGTATGTGGTTTTGGGCTGGCAGCTTGGAGAGCGCTGGGAAGTGGTATACGGTTGGATATCCAGCCATGTAACCTATTTTTTTCTGGCACTGCTGCTTGCTGTGTTGCTCGGATTTTACCTATACCATAGAGGACTTTTCAGGAAACCCAAGAGGGAGGAATCATCATGAATGAGGAAGAACAAAAAAACGCTCAGCCGCCGGTCGTGCGTCCGGCAACTGAGCTAGTACCGATTGTGCTGCCGGAGAAGCATCAACGATTTTACGACAAGCTCCGAGCAAAGATCGAGGCGTTTATTCGGGAAAAAGGCGTCAATGAAAAAGCGGCAAGCTACATCCTGCTTGCTCCGGATCTGTTTGTCCTGCTTGCCCGTTTGATGCTGGACAAGCGAGTGGGCATCCAGTCCAAGGCTATAGCTGGTTTGGCCGTCGCGTACTTTATCTCGCCGATTGACTTCATTCCAGAAGCGCTGATCGGCGGAATGGGATTGCTCGATGATGTCATTCTTGCTGTGTATGCGCTTCGCCGTATCCTCGTAGAGGTTGATGAAGCAGTTGTGCGCGAACATTGGAATGGGGAACAGGATGTACTGGGTGTCATAACCAGGGTGATCACCGACGCCGACAATCTGGTTGGGCAAAAAATCGTAACCAAGCTGAAGGATCTTCTGCTTCGCAAATAAGTAAACAGGATGGGTAGATAGATGAGATATTTGACAGAGTATCAAGAGGGAGAGCGCGTAGTCGGGTTTTGCTTGGTAAAAAGCAAAGAAGCTGGCGTAGCAAGCAATCAGAGCGAGTATCTCAACCTGGAGTTGGGTGATCGCTCAGGGACGATCATGGCGAAATTGTGGGATGTGAATCCAGAGCTAAAGGAATCCATTCAGGTGAAATCCGTCGTCAAAATCGATGCAGTGGTGCAAAGCTACCGGGGGAAAAAACAGCTGGTGATTCAACGAATCCGCCCTGCATCCGCTGCGGATGAAGTCATGATGGAGTCGCTGATTCCTATATCACCTGTTCCGGTAGATGAGCTGTGGGGAAAGCTGGAGAGTGCGATCGATAGCCTTCAGAGTAAAACCTTGCAGGCGATTTTGCGTGAAGCTCTTCAGGACGAAGAAATTCGGGAGAGGCTTCGCCAATATCCGGCAGGTGTGCGGATGCATCACAATTACTATCATGGCCTGCTCGAGCACATTGTTTCTCTGCTTTCTTGCGCCGAGCGATTATTGCCACTTTATCCACAGGTCGATCGGGATGTGCTGTTCGCCACCTGCATGCTGCATGACATCGGCAAGCTGTATGAGCTGTCTGACCCGATCGCCCCAGATTACACGACTCCAGGCCAGCTGATCGGTCATTTGGTGATGGGAGCCGAGATCGTGAGCGGAATATGCCGCAAGCTGGACATTCCGCTGGGAGATGCTGAAGTGCTGCATCTAAAGCACTGTATCCTGAGCCATCACGGAGAGGTAGAGAACGGATGGGGGAGTGCCGTTTCTGGAAAAACCCCAACCGCTGTTCTGTTCCATTACCTCGATCAGATTGACAGCAAGATGAACGCCCTTGGCCAGACCCTATCCGATATGGGTGAAGACGAATGGGCTTACGCAGGTGTGTTGAAGCGCAAGATCTGGAGGGGGTATTGAGCCAGTACAATCAGACCCGGCTGTGCTGTTCCAGCAGCCGGGATATTTCTTGCTTATTATCGGAATTGCCAAACACTTTGCATCAGGTAGGATTTTTTTTCTTTTTGTAGAATAACTGATTGATTCCCATTTGATCAGTGAATTCATGCTGATCACAAGAAGGAGAAGTTCATGAAACGACCAACCTATACCCTACCAAGTATTGTCAAGAAGGTATTCCGGTCCGGCGAACGCTCCCTTCCACGGATGGAGATTTGCACCCGGTTGGAAGCCAGTGAGTTCATTGCTTTAACCGAACTGGATAGCATGTCGCTGCTTGATACAGTGCTGAAGATGGAACAGACACCAGTGCGGGTTGGAAGCTCAGATGCTATTGTGGAGATCGCTTACCAGCCGCATCAATTGTACGATTTGGCCTACCGTTTTTTACGGGAAACGCAAACGCCAAAGAAAGTCGAGCAGATCGTCGCTGAATTGCGCAGACAGACCCAGTTTGGGTGGAATCAGATTTTGCGGCTCTTGCAATTGGAAAAGGACCCCAGGTTCGTACAGTATCAAGGAGATTCACGCTGGTTTCTGGCTGAATGGACGCTGGCGAACGATGAAGTCTACGCCTTTTGCCAAAAGAATGGCATCACGCAGGTTACATCTCGTTCCCTGATTCATTTTTTGGAGCATGAGGTTGGTATTGCTGCGGATGCTGCTTTTCTACCGGGACTGGATGATCGCTTCCAAATCGATGGAGACACATTGTACATAATGGTCATGAACGAAGAATCAGAGGTAGAGCTGTTCGTGCATGAGGTCGCTGCTGCAGCTGCTGCTGACACGATTGCACCAGAAGTAACGGAACAAACAGAACACCAAGAGGAACAACACCAAGAGCAAGAAGAGATGAAGGAGGACTTTACCATGAATAACATCCAAAACCAACACGTGCTGCAGGAAGTGCAACAACTCTTGGAGCAAGCGATGAGCAAATTGGAGACTCGCCATATCGAGATGTCACAAGAAGTTGTCGCTCATTTTCAACAAAGTAACATGCAAGCTATAGAAGTGCTGATGAAAGAGAAACATAAGAACGAGCAAATTGCACTTGGCATCAAACAGGTGCTGGCTACCAGTGAGCAGCAATGAGTACCAATGGGGCTATGATCCGGTTTGAACAGCGGTTTGTCTTGCTGCGCGAAATTATCGCGAGCTATCGGATACGGCTTCAGGAAATGGAGCAGGAGGTAGTGGAGTTATTCGCGACCAACCAGCTCACTGCTATTTCTGCATGCATGAGCGAGAAGCAGCGTATCGTGTTGCTGATGAACCGACTGGAGCAATTTATCGACCAGTGGGAAAGAAGCCGCGATGTGGGAATCTCTCATGAATCAAAACGAGAACACTTGAACATCTGACGAAAAATGCGGTAAGATAGGGGGATTGTGCAGGATTCCCCGCGCATGCCGCGTGGGCTGGAAAGGAGATCCAAATCCCTTATGTCTGTTGGAAGAAACGAACTGTGCCCCTGCGGGAGCGGGAAAAAATACAAAAAATGCTGTGGTGTAGTGACACCCATCACGGAATTGCGTAGTCGCCATGAGCAAAAGCTGCAGAAGGAGTACGCAAGCTGGGTTGAGCGTCTGAACCATTTTGTTGGCGGTCATGTGACCAACGAAGCGATTTCCGATGCGAGAAATCTGTTTGCGGAACAAATTGGTCTCAGTGAAGAAAGTGTCATGCGTCCAGAATGGGCTGCGCATTTCTTCAACTGGTTCGTACTGGATGTAAAAAACAGTGGAACCACTTTGCTCGAAAACTATGTCAAACAGCATGGACGTCGGATGGAGCCTGATCTGCGCCGAGCCTTCTCCCGACTTCATCTGAATGCCTATGAAATCCTCGAAGTCGAGCGTGAAGTGTTGACAGTGCGTCAACCTCTGACGGAAGAGGTACATTACCTGCTGCGTTCAAACAACCTGAACGTACAGACGGGACAAATCATCGTTGGTCGCCTGCTGAATCTGGGCCTACGGGATATGCTCTTTTCCGGCAGCATTATTTTGCAGCCGCATATTAAAGAGGCGTTGCTCGAATGGCTGAAACAGAATCCAGAAGTGAACAAAGCTGCTGACGACACTGCCCAACGTGTATATACGCCGGATTTGTATCGCTTTATCGTGCAGTTTGGGAATGAAGGCAATGCCCCTGAAAAATCCGGTGATGCCCTTTTGCGCCGAGCATTTACGCTGGCGAACCCTGAGCAGTTCCGCAAGACGATCGAAGCACAGCGCATGTTTGAGCTGAAAAAGCGGGACGGGGCAAAGGAAATCTGGGTGTATGCCCGTCGCAAGGAAGAGCATCTGTTCCCGGCATTGAAAGACGCTCTGCTGGAGCTGTACGAGGTACAAGCAGAGGTATTGGTGCAAGACGGCCAAGTATTCCTGGAGGGCTACGCGGCAGAACTGGACGAGGTAACGGAGTTGTTGCAGCTGCACATGCCTGAGTCTGAGGAAGAGATTCGCGTCCTGACTTCGACTGGCTCCAAGCTTTCCCAAGGAACCTTGTTTATTACAAGTCAACCGACCTTGCCTCCGAAAGTATTGCAATGGGCTGTCCAAACCTACTTTGCCGAGAAGTGGTTGGTCACATCCCATGAAGCATTGGATGACCTGGCGCCGGTTCTGGTGGCAGCATCCGACAATCAGGAGCTGAACAGCAAGCTCCAAAGCCTGCTGACCCAGATGGAGCAGGATCACCAATTGGGGCAAGGCATTGCTCGCTATATTCGTATGGATGTATTGCGTCCTCGTCTCACAATGGAAAACGACAGCCTGCATGCGTTCAATCTGCTGCGTCGCCCACTGATCGAAGGCTTGCCGGAGAGTGTCTATACGATTCACCCTGAGCGCTTGGCCGACATGAACCGATTTGTCCACGACATGACGGACGGCAAATCAGAAGCAACAGTGAAAAAATACGATGAGGTCATGAATAACTTCCGCTCGTTTGTCAGAGGAGCATTTGGTCCTTCTTTCAATTGGGATCATCTGCGCAGGGAAGATCTTTCCTACTTCCTCATCCACGATATTTACGTGCGCACAGATGCCGTTACCAAGACTCTGGCCACCAACATGTTGTCCGTATTGTCCTCCTTTTTCAAGTGGCTGGACAAGCAGAATGGAACATCGCTTTCTGCTCTGATGCAGCCGTTGTTTGTGGAGTTGAAGGAAACGCTGCCTGAGATCTACCGACTGCGGAGTGTGCTGGAGAAGGAAGCTTACCTAAATCTATACGCTTCCAGTCAGCAGACACTCGAGGACGTCTCGGAAGAAGGTCTGTTGCTGCTCGGAAAAGAGCGTGACGGCTGGCTGGCTAGAAGGAACAACGGCGAGAAGATCAAGCTATTGATCGAATCCGAAGTGGAACAAGTGCTGGCCACTGACTGGGTGATATCCGGTCTGTTTGCGAAAACTGGGGATGGAAACTGGCGTCTGTACGGATCGCCGGAGCTATATCCGCCGGTCGTGTCGCAGTTGATGGGTGCACCGACCAGCGTACTGGTTTAAGCCAATACAAGCAAAAAAAGAAGAACCCGAGGAATTTTTGTTCCTGTGGTTCTTCTTTTTTTTGTTCGTTATTGATTCCAGCTTCGAACCGTCCTGTCTGCTGGGAGTAAAAGTCCCAACACCCCGACCAGTGGCAAAAGCGAGCATAGGGTAATCACCGTGGTCAAACTGAACAGGTCTGCGAGGTAGCCCAATGCGAGAGCGCCCATTCCTCCCATACCGAAGGCAAGGCCGATGATCAGGCCCGAGACCATTCCGATCCGTCCTGGGAGGAGCTCCTGAGCATAGACGACGGTTACGGAAAAGCTCGAAAGCATGATCAAGCCGCTCAGAAACAGTAGCGGGTAGGTCCAAAAGCCGCTGACATAAGGCGTCAATATGGTTAATGGCAGGGAGCCCAGCAGAGAGAGCACCAGCATATTGCGCTTTCCGAAGCGGTCTGCAAGGGGACCCCCGATGAATGTACCGATTGCGCCAGCAAGCAAAAATCCAAAAATGACCAGCTGGGCTTGTGCGTATTCCATATTTTTCAAATCCATCAAATAAAATTGATAAAAGCTTTGGTATCCAGAGTGCATCCAAGAGCGTACGCTGACGATCAGGACGAGCAAACCGAGAGCAATCATTCGTTTGTCACGATGGGAATAGGCGACGGGAGCAGCTGGAGTCTTGATCAATCGCTCTTGACTGCGGTACCAGACAGCCACGTAGAACAAGACAAGACAGGCGATACTGGCAGGCAGGAGGAACCACATGGCTCCGGCTTGACCAATATTGGCAAAGACGAGAATGGTCATCAAAGGGGCAAGTGCTTGGCCCGCATTACCGCCGACCTGGAAGATGGATTGGCCTAAGCCTCTGCGAGTGCCAGACGCCTTATGGGCAAAGCGTGAGGCTTCCGGATGGAACACGGCCGAACCGATCCCTACGCAGGCAACGGCAATTAATACTACAGCATAATTGCTGGCAAAAGCGAGCGCCAGCATTCCAACTCCAGAGACAAGAAGTGCAATCGGAGTTAAAAAGGGGCGAGACTTTCGATCGGTCACATAACCGACGATCGGCTGCAGGACGGATGCGGTAAAATTCATGACCAATAGAATCATGCCAATTTGCGTAAAAGTAAGAGTAAGATTTTTTTCAAGAATAGGCAACAGGGCAGGAACGACGGCTTGCAGGGCATCATTCAATAAGTGTGCAAGGCTGATTGCGAACAACATCTTGTACACGGTAGGTGTCGTGTTGACAGTCGCAGTCGGAGCAGCATGTGCAGTAGGGGCACTCATCCAGTTCATCTCCGTTTGTATTTTTTCCTTACTCTAGCATTAGTCAAGTCAATCGTCATCCATGTATTTGTGCCATATGTTAGCTATACATAAAGGGGAGAGCTGTAATTGTATGACCAGGTAGGTGAAACCGAGAGTGTTGTCGAAAAAGAAGGGAAGGTTCAGCAAGAATCATAGAAGGTGTCCACATCCTTATCACCAGCATAGATGAGCTTGAAATGCTGTGCGGGCAAACTCTGCACTCCTTTAACGATGTCGAGCTATCTGTCCAACAATTGATTGAGCAAGGGGTTCGTCAAATCATCGTAAATTGTGGCGAGGCAGGACTTTGCATGTCCGGGCATACACAGCCCCCTTTTTGGCTATCCGCTCCAGCACTTCCGCTCAGGGAAAAAACAAAGGACGCGTTTATTGCTGGGATTATCTATGCACAGAACAAGACAATATCGCTGACCGATCAAGCTACCTATGGAGTGGCCCTAGCAGAGCTGAGCCTCGGCAACTCCTCCACTTACGACCTGGAAAAATATCGAGAACAGCGAGATGAATGTGCCAAAAAGCTGCTCAAGATCGGCTACAAGGAATAAAAATCGCTTCGATCGTACCCCCGCTCCTCCATCGACATTTCGGTGGGGGAGTTCGTGTTAGAGGAACATTTTTCTACAAATGAAGACAATGATGTGGTACAATACCGGAGTCAGAGTTTTACCAACAGAAGAAAAAATTAGTGCTTCCTGTCGAGTGGCACGATTACCTATTGTCTGTGCGTTCCTATGATTAGTTGATAAAGCGTGCGTGAACAAGGAGACTGATACAGATGCGTCAAGCGACTACAAAAACACGCGCTTCCGCTGCCCGAACGAAAAAAACGGGTCGAAGTCGAAAAATTCGTAGATGGATATTTGCTTTAAGCTTGTTTACATTGCTGCTGGTCGGAGGCGTGGCCGGCGCTGTTTATTGGAAAATTGATGATGCTCTCAATACGGTAACCAAACCAAATGATAATTTTTCCTCACCTGTTTCCCAAGTTACAAATACTTCGTATGAGCCCTCCAAACCAATGTCGTTCGTCATTTTAGGCTCAGATAATCGCGTAGAGACCGGCTCTATGAATACAGACGTCATGATTGTCGCTGTAGCAAACCCGGAGACCAAAAAAGTTACGATGGTGTCGATTCCACGTGACACTCGCGTAAAAATTCCAGGGTACCGCGATTATCACAAAATCAACTCCGTTTTTGCGAATGGGGAGGCAGAGCGTCGCAAGGCAGAGCGAAACAACCAGATTCCCACGGAGGACGGAATTTCCCTGACCAAGAAGACGCTCAATGAGATTCTGGGAATTCCCATCGATCATTACGTAGCGATTGATTTTGACGGCTTTAAGGCAGTTATTGATGAACTGGGCGGTGTGGAGGTAAACGTTGATCGCAAACTGGTTTACGATGATCCGACAGATGACACGCACATTAATTTGAGCCCTGGTCTTCAGATTCTGAATGGTGAACAAGCATTGGGCTATGTGCGTCATCGCCACGATAACCGGGGAACCAAGTACTACTCCAGTGACTTTGACCGCAACCGTCGCCAGCAGGAAGTAATCAAGGCGATTGTGGACAAGGCGGGATCTTTGGAAGGGTTGACCAAGGTATTCACCGTCATGGACGTAGGTGCCAAACACATACATACAGATTTCTCCAAAGACCAGATCAAGGGCTTGGCCTATGATTTCAAAGGATTTAATTCCTCTACGGTCACTACCCTGGAAAACGGTGCCTACTGGAGCGGCGGCTATACCTACCTCGAAAAAGATAAGCTCGAGTCGGTCCGCAGTTCGCTGCAAGCCGAAATGGGCGTCTCAGGAAGCATAGTGGCCCAAATGAACAATTCGCCTATTCTAGGGAAGAGCGAAGAGGCTGTCGCGGCTTCCTCGAGCAATTCATCAAAGAAGTCGACTACGAAAACGCAAGCGGCCTCCAAGCCGAAAAATACGACTGAGGAGCCAAAAGAAGAAGCACCACCGACACCACCAGCAGCTCCTGAGGACAGTGATGAGAATCAGGTGGCACCACCAGATGTAGATGTTCCTGAACAGCAGGAAGAGTATGTGCCTGAAGGACAGACGCCCCCTGCTCAAACAGAGCCATCCCCAACTCCAGGGAACGTGTTGCCTCCACCAGACATTATTTCGCCAGTGGGCCAAGATGTAACACAAATACCTGCACCGAATCAACCGAACACACAGACAGACACCCGTTTCTAATCAGCGGGTGTTTTTTTGCATACAAGAAAATATGCAAAGCAGAGGTTTAGAAAACACCAAAGACGTGATACAATAATAATATATCGATAAGACAGATAAGTCTGATAATGATTCATTTGACTGGAGGGATTAGGATGATGATTTTTTTAGTAAATCTGTTCCTGGTGATAGCCTTTGTTTACCTCATCAGTCGCCAGCATAATGAAGAATTCGTGTACGATGAAGATTTCTTTCTCCAGAATCCCTCAGCCCTCGAAGAGTATCAGCAAATGCCGATCGATTTCCAACACGCCTTTTTCCGCAAGCACAAAGAGTGGATCAAGGAAAAATATATGCGGGGAGAAAGCTACATCCTGGGATACTGTCCAAACAAGGAAGTACGTCGTGCGTGGTTGTCAGAATTCATGAATGAAAAAAATATCAAAAATACACCAACCCCTTCCTAAAGGGGTTTTTCTCTGTCTTGAATGTCATGTATACTTTTGACAGGACGATAGAAGAGAGGCGAATCTCGTACATGCTGCAATATATCACAGAACAAATCAATGAATTTCTCTCCGGGCATGGCTTGATTACAGATGTGGTCTTGCGCTCTGAGCGATCCTTGATCGAGGATGAGGAAACAAGAGAAATTGCCCTTACTTTTATGGAGCGAGAAGCAGAAGGCTACCCGATTGCTACGATTCATCTGTTCTTGCTACCAGACGAAAACAGCTGTGAAGTGGAAGTCGAGATCGAGAGTTCGCTCGTACCTACGGACGCAGAACTCCATCGTGTATGGAACCAGGCCAGGGAAGTGGTGGCGGAAATTGCGCTAACCGAAAAAAGAAGGTATTTGGAGGCCGGCCAGCAGGCAGAGGCAGCGATCATACTGGATTACCATTTTATTGTGGAGATGCCCCAAACCGAGGAGGAAGAGGCGGAATTGTCCGATAGGCTCCTACGCTTTTCCGCAGATCTTGGAAAGCTGGTCAGGCTGGCGAAGTGAGAATACGGAAAAGGCCCAGAGAATCGTTCTGGGTCTTTTTCGCGTGCCAGAAGGAATTTCATCACGAACAGAGAAAAAGAATAACCATTAATGAATGAATATTCATTCGGGAGGTAGGGAGGTCATGGGGATGAGACTTTCTAGAGTGTTGGAGCCTATCCAGATCGGGTCGATGACACTGCGAAATCGCATCATGATGGGATCGATGCATGTGGGTTTTGAAAAGCAGGAAGATGGTGTAGAAAGATTGGCTGCCTTCTACGCTGAACGGGCGAGAGGAGAAGTTGGTCTGATCGTGACAGGGGGCGCGGCTGTTCGTCCGGAAGGCGGTATGGGAGACAAGTACTGCAATGTGTATTTGGATCAGCATATTACACCACTGATGCTGATTACGGATGCGGTCCATCAGGCAGGCGGAAAGATCGCACTGCAGCTGTTTCATTCCGGGCGTTATGCCCACAAGGAAGCAACAGGGTTGGATCCAGTGGCCCCTTCACCGCTACAGGCCCCGATCAACCGCTGGAAACCGCGTGAATTGCAGGCAGATGAAATCGAGATGACGATTCAAGCATTTGCAGATGGAGCTGTTCGTGCTAAAAAGGCGGGATTCGATGCCGTAGAGATCATGGGCTCCGAAGGCTATCTGATCAACCAGTTTTTATCCCCCGTGACCAATAAACGCGAGGACGAATGGGGAGGCGATTTCCAGCGCAGAGCACGCTTTGGAATAGAAGTGGCAAAGCGAGTACGACAGGCAGTTGGGTCAGATTTCCCAGTTGTTTTTCGGATGTCTGGTCTGGATTTGATCCCGGAGAGCACAACGATGGAGGAGACCGTACAGTTCGCTGCGATGCTCCAAGAGGCTGGCATGGATGCGCTCAATGTGGGAATCGGCTGGCATGAATCCCAGGTCCCGACGATCGCGATGATGGTTCCTCGAGGAGCTTATGTCTGGGTAGCCCAACAGATAAAGCAGGGGGTAAGCATTCCTGTGATCGCCAGCAACCGCATCAATGATTTGCGTCAAGCAGAAGCCATTCTGGAGGACGATCGCTGTGATCTCGTCTCGATGGCGCGTCCACTGCTCGCAGATCCGTTGATTGTGCGCAAGAGCAGCGAGGGAAGATTTGATGAGGTCAATACCTGTATTGCTTGTAATCAAGCCTGCCTCGATCACATTTTTGACGGTAAAATCGCATCCTGTCTCGTCAATCCTGAAGTAGGACGGGAAAAGGAATGGGCACTTGCTCCTGCCACCAAGCTTAAGAAAGTAGCTGTTGTGGGAGCAGGACCCGCGGGATTGGAAGCGGCACGTGTGCTGGCTGAGCGAGGACATCAGGTCGTGGTGCTGGAGAAACAGCATCAGATCGGTGGACAGCTGAATTACGCACGCCAGGTGCCGGGCAAGCAAGAATTCAATGAAACGCTGCGCTATTATCGCACGCAGCTGTCCAGGCTGAGAGTGGAAATAAGGCTGGGTATACAGGCTACGACCGCTATGCTGGAGGAGGAAGGCTTTGATGAGGTGGTAGTCGCCACTGGTGTGATCCCTCGCCGTCCAGAAATCCCTGGTATTGACCTACCTCATGTCGTGAGCTATGCACAAGTATTTGAAAAACAAGCCAAGGTAGGCAAGCGTGTCGCCATCGTAGGTGCAGGAGGAATCGCTTGTGATTTGTCCCATCTGCTGGTGCAGGACGAACCCATTTCACCGCAGGCAGCACAATATTTGATGGAATATCGGATTCTGGATGCCAAATCTATGCATCGGATGCAGCAGAGCGGACGTAAGGTCTTCATGCTGCGTCGCGGAAAGCATGTCGGAACCGGCCTCGGAAAGACAACGCGCTGGGCTGTTCTGGCCAACCTGAAGCGTCACGGCGTGGAAATGATGACGCAGATTGACTATCGAGAAATCACCCCACAAGGAGTAGTGATCACGCAAGGCGATGCGGAGCAGTTGATTGCAGCGGACACGGTGGTGATTGCCGCAGGAGCTACCTCCAATGACCAGCTGTTCCATGAGCTGAACGGACGAATCCCGGTTCATGTGATCGGTGGGGCGAAAGAAGCGGGAGAATTGGACGCCAAACGAGCGATTCTGGAAGGTTCGGCAATCGGGCGTGCCATTTGACCGGGGACGAGAGGGCTAAATGGGAGGGTGTCATTTTTTGATATCTTTTGTCGAAAGACTTTTCATCTTCCTTTGATTCTTGCAAAATAAGAGGTATACGGTTCAAAAATATTTGATTGGGGGCACTCGCCTTGATGAATCATAATGGCATACTTTTAGGGAAGCGCCACTTCCTGTACTCGTCTGCTCCAGTGGTAGAGGTGGAAGGCTGGACGTTTACGATTGCCCCGGGATTTAAAATCATTGCAGGCGGTAGCGCAAATCCTTTGCAAACATTAATCAGCATTTATCGTGAAAGTGAAAAGGTAGCACAATTGTACCTAAACCATAGACGGTGCGATTCGGATGTGACGGTGCATGCTGTTTCCAGCGATTTGCTGCTTGAGATTGCACCAGCAACGCGTAGGGTTTGTGTAGAGGAAAAGCTGTAAGGCACCCTGACAGGGGTGCTTTTTTTCATCGGTACAATATGGACAGGCTCTATTGATCGTTTACCGGATGACAGCCATAATGAGAAAAAAAGCAAAAGTGAGGGCGAAGCGAATGAAATTGACGGAGTGGAAGGTAGGCCATTTACAACTGACATGGTTGCTTGGTGGTCTGACGCAATTAGATGGTGGGGCGATGTTTGGGGTAGTGCCGAAGGCTCTTTGGAGCAAGCGCTATCCTGCTAACGAATTGAACCAGATTCCATTGCGCGCCGACCCGATTATGATCGAAGTAGCGGGGAAACGGGTGTTGATTGAGTCAGGTATGGGCAATGGACGCTTGACCGAGAAGCAAAAACGAAATTTTGGTCTGATCGAGGAGTCTCAAGTGGTCGAGTCCTTGGCTTCCAAGGGGCTGACTCCCGATGATATCGATATCGTCATCATGACGCACATGCACTACGATCATAGTAATGGTTTGGTCACCTGGAAGGACGAGACATTGGTTTCGACGTTCCCGAACGCCGTCATATACGTGCAGGAGCAGGAATGGGCCGAAATGAGAGAGCCCAACATCCGATCCCGCAATACATATTGGGAAGAAAACTGGCGCCCTATCGAAGGGCAGGTACAAACCTATGGGGAAAGCCACGAGCTGCTCCCAGGGATTTCGCTGCATCATACCGGTGGTCACAGCCAGGGACATGCCATCGTCCGGATGGAGAGCGAAGGGCAGCTGATTCTGCATCTTGCGGATATCATGCCGACCCATGCACACCAGAATTCGCTTTGGGTCATGGCTTACGATGATTACCCGATGACTTCCATCTTCGCCAAGGAAAAATGGATCAAAGAGGGAATCCAGCAAGGAGCTTGGTTTACCTTTTACCACGACAACGTCTATCGTGCAGTAAAATGGAATGAGCAAGGCGAATTGATTGACCAGATAAATATTTAACATTCCAAAAAATTTGAATGCTGATTGACGAAACCCATTCTCCTCACTACAATGAGTAAAATGTAGAGCATCTGTTCTGCACAGCTTTTCCAGCAGAACAGTTGTGAGGAGAGATTCCATGAGTAAGATAAAAGAGAAGCTTCAGGAGTTTCATCCGATCGTGTGGTCGCTTGTGGTCGGCACCGTTTTTGTCAGGGCAGCGAGCTCTATGAGCATGCCGTTTTTGTTTTTATACCTTTCCAATCAAACCGACATGGATTTGGCGACGATCGGCCTTTTGATCGGAGCAGGGGCCTTGGCTGGCACGGTAGGGGGATTTATCGCGGGAACGCTGTCTGACCGGATCGGGCGCAGAAGGGTGATGATTGGGGCGCTCTACGTCTGGACGTTCGTCTTCGTCGGATTTGCCTTGACGAAAAATCCTTTGCTGCTGCTGTTGTTCAACATGGCAGGAGGGCTCTGTCGTTCGTTCTATGAGCCTGTCTCACAAGCGCTGATGGCAGATGTCACACCACCCGAAAAACGGTATCGCGTCTTTGGACTGCGTTACACGGCGATCAACGTCGGTGTGGCAGTCGGGCCGATCGCGGGGGCTGTTTTAGCCAAGACCTCTGTCGCTTTGCCGTTCCTGATCACGGCGGTTATTTACCTGATTTACGTGATTAGTCTGCAAAGCTTGCTGAATCGATTCGGGATCAAGAAAATCGAAGGGCAGAAGAAAGAACAGATTACGTTTGGTCACGCATTCCGTGTAGTCGTGCAGGACAAGGCTTTTCGCTTGTATATGATCGCTGGGGTGCTGGGTGCCATCGGCTACTCCCAGATGTCTACGACACTCGCCAAGTTTGTTGAGATGAGCGTTCCCAATGGTGTTGAGTTATTCGCTATCCTGATGAGTGTCAATGCCATCGTGGTGGTGCTGCTCCAGATGCCGCTGACAACCTGGGCAGAAAAAAAGACGCCCCTCACCGCTATTGTAGTGGGGAACGTTATGTACGCCTTGGGTGATATCGGATTTGCCTTCGCAGGTACCTGGTTGATCTTTGTCATCGCGATGGTCTTGTTTACCTTCGGAGAGATCCTCACCTTCACATCAGGGGATGTACTGATCGACCGGATGGCTCCGGAAGCCATGAGAGGCAGCTACTACGGTGCCAAGAGCTTCAGCAATCTGGGTCAGTTCATCGGTCCTTGGTTGGGGGGCTTGCTGCTCGCATCCTATGGAGGAACGGCGCTTTTCCTCGTCGTGGCGGCTTTCTCTCTGATAAGCAGTGCTTTCAACTGGGCAGGTCAGCGGGCTTATCTGATCAGTACCGGCAAATCCATCAATTACTCGAGAAGCGAATCACTGTAAGGCTTGCAGGATTCGCTCTGCAATACGAGCGTACCCGGCAGCATTGGGGTGGAAGTGGTCCGTGTACAAATACTGGTCTTCCTTGTTCTGAAACAGATCGTAGGTAGGCACGACCAAGACCTGGGCATAATCTGCTGCGATTTCGGCGGCTGCATGATTCCAATCTAGTACGGGTCGGATGGTTTCGCCAGCTGCTTCCGTATTTCCAAACGGGTTGTATAAAGAAGTATAGACGATCGGCGCTTTATCATTTAACGTGCGAATTTGCCTCAATATTTCCTTGTAATTGGCCGTCAGCCCTTCGGTAGCTGCGGTCAATTTTTCTTGTTCCATCATATAGAGACCGCCTGTTTGCTTGAACAGATCATTGCCGCCGATGGTAAACAGGATCAGATCAGCCTCTTTGATCAGGGTTTTTACTTGTTCCTGAGACAGCTGCTTGATCAATTCAGGAGATTCTTGTCCGTTGATGGCCAGATTGGTAAAGGTGATCGGCTGATTGTTCTTTTTTTCCAGTGCTTGCCGTACCAGGCCGACATAGCCTTGTCCGTTGGCATCTCCTGCACCCCGTGTAAGAGAATCGCCCAATGCAACGACCTTTTGTACCCCTTCAGTTGAAATAGGCGCGGTTGGTTTTGCAGACTGTGAAGGTGGCGTGGCTTGGGATGGGGCCAATTGCTGTGGATTGATCGCAAGGACGAAGCCCGTCGCCAACAGCAAGAATGAAATCAACGAAAAAAAACCAGCCGTACGCCAAAGAAGTTGGCCAGAAGAGCGCATCGGGTAACCTCCTGTTTACGTATTTCGTAAAATTGCGTGGTATAATGTGGATGGACATCTTATAGGTAGTGTACCACAATCAGGCTGCCTCTGTCAGAGGACGGAGAGCATGCACAAGGATAGGAGGACACGCGTTGACCGATACAGTTCTATCCGTTAAACACTTACATAAGAAAATGGGGAACAAGCCCATTATTCACGATATTACCTTTGACGTTTTTGCGGGAGAGGTGTTCGGATTTCTAGGTCCCAATGGAGCTGGGAAGACCACGACGATCCGCATGCTCGTAGGCTTGGCCGCAGCGGACGGAGGAGAGATACGCATCGGGGGCATCTCCATCCGTGATCAGTTTCCTAAGGCTATCGCTCAAGTAGGCTGTATCGTGGAAAACCCTGAGCTGTACAAATTTTTGACGGGGCGAGAAAATCTGGAGCAGTTTGCCCGAATGAGTGGCGGGATCCCGCCGGAACGCATCGAGGAAATCGTACGCTTCGTCGATCTGGAGAGAGCGATAGACGATAAAGTCAAAACCTATTCACTCGGAATGCGTCAAAGACTGGGTATCGCGCAGGCTTTGCTGCACAACCCCAAGATTTTGATACTGGACGAACCGACGAATGGACTGGATCCGGCTGGTATTCGGGAGCTGCGTCAGTTCATCCGTCGACTGGCGGAAGAAGAGGGACTCGCTGTATTCATCTCCAGCCATCTGTTAAGTGAAATCGAAATGATGTGTGACCGTGTGGCTATTATCAGCCAGGGACGCGTCATATCTGTCGGACTGGTGGAGGAGCTGATGGCTCAATTCGCGGATCAGGTAGACTGGACGATCGACCCGAACTTCATCAGCAAAGGAATGGAGATTCTGCGGGGCTTGCCTGTTGTCTCGGAGGTATGGCAAATCAATGAAGAACGTCTGAAGTGCAAAATGAACGTGGAGCGCGTGAGTGAAGTGAATCAAGCGCTGGTCAAAGCGGGGATACTGGTCAGCGGGATTGCGACCAAAACGGTTTCCTTGGAGGATCTGTTCCTGACTCTGACGGAAGGAGGTGGGGCAGATGAACCAAAGCATGCTGGGACTCGTGCAAAATGAGACGGTCAAACTGCTTCGCCGCCGCAGATTCCTGGTTGTCGTTCTGATTCTAGCGATCCTGATTCCAATCTTTACCTATGCACAGTATCGTTCGGTGATGACAGCACAGGAGCGCATGGGCACTACCGATTGGCGGCCATTGCTGACTCAGCAGATCGTAGACATGCAAAATCGTTTGGCATCAAGCCGTCTCCCGGACGAGTGGCGTGACCTGATCAAAGTGCGCATTCAACAGCAGCAATACTATCTGGATCATGACATCAATCCGATGGCGCCGGGTGGCCCTACGTTTGCACGAGGCTTCATGGATCAGGCGATTACGATGTTTTTGCCCATGATCATCGTCGTACTGGCAGTAGACATCGTCTCCGCTGAATTCAGCGAGGGCACGATCAAGCTGCTTCTGACGCGCCCGGTGCGACGCTGGAAGGTATTGACCAGCAAATACATTACGATGGTCCTGTTCACCTCTTTGACGGTGCTCATGACTCTGTTCTTGGCATACCTGATCTCGGGAATTGTCTTTGGCTACTCTGGCTGGAACCTGCCAATCCTGACCGGCTTCCAAGTCGAGGGTAGCGAGCTGAATACAGCAGGCGTGTTTATGCTTCCGCAGTGGCAATTTTTGTTGATGCAATACGGACTTGGATGGTTTGTCTGTGTCGTCGTAGGGACTGTGACCTTTATGGTTTCCGTGCTTGTGCGCAGTGCAGCTGCGGGGATGGGGATCATGATGGCTGCTCTCATCAGTGGTATGATTCTGACACAGATGGCATCCTCCTGGGAGGCCTCGAAGTACCTGTTCATTGTCAATCTGGAGCTGACGGACTATTTGAATGGCAACCTGCCGCCCATCACCGGAATGACCCTTTCATTCTCCTTGACGGTGCTTACGGTCTGGGCAGTGGCATCCTTGATCGTGGCTTACACAGCTTTCGTCCGCCGAGACGTGACTTCTTAAGTAAAAGTAAAAGATGCGTGACTTTTTCCTTCCTCACTCGTAAACAAAGAGAGCACAAAAATTGACAACGAGAGGGGAGCAAGCCGTTTTTATGGATCTGCTTTGGAAGTGGGCTACGGTATTCGGCACGAGCATGCTGGAGCTTTGGGCAGCTATTCCGATTGGTTTTGTCCTGCAATTATCGCCGGTAGAAACTGCGATTCTGAGTGCAGCTGGCGCTATTGTCAGTGGGGCCATCGTCATCTATCTGGGCGGGTCGCTTCGGGAATGGCTGCTCAAGCGAATCGAGAAAAAAGAGAGTAGAAAAGGCCGAATGGCTCGAATCTGGGAGAAGTACGGTGTGATCGGCTTGGGCTTCCTGTCGCCTTTGCTGACAGGTGCTCCACTGGGAGCAGCGATCGGGATTTCCCTGGGGGCACCGACAGGGAAACTCATGATTTGGATGGCAGTCGGCATCGTCATCTGGAGTGTGATTTTGACTGCTGCCGTTGCCTTTGGTCTATTGAGTTTCATGAACGGGGTGCCGTCATAAGCAACAAAAAAAAGTCATCGTTTTTTACAGAAAAAAGGACACCATCTGCTGCAATCCGAGAGCAGATCGTGTCCTTTCACTATTTCAAGAGCACTATGGTTTCCACGTAATCTTCTTAGCTACGTCCATCAATCCTTCCAAGGAGATGCCATGTGCAGTCATCACGACGTAGAGAGATTGATCTCCAGACACTGCGTTGAAATGAACAGCGTGCTGAGTGGTTTGTTCGGACTGTTTTTCGAAGGATACACCAATCGCCTGTTCGTTGTTTACCGAGAACAACTGCGTTGCAGTAAAGGTGCCGGGGATGGATAAGCTGCGCTTGGCGCTGCCATTCCGTGTGACCTCTACTTTGATCCAGCTTGTAGTGTTCTGATATTCAGCCATGACTTGCGCTACCTTTTGACTAGTTTCGGACTCATAGCGAATGGAAATTCCGCTGAGCGCAATGCCATCCGGCAGCTCGGAGAATACAGGGACAGGCATATCAGATGCTTGTACCGCTGTCTCAACATCCGTAAAGGTAGAGAGTGTGATCGGTGTAGATTCTGCTTCAGGTGCTGGCGGACCTACCACGGTACTCTTGTTGTCGGCTGCGTCCATCATCATCGCACCCATTTCTTCCTCAGGCGCCACAGTGAGCGCGTACACAGGAGCTTTCATCACGGCTGCTGCTACACTCATCTCAGGAGATGGCTCCTCGGCAACTGATGCAGCTGTATTTACTTCCTCCGTAACAGGAGGCTGATCTTTTTTGGCTGCCTGGTCAACTACCGGTTTGGATGAAGAATTTCTAGCGACGATCGGCGGACGGCTCTCTTTGGTCACCGTTCGGGCTGTATCTGCAGCCAACAAGTGATTCGTATTAGCCGCTGGTTCCGGATTTTCTGTATTTTTCACTTCCGGCTCCGTAGCCGCAATCCCATAAGGTATGGCCTGTTGTTCATTTACTGTGGCCGTCTGCGGCTCTGCTACACCGGAAGTGGAAGCAGGCTGTTCGCTCGCCATTTCAGGAGATGCCGTACGTGCAGCTGGACTTGCCACTGGCTGCTGTGCTGTTGCCATCTCTGCATGATTTGGAGCATCTTGCTGGTTGCTGGCCGCTTCAAAGGCAGTTTCCACCATCGGATTTTGTATCTGCTGATATCCAACAACACCGACGGCGATCAGTACGGCAGCGGCACTTGCCCAGCCGAGTGAAGAAAAGCCTTTGAAGCGTTGTTTGCCTTTCTTCGTCACGGCAGGTGCGGCATCTTGAAGCGGAATCGTCGCGGCGTGTGGGGGTACACCTTGCTCGGAGGTCTGGTAGATCGCTTGCATGATCCTCTCTTCCAGGTTCGCAGGCGGTAACGGAACCTCTTTCAAGAACTGCACCTCCTCGTCTTGAGTCTGTGATTCGATCCATGCGATGCACGCTTCACAGGTTTCAATATGCGAAAGCAATTCGCTGTCGGTATTTGTTAGCCAAGTACTTCTAAATGCCTGGCAGTTCATGTACGAGCCCCCCTTCCTTGCGGGTTAACAATTTGGCTAGTTCTTGGCGAGCACGCAAATAGCGAACACGGGCTGTAGACTCGGCAATGCCGAGAAGTGAAGCAATTTTTTCAAACGGATATTCATGTGTACAACGAAGCACGATCACCTCGCGATAGGAGTCTGACAAAAGGGCGAATGCTTCTTCAATCTCTCGTCGCTGTTCCTTGTTCATTAACGACTCTTGTGGAGATTCATCTCTAGTCTGTGAAGGGACATAGGCCAATTGTTCGTCTGAATCATGGAATTTGCGACGGCGCAGGAAGTCGATGCTTTTGTTGCGTGCCAGCGTATGCAGCCAGGAAGAAAACTGACTGTCACCACGGAAGGTTGATAGCTTTTCATACGCTTTGACAAACACTTCCTGTGTGAGATCTTCCGCATCAGTACGGTTATTCACCATTTTGTAGATAAACACGTAGATCATGTGCTGGTATCGCTGAATCAAGTCACGATACCGCTCGATGTCCCCTTGAAGAATCCGTTGAATGATTTCGGCGTCGGATTGCATTGAATCTCCGGCCTCCCTTCCCTCTATGAGACGCTGTGTTCTACGAAACGTTTCAAACCAGCGTTTCCATTTCTATAATTTCATATGGATATCCTTGCTCTGCGAGAAAAAGCTGACGATGAAGCGAGAATTCCTGCTCCCTGGTATTACGGGTTACCAATGTATAAAAGTGAGCGACATTGGCTTCAGACTTCGGGCGTAGAATGCGTCCCAGTCGCTGGGCTTCTTCTTGTCTGGAACCAAACGTGCCAGAGATCTGGATGGCTACATTGGCATCAGGCAGGTCGACAGCGAAGTTGGCCACCTTGGATACGATGAGTCGCTTGATTTGCCCATTTTTAAACTGTTCGTAAAGAATGGCTCTCTCTTTTTCGGGAACCTTGCCGGTAATCAGAGGCAGCCCGAGTGCTTCCGCCATCTCTACCAATTGGTCAAGGTATTGTCCGATGATCAAGACGCGATCATCCGCATGTTGATCAAGCAAGCGGCGGACTACTTCCAGCTTGCGCGGGTTTTCTGCCGCGAGACGAAATTTCTGGCGAGCTGTTGCATGCGCATAGGCTTCACGCCATTTGGTTTCAAATGGAAGGCGAATCTCTCTGCAATGAGCTTCGGCAATCCAACCTTTATTTTCCAATTCCTTCCACGGTACCTCGTATTTCTTGGGGCCGATCAAGGTGAAGACATCTTCTTCCCGACCGTCTTCGCGTACCAGTGTAGCTGTGAGACCCAGACGACGAGTTGCCTGAATGCCAGAGGTAACGCGGAAAATGGGAGCGGGCAGCATGTGCACCTCATCGTAGATAATCAGTCCCCAGTCGCGCTCGGAAAAGAGTGCCATGTGCGGAAATTCGTCCTCTGCGTGAGGACGGTATGTCAAAATCTGATAGGTTGCTACCGTGATCGGTTTTACTTCCTTGCGTTCACCAGTGTATTCCCCAATGAGCGAAGGATCAAGCCCTGTTTTATCCTTTATTTCCGCAATCCACTGACGTACGGAGGTCGCATTGGTCGTGAGGATCAGGGTTGCTGTCTGAAATTGTGTGATGGCACCCAGTCCAATAATGGTTTTTCCAGCACCGCATGGAAGAACGAGCACACCGCTGCCACCTGTAGCCCGGCCCTCTGCATAAAAAGCGTCTACAGCCTCCTGTTGATATGAACGAAGCGAGAAGGGCTTCCCGCTTGAGGTCGTGGCACGCAAGCTGACTGGACACGGTTCCCCTGGATTGTAGCCAGCCAGGTCTTGCACCGGAAATCCGAGTCTGATCAGTTCCTGCTTGATTAAACCACGATAAAAAGGTTTGACTGCATACCGATCGTCCGCTTGTTGCTCTACCAGCATTTGGCGAATCGCTTTATATCCCGTCAATTCTTGCAGCAGCAATGGATCATCACTGGCAAGCAGCAGCTCATCTCCTGATTTTTCCAATCGAATCAGGCCAAAGCGCCGCATCGTTTCCTCGATTTCCTTAATAATGGTAGGAGGTACACCATACTTACTATACGTGCTAAGGGCCCCTGTTACCTGCTCCGGGAGACAACCGCTTGCTGCGGCATTCCATAGAGAAAGCGGGGTGATCCGATACGTATGGATGTACTCCGGACTTTTGATCAGTTCGGCAAAGCTTGAGATCGCATGCTTTGCTTCCTCATAAGCAGGATGCTGTGCTTCTAGCAAAATCGTACGATCGCTTTGCACGATCATGGGCAGGTCAGGACGGTAAGACATGAGACTCACCTCATACGAAACAAATAAAAGACAGATTGACTCAGAATCATGGTAACACAATCGGGAAAAGAAAGAAAAACAGAGCGGTAACATTTGTCCCAGGGTGGGAAACAATAACCCAAAGTCCCAAAACGGTCATGACCGTTTTGTTTGACCGCAAGCGGTCATATTCACTTTTATGAAAAACGTCGAGACGTTTTTCACAGAAGGACGGTGTAGAAGATGGAATGGTCGGGGACATTGTTCAATCTGTTCATGGTCTTGCTGCTCGTACTGCTCAACGGTTTTTTCGTAGCGACCGAATTCGCGATCGTCAAGGTGCGAGAATCCCGAATCGCCCAGCTGGTAGCGGAAGGAGAGAGTCGTGCGCGCAGCGTCGAGAAGGTCATCCAAAATCTGGATGCGTATTTGTCTGCATGCCAATTGGGGATCACGCTGGCATCGCTTGGCTTGGGCTGGTTGGGTGAGCCGGCGGTCGCGCATTTGCTGCATCCCGTCTTCCGATATTTCGAGCTGAACGAGACACTGGTGGGGAGCATTTCCTTTATACTTGCGTTTTCCGTCATTACGTTTTTACATATTGTCCTGGGCGAGCTCGCTCCCAAAACGTTTGCGATTCAGCGCACAGAATGGGTCGCGATGGCCGTAGCGAGACCCATCCAGATTTTCCACAAGGTCATGTATCCGTTCATTACATTCCTGAACTGGTCGGCTTTTCGTTTTCTGGCGCTTTTTCATATCTCAATGGAGCCGCATCAGGAGGCACATACGGAGGAAGAGATTCGCATTCTCGTCAACGAAAGCCACAAAAGCGGCTTGATCGATCAAACAGAGCTGATGCTGGTGGACAACATATTCGACTTTTCGGAGACGATGGCCAGGGAAATCATGGTGCCTCGGACGGATATGGTCGTCATCGATCTGCATGACTCGTATGAGGAAAATGTAAGACTGGTGCAGACGGGGCGATACACACGGTATCCTGTCGTGGAGGGAGATAAGGATCACGTTGTGGGAAGTCTGCATATCAAGGATTTGCTGACAGGTATCTTGCAGGGCGAACATCAAGCGATCGAACGGTTGATGAGGCCCGTGCTCAGCGTCCCGCAGACGATATCGATCAGTCGGCTGTTGACCATGCTGCAAAAACAGCGGGGACAGCTGGCGATCATCATCGATGAGTACGGTGGAACCGCGGGTCTGGTCACTTTGGAAGATATAATGGAAGAAATTGTGGGAGATATCCAGGACGAATTCGACGATGAACGTCCAGAGGTCGAACAGACAGATGACGTGTTGTCGTTCGATGGCCGAATGCTGCTCGAAGAAGTCAGCGATTACCTGGATATCGAGCTGGAGTCGCATGAAGTGGATACCTTGGCAGGCTGGATCTACATGCAGATCGATCATCCTCCACAGGTCGGCGACACCATCAGAGAAAGGAATTACGTCTTTGTGGTAGAGGAAGTGGATCATTATCGCATTACAAGAGTGCAGGTCAAAAGGATCGGGAATTCAAAAGTGGAAGAGCAGGGAGAAAGGTAAGAGGCTACCTATATCAGTCGGTATTATGTACGTATAAAATAAATACTGTTAATTATACGTGAGCATATGCTTAATTGACCAATTTTTCCTGATCTACATAGGTGTTAGGAACGAAAGAAAGTTTGCAAAAAATCTTTTCAAACAGGGATTGTGTGCTATAATGAAACAAAGTTTTTAAATAGAGTAGAGACTAGCAGAGCTTAGAGGAGGAAGAAGAGATGAGAAGAGCAGGAAGTTTTGTAATGGCAGCATTGCTGTCGCTGACACTGGCAGCATGTGGGGCAGGATCCAATGGTGGTTCCCAGTCAGCAGCGGCACCAAGCACCGGAACAACCGAGGCGCCCGCAGCAGCGGAGCAAACGGTTAAGCTGGGATTGACCCAATTTGTCGAGCATCCGGCACTGGATAGCATCCGTCAGGGAATTTTGGATGGCTTGAAGGATGCAGGCTATGAAGATGGCAAGAACCTTGCTGTCGATTATCAAAACGCACACGCTGATATGAATAATACAGTTACGATCGCCCAGAAGTATGCAGGTGATCAAAAAGATATCGTGATCGCGATAGCTACACCGTCCGCACAAGCTGCGGCCAAAGCGATTACAGACAAACCCGTTGTTTTCAGTGCCGTTACAGACCCATTGTCCGCTCAATTGGTCAGCAGTCTGGAAACGCCAGATGGCAATGTAACCGGAACATCGGACAAGGTTTCCATGGAACAGCAGCTGGAGCTGATCAAAACGTTCCTGCCAGAGCTGAAAAAGCTGGGCGTCATCTATACGACCTCTGAGGTAAACGCTGAGGTTCAAGTAAAAGATCTGGAAGAAGCAACCAGCAAGGCAGGGGTAGAGCTAGTCAAGGCAGGCACCTCCCAAATGTCCGAGATTCAGCTGGCTGCCCAAGGAATGGTCGGCAATGTTGACGCGATCTTTATTCCAATCGACAACTCCGTCGTTTCCGCTTTCGAAGCGGTATTGAGTGTAGCAGAACAGAACAAGTTTCCTGTCTTTGCATCCGATACTGACACTGTAAAACGCGGTGCAGTCGCTACGTACGGGATAGATTACTACCAGATGGGAAAACAAACCGGTGAAATGGCAGCGCGTGTCTTGAAAGGACAAACGATTGGGCAAACACCTGTAGAAGTTTCCAAGACTGCCGATCTGTACATCAACGAAACGGCAGCAGAAAAATTTGGTCTCCCTGTCACGGAAGCACTCAAACAACAAGCGAAAGAAATCATCAAGTAAAGAAGAGAGCCTCGTGCTCTCTTTTTTTTACATCTTTTAAAATTGTTTTTATCATGATACGATTAATTAAATTTGAGAAGTGGGGGTTTTAGAGACATGTTAAAACAGAGAAAGAAATCGATGGCTGCTGTAGGGCGCTTTTTTATTCCTTTGTTGCTTTTGTCCGTTACCGCATGTGGACAGCAAAGCGGCGCACCAGCGAACAGTGAACCGCAAGCGCCAGCAGCTACGACACCAGCACCAGCTCAGGAAGACAAAAAATTGACGATTGGGATTTCTCAATTTGTAGAACATCCAGCTTTGGATGCTGCGCGAGAAGGATTTATCTCACAAATGGCGAAAAATGGTTTTGAGGCGGACAAGCAGGTTGTCTTTGACCACAAGTCTGCTCAAGCGAGCATGGACACGGCAATCTCTATCGCTCAAAAGTTTGAAGCCGACAAGGTGGATCTGATCCTGGCGATTGCGACACCAACTGCACAAGCTGCTGTTCAGACAAGTAAGGATATTCCGATTGTTTTCACAGCCGTGACTGATCCCGTAGAAGCGGGCCTGGTTGCAGCGATGGATAAACCGGGTGCAAACGTTACCGGAACATCCGATATGAACCCGGTAGAAGAGCAGTTGAAGCTCATCAAGGAAATCAATCCGAATGCCGCTTCCGTAGGGATTATCTACAGCTCCGGTGAAGTAAACTCAAAAGTACAGGTAGACGCAGCCAAGGCTGTAGCGGATAAAGTGGGACTGACGATCCAGGAAGCAGCGGTATCCAGTGCAACAGAAGTGAAGCAGGCTGCTGAATCGATGATTGGAAAGGTAGACGCGTTCTACATCCCAACAGACAACCTGGTCGTATCCTCCATCGCGGCTGTACTGAGTGTAGCGGAAGATCAAAAAATTCCGGTCATCGCTGGTGAAGAAAACTCCGTGAAGAGCGGTGCAATCGCAACCTACGGTATCGATTACACCAAATTGGGTGAACAAACAGCAGATATGGCTGCTAAAATCCTGAAAGGCGAAGCCAAACCAGGAGATATGGCTGTAGAGACACAAGCAGAAATGAAGCTCGTGATCAATAAAAAAGCAGCGGAAAAAATGGGTGTGACCCTTCCGCAAAGCATGCTCGACCGCGCTGGAGAAGTGGTAGAGCAATAATCGCAACAGGGGGACTTCTTCATGAATTTGGCATTAATGGGTGCAATCGAACAGGGCTTGTTGTTTGGGATTCTAGCCCTAGGCGTGTACCTGACCTTCCGCATCCTAAATGTACCTGACCTGACTGTAGACGGCAGTTTCGCCTTGGGTGGCGCGATGGCTGCCAAAATGATCATCGACGGCTACAATCCCTTTGTAGCGACGGCTGCGGCCTTTGTAGTCGGTTGTCTGGCTGGCGCCTTTACAGGAGTTTTGCACACCAAAGGGAAAGTGAACGCATTGCTCGCGGGGATTTTGACCATGATCGCCTTGTATTCCATCAACCTGCGTATCATGGGAAAAGCAAACCTGCCGCTCCTGCGTGAAGACACGCTGTTCACCTACACCAAGGATTTGGGCATCCCTAACCTCGTAGTGGGCGGGATCACATGGTTGACTGGAGCTGCGATGGTGTTCATCGTAGGAATCTTGATCCTCAAGCTGATTATTGACTGGTTCCTACATACGGACCTCGGTCTTGATTTGCGCGCGACAGGTGACAATCCGAAAATGATTCGCAGCTTTGGGGTCAATACAGATTCCACGACAATCATTGGTCTGGCGTTGTCCAATGGACTCGTTGCCGTCTCAGGTGCTTGGCTGGCCCAATATCAGGGCTTTGCCGATGTCGGTATGGGAATTGGGATGATTGTGATTGGTCTTGCCTCTGTCATTGTCGGAGAAGTCTTGTTTGGCAGCTCGTCTATCTTCCGGGTGACGCTCGCAGTGATTGGCGGTTCGATTGTCTACCGGTTAGTCATTGCATTGGCCCTGCAAGCGGGGCTGAACCCGTCAGACTTGAAGCTGATCACGGCGTTGATCGTCATTGTCGCACTCACCGTACCGACCATAGCCAAGGGCATCTTTAAAAAACAAGCGGTTCGTACGGTAAAGGGAGGTAGTGACCGTGCTTAACATCTCTGGTGTAAACAAGGTTTTCAATGCAGGTACAGTCAACGAAAAGATCGCCCTGAACAATGTGCGGCTGCAGGTGAAAAGCGGTGAATTCATCACGGTGATCGGAAGTAACGGTGCCGGGAAGTCAACGCTGATGAACATCATCTCTGGAGGCATGCTTCCGGATTCCGGCACGGTCACGATTGACGGCAAGAATGTGACTCGTCTGGGTGAGCATCAACGCGCCAACTTGATCGGACGTGTGTTCCAGGATCCGATGGCGGGTACGGCACCCAATATGACGATTGAAGAAAATCTGGCTATTGCCCTCGCGCGCGGCAAAAAGCGCACACTGGGCTTTGGTGTGAACAACCAGAAGCGTGAGCTGTTTCGCGAACAATTGAAGCTTTTGGATCAGGGGCTGGAAAATCGCTTGAAAACCAAAGTAGGTTTTCTCTCTGGCGGTCAGCGGCAAGCGCTCAGTCTCCTGATGGCGACATTTACCGAGCCCAAGATCCTCTTGCTTGACGAACATACTGCGGCACTTGACCCAAAACGCGCGCAGCTGATCGTCGATTTGACAGAAAAAATCGTGGAACGGCACAAGCTGACTACGATTATGGTCACGCATAACATGGATCAGGCACTCAATATGGGAAATCGCTTGCTGATGCTCCATGATGGTGGGATCATCCTCGATATCCCGGATGAGAAGAAACGGACCATGAAAGCGCAGGATCTGCTCAAAGCCTTCGAGGCGGCGCGTGGCGGCGAAGCATTTAGTGAAGACCGTTTTTTGCTGACGTAAGTAAAGGCAAGATCGCTCAGCCTTCCTGTTCAAGCGGGAAGGCTGTTTCTTTTTTACTCAGGTACAGATGCATGGCCCCACCCCCGATGAGCAGGATGACTGCGACGATGGAAAACAGGACAGTACCGTTGTATTGGATCAAGACCAGGCTCCCCAAGAAAGGACCACACATGCGAGAGATGTCCCAATGGGTACCGGTAATGGCATAATACCGTCCTCGCATCGAAGGCGGTGCGATTCGGGATACATACGTCAACAGATGAGTCAGACCGATACTTTCTCCCAGCACGAATAAAATTTGAAGTGCAATCAAGAAAGGGACATGATCCAGAAATGCATAGCCCAGCGCAACCCCGACAAAACAAAGGTACGAGCCAGTGATTAATAGACGGGGAGGCAGATGCTGCGTCCATCGGATCAGCAGAAATTCAAAGAGAAGCAATAGCGTGCCTTTCACAGCAGCCAGTGTAGCGAGTGTTTGCAGGTACTGTGGGAGTGTGTCCTTAAGATGCAGCTGCAGGTTGGTTTCGGTCTGCGCGTAAAACAGACTGATAGGCAAAGAGAGCAGCATGATCGCGA
The DNA here is from genome assembly GCF_003710915.1 of Brevibacillus invocatus. Taxonomy (GTDB): domain Bacteria; phylum Bacillota; class Bacilli; order Brevibacillales; family Brevibacillaceae; genus Brevibacillus; species Brevibacillus invocatus. Next base: position 27,772 of record NZ_RHHR01000045.1, on the reverse strand, counting down.
TCGCAGGTCGATAAGCGTGCAGCGAAAGAGACAAGGGAGAGCGAGTCCGAGGTGTATCACTTTCCATAGCTACAGTCGGCTGCTCGGAATGGGGAACCTTCCACCAGACAGCGAGTGTATACAGCAACAAAGAAGCTGCCGTCAATAAAAAGGCAAGCGCAGGATTCTGCTGATAAATGAGGACCCCTACCAGGGGGCCAATGGCAGCACCAATACTACTGGACGTGTTTAGCAGGGCAAAAGCAGAAGAAAGCTGTTTGGCCGGGATCGTGTCAGCCAGCATGGCTCTGCTGGCAGGAATGAAGAACGAGCGTCCAGCGCCGTTGACGACATAGAGCAAGGCGAAAACCAGCATCGAGTCCGCCCAAGCCATTCCCAGCATGGCAAAGCCTTGCATAAGCAGAGAGACGAGCATGACAGTCTTGCGGCGGTAACGGTCTGTCACTCCTCCGGCAAAGAGGGTAATCAAAATCTCACTGAATGGCTGCAATCCGATGATCAGCATCGTCATGAAGATCGAGCTGCCGATGTTTTCGCTGAGGTACAAGACGAGGAAGGGAGCAATCATCGTACTGGACAAGGTGGTAAGGGTTTCGCCAAACAAGCGGACCCACAGCAGTGGCGGATACACTGCAAACATAGTTCTGAGACGTGATGGTAGGTTGATCATCTGTAAGGTCCTTTCTGTTCGTGATGGACGAACGGTGTTTTGTAGAATTGTACGTTGGCAAACCCAGGAGAAAAAGCGTACGATTAGGCTTACAAAATGTTCACCTTTTATCATCAATAGAAAGAGCGAGAAGACTCCGCCAGAAGTCAGACGGAGCCGTGAGAGAATGGACGGTGTGCACGATGCAATTGTTGGAACAATACATTCGATTATGTACAGGCTACCCGCATAATAAATACGGCAGCCCTGTGGACATCTCACTGGCTGAGGTAGCAGAGATCCTGTGCTGCACACTGAGAAATGCGACACTGACATTGAAAAAAATGCAAGCGAAGGGCTGGCTCACCTGGCAGCCTGGAAGGGGCAGGGGGAACCGATCTGTTCTGGTCTGCGCGATTCGTCCTGCTGATCTGGTTCTGTCCATCGCGAAGGAAGCAGTCCATCAAGGGGAGATTCGCGCGTCACGCGATTTGATCAGCCAGTACGAGGCGGGCATTCCCCAACTTGCAGAGGACTACGCCCGCTGGATGAGCAGTCATTTTGGCATCCATGCTGCCAGCGAAACCGGAAGAGTCGATATTTTGCGGCTGTTTGTCGATAGGCCGTTTGACGGCTTGGACCCGATTCATGTCTTGCTGCGATCCCAGACACATATCGTGAAGCATGTGTTTGATACATTGGTTCGCTTTGACCCGCTCACAAAGAGAATCGAGCCGCATCTTGTATATGACTGGGAAACAGATTCGTCACGATGTGAATGGACCTTTTATTTGCGTAAAGGGGTGCTTTTCCACAACGGCAGCAAGCTGCGTGCAGACGATGTCTGTTACACGCTGAATCGATTGAAAAAGGAGGCGTCATCGCATCGCTGGATGATGCAGACGGTTGAAACCGTGGAAGCACTCGGGGAGCATGTCGTCCGAATCAGACTGAATCGACCGAACGAATTGTTTCTGGATTTGCTCAGTAAAGAGTACATGTCGATTGTGTCGCGCGACTTTATGGAGCGGGCGAGCGGTTCGCTTGTCCAGATGCCAGTGGGAACAGGAGCTTTTCGGCTGGTGCGAAACGACGACTCGATGCTGGCCCTGGAAGCATTTGAGCCGTATTTCAGAGGGAGACCGTTTATCGATCGGATTGAATTCTGGTGCGTACCAGCTATACAGGCTGAGGAGAAGCAGATGGTCATGCCCGTGACCGAAGAAGATTCCCGTCTCATGGAAAGGGATTCGTCCTGGAAGAGTGTCGTGCGAATGGAAGAATGCTTTCAATACATCAGCTTCAATGCTGCCAAAGAAGGTCCATTGCGCAACGATGCTTTCCGCCGGGAAATCGCGTCACTGATCGATCCACAGAAGCTTTGCGAGGATTTGCAAGGTTCACGAGAGGGATTGGGGAGCTGGGGCTTTGGCTTCGCGTTTGAACACCAGCCTGAGGATTCGAAAGACGTGGCAATAGCCGCTCAATGGCGGGACAGCTCGTACGAGAGTGAAGTTTTAAAGCTGTACACGTATCCAGATATCGATCACATCGAGGATGCGGAATGGATCAAGGAGCGTTGTGCAAGCTACGGGATTGCGGTGGAGATCGTCTATGCTGTACCGGAGGAGCTGGCCAGACCCGAGGTCATGCAGCAAGCAGATATGGTGCTTGACAGTGCCAATGTTGACGAGCGAGAGGAAGCTTCTTTGCTGGAGCTTTGCTTTGCGAATACTCTGAGTATCACGCACCACATCAAGCCGTCAGACAAAGCGCATGTGACGCAACTGATTGCCCAGCTTCAGCAAGAAACATCCGTGCAAGAGCGCAAGCAGAAAGTGAAGGGGATTATCCGGGAATTGATCGAGCACCAGGTGTTTGTTCCGCTTTATCACAATCGAGTCGATATGCTGGCGCACCCGCGTCTTGCCCATGTTCACCTGGACGCGTACGGCTGGATTGATTTCTCGAGACTGATTTTCCGCCATTAGAAAAAAAATGTCATACAATAATATGAAACCGCTTTCTTGTTTGTGCGTATAATAGTAGTAAGAAGGTTTTCTGAAGATGAAAGAGAAGTTCTATTGATGAGCAGGTGTCCGGGGAGGAAGAGTATATTGTATACCAAAACAGAAAAAGAAAAACATATATCGTTTGCATCCATTCGCTTGATGATTTGTGTGGGGCATGCTGACGGATACATTGGGAATAGAGAAATGAGCAGAATTCACGAGCTGGTGAATTCAGAGCATTTTACGCTGAAAGAACGGCAAATACTGATGGATGACATGGATTACCCGAAACGTCCAGAAGTCATATTAGAGGACATGGTGGATCTGACTCCGACCGAGAAGCTGGTCATGATGCGCAAGCTTTACCATATGGCCTTGATTGACCAAAGGCTTTCCATGCAGGAATCGGAAGCGATTCGTCGGATTGCCAGCATGATGGGGATTCCTCAGGAAAAGCAGCGTCAGGTGGAAGAGTGGGTCAGGGTCGGCATCAAATGGCGCGAAAGCTGGAAGGATATCGTGGAAGAGTAGGAAGGGCCCCATACAACCTTGGGGTCCTTTTTTTCATCCGTGCACAGAAGCCATGCTTGAACTGTCTGAGGCAGCGGATGGATATGGTACAATAGGGGAAAGTTGGCTGTTGGCTATACACAGAGGAGGAATCCTGATTTGCGGATCTTAATTACGAACGACGATGGCATCGATGCATTGGGAATCAAAAGGCTGACTGAAGCATTGCTGACTCTGGAAGGCGCAGAACTTTACGTAGTGGCACCGGTGGAGGAGAAAAGCGGCGTGGGGCACGGTGTCACGTATCGCAGTGCCTTGTCGCCGGAAGAACGTGATTTTTATGGCCTGCCTGTGAAGGCCTGGGCAGTGAACGGAAACCCGGCAGATTGTGTAAAAGCGGCGTATCATTTGCTTTTTGAAGACGACCAAAAGCCGGACATCGTGTTTTCCGGCATCAATGTAGGAACCAATTTGGGACGTGACATTTACTATTCGGGAACGTGCAGCGGGGCGCGGGAAGCGGTTATTTTGGGCATTCCGGGCGTAGCTCTTTCCTATGACAACTGGGAAGACCAGGATAATTATGGTGATGTCGTGGAGATGATTCGACCACTCGTCCAATCGTTTGGTGAAAAGGCGATGAATAACGAGCTTCCACCTGAGGTTTTCTGGAACGTGAATATTCCGCACCTGCCGCTAAATGATGTAAAGGGCATTCTGCCAGCTTCGTTGTCCCTCAATCACTACGAAGACCGATACCATCAGGAAGCAGAAGGATACTTTTTGACCAGGACCTATCCAGACGGCATTCCGTTGGCTGAGCCGCAGGATTATCATTTGCTCAAGCATGGATACATTGCTGTCACGCCGATCCATATCGATGCGACGGACAAGGGACTGCTAAAGGCGATGGATGAATGGCCGCTGGTGAAAGAGTGGGGAAAGCGGGGGTAAGCCATGCAGGATGAGTTTTACCCAAAAATCAATCCCGATGCGACGATCGCATCTCCAGATGGGAGCACACAAGGGGAGGTCCTGGATCGACAGCGGTTTCGCGATCTGTACGAGCTGTCGGAAGCGCAGGGGCTACCCTATTTTGCAAGGATGGATGCTGAAGGCCATGTCGAGCTGTTCCTCGTCTTTGAGAGCGTAGATGCGTTCAGCGAACAGACCAAGGATGCGGTATCCCTGGAATACAAAACGTATCAACAAAAGCTGCTCGCTGTCATTTGGACCTTGTCAGACCCTATGCAGCCGCTGGGCTTTCCGCTGTCCTTTGACATTCAAAAGGCAGAGGATCGCTATATGGCGCTGCAAATGCTGGAGCAGCCGCACACCTCGCTGCATTATCTGGCGTACGAGGAGGGGGCGCTCACCCATATTTACACGGAGGAGATCTATCTGTCTGCCGCAGAAGTGACACGGGTGCAGCAGATGATTCGCGCGTTGTACGAGGGTAAGGCAGATTCTCTTCCCGATGATGCGGTGGTGGAAGAGGAAGAGTCCAAAACCATTCCTGCGATTTGCTTACCCGATTCCGTGCTGCAAGAAACCGGGATCGCCTACGTGATCGATCATCACCAGCTCGGAGTGGAACGGGGAGAAGAGGCCGCCCACCATCTTTTGATGAGTACGGTACAGCAAGCGGTCTGGGTGATCAGGCGTCACTCTCGCAGTGAAGTGCGCGAAGCAGCGTTTACGGTATGGGCCGCTGAACGCATGGACATGATTTATCTGGTGGTGACACCAACGCTTGACGATTTGTTTGAGGTGGTTCACCAGTCTGATGAAGAGCTGAATCCATTTGCGCGCTTTATGATGATGCTGCCGGAGTTTGCGCAAAGCGAAGAGGTACATCCATTGCAGCTGGGGGCTTTTCCGATCCTTCGCTATGAAAGCGGCAGGCTGTATCATCTGGAGATCGATGCGCATACGCAAGAGCATCTCGCTCGTCTGTTTGAGAAGAGTGCGCGTGCAGGACAAAATCCATACTTTTTGGATGATGAATAGGTGATTGGCTCAGGTATTTTTTCATTCGAGAAAATAAGGGTTAATCAGTCATGTTTCAACAAAGGAAACGACAAGGCGGGTTTTGAAGTAAGTACATATGGAACAAACAACTGGGGAGAGGTGACGTACATGTACTCGGTTCAACCCTATTTCATTCAGACCCTTTCTGGATGCGCCCGTCGTTTTCAAGAAGAAGTGGAACAGCTGGCTGTCGCCCATGCCCTGACTATTGAAGGAGGCTTGCCTGCGCTGGAGCTCCATGTTCATCCGCAAGTGCAGGCTAAGCTGGAGTATAACCTGTGGGGCGAAGCCGGGGTGATTGCCATAAGAGGCAAGCTGAACCTCAGAGAGGAAGCCCTCTCACAACCACAGGAGATCTCGATGATGATGAAATTTTCTCTCTCCCACGATCCTGCGATGGACATGGAAGGGAAAAAGTTACGTGTAGAAGAGATTTTGCGGGGCGAGGCAGAGCTGTTCTGGAATATTCCGCCTGTCGGACACATCGGGCATGTCGAGCTGACCCTTCGCTTCCAAGAACAGCTGGGATCGGGCAGGATGGGGGTATACGTGCGTCACGTTCTGGGAATCTTAACCGGGAAGATGATGGCTGCCTAAAGCGGCGACGATGAGGATGAGGAGGGCTCTCCATCAATGGGGGGCTCTTTTGCGTCTCCTCGTGTACAGCCAGTTTTGGGAAGGAAGGGAGAAGGATAACATGCGCTTATTCGTAGCTTTGGACATACCGGAAGATGCCGCCGCGTACCTCACTGATGTACAACAACAGCTTCGTCAGGAAATACATGCGGATCGATGGCAGTCCCTGCAAAATCTCCACTTGACTCTTCATTTCCTGGGTGATGTGGAGGAGAGGCTGATTCCAGCGATCTGCGAGGATTTGGACATCGTAAGCGCGATTACGAAGCCGTTTCGACTGCGATTGGCAGAACTGGGTGCGTTCCCGAATGCCTCCCGTCCACGCGTTCTCTGGCTTGGCTTGAGAGGGAACACGCAAGCGCTGAAACAGGTCCATCTGCTGCTTGGCAGGCGATTTGAGCTTCATGCCGGTCTCGATCATGATCGAAAGGCCTATAAGCCGCACATCACGTTGGCCAGAGGGCCGAAGACTACAGCAGAAGGATTGCCGCTCGATCGTTTGAATGAGCAGGTACTCGCTGAAGATCCTCCCCATTGGCAGGTCAATCAGGTGCATCTCTACCAATCGGAGCTGAAGCCGGAAGGTGCCGTCCATACCATCCTTCACACCAGTACCTTCGACAAGGATTACAGCATAGACCAGATGGAGCCCTGATGAAAAAATGAGTAACCTGCCTCGCGAAGAAGGGACTTTTTTCAGAAAAAAACAAGCGGTTGTTGAATACACTGAAAAGTAGGGATTATGGATAGCGTTCCAAAAGGCGGTGGAAAACGGATGGGTGAGTTTACAACCGGCATTCTTTATCCACGCAAATACGAACCGAAAGTACGAAACGCCTTATCCAAGACAGATCAGCCTCACTTCCACAGAAACGTCAATGGCGACTGGAATGCGTTTTTCCTGCAGGATGAATGGCTGGAAACCTCGAATACCGTATCGTTTTTGCTCAAGCTCTCGAAGCAGCCCATACCGTTGCTCTGGTTTCACGATGCAGAGGACAACGGCTGGGGCTTCCGCTTATTCGATGCCGGATATGAGGTGTCCTCGGGGACGATCAGCTATTCTTTGGACGTGGAGATGGCGGAGCTGGAATTTGCCCGACTCTATCCCCATGTGGACTTGCAGGAAGGGATTTCAGACAGCGACGACGTGCGGCAAAAGTATGAAGAAATATTGGATCGGGTGGTGCGTTCGGAGTTGTATCGGCGCGAGGTGGGCAAAGGAATTACTCGAATCAAGCCACAGTCCTTCAACCGGATTGTGGGGCCTAAGCAAGTCCAGCAGCTGCGGTCATTGTTCGATTTGCAGCTGCTGACGGATGTGGACGAAGAGACGGGTGCCTCCCTCTTATACGACTCTGTGGACCTGTTTAAAGAAATTCTAGGAATTGAAGAAATGGTGTGGGTCAATTTCGCCTATCTGGCGAGTGGAGGAAGAGAATAAGGCAGGAGAAAGCAAAAAACAGGCGGAATCAATCCGTCCGTTTTTGATTTATTGCTTTTTCCATTGTCCGAAGATTTCATCCACATCGAGAAGCATGATCAGCTTATCGTTTAGACGGGCAATTCCCTGCAGGTACTTACCTTCGACACCCGCGATGATCGGTGGAGCCGGCTCGATCAGATGCTTTGGAATGTTCATGACTTCAGATACCGCATCTACGACAATCCCCAAATCCAGTCCGTCCAATTGCAGATCGACGAAGCGGGTATCCTCGGTAATACCCAATGGGGCTAGTCCGAACATTTTTCGCAGGTTGATAATCGGCAAAATCCGTCCGCGCAAATCAATGACGCCTTCTACATGAACAGGAGATTTCGGAAAACGAGTCACAGGCAGGGGCTTGATGATTTCGCGTACCAGTGAAATGGGAAGGCCGTAGAATTCATCTCCCATTTTGAACAGGATGCTCTGGACGGTCTCCCGCTCCGCAGCCCAATCGATTCCGTTCGTCTGTCTTGTCATTTCCATTACTTAAGTCCCTCCCCGAAAGCACTATACAATCTATACCCACATTGTACCATGTACAAACCAATCGAAAAGAGGGTTATTTTTTGCTGTCGCTACTGCCAGGGAATGATGCCGAGGGAAACGAGCACGACCAGTCCCAGACTGACCCCAAAGCTGAGGAAGACGTTTTTACTCAAGGCCATGACACCGAGACAAACCAGACTCGCGACCAGCAGCACAGGCTGTATTACAAACTGTGAGTCCTGCACGAATAGCGAAGGGAAAATGAGAGCTGAAAAAATGCCTACGGGAATGTAGGTCAAGCCGTTTTTCATGCGCGGTGAAAGCCAATGACCGGGAAGGCGCAAAAAGACGCGTCGGGACAAATAGGTGATGATGCTCAAGATGACGTAGAGCAAGACCAAATTCATGCTGTTTCCACCGCCTTACCGGATTCCTCTGCCTGATTTTCTTCTTCCGTGCTTTTCGTTGGCATGAAATAGCCGATCCCGAAAGCGACGATGCCCGCGATCAGCAAATGCAGACCATTGGGCAGCAGCATGGCAAAGTAAGTAGCTAAAGCCCCGCAGAGCAGGAAAGTCACAATCCGGATGACTGACGTCAATTGATAGAAGGCAAGGGCCAAAAACATCGCGGTAAAGCTAAAGCCTAGCCCGAGCGAGGCAGGATCTGGAATCCACTTGCCAGCCACGGTGCCCAACCACGTTCCGAGAGCCCAACCGAGGTGCAAGGAGACACTCACGGCTAAAATGTAGGAGATCTGGCTTGGATGATGGCGAAATCGGTTCAGGGTGACCGCGTATTGTTCATCGGTCAGGTAAAAGGCAAGACCGTTCACCTGAGCAGCCGTATAACGCTGATAGTATGGCGACATGGAAAGGCCCATCAAAAAATGGCGCGTGTTTAAGAGAAAGGTCGTGAGAATAATGGCCCACATGCTGGCTTGATCGGCAAGCATGGAGATGACGCTGAATTGAGCTGCCCCCGAATAGACGAATAAGGACATGGAGATGCTCTCCCAGGTGGATAGACCAGCCTGCATGGACATCATGCCAAAGATCGCCCCAAACATGATATAGCTGGCTGTGATCGGGAGCGCATCCCACAAGCCGATTCGAAAAGGAGAGCGAGACGGTTTGGACTGATTCATCGGGAATCCTCCTTTTGTTGATAAAGAACACGTGTAAGTATAGACATGCCGTGCAGGGTCCGCTCAGCTCCTTCGTGCGTAAAGCACAGGCGGATGTACGGCTGTTCAGCCTCACGGAGCAAAAACATATCCCCACAGGTAAAAGAAACGCCTGCCTCCATGCACCGCTCCATTAATTGCCGTGCTTTCATTCCTTCCGGCAAGGAAATCCAGAAGTAGAAGCCGCCAGCTGGCACTTCGTAATCGAGCCCCATGCTGCGCAGCGGACGCAGCTGAGATTCCATGAGACGGGCCTGTTCCGCATACAGGCGGGTGACCGTATCGAGATGCGGGCGAAGTGCTCCGTCACGCATATATTTGGCCAAGGCAAACTGACTAAGGGTTGACGTGCTGATTGTCAGCTCGCGCAATCGGGTAATGTACTGGATGATCGGGCTGCTTCCGGCAATCCATCCTATCCGCAGACCGGGAAAAAGCATCTTTGAGAAAGTATTCAGGTAAATCACATTGCCCCATTGATCTAATTGCTTCAGGCTCGGGGGCGGTTCATGCTCCAAATGCAAATGCCGGTAAGCATCGTCCTCGACGATCGGAATGCCGTATTTTTCACTGATTGCGAGCAGCTGCCTGCGCCGTGCCAAAGTCAGGGTACGGCCAGTTGGATTGTGAAAAGTAGGCACCGTATAGATAAAGCGTGGGCGCGAGCGGGCGAGGATCCCCTCCAGCAAATCGACGCGCATGCCATCTTGATCGAGCGGTACCGGGATGATTTGCATGCCAAGGGATTGAAAGAGCTGTAGCGAGCCGAAATACGTAGGCATTTCCGTGACTATGCAATCACCCTGCCGAGCGAGCAGGGTCGCGATCAGATAAAGCCCTTCCTGCGACCCACTGGTGACGCATATCTGATCAGGAGAAGAGATCTGGGGGATACCCATCCACTCGACCAGTCGCTCGCGCAATTCGGGCAAGCCTTGCACAGAGGTAAAGAAGTATGATGAAGATCGTTTCGCTGCAGCTTCCACGTATTCCGTCAAACGGGATTGGACGAGCGTATATTTTCCTCCATCGCCATGCGCAAAATTGATCGTATGCGGATACTTGTCGGTGATGGACAAGATTTCTTCCATATGGGAAGGAGAGGGGTGGAGAAGGCTACGTGTGCTCTGGCTCCTCCAATCCACTCTCGTCAAGGAGGGAGTGGGAGGCAAGGCTTCCACGTACCTGCCGCTGCCCATCTTTCCCGCGATCAATCCTTCCGCTTCCAGCTCAGAAAATGCCCGGACGATCGTGTTGCGACTGACTCCCAGCTGGACGGCCAGCTTTCGTTCAGGGGGTAAAAGGGAGCCAATCGGCAGTTCGCCGCTCAGGATTTTGTACCGAAGCTGATTGTAGACATGTGTATAGACCGGATTTCTCCCCATCGTACGGCTCCTTCATCCATTTTTCCCTTTGTCTCACTATACGGATATTATCTGAAAAATAAAAGAGCCAATTCGCCAACGAAAAAGAGCCACTGTGCGACGAAAGATAAAAAACAGACTGACGAAAATTGAACGTCAGTCTGTTGTCAGATTCAGCTGGGTAACGATGCTGGCTCTATGGTTCCTGAAGCTCTTTTAGCGATATGCCTTGCTCCAGAGCGAACTCAAAATCTTCCACATCATAAAATTGAACGGGTACTACATATTCCAGAATCCGATCCTGATAGTCCGGCTGATCTGTGATCAAGGGGACTTCAAAACGAATTGACGTCAGCAATAGCTGTGTCTCGACAGGATCAAATATTTCTCCCCACATGGCGTTGTCTTCACCATTGACAATCGTCAGGGTCACTCCGTTAGGAAATGTAAAGGGAACTTGCGACCAAGGAGCGATCAGTCCTTTTTCCAACCGCTTGCGATTGAAGGGGTCGGAAAAAAACTGGCTCATTTCCTGCATGACCTGGCGAACGTATTGATCGTCAGAAGCGAGCGGCATGATCGGTTCCTGGCTTAGCAGAAATTCGTCCAATTCATAGATTGTCGATGCGGGTATCAGATATTCTACCGGTTGCGACGGTGCCATCAGTTCTCCATAGATGGCGAGCATAATCGCTTCGATAACGAATTTTTTCGACATTCGACAACCCTCCTCCTACTCATCATACTGAAATTCTGATAGGACAACAAGCCTATACAGGCACCCGGCGTGCAAAGAATAGACAGGAAGGAATGAAAAAAGCCGAGACATGCCAGTCTCAGCTAAACAGGTACCCCTCTATTGGATTACAGCGTTCGGACAATCGTCAAGCTCATCCATTCCTTTTCGTACAGGTCGATTTCATAGGGAGTGGTGACGGGAGAGCCATCCATCTCCTGCAGGATACGGATCGTCGGGCGATTGACGGCCAACGGATTAACCTGAGAGACGACCCCGATTTGTCCCGTATTGAGCTGGACAGTTGAAGCGACTGGATAGATCGCTACATGCTGCAAGAAGATCTTGAGCAATTCCAGATCGAAATAGGAATTGCCGGCAGCAAACAAAAATTCCGTCGCATCACTCGGTGAAAAGCTTTTGCGGAAGGGGCGGGTGGAGACGAGTGCATCGTATACATCCGCGATGGCCACGATACGTGCGTACTCATGGATTTGCTCTCCAGCCAACTCCCGTGGATATCCGGAGCCGTCGAAGCGCTCGTGGTGCTGCAGCGCACAGTGCGCGGACACCAGCGCGATATTGTGCTGGCTGCGCAGGATGTTGAAACCTTCCTCGGTGTGATAGCGAACCCTTTGACGTTCTTCATCACTGAGTGTCGTCTGGCGGCTCCACAGTTCCTTGGGCACCTGTGTCATTCCAATATCAAACAGCAAGGCTCCAACACCCAAATCCATCATCTGCTGCTGATTGTATCCCTTGGCCAGGCCTACGACCCCTGCCAGTACGGCAACATTCACAGAGTGATGGAAGAGGTAGCCATCGAGGACATGGAGATTGGTCAGATTCACCAAGACATCGCGTCGACCACTTAAGTCATTCATGATTTCGCGAAATACATTTTGAAAGGTATGACCAAAGTCAGTCATGGATGTCCGCCGTTTTACCTGTGGCTGATCTACCAGTGTTGTCATCGTTTTAAAGACCGTATCGACAGCTTCCTTCCGGGTTTCATCGCGAATCACGTCTTCCGGAATGATGTCTTCGGTATGCTTGTCCTGGATAAATAGCGTATCGATTCCCAAATGGACGAGTCGTTGAATATAGCGGTCGGTCAATTCCACACCCTGTCCCAAAAGTACGTTTCCATTCTCAAGAAAGATGCTTTTGGCTACAACTTCTCCAGGCTTGACCGAGGTAATATGCACTTTTCTCACGATGAAAGCCTCAGTTCTTTTCCGAATTTTCATGCTATATGAACTGTTTTTAGTAGAAATATAGTACTAATATAGCATAGAAATGGGAAAGTTGTGGAAATAAGATCGTACGCCGAACAAATTACTGTTCCGCTGCCTGATTCGAGCGGGAGAACCAGCGGAATGGATTGAGAGACCAACGCGGCTGGTGTTTGGCAAAGCGCTCCTTGCGGCGGGTCAGCCGCTGCTGCATCAAATCCATTTCGAAGGTGACGCGGCGCATCTCCAGGCGGAGGAATTCCTGCTTTTCTTCGATGTCCGCCATCTTCTCCAGGATCGTGGTCTGCGACTGATTCAGTGATCGCAGCTGCGTCAATTCGTGCTGAAACGCAACCAACGCTTCATGTACGGCATACTCCGCGTCTCTTAGCTTGGTCTGCGAGTCGAGTTGGTGGGAAGACATCGCCACGGCCGTTTCTTCAGCAGCAGTAGGTTCTTCCGCCATGAGCAGCTCTTCTGGAATATGGCCTTCTTCAAACATCTGGCGTTGGATATCGCGCAGAGAGCTGTTTCCTTTATCTTTTCGTTCCTTTACTTCTTTTAGCAGGGCAAAGCCTGTTTCGCTGATCAGGTAGTGACCCTGCGGATTTTTCAAACGTTCCTTTGCCGGTACAAACAAGTCCAGCCAGTTACGCAGCGTACGTACATGAACATCAAGGCGATCAGCCACCTCTTTTGAAGCCATCCAAACTTGTACATCCATCCCGAATCACTCCTTTTTTTCCTCTCGTATTCCCGGTGGGCTCATTATAGCACCATTTTTTTCCGGGAAAGAGAGAATCGACAAAGGTTCTAAAAAGTAGTGTCTTTTCGCGGCTTTTGGACAGCTGCGCAGTTTTTGTCAGAAGAGGAGGTCAAACTCATATTGACCGGGACAGGCGCGTAGAATGGAAGGAATGCTGAAACGTCTGGAGCAGATGAGGAGAGGATTGGCGATGCAACCTGTCATCTGGATGGTCTTGCTGAGCGCGGCTGCGGCCAGCAGTATCGGCGGACTGGTATTATGTCTGAAAAACTGGTCCAAACAAGCCATGCTTGCGATGATCAGTACAGGGGCGGGCTTGTTGTTGGCGATCACTTTTCTGGATTTGATGCCGCATGTGCTGGCTGCCAACGGTGGGCAGCTGATGCCCTTTGTGCTGGTAGGGTTCGCATTGGTTTACGTACTGGAGATGTTCTCCAACACGGGGAAGGAACGCGGCTCGTTCGGTATGGTAGGAATCATGACCGGCTTTTTGATTCATGCCTTGGTAGAGGGCGTTTCCTTAATCACGAGTTTTCGCTTCGACTCCGATATCGGAGCTTCTGTGGTGCTTGCCATGCTTTTGCACAAGATTCCTGACGGGGTTGCCGTGGCATCACTCGTGCTGGCTGTCACCCATTCGCGAAGCAAGGCGTTTTGGAGTGCGACCTCTCTAGGGGTAGCCACGGTGGTTGGAGCATTAAGCATGGAGGCGGTCGTCAATATTTTTCCCGCCAATCTCTCACCGATCATGCTGGCGATTACGACAGGGATCTTCCTCTATCTTTCCGCAAGTCATCTGGTTCCGTATATACAACAGGCGCGAAAATACCAGCTAGGCCTCTATTTTTTTGGCGCGATCATCGCCTACATGATGCTGTCGCTCTATTTGCATGGGAGTCATCCGCATGCATAATCTTGTTCTTTGCTTGCCAATCTATAGGAAAAAGCAGGTGTCTTCTATAGAAAAGGAGCTGTAGCAGCGATGAAGCACGATCAAGAGACGAGGGGTACGCAGGAAGCTGCCCCAATACCGGAGGAGTTTCCCGCTGCTGGGACATCGCTGAATCCGGTTGGCGACGTCTGGGGTTTTAACGTCGTCGAGCTTTCGTTGGAGCCTGGAGATAGCGAATCATAGCGAGTGTGAGCCCTGATCCTGCATTCTCTCTCGAAACTGTGGACGAGATCGGGTATAATGGCGGGAGTATGTGGAAAGGGGCGTATACATAATGAATAATTTGCTACAGGGAAAAAATATTGTCGTCATGGGCGTAGCCAACCACCGCAGCATTGCCTGGGGTATCGCTCAGTCCTTGCATCATGCAGGAGCTAATCTGATTTTTACCTATCAAGGTGATCGTTTACGTGAAAATGTAGCCGAGCTGGCAGCGAAGCTGGGCGGAGAATCTCTCCTGGTTAACTGCGATGTAACCAAGGATGAAGACGTGGAAGCAGCATTCGGCGTGATCAAGGAAAAGGTGGGTGTAATCCACGGTCTCGCACATTGCATCGCTTTCGCCAAAACGGAAGAGCTGGAAGGCGAATTCGTCAACACTTCCCGTGACGGCTATGCGCTGGCACAAGATATCAGTGCGTTCTCGCTGGTAGCGGTCGCACGTGCTGCACGTCCGCTGATGACGGAAGGCGGCAGCATCGTGACCATGACCTACCTGGGTGGCGAGCGTGTCGTGCAGAACTACAATGTCATGGGTGTGGCAAAAGCAGCACTGGATGCTTCTGTACGCTATCTGGCAAACGATCTGGGCAAGGAAAATATCCGTGTCAATGCGATATCCGCAGGTCCGATCCGCACCCTGGCTGCCAAAGGCATTCGCAACTTCAATGCGGTATTGAAAGAGATCGAAGAAAAAGCACCTTTGCGCCGTACCATTGATCAATCCGAGGTAGGCGATACGGCCCTGTTCCTGATGAGCCATCTGTCCAGAGGCATTACCGGTGAGATATTGCATGTAGACGCGGGCTACAGCATTATCGGCGGCTAGTATAAAAGGCTCCCTTCACACGCACACTAGGAAATAAATGTGTGTGGAAGGGAGCCTTTGTTCATGTATCTGCCGTTTATTTCCAATATGGAAGAGTTCATGATCTACATGGGAAGCGGTTTTCATTACCTACCGTCCCATTTCAGCGATGAAGCGGGAGGGGCGGGTCTTGCGCCCGAAGCGCTCGCGGGGGATACCGACGCTCAGACTGAGACGAGCACGGGTAATCGCCACGTATAGAAGTCTGCGTTCTTCTTCAAGTGCGGCGTGTCCCCCTTTTCGCAGCTCGTCCAACGTAAATTCATGGGGGAGGGCGCCTTCTACCAGATCGGGTAAAAACACGTGGTCGTACTCCAGACCTTTTGCCCTATGAATACTGAGAACGTGAACCGCCTCATCCGGGAGTGGCCGTTGTGTACGCCACTCTTTTTCCTGTTGGCTCATCTGGTCGATATAGCGTAAAAAGTCTGGGATCGTCGCATGTCGTTTGGCGGCGCTGACGATCTGCTGAAGCTCGTCACTCCAGCGTTCCCGGCCATTTTCCCGCTCCTTGGCACGTTTCTTCAAATAATCGCGCAGCTTGCCGTCCTCATAGATCAGCTCCAGTGCCTGTGCAGGTGGAGAGTGCCGACACGCCTCCAGAATTTCCTTAATCAACTGAAGATGCTTGCGTTGGAAAGGCTTCAGCTGTGGCAGTTGTGGGAGGACATGCAGGATCGGTACGTCTTCCAATATTGCCTGACTGCGCACTACATTCCACAGCTCAGAAGAAAGGTAGAGGGTGGGCAGGATTTCTTTTAGTGCATCCGTATCATCCGGGTTGATCGCAAGCCGCAGGTAATGGATGGTCCACCGGACAGTCTGCCTTTGATAGAAGGAATCCTCCTCCTGGGCGTAATGAAAAGCGATGCCAGCCTCACTCAACCGCTCCAGGATCGGGCGGGCAGACTCATTGGTACGAAACAGGATGGCGCAATCTCCGTGCGATACGCCCTGCTTATGGCGATGGGCAATCTCGTCGACGATGCGCGAAGCCTGTTCTTCCTCGTCGTCTGCTTCAAAAAGATAGGTTTCTCCTTCCTCGTGATGGAAGGAGCGGCATTCCTTTTCCCAGCGAGACCGATTGTTGCCGATCAGGGAATAGCTGAGGCTGACGATGGACGTATGGGAGCGGTAATTCACTTCCAGCGTAATCGTTTTTGCCTGTGGATAATCCTTGGTGAAGCCGAGAATATAATGCGGGTCGCTGCCGCGAAAGCCGTAAATGGACTGATCGTCGTCGCCGATCACACAGAGATTGTTATGTGGTGTGGCGAGGAGCTTGACCATCTCGTACTGGATGCGGTTGATATCCTGAAACTCATCGATCATGATGTGCGTAATCCGTTCCTGGTAGCGTTGCAAAAGAGCGGGATTTTCCTTGACCATCTCGTAGCAGCCGATCAGCATGTCGTCAAAGTCAAACCAGCCCAGCTTTTGCTTCGCTGACTCGTAGAGCGGGTAAAGCTGCTGCGCTTTCCGCTCCGTATCGTTGGCCGCTTCCCGATAGAGAGCTTCTTGCGGAAGGATGTACTCGTTTTTCCAGCGGCTGATGATTCCGAGTGCTTCGAGCATTTCATTTTCTTTCAGCGCAAGCAGTTCGTCATGTCCGATCAGAACGCCGCTTTCCCGGAGCATGCGCCACTTGTGCCACTCTTTTTTCAACAGGCGCTGCTGGTCCCAGCGCTCAGGCTGATGATGCAGCAGCATTCGGTAAAAGATGCTGTGAAAAGTACCGGCGACGAGCTCTCGGGCTTGTCTGGCGGGCAGTTCTCTGGCGATGCGTTGGCGGATCTCCTCTGCCGCTTTCGTCGTGAAGGTAACGACCATGATCTGCCGCGGTTCTACCCCTGTTTGCTGGATTAGATGGACGGTGCGGGATGTCATGACGCGTGTCTTTCCACTGCCAGCTCCGGCTAGAATCAAAAGCGGCCCGTCCGTCGTATGTACAGCTCGTTCCTGATTGGGATGAAGGGGCGTATTTTGACGCTCCTCCACGATGTGCTGAATCGTTTTTTTCGGCGTTAGCTTTTTTCGAAAGATCGCGGGCTTGGGTGCAGGGAGAGGGGGTGTGACGCTTCCTCCTATGGCCCTTTTTTTGGGCATGCGAAAAGAACCGATCATCGTGTCTTCATCTTCTGGCTGTTCTGTTCCTGCCGAAGAATCATTGGACGGGGAGGGAACAGCTGCTTCGGCTGCAGGTTCATCAAAGGCTAGAGTTGCTGCTGTCTCAGCCAGGGCAGGCATCCATTCGACTGCCGTCAGCTCGTCCTCTGCGGGGCAATCGATCCCCGATCGGTGTGTAAAATAAGGCTCAAAGCTGATCCCTGCGATCAAGGTCAGCGGTGAGGCACAGGCAGGACATGTCACCTTCCCCTGTCGGGCGACAAAGCGCCAGTGCGGTATGCGGTTGTAGGTCTCGGGCAGCAACAGGATAGGTTGGTTGTCGAGTAGGGCATGTTTCATCATGACAGGTCCATGTGCACCTCCTTATGTTGAGTAATCAAAGAAGAAGTGCCTCCTGGTGGCAGGAGACACTTGCCAACGATGTGTTGTTGTCAGGACTGGGCTTGCAGCAGCACCGTGTTTTCCGGAATGAGCGCTGTTTCGTCTTCGCCGACGTACGTGATCAGCACCCGGGTGATGCGGTGCTGCTGCCATTCACTTATCGTAAACAAATAGCGATGATACATGACCGATCTGCCATCGCCGACGGCTCCATTCAATTGATTGTATAGCCATCCGGCAATGGTGTCTACTTCGTTGGATATGACTTCAATGTCTATGTATTCGTTCAACAGAGTCAAAAGGGTTTTGCCGGAGACAGAGAGTTTATTGGGCGAGCAGACCTCGATTTCTGGCCGTTCATGCTCGTCAAATTCATCGCGGATCTCGCCGACCAGCTCCTCGAGAATGTCTTCCATCGTCAAGAGGCCTGCGGTGCCGCCGTATTCGTCGATGACGATGGCCAATTGCGTGCGTTGTCTTTGCATCAGGCGCAGAACATGGCTGATCTCCATCGATTCTGGTACGGCAAGCAATGGTCGAAGCAGACTTTTCAGATCAGCATGATCGGCAGTCAGTCCAGCGAGATAAAAGTCTGACGCGTGGATGAAGCCAATCAGGCGATCCTTGTCTTCATGGGCCACTGGATAGCGGGAGTGGCGATAGGAGCGGATGACCTGCAGGCTTTCCTCGTAGGTGAAATCGTCGTAAAGGCAGACCATTTCGATGCGCGGAATCATGATTTCCCGGGCAAGGCGCTCGGAAAAGACAAAGACCTTGTCGACCAAGGCGAGCTCAGTCTGGTCGATGTGCCCGCTCTTGTGGCTCTGGTTGACGAGCAGGCGGATTTCTTCTTCCGTATGACCGTGTTCGTGATCGGCAGCGGGTTCGATTCCCAGTCTTCGCAACAGGAGATTGGCTGTTCCGTTCAGTAGTCGAATCACAGGGTAACTGATTGTATAGAAAAGCATCAACGGAGCAGCGACCCACAAGGATGTGCTTTCAGCTTTTTGAATGGCCATGGACTTGGGGGCAAGCTCTCCGAAGACGATGTGCAAGAACGTAATCAGGGCAAAAGCGAGGACCAAAGAGATGGGTCCTGTTAAATTAGCAGGGAGGTGCAGGAATGAGAGCAAGGGCTGCACGAAGTGGGCAATCGCAGGTTCACCAATCCAGCCGAGACCCAGCGAAGCAATCGTAATGCCAAGCTGGCAGGCGGAAAGATAGGTATCCAGCTGTCGAGTCACTTTTTGCGCATACTCAGCTCTGATGTTGTTCCCTTCATTTGCGAGTTGTGTGAGACGTGTTTGGCGAACTTTGACCAATGAGAACTCTGCTGCGACGAAAAAAGCGTTCAACAGAACAAGGAACACGACAAGCAGCAGATTCAGGGTTATTTCCCCTATCGGACTCTCCAAGCACAGCTCCAGCCTTCCATCTTGGGAAGCGTGGAGAACTCACCTCCGTAAGCAAGAATGTACTTACATTCTACGAGCAACATGAGTAAAACATTCTTCCTGACAAAGCACTCCTAGATCAGTATACCAACAGCTGAAACGATGCGTCAAAGCACTCCGACGTGTTTTCAAGTTCAGAAAAATCAGCTGGACATACCCGAACTTTTCCTTACATACACATGTACGAGTGTCAGTCGCAAGGAGTGGGGGGAAATGTACTGGCTGCAAAAGACGATTGCAATCCTGACAGGAAGCCTGTTAGTGGCGATCGGCGTCAATCTGTTTTTGGTCCCTCATCGGTTGATGGACGGGGGCATGATCGGCATCGGTCTATTAACGACGTACTACCTGCAACTGCCTGCCGGGCTGGTCATGATTGGCGTTAGCATCCCGGTTTTTTTGATTGTCTTCCTCTATGATCGGCGTCTTTTTTTTCACAGCTTCCACGGTATGCTGATCTGTTCCTTTTTTATAGATATTTTTTCGATGCTCAGACCGTACAATATCTGGTCCACTGCGAGTTCGGCGATCATCGGCGGAAGTCTGATCGGTACGGGGATCGGACTAATGCTGGCCTACAATACCAATACCGGTGGTACGGATCTGATGGCGCAATTTCTCGCTAGGCGATTCAAGCTGCCTGTAGCCCTGCTGATTCTGGCCATTGACGGGATTATCGTCGGCTTTTCTTTACAGGTGATCGGACTCGAACGAACGATTTTTTCCTTGTTCACGATCATAGCGGTGGCGGCTACCACGCATATGTTCAGTGGACTCGGACGGCCTCTGCCCCCGTATACGGTCATTGGACCATTGCGTTCAGGGTTGCCGAAGCGTGTTGTCCTCATGGCATCGAAGGAAAAAACACGATGAGTCTTGTATGGGAAAGGGATGACGGAAAAAATGGAGAACATAAATAGGAAAACAAGGAAATGAGGAACGTAAGGTGTCTACCAATACCCCAGTTATGATTTCGGAGCGAGTCGGATACTTTCCCGGTCATGTGAATATCGGACTTGTTCTTGGGCACAGTGGCGCGATCCTGATTGATTCAGGGCTGGATACGCAAACCGCGAAAAAAATCAAGAAAGGGCTGGACGCCATCGCCCAGCCCTTGTGTGCTGTCATTCAAACACACGCCCATGCCGATCATTTTGGTGGCAACGCCTACTTGCTCGGTTGCTGGCCAACGGCACAGGTGTATGCACCGCCCCTGGAAGAGGCGATCATTCGTTACCCGATTCTGGAGCCAATCTACCTGAATATGGGTGCAGAACCGCTTGATGCCCTGCGCAACAAATTTCTCCTTGCCCAAGCTTCTCGGGTGGACCACCTCCTTCCCGTCGATGGTGAAATGGAGATTGACGGTGTGAGCCTTTCCATCCTTTCTCTGCCGGGGCATAGCTGGCAGCAGGTTGGTGTGGTATGTGACGAGATTTGCTTTGCCGCCGACAGTTATTTGGGTGAAGGTGTATTGGAAAAGCATAAGCTGCCATTTTTGGTGGACGCGTATGAGACTTTACTCAGCATCGCCAAACTGATGGAGACCAGCTACAGGGGATACCTGCCGGGTCACGGAGCTTTCACCACCTCCGTCCAGGATGTACTGAACAAAAACAAAGAGTGGCATGAGCGCATCTACCGTTTGGTTGAAGAAATTCTGGATGTGGAATGCACCCTGGAAGATGCATTGGCACGGGTGTGCGATCGGTTGGAGATTCACATCGAAAACGCTTCCAATTATGTTTTGTTTCGAACGGCCTTGATGGGGTACCTGATCGGACTGAGCAAGGAGCAGAGAGTGACCTATCGATTTGTCTCGAACAAATGGCTGTGGAGCAGGGCAGGCTTGCTTCAGGATGGTGGAGAAGGTGAAGAGAGGTAATCAGCAATTTCCGCCAGCTTGTGTTCGGCTGCTTCGCGGACGGACTTCGGGATAAAGAAAAATTCCTCTGTCTCGGTGCTCATGCTGAACTTTGCTTCGAGATAGGGATGACCCAATTTGACAGTTAGCTCTCCTTTACCTGTATTGGTGCTGGAAAAATTGGTGGGGATTCTGAGGAAATAGCTGCTGCTGCTTGCGGAGTCATAAATGACGACATCATACGTGGGCATACTGTCGCCCCCTGATCGTTGAAAGCCCTGCTGCCTTAGCATTTGGTCAACATAGGAGAGTGGCTGCACGACGCCGGTCAGGGTTTTGTTTTTTAACCGCATGGTCATCCTCCTTGGTTTTACCTTTGTAAATCGGGTTTGCTACCATCCTATGTAGCAGTATCCGTATTCAGACTTGAGAAAAAGAAAAGAAGGAGTGGATATCACGATGAATAAGCGCATGGATTTACATACCCATACGAAAGCATCAGACGGCACCTGCGAGCCTGCGGAAAATGTACGTCTGGCCAAGGAAGCAGGACTTACTGGGCTGGCGATCACGGATCACGATACGGTCGCGGGAATTCCAGCGGCACTCGAAGCGGCCGTCGAGCTGGGGGTGGAAGTCATTCCCGGGGTAGAGGTCAGTTCGTCAGCACGTGGACAGGATATTCACGTACTCGGCTATTTTGTTCCGTATGAAGACGCGGCTTTTCAGGCAAGGCTAGTGGGGCTGCGTGAAACTCGGCATGAGCGACACAAGCTGTTAATCGCACGATTGCAGGAGCTGGGTATACCGATCACACTCGAAAAAGTTTACAGCAGAAAGCAGGGTACGGATAAAAACATCGGTCGGCCGCACATCGCAGAGGAAATGATGGAGCTGGGAGTGGTCAGCACGATCGAGGAAGCCTTCGAGAAGTACTTGGGAAAAGGCGGAGCTGCCTATGTGAATCCACCGCGCATCACTCCACAGGAAGCCATTTCAATGATTAAGGATGCGGGGGGAGTAGCTGTACTCGCACACCCCGGTCTTTACGAGGATGATGAGCTTGTCCGTGAGTTGATAGAATTTGGATTGGATGGCATCGAGGTTTACCATCCAGATAACGATGCAGCGCAGCGGGAGACGTACAGCAGTTGGGCAGAAGAATTTGACCTGATCGTGACGGGCGGGTCAGATTTTCACGGCTGGCGTGGCGAGGAGCCCTTTCATGCCATGCTCGGCTCCCATACAGTGGCTGTCGAGGCTGTGGAGCGGATGCGGGAGCTTGTAGGCAAGCGCAGGTTGGGATAGGAGAATGATGAAAAAGGCACTCTAACGCTCGGAAAGAGCAAAAAGAGTGCCTTTTTCTATTACCTCGGGTCCAGTTTTTTTACCATCGCGATATGCTCAATACCGGCTTCGTCGAACACATCGCCATGAGGCTCGTATCCCAGTTTTTCATAGAAGCGCTGGGCATGTGTCTGGGCGTTTAGCTTCAGGGCTTGGAAGCCTTTCTTCTGGGCTGTTTCTTCCATGACCAGCATGATTTGACGACCTAGGCCTGTCCCGCGCTCGGTTTTGTTGACGGCGACGCGTTCGACTTTGCCAACACCTGGAGCATAGGGACGAAGGCGACTTGCTCCCACGGGTGTGTCATCTTTGTAGGCGACAAAATGGATCGTTTTGCTCCCAGCCTGATCGTGCTCGTCGATTTCGAGATCAGCCGGAACTTCTTGTTCTTCGATAAATACGAGTTTTCGCACAGACATGGCGTCGGCCATTTCCTGTTCGGATTGAACGGTTTGGATGCGATAGGTTTGACTCATAGCAGACACGTCCTTTTTTTCGTGCAAAAGATCCCTCCCCGCTTCACTTGCAGGGAGGGTCGTTTTGTGTGAATGGATGAGGAGATTACTTTTTTTTCAGAAGAAACGTCTGGTAAACACTCCAGATCCCGTCCTCCAGCTGATAGATCAGGTGGAAGCGATCCACTTCGGAGGTGAGGTCGAACTTCACCATGCTCAGTTGTCCGGTCACGTCACGCAGCTCATCGTCGGATAAGTCGCGCCCGATGGTCAGATGCGGAACGAATGCGTAGGTTTCCTTGTCGGAGACACATTGCTTCACGATCTTTTGGTGCAGCTCGGCAAATGGCTCTTTGTTTTGCAGAGCCAGATAAATCACGTTATTGGTCGGATGGAAGCTGGATACCCGGTGAAAGTTAGCGGTAAAAGGATCAGTGGAGGAGGCAACCTGCTCCAGATGCTCAACCAGCTTGGGTAGACTGGATTCGTCGAGATCAAATGCTTCTTTCAAACGAATATAGGGTGGAATCAACGCATACGCGGGGTCATATCGCTTCCGGTATGAATTGGCTACTTCCTGCACCTTGCTGGATGGAAAAACGACGATACTGTACAACATCGAGAACCACTCCTCCTTCACTCTCTATTGAGACTAACTAAGAAATAATTTTAACAGAAAATTCTTCATTTGTGTAATGTTATGCGTGGGTCAGTATATTCCTGTGGCAGCAGGGGAGACTGTGAATGTAAGGAGGTGGCGTAGCAGTTGCATGTAGCCATGATGATCACATTCATATTTCTAGTCTTGCTCCTACTGTCCGTGCTTACCTTCACGATTTTGTCGGTCATCCGCAAGGTAGAGTTCGAAGAGATGCTCGTAACGCCGGTAAAGGAAAAAGGTCCGCAAGAGGAACAGCAGCCACGGTAAGTTTACCCCAGAAGTGCTCGCAGCATACGAGGTAAATGAGTTTGCCAGTGGCCCCAAGTATGGTCACCCTCAAAGGTCTCAAAGGCCAGGGTGACCATTTTTGTTTGCAGGATGTCACGCAGCTCTTCGTTGGCCGTGACCAGATCAAGCGAGCCACGCGTGCTTTTCACAGCAGTCTCTTCTGTACCAATCTGCATATAGAGGGAGAGCGGAACGGAGATCGGGGTCTCGGCAACCCGTCTGTTCAGCTCAGCATCCATCGCAATGGACTGGCTGGCTACCTGTCCAAACGTATTCGGGTAGGCCAAGGCGGTAAACAAGGAAACGACTGCGCCAAGGGATACGCCTACCAATGTGCGTCCATTTCCAAGCGGATGCGTCGAGTAGTGCGTGTCCATGTAGCGGACGACCTCTTCTGCCAGGAAGCGGCGGTACGCGAGATGCTCGGCACCGTCCGGATGGTAGCGGGATGTTCGTTTTTCTTTATCTACAGGCAGAAAAACCGCGATGAGATCAGGCAGTTCTTTTTGCTGAATCATTTCGTCCAATAGGGTTGCAAATTTGCCTAGGGACAAATAGTCCGCGCCATCCTGCACATAGAGGACAGGATAGGAGTAGAGCGGAGAGTAGCGTTCCGGTGTGTAGACGATCAATGTTTCCGGCGTTCCCAGATGCCGGCTGTGCACGACGATTTCCTCAAGAGCCACAACGATGTCCCTCCTTAGGGGTATTCTGGTCCATATTATACAGGAGAAGAGGGGGTTTCCATACTTTTGGATGTGCGTTTGCCCTTTCGGGCTGGTTGTTTGGGGGAAGTCAGGATGCTTAGCAGCACATGCGCTTCTTTTCCTTTTGTTCAAATTTGTCGCAATTTTACTACCGTATGATACTATGGTAATGAACGACTTCACAAGAATGGTTTGGAAGGGGTTGTCTCAACCATGAAAAAGCAGGTACACAGTATAGATGTTCGCAACGCTGCGCTCGCGCGCCTAGAGGAGCGGGGCGTATCGCTAAAGGATATTGCCGAGATCGTCTACGAGATGCAAGCTCCTTATCATCCACAGCTTACGCTGGATCATTGCATTGACAGCGTGAAGGCCGTGTTGGAAAAGCGGGAAATGCAGCACGCCATCCTGGTTGGCGTCGAATTGGATACACTGGCGGAGAAAGGCTTGCTGTCCGAGCCGCTCCAGACGATTATCGCGCAGGACGAAGGCTTGTTTGGCTGCGATGAGACCTTGGCTATTGGGTCAGTATTTGCTTACGGGAGTATCGCGGTGACGACCTTCGGTCATTTGGATAAGCATAAGATTGGGGTTATC
This sequence comes from Brevibacillus invocatus, assembly GCF_003710915.1. Taxonomy (GTDB): domain Bacteria; phylum Bacillota; class Bacilli; order Brevibacillales; family Brevibacillaceae; genus Brevibacillus; species Brevibacillus invocatus. Next base: position 2,752 of record NZ_RHHR01000045.1, on the reverse strand, counting down.
AAGAAGCTGGATACGAAGCTGGCTGAGGATGGGAAGGTGCATACGTTCCTGGATGATTTGGTGGCTAGCGTGGCGGCTAATGCGTCCAGTCGGATGGCCCATCGGATGCGGGATGAGCAGGAAGCGGAAGCGGCGAGGGTAGAGGCTTTGGCGGAGTTGAAGGTCGAGGAGAAGGAAGATCGTGGGGAGCAGGTTGGGTAGTTGTAGGGTAGGATAGGGTAGATAGGATGGTGGCAGCACTTGCGTGCTGAATGGTAGGTAGAGTGAGGGAGTCATTTTGCAGGGGGCTGCATGCAGGCGTTCGTGAGGAGTTTCGCGGGGGCTTGGATGGGAGAACTGCAAGATGGCTCTTTTTCGCTGGGGGTGGGCAGGGAAGGTGGCTGCACTTGCGTGCAGATAGTTGGGGTGAGGGAGGTTTTTGGGTTGCGCTTTTGGTGGGAGTGAAAAATTTTACAGAAAATCGATTTTTCCTCTTGAAAATGAATTTACGATCATGTATAGTAATATTTGTGATCGACGTCCGGTGCGATTCGGGCCCTTAGCTCAGTTGGTCAGAGCGGTCGGCTCATAACCGATTGGTCGTAGGTTCGAGTCCTACAGGGCCCACCATTAAACGTAATGAGGGCGTTTGGTAAGTAAGATACATATTGACATGATCCGGTAGCTCAGTTGGGAGAGCACCATCTTGACAGGGTGGGGGTCGCTGGTTCGAACCCAGTCCGGATCACCATATTGCAAACACTGAAACCCTTGGTAATCAAGGGTTTTTCTTATGTCCCTGTCCATCCACCCTGACAACACAATCCCTCTTCGTTGTCGCTTGACAACATTTTGACAACCTTTATTCAACTAAAGTTATTTTGAGCGCTTCTGTTTCATCATTTTCTCGAAGTTGTCAGCAGCATCTTTTTGCATGTCTGGCATGACGTGACTGTAAACGTCCATCGTAATTCCTACCCTGCTGTGGCCTAGGCGTTCTGAAACGACTTTGGGATGCTCGCCCATCTGCAGCAACATGGTTGCGTGAGTGTGGCGAAGATCGTGGAAACGGATGGGAGGCAGTCCGCTTTTCTTTGTGATACGCTCGTAGTGTCTGAGAAGGTTACGAGGATCCTGCGGGCGTCCATCGTCATAGCTGACAACAAGATCATTGTCCTGATATCCCTCTCCATACTCGAGGCGGAATTTATTTTGTCTTGCCTTATGTCGTTTCAACTCGTGCAATACGAACTGCGGAATAGCAATCCTGCGTTTTGCACTTTTCGTTTTTGGCTCCTGGAAGATAATACCATGATTGGCCGGACGATAAAGTGTTTGTTGAATACTGATTTTGGCTTGCTCGAAGTCGATGTCTTTCCAGCGTAAGCCCAGAATCTCTCCTCGCCGCATGCCGGTATAGATGGCAAGTACAAAGGCAATGTAATACTTGTCCTTTTCGGCATAAGACAAGAATTCATTTGCTTGTTCTGGAGTCCATGTGATGATTTCCTTTGCTGTAAGGCGTGGGGGATCAACGTGATCCATAATGTTTTTCGGAATGAGCTGCCACTTCACAGCTTGGTTTATGGCTTTCTTTAGCACCGCATGGATGTACTTGACGTAATCCGCTGACAGATCTTCTTTTTGCAGCTCGGTGAGGTACTTCGTAACTTGAATCGGGGTGAGCTTGTCCAATTCGATTTTTCCCAGAGCGGGAATGATTCGGCTGTTTATTACCGTTTCATGATTGGTGTAGCTAGATGTCCTCAAAGTTGATTTCGCATGGTTCTCTAACCAGAATTGCAGATAGCTTTCCAGGGTCTGCTTTTTGGAGATGACCAGCTCCCCTGTATCATATTTTGTAATCATCTCCGCACACGCGATTTCGGCCTCCTTTTTAGTTTTGAAGCCTGATCGAGTGATTTGCCTACGTTTTCCGGTTTCATCCGTGCCAAGGGAAATCGCAAATGACCAGGTGCTGCCTCGTTTTCTGAAATGTCCCTTCATTGTTTGTTCCTCCTATCATTGAATTTCCTAGAAAGGTAAGTCTTCATCACTTATATGTACGGTTTTCTGTGGGGAAGAAAATAGATCAGATGCGTCATTTTTAATGATTTTTTCTTGGTGCTCAACATCCCATGCTTTAAGCAATTCATTTTCAAAAAATGTTGTTTTTTCACCGCATTTTATACAATAACGAGCGTTTCCTTCTGCTATAGTTCCACATTCCCATGGTTCATTTTTGTAGGTGTCGTAACCGGAAGAGCTGCATTTGTTTATGATTGTTACCCCACATATTTTACAAAATTCCCCGCCATTTATTTGTTCGTTTGAGCACCTTGGACATATCAAAGCACGTCCTTTTGAATCAAGTTCGAACCCATCGTAAATCATGCTACTAACACCTCTTTTTCTTAAAAGTCGTTTATAGCTACAGACAGGGCAATGTTTTGCCTCTTTAGAAACAAAATAATGTTTACATCTAATGCAATGTTTTTCATGCTTATTTATATAAATGAATCAATTTCATAAATCTGAGCCCTACGGGCTCAAGGTTTTTTGAGCATAGAAAAAGGAGTACCTCCCCAAATCTCTAATAAGTTAAGTGCAACCAAAACTTATGAGAACTGGAGGTGACTCCCAATGTCCATTATAAGACAAGGAAGCCTGTTTGATATACAAGAATTATTCGATTTAGAACCTCCCAAACGATTTGGAGCGATTTTTTCCACCCTTGACATCGATCCGATTCTTTGTGTTATCTCCAAAAAGT
>NZ_RHHR01000044.1 GCF_003710915.1 Brevibacillus invocatus | reverse complement strand
TTTTTTATGCAACGCTAGTGAACCATTATAGTCGAGAAAAATCAAATATGTCCAGAAAAGAGTGAAAATTATAAATAAACAGGCGGATTAGGGCAGTTTTGAATATTGGCACAGTCCTTGCTAAAAAGGTCGATGACAGCCATTCATTTTTAGGAGGGGGAAATTTCATGAAAAAAAACAGACATCTACGTATCGGCTTAAGCTGTGTTCTGGCAGCAGGATTATTGGCGGCGTGCTCTCAAACGGCTGAAAAACCACAGGAGCAGCCCGCAGGCAATACCGCTGCACCACAACAGAGCAGCCCGGCACCGGCGACTACACAGACAGAGAAAAAAGAAGAGCCCAAGGTTGTCACACTTGCGATGGAGGCAGAGCCGATTTCGATGGACCCGCAGAATGTCACCGATGGCAACTCCATTTCTGTCCAGAGCACGATGTTTGAAGGATTGATGACCTTCAACGACAAAATGGAGCCGGTTCCTCAATTGGCGACTGAGTACGCCTTCAACGAGGATGCGACAGAAATCACCTTTACCTTGCGCGAGGGCGTCACCTTCCACGATGGATCTCCGTTCAACGCCGAAGTCGTGAAAGCCAACCTCGACTTTGTTCTGGATGAAAAGAACGGCATGGCGCGTAGAAACTTCTTCTCGTTTATCAAGGAAGTGGTAGTCAAAGACCCGACACATGTGACCATCGTGGCGACTTCACCGAATTCCACCATGCTCTCCTATCTGGCACACCCTGCCTCTTCGATGAAGTCGATGGAGGCAATAAAAAAGAAACAGGCTGACGCCAGCTTCAATCTGGACCGCAATCCGGTGGGAACAGGCCCGTACCAGTTCGGCGAGTGGAAAGACAACCAGCATGTGAAGCTCGTTCCTTATGAGAACTATTGGAACAAAGATGCCAAAGCAAAGGTGGAAGCTATCGTCTATAAGCCTGTGACCGAAGCGAGTACGCGGATCAACATGCTGAAGGCAGGCGAAACCGACATTATCTCCAAGCTGCCGACTCTGAATGCCAAGGAAATCGCATCGGACAGCAATTATAACGTATTTACGGCTCCATCCCTGAACGTGTACTACGTCGGGATCAATATGAGAGACAAGAAGTATCAGGATAAGCGGGTTAGACAAGCCATGAACCATGCGATTAACAAGGATGATCTGATCGCAGGGGTACTCGACGGCTACGGACAAGTGGCGGACTCTCCAATCGCCCCGAATACGTATGGCTACGCGCAGCAAAAGGTGTATGAATACAATCCTGATCAGGCGAAAAAGCTGCTTGCTGAAGCAGGAGTGAAGGACGGATTCGAAGCGACGCTGTGGACGCGCAATTCCAGTGAGTTTATCGCCATTGCCGAAAATGTGGCGATGCAGCTCGACAAAGTAGGAATCAAAGCGAAGGTGCAGGCTTTTGAGAGCGGTACACTGTTTGACATGCTGGACAACAACAAGGGTACGGATCTGTGGATCGGCCGTTGGTCGCCTGGTACGGGGGAAGTGGATTACGGCATTCGCCCCAACTTCCATACGAAAAGCTTTGGCCCGGCCAACAACAACTCAGGCTTTTACAGCAATCCGCAGGTAGACCAGCTTCTGGATGAAGCGATCACGATTGCCAATAAAGATGAAGCGATGAAGAAATACGCAGAAGTGCAAAGGATCATCGTGGAGGATGCGCCTTGGGTGTTCCTGCATGTGCCGGACAATGTCGTGGCGAAGGCAAGCAGCGTCACGAGCGTCACAGTCCTGCCTAGCGATACAGTCGTCGTAGACAACGTAGAAAAGAAATAGAGCAAAACGTGCTGTGGACGCAGTCCTCAATGAAAGTTGAGGACTGCATGCTCCACGCTTCCATGAAGAGGTGAGCATCATGTTTTCCTTTATCGTAAGACGAACAGTCGGAATAGTTCCGATGCTGGTGATTGTCTCGATCCTATCGTTTCTGTTTGTTCATCTGACCCCCGGCGATCCGATCCGCATTCTTTATGGCAATGAAATCGATGCGTCAACCTATGAAATGCTCAAGGAAAAAGAGGGCTTCAACGATCCGCTCTATGAACAGTATGTACGCTACGTCAGCAACATCGTGCTGGATGGTGATTTCGGCACCTCCTACCGGACGAAAGCGAATGTTTCCGATGAGATTTTGCGCCGTTTCAATTACACGCTGATCCTGACTTTTGCCAGCATGCTGTGGGCGGTTGTCATCGGGCTATTTGTCGGGATTATTTCGGCAGTCAAAAGAAACTCCTGGCTGGATCGACTCGGGATGGTTTCCGCCATTACCGCGCTGTCCATTCCAGAATTCTGGTTTGGTCTCATGCTCATGCAGATTTTTGCGGTACAACTGGGATGGTTTCCCACGAGCGGGAGCGGAAGCATCGGTCATCTGATCCTGCCCTCCCTTACCCTTGGACTCGGTGTTGCCGCGATCATTGCCCGGTTTACCAGATCGAGTATTTTGGAAGTGCTGCGTGAAGATTATGTCCGGACCGCACGTGCAAAGGGACAAAAGGAGTGGACCATCGTATTGACGCATGTTCTGCGCAGCGCATTGATTCCGGTGGTGACCATGACTGGCTTGCAATTTGGCTTTTTGCTTGGAGGGGCAGTCGTGGTAGAACAGGTTTTTTCATGGCCTGGCCTGGGCTCCTATCTGGTCGATTCCATTTTGACGCGCGATTATCCCGTCATCCAGGCGCTTATTCTGCTCTTCTCGGTTCAGTTCCTGGTGGTCAATCTGATTGTGGATATTAGCTACGGTTTGTTGAATCCTCAAATACGTTACGAATAGCAAGGAGAGTCCTTATGCAGACCAATGAACGCAAATCGCCATCTCCTTTTCGAACGTTTCTCGGCAAGTTTCGCAAGCAACGAGTCGCTTTGATCTCTCTTGGTGCCGTTATGGCCATCATTGTCGTCGGCCTGTTGGCTCCTTGGCTGGCTCCTTTTGACCCGCACCGTCCTGTCACGGATCAATATCAGGCAAAGGGAATCGAAGTCAATCAAATCACCAGTGTGAGCGTGCCGCTTGTGCTGTGGATGAGTGATGGCAGCAAAAAGTCGGGGGGTGAAGGGACCAATCTCACCTTGCACAGCGAGGATCGTCAAATTGCGGCTGCACGAAAAACGGGAGATGGAGTGTTAGTCAATGCAAGTGGAGATGGCTCCACATCGATCCTGATCGCAACAGGCGAGTTAGCCTCGCGTTTCAAAGTGATCGTGTCCAGCCAGGATGATGGGCAGGTGTATGTGTCACGGTTGTTCGCCAAAACCCCGCAATATTCCCTGAAGTTGGGGGAGAGCGCCCAAGTGGAGGTCGCCGCGGTTTTGACGGATGGCAATGAAGTGACGGGCCTTGCGGACATCCTGGCATTTACGGAGAAAAACAAGGCTGTCGAAGTATCCAAACCGGTTGCAAACGATGGCTTTTCCAATAGCAGCTCTTCGACACAGGGAGGAGCAGGGCAGATGAGCGGGCTGGTATTCCAGTCCTCCGATTCCAGCATTGTGGAAGTGACCCCGGAGGGAATGATCCAGGCAGTCGGGGAGGGGATCGGGACGGTCAGAATGTCCGTGGCCGGCGTTTCTACCGTGATTCCGATTGCGGTGAATCAGCCACTTGCCGCTCCGATACCTGTCAGCGTGGAGCCGGGCGAGCTGCAAATCGAGCTGATCAATGCTTACAAGCACCAGCCTCCATCCAGCTTGCACTGGTTCGGTACCGATCACCAGAATCGCGATATTTTTTCGCGTGTTCTCCTGGGTACGCGAGAGACGATGCTGATCGGCTTTGTTTCGGTAGCGATTGGTGCCGTGATCGGTACGATACTGGGACTGGTCGCCGGCTATTACGGCAGATGGATCGACGGCTGGATCACCCGGTTCACGGACGTCCTGCTGGCTTTCCCGGGTATCCTGCTGGCGATCGCTGTCATTGCATTGCTCGGACCAGGCGTGACCAACATCATTTTTGCGGTTGCGGTCTTTACGATCCCGATTTTTATCCGCCTCGTACGGGGAAGCGCTATGGCATTAAAGGAGATGACCTATGTCGAGGCGGCAAAATCGATCGGTGTGCGCGACTCTGTTATCATCATGCGTCATATTTTCCCTGGCACGATGTCAGTCGTCATGGTGTATCTGACCATGCGTATCGGTACGGCCATCTTGATCGGAGCCTCACTGAGCTTCCTTGGTTTAGGCGGCGACATCACAGCTCCCGAGTGGGGGGCGATGCTGAGTGCGGCGAAGGACAACAGTCGAAACCTGTTTCACCCCACCTTTTTTCCGGGACTTGCGATCGTCATCACGGTGCTTAGCTTCAACCTGCTGGGCGACGGCCTGAGGGACGCGCTAGACCCGAAAATGAAGGAGTGAGCGAGCATGCAGGACATGATGCTGGAAGTAAAAGGGCTAACCGTTCAGTTTCGCAATGAGGATAAAGAATATAGCGTCGTGAAAGGCATTTCCTTTCATGTGAAAAAAGGGGAGACGCTAGGGCTGGTCGGGGAATCAGGCTGCGGCAAAAGCGTGACCTCGCTGTCGATCATGAGACTCATCCCGACTCCTCCCGGAAAAATCGTATCGGGTGAAATTCGCTACAAAGGCGTGGATTTGCTCTCTCTCAAGGAAAAGGAAATGAACAAGATTCGCGGCAATGAAATCTCTATGATTTTTCAGGAACCGATGACGTCGCTCACACCAGTCTTTACGATTGGCCGCCAACTGGATGAAGTGATTCTGCTTCATACGGACTTGACCAAGAAACAAGCCAAGGAGCGCTCTATCGAAATGCTCAAGCTGGTGGGGATCTCGCGTGCCGAGCAGATTTATGCCAGTTATCCACACGAACTCTCGGGTGGTATGCGTCAGCGGGTGATGATCGCCATCGGCCTTGCGTGTCATCCGCAGATGCTCATCGCGGATGAACCGACGACAGCGCTGGATGTGACGATCCAGGCGCAGATCCTGGACCTCATGCGGGAGCTGAAAGAAAAAACGCAGACCGCGATCTTGCTGGTCACCCATGATCTGGGAGTCGTAGCGGAGATGTGCGACAGAGTCATCGTCATGTATGCGGGGGAGATTGTCGAGGAAGCAGATGTGGATACGCTTTTTCACAATCCCAAGCATCCGTATACGCGCGGTCTGCTCGAATCCATCCCCAATTTGGAGGAGAAAAAAAGACGCCTTTTTTCCATTGCAGGACAGGTCCCTACACCGGATACCGTCATCCCGGGCTGCCGATTCCGCGACAGATGTCCGGACGCCATCGCACGCTGCGAGCAAGAACATCCCGAGCTGCTAGAGCTGGAGCAAAGCCATACATGCCGCTGCTGGCTGTATGCCGAGTAATGGAGGACGAACATGACGGAATCGCTATTGGAAGTACATAACCTCAAGGTGCACTTCCCCGTGAAAAAGGGAATTTTTCAACGGACCCAGGGCTTTGTCAGAGCCGTAGATGACGTTTCCTTTGAGATCACCAGAGGAGAAACGTTTGGGCTTGTAGGCGAGTCCGGCTGCGGAAAATCGACGACCGGCAGGGCTGTGCTGAATCTGATCAAGCCTACTTCCGGACAGGTGTGGTTTGGCCGAGAGGATTTGGCAACCATCTCTCCGCCGCAGATGAGGGAGAAGCGCAAGGATATGCAGATGGTCTTTCAGGACCCGTATGCTTCCTTGAATCCTCGTTTCACGATCGAGCAAATCTTGGAAGAGCCATTGAAAGCCCATCAGATTGGAGATTCTGGACAAAGGCAGCGAATGATTGCGGACATGATGGACGTGTGCGGGTTGAACCGTTCCTATTTGAAAAGGTATGCGCATGAATTTTCAGGTGGCCAGAGGCAGCGCATTTGCATTGCCCGAGCATTGATCCTCAAGCCGCAGCTCATCGTTGCTGACGAACCCGTTTCAGCGCTGGATGTGTCGATCCAGTCCCAAATTTTGAATTTGCTGCAAGATATTCAGGAAGAGTTCGGGCTTACCTATTTGTTTATTTCTCACGACCTGGCTGTAGTGAAGCATTTGTGCAATCGCTTGGGAGTCATGTATCTGGGTCGCATGGCAGAGCTGGGAACAGCGGAAAAAATTTACGCCAAGCCTTTGCATCCGTATACACAGTCGCTTTTGTCTGCTATCCCTGCTGCCGATCCTCGCAGAAAAAAGGAGCGGATTCTGTTGCGCGGTGAAGTGCCTTCGCCGTCCAATCCACCTGCGGGCTGTGCGTTTGTGACCAGGTGTCCCAAAGCAGAAGCGATCTGCAAAGAAGTGAGGCCGACCATGATTCAGCTTGAAGAGGATCACGGGGTAGCGTGTCATCTCTACACCTAAGGAGAGGAACTCAATATGGAAGAAACATTGGTCGTCGTAAAACGCGGAAATCATATCGAAAGTGAACATACAGGCAGCATCGCAGTTGTCGATTGGCAGGGAAATCTTCTGTACCGTGTCGGAGACGTCTCACGAATGACGTTTACCCGCTCTGCGCTAAAACCGATTCAGACGATTCCACTCGTTCAATCGGGGGCAGCGGACCGCTTTCTCATGAATGACAAGGAGATTGCCATCTGCTGTGGCTCGCACAACGGTGAAGAACAGCACACGCAGGTCGTAAACTCTATGCTGTTTCGCATCGGGCTGCAGGAGGAGCATCTCCAGTGCGGCGCTCATCCGCCGTACAGTCAGGAGCGTTATCTGGAACTCGTACAAAAACAGATCAAGCCGAGCCCGATTCACAACAATTGCTCAGGCAAGCATACCGGGATGCTGGCGCTCGCGATGCATTTGGAGAGCGATATCGACAGCTATCATCGCATGGAGCATCCTGTACAGCAAAAGGTGCTGGAGAGCTTGCTGGAGCTGGCAGAGCTGCCAGAGGAGCAGGTGATCACGGGAATCGATGGATGTGGCGTACCGAACTTCGGCATTCCTTTATCCAAGCTGGCGTATGTGTTTGCGAGGCTGGCCCACCCTGAGGAGATCCAGCCGCCTTCGTTGAAACAGGCTATCAAGCGTATCACCCAGGCTATGGTGCAATATCCGGAAATGGTCAGTGGAGCCAACGAGTTCTGCACAGAAGCGATGCAGATCACGAAGGGGCGAGTACTGGCAAAAGGCGGTGCAGAGGGGGTCTATTGCCTGGGACTCATGGAGAAGGGAATCGGTATTGCCATTAAAGTAACAGACGGAAATTGGCGATCTGCCTACCCCGCAGCTGTCGAAGTGCTCAAACAGATGGGTGAGCTTGCACCCCTTGAAGAAGTGGCGCTGCAAGCCTTTCATACACCTGTGATTCAAAACAGGAAGGGGGAGCATGTAGGGAAAGTAGAGCCTGTGTTTCAATTAAAAACTGAAGGAAACAGGGGGAATTGATGATGGGTATGGTTTCAAACAAAGGGTTCAAATGGCTGACTGTCATGCTGGCTGCACTGCTGCTTTTTGCTTTCACTGTGCCGGGAGCTTTTGCAGAAGAGGGGGCAGCAACGGCTAAAGGAAGCTTGGTCATCATCGGGGGTGCGAATGAATCGGACAATGCCGAGTTGTACAACCGAATGATCGAATTGGCAGGCGGCAAGGACGATGCGGTTATAGGGATTTTCCCGACGGCGAGCGGTTCGATGAGCTCATCCCATGAAATGAAAAAGGACTTTGGAGATTACGGCGTTCCAGCCGATCAAGTACGCATCATCGAAATTACGGAAAAGAATTACGCAGACAAAGTAAACAATGATGAGGTTGTCGCGCAGATATCCGAATGCACAGCGTTCTTTTTCGTTGGCGGTGATCAGGCGCGCATCACCAAAGCGTTTTACAATCCAGATGGATCAAATACCAAGGCACTGGATGCCGTGTGGGAGGTATACAAGGATGGTGGTCTGGTAGCAGGTACTTCAGCTGGGGCGGCCATCATGTCCAATACGATGATCCAAAATGCGACTTCTCTGGAAGCCCTACAGCTGGGCGTCACCTATGACGAATCCAAACCGGGCTTGTGGGTCACAAAAGGTCTCGGATTCTTCGATGGGGGTATTGTCGATCAGCATTTCAGCAAGCGTGGACGCATCGGTCGTCTGGTCGTGGCTCTTGTCCATGAGAAAATCGATTACGGCTTTGGAATCGACGAAAACTCTGCCATGGTTGTCACAGGAAATGATATTCAGGTAATTGGTGAAAGCGGCATGATTCTGGTCGACGCCTCCAAGGCAAAGCTGGACAAGAAGGGTGTCTATACGGGTCTGGTGGTCTCCTACATTGAAAAAGGAGACAAGTACAACTATGTCACGAAGGAGTTTGCACTCGACGAATCCAAAACCTTGATCCCAAAAGGGAAAGAATATTATGAAGGAAACGAACTGAACACGAATATCTTTGGACTGGACGCTGCAAAGAATGCGTTGCTGGATGATCTGGCAGACAATACAGCCGACAAGGCGCAAGGAATGGCCTTTGTCCTAGGCGACAAGAAGGATAAGGGAACGGGCGTAAGCGTGGTGTTCGCCAAAAACAAGGACACAAAAGGGTATTACGATGCTACGGAGTACGCTTCCTCGATCCTGAATGTGAGTATGGAAATCATTCCGATTGAAGTACAGATCAAAGAGAAAAAATAAGTGCACGAATGCAAGCCCCAACTAGCTGGGAATGCGGAACTCATTATCCGCATCCTGGCTTTTTTGCTGTTTGTTTCCTTTAAGTGAACGGGAATCTGCAGGCAACGCTGGAACCATTTATCAAACGCAGGATAATCGTAACAATATTATGATCAACTCGTGAATTCGAAGTGAACACTTTGTAACAGAAAAACTACGAAATATTGAACGTCGTGAAAAAGCAGTACCAAAACAAGTTTGATTTGATAACATGAGAGTGCGCAAACGAGATGTGTTCACATTGATTAAAAAAGACTTCCAATTAAGTTATGGCTGTTTTTGTCAACGAGGAGGGATTGGGAGAATGAGTGGAGGAAAATGGCTGAGACGACTTCAGTTCGGAGTCTTGGCAACGCTGGCGAGTGTCCTGCTGGCCGGTTGCGGTAGTGATTATGTAGTACTGAACCCCAAAGGTCCAGTAGCGGGGACACAATATGATCTCATCATGATCTCTATTATATTGTGTGCGGTCATTGTCGTACCGGTCATCGCGCTTACTGCTTTTATCGTTTATCGATACCGGGATACGCCTGATAACAAGGCAACCTACAAGCCAAACTGGGATCACAGCACGACACTGGAGATCATCTGGTGGGGGATTCCAATCGTGATTATCGCCATTTTGGGTTACTTTACTGTGCGCGATACTTATGCGTTAAAAGAGTCACCGAATAAAGAAGTGAAGCCCATTACGGTTCAAGTTACTTCATTAGACTGGAAATGGATGTTCACTTATCCTGAACAAAACATCGCGACAGTCAACTACTTGCAGATTCCTGCGGGCGTACCTGTACAGTTCCATCTGTCAGCTGAAGCCCCTATGAACTCCTTCTGGGTGCCTGAGCTTGGCGGTCAGATTTATGCCATGTCCGGGATGACGACAGAGCTGTATCTGCAGGCGGACGAACCGGGTGAATTCCAGGGTCGTGGAGCGAACTTCACCGGTGAAGGCTTTGCTCACATGAATTTCAATGTAAAAGCAACCACGCAAGAAGAATTTGACCAATGGGTAAAAGAGGTTAAGGGTACCACGCCGGCCATGACCAAGGAAGATTATGAACAGTTGAAAAAGCCTGGTTTGACGGAAGTTGCGACCTACTCATCCTTCCCAGAAGGTTTGTTTGAAGAAATCGTTGCGAAATACGGTCACGGACATCCGGTGGATGCAAGTGAGATCAGAACGTATGGCGATAAAAAGGATGAAACATCGGCTCCTCAGATGCCAAATATGAATATGACACCTGGGATGAATCACTAGGAGAAAGGGAGGAGGAATACCTGATGTGGGAGAGCTTTTTGGAGTTTTGTTCCTGGTTCTTTGTTACGGGCGATCCGCTGATCTACGGTGCGATGGTCTCCATTGCCCTGACCATGGTCGCAATCGTCTTCGTCTTAACCAAATATAAAAAATGGGGCTGGCTGTGGCGCGAATGGCTGACTACAGTCGACCACAAAAAGATCGGGATTATGTACCTGATCGCATCCCTCCTGATGTTGTTCCGCGGTGGGGTGGACGCGATCTTGATGCGTGTCCAGCTGGCGTTCCCGAATCTGGAGTTCTTGCACTCCGATCACTATAACGCGATCTTTACGACACACGGTACGATCATGATCTTGTTCATGGCGATGCCGATGATGTTCGGTTTGTTCAATATGGTCGTTCCCCTTCAGCTCGGGGCGCGAGATGTCGCTTTCCCTTTCCTGAACGCCGTCAGCTTCTGGCTGTTCATGTTTGGTGCGATGCTGTTCAACCTTTCATTCGTCATCGGGGGTTCCCCGGACGCAGGTTGGCTGTCGTATCCACCGCTTTCACAAAATGAATTCAGCCCTGGTCCAGGTCAGAACTTCTGGATTTGGGGGATACAGATCTCCGGTATCGGTAGCTTGGCTACGGGGATCAACTTTATCGTCACCATTTTGAAAATGCGTGCACCTGGCATGAAATTGATGAAAATGCCAATGTTCAGCTGGTCCGTATTTTCCAGCTGTATCATGATCATTCTCGCTTTCCCAATCTTGACTGTTACGATCGCATTGCTTTATCTTGACCGTTTTGCCGGCGCTCACTTCTTCACGATGGATGGCGGCGGTAACCCGATGATGTACCTCAACCTGATCTGGATGTGGGGTCACCCTGAGGTTTACATCGTAGTTGTACCAGCGTTTGGTATCTTCTCCGAGGTTGTAGCGACCTTTGCGAAGAAAAAGCTGTTTGGCTACAAGTCCATGGTCGCAGCCGTTATGGGGATCGCTATCTTGTCCTTCTTTACCTGGGCTCACCACTTCTTCACAATGGGTACGAGTGCGAGCGTCATTGCGTTCTTTGCAATCACGACGATGCTGATCGCGATACCGACCGGTGTAAAGGTCTTCAACTGGCTGTTTACGATGTATCGAGGCAAGATTTCCTTCAAGCAGCCGATGATGTGGACGATTGCCTTTATCCCGTGCTTCGTCGTAGGGGGGGCTACAGGTGTTATGTTGTCAGTAGCACCTGCTGACTACCAGTACCATAACAGTTACTTCCTGATTGCCCACTTCCACCAAGTTTTGATCGGTGGGGTCGTGTTTGGTTACCTTGCAGGGATATACTATTGGTGGCCAAAACTGTTCGGCTTCAAGCTGGATGAAAAATTGGGCGCATGGGGCTTCTGGCTCTGGAACATCGGTTTCTATGTCTGCTTTATGCCGCAATACGCGCTTGGCTTCATGGGTATGACCCGTCGTTACTACACATATGGCTGGGATTATGGCTGGGAATCGCTCAACCTGGTCTCTACCGTAGGTGCGTTCCTGATGGGGGCAGGTTTCGTCTTCCAAGTATGGCAAATCCTGTACAGCATCAAGCATGGCGAACGAGACACCACAGGCGACCCGTGGAATGGTCGTACGCTGGAATGGTCGATTCCGTCGCCTGCACCGTTCTATAACTTCGCTGTCGTTCCTCAAGTAAAAGAGACCGACGACTTCTGGAGAGTGAAGGAAGAAAAAGCGAACGGAACCTATAAAGAAGAGCCGGTTCACTTGGAGCCGATTCATATGCCGAAAAACTCCGGGCTTCCGTTTATCATGTCTGTCTTCTGGTTTATTGCCGGATTTGGCTTTGTCTGGGAGTGGGTCTGGATGGCTGCGATCGGTATGATCGGCGTGTTTCTCACCATGTGGGCGCGTTCCTTCCAATACGATACCGACTACTACGTACCGGTGGATGAAGTGCGACGCACCGAGGCTTCACTGGGGAGGGTATACTAATGCAACAAGTGGCGAAAAACCATGAGCATGGTCATGCACATGATCACGAGCATGGTCATGAAGAACACGAGCAGTTAAAGGTACTCGGTTTTTGGATCTTCCTGGTGACTGACTGTATTTTATTCGGTACGCTGTTTGCGACCTATGCGGTCATGAACCACAGCTTTGCTGGTGGACCTACGGGTGCGGAACTGTTTGCATTGCCAGGTGTCATCGCCTCCACGTTCATTTTGTTGACCAGCAGCTTTACCAGTGGACTTGCGATTCTGGCGATGAACAAAGGAAAAGTAAAAGAACTGATCGGCTGGCTGATCGTGACGGCTTTGCTCGGTCTCTCCTTCATCTACTTGGAGGTTACCGAGTTCATCCATCTGGTTCATGAAGGTGCGACAATCGCAACGAGTGGATTCTGGTCGGCTTTCTACACGCTCGTAGGTACGCACGGATTGCACGTATCGATTGGTCTGTTCTGGATGCTGGCGATCATCATACAGCTTCGTCGTCGCGGTCTGACTCCTGTGACACGTCGCAAAGTGACCACACTCAGCCTGTATTGGCACTTCCTGGACGTCGTATGGATCTTCCTGTTTACGGTCGTCTACCTGATGGGGGTGATGTAGGATGGCGAACCACGGAAACCACAGCAGTCATGCAGAAAGTCATGGCTCACTCAAGTCGTATGTGATCGGTTTTATCCTGTCGATCGTGCTGACGGTCATTCCGCTCGTACTGGTAATGAACCCGTTGTTCAGCAAGACAGCGACCTATATCACGATCATGATCATGGCAATCCTGCAGTTTGTCGTTCAGCTGTTCTTCTTCATGCATATCCGTGAGGGAGAAAAACCGCGCTGGAACGTGCAGACGCTGATCCTCGGTCTGTTCATCGTACTGACGATCATCGGTGGATCGATCTGGATTATGGCGTTTAACGTGTAAGCGAATCAAAATAGATAGCGAAAAAGAGGCATGACCCAAGCAGATGGTTTGGTGTCATGCCTCTTTTTTTTGAAGAACGCTGTGTCCCCCGGCTTTACTTACGGGGGGAAATACCCTCAGCTGTTCATGCATACATTTCTTCCAAGGAAAAGTGGAACCCTAATGCGAAATAAAGTGCAGCAAGGACTTTTTCTTTTTTTATACAAAGTATATAATAATGTTGTAAAAACGAAGGGAGCGATTTCCATGTACGATATCGTGATTATCGGGGGAGGCCCTGCTGGCGGCAGTGCGGCTTTGTTCGCTGCAAAAGCAGGCAAGAAAACACTGTTGATCGACAACGACAAGAGCATGACCAAACGTGCTTGGATGGAAAATCACTATGGCATTATGGAAATCTCTGGACCAGACTTGGTAGAAACGGGTAAAAAACAAGCTGCAAAGTTCGGTGCTGAAATCGTAACGGCGCAGGTGACCAATGTCTCCAAAGCGGATCAAGGTCTGGTGGTAGAAGTGGAAGGACAAGGATCGTATGAAACCAAGCATGTGATCCTCGCTACTGGTGCAGTTGTGGAGCTGGCTAGCCAGATCGGTGTAACTATCAAGGAAGGTACAGAGCCGCGCATCAAGAACGTAGTAGATGTAGATGCTCAAGGAAAAACCAACATCGAAGGTATCTGGGCCGCTGGTACGTGTGCAGGCGTGAGCGTACATACGATCATCACCTCTGGCGACGGGGCAAAGGTAGCGATCAATGTGATCAGTGAGCTGAACGGAGAGCGCTACGTTGATCACGATGTACTGAAAACCAACTAATTCTGTTTCGAAACGAGATTGACGGAGAAACACTTCCCTGAATCAAGGTTGGGCGATTTGGTGGAAGTGTTTCTTTGTCCTTTGCCTTGCTGCTTCCTGTCAGGCAGCGATGGATAGGGAGGGTATGACGTGAGTGCCAAAGAAAGTAGGGTAAATTTTGTTGTAGCAGGACTCCTGCTCGGCTTGCTGATCGCATCGATGGACAATACCATCGTGGCGACAGCAATGGGGACGATTGTGGGAGAAATGGGCGGCATGGATAAGTTCGTCTGGGTGACCTCTGCATACATGGTAGCGACGATGGCTGGTATGCCGATCTTCGGAAAGCTGTCTGATATGTATGGACGCAAGCGTTTTTACATATTCGGATTGATCGTCTTCTTGTTCGGTTCTATCCTTTGCGGTACTGCCAGCAGTATTGTCGAGTTGAGTATTTACCGTGCCATTCAGGGGATCGGCGGCGGCGCTTTGATGCCCATTGCCTTTACGATCATTTTTGATTTGTTTCCACCGGAAAAGCGCGGGAAAATGACGGGGCTTTTCGGAGCGGTGTTTGGCACGTCCAGTGTTTTCGGACCGCTCTTGGGTGCGTATATCACGGAATACATCAGCTGGCACTGGATCTTTTACATCAATGTGCCGATCGGGATTTTGTCTTTTTGGCTGATCGCTTTCAACTACAGGGAATCGCTGGAGCACCGGAAGCAAAGCATTGACTGGTGGGGGGCGATTACCCTCGTAGGAGCGGTAGTCAGCCTGATGTTTGCCCTGGAGCTGGGAGGCAATCAGTACGCTTGGGATTCCGTGCAGATTCTGGGACTTTTTGCTGTTTTCATCGTCTTGTTCATCGTGTTTATAATGGTGGAGAAAAAAGCTGCGGAACCCATCATTTCATTCGCTATGTTTAAGCGGCGTTTGTTTGCCGCTTCCAATTCGGTATCCCTGATGTACGGTGCGGCCTTTATCATCGCGACGGTCTACCTGCCGATTTTTATTCAGGGTGTGTTTGGCGGTACGGCTTCCAATAGCGGGTTGATCCTGATGCCGATGATGCTCGGCTCCGTAGTCGGGAGCCAGATCGGCGGGATGCTGACGACGCGAACCAGCTTCCGCAATATCATGCTGATCTCGGCGGTCTTTTTTATCCCGGGCATCTATCTGCTGGGGACGATCTCGCCGGATATTCCACGCTGGTTATTGACGACCTACATGATCCTAACCGGTTTTGGTGTCGGATTTTCCTTTTCTGTACTGGGGATGGCTGTGATTCACGGCTTTGACATGCGGCAACGTGGATCGGCGAGTTCGACTGGCTCATTCTTTCGTTCGCTGGGGATGACCTTGGGGATTACGATTTTCGGGATCTTGCAGCGCAACATGTTTGAAAGCGAGATGTCGACTGCATTTGCCGGTCAGGAATCGATGGCAGGGTTGATCCATGATCCGCGTGCCATTCTGGCCCCGGAGGCCCGTGCAGCGATTCCCGAACCTGTTCTGGATACGATCACGGGAATTTTGGCTACCTCGATTGCTAGTACCTTCATGTGGGCGCTGGTACCTGCCGGACTCGCGCTGCTCTTTATCCTGATGATGGGCAAAGACCGTGTACAGGTGAGCCGGCCTGCTGCAAACCCCAAGCCGGATGGGGGCATGGCGTAGTTTTGAACGTATTATGAACAATGGTGAATTTTCCTCCTTTTGATAGTTTTTCATTTTATAATGATAGAAATTGGACTATCAAGGAGGATATCCTCTCATGCTAAAAACTGCTCTCGGACGATTTCGTGCCGTCAGTCTGATTGAGGGAATCTCGTATTTGCTTCTGCTCGGGATTGCCATGCCACTCAAGTATTTTTTTGATGTTCCGGAAGCAGTGATGATTGCTGGTTCTCTGCACGGCTTACTGTTCGTTCTGTACTGTCTGGCATTGGCACATGTACATTTCAAAAACAAATGGTCCGTTCTCTTTTCGATCGGAGCCTTTATCGCATCCTTGATTCCATTCGGAAATTTCGTGCTGGATACACGACTGCGCAACCAGTCGTAAAGACGGGTTAGAAAAAAGGGATCGGCTGATCGGACAATGCTTGCAACAAAGACGGGGAGATAACCCGTCTTTTTCTCTGAGAAGGAAAACGAAACTCGGAAAAGAAGGAGAATCGCGGGAATGGAGTTCGTTCTGATCATCATTGGAATCAATATCTTGTATGTCTCGTTTTTTACGTTGCGGATGTTGATGGTGATAAAAGGCTACCGGGTCATGGCTTCCCTTTTGGCTATGGTTGAGGTGTTTGTTTATCTGAAAGGCTTGGGTCTTGTTCTCGATAATCTGGATAATCCGATCAATCTGGCAGCTTACTGTATTGGTTGGGGCATGGGTGTCTTTATCGGCAGCAAGATCGAAGAGAAGCTGGCACTGGGTTATGTGACGGTGCAGGTGGTCGTCGACTCTCTGGAGATGGATCTGCCAGGAAAGCTGCGTGAGAGTGGCTATGGAGTGACCTCGTGGGTAGCAGAGGGCAGAGACGGTCCTCGCCTGATGATGCAGGTACTGGCGAAAAGAAGCAACGAGAAGAAGCTGTGGAAGCTGATCACGAGTCTCTCGCCCAAGGCATTCATTGTCGCATTTGAGCCGAAGCATCTAAAGGGCGGGTTCTGGGTCAATCGATTGCGCGGTTAAAACAGGATCACTCTGCTCAAAAAGGCAGTCTATTCCTTTCTCATCCGGGAGAAAGCGAACGGACTGCCTTGTTTTCATTGGTTGTCCTTTCGTCCTTTGATCGTGACAATCGGCTTGCCGGGTTTGCTGGTGCCAGGGGACGGGGGTTCTGGCACAGGGCGTGTAAACAAATCCGAGAAAGCTCCGTGCAAGCCCAAAGCACCGTAGCGTGTCTTGTAATCATCAATAGTGCCGGATTGGACGATCTGGCCGTTCATCAGAAAAATGGCACGATCCGAAGCAGCATCAGCAACCTGAAGCTGGTGGGTTGAAAAGATGACCGATTGCCCGGCGTCCTTCAAGCCCTTGACCAGATCGACAAATGCGTCCATCCAGTATGGGTCGAGACCGTTGGTGGGCTCGTCCAGTACGACCAGCGCCGGATTGGCGATGATGGCCTGGGCGAACAGGAGCCGCTGCTGCATGCCTTTGGAGAACTGAGTCACCCGCTTGTTTTTGGCATCCTGAAGCCCCACGGCCCGCAGTGCCTCGTCCACCTTCACTTGAGGTACACCTCGCAAGGAAGCGTAGAAAGAGAGCGTTTCATTCGCAGTCAATCCGGCAGCAAACTGAAAATGGTCAGGCATATAGCCGATCTGCTCCAGGTATTCGACACGCTGTTCCTTCCAGTTCAATCCATTCAGCTCGATGGTTCCGGAGGTCGGGCGCAAGATCCCGACAATCATCCGCAGAATCGTGCTTTTCCCTGCTCCGTTTCCACCGCAGAGGGCAATCACTTCGCCGGGCTCAATCCGCAGATCGAATGGATGGACAATTTGTTTTTTGTCGATCTTTTTTTCTACCTGCTTCATTACCAATCCGAATTCAGTCATGACTCCTCTTCCTTTCCCAGACAAAGATGGCTGCAAGCATCGTCAGGCTGATCCAGATGAAGCAAAGAGTGACAAAGCCGACAGCTCCGAATGGAGAGTCAAACCAGTTCACCCATTTATAATATTCGGGTCCAAAGATCGATCCTCCGCCGAGCCAGACGACGGAAAAGAGTCGTACAAATTCAGCCGGGTTAAACAGGGTAACGACCTGCAGCACGGGCTTGATCCACGTATACGGCACAAAGCTGAGTACTGAGATCAAAAGCGTCGGCCAGGCCAGGATCAGAAAAAACCAGATGCTGACACCCAGCGTGAGCGCCTGCCAGCGGTTTTTGCTCATGGCACCGATCAGCATGGCAATCCCTAAAAACATCAGGATGATGCAGATCGAAAAGGAAAGAAGGAACAGGAGCGTTGAAAAGGTAAAGCCTGCGCCTATGATTATCCCGACCAATCCAGACAGTCCGTAGCCAAAGCAGATGATGACGATCAACACCAGTGCCTGGCCGAAATATTTGCCAAGCAAAAAGGAAGTCGTGGTGAGCGAGTAGGTGGAGAGCAACTGCCAGCTGCCTTCCTCCTTTTCCGCTGTGAGGGAAAAGGAGGAGAGCAGTATCGTCATCAATGGCAAGAGATAGAGTACCAGTGTCAGCATGGTTCCGGTGGTATACGTGTAGCCCTCTAGATAGGAGCGGGATTGAATCACCATCAAGGCAAGAGTAAAGAGGGTAAACAGGGCCATGAAGGAGTAGGACCAGGGATTACGAAAGCCCATCTTCAGTTCCCGTCTGGCGATGTGATACATGTGCACGTTCCCCACTTCCTCCGTTAGTTGTGTGTTTTTTGGCTGTCGGTATTACCGTGCATGGAGTTGCTGTCCTGAGTTCCATGCTGCTGACCTTCTCCAGCATGATTGGCATCACCGTGACCATGATTTTGCGTCATGTTTCTTGCCCAGCCGTGGTTAGACAGATCAGCATAGGTCATGAGCGTGCCTTTGCCTTGCTCCTGCACGAATTTCTCAGCTGTCGCCTTGTCCTTAAAGGAGTGAATGCCATAGCCCATCGGAGTCGAGAAGCTGGCATCGTAGACAAAAGAGGCATCCTCGGCTTTCAGCCACTCATCGGTGTTGTAGTCGCGAACAAATTGGGTGTGAACATGCTCTACGCCATTCTGATGTGCCCATTCGTTCATGCATCCGATATCGTCAAATTTCAAGGCACGTCCGTCGTTCAACAGAATCTGTGTCGCATTGTGATCGTTGGCTACCATCATGTGGCAGACATCGCACTTGTCTACGCCTTCCTGAATCGCTACAGGCTGCGCTTCTTCTTTTCCGCAGCCCATGAGCAAAAGTCCCATTCCGAATAAAGAGATGATGGCCATTTTCCACTTTTTCATTTTCTTCTCACTCCTAAATAGATAAATAAAAAGCTGAACATCAGAAGTCCGGCACCCAAAAGCCCTGTCTGGCCAACGGTTGCTTCCTGCTGTCCTTCCAGATCATCCTGGATGACGGGACTCATCAGCGGAGCTGTGTCCCGAATCTGATCGCCTCCGACAGAAAACAGACTCTCCAAAAAGACAAAACCAGGAGATTGGAAGAACAGCTGGTAGGGTGGGACAGCATCCGTCAAAGCGAGAAAAAACGGATTCATTTCGTAGGAAAGATCGCTTCGCTCGTCACCATTGACGTCTAGTGCCTGCAGGTTGTCCCAGTAGTTGCCGTCGAACGAATCCGCTTTGCTGTCCTGAGCCTGAGCCTGAATGACATTGGAGACAAACTGGTTGGACATAAGCTGATTGTCTGCCGTATCCTTTACCTGCATTCCGATAAAGTTGAGGGTCAGCGCGTTGTTTTTGACGGAATTGCCGGTAGATTGCTCAAGGTACAACCCCACGCGATTTCCTTCAATGTGATTTCCCTCCAGAACAGAGTCTGTGACAGAAAAAAGCAGGATACCTTGCGAATTGGGATTGTCCTTCTGTTTCAGAAAACGGTTATTGGTCACAGTGGCGGTGCTGGTATCCATGAGCATGGCGCCAGTGACATTGCCATTTCCGATGTTGTTCGCAATGCGTGTGGAGGATGTCCCCATCAGGTGAATACCGTAGCGGGATTTTGCCACCTGGTTTTGTTCAATGATGTTTTCTTGGCTGCTTTCCAGATAAATCCCGTCAAAGAGGTTGAGGATCTGGTTGCCGATGATTTGATTCTGGTGGGACCTGCGCAAATCAATGCCGTTTCCCTTTTTGGCTTCCGCTCCAGGCTGTTGAACGGGCTTGGTGAGTTGTTGATGGGCGCTGTGGTCGTGACCGATATCCGCAGCTACCTCGCTTGGGTCCAGGACATGTCCTGTCACGCGAATGTTTCGCAGCTGGTTAAAGCTTGATTCCAGCAGCTGGATGCCCGTGCCCATCGTGTCGATTTGGATCTGCTCGATCACGTTTTGATTACCGTGAACAACCAGCGTGGCAAGTGGGTTGTTGATGCGGCTGTCCTGCAATTGGAGACCGCTTACCGTCACGTTGTTACTCTCGATAGTCAACACAGGATCATCTGTGGCAGAACGGATGATGACTTCACCTGATGCTTGCAGCGTGATCGGTTTGGTCACCCGCAACGGTCCGGCATACTCTCCAGCAGGAATGGTGACGGTTTCTCCCGGAGCTGCTTTGTCGATCAGTGCCTGAAGGTCTGCCGGTGCTCCAGCTGCATGGCTGGATAGTGGTAAGACCCATAGACAAAGCCAGATAACACTGGTGAGGATCATGCTATGAGAGGTGACTAGACTTCTCCATCGTCTGTTCAGGGTTCTCCCCCCTTTGATTACTCGATGAGGATAGTTTTATCATAACAGTGAATGAGGATTTTTTTATGACTCAACCGGGCTATCAAAAGTGGCAAAAAACGAAACGTTGATCATCCGACCCTTATTTTTGCAGGGCTTGTCAGCTTCTATGTACAATACAATGAAATGGATAGGCGGTAGAATACAGAAGAGGAGCGTGGAGAGTGCCATGAAAAAAGCATTTCAGCTCATGCTGGACAATTGGGAGAAGATGAAGCGAAGCGTCGAAGAGGATGCTGAAGAAGATGCCGATCAGTTCGAAGCGTCGTTTTACGCATTGTTTGCAGAGGTGCGTGCTTGGTATGAGGGTTTGGAGGAACAGCCGAAAACACTGGACGATGCTATGAAGCAAGAAGAGATCAAGCAGATGGTCGAGCAGCTGCCAGCAGAAATCCTGCTGAATTTCGAGACAGAGCTGGAATGGATCATCGAAGGCGAAATGCGTGTCGAAGACGAGAGGTATGATTAAAGCATTTTTGAAAAAAATGCTAAAGCATTTTTGAAAAAATGCTGTTGACCTGCATCTAATCAAAAAACGCCCATGCGACTTGCAAATCGCACGGGCGTTTCGGTTTCGTTAGGAGATCGTCGACTCTCCGCGTTTCCAGTCCATCGGGCACAGACCGCCAGACTGCAAAGCTTCAATGACACGGATCGTTTCATCTACGCTGCGTCCTACCTTGGAATTGGAGACGACGGCATATTGGACAATGCCTTCCGGGTCGATGATAAAGGTAGCCCGCAGAGGAGCTTTGGAGGCCTCGTCCATGACACCGTAGCTGTTGGTGGTCTCCTTGCTGTAGTCGGAAGCGAGCGGGAAGGATAAGTCAGGTGCAGGCAATCCGATGCGTGCTGTCATCGATGTATCTCCTCGTTTCTCTGAATAGAAATGTCTTGGTAATAAAGTAACATCCTATTTCTTATTCAAAAGAGCCGAACAATTCTCGAAGGTAATCCCGTCGTCCATGCAAAATCCGATGAATAACGACAGTATCCTCCATGATCCGGTAAAAGATCAAATAGGGATGTACCACTATAAAACGGTATCCTCGCTGTATGAGCGAATATTCATCTTCTGATAGTACAGAGCCCATATTTGGGAAATCTACCAAACTTGAAATGCGATGATCCAGTTTTTGCAACAAATGATCTGCGGCAGAAACATTTTCTTGGGTTAAAAACGAAAAAATTTCATCCATATCATCGATTGCAGCAGGAGAATAGACGACTTTATTCCTTTGCGTCATCCAGCTTCCTCCGCATTCTCGCTATGACTTGGTCATGGTCAGACAGAGGCTCTCCCTCAGCTACTTGCTTCTCAGCTACTAACAACTTCGACTGTAGTTTGATGCGGGCTTCCATACGTTGAAAGGCTTCATGACTCATCACAACCAGATCAGCTTCTCCGTTCCGTGTAAGAATGACCGGCTCATCTATTTCATGGCAGTATTTTGAGAAACCGTTATAGTCTTGGCGAATTGTAGTCGATGGTTTTATTTTCAATGACATCAACCCCTATTTAAATATCATTATTCTGACGATATTATATCATTAAATTGACAGCAGTGTCATTTCCATGTGATCTCGATTCACACTAGTACGGGATACGCAGCGAGATGACCGTCCCCCATCCAGCCTTGCTCTTGATCCGCAGGCCATACTCGTCTCCAAAAGCGAGCTTTAGCCGCCGATGCGTATTGAACAATCCGATATGCTTGGACTGATCGAGAGAGCCATCCAGCTTTTCCCGAATCAGGAGCAGCTTGTCTTTGGGAATCCCGACCCCGTGGTCGATGACCTGGATCGCGAGCGAGTCTTGCAGGGCTCTGATCTTGATCTTGATGATGCCATAGCTCTGCTTTTCCTTGATTCCGTGATACAGACTGTTCTCGATCAAAGGCTGCAAGATCAGCTTCAACACGCGTATCTCACTGATCGATTCATCCATCTTCCAAACGACGTCAAAGGTATCCTTGTAGCGCACCTTTTGGATTTCGATATAGCTCAGTGTATAGGTCACCTCATCCTGCAGCTTCACCCATTTGCTTTCACCTTCCAGCGAGTAGCGCAAAATATCAGCCAGATTTTCGACCATTTGATTGAGGACATTGGGTCTTCCGGTCAGACTGGCCGCTTTCCAGTAGATGGTTTCCAGCGTATTGAACAAAAAATGCGGGTTTAATTGGGATTGCAGAGCGGATAGCTCCATCGCCTGAGCCTTGTATTCCTGCTCGGATAATTGAATTTTCAAATAGTTTTGCTCGATAAAATTTTTCAGTGTGACCTGAACGATAAAGCTGTACACATCGTTTCCTCTCTCGGGCAAAGGCGGCAAGGGAAGTCCTTTTTCCGCAGCGTGAAAGAGGTTGAGAATGCTCTTGATATTTTGGCGATTATTTTTGCTCAGCTGATAGGCGAGAGCCGTCCCACCCAAAAGCGAGAGGATCAGCATCGAGAGGGCCAATATGCTTAATTGTCTAGGCAGCCCGTACAGGGAGTACTCCGGGACGATGGAATAAAAACGCCAGCCGTATTTCTCGGAGCTGTGCATGGAAACGATGTAGGACTCTTCCCCGATCTTGAGCGGAAAAAAGGAGGAGTGGTTGGCCATCAGCTCGCTTACATTCAGATTCAGATAGTCACGAACGTTTTTTCGGAAGATGACCTCCTGATTCTTGTCGACGATGAGCAAGCTCTGATCCTTGAGGAGCGAGAACTCGGATAAATAATACTCGATATAATCGTGCTTGATGTTAAAGACGATGACGCCATCGTCGTTATCGGAGACGGCAAGCTTTTTATACACGCTGATGAATTTGGAGCTGGTGACGCGGTTCTCCACCTCATACCGCGTGACAGCGCGGGGCTCTGACCAGACCAGTGCCTTGCCTTTGTTATTTTCCAAAAAGGTGTCGAACCAGGTGCGGTCGTGGAAATCCTGCAATTCGACGAGATGTTCGTCGGCAGAGGTGAAGATACGCTGCTTGTCATTTTTTAAATAAATGTAGATGGAGTCGATATACGATCGTGAGATGGCAGGGGAGTGTAACAGCTTGTGCAGCTTGGAAAGGCGCTCCTGGTCTTCTGCGGTGATGTGTTCCTTCTGAAACAGATTTTTCAGGGGAACATCCATTTCCCGCGCGACCAAATGCATGTTCATCAAGACCTGCTCGTCAAAAAACAGCCTGACCTTTTCCTCGGAATGCTTGAGCAGATTGATATTGTTGGTGTCGATTTCTTCCTTGACGTATTGCTGGATGATGATCGTGGTGAGCGTTCCCAGGATGAATACAGGAATCATCATCGGGATCAGGAAGGTAGCGAGGTTTTTGATGAAAAAGGCATGGTACATTTTTCGTTTGTCCATACGCCATTCCTTTACTCCCAATTTCGAAACTCCCTCGGGCTTTTGCCCACATATTTGCGGAACGTACGGGTAAAATTTTTCACGTTGCTGTATCCGACCATTTCGCTGATGGTGTAGGTCCGGTTGTTGACATCCATCAAAAACTCCTTGGCTTTCTCCATTTTGACGCGGATCAGATAGTCAGAGAAATTTTCACCTGTTTTTTTCTTGAAGTATTTGCTCAGATAGTAGGGGTTCATATGGACAAGACGGGCGGCATCGTCGAGTGTGGCTTCCCGGTAGTTTTGCTCCAGATAGCTTTTTACCTTGGCGATGACAGTCTCCGGGGCAGCGGACTCCTTTTCTTCCGGCAGGTTTGTGGATGGGGATTGTGATCCCTTGCTTTGATCCAGCTCGATTTTCAGCTTACGAAATACGTTCTCCAGCTCATTGTACTTGGTCGGCTTGACGATGTAGCTTTTCACGCCGTAGGAAAGGGCCTGCTGGGCATACTCGAACTCTCGGTAACCGCTGAGAAAGACGACCTTGACGGGTGAGTTCTGCTGGTGCAGCTCACGTGCGACATCGATCCCGCTCATGACGGGCATCTGAATATCACAAAGGATGACATCAATCGGCTGTTTGGCGACGACATCCAGCACTTCCCTGCCATTTTCAACGAGACTTGCGATCTCGAAGCCGAGCTCGTCCCACGGGAAGTACTGGCTGAGTCCGTTTCTGATTTCGAATTCATCGTCCGCGATTAATAGTTGATACATCCAGAAACCTCCTTTGCATCGTATCGTGAAACAGCGTTGGCAGCTTGTTTTCTGTAGTATATCATGCGGAAAAATCTCAAAAAGCAGGGGATTTACGTGAAGTGGTCAAAAGATGATACCAAATGCAAAATAGGATACCTGTTTTTTATGGGGTAATTCATTTAAATATTAAATATATACAGAAATTTCAGTTTTATAAACGAAGGGGGTATAAGTGGTATGAAACGATGGGGAATGGCCTTGCTCGCAACGCTCATGCTTTTGGCTGCGGCTTGTTCCAAGCAGGAGACTCCGAGTGCGGCTCCGGGAGACGCTCAAACGGCTCAGCAGGCAGAAAGCGCGTCGAAGGAACAGAAGCTGGTCGTCGCGATTCCAGCAGAACCGGGACCGCTCGATCCGGCTGTCTCGATGGACAACTCGGCATGGAAGCTGACGTACAATTCGTATGAACGGCTGATTGAGTACGATGGCGAAAAGACAGATCTGGTGCCGGGATTGGCCAAAGAGTGGAAGGTAAGCCCGGACAACAAAGTGTTTACGTTCTCCCTGGAGTCGGGACACAAGTTTGCCGATGGCACAGAGGTGAATGCCGAAGCCGTTAAGTTCACATTTGATCGCCTCTTGAAGGTAGGTAAAGGTCCATCCGATTCGTTTGCGATGATCGATCAAGTGAAGGTCATCGATCCGCTTACCGTCGAGTTCCAGCTGAAAGAACCGTACCCGCTTTTCCTGCCGCGCTTCACGAACAACTATGCTTCGATCATCAATCCGAAAGTGATGGAGCATGAGCGCGACGGCGATCTGGCGCAAGGCTGGTTGGCCGAAAATACAGCGGGAAGCGGTCCGTATCAGTTGACAGAGTATAAAAAGTCGCAATATTACAAATACACTCCCAACCCGCATTCCAGCATCAAGCCTGCGATCACGACGGTTTACTTTCAAGTCAGCTCGGATGTTTCCGCGACTCGCCTAAAGCTGATCAAAGGCGAGATCGATATCGCAGAGGGAATCCCGGTAGATCAGCAGCTGGCCCTGGAAAAGGAAGAAAATGTCCAGCTGATCAAGTCGCCATCCCTTACGGTGGACTATGTGTACATGAACATCGGCAAAGGACACGAAGCGTTGAAGGATGTCAAGTTCCGTCAAGCGTTGAACTATGCGGTGAACTATCAGGCGATCATCAAAAATGTCCAGCAGGACACCGCGATCCAGTTGCGTGGACCTGTTCCGGAAGGCTTGTGGGGACATGACGAGAACGCCAAAATGTACACCTATGATCTCGATCGTGCGAAGCAGCTGTTGTCCGAATCTGGCAAGTCCGGTGTGGAATTGACCCTGCTTTACTCCGACCAACGGGCAATATGGGAGCCGATCGCACTGGCATTGCAAAACGATTTTTCACAAATCGGGGTTCAAGTCAAGCTGAACAAGGTAGCCTACGCGACCATGCGTGAAATGCTCGACAAGGGCGAATTTGACCTGAGCTTGGGGATGTGGAGTCCCGATACTGCAGACCCGTGGGAATTCATGTCGCCGTGGTTTGATTCCGAACGTTGGGGGCTGTCTGGCAACCGTTCTTTCTACAAAAACGAGGAAGTCGACAAGATGCTGCGTGAAGCTGCCTCGATCCAGGATCAGGAAAAACGTTTGCAGCTGTACCTGGACGTGACCAAAATCGTCAACGAGGATGCGGTCTACATTTATCTGGATCAGCGCCAATTCCTGCTGCCGATGTCGAAGAAGGTACAGGGCTTCAAGTACAACCCGATGCTGGAAGGCATCTACAATTTGGATGAAATGTCTGTCAGTCCATAAACGAAAGGTGTGAAGGATGGATGTGGGCAGTCATACGCAATCGTCTGCTCATGCTGATCGTCGTCATCTTTGGCGTCTCCTGCATCACCTTCCTGATGTCCAACGTCATTCCGGGCGATCCTGCCCGGATGATCGTTGGGGTCAAGGCGACGGAGGAAACCTACCAGCGAGTGCGCGAGCAGATGGGCCTGAACGATCCGCTTTACGAGCAGTATCTGAACTATATGCAAGGCCTTTTGACGGGGGATTTGGGCACTTCGCTGCGAACTCAGCAGCCTGTTATCGAAGATTTGATTACATACTTTCCCGCCACGCTAGAGCTGGTTCTGTACGCATTTCTGATCGCAATCATTCTCGGCGTATTTATTGGGGTCCTGACAGCCGTCAAAAACAACAGCATGTGGGATCATATCGGAAGGATTTTTTCGATAAGTGGCGTCTCGCTTCCCGTTTTTTGGAGTGGCTTGATGGCCATAATTCTGTTTTACGGTGTGCTTGGGTGGCTGCCTGCTTCTGAGCGGCTTGACCTGTTCATCGATGCACCGCCTACCATTACGGGCTTGTACACCATCGACAGCTTGCTCGCCGGGGACATGGAGGCCTTTTCCAACAGTGTGCTTCATCTCATCATGCCAGTCTCGATTTTGGCGTTCGTCCATCTATCGGCGATCACCCGCCAGATTCGCGCATCAATGCTGGATGTTTTGCAGCAGGATTACATCAAAACGGCGCGTGCCAATGGTATTTCCTCCAGCTTTTTGATCATTCGCTATGCGCTTCGCAATGCCTTGATGCCAGCAGTTACGGTCGTGGGATTGTCCATCGGCTCGTTATTAGGAGGAGCAGTCGTGACAGAGACGATCTTCAACTGGCCGGGCATGGGCAAATATGTCGTGGATTCCATTGGCAGCCTCGACTTTCCTGCGATCATGGGCTTTACGATCCTGATTGCCATCGGCTATGTCCTGATCAATCTGCTGGTGGATCTGCTGTATATGGTGCTGGATCCACAAATTCGTGAATAAGGAGGAACAGCATGCAAACGCCACAAACATCACCAGCCAGCCATCCTGCAGTTGTTCCTGAGCGAGTGCCCGGGACGGTCCAAATCTTTTGGAGTCGATTTCGAAAGAATCCGCTGACGATGGTCGGGGGCGTGATTTTTATACTGTTTGTTCTGATCGCTCTGCTCGCACCCGTCCTGACGGGCAATGATCCGAACCAGGTACGTATGGATTTGGCCTTGCAGAAGCCTTCAGCCGAGCACTGGTTTGGTACGGATGAAGTCGGCAGAGACCTGTTTGCCCGTGTCATCTACGGCACCCGGCTGTCTCTCGGAATGGGGATATCGATCATTATTGTGGCTGGGCTGGTCGGGACGATTCTCGGCGCAGTTGCCGGCTACCTGGGCGGAAAAATCGGACAGATCATCATGCGCATCATGGATGTGATACTCGCATTCCCCACGCTGATTTTGGCGATGGCGCTCTCGGCTGCGATGGGGCCGAGCCTGATGAATGCGATTTTGGCCATCGTGATTGTCAAGATTCCGGCTTTTGTCCGTCTTGCCCGCAGCGAGACGCTTGTCGTGAAAGAAAAGCTGTTTGTGAAAGCGGCTCAGACCTTTGGGCTGTCGGATACGTGGATCATTGTCCGTCACATCATTCCCAATGTGATTACACCTGTGATTATTCAGATGACACTGGATTTGGGAGATGCGATCCTGATGGTGGCGACCTTGGGCTTTTTGGGACTCGGGGTGCAGCCGCCGACCCCAGAGTGGGGTGCGATCATCAGCACAGGCTGGCGTTATTTTCTCGATCAGTGGTGGTACCCGACCTTTCCGGGGATTGCCATCTTTCTCGTCACAATCAGCTTCAACATTATCGGGGATGGGCTTCGCGACATGCTGGATCCCAGATCAGCGAGGTAGGTGATACACGATGCTGCTTGAAATAACAGACCTGTCCTTGTCCTTTCACACCCTATACGGCACCATGCCTGTTCTCGATCGCGTCTCGCTGTCCATCGAGCCCGGAGAGATCGTCGGGATCGTCGGGGAATCGGGCTCGGGAAAATCAGTGACAGCCCAGTCGGTCCTTCGCTTGCTTGATCGCAATGCGACCTATACAGGGGGAAGCATTCGTTTCAAGGGGCAGGACGTACTGGGGATGAAGGAAAAAGAGATACAGGGATTGCGCGGGAAAAAAATCGGCATGGTGTTCCAGGAACCGATGACGGCACTCAATCCGACCATGCGCATTGGCAAACAGCTGGCAAACGTCATTCGGAAGCATCAGGGAGTGACTCAGGCAGAAGCGGATCGCTTGGCAGTGGAGGCCTTGGCAGCAGTGCAGATGAAGGACCCACAGAAGGTGTTTCGCCAGTATCCCCATGAATTGAGCGGGGGCATGCGTCAGCGTGTGGTGGTGGCCTTGGCGATGTCGTCACCGCCAGAGCTGTTGATTGCCGATGAGCCGACTACTGCGCTGGATGTGACCGTGCAGGCCGAGGTGTTGAAGCTGATGAAAGAGCTGAGCACACAAACAGGGACGAGTGTCATGCTGATTACGCACGATATTGGCGTGGTGGCGAATATGTGTGATCGGGTGTATGTCATGTACGGGGGAACGGTGGTCGAGTCTGGAAAAACCGAGGAAGTCCTGTTTCATTCCAACCATCCCTACACACGCGCCCTGATCGAGGCTTTGCCGGAAGGAAAGCCGAAAAGCCAGCCTTTGAAGGTCATCGAGGGGGAATCCTTCAACGCTAGGAAACGGCCAGTCGGCTGCGTCTTTTGGGATCGTTGCCCCAAGCGGACGGCACGATGCCAGGAGAAACCGCCAGTCGTTGAGGGCCTGAATGGCCATCGGATCGCCTGTTGGGAGGGAAAACGATAGGATGCTGACCGTACAAGAGCTAGAAAAATCGTTTGGCACTACCAAGGCGGTGGACCAGGTAAGCTTTCATATTCAAAAAGGCGAAACCTACGGATTGGTCGGGGAGTCCGGCTCCGGCAAGAGTACGATCGGCAATATGATTTGCGGGTTGCTGGCACCCACTCAAGGAGTTGTCTCTTTCTTTGGAGAGGAGCTGTGGAAAAACAATCGCTTCCATCGCCCAAAACCGGGCAGCCTGCAGGTTGTTTTTCAGGACCCGCAGTCTTCCCTGGATGTGCGCATGAACATCAGGCAAATTATCACCGAGCCTTTGCGCGCATTGCCGCGTGAGGAGCGACTGAAAAAATCGTCAGACGACTATTTGAGGGAATTGGTAAGACGAGTAGGGATGCATGAGGATCATCTCACACGCTATCCGCACGAATTTTCCGGCGGACAGCGTCAGCGGATTGCGATCGCCCGAGCCATCATTACCGAGCCTGCATTCCTCATTCTTGACGAGCCTACTTCCGCGCTGGATATCTCCATTCAGGCGCAAATCCTCAATCTGCTCAAGTCCTTGCAGCAGGAGCTGGGGCTTACCTACTTGTTTATCTCGCACGATATGTCGGTCATCCGGTATATGTGTGATCGTGTCGGCGTGCTGTATCATGGTAGACTGATAGAGGAAAATGAGACAGAAGCTTTGTTTACGGAGCCGCAGGAAGCGTATTCGCAACGTCTGCTGGCCAGTCTGCCACAGATGACAAAACGGTCATGACCGTTTTTTACATGAAAAGCCTGACGGGATGAGGAGATCGCACGGGCAAGAGAGGGGGCCAACATTGAGATTTGCTATTGGACAGCTGGTCCATGAAACCAATACGTTTGCTTCTGGCATCACGGATGTAGCCACATTCCGGCAGCAGGAATGGCTGTATGGAGAGGATATCATCCGTGCTCACACGGGCGTGCGCAGCTACATAGGCGGGATGCTCGACAAAGGTAAGGAGCTGGGCGCAGAGCTGGTTCCGACCTTTTCAGCGGTTGCTTATCCATCAGGGATCATCGAAGAGGACACTTGGGAGCAGCTGAAGCAGAATTTGGTAGCCAGTTTGAAAGCAGCGGGGGAGTTTGACGCTATCTGCTTGAGTCTGCACGGAGCAGGTGTAGCACAGCATCGTGCACAGATCGAAGAGGATCTCATGCGCTGTTTGCGTCAGGAGTTCGGAGAAGAGCTGCCGATCGGGGCAGCGCTGGATTTGCACGGAAATCTGAATGAAGCTTTTGTGCAAGCAGCCGATCTGCTGCTAGGCGTCAATCTGTATCCGCACACGGATGAATACGACAGGGGAGCAGAAGTGATCCAGCGGATGTTCGAGCTGGTTTCAGGCAGGATCAAACCAGTGATGCACCTGACCAGACTGCCGTTATTGGTGCCTACCTCCACTACGAACCAAGGTCCTGCAGCAGAGGTGAATCGGCTCTGCGAGGAATGGGAAGCGCGACCAGGCATTTTGGATTGCACGTTTTTTCACGGTTTTCCGTATACGGACACACCCTATGTAGGGGCATCTGTACTCGTGACAGCTGATGGGGACGATAAGCTGGCGAAAGAAGCGGCAGATGAGGTAGCGAACCAGATTTGGGCGCGCAGAGAAGCATTCATGCAAAAGCATCCGTCACCTGACACGGGAATCCGCACTGCACTTGCTGCTGAGGGGCAACCGGTGGTGATCAATGAAACGTCCGATAATCCGGGGGCTGGTACACCGGGGGATGGGACGTACCTGCTCGCGGCGCTGCTTGCGGCCAACCAGCCCCATACTTGCTTTGGCATGCTGTACGACCCGGAAGCTGCTCGCATGGCGCATGAGGCAGGACCGGGGGCAACGATCCAGCTTCGACTTGGCGGGAAAACGGACCAGCTGCATGGTCAGCCCGTGGAAGCAGAAGCTTACGTCAAAGCAGTAACGGATGGCTCATTTATCCGAACCTCTCCGATGGGAGCGGGGTCACTTATACGGATGGGGCGCTCTGCACGTCTGGTGATCGGGAACGTAGACGTCATCGTCTGCTCCAAAAGGGCGCAGGTGATGGACGACGAGATTTTCCGTTTGCACGGAATCGACATCACCCGCTACAAGCTTGTGTGCCTCAAGTCAAGCCAGCATTTTCGCGCCTTTTTTGAACAGCATGCCGTACGAATTTTGACCGTCGATTCACCTGGACTCTCCACTCTGGATGTCACCACTTTTCGCTATCAACAATTGCCCGAGCCTGTCTACCCGCTTCATGC
Organism: Brevibacillus invocatus; assembly: GCF_003710915.1. Lineage (GTDB taxonomy): Bacteria > Bacillota > Bacilli > Brevibacillales > Brevibacillaceae > Brevibacillus > Brevibacillus invocatus. The sequence continues at coordinate 74,294 of NZ_RHHR01000044.1, read as the reverse complement.
TGGCATGAAATGGTCGGCTGGAGACGAAATATAAGAAGGCCTTTCAGGACTGACCCTACCGCGCCGGTAAGGTCAGTTTTTATTTTACTATCGGAAAGTTTAAGTGCGCTAAAGCGCTAAAAAGATTAGCGGAAGATAGTATAAGTGCAACTAAGGCTCCGCCAAAAGCTTGGCGTAGCCAAGTTTTCTAACAAAATGATCAGCTGGTCATGAGGTCATTTTGCTGATGCTGCATGTTTCCCCTTGGATCGCTTCGCTCTTCATCGCATTTGGGGCAGGTGGCTTGTTCCCGCTGGCTCTGATCATTCCGATCGAAGAAGCCTCTAGTGTGGAAGAGGCGACATCATGGTCAGCGATCATGCAGTTTGGCGGTTTTATGCTTGGATCGCTCGGTCCTGCATTTTTCGGTCTGACGGTCGACCTGTTCGGCAATTTCCAACCCGCTCTGATCGTCATGCTAGTCACCATCGGAATCATGATCGTGAGCATTTACAAGATCGGGAACAAAGCTCCCCGAGCAGAACAAGCAAAATCATAGGCAGGAACGAAAAATAGCGGCTGTCCCGAGTAATGTGTAGAAGGGGGACAGCCGCGTTGCTATCGTTATGACTTCGTTATTTCGTGAATGGTCTGGATGCCTCCATACCGCGGCTCTTGCTGCGTGCGTACCGCCCAGCTTCTGGTGCCGTATTCATAGTGCCACCATTCTTTTGGATAGTTGACAAATCCGGCTTCGATCATGAGATGGTAGAGCAGACGACGATTGTCCCGGATGGCTCTTTGCTGCTCGGTAGGCTCTGAGATTTCCTCAAAATATCGGGTCTCAGCCATATCGCTGAAGTCGTCGAAATCCGTACCCATATCCAGCCAGCCGTCCGGTCCCGCGATGGTCAGATCGATCGCACCCCCAGAGAGATGGGGAGAAGGCTTTTGCCTATCTGTAGTCGGCAGAGCAACGAACTTGCCGAGCTCAGCTTTGAGTGCATCTCCTTCCTGCCAGCCCTGACGCAAGAGAGATTGACGAAATTGCTCATAGAGAGAAGCCTGTACCTGTGTGGATCGCCAGCCGTCCAGTGCGACCAGATGAAAGCTGGCAGGCAGCTTTTCAGCGGCGGCGATCAATCGCTTGGCGGCATTTTCCCGCAGATAGATTTCAGGCAGTGCGCCATCGTACCCCAGATGATAGTAAGCGGAGTAAACAGCTATTTTAGGTGAAAGCGTAGAAAGCGCAAGCAAGGGTTCGCCACATTCTTGCAAGACGGACATGTTGGCAGTTGACACTTCCGGGATCGGCGGGATAGAGGGATACAGCACAACTTTCACCTCGTCAATTCGTTTTGGGAATATGGTATCATATTTAAATTCAAGTAAAATACAAATATTTTGATTTTTGACGCCCGTGCCTAGAGATGTGTAAGGAATGGCAACCCTTTGGCAAGGGCCCTTCACATCTTCCTTGTGGTAGAATGGGGATGAAGCAACTACCTATGGTTTTGAAGGGACTCTGCGAATGCGTAATAGAGAAGGTATGGAATTACAAATACGTCGTTTAGGACACGGGGATGTAGAAGATATAAGAAAGCTGATGGAGGATGTCATCTCTCGTCTGCCTGCGCAGGATCTGTTTGCGATGGACGAAGAAGGCTACTTGCAAGAGCTCATTCAAGAGAAGGGTGAAATCTATGGCGCCTACCTGGATGGGAAGCTCGCAGCCTATACGGTTTTGGCTTTTCCGGGAATGAGCGAACAAAATCTAGGACGAGAATTCGGGGTGTCGGAGCAGGAATTGCCGCTTGTTGGCGTACTGGACTCAACGGTGGTTCACGAGTCCGTTCGAGGTCTGGGATTGCAGAGACATTTCCATGAGCTGCGCGAAAAACGTGCGCGGGAGAAAGGGTGTCTGTACCTGTATTCCACCGTTCATCCTGAAAATCATGCGAGTATGAAAAATTTGCAGGCGGCAGGCTTTACCCTTCAATTTACTCGCCCGATGTACGGAGGGAAAAACCGGCATTGCTTTGCAAAGCGATTATTGTAAAGAAGCAAGCAGAACGAACGGATTGCATGGTATGATCCTAAATAGAACGAACCAAAAACAAATTGCTTCAAGGTTGAAAGACGGCCTATTTCCGTGATCTTAGAAGCGAGAGAGACCATACAGGGGAAAAGGAGATTTTACGACAAATGGCTATTAAAGCGATTCTATTTGATTTGGATGATACGTTGCTGTGGGACGAGCGAAGCGTAAAGGAAGCGTTTCAAGCGACCTGTGAAGAAGCAGCCAAGCATTACGAGGTAGACACAGAGCGTCTGGAAGCTGCGGTTCGCAGCGAAGCTAGGGCCATCTATGAAGCCTTCGAGGCATTTCCATTTACCAAAATGATTGGGATCAATCCGTTTGAGGGATTGTGGGCTAAGTTTGCGGAAGGGAAGCAGGAAGAGTTTCGCAAGCTCCAGTCCTTTGTCCCGCTTTACCGAAAGGAAGCGTGGACACGCGGTCTGCGGGCCATGGGCATTGAAGACGAAGAGCTTGGCTACAAGCTAGGAGAAATGTTCGCTGCGGAAAGAAGAAGCCGCCCAATCGTCTATGAGGAAACCTTCGAGGTGCTGGACCAGCTGAAAGAGAAGTACAAGCTCCTTCTCCTCACGAACGGATCACCAGATCTGCAACAGGAAAAACTGGCCGGCGTACCCGAGCTCGCGCCTTATTTCGATCACATCATCATTTCCGGTGATTTCGGTCAAGGCAAGCCTGCACCATCCATTTTCGAGCACGCCATGAGCTTACTGGAGATCACAGCAGAAGAAGGCGTGATGGTAGGAGACAAGCTGACTACAGACATCCAGGGTTCCCATGCAGTCGGGATGCGCAATATGTGGATCAATCGACACGGCATGCCGCTCACGGGCGATATCGTCCCTTCCCATGAGATTGTAAGTCTGCGGGACATTCAGAAGGTTATTGATTCGTTAGAGGAAGCTTAAAGAGTGATTTGGACTTTGCCCGCCAAGTGGTTTGGTGGGTTATTTCTTTTGGAAAAAGAACCTTAGTGAAGCAAGGTTGTGATACAATAATTTCCAGGTTATTCCTTATTGAATATAGGTGAAAAGGGAAGTGTACATGATTATATTTATCGCTTTGACGGCAATCATCGTGGTACTGCTTATGTACCGTTATAAAAACAGAGAAGAGATCGAGTCAAACCTTGGATTTAAAATCGTTGGATACTATCTTTTGGGTGCGTTTACCTTTCGGATAAATGAGCTTGCTTTACCTCTGGGTTTCATGATCTTTCTCTTATTTTTCCGGCCAACAAGGAATGTTCCATTAAAACAATTTTCCGCAATGCTTGGGTTGATCATGTATTTCGCACAACTGATTATTCCGGCAGTGGATGAGTATTGGTTTGAACGACCACATGAAGTAGCAGGGATGAGCAACCATGCTTCGCAATTGCGGTTTTCAGATGATTGGGGAAATATAAGAAGTGAAATGAACATAGAACCTCATGCCCGACTTGAAAAAGGTTGACTTATGATTTAATCAGTAGCACGGAAAACGGGTTCATCCAATATGACGTTGCTTTTTCATCTGAAACGAAGGAGTATACGATCCGGCGTCAAAATGTTGGCGAACGATGGCTGCAATATGATCGTCTTGTATTTGCTTCGAGGTTTTTTGAAGTGTTAGATGAAATTAAGGTTCGCAATGTATCGATTGCTCCTCCGTTTGAAAGGAATATTTTAATCAGTGATGGAGAATTAGCCTCTTATGTAATAGAAGATAGGCGAACATATGTGATTCGAGGAAATGAATGGCAAGAGGTTACAAACCATGATCTTCCGATAGAAGGCTACGTCATCACTTCTTGTGCAAAAGGGGAAACGGATGCAATGTCGTCTGGCTGTGAAAATCTCGTAGAGTATTTATTTGATGCACGGAAAAATTGACGGGTGGGTATGAGAGACAATAGAGACTTTTATAGAAGAGAGGGGGGGTTTTCATGGACTTTTTATTTGTATTTATCTGTCTTGTATTTATCCTTATAGGAATTTTTAAGAGTCATAACAAAACGCGATCAGCAGCATTTGTAATCATGATGCTGTCTTTGTTTAATGCAATAGCTTTAAGCTACGCCAAGAGGGGGGAAGGTGCGAGTAGTTTTGGTTATTTGGGGATTATGGTAATAAAAATGTCAGATGTTGGCCAAATGGTTAGGATTTCTTTGGGGATAAAATCGAGATTAATGGCAATCATTCACAAAGTGATACTGAGGAGAATGGAATATGCGCATCATCACATTATGTGGTTCTACAAAGTTCAAGAAACAATTTGAACAGACGAATGCCTATCTGACCCTTCAAGGGAATATCGTGATCAGCGTTGCTTTTTTTGAGCATAGCGAGGGGATCCAGATCACGAAGGAACAAGCCGAATTATTGGGCAACCTTCATTTCAGAAAGATTGATCTTTCCGATGAGATTTTTGTCATTGATGTTGATGGCTACATAGGCGAGAGTACACGAAAAGAGATTGAGTATGCTGCAAAAATGGGGAAGCCAATTCGCTATTACTCAGGCGGTGAGGTACCTTCCAATGTTTTCAATGGATGAAAAACGCGAACCACCCATGTGCAGAAGGACACAATTCGAAAAATATCGGAGTACAAAAACTTTGAGGATGCAAGGAATTGCTCTTGAAGTATTTATCCGAACCTAGATGTGATTAAAACTAGCATTGAGATTCCATACAAAGCACTTCCCCTCAGCTTTTACTTGAATCCCGACCAGCATTTGCTATGATTAGAACAAGTACTTGTCAGACAAAAAGTGAATAAGATAGACAAACAGGTCCTTGTTCATTCGTGTCCATGCGAATGAGCAGGGTTAAAAGGGAAGTTTGGTGAAAAGCCAACGCGGTCCCGCCACTGTATGAGAGGAGCTTTTCTTCGCGGCACATGCCATCCACTGCCTATTCAGGTGGGAAGGAGAAGAAAGGTGATGATTCTTGAGCCAGGAGACCTGCCTGTTTTCGTGTTGCACTGATTTCCTTCGGGTCAAAGGAAAAGGTGAGGATTGTGGCTTTCAGCTATCCGCGCTTTGTTTTCCTTTTGGTATCTAGGGAGAACGAAGCGTTTTTTTATTTCAGGAGGGATTCATGTGAACCAGCAGCCTAACAAACGGGGATTGCTTTTGGTCTATACAGGAGATGGAAAAGGGAAAACGACGGCAGCACTTGGCCTTGCTGTACGTGCTACAGGCAGGGGCAAAAAGGTGCTGATGATTCAGTTCATCAAGTCTCCAGATAGAACCTACGGGGAAAAGATCATGTTTGACCGTATGGGAATCGAGATTTTGCAAAAGGGGATCGGATTTACGTGGACTAAGACGCCTGAGGAGCATCGCGCAGCATTGGCTGTAGCGTGGCGCTTTGCCAAGGAAAAACTGCTCGACGATACCTACGATTTGATCATTCTCGACGAAATCAACAACGCGCTTGCCATCGACAAGTTTCCGATCGATGATGTGTTGCCTTTAGCAGATGTTTTGGAGACGTTGAAAAATCGTCCGGCACACATGCACGTAGCCATTACAGGAAGAAGCGCAAAGCAGGAGATCATCGAACTGGCTGATCTGGTGACGGAGATGAAGCCGATCAAGCACTACTATGACGAGGGCATCCCTGCCGTTCTGGGGGTAGAGTTCTGATGGAGGTTCTGGAAAAATACGGCCATGGCGGTGACTGGGTGTCGGCCGCCAAACGATACGGACTTCCGGCAAACGGCTTTCTCGATTACAGCGCCAATATCAACCCGTTAGGACCGCCGCAGTCTGTCATTTCAGCGCTGCAAACCCAGCTGCAGGAAGTGACGCGGTACCCTGATCCAGCGCACCGTTCCTTCCGGCATGCTTTGGGCAAACGATTGAATCTGCATGAAGACTGGCTGTTGCCTGCAAACGGAGCTGCCGAAGCGATGGCCTTGGCGCTCTTGGCTTTGCGCCCGCAGAAAGTGGGTGTTGTCTACCCATGCTTTTCCGAATACGCGCAACTTTCGGAGCAGTTCGGCGCTCGGGTGATCAGCTGCTACGGCCGGGAGGAGCATGGCTACAAAGCAGAAGAGACACAGCTGTACAGGCTTTTCCAGCAAGCAGATCTCGTGTTTATCGGCTCGCCCAACAATCCTACTGGCATCTTGTACACAGCCGAAGAGCTGCAGCGAATGGCGGAATGGACCGCAAAGACGGATACCTGGCTGATCGTAGATGAAGCGTTTCTCGATTTTGTAGAGGAAGAAAAGCCATTTACGCTGGTCGACCAGCTGGAGAAATATCCACGCGTGATCGTGATGCGCTCGATGACCAAAATGTACGCGATTCCGGGATTGAGGCTGGGCTACGCTATCGCACACCCCGAGGTAATCGCTCGGATGAAAGGAAAGCAGGTCAGCTGGAGTGTCAATGCTTTGGCGCTTGTGGCAGGAGAGCTTTGCCTGGAGGAATGGGAATACGAGCGACAGACGCGAGAGCTGATTGCGCAGGAACGCGCTTACCTCAGCACGGCTCTTCAGCAGGAATGGGACTGGAAGGTTTGGCCGGGCAAAGCGAATTTTCTGCTCGTCCGCACCTCTGAGGAGTGGACGGCGCAAGAGCTGCAGGAAGTACTCGGCAAAAAAGGCGTCCTGATTCGAAGCTGTGCCATGTACCCAGGGTTGACTGCGCGAGATTTCCGCATTGCCGTGCGCAAACGGGAAGAAAACGAACGCTTGCTGGGTGCGATACGCGAAGCTTGTCTGGAAAGGGGAACGTACCGATGAGCCTGATCCTGGTCACCGGAGGTGTGCGTTCTGGCAAAAGCGGTTTTGCCGAAGAACTGGCCGCGGACACAGGCAAGCGCGTTTTGTATGCAGCGACAGGTGAAGCGAAGGATGAGGAAATGCGCAGCCGAATTGAGCAGCATCAGGCTCGCCGTCCGGCAGAGTGGGGCTGTGTGGAAATCCCGCAGTACCTGTCTTACTCGAACCAGGCAGCGAAGGAATATGAGGTCGTGCTCCTCGACTGCCTGTCGACCTGGGTCAGCAACTGGCTGATGGCTGTTCCCGAAGAGGATTGGAGAAGTGAGGCCATTACACAGGAGATCTACCAGGAGGCAAAAGCATGGCTGGACGGGCTTTCTGCCTCGCCACAGACCGTGATCGCCGTGACGAGCGAGGTAGGCTTGGGCGGGGTGGCGATGAATAAGCTGGGTCGCTGGTTTGCAGACGTGCTCGGGGATGTCAATCAGATGACGGCACGCCGCGCGGATACCGTGTATGCAGTCTTTTCGGGAATTCCCTGGAGGATCAAAGGATGAATCTACATGCATTTTGGCATGCCATCGCCTTTTTCACCCGGATTCCTGTTCCCTGGCTGCGGCCTTCTGAGGAAGCGTGGAAAAAAAGTGTTGCGTGGTATCCAGCTGTGGGTCTGGTGATGGGTCTGATCCTGTGGGGTGTGCATCAAGCAGGGCTTTGGCTGTTTAGCCCGTTGCTTGCAGCTGTATGGACCCTGATCGTCTGGGTGTACATCACAGGGGGACTTCATCTCGACGGCTGGATGGACTTGGCGGATGGTCTTGGAAGCAGTCGCACAAAAGAAAAAATGCTGGAGATTATGAAAGACAGTCGCGTCGGAGCGATGGGGGTTTTGGCGGCACTGTTGCTGCTGTTGTTGAAAACCGCCGCACTGTCCGAATGGACCGAGCCAGCATGGGGCATGATGCTTGTCTTCGTCCCGGCGATCGCCCGTACGCACGTCCTGCTGGCGATTCGCTACTGGCCGTATCTCTCGGCAGATCAGGGGATTGGAAAAGGGATCAGCGAGGGGCTTTCGGGCGTTCACATCGTGATTGCGTACGCCGTTTTGGCTGGTGCCTGCTGGTGGCTTGGCGGTTTGCAGGCAGCGGGAGCGGTTTTATTGTCCCTGTTGTTTGCAATCTGGTTTGCCCGAAGTGTGGCACGAAAGCTGGGGGGATTGAACGGCGATTGCTACGGAGCCGTCATCGAGAGTAGCGAGGCTGCGATGCTGATTGCCTTGCTGATAAGTATCGGATAAAGCGTCAGGAGTGGGCAAGGATGAGATGGCTATGGGTACGTCATGGGGAGACGGATATAAACAGGCAGGGCAGATATCTGGGCCATACCGATGTCTCGCTGCATGAGCATGGAATCAGACAGGTAAAAGGATTGGCAGAGCAGCTCAAGTCCGTGATCCGGCAACCCGTGAACCTCTATACCAGTGATTTGCAGCGTTGTCTGCAAACGGCGGAGCTGCTGGCAGAGCAGGTGCCCTGTACGGTGCAGGCTGTTCCAGCACTGCGAGAGCTTTCATTTGGCGAATGGGAGCTGTGTACATACGAAGAGTTGATGACAAATGACAAGGAACGTGCGACTCGATGGTACGACGATCCTCTCCAATACAGTCCTCCTCAGGGGGAAAGCTTGCGACAGCTCGGAGAACGCGTCGACGCATGGCTTATGAGTCGGGAGCAGGCGTACAGAGATGAGCCGCGAGCGCATACACAGATCATTGTCACACACGGCGGGGTGATCCGCTGGTTTCAAGCGGCATGGCTGGAGCAGGACCCAAGCCGATTTTGGCAGGTAGAAGGACTCAGGCACGCAGAGGCCATGTTGACGGTTTGGGACGGAAACCGCTGGACTGTGCAACCTCATTTTCTGAGCAGGAGAGAAGCAAATGAATGAACTGGCGTGGGTGATCATCACGGCCTATTTGATTGATCGTATTGTAGGTGATCCGCGCAAACTGCCGCACCCTGTGGTTATCATCGGATGGTGGATTTCGCGTCTGGAGTGGTTGATTCGCAGGTGCGTCAAGCAGGAGAAATATGTAAAGGCGGCAGGAGTGCTGCTCCCGCTGTTGATCGTGACGGGTAGCTACGCTGTGGTCTGGCTGATCATTTGGGCAGCCGCGCACGTATCACCTTGGCTGGCTTTTGCACTATCGGCCTGGATGATCTCCACGACCATCGCCACCAAGGGATTGGCAGACGCCGGAATGGAGATCATGCGCCATCTGCTGTCAGGAAATATGGTTGAAGCAAGGCGTTCCTTGTCCAAGGTAGTGGGGCGAGATACCGAGCATCTGGACGAGCCGGAGATCTGCCGCGGTGCGGTGGAAACAGTGGCGGAAAATATCGTCGATGCCATCGTCTCTCCGCTCATCTACGCAGCGATCGGGGGAGCCCCGCTAGCGATGGCGTACCGCGCGACGAATACGCTGGATTCGATGGTGGGCTACAAAAACGAAAAGTATCGGAATCTGGGCTGGGCATCTGCCCGATTCGACGACGTGGCGAACTATATCCCGGCTCGCTTGACCGCATTGCTGCTAGTAGCGGCAAGCTGGCTGCTCCGACTGGATTATCGGCAAAGCTGGCGAATCATCAAGCGGGACGCGCACCTGCATCCGAGTCCGAACAGCGGGCTGCCGGAAGCAGCAGTGGCAGGAGCCTTGGGTGTGCAGCTGGGAGGTCTCAACACGTATCAAGGCGTTGCTTCCCACCGGGCGAAGATGGGCGATGCGCATCGCCCGTTGCGTGCAGAGGACGTGCAGACGACAGTGCGCCTGATGTATCTCGCATCGCTTTTGAGTGTGCTTGTCTGTGTGGGTATGGTGAAATTGCTGCGGGGTTAGTTGCAAGGGAAAGCATGTGGGGAAAAGAGGAGGTTCATCGGTATGAAAGGCAAGTTGTATGTGATCGGATTTGGTCCGGGCAGTTTTGAACATATCACCAAACGGGCGCGGGAAGCCATCGAAGAAAGTGATGTCATTATCGGCTACTCCACCTATGTGGATCTGATTCGTGAATTGCTTACCCATCAGGAGATCGTCAGCACCGGAATGACGGAGGAAGTGACCCGAGCGCGGGAAGCGGTTCGTCAGGCAGAAGAGGAAGGCAAAAAAGTCGCGGTCATTTCCAGTGGAGATGCTGGCGTATACGGCATGGCGGGTCTGGTCTACGAGGTGTTGGTGGAAAAAGGCTGGACACAGGCAACAGGTGTCGAGCTGGAAATTGTCCCGGGCATTTCGGCGATTAATTCCTGTGGCGCTATTCTCGGCGCTCCGATTATGCATGATGCCTGCACGATCAGTCTGAGTGACCATTTGACCCCCTGGGAGCTGATTGCGAGGAGAATCGATGCAGCAGGGATGGCGGATTTCGTCATCGCGCTTTACAACCCGCGCAGCGGAAGGCGCACACGACAGATCGTCGAGGCACAACGCATTCTCCTTCAATACCGTTCACCTAATACTCCTGTAGGTATTGTGAAAAGCGCGTTTCGCGAACGAGAGCATGTCGTTGTCACTACGCTGGCACACATGCTGGAGCATGATATCGGCATGCTGACGACAGTGATCATCGGGAATTCCTCTACGTTTGTCTACGATGGCAAGATGATTACGCCGCGCGGCTACCAGCGCAAGTACACCTTGTCTGCCGACGAACAACCGTTGAAGCCGCACCAGCGACTTCGCGTGGAAAATGAGCCGTGGTCACTGGAGGCGACTGATGGGGAGGGCAAGGAAGTCGACATTCCACAGGCAGCACAAGCACAGGAGCAGCCATTCATTCGTTCGGCACCCCCTGCTACCGTGACAGAGCAGCAAGCTGCGGTTTCAGTTGCAGAACGGGAGTCCGTGGTTTCAGCAGAGGAGCCGACACCGCTCGATTGGGCGACGCAGGCCTTACAGCTGGTGAATGAAGCGAATGGTGTGGTTACTGAAGCCGCGGCAGCCACTCAGACAGCAGCACGTCCTGTAGACAGCTTTACACCGGAAATGATCTTCGAGTGTGCAGTCAGTCCGGGTGTTGCGAACAAAAAAATCTCGACGCAGCAGATGATGCTCCTGGCAGAGGTGGCGGGCGAGCGGGGTGAAATCGAATATACGCCGCACCACCAAATGATCCTGCGCGTTCCGACGGCGGACCCGGAGAGCGTGACCAGCCGCTTGCGTGAGGCGGGATTGATGCTAAGTCCTACAGGGGACGTCCTGCAGGTAAAGGCATGTGATTTTTGCGACGGAGAGAAAAAGGACGGGATTCCGTACGCAGAGGAACTGCAACGGCTTCTGGGAGGCAAGCCAATGCCCAAAGAGACGCGCATCGGCTTCAACGGGTGTGGAATGGCCTGCTATCAAGCGGTGACGGAAGACATCGGGATCGTCTTCCGCAAAGGCAAATTCGATCTTTTCCTGGGAGCCAAAACAGTGGGAAGAAACGCTCACTCAGGTATTCCAGTCGCAGAAGGCATTCCAAAAGAAGAGATCGTACCATTGGTGGAACGCATCGTGACGCGGTTCGTAAAAGAGGCCTTCCCGAATGAGCGCTTCCACAAGTTCTTTCAGAGGGTAGGAGAATTGGAAGGCTACGCTTGGCGAGAACCAGCCAAGTTTGAGATCGAGAACGCCGCTTGTGGCGATTAAAAGGAAAGCAAGGTGAATGAAAATGGATGCAGTCCTATTCGTCGGTCACGGAAGTAAGGACCCAGAGGGAAATGAAGAGATTCGTCAGTTTGTGAATGGATTGGCACCGGAAATGGATGTGCCGATCATCGAGACGTGCTTTTTGGAGTTCGAGCGCCCGGATATGCTGATGGGTCTCAGTGCTTGTGTAAAAAGAGGCGCCACCCGCGTAGCCGTTATTCCGATCATTCTGTTTTCAGCCGGACATGCCAAAATCCACATCCCGGCAGCGATCGATGAAGCCAAAGAGCTGTATCCGCATGTGCAATTCATCTACGGACGTCCGATCGGCATCCACGAGGAGGTGCTGAACATTCTGGCGACGCGCATGGAGGAAGCGGGCTTCGCATCGGCGCAAGAGCATGAAGATTTGGCCGTGCTGGTGATTGGACGCGGCAGCAGCGATGCCGATGCCAACAGCGATATTTACAAAATGTCCCGACTCTTCTGGGAGCGCTGGAAGGCCAAATGGGTGGAAACGGCTTTTATGGGCGTTACCTTCCCCCTGTATCAGGAAGGCATTGAACGCTGCCTCAAGCTGGGAGCCAAGCATGTGGTGGTTCTGCCCTATTTCCTGTTTACAGGGGTATTGATCAAGCGCATGGCAGATCAGCTGGAGCAGTTCCGTGCGCAATATCCGGATGCGCAATTTACGCTGGCGGAGTACTTTGGCTTTCATCCGCTCCTAAAGGAAGTATTGAAGGATCGCGTAGAGGAAGCCCTGCACGGTGAGGTCAAGCTGAACTGCGACACCTGTCCGTACAGACTGGCAGCGATGGAGCATATCGACCACCACCATCACCACGATGACGAGCACGGGCATGGACATCACCACCATCACCACCACCAACATGATCACGACCACGAACATGATCATGACCACGACCATGAGCACCATGACCACGAACACGACCATAAACATCACGACCACAAGCATGTGACCAAGTAGGAGGGACGCAAGATGATTCTCGTAATGGCCGGGACGAGCGATGCCCGGGAGCTGGCGGTTCGCATCAAGGACGAGGGTTATGAGCTGTTGAGTACTGTCGTGACGGATAGCGCAGCGAAAAGCATGGAGGACGTGAATCTCCCCGTACAGGTAGGGAGACTGACGGCAGCTGATCTCATCAGTCTGATTGTGGAAAAAGGCGTGAAAGCCGTCGTGGACGCGACCCATCCCTTCGCCGAGGAAGCGTCGAAAAACGCAATGGCAGCGGCAAAGGATGCCGGTGTTCCCTACATTCGCTACGAGCGGGAAAGTGTGTCAGCTCCAGGCTCCGATAAGCTGATTGTCGTGGAGGATTACGTGCAGGCAGCCGAGCTGGCGGCGGATAAAAAAGGCGTAATCATGCTGACGACCGGAAGCAAGACGCTGAAGATCTTTACCGACCGCCTATTGGGTCTGCCGGATACGACACTGGTAGCCCGTATGCTGCCGCGGCTGGACAACATGCAAAAGTGCGAGGAGCTGGGGCTTGAGCAGAAGAACATCGTTGCGATGCAGGGCCCTTTTTCCAAGGATCTGAACAAAGCGCTCTACGACCACTACGGCGTGACTCTGATGATTACCAAAGAGAGCGGCAAGGTTGGAGCCTTTGACGAAAAGGTGGAGGCAGCGTTGGAAATGGGCATCGAGACGATTGTCATCGGCCGCCCGCAGATTGATTACGGCACGAAGTTTTCCGATTTTGATCCGATCATGACTCAATTGAAACAGGTGACGGGAGGAGAAGCATAATGGATTTTCGCACGGAATTTAAACCCATGACGGTACAACCGCAGGAAATTGAGGAACTGAGCTTTCAAATCATCACGGACGAGCTGGGGGAGCATCCTTTTTCCGAGGAGCAGTTCAAGGTCGTACAGCGCGTCATTCACGCCTCGGCTGACTTTGATCTGGGCCGGAGTCTCGTCTTCCACCCGGATGCCGTAAAAGCAGGAATCGAAGCGATTCGCAGCGGCAAAAAGGTCGTGGCAGACGTGCAGATGGTGCAGGTCGGCATCAGCAAGAACCGGATCGAGAAATACGGTGGTGAAGTAAAGGTATACATCTCGGACCGCGACGTCATGGAAGAGGCGAAGCGCCTCAACACCACCCGTGCGATCATTTCCATGCGCAAGGCGATCAAGGAAGCGGAGGGCGGCATCTTCTGCATCGGCAACGCACCTACTGCTTTGCTGGAGCTGATTCGTCTGGTCAAGGAAGGTGAAGCCAAGCCGGGCCTGATCATCGGTATGCCAGTTGGCTTCGTGTCGGCTGCAGAATCCAAGGAAGAGCTGGCCAAGCTGGATGTTCCGTTCATCACCAATATCGGGCGTAAAGGCGGAAGCCCAGTGACCGTGGCTTCCCTCAACGCGATCTCGCTGATGGCGGAACGGTTGGGATAAGCATGGCGGCTATGGCGGCGAAGGAAAAAAAGGAAGACAAACCGCTCCGTCACGGATATACGACAGGCGCTTGTGCTACGGCAGCGACGAAGGCTGCCCTGATCGCTTTGATTACCCAGGAACGACAAAGCCATGCGACGATCCGATTGCCGATTGGCCAGGACGTGACTTTTGAGATGGACAGCTGCGAATATGACGAGCAGAGCGCTATGGCCGGGACCATCAAGGATGGCGGAGACGATCCGGATGCCACCCATGGAGCCTTGATCCTGAGTCGTGTGGAATGGCTGGATGAACCCGGCATTGTACTGGACGGCGGCGTGGGTGTGGGACGTGTGACGAAGCCCGGTCTGCCTGTTCCCATCGGCGAAGCGGCGATCAATCCGGTTCCGCGCAAGATGATTCGCGAGACTGCGCAAGCCATCCTCGATCAGTATGAGGTAGAACGCGGCATCAAGATCGTCATCTCGGTTCCGGCAGGCGAGGAGATCGCCAAGAAAACATTGAACGGAAGACTCGGCATCCTCGGCGGCATCTCGATTCTTGGCACGCGCGGCATCGTGGTGCCGTTTTCCACCTCCGCCTACAAGGCGAGCGTGGCACAGGCGATCAACGTGGCAAAAGAAGCGGGATGTGACCATATTGTCTTGTCCACCGGAGGGAAGTCGGAGTCCTTCGGGATGGAGATGTATCCCGAGCTGTCGGAGGAGGCTTTCGTCGAGATGGGTGATTTCGTCGGCTTTGCCCTGCAGCAGTGCAAACGCAAGCAGATGAAAAAGGTGACGCTGGTCGGGATGATGGGCAAGTTCTCCAAAGTGGCACAGGGCGTCATGATGGTTCACTCCAAGAGCGCTCCAGTCGATTTTGGCTTTCTCGCGCAGATGGCAGAAGCAGCTGGAGCAGATGCCGAGATGGTCCGGCAGATCAAAGAGGCAAACACCGCCTCGCAGGTGGGGGATTTGATGGCAGATACACCCGCCTTTTTTGAAAAGATGGGCGAGAACTGCTGCCTGGCCGGACTAAAGGAAGTCAGGGGCAGAATGGAGATCGAGACGATGATCATTACGATGAAAGGGTCCTTGTTGGGAAGGGTGACACGGAATGACACAGACGATGAAAGTGATCGGCATCGGGGATGACGGACAGCAAAGCCTGCTGCCGTTGTACCGGACTTGGATAGACGAGTGTGAGCTGTTGATCGGAGGGGAGAGGCATCTGTCCTTTTTCCCCGAGCATACGGGTGAGAAAAGGGTGCTGAAGGGCGGTCTCAAAGCCTTAGTGGAGGAGCTGGCCGCTGTGACGCGCAAGACCGTCATTCTCGCCTCGGGAGATCCGCTTTTCTACGGGATTGGCAGCCTTCTGGCAAAGAAACTGAATGTGGAGATCTACCCCAATCTCAGCTCGATTCAGCTTGCCTTTGCCAAAATGGGCGAGGCTTGGCAGGACGCGACATTTGCCAGCGTGCATGGGCGCAGCATCAAGGGCTTGGCACAGCGCATCGACGGCAAGGAAAAGGTGGCCCTTTTAACCGATCAGGAAAACACGCCTGCCACGATCGCCAAGTATCTGCTCGCTTTTGGCATGACTGAATACGATGCCTTCGTGGGCGAGAATCTGGGCAGTCCGGATGAACGGACAGGCTGGTATTCGCTTGAGGAAATGACGGACATGGCCGCATCCGAGCTCAATGTCGTCATTCTGAAAAAAAAGCGTACAAGCCCAATCTGGCCGCTCGGCATCGCGGATGAAGAATTTTCCCAGCGTAAGCCGGACAAGGGTCTGATCACCAAACGGGAAGTGCGTATCCTGAGCATCGCCCAGCTGCAATTGCATCCGAGGAGCATCGTATGGGACATCGGCACCTGCACAGGCTCTGTCGCCATCGAAGCGGCGCGGATTGCCCGTGACGGTGAAGTGTACGGCGTGGAAAAAAATGCAGATGATCTGGAGAATTGCCGCCAAAACATGGCAAAATTTCGCACAGATCTGACTGTGGTTCACGCGCGGGCTCCTCAAGGCTTGGAGGCATTTCCCGACCCGGATGCCGTCTTTATCGGAGGAAGCGGCGGTGAATTACGAGAGCTGCTCCATCTCTGCTGCACCCGGCTACGCGAGGGGGGACGGATAGTCGTCAACGCCGCTACGATTGAGACGTTGTACGAAGCGACACAGGCTTTTGCCGACGAAGGGTTTGAAACCTCTGTCACACTGGCGCAGCTGTCGCGCAGCAAGCCGATTCTGTCGCTGACTCGATTCGAAGCACTCAATCCGATCTACATCATTACCGCATGGGCCAAACAGGCAACGACAGAAGGAGGCAAGACAGATGAGTAAGATCGGAACCCTTTACGGACTGGGAGTAGGTCCTGGCGATCCGGAGCTGATTACGGTCAAGGCATTTCGCCTGCTCCAGCAATCACCAGTCATCGCCTACCCGAAAAAACGGATGGGCAGCAAAAGCTACGCCCACCAGATCGCAGAGCTGTACGTCAAGCCTGCATCGGACAAGGAAATGCTTGGCTTAGTCTTTCCGATGACGCGAGATCAGGAGATTTTGGAGCGTGAGTGGACCAATACGGTGGAAATCGTTTGGGACAGACTTTCCCAAGGCAAGGATGTCGCTTTCGTCACAGAGGGCGATCCGCTCTTTTACAGCACGTTTATCCATATGATGCGCGGCATGCAGACTGCCCATCCTGAGGTGCCGATTGTGACGATTCCAGGCGTGTCCTCCTTCCTCGGCGCTGCGGCCCGCTTTAATCTGCCCTTGGCTGACGGTGACGAGCAGATTGGCATCATCCCGGCTACGGAGGATCGGGAAGCGATGCGTCAGGCGATCACAGGACATGACACTGTCGTCTTCCTCAAAGTCGCCAAGGTCCTGCCGATGATCATCGACTTGTTGAAGGAGATGGGACTGGCAGACAAAGCTGCTGTGGCGACCAAGGTCACATCTTCGGAAGAAATGGTATGGACGGACATGCGTGAGCTGGAACGCGCGGAGCTAGGTTATCTTACGTTGATGGTGGTGAAAAAGGGATGAAGCTGTACATCGTAGGAGCGGGTCCTGGAGACCCCGATCTGATCACGGTCAAAGGCTTGAAGCTGCTGCAAAAGGCAGATGTGATTCTGTATACAGATTCGCTGGTTAACGAAGACCTGGTAGCGATGGGCAATCCGGAAGCAGAGGTGCTGCAAAGCTCTGGCATGGCCCTGGAAGAGATGGTCGAACTGATGCTGACTCATCTTCGTGCAGGAAAAACCGTCGTTCGTCTGCACACGGGTGATCCTTCCGTATATGGGGCGATCATGGAGCAGATCGCTTTACTTAAAGCAGAAGGCGTCGAGGTGGAGATCGTGCCCGGAGTCAGCTCTGTCTTTGCTGCTGCTGCTGCTGTGGGTGCCGAGCTGACAATCCCGGAGCTGACCCAGACGCTGATCCTGACACGTGCAGAGGGGCGCACACCCGTACCGGAACGAGAAAAGCTGCGTGCGCTGGCTGAGCATCACTGCACGCTGGCGTTGTATCTGAGTGCGACTTTGACGAAAAAAGTGGTTCGGGAGCTGATCGAGGCTGGCTGGCGCGAGGACACACCGGTTGCGGTCGTACAGAGGGCGAGCTGGCCGGATCAGCTCATCATCCGCACGACGCTGGAGCATCTGGATGAGGATATGGGCAAGAACGGTATTCGCAAGCACGCGATGATTCTGGCTGGCTGGGCGTTGGACCCCGACATCCATGAAAAAAGCGAGCAATACCGCTCCAAGCTGTACGACAAAACCTTCACGCACGGGTACAGAAAAGGTGTGAAAGAAGGATGATCATCGAACTCAAGGAGGGAGAAATCCCGAAAATCGAGCAGCGTGGTGAATACGCCCTGATCGCAATCACCAAGCACGGTGTAGAGATGGCGCGTGATCTGGCTCTGAAATTCCCCGGTACGGATCTGTACTACATGAGCAAATTTGAGCGTGGCGACGAAGAGGCGCGAGGCATCCAGCTTTTCTCGGGAAGCGTGCGGCTGCTGTTTCCTGCCGTCTGGCCTGTGTACAAGGGATTGATCATCATTATTTCCTTGGGTGCTGTCGTACGGATGATTGCGCCATTGCTGGAGGATAAAAAGAAAGATCCAGGGATCGTCGTCATCGATGATCGCGGAGAAAATGTGATCAGCGTTCTGTCCGGACATCTCGGCGGAGCGAACGAACTGACCCATGAGGTAGCGGCTGTGATGGGGGCACGTCCGATCATCACGACAGCTTCCGATGTGCAGAAGACGATTCCGGTGGACTTGTTCGGCCGTCGTTTTGGCTGGGAATGGGATTCTGATGAAAAGCTGACCCCGGTAAGCGCCTCGGTGGTGAATGAAGAGCGGGTAGCTGTGGTCAACGAATCCGGGGAGCGAGACTGGTGGATGCACGACACACCGATGCCTCCCTCCATCAAGGAGTACCCGACGATCATGGAAGCTCTGGCTGCTGAGCCGCAAGGTGCCTTGGTCGTCACTCATCGCCTGCTGACGCCTGAGGAACAGCCGATCCTCCAGAACGGCGTGGTTTATCGCCCCAAGGTTATCGTGCTCGGAATGGGCTGCAACAGAGGAACATCAGCCGAAGAGATCGAAGCCGTGATCAAGGAAACCTTGGGCGAGCTGCAATTCTCGATCAAAAGTGTGAAGGCACTGGCGACGATTGCTCTGAAAAAGGATGAGGCCGGACTGATCGCTGTCTGCGAAAAATACGGCTGGCCGTTCGTCTGGTATTCCCCAGAGGAGCTGAATCAGGTGGAAATCAGTGACCCTTCTGACACGGTCTTCAAATTTACCGGAGCTTATGGCGTCAGTGAACCGGCTGCCAAACTGTATGCCGGGATCGACAAGCTGGTCCTGACCAAGAAAAAATCGGGCAATACCACAATTTCGGTAGGGCTTATGCCGTATCACGAGGAGGGGCGCTCATGAGTGCAGGTCGCCGTCTGGTCATCGCAGGTACGGGAAGCGGGGCGGGCAAGACAACCGTAACCATCGGTCTGATGGCTGCTCTGAAGCAAAAGGGCTACGCTGTCCAAGGCTTCAAATGCGGCCCCGACTACATCGATCCGACCTATCATACTGCTGTGACGGGCAGACCTTCGCGCAATCTGGATAGCTACATGCTCACCCATGACGTAGTAAAGGAGATTTTTGTCCGTGGAAGTAAGGACGCGGATATCTCCATCATCGAGGGTGTCATGGGCATGTATGACGGCAAGGAAGCAACCAGCGACAAAGGGAGTACGGCAGAGATCAGCATCCTTACTGAATCGCCGGTGCTGCTCGTGGTCAATTGCCAAAGTATGGCGCGCAGTGCGGCTGCCATCGTCAAAGGCTTTCAGCTGCTCAATCCTGCTGTGCGGATCGTCGGTGTCATTGCCAACAAGGTAGGCAGCGAGGGGCATCACAAGATCGTCAAGGCAGCGATCGAGCAGGAGTGCGGGATTCCGGTAGTGGGTTACCTCAAGCGAGAGGGCGATGTAGAAATACCAGAGCGCCATCTGGGCTTGATTCCTTCCGTAGAACGCGGTGAGCTGGATGCTTTGTTCGGTCGGTTGGCAGAGATGATCACGCAAACCGTGGATCTGGATCTGATCTGGGAGCTGGCAAAGGCAGGATCGCTTGACGCCACGCCAACCCTGTTTGCCCGCAAGTCAGCATCAGAACGCGTCACCATTGCGGTTGCCAAAGACCAGGCGTTTCACTTTTACTATCCAGAAAATCTGGAGCTGTTGGAAGCATACGGTGCCAGGCTTCTGTTTTTCTCCCCACTGGCTGGAGAGGGCGTGCCGGAAGAAGCGGAAGGCTTGTACATCGGCGGCGGCTTCCCCGAGGAATTTGCCGCAGAGCTTTCGCAAAATAAAGAAGTGCAGGAATCGTTTCGACAGGCCATTCATGCAGGCGCAGGCATCCCGACTCTAGCAGAATGCGGCGGCTATATGTATTTGACCGAAGCGATTGTGGCGACAGATGGGACGAGCTATCCGATGGTTGGGATCATTCCAGGCAAGGTGACGATGCAAAGGAAGCTGGCAGCGCTCGGCTATCGGGAGGTGCGGGGCACAGCTACCAACTATCTGATCGGAGCCGCGGAACAGGCAAAAGGGCATGAGTTCCATTACTCCACCTATGCCACCGATTCAGATGTGGAGCTGGCACACGCTTATGAAACCAAGGGCTTGCGCGGAACAAAGCAGGAGGGCTTCGCACAGGGAAATCTGGTCGCTGGCTATACGCATTTGCATTTCGGCTCCGATCCGGATCTCGTAGAGCGCTGGATCACGCGCTGCCTGGAGGTGGCCGGACGTGACTAGAGCGCTTCCGCTGATGATTCAGGGAACGAGTTCGGATGCGGGGAAGAGTGCCATCGCGACAGCATTTTGCCGGATTTTTGCTCAGGATGGCTACAAGACAGCCCCGTTCAAGTCGCAAAACATGGCGCTCAATTCCTACGTGACTCTCGATGGCAAAGAGATTGGCCGAGCGCAGGGGGTTCAGGCAGAGGCGGCAGGGATCATCGCGACGACAGACATGAATCCGATCCTGATCAAGCCGACGCGGGATGCCGAGTCGCAGATCGTGGTAAACGGCGAGCCGTACGGCAATATGAAGGCGATGGCCTACCGGACGGATTTTTATGACGAAGGCTTGCGGATCATTCAGGAATCCTTCGATAGACTGGCAACATCCTGCGAGCGGATCGTCATTGAAGGAGCTGGCAGTCCTGCCGAGGTGAATCTGAATGATCGTGAGCTGGTTAACATGCGGGTCGCGCGCCTCGCGAATGCACCAGTCATCCTGGTCGCAGATATCGAGAGAGGTGGGGTCTTTGCCAGTCTCGTCGGTACCCTGCAGCTGCTGGAGCCGCAGGATCGGAAGCGGGTCATCGGGGTGATCATCAACCGTTTCCGCGGCGATCTCAGCCTGCTTCAGCCGGGGCTGGAATGGTTCGAGTCGTATACAGGGGTTCCGGTACTAGGGGTGGTGCCGTTCATTCCTGATCTGTGGATCGATGCGGAGGATTCGCTGATTCTGCATCGCTATCAGGGACAGCGGGAGACTCCTCGGGATTTGGATATCGCGGTCATTCGCTATCCACGCATCTCCAATTTTACGGACGTGGACCCGTTCTTTGTCGAGCCGGATTGCCGCGTGCGCTTTGTGTCGCGGGAGGAAGAGCTGGGCGAGCCGGATTTGATTGTTCTTCCAGGTAGTAAAAACACAATAGAAGACATGCAATTTATACGTGAGACAGGGCTTGCAGCTTGTATCGAGCGCGTTCATCGCGAGCGGGGCTGTACCCTCATCGGAATCTGTGGCGGCTATCAAATGCTCGGTGAGTGGATCCACGACCCCGCAGGCGTGGAGTCGCCGCTGCAATCGATGAAAGGCTTGGGCCTGATCCCGATGGTGACGACGATGGAACAGCGAAAGACAACCGCCCTATCTAAAGGCATAGCCCGCTTTGCAGGTCAAGAGATCGAGCTGGAAGGCTATGAAATCCATATGGGTCAATCCGTCTTTGATCAAAACGACGCAGCTTTTATCCAGTTGCGAAACGGCATGGACGGCTACTGCCAGGAGGAGCAAAAGCGGATCGGAACCTATTTTCACGGGCTGTTTCACAATGATGGTTTCCGAACTTTGCTGTTGAACAAGCTTCGAGCGGACAAAGGACTGGCTCCGCTTGACGAACGCCCGTCTTTTGTAGCGCTGCGCGAACAGGGATACGACTTGCTTGCCGACACGGTCAGACGCCATGTCCGGCTCGATGTGATCGAGGAAAGAATGAAGGAATTCGAGCAAAACGAGGTGCGTAAACGATGATAAAACTACAAGAGCTCTTACATACAATCGAAGCTCGCAACCACGAAGCAGCGGAACAGACAAGACTGCACGTAGATCAACTGACGAAGCCACTCGGCAGTCTGGGACGCTTGGAGGAGCTGGCTGTAGAACTGGCGGCGATCACAGGTGAAAGCTCTCCAGTCGTTACGCCCCCAGGTGTGATCGTGTTTGCCGCTGATCACGGCATAGCCGTCGAGGGTGTATCTGCTTATCCGCAGGAAGTAACGGTGCAGATGGTAGCGAACATGGCGAATGGGGGAGCGGGAATCAACGTATTTGCACGCCAGATCGGCGCTTTGCAGCGTATTGTGGATGTCGGAGTGGCGACGGAAGTGGATGCTCCTGGCGTCATCAATCGCCGCATCAAGGCCGGTACGGGCAATATGCTGCGCGAGCCTGCGATGACCCATGACGAAGCAGAGTGCTCGATCCAGATCGGTATCGATTCCGCGTGGGAAATCTTCGATGCAGGTGCCAAGGTGCTGATCGTCGGTGAGGTCGGGATTGCCAACACGACCGCAAGCAGTGCGATTCTGGCTGCACTGACCGGAGCTGATCCGGATGAGATCGTCGGGCGCGGTACAGGTCTGGACGATGCTGGCTGGGAGCGGAAAAAGGAAGCTGTCCGACAAGCGATTTCCATGCATCGACCTGAAGCAGCACAGCCGATTGACGTATTGGGCAAGGTAGGCGGCTTGGAGATCGGGGCGATGGCAGGTGCCATCATCGGCGCAGCCGCAAGACGCGTTCCTGTCTTGCTGGATGGCTTCATCGCTACTGTAGCAGCACTATTGGCGGTACGCCTCTGCCCGAAAGTGGCTGATTTTCTGATCGCAGGCCATCGTTCACAGGAGCCTGGACATGCTTACGTTCTGAAAGCGCTTGGCAAGGAGCCACTGCTGGATTTGCAGCTGCGACTGGGTGAAGGAACTGGCGCTGCAGTCGCCTATCCTGTTTTGGAGGCAGCGAGCCGGATGGTGAACGAGATGGCCACCTTCGCGTCGGCTGGCGTGAGCGATAAATGAGCCAAAAAGGAAAGGTATACCTGGTTGGTGCAGGGCCCGGCGACCCGAAGCTCATCACGGTCAAAGGGATGGAATGCCTGCAGAAGGCAGATGTCGTCGTCTATGACCGTCTGGCGAATCCGGCACTGCTGGAATATGCGCCGCCGCAGGCGGAACGGATCTACTGCGGAAAGCTTCCCGACCATCATACGATGAAGCAGGAAGCCATCAATCAACTATTGGCGGAAAAGGCGCTGGAAGGTCATACGGTCGTACGGCTCAAAGGCGGCGATCCCAGTGTATTCGGTCGAGTCGGAGAGGAAGCGGAGCACCTGGTCGACTGCGGGATCGAATATGAGATCGTTCCTGGCGTGACAGCAGGCATCGCTGCTCCTGCCTATGCCGGAATTCCTGTCACACATCGGGATTACGGCTCTTCCTTTGCGGTGGTGACCGGACATCTGCGCGAGGAGAAGCCGGAGCTGGCGGTGGAGAAGTGGCGCGCACTGGCGCAAGGAATCGATACGGTGGCTTTTTACATGGGCATCGGCAATCTGCCGATGATTCGCGCGCAGCTGATCGCGCACGGGAAAGATCGCCATACCCCTGTAGCGGTAATCGCGTGGGGAACACTCCCTGATCAAGCGACAGTAACGGGAACGCTTGCGGACATCGAACAGCGCTTGGCCGAGAATCCGCACATTACCAATCCGGCGATCATTCTGGTTGGCGATGTGGTACGCTTGCGTGAAAAGATCAAATGGTTTGAATCCACACAGGTAAAAGCGTAAATCGTTATGAATCAGAGCGTATCCAGTACATGCAAGGAGCGAGGAGGGCATCAGGGATGAGCTATTATCCCATGTTCGTCAATCTAGCGGGCAAAGCTTGCCTCGTCGTGGGCGCAGGCAAGGTGGCGGAACGGAAAATCGCCAGCTTGCTTGCCGCAGGGGCCAGGGTCACGGTAGTCGGCCAGACGGCAACAGCGGACATTCAAAAGTGGTGTCAGGAGGAAAAAGTGACCCTCTATCTGCGCGCGTTTCGCCCGGAGGATGTACTGGAAATGACGATCATCATCGCGGCTGCCAGTGATCCTGCGGTCAATTTGGCCGTGTATCACGCGTGTCAGCCGCATCAGTGGGTCAATATTGTCGATCGTCCTGATCTGTGCAGCTTCTTCGTTCCGGCAATGGTAGAGCGCGGTGATCTGCAAGTCGCCATCTCAACGGGCGGGGCCAATCCCGGTCTGGCGAAAAAAATGCGCCGCCAGGTAGAGGAGTGGATCGGACCGGAATACGAGTCTTACACGCATTTTCTCAAGGAGATGAGACAGCGGGTCCTGTCCCTTGGGTTGCCGCATGCAGACAAGCAGGTCATTCTGCGTGAATTGCTGAATGACCGTTTTTTTTCCTGGACGCAGATGGGAGAAATCGAACGAAGGGATCGGGAGGCGTCAGAGCTGGTGCAGCGGTACATTCGTGAACAACCTCTCTGATCAGAAGCTCGGTCATCCAAGATTTCGGATGAGAATCCAGACAGACAGGATCAGGCAGATGCTTGCGGGAATGGCCATGACAATGGGCTGATCAGCGCGAAACAGATGGGCGTGTATGGCGCCGAGCATCAAGAAGACAAACAAGAACGCCGATCCTGCAGCCAGATGACGATTCCATAATCCTGCGATCATGGCGATGGCTCCGATCATTTCCAAGGCACCTGTCACAGACATGAACCACAGTGGATAGTCGTATCGCTGTTGCTTGTTCGGGAAGTGCTCCGATCCTCCAGCCAATTCAACAAATCTGCGAGAAAGGCCGAATTTCCTTCCTCGTCAAAAGGGCGATGACGCATGTGTTCATAAGCAATTTGCTGTTTGTCCCTGGAGCCGATTCTAGCAAAGAACTCGCGAAGCTGCTCTGGCGGTGTCACCCTGTCTGCTGTGCCGTACTGTAATAAAAAAGGTACCTGGATGGAAGACGAGTGCTTTTGGAGCGAGCTCAGGGCTGTGATCATTCCACGCCCCAAGCCAGGAGTGACGATTTGATGACGCAGTGAATCGCCATGATTCCAGCTGTTTCGATCAGACCCCCGTGCACTGCGTGAATGAACAGGCTTTTCCACCGTATAATCCGGCTTTATGCAGCTCATCAAGAGGATGAGCCATTTTTCCATTGGTTTGAAGGTGTAGGAAAGTGCGGGTGCGATGGCAGCAAGGCCTGCAATACCTGTGTCCTCATGCAGGCAGTAGTCGAGGCAAATCAATCCGCCAAGGCTGTGCGCCACCAGAAAGAGGGGCAGATCAGCATGCAGCTCTTGAACAATCTGGTGAAAAGCATGCAGATCCCTGCGATAATCCTCCCACCTGCTGACATAGCCCCGCGTCCCTGGACTTTTGCCATGACCACGCAGATCAAAGGAGTAAGTCGCATAATGGTGTTCGCACAAGTATTTGCTGATCGCTTGCATGCCCCCACTGTGATCCCCCAATCCGTGCAAGATGATGACCGCGGCTTTCGGGGATGTCACAGGCACCAGACTGCGATAAAAAAGCTCCGCACCATGTGTCCCAGCAAAGGTTCCTTCTGAGCTAAGCAAAGTTACGCCTCCTTGCCAGGCAGCTTGCTTTTCTCCAGGATGGCATGAACGCCACGCACACCATTGACGAGCTGCGTAATCCGCAAGTCGACGAGCAGACTGGACAAGGTCAGGGCTTCCTTGCGTTCGAATCCGTATAGCTCCTGCATCCAGTCCAGCATGCCTTCCAGGGCGATCATGGCAGCTTCGTGGACATCTTCATGAAAGCCAAAGGCAATCCAGGAGGTAGGGGTCTCTGCTCGCGGAAAAGCAAGCTTTAGATCCAACACGTGAAAGGTCAGGTCCACCAGCTCCATCGGGCATTCCAGGGCAGGACTGGCTACTTCGCCGTCACCTTGTGCTGCGTGACCATCCCCACAGGAAAAAAGACCGCCCTCGACCGGTATGGGCAGATAAAGGGTGCTCCCTGGAACTAAATCCTTGCAGTCTATGTTTCCTCCACAAAAGCGTGGTGGATGTGTGGAGTGGTAGCCTTCTTCGTCTGGCGGCATGCCGAGCAGACCCAGGAATGGATTCAAGGGGATTTTATGCCCAAGATGGCTGGTTCCAGTAAGAGTCGCGCGATCCAGTGTCCAGACGAGCTCAAACTCTGGCCCTTCGTGAAGTCCCAACCGCTTATTGATTACACTTTCAAAACCGCCTGCGCTGCTCCAGCCCCAAGTACCGATCTGCAAGTCATTGATCTGAATGGCTAAGGTTTTTCCGGGACGAGCTCCTTCGATGAAGATCGGGCCGATCATGGCGTGACCTCGATCGAGGGGCAGCTCTCTTTCGCAAAATTTTTCTCTCGGCATGCCTGGTTGAAAAGGACCTGCGTTCCAACCGGCATCGAGCGTTTCATACTGAACGGTATCCCCAGATTGAATCGTGAGGATCGGTGCGTATTCCTTGGAGAACGAGCCGTGCAGGGTAGACCGTTCCGGACGTAGCGAGTAACGAGCCATAAATTAACCTCCTAGCAGGATGATCATTTGGTTTAAAAAATCTCTCCAACATAAACAGGAGAGGAAGCAGGTAAAGACATACTCGAGATCAGGGTGCGAAGCTCTTGCGGAAACAACGGTTCAGCAGCGAGATTATCGAGTGGAAGCCACTCGATACCTACCTGTTCCTCGTCCAAATTCAACTGAGCGGCAGGATCGGGAACCGAGCTTCCAGTTAAGCTGCATGTAAAAATCATCTCTACGCGGTGAACATCTTTTTTCAAGAAACATTCCCGCAGATATCGCAATTCGTGAGGGATCACCCGCAAGCCCGTCTCTTCCCAGCATTCTCGCACGACGGTATCGAGAAGCTTTTCACCAGGTTCCTGCCCACCTCCAGGCAGGAGGTAATAGACGCCTTCCTCGTGATTGTAACACTTGATGACGAGTAGCTTCCCTTGATGAATCACCAGGGCTTTGGCGGAATTTCTAATATTCAGATCACTCACCTCGTCGAGAAAAAATCCTGATTCTTTCGCCCGAAAAAGAGGAAGAAGCAAGAGAAAGTATAGCATAAGATGACGGGCGAAACCATCTGATAGAGTCCGTCATGGAATAAACGCAGCGGCAATCTGGGACGTAGGGTGCGTTCCAAACTACCGCTGCGTTTATTGAGGTCAAAATCCCCGCGATTCCCGTCATTCAGGAATTATTGAGAGTGGGTTTCCTGTTCTGGCAAAGGAGCTTTTACTTTGGGCTTTCGCTCTAGTGGAATGACGGCGTTCATCCATTGGAAGATACGCTTCGATTCCTTGGTCAGCAGTGGTCCCAAAATAGCCAGGATCAGGACGTACAGAGCTGAGAAGGGCTGGAGGATATCCATAAGTCCACCGGATTTCCCCAGGTTCGCCATGATAATCGAGAATTCACCGCGAGAGACGATCGTCAAACCGATATTCGTAGAAGCTTTTGCAGACAAGCCCGCTTGACGTCCAGCCAACAAGCCGGCAGCCACGTTACCGATCAGTGTGATGATGACAGCACCCAAAGACAGCCAAATGGCACCGCCGAGGGACATCGGGTCAATCGTCAAACCGAAACTGAAAAAGAACATCGCTCCAAAGAAATCGCGGAACGGCAAGATCATGTGTTCAATCCGCTTCATATGCTCTGTTTCAGCCAGGATCAGCCCTACGAGGAGAGCACCGATCGCTTCAGCTACGTGAATGGTTTCGGAAAAACCAGCAATGATGAACAATCCGGCAAAGACCGTGATCATAAACACTTCATTTGATTTGATATTGAGCGCGCGGTTCAGGAAAGGAACCGCTTTGCGGCCGATGACGATGAGCAAGAGCATGTAGCCAAGCGCTACCAGAGCGGATGTGAGGACATCTCCAAGCGATGTGGCACCGCTGAGAACAAGCCCGGATACGATCGAAATGTACACGGCCAGAAATATATCTTCGAACATGAT
Organism: Brevibacillus invocatus; assembly: GCF_003710915.1. Taxonomy (GTDB): domain Bacteria; phylum Bacillota; class Bacilli; order Brevibacillales; family Brevibacillaceae; genus Brevibacillus; species Brevibacillus invocatus. The sequence goes on along the minus strand of NZ_RHHR01000044.1, from coordinate 46,504 downwards.
GATGCCGAGAATCATCTCTGTTTCGCGATTTGCAGTACGTTTGAGATCGACCAGTACCTTGGCCACGATGGCGCTGGAGGAAATTGTGGTGATACCAGCGATGATGAGTGTTTCTTTCAAGGGAAAGCCTGCAACCCATCCAAACATCAGGCCCAGGGTAAAGTTGATGGCGATGTAAATCGTCCCGCCGACGGCAATGGATTTCCCAGCTTTAATCAAGCGTCCGACGGAAAATTCCAATCCGAGATAAAAGAGGAGAAACAAGACGCCAACCCTGCCTAAAAATTCAATAAGGGGGGCACTTTCAATAAAGCGGAGGTCAAACAGTCCAAAGTGGGGTGCGTGGGGGCCAACAGCCATACCAATCAAAATGTAGAAGGGGACAATCGAGAATTTTAGTTTTAGTGAAATGAAGCCGGCAACTGCGATGAGGGCAAGAGCCAAACCGACTTCAAAGACGATGTGCTCCAATTTCATTCACCTCCTGTACTTAGCTTGGCTTTGAGCATCTTCACCTGCTTTCGTTCTCCCGCGACTACAAGTGTCGCGCCTGAAGTCAAGACCTGATCAGGACCGGGATTGATCGTTTGCTTTTGATCCTTTTCAATGATCGCAATAATACTGGTCCCTGTTTGTTGGCGAATGCTCAATTCACCGATCGTCTTGCCGATACATACGAAGCCGGAGTCGATTTTGAACCATTCGATCACCAGTTTGTCCAAGGCCACTTCTACGGTTTCCAATGCAGATGGTTTGTACGTCATACCACCAACGATGGCCGAGATTTGACGAGCCTCGTCATCATCCAACGTTACCATGGAGATCGTCTCTTCCACGTCGTCATGATTAAAGTGATAGAGTTCTCTTCGTCCGTCATCGTGAATGACAACGACAAGTTTGTCGCCACTCTTTGTTTCGATTTGGTATTTTTTACCAATTCCAGGCAAGTCTGATTCCTTGATTGAGAACATGCAACAGCCTCCTTCATAGTGGTTTTCCTTGTACAAACATCAGTGTTTGCACATATTATTATACATGAATTTGTATCGAAAATACGCATAATTTCAAATGAAACTGTAAAAAGAGGGCATTTTTGTACGCTAGGCATCCAAAAGCTAATTCGCCTGTTCTTCATCTTCTCCAATCTTACCTGTAAGCGTATTTTTAATTAATTTCGCATTGTAAGGTTTGGCAGGATGTATTAGAATAATATGGTCAAACTGGTTGTTTTCGTCTTTTTGGTCTTGCGATACAAAATAGAAGATTGTGGATTTGACATCATCTCGACATGTTCTCTATGTAATCTAATAGATGTACATAGAAACACGTATAGGAAAACACATCCGGAGAATGGAGGAGTTTTTATGTTTAAGAAACACTACCTGGCTACGGCAGCTGCTGGTTTGCTTTTGGCAACGGCTGTGATTCCATCTGGCGCGAGCGCAGAAGTAGCAACCAAAAACCTGCAAGCAAAATACAACAACATCAAAGTTTTGTATAACGGCTATCAAGTTTCCACTCCTGTCGAGCCTTTCATTGTGAATGGAACCACGTACATTCCACTGCGCATGATGGCAGGAGTATTCAACAAAGACATCACTTGGGATGGCACCAACTACACCATCAACGTTCTGGACAAACCAGATACAGGTGCCCAAGCGCAGCTTGCTGTTAAAGACGCTGAAATCACTCGTCTGAAAAACCAGATCGCAGCCTTGAATGAAGAGATTCAAGATCTGGAAGATGAGCTGGATGACGACGACGATGACGATTTCGATGATGAATTAGCTGACCTTGAGGAAGAGCTAAACGACGACTGGGGCGATTTTGAAGAGCTTGAGTGGGAAATTACCCTCGACGGTGACGATGAAGACGACATCGAAGTAGAGATTGAGATCGACCTGTCCGATTGGGCTGATGAGTTCGACGATCTGTCTGAGAGCAGAAAAGAAAAATTGGTTCAAAATATCATCGATGACATCTGGGATGTATTCGAAGCAGATATCACCGGTTATATCATCGATAGCGATGAAGATGAAGAACTGTACGAATTCGAAGCAGATTACGATGATGACCTCTATTTCGAGGAGTATTAATAAAGTTTTATAATCGCGACACAAAGCCTTGCATGCTCCCTATCTGGGAAAAGCAAGGCTTTTTTCCTATTTCCAAAATGAAGGAATCCCAATATAAAGAGAAAAGAGGTAGACTGGAAGAAGCGAAAGAAGAAACCATCTCTTTGAATCAGGAGCGGCATTCATGAAACAGATATTACTGGTGGAAGATGAAATCGTCATTTCCCGTGTCTTAAAAGCCTATTTGCAAAAAGAGGAATATCAGGTATGGCAAGCAGATGACGGTGTCGATGCGATTCGTATTTTTGATGAGCAAAAGCCGGATCTTGTTCTGCTGGACGTCATGCTGCCCGAAATGAGTGGCTGGGATGTCCTGCAGTATATCCGGGAGAAAAGCTCCTGTCCGGTGATCATGCTGACGGCACTGGGACAGACCGATCAAAAGCTGAAGGGATTCAACCAGGGAGCAGATGACTATATCACCAAGCCGTTTGTGGCAGAGGAAGTTGTAGCCCGGGTCAACGCGGTTATGCGTCGTTCCGTGATTCTGGACAAGGATCAGGAAACCCGACTGTTTGGTAATCTCAAGATCAATTTCAAATCACATAGCGTCACTTTGCATGGCATCGATCTGCAATTCCATCCAAAGGACTTGTCCTTGCTGCTTTTCCTGGCCCAGAATCCCAACCGTACATATTCGCGCGAGCAGCTGATCGAGCATTTGTGGGGGATGGACTACGAGGGAAGCGACCGGGCAGTAGATCTGGCGATTAAAAGAATTCGGAAAACCTTGCAGAATTGGCCCGCCTCCGAAGGGGAGATCAAAACGCTAAGAGGGGTGGGTTATCAGTTCAGTGTATTTACAAAGCAATAAACCCATCTCTCTGCTTAGGTACTGGACGACCCGCTATCTGTTGACACTGTGCGTGGGGCTGCTGATCATCGGAATTGTATCGTCCATCTGGATCAAGGACGCAGCAACCGAAAAGCAGCTGGATGTAACCCGCTTGTTCGCGGAAGAGGTAGCGGATCGCGTCGTGGACGATGAAGGAAAGCTCTATGTGGGGGAGACCCTGCATCAAATATTGGAGAGCAGGCGCCGTTTTATGGGAGTAGACCGCAACCTGCTGCTGTTCATCAAGGACGAGCATGACCAGATCATCTATAAAAAGTCGGGATTGCCCTCGTCCTTTGAAGAAGATCTGGATCGTGTGCTGGAGATTGCAGAAAAGGCGGATAAGGTCAAGTCCCGTCACGGAGACACGCTGTTTGTCGTCAAAAAAGACCTGGACAATGACCTGCAAAAGCTGGGGACCATTATTTTGCTGTTCCCGGAAACAGACATCCGCGTAAACAAGGAGCAGCTGCAATATTTGGTCATCATGCTGGGAAGTCTCGGTGTCCTCGGCTGGGCTGTCATCTACTTTCACTCGAAAAAGCTGTCCAAACCGATCGAGGACGTGGTGGAAGCAGCCAAGCAAATCGTAGAAGGCAATTATGATGTGACAATTACGAAAAACATCAAGGAACGAGAGATTCACGAGCTGGTTCACACCTTCAAAGAGATGGCGGATCGACTGCGGCAGCTGGAACGCACGCGCACGGAGCTTTTGGCAGGCGTCACCCATGAGCTGAAAACACCTGTCACCTCAATCAGTGGCTTGATTCAGGCGATCAATGACAAGGTCGTCTCAGGTGACGAGGAAAGAGAATTTCTGGAGATTTGTCTCAATGAAACCAAACGGCTGGAAAAAATGGTAGAAGATTTGCTCGATTTTAACTCGTTTGCGGTTGGCGAGATCACTGTTCAGCCAGAAGCGCAGAATTTGAACAAGCTGATTCACGAGATTGCCTCCCAGTGGCAGATCGGACAGGATGTCGAGACGATCACTCTAACCACGCGCATGCCGGATCAGGAATGGACGATTCTGGTAGACCCTGGACGCGTGCAGCAAATCTTGATCAATCTGCTGAACAATGCCAGACAAGCAGTTACAGACGATGGCGTTATTGAATTGCATCTCTATGAAAAAGAGTCGGAGCTTCGCATCGATGTTACGGATAACGGCAAGGGGATACGGGAAGAAGAGCAGTCGCTGGTGTTTGAACGCTTTTTCAGAGGGAGCAACAAAAAGGAAAAGGTCAGGGGCCTCGGACTGGGGCTGTCTTTTTCCAGGATGATGGCACGAGCATTGGGAGGCGATCTCATCCTGACCAAAAGCGATGCCAATGGCTCTACGTTTACGTTGATCCTGCCAAAAATATCGGGATGAAAGAAAAGCTTCACCGAGCCTGGTGAAGCTTTTCGATTTCTTGCATCAATTCCGGGCATTTCCCTTGAAGGAGTGAGCGGATGAATCTGGAATGTATACGAGTAGTGGTAATCGAAGACGACTCAGTCATTTACGGGGGCGTTGGAAGACCGACTAATCGATACGTCCTGGTTCAGAAGAAGTAGATCCAATTCAATCTTAAATTGGATCAATTCCGTTCTGAATAGACCGCTACGGTTTGAATAGATGCAATTTTTAGATAGTATAATTCGAGGTTGAATAGAAGAGGAGAGGAAGAGGCACTCTTTTAGACTGGCATGCTTATTGCTGATTAAGGTCAATAAGGAGAGAGTGATCTCACATGAAAAAGCGGATTGCTTCATATGGGAGTATCCTGCTCGTAGCAGGAAGCTTGTTATCTGCCTGTAGCGGAGGGGGGAGTGCTCCTGCTACCCAGCCTGCTCCGTCAACTGCCGAAGCACCGGCTTCGGAAGCGACAAAGCAAGGGCCACAGGTCATGCGATTGAACATGGAGGAGCCAGCCACGCTTGATCCGATTTTTGCAGAGGATACCGTCTCAGGATCTGTCATCCGCCAGATTTACGACAGCCTGACTCGCCTCGACGAGAATGGCAATCCGGTCAACTCGCTTGCATCCGGCATGAAGCTGTCAGCGGACAAGCTGACCTATACCTTCACTTTGCGCGACGCTTTGTGGTCCAATGGCGATCCGGTCACCGCGCATGATTTCGAGTACACCTGGAAGAGTGCACTCGATCCGAAAACAGGCTCTCCAGCCTCCTACAACTACTATAGCATCAAGAACGGGCAAGCCTTTACGGCTGGACAAGCCAAGATCGAGGACGTAGGCGTGAAGGCGATGGATGACAAGACGCTGCAGGTCACGTTGGAAAATCCTACTCCCTTCTTCCCGACATTGGTCTCATTCCTGCCAGCGGTGAATAAAAAGGTAGCGGAGTCCAATCCCAAATGGGCGAACGATCCGAAGACCATCGTCACCAATGGCCCTTTCAAGCTGGAGGAGTGGCGGCATAAAAACAAGATTGTGCTGGTAAAGAACGAGACGTACTGGGAAGCTGATGTCGTCAAGCTGGACAAGATCGAGTTCTCGATGATCTCGGATGCCAATACGGAGCTGTCCATGTTTGACAACGATGATCTGGACTGGGCTGGGAATCCGATCAGCGGTCTTCCCATCGATGCGATTGCTCCGCTCATGCAGGATGGCAAGCTGCAAACGCAGCCCAAGGCTACGTCGTACTACATTCGCTTCAATGCCGAGCGGGAGCCGTTTACCAACGTCAAGGTACGCAAGGCATTCGCCTACGCGATCAATCGAAAGGAAATCGCCGACAACATCGGGCAGGCTGGACAGACGCCTTTGATGGGAATCACGCCTATTACGGCCAGCTTGAAGCCGGATGGATTCTTTGCTGACAATCAGCCGGAGGAAGCGCAAAAGCTGCTGGAAGAAGGCATGAGGGAGCTGGGCATTACGAAGCTGCCGGAAATTACGTACCTGTACAACACCTCTGACCGCAACAAAGCGATCGCGGAAACGCTGCAAGCCACCTGGAAAAACGTTCTCGGTGTTGATGTAAAGCTTTTGAACAAGGAAACCAAGGTCTATCTGGATGATCAGGAGCAAGGCAAGTTTGAGATTACCCGTTCCAGTTGGACGGCGGACTACAATGATCCTATCAACTTCTTGCAGAAATTCATCGAGAAGTACAGCTCGTCCAATATTACACGCTGGCACAACCCTGCTTATTCCGAGCTGATCCAGAAATCGTACGTGGAGACGGACGAAGAAAAACGGAAGCAAATTCTATTGGAAGCCGAGACCTTGCTGATGGAGGAAATGCCTTTGACCGGGATCTTCAGTGATGTGAATGCCTGGGTACAAAGCGACAAGGTCAAAGGAGTAAGGATTGATCCGCTCAGCAAGATCGACTTAAAATGGGCTTATCTCGAATAAAAAAGAGGAGAAATGAGAGATGAACAAAGGAAGAGCATGGCAAGCAGGGGATACCATTGGCATTGTAGCGCCCTCTAGCCCGGGAGACCTGGAGCTGCTGCCAAAAGCGATTGCGAAAGTCGAGGAACTGGGCTTCAAGGTGAAGGTTGGGGAAACGTGCAGACAAACCTACGGAGGCTATCTGGCAGGAACACCACAGCTTCGTGCGGCTGAGCTGAACGCCATGTTCGCGGACGATCAGGTGGACGGCATCCTTTGTTTGCGGGGCGGTTACGGTGCCCCGCAAATCCTGCCCCTGCTGGATTACGACTGCATCGCACAAAATCCCAAGCTGTTCGTCGGGTATAGCGACATCACGGCACTACATACGGTTTTTGGTCAAGACGCCAACCTGGCAACACTGCACGGTCCGATGGCTTCGTCTTGTCTGGCTCGCGGATTGGATGACTGGTCCATGTCCTATTTGTTGCGTGCGCTGACAGAACCTGAACCGTTGGGCGAAATGATCAACCCGCCGGAGGAAGAGGTCATCTGCATGGTGGATGGCCAGGCGAGCGGTCCTATTGTGGGAGGAAATCTGGCTCTTGTCGCTGCTTTGATGGGAACCCCATATGAGCTGGATACCAGAGGCAAGCTGCTGTTCCTGGAGGATATTGACGAGGAACCGTATCGTATCGACCGGATGCTGACACAGCTGGCATTGGGTGGACTATTTGATGATTGCGCCGGGGTGATTCTCGGTACCTGGACCAACTGTGAACCAAAAAAACGGGAGGGCTTATCGGTTTGGGACGTGTTCCAGAACATCGTCGTGCCTTATCAAAAGCCGATGATTTGGAACATTCAGATCGGTCATGGAGCGATCAACATGGCTTTGCCTTTCGGCGTCCATGCGACATTGGATGCGACGAGTGGCGTATTAACTATTGAGGAGAGTGTGACAGTATGAGCAGCGTGAAAAAAGAACAGGTTTGGCAGCAGGCACAGGAGATATTGCCTTGGTTGACAGAGGTTCGTCGTGATTTTCACCAGTATCCGGAAATTGGACTCGAAGAATTCCGCACCCAGGAGCAAATCATGCGCTATCTGGATGAAATGGGGATTCCTTACACTAAATCAGCGGGAACTGGGATTGTAGGTCTGATCGAAGGCGCACGCCCTGGTGCGACTGTTGCTCTGCGCGGTGACATGGATGCGTTGCCGATATTGGAAGCGGAGGACCGCGAATATCGCTCGAAAATTCCTGGGAAAATGCATGCCTGCGGTCACGATGCCCATATGACCTGCCTGCTTGGAGCAGCGCGGATCCTCAATGCCTACAAGAACGAGCTGGCGGGCAATGTAAAGCTGTTCTTCCAGCCAGCCGAGGAGACAGTAGGCGGCGCATTGCCGATGATTCAGGAAGGCGTGCTGGAAAATCCCAAGGTGGATGCGGTATTTGGCCTGCATGTCTCCAGCGATATTCCAGCTGGACAAATCGGAGTCAAATACGGTCAAATGAACGCTTCCTCCGATGACTTGAGCATTATCGTGCGCGGTGAAAACGGACACGGCGCTTATCCGCACATGGGACGAGATGCCATTGTCATTGCTGCTCATGTCATTACGGCATTGCAGACGATTGTCAGCCGCAACGTAGATCCGCGCCGATCGGCAGTTATTACGATCGGCATCATCTCCGGGGGGACAGCCAACAACATCCTGGCTCAGGAGGTCAAATTGACCGGAACGATCCGTACGCTGGAAAGAAGTGTACGCGAGCAGGTCAAGGAGAGAATTCGCGAGGTGGCCGAATGGACGGCTCGCAGTCTGGGTGGAGAGGCTGAAGTGGAGTATGAGGAAGGCTACACCTCGCTCATCAACAATGATGAGCTGGTCGATCTGGTGAAACGCAACGGGGAAGAGATGCTGGGAGAACAAAAAGTGCGTGTCAATGAGCTGCCCAACATGGGGGTAGAAGACTTCGCGTATTTCGCAGAGCATGTTCCAGGTGCCTTTTTCCATTTAGGCGTGCGCAATGAAGAGATGGGGTGCGTCTATCCTGTTCACCATCCGCGATTTGATTTGGATGAGAGCAGCTTGGCAGTGGGTGCTGCCATGCAGGCATTGAATACACTGGTTTATTTGCAGGAGAAGGAGCAGCGCTAGCAGGCGTATAGGATACGGCTTGAGGCGGGAACACTACAGACGCCAATAAGATTTTCCATGAAAGGAAGAGAGCCGTATCATGAGCATCACGATGAGCCGTCCTGTCACTGAAGTGCTGAACAAGCAGGTTGCCAACTGGTCTGTGCTCTTTATAAAGCTGCATCATTTTCACTGGTATGTGACTGGACCCAACTTTTTTACGCTGCATAGCAAATTTGAAGAGCTGTACAACGAGGCTGCATCCTATGTAGATGAGCTGGCAGAACGATTGCTTGCGAAAAACGGCAAGCCTGTCTCCACGATGAAAGCCTGTATGCAGCAAGCTTCCATCCAGGAGGCTTCCGGTGGAGAAACCGCAGAACAAATGGTGCAGGCGGTTGTAAACGACTTTAATACCCTGATCAACGAGTTGAAGGAAGGAATTGCAGCAGCCGAGGCAGCGGATGACGATGCGACTGCTGACATGTTCGTGGGCATGAGCAACAGCCTCGAAAAGCATGTTTGGATGCTGCAAGCCTATTTGGGGAAATAAGCAAAAGGAAAGAGCTGGAACCAGACCACTGGCTTCAGCTCTTTTTATTCCTAGTCCGCTATAGCCTGATAAACGGATGTCCAAAAATCGCGAAAGTGCAGAGGAGGATCAGGAGAATCCATGAGCCGCTGCGTCATCAGGATGCCGATCAGCCCTTCCTTGGGATCGGCATAGGCAGAGGTGCCGATACCTCCATCCCATCCGAAGCGTCCCGTGACCATATACAGATCATCGCGTCGGGTGTTGACGGCGACTCCGAAGCCCCATCCGCTGTTGTCATAGAAAAAGGGGTAAGCGGCTGCTTTTTGTTCGGGGGTCAAATGATCCGTTGTCATCAGTTCGATGGATGGTCGTGACAGGATGCGTCTGTTTTTGAAAACTCCTTTGTTCAGCATCATCTGGTAAAAGCTCAGATAGTCGTCAGCAGTCGAGACCAGTCCGCCTCCGCCTGATGGAAAGACGGGAGGGCGCGCCCAACGACCGTCACGAGATTTGTCGTGAATCACGAACTCTCCCGTTTTTTTCTGGAACAAGTAGCTTGGCGGGAGTCTGTCCCATTTTGCTTCGGGTACATAAAATCCGGTATCGAGCATGCCCAACGGCTCGAAAATCCGGTCGTAAAAGAAATCCTCCAGCGACTGCCCACATGTGCGGGCAATCAGGATGCCCAAGACGTCGTAGCCTGTATGATACATCCACATTTCGCCTGGCTGATGGATCAGTGGTAATTGACCGAGTTTTTCCAACCACAGGTCAGGAGAGATGGTAGGTGGATCAGCTGACGGGGCGAGTCCTGCTTCTGCAATCGCGCTTTGGATGGGGTACTGACCCGGTGGAGCCATGACAGCTCCGATCCCCAGTCGAAAGGTAAGCAGATCGCGCAACGTAATGGAGCGGTTGGCTGGTACGGTGTCATCGAGCGGACTGTCGATTTGTCTCAGAACACGGCGGTTGGCCAGCTCAGGCAAAAGGGAATCTACCGGATCATCCAGTCGGAGCTTGCATTCCTCAACCAGGATCATCGCTGCCACCGCCGTAATCGGCTTGGTCATGGAAGCAATCCGAAAAATGGTATCACGCTGTATTGGGTTGCCTCCCCCGTTGGCTTTCTTCCCTACAGCATCGACATGGACCTCACCGTGTTTGCTGACCAGCGTAACCAGCCCAGGGAGCTCCCCACGCTCGACGTAGCCGCGCATGATCGTGTGCATGTGGTCCAAACGACTTTTTGAAAGATTGCTCATCGTGCACCTCTCCTCTCATCCACTTTTGATTATTTATTGTAGACCAGACGATGCTGTGCCGTTTCTTCTGGATTGCTCGATTGTATCGCAATAGATTTACTTCCACTTGCTCATGACAAAGGCTGTTAAAAATGAGATTTGGATAGAGATGACGCATGCAATAGCAAAGAGCGCGCCATCACTGCCCCTGCCGACTCCGAGAGCACCCATGATGAAAAAGAGCAGAATCGAGATTAGGATGGAGAGCAAAAATATCCCTGTAATTGGCCTTTTTTTAGCATGCATAACCTCACCTCATAGATAAGTAGTAGCTAGCAGGTACCAATAAAAGTTGGTACTTTTCGTTTTTCGAAGAACCCCCTTTAATAGGTGTAGAACAATTGGGGGTATTTCTCGTGAGCAGAAATTGGATCGTATTCCTATTGCACCTGGTTCCCTTTACATATACAGGAATGGCTTGGGATGCCTATGATCATCGTCTGTACGGCTATTTTATTGCCTTTATTCTGTTTTGCCTGCTTGCTTACCTTCAAAAGTCCATCCTGCTTCTGTTCATGGGCAATCTTCTCTCGACGGGCTTCAGTTATGTACTGGCAGCGAGGTATTTGCTTGAATATCAGCATTTCTTCAAGCCATGTGGCGTCATCGGGACGTTGATCGTAGAATCCGTGATCTGGTTCTTTCTCCAATTGCTTATTTTTTGTTTGGCACGCTTTCGGCAGGAATAACGAACAAAAGGCTGTCCCTATTGTCTGATTGACAGGGGGGACAGCCTTTTTGGATCCGCAGGAATTTAAGGCAGGATGGCAAAAGAACGCACAGGGAATCCGGATGCTTTTTCCGGTTTCGGGACAATATTGACAATGACAGCTCCCTTTGCGGGGACCTTGTCCAGATTGGTCAGCAGCTCGATTTGATACGTATCTTGTTCAAGCACGTAATACTCGCCAAGCAGAGCGCCGTTTTTCTGGTAGTCAATGCTTGCATCTGTATCAAAGGTTTCGTGGCCAACTGCTTTAATCTTTCTTTCTTCAAATAAAAATTTCAGCGCTGCGAGAGACCATCCAGGTGCATGGTTATGGCCATCTGCATCTTTGTTGTTAAAGGCGTCCCAATCCGGCCAACGCTTGCTCCAGTCCGTGCGCAGGGCAACGAACGACCCTTCTTCAATCTGTCCATGCTCTGCTTCAAACTGCACAATATCCTCAACACTCAGGGAATAATCGTTATTTTCGGAAGCTTCTTTGGATTTATCGATGACAACGAGCGGCAAGACAAGCTCCTTCAGCTCGATTTGATCCAGAAATCTCGTGTTTCGCACAAAATGAATCGGTGCGTCAATGTGAGTTCCGTACTGACCAGGGAAAGTAAATCTTTGTGCAAAAAAACCGTCGTCATGTGTAAATAAAGTAGTAAAATCAGCTGGTTCGAAAGCTGAAAAATGAGGAGACTCTGGACCAAATGTATGCGTCAGGTCCACCCATTCTTTCTCTTTCAGCCATTTTAATGCTTGAATCAAATCGTTTGCCATCCGCTCACCTCATTCATCCGTTTTTAATCTTATTAATTACGGAATACTTTAAACTGTTCAATTCCGAGTGTCAATATAGAGTTAGTAAGGTTATTGGTTTATATTGGATTTTCCTATTCTTCGTGTAGCCGTTCATCATTCAAAAAAACCCTGTGTTATTCCCAAGAGAGTGCGAACTGGTGTAAACTAGCTGTGTAATAAATGAAGTAAGCACTTTCATGATGGAAAGGATGTACATGATGGCATCACCATACGTAACCTTTAATCGCGAGCAGTGGAAGCAGTTGCGAGCTTCTACGCGGTTGACCATATCGGATGAAGAGCTTGCCTGTTTGCAGGGTGTCAATGAAAATATCTCGATCGACGAAGTATCGGATGTGTATTTGCCACTCTCGAGGCTGTTGAATTTGCATGTAGGAGCAACACAAGAGCTGCACCAGGCTTCGCATACGTTTTTGGGGATTGAGGATGCCAAGGTTCCTTTCATCATTGGAATTGCGGGCAGTGTCGCCGTAGGGAAAAGCACGACAGCCAGGATTTTGCAAACGCTCTTGTCTCGCTGGCCCAATCACCCCAAGGTAGAGCTGGTTACGACTGACGGGTTTCTGTATCCCAACCGTGTGCTGGAAGAGCGGGGGATCATGAAGCGCAAAGGATTTCCGGAAAGCTACGATCTGCGTCGCTTCATCCGGTTTTTGACAGAGATCAAATCAGGGGTGACCGAAGTATCGGCACCTGTGTACTCCCACCTGGTGTATGACATTGTTCCCGATCAGTGGCAAACGGTTCGCCAGCCAGACATTTTGATCGTAGAAGGACTGAACGTCCTGCAGCCGCCAAAAGACGAGAGCATCTCCGAGCTGATTGTATCGGATTTCTTCGATTTCTCGATCTATGTGGATGCCAAGGAGCAGGATATTTTGCAATGGTACGTAGATCGTTTCAAAGTTTTGCGGCAGACTGCCTTCTCCAACCCTGCTTCGTATTTCCGGCGTTACGCCAGTCTGTCCGACGACGAAGCTGTTGAAGTCGCGACAGGAATCTGGTCGGAGATCAATGGACTGAATTTGCGTGAAAATATATTGCCGACCCGCGTGAGGGCACGTCTGATTTTGGAAAAGGGACAAAATCATATGGTGCAGCGCGTGAAGCTGCGCAGACTATAGAGGCAAGTGCTTGACAAAGAGTATCCGGTTTTGCCCGGGACCCGCGTAATCGGTTGCCAGAGACGAGCTAAAGCCCATTTGTGTATGGAACCTCACAGAGCCTTCGTTAACGGGTGAGGTAATGCAGCGAACGGTAGCACACCCTTTTTCGCGGACATTCTGGAAGAATCGATTATACAGTTCCCGTGCAAACCCATGCTTCCGATAATCGGGATGAACCCCGATGAAATGAATGTAGGCTTCATTGGCGTGTGTTTGAGACTGAAAGCCGATCAAAAAGGCAACCAGCATCTCGTCTTTCTCTATGACGAAGCTCGTTGTGTTGACGGCAGCCTTGTTCCAGCGTAACGGCATTGCGGTACAGTCAGAAAAAGACCTGTAAATCAGATGCAAACTGCCCCCCTGTTTTTGTGCAAAATTGCCCCTAGCCAAAAGGTCTGCACATGCTAGGATGAGAAGAAACGAGAGGGGGCTTTTTCATGTATATTCCACCCTATTTTGCCGTTACGGATCAGGATGAGTTGGTCACTTTCATGCAGCGCCATCCGTTTGCCCTGTTGATCACGACAGAGGATGGGATTCCCACTGTGACGCATCTCCCTCTTGAAGTGGAAGTAAGGGGAGAAGAGCTGTATCTGACCGGTCATCTCGCTCGAAGCAATCCGCAGGGAGAAGCGCTGGAAAAGGAGCCGGATTCGGTGCTTGCAGTCTTTCAGGGACCTCACGCTTACATCTCATCCTCCTGGTACGCGAAGCCGAGTGTGCCGACCTGGAATTATATGGCCGTACATGCTTATGGAAAGGCAAAGCTCATCTCTTCGCCTGAGGAGATCGAATACAGGATGCGCGATCTGCTTGCCAAATACGAGCAGTCCCAGGAGCAGCCTGTCACCTGGGTGACTGTGCCTGCACAGATGATGAGTGGCCTTCTTGCAGGAATCCTCTGTTTTGAAATCAAGCTGGAGCGGGTGGAAGGCAAGTACAAGCTGAGCCAGAATCGGAGCAGCGAGGATCGGGCAGCTATCATCGCCAAGCTTGAAGCTGGAGGAGAACAGGAGCAGTCTGTGGCTGCTGCCATGCGAATCCTGGAGGAATCCAGAGCCAATCAGGTGTTTACGAAAACATCTCGATAAACCGTTTGGCTGCCTTGGACAGATGGCGTCCAGACTGCCAGACCACAGCAGCAGCCGAGTGAATCGTTGTTCCTTCGATCTGGACCCTCTGGATGTGCTCGCTGCGATGTGTCTCCCAGGCGGAGAGGGGGACAATGGAGGCACCGACTTGTGCGCCTACCATGTTGACGATGAGGGATATATCCGGACATTCGCAGATCACGTGAGGGGAGACACCCAGTCTGGCGAATTCCTTGACGATCAAGTCGTAGATGCCCAGACCGGGAATACTCGGCATAATCAGCGGGAGGTCTGCGATTTCACGCATGTGAATTTGTTTTTTGGTCGCAAAGGCTGAACCGGAGGGGACGATCAGGACGAAGGGCTCCTCCTCCAAAGGGATCGTCATACAATTATGCAAGGAATGAGGGAGCCTGACGATAGCCACTTCAATGGCACGGCGCTCCAGCCACTGGTTCAGCAGCTGGGTGTCTCCCTTCCAAACCGTATAGGTGATCAGCGGATATTTTTGCTGAAACAGCCGAATTTGCTCAGGCAGGCGATAGGCGGACAAGGCACTTACTCCGATGGAGAGGGTGCCACGGAAGCCATCGCCTGTTTCTTTGACCTCCGCGATGGCTTCCTCCATCTGATGTACAATGTTGACGGCTTGCTTGTACAAGGAATGACCGGCTTCCGTCAGCTCGATCCGCTTTCCAAAGCGCTCGACGAGACTTGTTCCGAGTTCATCCTCCATCTGCTTTAACTGCTGACTGAGCGGGGGCTGGGCCATATTCAGTCTTTTTGCTGCTGCAGTGATCTGGCCTTCCTCTGCGATGGCGATAAAGTAACGCAATTGGCGAATATCCAAGAGCTGAATGCCCCTTTCTGCAGTCTTCCATATGAAAAAGATATGAAAAGTAGATTTACTCGATATTTTCCATATCGATAGGGCTATGATAGCATATGTTTCGTAGCTTTCTTAAGGAAAAGACAGAAAGAAGGGAAAACCTGTGCGTACGTGGTTAGAAAAGAAATTTCACATGCGCGCTTGCGACACGACGATTCGACGGGAACTGATGGCCGGGTTAATCGGCTTTATCACCATAGTCTATATTGTAGCCGTAAACGCATCGATTTTGGAGGACACCGGAATTCCACTTGCGGCAGGTATCCTCGCGACCGTATTGACATCTTTCATTGGCGCGATTCTGATGGCCTTCTGGGCAAACGCACCCATTATTCTGGTGCCAGGCATGGGGATTAATGCGCTGTTTACCTATACGCTTTGTCAATCGATGGGACTGAGCTGGCAAGAAGCGCTGGCAGCCGTATTTGTCTCCGGCTTGATTTTTACCGTGATCGCTTTTACCCGAGTAGCGCAGCATATTTCCAATGCGATTCCAGCTTCGCTCAAGGAAGCGATTACGGTCGGCATCGGCTTGTTCCTGACCTTTATCGGACTGCAGAAAGGCGGCTTGATCGTGACCAACCCGGCTACCTTTGTGGCCTTGGGGGATTTGTCCAGTCCTCCTGTCATCGTCACGATAGTTAGCCTGATCATCACGCTGATCCTGTTTGTCCGCAACGTACCAGGCAACTTTTTGATCGGAATGGCAGTTGGTACAGGGCTGGGGCTATGGCTTGGGGTCGTGGAGCCGGGAGAGGGAGGCTCCTTTTCCCTGGCTGAGTATGGTCAAGTATTCGCCGGGCTCTCTTTTAGCGGAATGTGGGAGCTGCCGTTTTGGATCGCGACCTTTTCGCTGGCGATGGTCATCGTTTTTGAAAATATCGGCTTGATTTACGGGCATACCGCGATGATCGGGCAGCCGCAGAAATTCCGTCGTGCACTCCAAGCCAATGCTTTGTCCACAGCGATATCGGGTGTGATGGGTACCAGTCCGACGGTCGCAACGGTGGAGACTGCTGCGGGGATTGCGGCTGGGGGGAGAACCGGCTTGACCGCATTAGTGACAGGAACACTTTTCCTGATCTCACTCGGACTTTTACCCCTCGTCAAAATGATTCCGGATGGGGCGATAGCGCCTGTCTTGATCATCATCGGTGCCTTGATGCTGCAAAATGTTCAGAATATCAACCTGAAGGATTTCACCGAGGGCTTTCCGGCATTTTTGATCATTGCTATCATCCCGCTGTCTTACAGTATCGTAGACGGAATCGCCTTTGGTTTTGTGGCTTATCCGCTGCTGAAGCTGGCTTTGGGCAAAAGACGTGAAGTGCCTGCCCTGTTGTACGTGATTTCCGGACTGTTTTTGCTGAATCTGGTGTTGCCGATGTTGACGTAAAGAAAGCCCCTGACTTCGGTCGGGGGCTTTACTAGTAGGAAAAGCACAGATGCTTGGGGAATCTAGGATAGATACACAAATCGAAAAAGGGTTCTCAGGGAGGCAAGCGATGATCTACGAAATGACGGTTCAGATACGAGTGTCTGATTTTGAAAAGGGACGCAGCTGGTACCAGACGTTGTTGAAACGGGAACCAGACTTTGTGCCGCATGAGGGGTTTGCAGAGTGGGAGCTGATACCCGGCTGCTGGCTACAGGTGGCTGAGGGAGAGCCTGCGGCAAAAAGTGGCCCGTTGAGACTGGGCGTCACGAATCTCGATCGGGAGCGGGAGCGGATGATCAAGGAGCTCGGCGTTGAGCCATTTGAAATCTACGAGAGAGAAGAAGTGCCGGTCAGGTGGGGTACAATTGCTGATCCTTGGGGCAATCAGATCGGACTTTTCCAATACAAGGACCCGCATGAAATGGGCGAGCGAATCAACGCGATATTAGGAATAGAAGCGCAATAAAAAGTACCGCCTGTACAGAAGGCGATCATTCTCGACTTCTTGCACAGGCTGGTATCTGTCTGTTGTTGGGCACCAACCTATTGCGGATTGGTGGTTTTTGATGGAGGAATAGGCTTTTTCCACCTCGCTTCGAATGGCCACATCTGCAGTGGCGTAGACGGCTTTCACAGGATAATCGTTCGAGATGGATCCTGCCAGTTGTTCCAAATCCGCAGCTGAGCGGGCGACCAAGCCGACATGCACACCTTCCTTTGCCAAGGCAAGCGCAATGGACCGCCCGATTCCTTTGCCAGCTCCAGTGATGAGCGCTTTCTTCTCCTTTAATTCCAACATTCTTCCCCCGTTCATAGCTAGACTACAATCATAGTGCTGTTCGCTAGATAGGTTATCCAGAATTCCATCTGCCATTCCTCGAAAGCAGGATGGTTCTACCATGTGAAAAGGCGAATTAAACAATATTTGTGCTTGGGAAAAGCTCTTTTCGTGAACGGGGCGAATACCCTGATTGGGAAAAAGCTGGGAGGAGCGAGCAAAATGATGGGAATGAATGGATACTGGTATCCGCCATACGCCTACGCAACTTACGACCCGTATACGTTTCCAGGTGAAGAAATGCTGCTGCCTGTCGCAACCCCTCGGTACGACAATCAGACGCAAATTGCCTTGAGGCTGATCCAGGAGGCAATCGGTGACGAGCGCCACGACGAGCTGTTTTACGACTATCTGATCAGCGTGGCACCGACGGAGCAGGAAAAACAGGTGATTGCGGGCATCCGAGATGACGAGCGAAAGCATCGCCGCTGGTTTCGTCAGATCTACACCGAGCTGACTGGTCAACAGCCCCCTGCGATGGAGGAGCGAGAGACATTTCAAAAGCCGGAGAGCTATTTGGACGGGATCGAAAAGGCCTTGATGGGAGAATTGAAGGCCTTTGAAAAGTATCGCGTGATCTACCAGAACATCCCCGCCCGATATCGCGATGCGATTTTTGAGATCATGACGGATGAAATGAAGCATGCCAGCTACTACAATTGGCTGTATGCGAAAAATAAGTAGCGGATGGACAGAGAAGAATACAACCCGTTTTCAAGTGGTGGAACGGGTTCTTTTGCATGGTTGCTGGCAATGTGGCTCATGGTGCGAAGAGATGGGAAGATTATTGCCAAAGCGGGTGAAAAAACGTAGAATGACAGAATGTCCATCACAGGGCCGCGGTTCGGAAAACTCCCGCGTTACCAAAACTAGGAGGCACTTATCATGTTTAATTTTTCCTTGGGAGTGGGGTTTGCTCTCGTAAACTTCTGTCTCTTTCTGCTCTGTTACCGCCTGTTTGGCAGAATGGGTCTCTACGCATGGGTGGGAGTGGCTACCGTGCTCGCAAATATCCAGGTTCTGAAAACGATTGAGATGTTTGGAATCGTCATGACACTGGGAAACACCATTTATGCATCCATCTATTTGACGAGCGACCTGTTGAATGAAAAATACGGCGAGAGGGCAGCCAAAAAAGCGGTTTGGTTCGGCTTCTTCAGCCTGATTGCCACCACCATCATCATGCAGCTGGTCCTTCTCTTTGAGCCGACCGAGACGGACTTTGCCCAGCCTCATCTGCAAGCGTTGTTCGAATTGATGCCGCAGCTGGTGGTCGGCAGCCTGTCCGCGTATTTCATCAGTCAGTTCGTGGACGTGAAAATCTATAGCTGGCTAAAAGTAAAATGTCCGCGTCCCAATCAGCTATGGATTCGCAACAACGGAAGCTCTTTGATCAGCCAACTGCTCGATTCCCTGACGTTTTGCACCATCGCTTTTTGGGGATTGTATTCCTTTGACGTCTGGCTGCAAATTCTGCTAACCACCTACCTGATCAAATTCGTCGTATCAGCAGCATCGACGCCAGTGCTCTATATTGCACGCAATATGAAGGTTCCGGAGGATTAAGAAAGAGGGTGTACCCCAGTAGTATCAGACTACTTGTGGTACATCCTCTTGTTTGATGAAGTGTATGGTTATAGACTGATAAAACAAACGAGTAGCTTTTATTTAAAATAGTTCATACTCATTGCCTCACGTATCTCTTGCATGGTTTCTTTTGCTACAAGGCGTGCTTTTTCTGTACCCAACATAAGAATTTCATCGACCTTTTTGGGAGCGTTTTGATACACGATTCTCCGTTCCCTCATAGGTTCTAGTAAATCGTTAATACTTTGCGTCATTTTTCGTTTGCATTCCATACATCCAATTTGCCCCTTTTTACAACTCTCATAAATCTCAGCGGAGCCCTCTTTACGAAATACTTGATGATAAGCATAGACTGGACAAATTTCAGGATGGCCGCTATCCGTTTTGTGGATGCGTGCAGGATCAGTCGTCGCTTTTTTTATCTTCTCACTAACCTCTTCTGGGGTAGAGTCCAAATCGATGGCATTTCCAAGACTTTTGCTCATTTTATTATTTCCGTCTAATCCGACAAGACGTGGAACATCACCAACGAGTGGTTTTGGTTCCACGAACACAGGTTTATACAGTTGGTTGAAGCGACGGACAATTTTCCTTGTTTGCTCGATATGAGGAACCTGGTCTTCTCCTACGGGAACCAACGTCGCCTTGCAAAAAGTAATATCAGCCGCCTGACTTACGGGGTATCCAAGGAACCCGTAATACATATCTTGAAACCCACGTTCCGCGGCTTCCGCTTTTATTGTAGGATTGTGCCGTAGAGAATTGACCGTAACAAACATGGAAAAATAAGTAGTTAACTCAGCAATCTCGGGGATCAAAGACTGAATAAATATGGTTGCATGATCAGGGTTAATACCTGCTGATAAATAATCCAACGCCACATTACGTAAGTTTTGTTTAATCAACTCTGGTTTTTCAAAATGAGTAGTTAGAGCTTGGACGTCAGCCAAGATTAAGTAAGTATCGTATTGGGTTTGCAACTCCACTCGATTTTTTAAGCTACCAACGTAATGTCCAAGGTGAAGTTTTCCCGTAATCCGATCGCCTGTTAAAATACGTTCTTTCACTAATGATCCTCCTCATGATTTTATTTCTGTCAGGTAAACCTGAGATCCACCAACCATCATCCATGGACATCCCCCCTTTCAAGGAATACAAAAAACCCCGCCCAATAAAGGACGAGGTTATCGTGGTACCACCTTTTTTAATCGCAAAAAGCGATTCACTCGAAAGTACGGTAAGATGTGGAACATCATCATTACGATACTCCTCTCTTGATAACGGGGAGAGAATCCCGGCAGCGCCTACTTTTGTTCAGCGGAGCGATTCAGAAGCCCATTCGGCATCAGGTGAGGATCGGTTCACAGCAACCACCGACTCTCTGAACCTCATTATCTGATACGTACTTGCTCTTCATCAACATCGTTAATCATGTAAAGGCAGTGGTAGTCTAGGACTTCATTTTCACGTTGAAACGTACCTCTACCTTTTTGTATTTTGATCAGTCTAGAACGATCCAGTGGGTTACACTCGCGCCATCCCCATCACCTGTTCTACTTTATGCAGCATCCGGTTGGCTGCCTCGTTTGCTTTTCTGGCTCCGTCGGAGAGAATGTCATCCAGCTCCGAAGAATGGAAAAGCTGCTCGTAGCGCTCTTGAATCGGGCGAAGCGTCTCGACCACGACTTCAGCCAGCTCCGATTTGAAAGCGCCGTAGCCTTTGCCTTCATACATCGCTTCAATCTCTTCCAGTGTTTTGCCTGCGCACAGCGAGTAAATGGTCATCAGGTTGGATACAGCAGGCTTTGCCTCTTTATCGAAGCGTACGCTGCTGTCGGAGTCGGTTTGTGCACGCTTGATTTTTTTCGTAATCGTGTCGGCATCGTCCAGCATGGAGATAAAGCCGCCCTGGTTGGAATCGGATTTGCTCATTTTTTTGGTGCCTTCCTGCAGTGACATGATGCGCGCACCTGTTTCCGGCAAGCGAATCTCCGGAATCTTGAAGACTTCGCCATAGCGGCTGTTGAAGCGGTTGGCCAGATCGCGGGTCAATTCCAGATGCTGCTTCTGATCCTCACCGACAGGTACGAAGTCGGTATCATACAGCAGAATGTCGGCTGCCATCAACGGAGGGTATGCGAGCAGTCCGCCAGGGATGGATTCGCCGCGACCGTCCGATTTGTCCTTGAACTGGGTCATGCGCTCAAGCTCACCGAGGTAAGACGTACAAAGCATGATCCAGCCCAGCTTGGAATGAGCGGGCACCTCGGATTGGATAAACAGGGTCACTTTGTTCGGGTCTAGTCCGACTGCCAGATAGAGCGCCGCCAAACGACGGATGTTCTGTTTCAGGACGGCTGGATCTTGGGGAACGGTAATCGCGTGCTGATCGACGATACAGTAGTAACAGTTGAATTCCTCTTGCAGGGGGACAAAATGCTTCATGGCGCCCAGGTAATTGCCTAGTGTCAGGATGCCGCTTGGCTGAATGCCGGAAAAAATGGTTTTCATGGTGAAAAGCTCCTTTCATTTTTCAAAATCATATCGCGAAATGAACGCAAAAAAGGTCCATCCGCCCTAGACAGGGACGAATGAACCGTGGTGCCACCCTTGTTATCTTGCACATGACGAACAGTCGCGCGCAAAATCACTTTGCTCCGTACCCAAAATCGATACGGTGTCCATGATAACGTACGGACGTCACGCCAAAGCCTACGCACCGCAAATATGCGGGTTCGGTCTGGAGCTCGGAAGCCCATTCAACATTCACTCGACGCTGATTCTCACCAACCATCAGCTCTCTGAAGTCTCATCAAATGCCTACTCTTCTTCCTCATCGCTGTGCAATCTTCCTTTGAGGCATTATTCTACCGAGTCAACAGAAAAAAAGCAAGAGCCTCTTGCGGAAAAAGTCCAAAAGCTGGTAAACTAACTTTGTAGTTATATAACTGATTAGTTAGTTTTGGGGTGAAACAATGAACAAAACCAGGACAGAAAAAGGGGAAATGAGCCGAAAGCGCCTGTTGGAAGCAGCAGCAGAGGAGTTTGCAGGGAAAGGCTACCACCTTACCCGGGTTAGTGATATTGTCAAACGAGCCGGATTGACTCAGGCGGCGTTTTATCTTTATTTTCCCAGCAAGGAAGCCATGTATCAGGAGCTGCGTGACGAATTTTTCAATAAGCTCTGGGAGCTGGCGGATGCAGGAAAAAAGGTGACGCCTCTGTCAAAGGAATGGACGGTTCCGAAATTAAAAGAAAATCTGTTGGAGCTGTTCCAATTTTTTGTGAGTGTGCCAAAGCTGACGCAGGTATTTCTGCAAGCATCCGATGAAGAAAAAAATCTGCATCATCGGCTTGCACAGATGGTTGAATCCAATCTGCGGCGCAATCAGGAGGCTGGACATTTACGGGAGGAATTCAGCCCCGAGGTCGCAGCAGAAGCCATGGTGGCGATTTTGTATCGGCTCACGGAGCGATATTTGCTAAACGGAGAAAAGACGGCGGAGGAGCTGGCTGATCAGGCGGTAACGCTGATTGCGCACGGCATCGTCCGACCTCATCCATGAAAAGGCGGGGATAAGCATGGATTTGGTGAATGTGATCTGGATGTTTTTGGTCGTCTTTATGCTGCATGATCTGGAGGAGATTATTGTCGTGGAAAACTGGCTGACTCGCCACCGCAAGCAGCTGATTCGCAAATTGCCTGTCGCATTGGAAAAGCATTTCAAACCGCTGCTTTTCATGACGACTGCGCAATTTGCAGTAGCCGTGACGGGGATATTTATCATCCTGTCGGCAGCCGTTCTACTTACCGCTGCGACATGGTCAAAAGGAACCTATCTTCCTTTTTTTCTCGTCTGCTTGCACGTCATGTTCCTCCATGTTTTTACACATATCGGACAGACGATTCTGCTGCGCGCCTATACACCAGGTGTCGTAACAGCCGTCGCACTGATCCTCCCCTATGGGCTTTACACGTACGCACGGCTTTTGGAGGAAGGAGTGATCACCTGGTCTTTAATGGTGAGCACGCTCCCTTTCGTGCTGCTGATCGTTCCAGTCTTGCATCTTGTACTCTCGCTTGGACAGAAGGCGAGTAAACCGATAAAATTGTAATGACATGATGTGTGGCGATTATCGATCTTTTCGAAATTGACAGATTATTCTACAATGGAAAGGATGAGACAAGCACCATGAAGCAAAATGAAAATGCAGATACAAGAGGTGGCTCAACCGTGATCAATGCGAATCGTCTGTGGGAACGCTTGATGCAGCTAGGTGCCATTGGAAGGCAGGAAGCGGGTGGTGTGACACGACTTTCCTTTACACCCGAAGAACGCGCGGCGAAGGATTTGGTAAAGGGCTTTATGCTGGAGGCAGGCTTGGCGGTACGGGAAGACGAGGCGGGCAACCTGATTGGACGCAAGGACGGTACGAACTCGCAGGCACCTGTCGTACTGGTCGGCTCGCATATCGATTCTGTACCTAATGGAGGTGATTTCGACGGACCTCTGGGCGTTTTGGCAGGTGTAGAAATCCTGCAGGCCATGAACGAGAGAGGTGTGGAAACGGAGCATCCCATCGAAGTGATCGCTTTTACGGACGAGGAGGGGACGCGTTTTGGCTACGGCATGATCGGCAGTCGCTCTCTCGGTGGACGATTGCAGGTAGAGGAGCTGTCTGCGCGTGACAAGGACGGCGTCTCGATTGCGGAAGCCATGCGCCAAAGCGGTCTTGAGCCAGAACGGATCGTATCCGCAAAGCGCGAGCCGGGAAGTGTCAAGGCGTACGTGGAGCTGCATATCGAGCAAGGCAAGGTACTCGAAAGCAAAGGCTTGGCAGTGGGTGTCGTCAGTGGAATTGCCGGTCCGATCTGGGTCAAATTCGTCCTGGAAGGGGAGGCTGGGCACGCAGGAACGACACCGATGACGTTGCGCAGAGACCCGCTGGCTGCTGCTTCCGAAATTATGCTGTCGATCGAGCGTGAAGCAGCGAAGACAGGTAGTTCGGTTGGAACGGTCGGCAAGCTGGAGGCTTTTCCGGGAGGAGTCAATGTCATCCCCGGTCGCGTCGAATTTACGCTCGACCTGCGCGATGTGGATGAAGCGATTCGCGACCAGGTGGAAGAAAAGATCCTGCAGGATGCCAACGAGATTTGCGGACGGCGTGGTGTCACTCTGCAGGTGGAAAACATGCAGCGCGTAGCCCCAGTCATTTGCTCTAGGGAAGTACAGGCAGCGGCCCTGGCAGCTTGCGAAGCAGAAGGCCTGGAGACGATGCTGTTGCCGAGCGGTGCTGGTCACGATGGCATGCAGCTGGTAGACCTGTGCCCTGTAGGAATGATTTTTGCCCGTTCCCGTGATGGCATAAGCCACAATCCTGCGGAATATACGACAAAAGAGGATTGTGCACACAGTACGGCGGTTTTGTATCGCACGGTTTACTCACTGGCTCAACCGAATCATGAATAGATGAGGCCGAAATCAATTCCTTTCACCAATCCAGAGGAGGAGAACGTCTATGACAACAGCAGTTGCAACGTTAAACCAGGCAGTAGAGGAGATTCGGGAGCAGGTAATCGCATGGAGGAGGCACCTGCATCAGCATCCAGAGCTATCTTTTCACGAAGAAAACACGGCGCAGTTTGTCTATGATACCTTGCAATCCTTTGGAAACCTGGAGATCACCCGTCCGACCAAAACCAGTGTCATGGCTCGCCTGATCGGACCAGCCCCGGGAACTGTTCTCGCCATGCGTGCGGATATGGATGCCCTGCCGATCACGGAAGAGAACACCTTCGAGTTCGCTTCGCAAAATCCGGGCGTGATGCACGCTTGCGGCCACGATGGACATACAGCGATGCTTTTGGGTGCAGCCAAGCTGTTATCGGGCATGCAAGAACAAATAAAGGGCGAAATCCGCTTTTTGTTTCAGCATGCGGAAGAGCTGTTTCCTGGTGGAGCCGAGGAGATGGTACAAGCAGGCGTCATGGACGGCGTAGATATGGTGATCGGGACGCATCTGTGGTCCTCAATGGAATTCGGTAGTGTCGGCATTTGCACTGGACCGATGATGGCTGCACCGGACACTTTCTGGATTACGGTGAACGGTAAGGGAGGGCATGCCGCCCTGCCGCACCAGACGATTGACAGCATTGCCGTTGCGGCTCAGGTCGTGACCAATCTGCAGCATATTGTGTCGCGCAATACCGATCCGTTGGATAATTTGGTCGTCTCCGTGACGCAATTTATTGGCGGAACTACGCATAATGTCATTCCTGGCACGGTGGAAATTTGCGGTACCGTGCGCAGCTTCGATCCGAATCTGCGGGCAAGCGTCCCGGGACTGATGGAGCGCGTCATCAAAGGAATTACGGAAGCGCACGGGGCAACCTATCAGTTTAAATACGAGAACGGCTACCGCCCTGTGATCAATGACGCAACGGTAACCAGTCTGATGGAAGAAGTCGTGGTAGAGTCGCTTGGCGAAGAATGGGTAGCCCGTCCTCGTCCGACGATGGGCGGAGAAGACTTTTCTGCCTTCCAGCAAAAAGCACCTGGCTGCTTCTTTTACATCGCGGCTGGCAATCAGTCAAAAGGCATTACCTACCCGCATCACCATGCTCGCTTTACCATTGACGAGGATGCGCTGGAAATCGGCGTGAAGATGTTTGTCAATGCGGCAAGAAAAATCCTCATGGAACGCGCAGAGTAAAGTTCATTCAAACGAATCATCCATTGAAAAACCTCCTCATCAGCAGGAGGTTTTTTTGTACTATCGGAAAGTGCTTGAATGCTTAGCGATATTTTGATGCGAAAGAGACTTTATTTTTGTTAATATTCCATTAATTCCATTTTTAGTTAATTGTGCTATCATTATGCTTTTAACAAGACTACAATTCTTTTTTGCAAGAATTAATAGGGGGTAGTCATGCCGTACATCGCGGAAACAAAAGAGATGGAGCGTGTTTTCGGAAGTGGTGTCACAGCGGTTCGCGCACTTCAGGGGGTCAATATACGTGTGGAAAAAGGGAGGCTCCTCATCTTGAGAGGAAGGTCAGGTTCGGGGAAAACAACCCTGCTCAATCTGCTAGGTGGATTGGATCGCCCAACAAGAGGAGAGGTATTCTTTCAGGGAAAAGAGATAGGCAGTCTGCCAGACCGAACACGCACGAAGATCAGGAGAGAAGGGATGGGATTTATATTCCAATCATTCGGACTATTCCCACTTATGTCCGCAGCTGAAAACGTAGAGTTTGGACTACGGCTCTCCAGAATTCCTGCAAGGGAGTGGAAGGGGAGGGTGAGTGAATCACTGGAGCTCGTCGGTTTGACAAAGCGCGCCAACCACCGTCCCTACGAGCTGTCAGGCGGAGAGCAGCAACGCTGCGCGATTGCCAGAGCCGTTGCACATCGCCCGGAGCTGCTTTTGGCTGACGAACCGACTGCAGAGCTGGACAGCAGGATGGGGAAACAAATCAGCGGCGTCTTTCGCAGACTGGTGGATGAAGCAGGAATGAGCATTGTCATGACGACGCATGATCCGAGTGTGATGGA
Source organism: Brevibacillus invocatus (assembly GCF_003710915.1). GTDB lineage: Bacteria > Bacillota > Bacilli > Brevibacillales > Brevibacillaceae > Brevibacillus > Brevibacillus invocatus. Next base: position 20,095 of record NZ_RHHR01000044.1, on the reverse strand, counting down.
GGTGGCAGATGTTGTATACGAGCTGGAAGACGGTTCAATTATCAAAAGCTAGTATCCCTCGTGTAACGAAGAGCCTGGTTGCTATAGCCTGCATGAGCGTGCTGCTCACGGGCTGTTCCCTGTTTCCCAAGGAGGAGCCGATGCTGGCCCCGCCATTGGTAGAGCCTGTGCAAGTCACCTATGAAGTCGCCGAGGTGACGAAAGGAACGATTACGAAAAGCATCAAGGGATCGAGTACCTTTACCACAGTGGACAAGAAAGAGCTCTCTTTTCCCGAGACAAAGGGGTTGCGTCTGATGTCGTTCGCGGTCAGCAACGGCGAACTGGTCAAAAAAGGACAGGTGCTTGCTGAGCTTGATGCAACCGAGCTGGAAAGAAGCATCGAGATGGCTCGCTATGAGGTGGAAAAAGCCAAGCTGGAACTGCAGGAAGCCCAGCAGGATAACAAGTACGAGGTGGAGGAAGCCCGCTTGAACGTCGTCAAGGCTGAGATGAATGCCAAGGTCAGCGAGACCAAGCTTGCCCAGATCGAGCTGGATCAAGCCAGGCTGAAGCTGGCGGAGCTGCAGGACCCCAAAAGGCGTGAATTTCAGGTTGAGCGTGCCAAGCTGAATGTCAAGCAGCGTGAGATGGACTTGTCCAGTCTGCAAAAGAGATTGGCGGATACCAAGCTGGTCGCTCCGATGGATGGAGTGGTCCTCTTTGTCAGCAATGAGCAGGTGGGAGATGAGGTAGATGCGTATCAGCCCCTCGTGACCATCGGAGATCCGAACAAGCTGTTTATCATCTATACAGCTCCTGAACGCGAGGCGCTGAAGGATGTGAAGGATGGGGTCAAGGCGACCATCAAGCTGCCGGATGGAACAATGGAAGAAGGCGTTGTTGTACAGACTCCGTTGAATGTACCTGATCAATTACCAGAGGATCTAAAGCGCCTGTATCAGCGCAGCATCCTCATTGCGCCAGCCAAGCCGATAAAGGGGATGGAGGTCGGCAGCTCCGTCGTCTTCGAAATCGTCATCGATCAACAGGAGGATGCCGTCATCATTCCGATCAAAGCACTGCGCGGGTTCAACGAGAGAATGTACGTGCAGGTTTTGGACGAGAACGTGAAAAAGGAAGTAGACGTCACCGTGGGTATTAAGACAGCGACAGAAGTTGAAATCATTAACGGGCTACAACCGGGCCAGCTGGTCATTCTGGATTAGGGGGGAACACAGCATGGCTATGCTGCAGATGATTCTGCGAAAAATGCTGAACAACCGCTGGCTCGTCGGGAGCCTGCTGCTCGGGCTGGTTGTCGCAGTCGGATTGATGTCGAGCATCCCTGCATTTACGAATGGCGTGCTGCAGCGTTTATTCGTCAAAGACATGGAAGAGTATCAGCAGGTAGTAAAAAGTTTTCCTGGTGGCCTCCTGGTTTCAATCAACCAGGATTTTGGTGCCCAGGACGGAGCCATAGTGCTTGCCCACTTGAAGAACGTGATGGAAAACGAAATCATTCCTTCGCTTTCAACACCCTTGCTCGATCAGGTGACCGTATTGAGGTCGCTTCCCTTCCAGTCGGTATTGCAGGATCAAATAACGAGTTCACCGGAAACAGCGATTCTCTATTCGTTCACGAATCTGGATCAGCACATCACCTTGATCGATGGGCATTTGCCCGCAGCTGAACCTGTGGATGGAGTGTTAGAAGCCCTCGTAACAGAAAAAGGGTTAATGGAACGCAAGATGGTGCTGGGCAACATCTACGAGTTGACGACAACTCACGCAGATGTTGCGGCAATACGCATCAAGCCGGTAGGAGTTTTCAAGGAAAAAGAAGGCAACGATCCCTATTGGTTTGCCAGATCTGCGGAATACAACAAAGGGTTCATTTTGCATGAAGAGCTGTTTCGGAAGACGTTTTTGGAAGAGAACAATCTCGTTCTCGCAATCCGCTATTACCTGGCTTTCCAATATCAAGAGTTTCAGTTTATCGACAAGGAAAAATTAATGTCCGTCGTGCCTGAGCTGGAAGAAAATCTGGTTCAGTTCGGTCTGAAAAAGTCAGATCTCAGCATTCAATTTCCCGTCAGTTCCATCACCCAAAAATACGATGAGCAAAACCAGCATTTTCGGAACATTCTCTGGTCTTTGTACGTTCCCATCATTATCATGCTGGCGATCTATCTCGTGATGGTCTCAGGCTTGATCGTCGAACGTCAGCGCACAGAGATCGCCGTTCTCGGCAGTCGCGGGGCAGGGCGGGGACAGATTTTTGGCATCTATTTTGTGGAAATTATCATTTTGGGCTTACTCGCCTTGCTGATTGGACCATTTGTCGGCATCCAGCTCAGCAAGATTTTGGGGATCTCCAACGGATTTTTGCAATTCGTTGATCGGACGGGGATCGAGGCACAGATGAATGGCGAGGTCCTGATCTATGCCGCATGGACCGTACTTGGCTGCATGTCCCTGTTGCTCATCTCGATCTTTTTCGCGACGCGGCAAAATATTGTGACACATAAGCAGAACGCAGCCAGAGTCACGGGTCAGGCGATGTGGCACCGACTTTTTCTGGATGTCATACTCTTACTGATTTCGTGGTATGGCTGGTATTCCTATCAGAATATGATCGAGAACGCAGAAAAAGCGGCAGAAGACTCCGTACCGATGTCGGTGGATGTGCTGTTGTTTTTTATCCCGGTCCTGTTCTCCCTAGGGCTTGGTCTCCTTTGCCTGCGAATCTACCCTTGGCTGCTGCATGGAATCTATTGGCTGGGCCGCAGGTTCTGGCCGATCTCCGTGCATACCACCCTGGTTCAGGTAGGGCGGGCTTCCCGGCAGTATCAATTTCTCATGCTGTTTGTGACCATCACGGTCGCGATCGGTATGTTCAGTGCGAGTACAGCCAGAACCATCAATCTGAATGCGGAAGAGCAGATCTTTTACCAGAACGGCACTGACATTCGCCTCATGGTGGACTGGATCAATGACAAGCCGGTGGTGTTCCTCCATCGCAATCCGGCGATGCAAGAGGGATCACCAGGACCTGAGTCTCCCAAGCCGCCCATTCAGTATGTAGAGCCTGATTTCTTGCCCTTTCAACAGCTTCCTGGCGTGGAGCATGCAACGAGAGTGTTTGTTCACCAGATGGCGGAGGCAAGCGAGGGGAGGCAGAGCGTCAAGGAAGTCACGCTGATGGGAATCGATCCCAAGGAATTCGGACAAACGATTTGGTGGAAGCAGGGACTATTGCCGCATCACATTCACGATTATCTCAATTTGTTGGGCAAAGAACCCAAGGCTTTATTGATTTCCCGCACCCTTGCAGACAAGCTGAAGGTAAAAGAGGGGGATACCATCATGGTCGGGTGGAAGAACATTCGTCCCGTGGAGATGATCGTATACGCCATCGTCGATTACTGGCCAGGCTGGAGTCCGGTCGGGAAAGACTCCATTTATTCCTCGAAGCAGAAGGAGAAGTACCTGATGGTAGCCAATCTGCCATACATCCAGAGCAAATTGCATATGGAGCCTTATCAGGTCTGGCTAAACCTGCAGGCAGAAGCTTCCTCGGAAGCACTCTATGAGGGGCTGATTCAAAACGATACGAGACCTACTTTTTTGAGCAATGCGCGACAGCTGTTGATCGAAACCAAGAACAGTGCCTTCTATCTGGGGGTAAACGGTTCGTTGACACTCGGCTTTTTGTTGTCGATGCTGATTACGTTCATTGGCTACGTGATGTACTGGGTGCTTACGCTTGGGGCACGCAAATTGCAGTATGGGGTTTTTCGGGCAATGGGGATGTCTTTTGGCAGCCTCGTTCGCATCATCGCATGGGAGCAGTTCTTTACCTTTGGCGTTGCTTTTGTGATGGGAGTGGCGGCAGGCAAGCTTGCGAACATGCTGTTTTTGCCGGCGCTGAAGCTGTATCTGCATGCTGAAAAACAAATTCCTCCCTTTACGATCACGTCTTCCGCACAGGATGAGTGGCTGATCTATTCCTTTGTGGCCATTACCCTTGTGGTCGGGATCGCGATAGTCGGAGTCATCCTTTCTCGCATGCAAATTCATCAAGCTGTGAAGCTCGGGGAGGATTAGACACATGATCGTCTGTGAAAATTTGGTAAAGATCTACAAGGCAGCTGACTTGGAGGTTGTGGCCTTGCAGGGCTTGGACCTTACCGTGGAAGACGGCGAGCTGATGGGGATCATCGGAAATAGCGGAAGTGGAAAATCGACGCTATTAAACATGCTGGGTGGGCTGGATCGGCCTTCAGCAGGCAAGCTGTTCGTGGCAGGGAAAAACCTGTTTCGCTTATCGCAGGCTGAATTGATCCAGTATCGACTCCGTACGGTTGGCTTTGTCTGGCAGAACAATGCGCGCAATCTGATCCCTTACCTGTCTGCGCAGCAAAACGTGGAGCTGCCCATGCTGATCGCAGGACAGCGAAAACGCGATCGTGCAGGCGAGCTGCTGGAGATTGTCGGCTTGGGGCATCGAAAAAAGAACAAGCTGAATGAACTGTCCGGCGGGGAACAACAGCGCGTAGCCATTGCGATCGCCCTGGCCAACCAACCGAAGCTGCTTCTCGCTGACGAGCCGACCGGAAGTGTGGACAGCCGCACAGCAGCGATGATTCTGGATCTTTTTCAGGAATTGAACAGGTCGATGGGGCTTACAGTGGTGATCGTGACGCATGATCTGGAGATCGCCAGAAAGGTGGACAGAGTCGTGGCGATTCGCGATGGAAAGACCTCGAGTGAAATCCTGCGTCGGAGCAGTGCCGGTGAAGAGGGGGAAGAGACGGGGCGAAGCGATATCGAAGTGGAAACCCATGAGGAATGGGCTGTGCTGGATCAGGCTGGGCGCATTCAGATACCTCAGGAGTACCTGCAGGAAATCGGAGCAGATGGAAAGATGAAAATCGAACTGGAGGAAGGTCGAATCGTCCTTTATCCACCTCCCCCCAAACATGCATCAGTGCAAGCGAAATAGTCGATGCCACAACGAGCTTTTTTGCCGCTCCTGCTGCATTCTGGCTAACTGCACCTTGGCGTCGAGGATGTCGTTCATCGCTTTAGTCAAACGGCGATCCCGCTCCTTCAGACTGGAACGAATATATGCTTCTTGCTTCTCCATGCGCTCCAGCAAGGCGTGATGGGCGATATCCTGCTGTTGGACGTGGCTGGCTAAAGTCTGAAGCTTTGCTTCCCATTGCTCTGTGTTTGGCGCGTATACCGGCATGGGTATTGAGGCCGGAGCTGGAGCAGGTACAGGTGCAGGTGCCAACGTGGCAGCGCTTTCCTTTCTCGTCGCATCAGGGGACTGGTGACTGACAATCATGTGGGCGGCTTCCTCCTGTGGAAAAAGCTGATCCTTGGTCAACCGGTAAAACCGCTGGAGTGCGGCTACGTCGATCTGGCGGTATTCCCGACGGTTTTGACTATCCCGCAAAAACCAGTATCCATGCTGCTCCAAAAGCATGCTCCATTTGCGCAAGGTGCTTGCTCCGATTCCCAGCATACTGGCTACCTCTTTGCCGGTGTATGTCCTTTCTCTGGCTACCAACTCAATGACGTTTCCCATCTACCATCCCTCCTGACTCGTCCGCTTCTACTTAAGCTTCTTTCGTTGAGAGGGCTGGTTTTCCTGTTTGAGATCGTGCGACAAATTCCTGCAGTCTTCGGTCCTGACAGCTTTTTTCTTGTTGCAGTTTTGCCTATATCAGGGTGATATGTCGATTGGAGGGAAAGTGTGTTGTTTTGAAGAATAAGGGGACCACACTGTCTAATACGGAGGGATCAATATGGATTCTGTCGTTGACTATTACACCGGTTTTGGGGCCTATTTTTTCAATTTGGAAGACATCGAACCCTTTATGGAATCGATCGGATTTGAAACCCTGGATTTGATTGGCTCCACCAACATCGGGACACTTCTGACAGCGGACCAGAGCCATCCGTTATGGGGGTCTCTTCACACCTGCTCTATATGGGTCGGAAAAAATGTTGAGAATGGACGTGCCCCTGTCTTGATGATGTGACGAATAACCAGCGGATACACGTACATTTTCGGTCAATCTCCGCATTTGCTCTAGGAGGGCTATGCCAAACGTACATAAGATGCAGAAGAAGGAGGGATTGACATGGCATTTAAAGACCAGGTGAAAAAATTTGAAGGTAAAAACGTCAGAGTAGAGACTGTGGATGGGACCTTTACAGGTAAACTGGTGGAAGTTAAATCTTCCACGATTATCTTGCGTCAAAACGACAATCGTAGGACCATTATTCGTGATTCCAAGATTGTTGCTGTAACGGAGCACGACGATTGCTAGGAAGGTTTGCATTGTCTTTGTTCCTCAGGCTGTCGAGAGATCGGCAGCCTGTCTGTTTTGGATTATTTGTACCTATGCAGGTACGAGCAAGAAGGATGTCAGGAGGGGTATCTTCGTGGTAACATAGAAATGTTGAGACAAGATACCAGGAAAGCAGGGGATACCATGTTGGACATCAGATATCACGGACATTCTACCGTGCAGCTGTCGATCGAAGGACATTCGATCATCATTGACCCGTTTATCACCGGTAATGCGCTTGCAACAACAAAACTGGCCGACATCCAGGTTGAATACATACTATTGACACATGGCCATGGGGATCACATCCTGGACGCTGTAGAACTGGCGAAGCAAAATGACGCCACGATCATTGCGACCCATGAGTTGGCCACTTACATGGGCTGGCAGGGAGTAAAGGCAATCGGAGTGAACCTGGGCGGATCGCTCAAGCTGCCTTTTGGCAAAGTGAAAATGACGCATGCCTTCCACAGCTCCGGCGTCGTTCTGGATGACAAGCAGCAAATCATCTATATGGGAATGCCGGGTGGCTTCATCATCGAGCTGGGAGGAAAAACCGTATACCATGCGGGCGATACCGGATTGTTCGGCGATATGAAAATGCTTGGCGACCGTCATGATATCGATCTGGCCTTCTTGCCCATCGGCGATCATTTCACGATGGGACCAGAGGATGCAGTGGTCGCAGCGGAGTGGGTAAAAGCGGATTACGTCGTGCCGATTCATTACAACACATTCCCACCCATTCAGCAGGACGGAGATGCTTATGTAGCGGAGCTTGCAGAAATGGACATCAGAGGCAAAGCTTTGAAGCCAGGAGAAGCGCTTCGCTTGCCGTAAATACGCCGATAGCATGTCAAAGAGCCGTCTCTAGCAGAGAAGCGGCTCTTTTTTACCAATCCTTACAGTCCCTCCACCAATCTCGCCGCACGCATCGTTGCTTCCCTGCGCAGCTCTTCCCAGGAGATGTGTGTAAATTGGCGATTCTTCATCAGGATTTCTCCGTTGACGATGGTCGTATCCACATCGGCTCCTGTCGCGCTGTAGGCGATTAAGGCGTGGAGGTCGTGTACAGGCTGCATGTGAGGTTTATTCAGATTGATCAGGATCAAATCAGCTTTCTTTCCTGCCTCGAGAGTACCAACCTCATGATCAATCTGAAGCAGCTTGGCGCTTTCGATCGTAGCCATGCGCAATACCTGCTCTGCAGGCAAAAGTGTCGGGTCGCCGTGCTGGAGCTTTTGCAGCCAGGTAGCAGCCTTGATTTCAGCAAACATATCCAGTGTAGTCGCGCTGCCAGCCCCATCGGTTCCGAGCCCTACAGTGATGCCCTGCTCCAGCATGTCGCGCACGGGTGCGATACCGCAGCCCAGCTTCAGGTTGCTGACCGGATTGTGAGAGACTCCTCCACGCATTCTGCGAAGCAGGCGAACATCCTCGGTAGACAGATGAACAGCATGAGCTAGCAGGACGTGGTTGTCCGTGAACATGCCGAGCTCGTACAGGTACTGCGTCGGTGTCTGGTTGTAGCGATTTCTGATTTTTTCCACTTCCTCCACCGTTTCAGCAAGATGGATGTGAATCGGAATCTGCCGGCTTCGTGCCAGGTCAATGATTTCGCTCAAGGGCTGGGGTGGGCAGGTATAAGGTGCATGGGGACCCAGCATGGTGGAGATTCTACCATTTGCTGCTCCACTCCAGGTGTCGATCAGATGGAGAGCCTCCGTCATACGCTTGCCTCCGTCATCTTCGAGAAAGACAACTCCACGTGTCAGCGACGCGCGCATTCCGCTGTCTTGCACAGCCTGTGCCACCTGATTCATGTGCACGTACATGTCGGCAAAGCTCGTCGTACCGGAAGCGATCATTTCGGCGGCTCCGAGCATCGTTCCCCAGTAGACATCCTCTGGAGTCATGCGTCCTTCAGCTGGTAGCATTTTTTTATCCAGCCAATCCATCAGCTTGAGGTCGTCCGAAAAAGCGCGCAAGAGCGACATGCTTGCGTGGTTGTGAGCATTGATCAGCCCCGGCATCGCGACCATTCCCACTCCAGTGATCACTTCATCTACAGGCTGCTTCGGCTCGATAGCAGGCCCTATCTCGGCAATTCGTTCCCCTTCGATGAGCAGATCTCCGACAAAAGGGAGTTCACCCTCGCGCATGGTAAGAATCGAGCAGCCTTTGATCAACGTTCTTTTCATTTTCTTCCCTCCAGTTTTGTGGTTTAGCTGCTTCCAACGGTAAAGCTTGACGTGGCGGGAAGGTCAAGAGGCGACATTCGTGAAATATTGTTTAGTAAAATGCGATTGACGAAAGAAATAATACTTCCTACAATAAGAATTAAGATTGGCTGAAAGTGACGGTGGCGGAATGTTAAACGGAGGTTTAGTCAGTTTACAAACGATATTGGACGAATTGAAGCCGTCGGAGCAGAAAGTGGCCCAATACATACTGGCTCATCCGGAAGAGGTCGTAAAGCTCTCGGTGCAAAAGCTAGCTGAGCTGAGCGGTGTATCGGAGGCGACAATCATTCGTCTGGCCCGTTCACTGAACATGAAGGGTTATCAGGAGCTAAAGCTGCGCATTGCAGGAGATCTGAATAAGCAAAGCAATGTGGGCAGCTACCAGGAGATCATGATGGAGGGCTCGGTCGATTCGATCATGCAGGCCGTCAGCTGGAACAACATCCAGTCTATCCAAGACACGCTGTCCGTGCTTTCCAGTGACGAAGTAAAGAGGGCGGCAGATGCCGTGACCCAAGCACGAAAAATTGACGTATACGGAGTAGGCGCTTCTGCCGTGATCGCGGCGGATATCAAGCAGAAATTTTCGCGAATTGATCTCTGGTGTGAAGCCTATGCGGATTTTCATGCCCAGCTCACCTCTGCCGTGACATTATCAGAGAAAGACGTCGTGATCGGAATCTCATACTCCGGTCAGACAGAAGATATCATTCAATCTCTCACAGAAGCCAGACAGCAAGGAGCTACGATCATTACCTTGACCAAATTCGGTCCCTCTCCCGTCGCTGATCTGGCTGATATACGTTTGTTTACCAGCTCTGTGGAAAAAAGCATTCGGAGCGGTGCGATGGCATCTCGTATCGCCCAATTGAATGTCATCGATATACTGTTCATCACGATGGTGAGCAGACAGCAGGAGGAAGTGATTCCACTGCTGGAAAAAACGCGTGTGGCAGTCAGCAGGACCAAGCGAACATCCGGTTAAAGGATGGTGAAAGGGTATGGACAAGGTAAAAAAGCTTTTACAGGATTGGGTCGATGAGGGGCTGTTGCCAGGAGCTGCATTGCGCGTCATACGCGATGGCCGTGTCTGGTACGCCTGTGAAGTAGGTACGACTAGCATCACAAAAGAGCAGACCGTGACGCCTGATACCTTGTTTGATCTGGCGTCGTTGACCAAGGTTACCGCAACGCTACCAGCAGCATTGCTGCTGATGCAGGAAGCTCAAATGGCTCCAGATGATCCGATAGGTCGTTTTTTCCCAGACTGTCCGTCAGATAAAGGTTCAATTACGATTGCGCAGCTGCTCACACATACGTCAGGGCTCCCAGCCGATTTGGCACAGCGCAGGAGAGATGATATTCTTTCTTTGCCATCTCTGATCTACCAACAGTCTTTAATACATAAACCTGGTACAAGAGTCGTTTACAGTGATCTGGGCATGATCTGGCTGGGGTTATTGATTGAAAAGCTGACTGGGGAACGATTGGATGCTTACGTGGAGCGGCGTATATTCCGTCCATTACAGATGCATCATACCTTTTATCGTCCGAATAAAAACCTTTTTCAAAATATTTCGTCTACCGAATTTTCGTCGCTGCTTGGCGGGTATATCGTCGGGGAGGTTCATGACGAGAAGGCTTGTGCAATGGGCGGAATCGCAGGGCATGCAGGATTGTTTTCTACTGCTGACGACCTGGCCAAATACGCCATCAGCTGGCTGTATGATGATCAAAAGGTCGTGAGCACCGCATGGAAAAGAAGAGCGATCCAATGTCATACGTCAGGGCTGGGAGGCAGTCGCGGATACGGCTGGGATTTGAGGGGCGCAGATACAGCGAGCAGCTGCGGTCAAGGATTTCACCCCGACAGCTATGGACATACAGGATTTACCGGCACCAGCATGTGGATCGACCCCGTTCAGGAATGGGCTGTCATTTTCCTGACTAACGCTGTTCATCTCGGACGAGATCACCAGCTGCGCCGCTTGCGGCCGATCCTTCACAACGCTGTCACGGCTCATCTTCAAAAGAGTCTGACTTGATACATTTGCCTGCCCGACTGGGTGAGCAGAAAGAAACCAGCTTTATCATAATGGGGGAGGGTTTAGCATGAAGCAATTCCGTTCTCGCACAGCAGCTTCCATCGTATTGGCGGCTGTGATGACACTGGTTGGATGTAGTGGAGGAGGCGGCAGCGGCACTGCCACACCTGGTGGAGAACCCACAGCCAATCCGGGTGGCAGTCAGGCTGGAAGTCAGGGAGGGGGCGAACAGGTCACGGTATCCATGCACAGCTGGCGTGTAGAAGACACAGAAGGCTACGCCAAGCTGATCAAGGCGTTCGAAGCAGAAAACCCTGGCATCAAGATCGACTTCAAGCCATTCAAGGCGACAGAGTACAATACGATTCTCAATACAGCCCTGCAAAGCGACAGTGGTCCCGATATCCTGCAGCTGCGTCCTTATGCTCCAGGGATTTCGCTGGCAGAGGCTGGCTACTTGGAGCCTCTCGACAATCTTCCAGGTATGAACAATTTTCCCAAAGACGTTCTGGCAGCAGCCACAGGCAAGGATGGCAAAGTGTATGGCGTGCCGTTGTCACTCAACTCCACCCAGTTTTTCTACAATAAGAAAATTTTTGCGGACAATGGTTTGACGGAGCCCAAGAGCTGGAACGAATTACTCGCGACTGCCCAAGCTTTGAAGGATAAAGGCATTGTACCCATTTCCTTCGGAGCCAAAGAAGGCTGGCTGCTCTCTCTCAGTCACGGTGTGATCGCCCCTGGCACCTACAATGGCAATCCATTTGTAGAAAAGCTGATAAAAGGGGAGGCAGACCTGAAAAGTCCTGAATTCCTTCAATCGATTCAACGCATGAAAGAGCTGGTTCCTTATTTCCCGGAAAATTATGTGGGCCTTGAATTGAATGACATGCGGACGTTGTTTGCGACAGAAAAGGCAGCCATGTTCATCAATGGCAGCTTCGAGCTGGAAGGCATCCAGAAGCTGAATCCTGATCTGCAGCTCGACTTCTTCCCCATGCCGACAGAGGATGGAAAGGCCGTTCTGACGACTTGGGTGGATGGCTCCTATGCTGTCAATGCCAAGGCGAAGCACAAGCCCGAAGCACTCAAGTTCCTAGAATTTATGGCAACGAAGCAATTTGGCGAGCTTTTTGCAAATGAGTTCAAGCGGATTAGCGCTGTGCCAGGTGTGACGACCGATAATCCGATTGTGAACAAGATGGCAGAATTGTCACAATCCAGCTCGACCCCCTATTTGATGGTTGTTCATTTTGCAGAAGGGCAGCCGACGACCAAGCAGACGTTGGAAAATGCCCTGCAAGGCATGTACCTTGACAAGATGACCCCAGAGCAGGTGGTAGACGAAGTGCAGAAGTCAGCCGCCAGCTGGTTTGAGCCATTCAAGAAATAAGCGCAGGTAAAGGGCGGGGGCGAGGAAGTCATTCCGTTCGTCCCCGAAAATGATCGAGGAGGTGGAGAAGATCGGTACTTCCGGGAGGTCAACGATCAAACCAAAGGGTCGTTTGCGATGGCTCGTCCATTTGTTTCCCTTGCCTGCACTCGTGATCTATACGCTGTTTGTCGTCTATCCCATCTTCTCTGCATTTACGTATAGCTTGTACGAGTGGAATGGCATCAAAAGAGGCATCTTCATTGGATTGCAGAATTTTCTGACGTTGTTTCAGGTGGAACCCTTTAACACGATGTTCTGGAACGCCTTTGGACACAATGTAATTTACTTCATCGTGGAGATGATTGTGCAAAATGGTATCGCGTTTGCACTCGCTTTTTTTATCTACCGGAAAATCCGCGGCTCCGGCTTTTTAAAGATCGCTTACTTCATGCCGAGACTGCTCTCTGTGATTGTGGTTGGTTTTTTGTGGAAATTGATTCTGAACCCGAATTACGGGGCGCTCAATACATTCCTGGCAAAGGTGGGGCTGGAATCGTGGGCAAAGCCCTGGCTGGGTGATCCAGATACAGCCTTGCTCGCCATTATTTTGGTGAATTGCTGGTTTGGGATCGGGTTTGCCATGCTGATTTTTTTGGCAGGCCTGCAATCCATACCGGAAGAGCTGATCGAAGCAGCCAGGCTGGATGGGGCCAAGGGTCTTCATATGCTGGTGAAAATCATTCTGCCGCTTTGCATGCCAGCGATTACGATCATGACGATCTTTACCTTCATCCAGGCGTTCGAAGCCTTTGAGCTGGTCTATGCGATGCAGGGGTCGATGGGCGAGCCATTCCGTTCCACCGACACGCTGGCTGTTTACTTTTACCGTTTGGCCTTTAGCAGTACGGGAGGCTCAGGAGATGTGGCGATCGGTCTGGGTTCGGCTCTTGCAGTTGTGTTGTTTGCGATCGTCGCCTCGGTGTCCGCCATTTCTCTGTATCTGATGCGAAAAAGAGAAGTCCAGCACTGAGGAAAAAGGTACCGTGATGAAGGGGGGATCAGAACTGAAAACGAGCCCGAGTGCCCGAGCGATGCAGTATGTGTTTGCCTATGTGTTCATGCTGGTGGCGATCTATCCCATCGTGCTGATGATCGCCTCCTCCTTCAAAACAAACATGGAGATTTTTTCAAACCCGCTGTCTCTTCCCCAGTCGTTTAGCCTGGATACGTACAAAAAATTGTGGGAAGCCGTACCCTTTGGTGACTTTCTGCTGAACAGTGTGATCGTCAGTGTGACCTCAGTTGTGCTGATTGCTGTTTTTTCGGCGATGGCCGCATTTTACGTGTCCCGTTTTTCCTATCGGTGGACAGGATTGCTTTACTTTTATTTTCTGGTAGGACTGATGATTCCAATCAAGCTGGGGATTGTCCCTTTGTTTTTGCTGATGAAAAACCTTGAATTGCTCAATACACTCTGGTCCCTCATCCTGATCTATACAGCAAGCGGCATCCCGATCTCCGTGTTTATTTTGACGGGATTTTTCCGGACGCTGCCTGTCGAACTGGAGGAAGCGGCGCGAATCGATGGCTGCAACCATTTCCAGGTCTTTTGGCGAGTCCTGCTGCCTTTGATACGTCCGGCTCTGGGGACCGTGGTCATTATTAATTTTATCAGTGCCTGGAACGACTTTTTCTTTCCGCTGATCTTTATTCAGGAGGAAGCGCTCAAGACCATACCGGTTGGCATGATGGTGCTGTTCGGGGAGTATGAGACAGACTGGAGTCTGCTTTTTGCCGGGCTTACGCTGTCTGCACTGCCCATGATCGGTGTGTTCCTGATGGCGTCCAGGCAATTTATGGAAGGGCTGACGGCAGGTGCAGTTAAGTAAACAAGAGCAAGGATGGATTATCGGAATCGACGGGGGCGGGACGAAGACGAAAGCGGCGATTTGCGACCGTTCAGGCAGGGTGGCTGCAATCGTCACAGGAGATGCCTCCAATCCACTGTCCAGACCTTGGTCCGAGGTAGAAATCACGATTCGCCACTTGATCGAGGAATTGGTCAGGCGAGCAGCTATTCGAGCATCGTGTGTGGATGCGATCTATATGGGCTTGGCAGGTGCGGATCGTCCTGCCGTGTCCGCTCAGATCGAAGCTTCGTTTGGACCGGAATGGCAAGGTCGTCTTTTTATCGATAATGATGCCGTGCCAGCTCTCTATTCCGGCACGTGGGGCGAGCCAGGCGTGGTTTTGATCGCGGGTACGGGCTCGATCGCCTATGCCGTCCATCGCAGCAACCGTCGATACAGGGTCGGGGGCTGGGGGTATCTGTTAGGCGATGAAGGCAGCGGCTTTGATGTGGGCAGGCAGGGAGCGGTCGCTGTGCTGAGAGCTTTTGACGGACGTGGGGAAGCAACGACACTGACCCAACTGATGCTCGATCATTACGGATTAAAAGCACCAGATGAGCTGATCGCCTACATATACGGAAGCGATAATCCGCGCAAGCAGCTGGGAGATTGCAGCCGACTGGTGGAGGAAGCTGCCAATCAAGGAGATGAGGTGGCGTTGCGCATTATTCATCAGGCTGCACGCTCGCTGGTGGAGCTCGTCGGTGCTTGCCACGCGAAGCTGGGAGAGGAGCTTCCGGTTGTCCTGGCAGGGGGATTGTTGACAGCTGAGACAAGAGTGAGGCGGGAATTGATGGAAATGGCGTCGTTTGCGATCTGTACACCAACTGTGCCACCTGTCATCGGAGCGCTGGTGGCGGGAATGCAAAGGCTGGGCCGTCAGCTGGATCCAGACGGAATCAGGCAGCTTCAAATGCTACAGGGCGATGGGGAAGGGAGCAATGTTGATGAAGGATAACCTGCACGAGCTTCAGACCGAAATGCGCAATACGGCGAGCGAACAACTGGACCAGATGACAGCGCTGGAAGTGGTCACCTTGATGAATGAGGAGGATCAGAAGGTTTCACTTGCTGTGAAGCACGCCCTGACAGAAGTCGCAGCTGCTGTGGAGGTGATCGTTCAGGCAATGGAGCAGGGCGGACGGCTGCTCTATTTCGGCGCAGGGACCAGTGGTCGGCTCGGTGTATTGGATGCTTCAGAATGCCCGCCTACCTTTGGTACGGACCCTTCGCTGGTGCGTGGGATCATTGCGGGAGGCTCTGCCGCCCTGGTCGAGGTGATTGAGGGAGCAGAAGATTCGCTGGAGCTAGGACGCGAGGATGTGGAGCGTGCCGGAGTTACAGCCAAGGATGTCGTAGTAGGGATTGCCGCTAGCGGTCGGACACCGTATGTGCGTGGAGTCCTGGAAGGAGCAAAGGAGAAGCAGGCGAAAACAATCTCTCTTTCCTGCAATCCCGACCCGGATATTAGTCATGGTGTCGATGTTTCGATCAACGTCATGGTGGGTCCTGAGGTTGTCACGGGGTCGACGCGGCTCAAGGCGGGAACAGCGACGAAGATGATTCTGAACATGCTGACCACCGCGAGCATGGTCCAGCTCGGGAAGGTTTACGGCAATCTGATGGTAAATCTGCAGGCTACCAACCGAAAGCTGCGGGAGCGTGCCAAGCATATTGTTATGCAGGTGACCAATCTGGGCTACGAAGAAGCAGAGCAGCTGATCACAGCAGCCTCTGGAGATCTCCGCGTTGCGATTGTGATGCAAAAGGCCGCCTTGACGAAGGAGCAGGCAGAAGAGCGATTGCGTATAGCGGGAGGAAAAGTGCATCAGGCGATCGCAGCATCCAGCTGAACGAAAAAGAGACCTTTTCTCTTATGAAGGTCTCTTTCTTCCTTTCTGCACATTTCAAGCAAGGAAAGGGATGGAAACAGATAGAATTATAAGGTAATATTAAATGTGAACAATATGTGTTGACGTCTTAGGCTATTTCTGCAATCAGGGGTAGCCGTTTTCTCGTCTCAGACGAGGGGACGAACGATGTGTACATGCATCGTCTTTGTCTGCCATACTCTTACCCTACATTCAATAGGGTTTTGTGAAATGAAATGGAGAAGCGTTATTGGGGGGCACGTAGCGGATGGAGGGATGGGCACAGAAGAATACGGTATTAACGGCTGGTTTTGCTCAGATTCCAAAAGGGACAACCTTGTATGAAGTCTCTACCATAGTAGGTTGTGTATTAATCATTGATGCAGATCATGATTTGATATGTGATGCCAGTTTTACATTCGTAATGGAGAAGACGAGCGAGTTTCTGGTAGCTTTGCTGGTGGGAAAATCGATTGCGAACGGAATGAAAGAGATCACGCCGGTCGTACAAGAGCGCTTTTTGGGTCCAGGTCAGGGGGCCGTTCTTCAGGCGATCCGCGCTGCAGTCGATCGTTACCACGAAAAAAAAAACTTGAGCTAGCCAATTGCCGGAGGGTTGTACATGCATGAAGGTTTTTCAGACAATGAGGTGTATGCACGACAATTGTTGGAAAGATATACTCACTGGTTGAGCCGGATCGAGCTGGTGGACCGGACAGAGCTGGAAGCAACCTCGCGCGAGATCAAGACAGAGCTGTCGGGGATCGACAGCGACCTGCACGGACGGCTGTTGCAAGAAATTGGAGCACTGCAGGAAAAAGTTTCTGAGATGTTATGGATGTCAGAACATATGAAAATTTTGCACGATTTAAGCCACACCTTTGCGAAAACCTTCGACGAGAGGCAGATCACGTGGAAGGCGTTTGAGCTGGTTTCGCGCGTCATGCGTGCAGATGCGTTTTTTATCGCTTTCTATGAGGAAGGGGATACCGAAATCCAGATTCCGATCAGTGTGGATAGCGGCATCAACTACGGCCCGTTGATGATTCCCTACGGTCAGGGGATGATCTCCAAAGTGATTGAAAACGGAGAAACGATTCATATTCGCACCATGCGCGATGAGCCGAGTGAACCGGAGATGATTCGCTGGGGAAGTCCGGAAATCGATACGAATACTTGTATTTTTGTTCCTCTGATGGTCGGCAAGCAGGTGATGGGGGTTATTTCCGCTCAATCCTATCGGGAGTTTGCCTACAAGAAGGAGCATGAAGAGCTGTTAAAAATTATTGGATTCCAGGTCGCGAGCGCGATCGAGAATGCGCGGTTGTATGAAAGAATGTATCAAATGTCTTTTCAGGACGAGATGACTGGACTGTCCAATTATCGGGCTTTTCACCGTGATCTGGACAAGCTGTTGGCCAAAAACAATCCAGTCGCTTTGATCATGCTGGACTCCGATAGCCTGAAATCAGTCAATGATCACTATGGGCATCATCTGGGAGATGAACTGATCAAGCGTATTGCGGAGGCGATGCAGGCGGTGGCCACAGATGAGGACACCACTTATCGCTATGCCGGAGATGAGTTCATGCTCCTGGCACCTGAAGCGACGCTGGAGGAGGCGACCGAAAAGGCAAGTGCAATTCGGGAATATTTGCGCATGCATCCTCTGGTGCAGGACAATTGTTGCATACCTGTCACGGTCAGTGTGGGCATCGCGTGTTATCCTTATGATGCGGCCACTGGAGACAGCCTGAAGCGGGCAGCAGACGCAGCGTTGTACAGCTCCAAGCGAAAAGGAAAAAATTGCACAACCGTCTACGCAGTTGGATAATCAAGCGAGGGGCTGTCCCAATCGATCACGAGGGATGCCTCTTTTCTTTCTCTCTGCTGTACCTGTGAATACAGATCAGTGCCAACGCTTTAAGCTACAGGGGGTGAAAAGGATGAATCAGGTCACATGATTGGAACTTGTCATATTGCAATGGAATGGGATTGCCGTACCCATTCGCAGCGAAAAGCCAAATTTTCGATGCCTGAAGCCATTTCGTTGCTTTATTGCATGGACATTCAGCTGGTCGAAGATTGAAGGCTACATAGGGGAGCGACTGAATTTGCATAGACATGAGCATGCGTGGTCCGACGAAGGCGGTGCTGAGACATCGACGTGAACATGTGGTTTACTTTAACGGTGGTTGTACTTGGACTCGGTGCCGTGATCTCCATCGTCTGGACGAGCTGGAGAAACGGAATTTCGCCAATGCCCGCTTCCGCTCTCGTTCGTCAGGCAGTAGCGAATGAAGTGAATCGTCTTCAGGGGACAGGAACCCTCGTAGAAGCAGGATCGGGCTGGGGGACGCTGGGAATACATCTGGCAAGGCACTGCCAGGGGTGGCGAGTGGTCGGCGTCGAGAACTCGCCGGTTCCATTACGAGCTTCACAGCTATTAGTGCGTCTTCACTTCGGAGTGGATGCGAAGGCCTGGGCTGCTTTTCGAAGAGGAAACATCTATTCCTGGTCCTATACGGATGCGTCTGTCGTCGTATGCTATCTATACCCAGGTGCGATGCAACGGCTGAGTCCCATTCTCTCCCGTCAATTGATGCCAGGAGCCCTGGTGATCAGCGTATGCTTCGCGTTGCCTGGTTGGACGCCAGAGAGAGTCGTGACGTGCAGGGATCTTTATCGGACAAAAGTTTACGTATACCACGTAAAATAGCTAGCCAGTTCCCATGATGGTGAGGGAAGCTGGCTAGCTATTTTGTGTATACCTTGTCTCAAGCAAAAAAATACTTACATCCGATCATATAAATAATGTAAATGATGACGGCAACGATTACAGCATCTGAAGGCTTAAACCATTTGGTCAATAGATAAATGCTGCTAATAAAAATCACGGCCCCAAAAGCCCCAAAAATAGCATTTTTTTGTGTGATTCGAAAATCGACAAAGCTCATGTTTTTCATTTGTAAGCTAACATTGATCAAGGTCATGATAGGGAGTAAAGTAATAATGCCTGACAAAAATAAGTATTTGGATTTACTTAGAAGCGATGCGCAGACCAAAATGGTTCCGCCTATAAAAAACTGTAAAATATAACCCACGATGTTTCCCACCTGACTGATGACGATCTCTAGATGTAAAATCCCATCTTTTTTATAGTATAATTGAACTTTTGTGTAAAGAGCCTTTATTTGATAGTTCGATAAACAAAGCCAGCCAAACACATTTTTCGTGTAATGACTGGCTTTTTGTTACGGTGAGAGCGGTTTAGCGATACTGCCGGGAAACCAGCCATTCCGTCAGTGGCAGGATAATAATCGACAAGGAGAAGACGAGTAAAAGGGTCGTGTTTTCCCGACCAAACAGCCACTTGTCGACAGCTAGAGCCAGCAGCAACAGAATGACCAGGACAAAGTAGCTGATCTTTGCACTTTTCATGGTGATATGGCGCCCCAGCTCCTCGTCCTGTCTGGGTCCGTTCGGATCGTCAGGTGTACCCCATGTAATGGCAGACAGAAATGCACTCAAAACGATTGCGCACGAAATGATTTCATTAAAGCCAACCGTTTGGCCGGTCAGCCACATGTAAAAGGTGTAACCGATGATAATGGCGCTTGTCACCCCAAAGATCGTGCCGCCCCATTTTCTTGTTGAATATCGCATTTACCGCTCCTCCTCGTAATGAAACAACTCGTCGACTGTGATGGCTAGCTGCAGTGCCAGCTGAAAAGCCAGCTTGAGGCTGGGATCGTATTTGTTGTTTTCGATCGCGTTGATCGTCTGACGGGAAACGCCGCATGCCTTGGCTAATTCATCCTGTGAAATGCCCTGCTGTTTGCGCAGCTCCCTGATCTTGTTTTCCATAGGATCAAAGGCTCCTGTATGTAAAAGATATTTTACATTTTCAGTGTAAAAGAGGACATTCCGAATGTCAAATATGTTTTGAGAAATGTTCCTACTTGAAAAATTATAATTTGGAGGAGAGAAAGGGGAGCCATCATGTACGATGTCATCATCATCGTGTGCAGCACCTTATATATAGAAGAAATTCGTGGATGGCGCATGAGATGCGTCATTTTTTTATATCAGAAGCGGGGGTGGATATGGTAGCAACCTACCATTTTTCAGCGGGATTAGGAAAAAATAGGTTGGAACAGTGGTACCTGTACGCAAGGGAGAGTGGGGCAATAGACAGGGAGGGTTGCAGGACTTCTTGCCAAAAAAACTAGGACAATATAAGTAATTACTATTGAATATTAAATTTCGATTACAAATGTTAATTACTCAACTTTCGCAGCTCA
>NZ_RHHR01000043.1 GCF_003710915.1 Brevibacillus invocatus | reverse complement strand
CATATCACCGCTGTGCTTATGAAGAAATGACGATGCTGACATCGGGGGTAGAAACATCGAAAGGAGGATCAGGGTTTGTCCTCCTTTCGACCTTCACACAAAAGCGTTACTTGTTGGCATCCATCAATTTTTTCACGAAATCCTCACCCAATTGAGCAGAGTACTTTTGGTAGATCGGTTGCACTTTTTCGTAGAATGCTTGTTTTTCTTCAGCAGACAGCTCAGTGACCGTCATGCCGCTATTCTTCAAATACTCTTCTGCCGTCCTGGTTTCTTCCTGGTTCAATTGACGCTGGAAGTCCTTCGCTTCATCGGCAGCCTTGGTCACCATTTCTTTTTCTTTGTCAGAGAGGGAATCCCAGAATTTTTTACTGATCAAGAATGGGCTTGCATTGTAAATGTGGCCTGTCTTCGTATAGTATTTTTGCACTTCGTAAAATTTGGATGAGGTCACGTTGCCTGCCGGGTTTTCCTGACCATCCACTACACCTTGCTCCAACGCGGTAAACAGCTCGGTGAATGCCATCGGTGTAGGAATGGCGCCCATTTCCTTCCACATATCAATGTGCAGTTCATTCTCCAGAGTCCGAATTCTCAATCCTTTAATATCCTCTACAGTCCGCACATCTCTTTTTCCATTGGTCAGATTGCGGAAGCCATTTTCCCAGTAGTTCAATCCAATGACCCCAACCGCTGGTAGTTCATCAAGCAGCTCTTTTCCAATCGAACCATCGAGAATTTCATAGGCTGTCTTCTCATCCTTAAACAGGAAAGGCAGGTCCAATGCAGTGAAGCGAGGGACATCTACTGCGATGGGTCCACTAGACATGGTCGAGCCTTGAATCGTACCCACTTTCATGGCATCAAAAACGGCACGGTCTCCACCCAGCTGTCCGTCTGCGTAAACCTCTACTTTAATGGAGCCGCCTGATTCCTTCTCCAGGATTTCTCCAAACTTCTCCAATCCTTTCGTTAAAGAACGTTCTTTCGCCGTTACAACAGCCAGCTTCATCACTTTCGGCGCAGCTGTTTCTGCCGGCGTGGCTCCATTGGCAGCAGGAGCAGGGGTTGGTGAAGCTGAAGGACTAGATGATTGCGACGAACATCCGACGAGAGCCAACATGCAGGTAAGTACAGAGAAAATGACGAACTTTTTCATGCAAAATCCACCTCATCTTTTTTTCTTTGTCTTGTAATCACGCGCTCCAAACACCAATCCTCTTTTTATCTCGATCTGGTCACCCCGATCCCCCTCCTCCATAGCAGTGAATTGATGTGCATGGTGACCCGCTACTTTTTAGCGGTAGACTCTTCCTGTCCTCCATCGGCGATTTCAATATTATTGAAATCCAATACAATCTTTCCAAAATCCCCTGATAGAGCGCTTTCAAAAGCTTCTTTATACTTAGTAAAGGGAAGAATCTTGGATACGATGGAAGCTCCATTGAATGTCGGGTCACGCAAGTATTCAATGGTTTCTCGATAATCAGCAGGAAAGTTGTAAATGATGGTTCCATACAGCGTGAGTTCATTACGAACCACATGCGCTACAGGCAGATTGGCTTCCTTCGCGAGCCCGATTACCACGAGTGCTCCTCCGGGTCTAACCAGGTGTACCGCCTGCTCGACCGAGCTTTTGGTACCTGCAGCCTCGAAGACGACATCGAATGTCTCATTGTCCAAATCTTCTGGCAAAACAGCGCGAATCTCTCCTACCTTGGAAATGAACTCCAGCTTGTTTGGATTGATGTCAATCGCTGTCACCCGACCTCCCAAATGATAAGCCAGTGCAGCAGCCAGCATGCCTTCGTTGCCGCACCCTACGACACAAACGGAGGTTTCTTTTGTAATGTTCACTTTTTTGAAGGCGTGAACAACGACTGCGAAGGGCTCAATAATGACGGCTCTTTCATCAGGAAGATCGTCTGGGATGTCCATCACATACCTGGAGGAGATGAGAAATTCCTGGGAAAACCCGCCATCCACCGTGACTCCGAGCGATTCCTTTTTCTCGCAGATATTGGTTTCGCCCCTGCGGCATGGAACGCATTTGCCACAATACGTATTTGGCAAAATGACAACCCTCGTTCCAACCTGATAGGCAGCGCTGCTTCCTGCTTCGATGACGACTCCCACCAGCTCGTGTCCTGGACGCAACGGATACTTGGCATGATTCAGCTTTCCCTGGAAGACACTCAGATCCGATCCGCAAATCCCCCCGTACATGACCTTGATCTTCACTTCGTCCCCTACAGGTGTGCGAAGCGTTTCTACGTCTCTCAATTCCATTTCGTTTGGTTTCTTTAAAAATAACTCCAACACCTTATCCCACCACCATGTTGTCGATTGTAGATCAGTTGTGCTCTTGATTCGTTTTCCACTCTTATTAGATCGATCTAACAATGATTAAAAAATATATGATCGTCCAAAGCATGTCATCAAAAATCCTGACCTGCCTGTAGTCCAATCATCATTTGATCGTGAAAACGACGTGTTGACTTTACTAGATCGATCTAATAGAATAGAGAGATTCTTCCATGCCCTACCCGAATTCTTGCATTTGGCAACCAGAGTTGATTAGATCGATCTAATTGGATTATATTCTCCCGATGAAAGCGTTGTCAACAAAATGTTCTGAATTCGGCTAATGTTTTGTTTATGAAAGGATGTCACATCATGCGTACACTGCTCTATTCAACCTTGATCGCGCTGTACATGCTGTCTCAGTTTGTCCCACTTCTGGCTCTAAATTACACCATTGGTGTCATCGCAATCGTCGCACTCATTTTTTCCTTTTTTCACACGAATGGCCTTTATCGTATTACGGGACTCATTTTTCTTACGCTAGGTGTCATTTTGTTTGTGTTCAATGGCCTTCCCTGGTACACGTTTTTGCTTCATTTTCAATCCATGCTGGGTCTGCTCTCGCTGTTTTTGGTCCTCCCTTTTATCAACTCGCTCATTCGCATTGGGCGTTACGATAAGAGCTTGAGCCAGCTTTTGCGCGATCGTGTCACCCGTTTTACGACGCTCTACAAACGGAGCTTTCTGGTCAGCCACTTTCTCGGTGTGTTTTTGAATATGGCGACACTCCCGCTGTTGATCGGATCATTGAAGCCATCCCTTCAGGCATTTTCCGAAGAGATGAAGAATAAGTATTTTTGCACCAATCTCTTGCGTGCCTATGCGATTTGCCTGACATGGAGTCCAATGGAGGTGCTCGTCAGCCGTGCGATTGACATTACGGGAGCTTCCTATCATTTTATCCTACCGATTGTGCTCGGGATCGTCGTCATTGCGATTGCCGTGGATTTTGCCATTTCGGGGTTTACTTACAAAAACCTGCCATTGACGATTGAATTGGCCCAGGAGATCAACTACAAAAATGTGAATAAAAAAGTGGCACAGATGCTTGGCATGCTGATCGTTTTCGTGCTGGTCGTATCCTGGATTCAGCAAACGCTGGAGAAAGGCTTTCTTTTCTCTGTCGTTCTGCTCCTGATCCCTTTCTCGATCCTGTGGTCCGTGATGATCAAGAAAACCAAGAGCTATCTTCGTGTAACCATTCCTTATTGGAAGCAAAGAACGAAAGGCTTGGCCGACTACTTTTTCATGTTTCTGAGTGCAGGCTTTTTTGTCGGGGTTCTTTCGATTTCCGGATTGCTGTCGTTCCTGCAGCCGATTATTCAGGAGGCCGCTGAGACGCCGATCCTGCTCTATCTGCTGATCGCAGGGTATTATTTGCTTACGTCATTCATCGGCTTCCATCCGTTGATCTCGCTTACGTTATTGGCGGAGTTTTTGGTACCGATTCTCCCGCATGTCGCTACCTTGCCACTCGCAGTCGTCCTGATTACCTGCGGATTGGCTACGGTTATGTACGGTCCGTTCAGTTTGTCGGTTTCGCTGATGGGCAGCGAGCTTAGAATCAACCCTTTCCTAATCACGAGATGGAATGTCGGGTTTGCCATTTGTTTCATGCTCATCAGCGTTGTAGTAGCATTTGGGGTAGAAAAGATTTTTTATTGATCCGGTCTGGAAGGCTACCCTTGCAGTCGTATTGATACAGCAAAAAAAGATGGCTTCTGCATTCAACAGAAGCCATCTTTTTTATGCATATGGGACGTGTTTCACCCCTACTTACTTAGCCTTCACGCTCGATGATTGTAGCTACAGCCATCCCATGCATGATGCAAAGCGTGGCAAGACCGTAACGCGCTTCTCTTTTTTCGAGCTCGTGCAGCATCGTGGCAATCAGTCTTGTGCCACTAGCACCGAGTGGATGTCCCAGTGCAAGTGCTCCTCCGTTGACATTCACTTTTGCCGGATCAGGCTTAATCTCTTTTTCCCAGGCGAGAACGACCGAAGCAAAAGCTTCATTCACTTCGAACAAGTCGATGTCTTCCAGCTCCAGCCTCGCCCTTTGCAACACTTTTCGCGTAGCCGGAATAATGCCTGTCAGCATGATCGTGGGATCGACTCCTGACACCGCTGTAGCCACCACACGCGCTCGTGGCCGATAGCCCAGCTCCTCTGCTCGTTGGCGGGACATGAGCAGGACTGCCGATGCTCCATCATTGATCGGACTGGAATTACCTGCGGTGATCGATCCCTCCGGTAAAAAAGCCGGCTTCAGTGCTGCCGTTTTTTCCAGGGATGTTTCACGCGGAGATTCAACCATGAGGAAGTCCATCTGTTGACCGTCTGCCGTATTCGCACGGACAGGTACAATTTCTTGCGCAAACCGATTGACGGCTTGAGCCCGCAGAGCCTTTTCATGACTGTTCAGCGAGTAAAGATCCATGTCTTGGCGGGACAGGTCCCATTGCTTCGCGATGCGTTCCGCTGAAATACCCTGTGGAATCATCTCGTATTGGGCAAAGAGTTTATCACTTAGTTGTGTCATGTCAATGCCCATTTTTACTCGGTTCATACTCTCGACACCTGCTGCAATCACCACATCCGTCATGCCTGCCAGTATCTCATGTGCCGCCTGATTCAAGGTTTCCAGACTGGAGCCGCACGCCCGGTTGGAGGTAACCCCGCAAACCTCCACAGGAAAGCCTGCAATCAGTGATGCCAGGCGAGCGATATTTCCGCCCTGTTCTGCTACCTGTGTGACACATCCCATTTTGACATCCTCGACAAGTACCGGGTCCAAGCGGTTTCGTTCGACCAAGGCTCGAAGTACCTGCGCAGCAAGCTCGTCTGGGCGGGTTTGGCTCAGAGCTCCATTCTTTTTTCCGATTGGCGAGCGTACGGCATCCACAATCACTGCATCATGATTCGATTTCATCGTTATGCCCCCTTCTATTTTTAAAGACCGATCGGTCCTTTTTTCGCCCGAAAAAAAGCCCTTTGCGGCTTCTTTTTTTATTTTTTATCTTCATCAACTACCCAGTTCTTCAGTCAAAAATGATTTCAGATGCCGAATGGATCTTTCCATATACACCGGATCACCATATAGCTTGCTCAGCATCAAGGCTCCTTCGAGCATGGATATAAACATCGCCGCCACGTATTCGGCATCAGCATCCTCCCTGACCTCACCCTTTCTTTTGCCAGACTCGATCACACCACGAATCGCTCCCAGCAATTGGTCCATCGCATGAATGGCTTGCTGGCGCATCAAAGGATCGGCATCATCTGCCTCGATAGCGGCATTCATCACCGGACAGCCCCCAGGCATGAACTTACCTTTGGCTAGCCCTTCGAATACGGATGCGATGGCAAGAAGGCGTTCCATGCACCCTTTTGCACCAGTCAGCGCTTCTGTAAAATAATGGGTCATGGTTTCGGTCGAATAGGAAAAAGCACTGAGCATCAGTTCTTCCTTGCTTTGAAAGTGGTTGTAGATCCCTCCCTTTCGCAGTCCTGTCTCGTGCATGATATCCGATATTGAGGACGCCGCATAACCCTGGCAATTGAACAAGGTGGATGCTTTTTGCACGATCAAGGCTTTGGTTTGTTCACCCTTGCGATACGTCATAGAAAGCTACCCTCCATACCTTTAAGACCGATCGGTTTGTTTTCATTATACATCCAGTATATCCCATTGTAAATATGGACATTTACGTCTTGCCAGTCGAAAAAAAACGCTGCTGCTTCATCGTTCCTAAGCAGCAGTGTTCTATTTTAGCTGAGCGAATGAGCGTAATCGTAGCAGGTCAGGTAAAGCTCCACGATTTCTTCCTTCGACGGTACTCTCGGATTGTTTCCAGGGCTTCCACTCGCTAGCGCATCATGCATTGGAAATGCCGTGTGGGACATGGAAAAGGGCGCCGATTGGACGAGACATCCCGTGTACCAGGGTGACAGATGCGTTGGAAAAAGCCATGCCGGCCTGCAGCGAGCCGATGCACATACCCTCTTTGGCATCCAGATCATGCGGATCATCATAGGAGCGTTGCAAGGAGCTGGTGATATGTGTGATAGCGGATCGGGCAAGGGTATGAGTCATGGGATGTGCCTTTCTGGATAGAAACGCTTCTACAGCATGGCAGAGAGCATCGACGCCTGTAGCCGCGATGACAGGCGGTGGCGCCGAGCAGGTCAGGTAAGGATCGACGATGGCGATGGTTGGCATGAATGCAGGGTGCTTGATCATCATTTTGACGTCAGTAGCGGTGTTCGTGATGATGGTGACATCGGTGGCTTCCGAGCCGGTTCCTGCGGTTGTGGGAATGGCAATATGCGGGATGATAGGAGCTGTCCACATTGCTCGACATAACCAAGCTTTGTCATGATGGAATCGGTAATGATCAGTGCTTTTTTCGCGTGAGCGGCTGCTGCTTCTTTTCCGATCTTTTGAAATGCCTCCCTGCCGTACATGATTATTTGTGTCCAATCCGCAGGGAATCCAAATTCTGAAGGCGAATCAAGATCTACCTCAGGATTATGCAGAAGGAGGCCTAGCTTTTCTTTTGGTGATTAACGGAAAAGGCTTTTCTCCTGAGGAATCCGCTGTTTACGTAAGCGAAAAGCAAGACGAGATCATGGTGCCTGTACGCACCATCGCGGAACAGCTCGGCTACAAGCTTAGCTGGAACCAAAACAACAAGTCGATCGAGCTGACCAAAGGTCCTCATTTCCATATGATCAAGATCGGCGAAGATCAATACAACATCGCAAAAATGAATATGACACTCGGTGCAGCACTGTCTATGGTCCGATCATGACCGCGAGCCTCCCGCCGATCACAAGTGCTACAAAAATCGTCGTCAAGGACAGCACTGACGCACTGGAAATGCTGGGAACCTCCGGAGAAGTCACTGAGGTTACGACTACTGCAGATGGACACACGCAATTGACCATCAAAGGAGAAAAGCTGTCGGATCAATCTGTGGAGCATATCACGTTGACACTGACTGACGATACACCAATCATTGGAACCAAGGACAACCAGCCGATCCAGGTTGACGATCTAGAAAAGGGAGCAAAGGTGTTCGGTTTCTATGGCCCGAAAATGACGAGAAGCCTTCCACCGATTGCTGAGGCTGTAAAAATTGTTGTAGAGAAAGAATAGATACAGGAAGAAAAAACAGCGCAAGCCGGTCGATCACCGAGCTTACGCTGTTTTTCCTTTCTGCTGGTCTTGAATCTGAGGCAGAATGGTCCATCTCATCCAAACATGATTCAGGAATAAAAGGAAGGCAGAGCCAAGAAAGATCATCGGCAAACCGAACGCAGATGCCGTGACCCCCATGACGATCGATCCCGACATCCCTCCGAGAAACAAAGCCGAATTGGAATAGCTGTACGTCCTGCTCTCCATTCCTTCCGGTGCATGATGGCGAAGCAAAACATTGAGCGAAGGCGTCATTCCTCCAAGGCACAAGCCCGTGCAGAATCGCAACGCAATGAACTGCCACAAATGTTGTACGAATGCTTGCGGAATCGAAAAGAGAATCGCCCCCGCTACCGTGAAAATGAGAATATAGTGCGAACCTAATCTATCCCCGAGCTTCCCCAGCTTTGGCGCCGAAATCATGTTGGCGATACCCAGCGTAGCGGTGGTCAAACCCGCCAAGAACGCTAAATTTTGATGACTTGGCGCCAGCTCCTGAACATAGAGCGGAATCAGGGGCAATGTCCCGACCATCGCGAAGCGGATCATGAAACCCGAGAAATACAAAGCGGGAATCGGCTTTTTGGAAATGATGATCCTGAAATCCTCTATGAGACTCGTCTTGACTTGCCCTTCTCTCTTTTCAAAATGCTCCTTGACCCCAAAAATCACGATCAGCGTAGCGAGGAAAATCGATAATCCGGTATAGGAAAAGACGGCACTCATCCCGAACACGTCAGCCATCCATCCACCTAACAAGGGACCACAGATGGTTCCAGCCACCGCCCCGGAATGTAGAATCCCCAATGCATACCCGGTCTTCTCCTTCGGTGTGTTCGTAGCTGCCAAAGCGATAGCAGCCGGAATGAATCCTGCCAGCATGCCGTTTAACAGCCGAAGTAGCAACAGATGGAGATGATCCGTAGCAAAGCCCATCAAGGTGATGATGAGAGCCATCGAGAAGCCAGAGCGGATAAGCATGATTTTACAGCCATAACGATCGGCGAGCTTCCCCCAGACAGGAGAAAAAAGAAATGCCGTCAGAAGGTTCGCTCCAAAGATGAGAGACGTCCAGAGTCGAACCTCCTCCGGGTCCTTCATCCCTAATTGCTGCAAATACAATGGCAAAAAAGGGGTGACGGTGCTCATTGAAGCATTGACAAGAAACTGTCCTACGAACAAAATGATCAGGTTTCGCTTCCACTCCTCCATTGGACCGGATCGTTCCTTTCTGACGTGCTTCCTTGCTTCACTATGAATTGCGATTTCGATAAAGCAGGTAAATAAAGAAAGGAGCACCAATCCCCGCTGTAAATACCCCTGCGGGAATATCGAGAGGCAAAAAGGCTGTCCTGGCTGCTGTGTCCGAGATCAAGAGGATGAGACTGCCTGTGAGCGCCGCAACCGGAAGGAAACTGCCAAAAGCAGGACCGACCAGCTTTCTTGCGATATGCGGAGCAATCAAGCCGATAAACCCGATTGTTCCGGCAACCGCTACAGCTGAACCCGCCAACGCCACACTGATCAGCAGCAAAACAAAGCGGTGCCTCTGTACGGCAGATCCCAAGCCTTTTGCAATATCATCGCCCAATTCCTGGATATTGGCAGTACGCGAAAAGATCAGAGCCAGGGGAATAAACACGATCACCCAGGGCAGCAATGCGTACACATGGCTCCAGGTCGTTGCATAAATACTGCCCGTCATCCAAATGTAGGCCTGACTGGCTGCATTGATCGGGCTGAAAACAATCATTAATGTGGTCAAGGATCCTACCGCCGCCGCGATTCCAATCCCGATCAGCACGAGCCTGATCGACGTCACTCCTTTTTTCCACGCCAATCCATAGATCAGAATAGAAATACAGCCCGCTCCTGTAAATGCGGCAACAGGAAGCCATTTCATACTGATCGTTCCAGAAAGATAGGTAATAAAAGCGACTGCCGCAAGAGCGGCCCCCCCTGTGATGCCCATGATATCGGGGGAAGCGAGCGGATTGCGGATGATGCCTTGCATGATTCCCCCGGAAATCCCCAGAGCGGCTCCGACGAGAACAGCCACAATGACGCGAGGGAGCCTCAGGGTTTCCAACACCAGTACATGCTGTGCCGTTCCTTGACCCAGCATGGTTTTGAGCGTTTCTACCGGATCGATGTATTTGCTTCCCATCCCGATGCTGATGACACAAAAAGCAATGGTGAGAAGCGCTAACACCAGGAGCACAACTAACGTTCTTTTTTCTGCAAGAAATGAGATGGTCCCATTTTTACTTCGGAAGGCGATCAGCTTATTCATTGCGCAACCCCTTCCGTGCCATGTAGATAAAAAAAGGTGTTCCGATACATGCTGTCATCACGCCGATCGGAATCTCTTCCGGTTGAATCGGAAAGCGGGAAACGATGTCCGCCAGAAGCAATAGCGTAGCTCCAAGCACAGCACTATACGGAATAATCCAGCGATAATCCACTCCGATTAGAAAACGGGCTAAATGTGGAACGACCAGTCCGATAAAACCGATCGAGCCCGCTACTGCAACCGAGCTTCCAGCCAAACAAACCACGGTGACTGCGATCGCGAGTTTGACAAAAACCGTGCGCTGCCCCAATCCTTTCGCAACATCCTCCCCTGAAGTAAGAATATTCAAGGGATGCGCCAAAGCAAAAGCGGAAATTCCCGCGCAGAGCATATAAGGCAAGACCGGCAACAGCATATCCGTCGTTCTCCCGGAGACAGAACCCGCCATCCAAAACAACACATCCTGCAAACCCGCTTCGTTGACCACCAGCATCCCTTGAGTAAAGGAGCCAAACAGCGCCGAGATCGCTGCCCCGGCCAACACGATTTTGATAGGAGTCAGGCCAGTCCTCCCAATCGAGCCGATATAGTAAACAGCTACAGCTGCTATGCCAGCGCCAAGAAAGGCAAACCACGTCAAGTGTGCCAGTGAAGTAACGGACAGAAAGGTAATGCCCAACACGACAAAAAAGATTGCGCCTGCATGGATGCCGAGAATACTCGGGGAGGCTAACGGATTCCTCGTCAACGCCTGCATCAGTGCGCCGGCTACGGCCAGATTGGCTCCTACAGCAGTAGCAATGAATGCGCGGGGAAGCCGGGTGGTCTGGATAATCACATGCTCATTGGATGCCTCATCATAGTGGACGAACGACTCGACAACGGTCCCGAAGCTGATCGGGGTCACCCCGAGCGCGATGCTGAAAATAAAGGAAAGCACAAACAAAAAAAGACCCAAAACGAGACCTACAGCTTTCCAGGATGTTTGGTGTATTCGAATCATTCTTTCTCATCCTTATGTATGGCTTGATTCATTCCACATGACCAGGGGGTGATTCATGAGACGATCACCCCCGGCTGCTCGCTTGTTCGCAGTTCCTACTTCACTTCAAAATACGTATAGACATCGTCTACCATTTTCATAGCCGCAATCGGTCCAGAGCCGTTGGTCCATATCACAGGATCTACCTGATAAACACGATTGTTCTTGACCGCACGCAAGTTCTTCCACAGCTGGTGACTGGTCCAATCCTTTCGGGTGTCTACCCTACCGTCATCTCGATCCATGCTCGTCATATCAAAGATGACATCTGCATCCATTTGAGGAATGGTTTCCTTCGTTGTCAGCTTCACGAAATCATCACTATTCTGATCGGGCGCGGACGATAAGCCCAGATCATCTAGCACGAGATTGGGAAAAGTTTTATAGAAAATGCGGGTGTGATCCGCTCGAAAGTCGACGATCGATACTTGTGTGTTTAATTGATCTCCCATTTTTTCTTTGAAGGTGGCAGTTTTCTTGTCCCACTCTGCCATGAACGCTTTCTCTTCTTCCTCTTTATTCAACGCATTGGCAGCAAGACTCAGGGTGGCCTTCCAATGATAATGGTCTTCTTCTACAACAGTAGGTGCGATCGCTGATAATTGATCGTAAATCTTTTCATGACGGGATTTGGTAGCGATGATGAGATCTGGCTGCAGGGCAATGATTTCTTCCAGGTTGGGCTGTGTTTCCGCGCCAACGTTGGTCACTCCCTCCATCTGTTCACGTATGTAGAGATACCAAGGCTTCTCCACGATTGATTCCACCGCTCCCACAGGCTTCACTTGCAGGAGCAAGGCTGCATCCGTAGCACTTTGATAGAGGGTAACTACTTTTTGCGGGGTACCCTTGATCTCTGCACTGCCCATCGCATGTTGAACCACCCTGACCTGTTCTTCAGCAGTTCCTTGTTTCTCCTGATTCCCTGCTGTTGCCTGTTCCTGTGCCACTTCTTGCTTAGGCGGGTTAGCCGCTCCTCCCTGTTCAGATGAAGCGCAACCGGCAATGACGAACATCAACAATAAAAAGGTTGCCAGCGTAAAAAGTGCATGTTTTGCGTGCCACATTCTGTCTCTCTCCTCGTATAACCGCTTAGATTGATATTCATTCTCAATATCAATTATACGGAAGCAAGCCTAAATGAACATGGACAGTTCCGTCCGCTATTTGGACGATTCCGACATCAGCATGTACTGGACGTGATCCAGAAACAAGTCATGTGACAAGGGGTTGTAGCTCGTATAGAGATGGCGACTCTCATACATGCAATGGACAGATCGATTCTGGACTGCTTTTAACGCTTGCCATCGCGAATCGTTGAAAAGTCGATGTACCTCTTTTCGGATCGCCTCGTCCGTTTGTACGGTTCCATCGTGCTTGAAGCAGGTCAAAAGAATCCGATCCGCATCGAAATCAGACAGCGCATCCAAAGACAGCTCCTTGTAATGGGCAATTTCTTCCACCCCTTTTGGAGGAGATACTCGTAAATCGCCGTACAGAACCGCTCCCAGATTGCGTTGGCCATACACACACATCTTTCCTTTTCCTACTCCCAGGATCAGGACTGTTTCATTCCCTATCTTCTGCTCTACCTGCTTGCGAGTCAGATCTGCTTTTCTCTCGTAGCGTTCCAGCCAATCGTTCGCTTCCTTTTCTTTACCGACCACATTGGCGATCGTCTGGAAATGAACACGCCAATTATGAAAAAACGGTAAAGTTACAGTCGGTGCGATTTGGTCAAACATTTTCTCTTTTAAAGATTTATCCACATCACGCGAACCGCACGTTACTATTAAATCCGGCTTTGCACTCAGTAGCCGCTCCAGATCCGGTATAGGGTTTCCGACCACGATCGTATTCCGAAAGCGATGCGCAATCGGGAAGGCGTCATTCATAACTGCTGCATAAGGCTCGATCCCAAGCGCAATCAGATGCCCGGTCAACATATTTTTCAGGGACGCGATTTTACTGGATTGCTTGAATTGCTTGACGTAAATCGTAGGAGAGCATCCTGTCGTCGCTTTAAACCTGCGACTGAAATAAAATTCATCGTTAAAGCCCACCCTCTGCGCGATGGTTCGAAAAGAGCCATGTGATTGCAACAGCATTTGCTTGGCTTGGTTGATTCGGATGCCATTCAAATACTCCATCGGACTCTTCCCGACGATTTTCTTGAAAGCGCGCGAATAATAATCCGCACTCAAGCCGGCCATCTCCGCAAGCTTTTCACGTGTTATTTCCAGTCGGTAATGCTGTTTCATGTAATCTACGGTAAGGGCAATCGCTTGATCCAATTTCTGTTTGGGATCTTGAATCACGTCTTGGAACAGCACCACTAGCATTTCTTGAAACAGGTTATTCGCCTTCATGGATTCCCACGCATTTCCGCTGTGGTGTTTTCGCTGTATCTCATCCACTTGTACGAGTAAAAATGGAAAATGCGTGACCGTGACCTCTCGAAGACCTTGTAGCTTCACTGGAGCAAAGTGCCCCTGATGTGCTGCCTCCAGCGCGTGAAAGCGGATGTACGTATACTCCACTGAATCATTCGTAGGAAGCCGAAGCTCTACTGAGACTCCAGGAGTGAGGAGAAACACCTTTTGCTGGTGCAAGGGAAAAATACGTCCCTCGATGAGAATATCCCCTTTTGCTTTTGTGAACAGCAGCATGCCATGCAGGTTTGTTTCCTGATGAAAGCGAGATGACGTCGTATGAATGTGTTGAATATCTTCTAATTTATACAGGTAATAAGCGAGCTGCTCTGGGAGATTTGTAGCGTTCTGCATGGAACCCAGCCTTTCTGTATGTATTGATACTAATTCTCATTATACACGATACGTGTGCAGAATCATTTGAAAAGTTTTATGCTTCTCGTCTCGCCACAATGAAAACTCCTTTTCTTTCCTTTATCTATAGGAAAGTCGTGGTTGGCGTTGAATAGTTTTTGGTAGAAAAAAGAGCCTTAGCCTGGCTTGGGAGGTATTCGTTCGATGATTATGAATCAAATCGGTACCGTCTTCGTTCCAGTTCGCGATATTGAAAAAGCGAGAGAATGGTATTGTCGTATTCTCGGGTTACCGGTAGAAGGCGATATTCTTTTTGGACACCTCTACGTGGTTCCGATGACAGCTGGTTCGGGGTTGGTGTTGGATAGCAGGATTTTTGAGGAAGAAACACGAAGAAATTCGCCCTTGTTTCATTTTAATGCGGTGGATATTCAGGCAGCCTACGACTGGATGAAGCAGAATGGCGTGGAACTGATCACCGGTATTGAACACGATCATTGGTTTAATTTCAAAGATCCGGATGGGAATGTATTGATGGTATGTAGATGTTGAGGGAATAGAGAATAAGACAAAACCCCCTTGAACACACTAAGGTGTTGAGGAGGTGATCAGCCATGAGCGATCGCGAGAACCAAATGAACCAATACGCTGGCCAGGATGAAGTCAAATACACGACTTCTGATCTGGACGATAGCCAAATCGAAAAACAGCATCAGTTTCAGATGTTTCCTACACCCGATGAAGAATTCGCTTATGAAATCATCACGGAGCTGGAAGATTAATAGCCAGAGCACCTTCACCGGATCTTGTGGAGGTGCTCGTTTTTTGTTCTCTCCCCCTTCCGGTGTGAAAAGCCGGGAGATCGAAACTTTCCCCGCAAGATTATGGAAGCGTATAGGTAGAGAGCCTACGGAGAGAGGATTGTCGGGTTTTTACCCGAATATTTGAATCTTGTCCTATAATAATGAGAAGCCTTCCTAGGGAAATGAGGAGATAGACGTGTACGACATCCTTTCAAAAAAGAAGGGCATTATTTTTGACATGGATAATACCCTTTTGCAATCCCGGATCAACTTTCCGGGTATGAAAAAAGCAGTCTTTGATTTGTTGGTGCAGCATCAGCTAATGGATCCAAAGCTGGATTACACAAAGCATTCCGCCTCACAGCTCATCGATTTCGGGCGCCATTCCGGCCGCATTACACACGAGATCGAAGCCTCGGTTTGGGATACCATCGTCGCCTACGAAACAGAAGGCATGCATGGTGCCGCACTGGAGGATGGAGCTGCAGAAGTGCTCGACGCACTCAAGTCGCACTACACGTTGGTCATCCTGACGAACAACGCCAGGTCTGCTGCAATAAAAGCTTTGAACGAAACCGCAATTATCCATTCCTTCGATCAGATTGCTGGTCGGGAGCAAATGACGATGCTCAAGCCCTCTCCATCTGGCATCCATTTCATCCTCGAGCAATATCCCGATATTTCGGCAGAGCAATGGGTTATGGTGGGAGATTCCTGGATTGATGGGAAAGCGGCGCAAGACGGTGGCGTATCTTTTATCGCTTACCAAGGCGACCAGCAGGAAATGGAGGGGCATGGGGTCACTCCCGTTGCGTATATCGGTCATTTGCGCGAGCTGCTTTCTCCCGGTATCCTGAAATAAAGAACACTGAGTTTCTCTTTTTACGCTATAATAGCCCTTGTTTGATTCCGTTTCACATTTTCTGATCCGAGGTGGCCTGTAGTCTATGAAAAAGAAAATCGTTCTGGTATTAGATGTCGATATCAAGCAAAATGCAGATATGCAAGGTATGGCTGACGCCATGTCCAAAGCCATCCAATCGGTTGATGATATCGTCCTCCATGAATTGGTTATGATCGATAATGATGAGACAAGTGCGGATAAGCTGATTGCTAGCGTAAAGAGTGAGGGATAATCCCTTTCTCAACGTTGAACAAAAAATGAAGTTTCTCTAACTTTGTGTAGCCACCTTATGGGTGGTTTCTTTCATTCGTTCTACTAGACCGGGATATCGAAAAAAAAAAAAGAAGGGCAAGCTCGCCCTTCATTCCGTAATAGAAGCCCATTTATAATCCACTGAGCCCAAACCGTCGATAACGACATCTTGGACATATTCGCGTTTCACCCAAGAGTTGATGTAGTAGTAAATAGGCATAACCGGCATTTCATCCATTAAAATCTGCTCAGCCTGCTCCATGATTTTCTCCCGCTTGATCGGATCCTTTTCCATTGAGGATTGATTCAGCAGCTCGATGTATTTGGAATTCTCCCATCGGGTATCATTGGTTCCCCCATCCTTGTACTTGAATAGCTCTAAAAAATTGATCGGATCGTTGAAGTCTGCCAGCCAGCCCATTCGACCCAATTGATAATTTCCATCGTGCATGTCTTCGAGATGAACCTGCCATTCTTTTACTTCCAGCTTAACATCAACACCCAAGGATTCCTTCCATTGACGCAACACTTCTCTGGCGATTACCTCATGACCCTCTCCAGAGTTGATAGAAAGCGTGATGTGTGGTAACGACTTGATGCCCATTTCCATCATACCTTCTGCTAAAAGCTTTTTGGCAGTCTCGACATCGTTGTCTTTTAAATAATGCATCTCTTTTACCTTCATGCTTGGCGGAACTACGCCCAATGCTGCAATATGGTACATCGAAACGTTTTCGAACAACGTTTGTCGGTCCAGTGCATAGGCGAATGCTTTCCGAATTTTTGCATTTTGGAACGGTGGCTGCTCCGTATTAAACTTATACCAGTACACACCTGCAATCGGTTTGACATACAGTAACCGATGTTCAATAAGCTTGGGTACAGCATTTGCAGGAATGTTTCCCAGCGGAGATCCCGCCCAATCTAATTCACCCTTTAGGAATTTGGAGAATTCCTGATCGCCATCCCTGATGATGGAAAAATCAATACCATCCAGCCTGACGCTGTTCTTGTCCCAATAGTTGTCGTTTTTTATTAGCTTGATTCGATCTCCCCGTTCCCACATCGTGAGTTTAAACGGGCCATTTCCTACGTGGGTGTTTACATTTTGTGCCCAGTTCGGATTGGAGTTAGCCAATTTCTTGTTTACAGGATAGTAGCTATAAAATGATGTCAACTCTAAAAAATAGGGAGTAGGATGCTCCAATGTGACCTGTAACGTTTTGTCATTGAGTGCTTTTACTCCTACTTCATTCAGAGAGGCTTCTCCCCATTGTGCCTTCTCCGCGTTTTTGATCGGGAACATTTGGTAGGCGTAGCTTGCCGCATTTTCAGGATCGATGACTTGCTTCCACGCGTATTCAAAATCATGGGCGGTTACAGGATCCCCATTGCTCCATTTCGCATTGCGCAAATGAAACGTATAGGTGACGAGATCATCCGACACCTCAATTTTCTCTGCCATTGACTCATGGGCTTTTCCGTCCTTACCGATACGGGTCAATCCATCAAACAAAGCCTGAATAAAAGCGACAGAGGTAGTATCCTCTGCAACACTAGGATCCAAGGTTATCGGATCGCTCATCACTGCCAATCGTAAAATATGTTCATCCGAAGCGGATGCTTTCATTTCCACAGCTTGAACAGGAGCTTTCGGTAAGAGAATCGTTACGATAAGAAATATATGAA
The DNA here is from genome assembly GCF_003710915.1 of Brevibacillus invocatus. Taxonomy (GTDB): domain Bacteria; phylum Bacillota; class Bacilli; order Brevibacillales; family Brevibacillaceae; genus Brevibacillus; species Brevibacillus invocatus. The sequence continues at coordinate 16,767 of NZ_RHHR01000043.1, read as the reverse complement.
AAACCATAACTAGAAACCTTAACATTCTTTTGCCCCCCCTTTTCACACTTTTCACATTTTATATCCAATTCCAGTTATTATCAATGCAACAAAAAAACTCCTCAATCCTCTCTAAGAAATGGAAGGCTTCTAAACTCGCACAAAACAAGGAGCCCTCCAGCTACGAAGGACTCCCTTTTCGTCCAGCACTATCCCCTGGTCGATCCTGGCTATGATATAATCCTGTTTAGCGACAATCCTTTCACAATTTTCTAACAGCAGAGGTGGATACCATGCTAGAATCCATCAGAGAAGTCTATCAGGCGACCCCGTGGCTGGAGAATTTGCCCCATCAATGGGATTTGTTGAAACATGCAGGGACCCCGATGGAATGTAAAAAGGACACCATGATCTTCGAGCAGGATGACCATGCCGATCACTTGTATCTGATAGCAAGCGGCAGAGTCTGTCTCTATGCGACCACTCCATCCGGCGAGGAAAAAGCATTGGCCTTCATCGGAAAAAATGGCTTGATCGGAGAGTACGACTCGTTTGGCGACCTGCCACATGCCACCAGCGCCATTACAGTCTCTAAAACGGTTCTCTACAAGATCAGCACAAGCCAGTTCAGAGAACTTCTCAAGCAAAACTTCCATTTAGTAGAGCAGCTGCTCCATTTTGAGAGCCGCAAATACCGAATGCTGTGCGCTCAAACCTTGCAGCTGAGCTACAGTAAAGCTCCGCACCGCATCTGCGCGACGCTGATTCAGCTGGCGCTCAATTACGGTACTCCCTTGGAGCAGGATCATCTCCAGATCACGACGACCTTTACCCACCAAGAGATGGCAAATCTGGTGGGTACGACGCGTATTACCGTCATCAATACGCTCAAATGGCTGGAGCGTCACCACATTTTGAAAAAACCGAACAAATATTATGTGATCACGGATCTACATCGGCTCGAATTACTGGTTCAGGATGAGACGTGGAAGCTGACTAAGCACGCTGAATCATGATGGTTTGCTGCCCCTCCTGGATCGCCTTTGCCCCCATGAAAGCAAAGGCTTCGAGATCCTCTTGCCGTATGACCGCAAACCGGTTTCCAGGCACCCACCCCATCGGGAAAAAGGTTCGGCAATCCTGACCATAAAAGCACCCCAGATCATAGATCGGTGCAGGGATGCCATTCCAGGCAAAGGGCGGCATGTAGGTAAACAAAAGATCCCCGACCGCCGGAAAGCACGTTTGATTTTCCGGAACGATTTCATGTAACGGAGTGGTGGCGCAGCGCTCCTGCGGGAGTTGGATGGAAAGCTCCTTTCCCGTGTACATAGCATGCTTGCAGGAAATCTGCAAAGGCTCCGAGAGAATTTCCCAAATCGCCTTGCACGTAATCGGCGCCTTATCCGTCAACAGGTCTGCCCATATCTCGATCTGATGTTCGGGAAATGACAGCTTAATCTGATTGGACATGTTCTCTCTCCCTTCCATTAGACCACCCTCGGTTCGGGGATCAGCGCGTTTTGGCGGAAACGGTTGAAATGAAGCGGTGATATATCGATCGTCGGTTTGTTTCCAATGATCGTATCCGCGATGGTTTCACCAATGGCTGGAGCCATCATGAAGCCGTGTCCGCTCATCCCGATCGCTTGATAGTACCCTGCCACTTCATCCACTCCTCCGAGAATAGCCTGATGGTCAGGGGTACTATCGTAGGTACCGTCCACATGCGTGCGGAACTCTACTTGTGCCAATGGCGGAAACAGTTCCATACCTACTTCAGCGGCTTTCATTTGATAATTGAAGCTATTGTACGGAGGCTTCATATCACTTCCCAAATAGCTGAGATAGATGGTTCCATCCGTCAGCTGTTTGGCCGCGAATCCACGCTCAAAGGATATCAGCAGCGGCTCCAAAATACGTTCTTCGATTCGATTGGTGTACAAAATTCGCCGAACCTCTGGTTGAATCGGGATATCCACCCCGATGGTCGCGGCAAGTTCTTTGGAGCCCAGCCCGGCGGCATTGACCACCATGCTGCAATCGATTCGTCCACGCGCCGTTTGCACCCCGACCACCCGATCGTTCTCTACTAGAATTTGCGGAACCTCATCCAGAATAAACCGAACCCCTCGCCGTTTAGCTGCGGCTGCGAAGCTATTCGTTACATGATAGGCATCATCTGCAAATCCATCTGTCGGGCAAAAGGACGCGGACAGAAAAGTTTCTGTGTCGACTCCCGGTACAATCTCTCTCACTTCATCCCGATTGATGAGCTTTGTCGGGATGCCCAGCTTGTTTTGCAGCTCGATGCTCGGTCGATAGTTTTGTTCTGCCTGCTCGCTGTGGAACAAGTACAGGTACCCCACCTGTCGGAACTTGATCTCATATTCCGGCTCCAGCTCATCGTTAATCCGCTGATAGAAGCTGGTAGCTGCCTTGGACATCAGGCAATTGATTTCCGTCCCCCATTGCTGCCGCACACCTCCAGGGCAAATCCCCGTAATCCCTGAGGAAATCCCACCCTTATCAATCACCACAATATCTGAATATCCTTTTTTGGATAAAAAATAGGCAATGGAGCAACCTATCACCCCTGCACCCACGATCACGATTTCCGCTTTATCTCGCATCATACTGCCTCCATTCCCTCGACATTATCGTAAATGACATGCGACGAGATGCTGATTTCCCACCTCTTTATGAGGCGGCTGAACTTCCTTGCAGATCGCTTGCGCTTCCGGACATCGGGAGTAAAAACGACAGCCCTGCGGCGGATCGACCGGACTCGTCAAATCACCTTTTAACAGGATTCGCTCCCGCTTGATTTCCGGGCTGGACGACGGAATCGCACTGATCAGCGCCCGCGAATACGGGTGCTGAGGATTCCGAAAAAATTCTTCCTTTTCCGAGATTTCGACGATTTGCCCTAGGTACATCACTGCAATCCGATTGGAAATATGTTTGACAACACTTAGATTGTGCGTGATGAACAGGTATGTCAGCCCGTACTTTTGCTGCAAATCCTGAAACAGATTGAGGACCTGAGCCTGAACAGAAACATCGAGCGCCGACACGGCTTCATCCATCACGATCAGCTTGGGTCTGACAGCCAAGGCCCGGGCAATCCCGATCCGCTGGCGTTGACCGCCAGAGAACTGGTGTGGAAAATGATTCAGGAAGTGCTTTCCTAAGCCCACCTCGTACAGCAGCTCTTCCATGAACGCATCTCGTTCTTTTTCGCTCACCACCTGATGCAGCTTAATCGCCTCGCCGATGATACTACGAATCGTCAGCCTGGGATTGAGCGAAGCATAAGGGTCCTGAAACACGATTTGCATGTCTTTTCGCTTTTCCTTGAGCGCTGTTTTTCCCATTCGGTACAAATCCTGCCCTTCGAGCAAAACCTCGCCCTGCGTCGCTTCGATCAGGCGGAGTATCGCTCTGCCCGTCGTCGATTTCCCGCAACCCGATTCGCCAACCAGCCCCAGCACTTCCCCTCTGGGTATCGAAAAACTGACGTCATCCACCGCTTTCAAATAGCTATTCGTCTTTGAAAACAAGCCCTTTTTGACAGGGAACCATTTGACGAGATTTTTCACCTCGAGAATGTTCTCTTTGTGCATCGGTAGCCTCTCTCCTTATCTGGGTGACGGTTCCCAACGCTCTGTGTATTTCCAGCAGCTGACCTGGCTGCCTTGATAGCCGATGAGCGGCGGTGCTTCCTCTTCACAGAGGGTTTGCTTTTCGTCGCATCTGGTGCAAAAACGACACCCTTTTGGCATCTGCTGCAGGGTGGGAACGACGCCCCTGATGACCTGGAGACGCTCCCTGGTCTGCTCCAGCGTCGGAATGGAATTCATCAGTCCCTGCGAGTAAGGATGCAGCGGTTCCCTGAAAAATCGCTTGACCTCGGCATACTCGACCACCTTGCCAGCGTACATGACCGCCACATGATCTGCCGCCTCCGCGATCACACCCAGATCGTGCGTAATCAAGAGAATGGACGTTTGCAGTCGTTCCTTTAAATCGAGCATCAAATCGAGAATTTGCGCCTGCGTCGTCACATCCAGCGCAGTCGTCGGCTCATCTGCGATCAACAGGTCAGGCTGACAGGATAAGGCCATAGCGATCATCACCCGCTGCCTCATCCCTCCGGAAAGCTGATGCGGATAGTCATCCACTCTTTTCTCCGGGGATGGGATGCCCACCAGACGTAGCATGTCGATCGTCTTTGCTCGCGCTACTTTTTTGTCCAGCTGCTGATGCAGGCGAAGCACCTCCATGATTTGCTCTCCCACGGAATAGACAGGATTTAACGAAGTCATCGGCTCTTGAAAAATCATCGAGATTTCATTGCCGCGAATGGCACGCATCTGTTCTTCGCCAAGCTGCAGCAGATTTTTGCCTTTGAACAGGATCTCGCCGCCTACAGCCTTTCCCGGAGTAGGGATCAGATTCATGACGGATAACGAGGTCAAGCTCTTGCCGCTTCCAGACTCGCCCACTACACCCAGGGTCTCCCCTTTTTTCAGCGTGAGACTGACCTTGTCTAAAGCAGGGAGAAATCCATCCTCTGTGAAAAAGCCTGTGCTCAGTTCTTTTATTTCCAGCAAATTGTCACTCACGCTACCACCCGCTTCCTTACAACCTAATCACTCGAGGAGTCCGCGTCAGCACCCGGCATCCATCTGCGGTCACCACGACCATATCTTCAATCCTGACACCGCCAACGTTTGGCACATACACCCCCGGTTCTACGGTAAACAGCATGCCAGGCTCGAGCCGGGCTGGGTTATCCATCACCACACGGGGGAATTCGTGAATATCCAAGCCAACTCCATGACCTAACCCCCGGAGGCTATAGCTTTCGAGATCTGCCGCTACCAAAACATCACGCGCCAGCTTATCCACCTCATGACAGGTGGAACCTGGCTTGATTCCAGCCACAGCCTGTTCCAAAGCCCGATGAACGCAATCGTATACGTTCTGCAACACAGGCTCCAGCTCGCCCACGATGATGGTCCGGGTTATATCGGATCGGTATCCCAGCCAGGTTGCCCCAAAGTCGATCACGATCAGATCGTTTTCCTGGATCTTGCGCTCTGTTGGCTTGGCATGAGGAAGCGCAGAGTTGGTGCCGGATGCGACAATGGTAGCGAACGCAGGTGCTTCACTTCCCAGCTTTCGCATGAGGATTTCCAGTTCGACGGCGATTTCTCGCTCGCTCACACCAGGTTGGATAAATGGGCATAGCTTTTCCAATGCGTCCTCGGCAATTTTCAAAGCTTTTTGGATGCCTCCCACCTCTTCATCCTCTTTTACCGAACGGAGCTGGATACAGATATCGACAAACGGTACCCAATCTATTCCGGGATTTCCGCTGCGAAGCGAGGAGATCTGAAAATCGGTGATTTCCTTGGACTCATAGCCGATGGAGGCAATCCCCAGCTTCCTGATCGCGTCCGAAATGACCGAAAATGGGTCCAGCCCGTGGATGATAACCTCCCAGCCTACCGCTTCCTGCCTCGCTTGCTCCGAGTAGCGCTGATCGGTGATGAGCACCGCATTCGTCGCTGTAATCAGCAGATAGCCGTTGCTTCCGGTAAAACCTGAAAAATAACGAAGATTATTAAGCGATGGGATGAAATAGGCGTCAACGCCCTTCTCCCTGATGGCGTCACGGATTTTTTCCAGTCTCTTCATACCCATTCTTCTTTCTTTCAAAAATTAGCAGGTCTCCCTCCCACTATTCGATCAGGAGGGAGCTGCTTCACCTTGCTTATTCGCTGACGGCCCAATCCTTCGCGTTGAACGTAGGACCTCGGAAATCAGGTTCAAAACCAACGAGTCTCTTGTTCGCCACATAGGGAGCTTCCTGCTCGTACAGCGGAATCCAAATCTCGTCCTCGGCCAGCTTTTTGCCTACTTCCCAGAAGATGCTCTTCCGTTTTTCCACATCGACTTCGGCGACTTGCTGCTCCAACAGCTGATCCACTTGAGGATCGGAATAGCTCACGAAATTGTAGCCATTTGGCGGCATGTATTTGCTGCCGAAGTAGCTGCGGTACTCATCTGGATCTGCTTCCACACCAAAGCCGAGAATGTAAGCATGATAATCATCGGCTGTTACCTTACGCTGTGTGCCATCCGCATTTTTCGGCAGTAGCTTGGTGACCAGTGTTGGGAAATCGAGCGCTCGCAGCTCCATGTTCACACCAATCTGCTCAAAATTTTGTTTGATCAGAGCAGCCGTTTTTTCCCGTTCTGTTTTCCCTGTCGGTACTTCCAGCGTAAAGGTCAGCTGCTTGCCTCCCTTTTCATACATGCCTTTTCCGTTCTTTGCATAGCCCGCTTCCTGCAGCAGGGCTTCCGCTTTGGCCGGATCAAAAGGATACTGAGGCAGGTTTGGATTATGGGACCAGTGATTGGACGGGAAGATATCGAATGAGACTTTGCCGTATTCACCCAAAATCGAGCCTACAATGGACGCCTTGTCGATTGCGTGAGCCAAGGCCAGACGCACTTTTTTATCCTGAAAATGCTCATTGAGCGCATTGAAGCCGATGTAGTACATGCTCAGCTGATTCGCGAGCTTCAAATCCGCGTAATCGAGTGTCTGAATACTCGGAATCTCGGCGATCGGCACAGGCGCCACATCTACCTCCCGATTGATGAAGGCAGCCAGCATGGTGTTGGTATCACCAAAGCGCGCAACGATTTTGTCCAGCTTGGGTGCTCCCTTGAAGTAGTCTTTGTTGGCTTTCAACTCAATGTACTGCCCGGATTCCCACTTGACGAACTGGAACGGTCCAGTACCAACAGGATTGCGGTTAAACTCGTGTTTCGCCCACTCCTTAGGCGACACGTCCTTCAGAAGATGCTCTGGCACGATCCCGATAAACAGACCTGAGATGAACGGTGCGAATTTATCGGTGGTCGTAAAGGAAATCGTGTTGTCGTCAATCACTTTGATTCCGGACACCTCTTGCGCTTTCCCGTCTCGCACTTCTTCCGCTCCGACGACAGGGGATACCCGCCAGTAACCGCCAGCATCATAATCTGGCTTAGCTAGCGAAGAAAAGGTAAAGGCAACATCTTTTGCGGTAAAAGGTGTTCCATCATGCCACTTCACGTTCTTTTGCAGATGAAACGTATACGTTTTGCCATCTTCGGATACGTCCCATTTCTCTGCCAGACTTCCAACCATTTTCAACTCTTTGTCGGGAATGACCAGCGAATCAAAAATCATATGTGTCACAAACGTATCGGATGACGTGGCCCAAATATGAGGATTGAGATTGCCTGGCTCACTTTCCGAGGCGATAGTAAGATTTCCGCCTTCTTTCGGCGCCGCTGTCTCCGTGGGACTGGCTGGAGTCTGTGTCTGTTGCTGTGGCTGTGGCTCTGGACTGGATGAAGAAGAGCAGCCAGTTATCGCGAAGAGGACTGCAGAAAGGAGAAGTGCTACAAAAGATCCTTTTTTCACCTGAAATACCCCCTAGTTTTTTGTCTTTGGATCAAGCGCATCGCGCAGTCCGTCCCCGACCAGATTGATCGAGAGGATCGTCAGTAAAATGGCAATTCCGGGTGGTGCCCAAATCCACGGCTTGAACTGAAGCACCATGATCGACGTCGCATCCTGCAGCATGTTCCCCCAGCTCGGGATCGGCTGCTGCACACCCACGCCCAAAAAGCTCAAGGCTGATTCTGTCAGAATGGCTTCTGCTGTTTGCAGGGTTGCCTGAACCGTGATGGGTGCCATGATGTTCGGCAAGACGTGTTTAAACACGATCACCAGATTGTTTTGTCCCAGTGCCCGTACTGCTTCCACGTACTCCATCTCCCGGATTCTCAGTACCTCTCCCCTCACCAAGCGCGTCATGGTCGTCCAGCTGACCAGACCAATGATGATCATGACATTGTAAATGCTTGGCGTCAGCATGGTGGAGACGGAGATCACAAGGAAGAGAACCGGAAAACAGATCACGATGTCTGTAACGCGCATGATGACGGCATCCACCCATTTTCCGTAGTACCCTGCCAGCAAGCCGAGGAGTACCCCAATTCCTGTGGAGATCGCGACTGCGACCAATGCGACGCTCAAGGAAATACGTCCACCGTAGATCAGCCTGCTGAGAATATCCCTCCCCAGGCTGTCCGTTCCCAGCCAATGCTCCCCGGAGGGCGGTGCCATCACATTGAGCATCCCCGTCTGATTTTTTACTGATGAATAAGGATCATAGGGAGAGATCAACGGCGCGAATACGGCAGTCAATACGAGCAGACAGAGGATCATGCCTCCGACCATCGCCAATCTGTTCTTTTTGAATCGTTTCCAGGCTTCCGCGACGATACTGTCTTTTTTCAGGGAAGAGATGGTTTCGTTTACCGCGGTGTTGCTTGCAAGATCTGCATGTTGGCTCATGTTCATCTCCCCTTACGAATATCGAATCCGCGGATCGGCCCAAGCGTAGGAAATATCGGCGATCAGATTGCCCGCCAGCACCAGAATCGAGGTGAACAGATTCAAGGCCATGATCACCGGATACTCACGGCCCACAATAGAGGATATCCCCAGGCTGCCCATCCCTGGCCAGTTAAAAATGTGCTCCGTTATATAGGCGCCGCCAAACAAAAACGGGATTGAAAGTCCAAAGATCGTAATAACGGGAATTAATGCATTACGCAGAGCATGCTTGAAGATGACCACGCTTTTGCTCAGACCTTTTGCGTGCGCCGTCCGGATGAAGTCCATCGAGAAGACCTCCAGCAGGCTGGATCTGGTAAATCGCATGACGACAGCAACAGTAGGCAGTGCCAAAACTGAGGCAGGTAAAATGATATGTTTGGCGTAGTCGATGTACAAGGCGAATCCGGTCAGATCTTTTCCGATCGTTTTCATCCCCGAGGTTGGGAACCACCCGAGCTTTAACGCAAAGAGGAAGATCAAGCCCAAACCGAAGAAAAACGACGGGATGGAAATGCCCACCAGAGACACTACCGTTAATACGTAATCAGGCGTTTTGTTGCGGTGCAGCGCAGAGTACACCCCCAGCGGAATGCCGATGACAAAGCTGAGCAGAAATGCCGTACAGGTGAGGAGCAGCGTCGCAGGCAGCCGCTCCAGTATCAATTGCGTCACAGGCTGACCTGTCTTGATCGTGTAGCCGAGATTGCCCTGCAAAATTTCTTTCAGCCAGTTGAAGTACTGGTAGATGACCGGCTTGTTGAAGCCCAGCTCCTCTTGCACCTTTTGCATCTCACTCAGCGGGATTTTCGGGTTGATCATGGTTTGCATGGGATTCCCCGGCGCCAGTTGCATGATGAAGAAGGTGAGCAAGGTAATCCCGATCAGGATGGGAACGGCCTGCAGCAGCCGACGAACAATATAGCTTCCCACGATGTAATCACCGCCTTTTTGCTTTTTTGTTTACTTTTTATGGAATGAGGATCAGTTCGTCCTGACGTTCAGTGAGGTATTCGATGCCCGCTTCGGTGACCAGGACATTTTCCTCAACGATGAAGGTCGGCCCGTCTTCTGGCAAAATCGTTGGCTCCAGCGTGAACACCATGCCTGGCTCCACCAATCCGTATGGCGCATGGCCGTAGCGCTCCCATCTCGGACCAAGCAGCGTTCCTCCGTCATGGACGTCGCGACCGATCTGATGACCAGTAGCATGAGTGATCTCCGGCATTCCTCTGTCCAGCAGCAGATTGCGTGCGACCAGATCGACCTCATAGCCCTGAACTCCTGGCTTCAAGGCTTCTCCTGCCGCAGTAATCGCTGCATGGGCCGCATCGAAGGCCGCCTGGATATGGGCTGGCGCTTTGGTCTCTCCCGGCTTGAGAAAGTAAACCGTCCGGGCGATATCAGAGACGTATCCCTCGACATCCACCGAAAAATCCATGATGACCAAATCCCCTGGAGCCACGATGGCTTCTCCCGGCGGTCGGTGAGCGATCCGCTCTTTCATAACGATTGGCATGGAAAGGGTACGGTCTACGCCATTGACCACCTCGCGCTTCTCCATTTCCTTGACGAACAGCTGCCCAATCTCGATCTCCGACATGCCTGCCCGCAATTGCGTAAAAATCTCGTCGTAAATCTCCTGCGTGACGACGATAGCTTGCTTGATTCTCTCGATCTCCAGTGGTGTCTTGATGCTGCGCAGCTTTTCCAGAAATCGTTCAGAAGAAGTGAATTCGCCGGAATAGCAATCCTTCAACACATTGCGCAGCCAGCGATAACGTCCGGTCGTCAAACCGTCCGCCAGATTTTCCTTGCGCGAGTAATTCAGCGCGATAGTCTTTGGCTGATGCTGCGTCACGAACTCTCGCAGAGTTTCACCCAATTCCGTCGAGTATTTGAGCACCTCATCAAACAAGCCTGACTCCTCGATATCCTGGGCATCGATCCTGCTGCACATCGCGTACTTTTTGCCGTCCTTGCAGATGAGAAACGCTGCCGGGCCTACGGACTTCACACCCGTAATCAAGGGCAGGCAGGGATCGCTGCCCTCGCTGGTCAGGATCAGCCACAGGTCGATATCACCCTCCTGCAAATAACGCACGGCTTGTTCCATTTTTTGTTGATGGATGACGTAGTTCATCGTCTTTCCCTCCCTTACGAATCCAAACAAATCTGTCGCAATGTTTCGGCAATCAATTTGGTGCCAAATAACAGAGAGCTGACTGTGATCGCTTCGTTGTGGTTATGTACTTTTCGCAACACATCTGCGAAGGGTAGCTGCGGCAGAAGCGGTGAAAACCCGTACACATCTGACCCTCTCGTCCCTAAAAAACGTCCGTCTGTTCTACCCAGAGCGAGAATCGGCAGCAGCGTGACGCCCGGATCATGCTCACGCAATCTGAACGCAAATGCCGTCACGAGTGCGGAATCCTCCAGCCTGCTTTCAAAGCCTGGTTCAAAGCTGTCGATCTGGTAGCTGATTCCAAATGCTGTGCACCATTTCTGGAGCAGCTCTTCCACGGCTGACTGGCTGACGTGAGGCAAAAGTCGAAATTCGATCTGTGCCTGAGCCTTGTAGGCAATAACATTGATCCGCTGCCCTACCTCAACGGAATTGACAGTGACGCTGTTTCGCAGCACATAGTGACGCAAATGCTGCAACGTGGGATCGCTTGCCATTCGCGATTCACCCATCGTTTCCAAAAATCGCTTGCCTACTCCTACAGCTTCTTCCGGGAACGTATGTGCGGTGATGTGCTCGATCGCTCTGGCCAGCTTTTCAATGGCCTGCCCTTCTGGTGGACAAGATGCGTGGCCGCCTTGCCCCGTGGCAAGAAGCGTAGCTTTGCATACTCCTTTTTCCCCGGCTGTGATGAGCATGTAGTCTTTGTCGCCGTCTGCCAGATAAAAGCCTCCGCCTTCGTTGATCACCCATCCTCCGGGAAACCACTCTGGATGCTCTCGAACGAGATATTCCATGCCCTTCCTGCTGCCTTGCTCTTCATCGGCAGTGGCGATGAAATACACATCCCGGTTCAGTGCCTTTGTCGTAGAAGCTCGCTTTAGCAGGATGAACGCCATCAGCTCCATAGCCACTAGATTTTTGGTATCCAGTGCTCCCCTTCCATAAATCCACCCCTCTTCTTCAACAGCGGCAAAAGGGGGATGCATCCAATCTTCTTCGGACGCTGGCACCACATCCAAGTGGCTGATCAGCAAGATCGGGGGTTCTTGGCTTTTGGCGCCCTTCAGCTTGGCGAGAAGATTGCCTCGTCCTGGCTCGCTTTCCACGATCGTGCTCTCGATCCCCTCGGCGCGCAGCACCTCGGCGATATAGCGCGCTGCTTCTGTCTCATTTCCAGCAGGGGCCGATGTGTTGATGCGGATCAGTTCTTTAAAATGCGCTACCGTTTTCCCTTCCAGCTCATTCGTCCACTCGATCGAAGACATGGTATCCTCCTAAGCTCCGCAAGCGATGGTCACCAGCTCCAGCTGCCTTTTGCTCAATACTTTCGCGCCTTCATCCGTGATGAGTACGTTTTCTTCCACGAGGATGCAGGGCAAACCATCGTCTTGAATCACCGTAGGCTCGATGGCGTAAATCTCTCCGATCTGCACGGTCCCTTCGACAGCTGGTCTTGGCGGTGTGCGGCGCGGCCCCAGCGTCGTTCCCCCGTCGTGTGTTTCTCTGCCTACCTGATGTCCTGTGGAATGACGAATCGTCGGGTAACCAGCCGCTTCGATCACCTGACGGGCTGCGGCATCTACCTCCCAGCCCTGCACGCCCGGCCGGATGAATTGAATGGCTTGTGTAATCGCGTCGATTGCGGTGCGGAACGCTCGCTGGATCCCTTCCGGCGCTTCTGTCTCGCCTGGCTTCAGCAAATACACCGTTCTGGCGATATCCGAGACATAGTCTTTCACCTTGAGCGAAAAGTCGATGATCACGATATCCCCCGGAATCGTCTTGTGGTCACCCGGCTTCCGATGGGCCAACCCATTTCGTACTGTACAAACGAGCGGTGGATCATGAGGATTGCCCAAACCATTGGAGAGGCCGCGCTTTTTCATCCCTTGCACGAACAGCTCGCCGATTTCTATTTCTGTCATACCGCACTTGATTTGGGAAAATACTTCTTCGTATATCTCGATGGTAGCGTCCACTGCTTCCTGCATGCAGGTGATCTCGGCTGGAGACTTCACGCTTCGCAGCTCCTTCAGGATCGCTTCGCTCGACACCTCGATTGCCTGCAAGCGCTCTTGGCCAAGCAGCTCCTCCAGCCACAGATATAATCCAAGCGTCAAGCCGTCGCACAAATGATCGTGGTTGGAAATATTGAGCGCCAGCTTTTGTGGGGCCAGCTTTTCCAGCTCCTGCAAAAAAACTTCATCCAGACTGGAGTAATACGGAATCACCTCCGCGAACAAACCGGTTCCCTCGTAATTTCCTTTGTCACTCACCGTTGCAATGACCTTGTGCTGACCAGTCCGGTTGATAAAGATCGCAGCGGTATGAAACGAACGGATGCCAAACAATAGCGGCATGCATGGGTCCGAGCCTTCTCTCGTCAGCACCAGCCAGGAATCCACCCCCGCCTTTTCCAGCAGGGTCACGGCATGGTCCAATTTTTCCTTGGCAATCTGATATTTTTCCTGCACCTGATTACTCCCCTTCCGCCATGAATTGGCCAATCGCTTCGTATAAAATCTTGACTCCAAACACCAGTGAGTCCAGCGGGATGCGTTCGTTTACTCCATGTACCAGCGGAAGCACCTTTTCAAACGTGACATCGGGAAGCATGGGAGAAAAACCGAACACGCGAGAGCGGTAAGGCAAAAGATGACGGCCGTCGCTGCTGCCCGTTGCGATGAACGGCACTACTTTGCTGCCCGCAATCTCCGCACGTACCTTTCGATCAAACCAATCAAACAACGGACCTTCAAAATCCGTCTCGTACCCTTGGGCAAAGCTCTCAATCTGCCAGGTCACAGGCAGGTCCAGCACCAATTGCGCCAGCTTCTTCTCGACCATTTCTCTCGTAACTCCCGGCAGTAGACGGCAATCCACACAGATGACGGTTTCGCCTTGTGGCTGCCGAGCCAGCCTGCCCCCCTTCCAGATGGTGGGTGCCATTGTGTTTTCGGTCATGGCGCGCAGAACATTATCCATGAATGGACTGACATGCGGCTGCAAGAGGCGCAGCTTCTCTGCCAGTGGGGTTGAGCTTGCCTCTCCAAGCTGACAGCTTTGCAGCAATGCATCCAGGAGGTAACGCGTGGTCTTCGGTGTCTCCTCCGCCCAGCGGAATTGCGTGATCCGCCGCACCAGCTTGGCTGCAGCATGCATCGGGCGATTGTCTACGTAGTACGGAGTCGACTGACTTTTTTCCACATGGAACGTGATTTGGCAGATTCCTTTTTGTCCTGTCTCACACAGATAGTGAGGAATCCCGTTTACCAAGATGGGGAAACCGCCACCTTCGCTGATGACATGCTTGTTGCGGAAGAGTTCACCGTGTGTTTTCAGCAGTTCGAGAAGGCCATAGGTGCTGCCGCTTTCTTCGTCTGCTGTGGCGACCAGCAGGATGTCTTTTGGGAAGGTACGATTTTCCCGCTTCAACAGGATCAGCGCCATCAGCTCCATGATGGTCAGCTGTTTGGTGTCAATCGTTCCGCGTCCCCAGAGGACATCATCCACGATCTCGCCGGAAAAGGGCCCATGCTCCCAGTCATGTTCATCAGCACCAACCACGTCCAGGTGCGAAAGCAGAAGCAGTGAGCTGCTTTCCGGGGCTTCTAGTGCCTGAGCCGCACTCTGTTGATAGGAGATGAGCAGATTGCCTCTCCCCTCGGCTGTTTCTTGGATCTCGGCATGAAGACCGTTCTCACGGGCGAGCTCTGCCAGATAACGGGCTGCTTCCAGCTCATTGCCTGGTGGATTCGTTGTATTGATTTGGATCAGCTTCTGCAAATACGTGGCTGCCTCGGTTTTTACGAGGTTCCATTGAATCGACATGGAATCATTCCTTTGTTGGTGCTTGAGCAGTATTTCTGTCTTTACTTTCTGAAATGTTTTAATTTTTCACAATCTTATCATGGGTGGGAAAAAGGGATGGGTAAAATATTTTACAAATATGAAAAAAGAGGGCTGAATGGTCTGCCCTATTGGAAACACCAAAAAGACCGCTGGACATGCGGTCTTCATCGGAAATCATTCTCGACATTCTTTTGATTTTGCATCTGGAGAAACATCTCTATCTTTTCTTACACGACCATGCTCGCTGTGGTAAATTATGGAGTAACACCTGCTTGCCTGTATGCGACAGTAGGGGCTATATTCACATAGAAACATACTACAAAATTGATTAGGAGAGAGAACGTTCCTGGCAACTGTTTCTCCAAAATACCAAATGAAAAAGAGTCATATTTTCTTATTCATAGGCCTATTATTGGTTATTCTGTCTGCCTCACGCATGGTGTGGATGGAATTGTTTCGTGAACAAAAACAAGTCTCGATTCAGAATGGACAATTAGATTTGCGGGGTTGGAATCCAGAAGACGGTGACATTCTCTTACTTGATGGGGAATGGGAGTTTTATCCCTCACAATGGTTGATGGGTGGACAACAACAAGGTACAGGCGAGGAGGCTCCAAAGCTTATACAGGTTCCAGGAGGATGGAATGAAGAATTGCATGCAGAAAAGTCAACACCGTATGGATTTGCTTCCTATCGCCTGCGTCTGTATGTAAATCCGGAGATGGACCTGAATTATAGTATTCGTGTGCCAAGTGTGCGCTCTTCCTCAGAGTTATATGTGAATGGCCGACTGCTTGCCCAATCCGGACGAGTGGCGCAATCGAAGGATGATTATATCGCGAAGAACCTGCCTTATTCTACAACCTTTACGGCCGACGAAAACGGCGTCATCGAGCTGGTCATTCAGGCGGCCAATTATATGGATAGTCGAAGCAGCGGCATTATTCGCTCGATCAAATTCGGTTCAGAAGAAGCCATTGCAAAGGAAATGAAAATCTCCATCTCCATGCAGCTTCTGGCGGTCATTATATTTCTCATGCATGCTGCCTATTCGCTTATTTTGTTTTTACTAGGGAATCGAGAAAAGAAGCTGCTCTATTTTTCTTTGCTGACGCTATGTACAGCCCTTTCGAATATATTAAGTATGGATGAGAAGCTGTTTCATCTCCTGTTTTACATCGGCTATGATTGGGATTTTCGGCTATCCAATGCAGCTCTCATTATTGGCTGCTTTGCTCTGATGGAGTGTACCGACCATCGTGAACTCCCTTATTGGAGCAGGATCTATCCGATTTACAAGACAATGAATTTGGGGACTGCTGGCATTACGTTGTTTTTAGCGACTGATCAGGTCATCATGCTTTTTCCGGTGTATTTTCTATTGGTTAGTGTGGCAACAGGTATCACCATCATCGCCATCATAAAAAAAATATTGAAGGATATTAAAAGCCACCTGCTGCTGCTCTTTTCCATACTTGCGCTGATCCACCATTTAATCTGGTCGTTAAGCTGGCGGGAAATCGGAGTGAGCGTTGTCCACTACCCTTTTGATCTGATTATTGCGATGGGGTGTTTTGTCTCTGTATGGTTTCATGAATATTTCAACATGCATACGAACACAAAGAATCTTGCTGCAACTCTGCAAAGAATGAATGACCATAAGGATCAATTTTTGGCAAACACTTCCCATGAATTCAAAAATCCGCTTCACGGCATTCTGAACCTGTCACAATCTGTTTTGAAAAGGGAGCGACATTTGTTGCAGGAAAGGAGTATCAAAGAGCTTGAAACGATATTATCTGTCGGACGTCGGCTGACATTGATACTCAATGATTTGATCGATGTAAAGAGCTTGCGTGAAGGCAATCCTCGTCTACAGAAAAAAGCCCTTTTGATTCAGCCAATCGTGACCGGAGTAATCGACATGCTGCAATTCAATGCAGAGGTGAAGGCTGTCAAAATTGAAAACCATATTCCTGAAGATTTTCCTTCTGTAATGGCAGATGAAAATCGGGTCATTCAAGTGCTTTTCAATTTGCTTCATAATGGAATCAATTTCATAATTGCTCATCTTAAAAATATACAGACTGCCCCAATCTCTTCTTTATCCTTTTTTAAAAACTAAGCCGCGACTGGCTTCTTGTTTTCCAGTGCGTTACGAATCCGATCAGTGGCTAATTTAGCGGCATTATAAACAAGAGTTACCAAATCAAAATGAACTTTGGCCCTCTTCCCTGTGCGATAGCGTACGTTGTTCAGTTGGAAAAATTCTTTCAAA
>NZ_RHHR01000042.1 GCF_003710915.1 Brevibacillus invocatus | reverse complement strand
GTTTCGTCTATCCGTTGTTGAAATTTCACAATATTAATGGGTGAAATGTATTTACCAAATGAAGAAAATAGGGTATTCTTGTCCATGCTATGTCCTTTATGTTGGATTTGGACAGGAACTACCTGACCTTTCCAGTGTAAAGGATTTTTTTATGCTCGTGAACGCTTGAATACAGAAGATTATGGTGATTTTTAATGATGTGAAAAGATTTATGCAACGCTAGTGGCTTGAAATCAATGTTGCTCTTTTTCCCTGTCGAGAGATTATCAATAATGTATACGTCATGGCCTTCCTTATGAAATCTGTCAGCCACGTGAGATCCGATAAAACCGTATCCACCCGTTATCAGTACTTTCAATCTAAATCACCGCTCTCACCTGATATAATCTCTTTTTCAATTTAGTTCCTTCAACCTATCGAAACTAGTAACATCGGACTATGAAATCTATTATCATACGTCATTTTACGAATGTAAAATATTACTTAAATACAATTAATTACACAAATAATGTACTTTTTCTGTTTTAAGTTCCAATTTATGTCGATTTTATGTACATCAAGACTGATTCTGTCGCACCACGAAAGATCCGTGACGGACAGAATTCAGTCTGATGTGTTGATCTATCAAATTCTGCTATTTAACTAGGTATTTCGACTTACCCCCACTGCTGATTGGCAGTTGTGTCTCACTCTTGTCATCCTTCAGAACACCCAATGTAAGGGTACTGCCAGGTCTTAATCCCAGATCACTCAACGGAATGGCTGCCTCGATCCATTCATCACTTTCCACCCATGCATTGGAACGCTTTAAATTGGATTTCTCGTTCCAGGACCAGTTCGATCCCTTACCGGTGTACTCATAAAGGATGCCGAATTCGAGAAGATGCTCAGCTCCCCCGGCGTTCAGATTGGATGCCTTGTAGCCGCTCTCTTTTCGATTGTCCGTATTCAGATAGAACTGCGTCTTCGTTTTCAGTCCACTGCCCTCTACCAATACGTACAAATACTCGGAGTCATTGTGGACCTTGAGAACGCGAGGGGTCGATTCGCCAGTACTCAAGGCAGCTACTTGACTCCAGTCGTTCCTGGAACCATCCACGCTGATGACAGTCTTTCCTGCAGTAGTTGGAGGCAGATTGGTAGTGCGGCTAACCAAGATCGGGCTGCTTCCCTCAGGGAGCTTATCTGCAGCTGAGTCTTTCCACACATAGCCGATCGACACCGAATCAGCTTCACGCAAACCGATATCTTCCAAAAGGATAGAGATTTCTACGACGGTTGACGTGGCCATGAACCTCCCTCTTTTGTATGAACGTATCTCCGTCCAACCCCAATCGGTTCCGCCCTTCCCGCTGTACTTGTACAGAACGCCATTTTCCACCAGGTAATCGGCTCCCATGCCACTCCAGAATGGTGCCTCAAATCCCGTATCTGCATGGTGATCGGTATTCAAGTAGAGCTGGCCTTTATCGCTAAGCAGACTGCCTGTTAGCAGTACGTTCAGCTGCTGGTCAGCCATCACGGATTTAATAGAACGAACGCGGGACTTACCCGAACTCAGCTCGGGAAGATCCGTCCAATCCGAGAAGTTTCCATCGATGACAAAACGCTCTGGCTCGGATGGCTTTGTATCCAAGAGTGGAGGCGGAGGTGTGAGATCAACAAGTACCGGCTGCTGTTCTGAAAGGGGACTCGCCTTTCCATTAAACTCCGTCACCCCTATATCGATCGTCGAGCCTTGTATGCGGGCGAAACCGTAAAAATCATGCTCGGTTTTCGTCGAATAGGCTTCCGTACCTCGGTCAATAGCTGGCGAGCTGCTTACGAGACGAATGTCCTCCCCGAAATCGACAAACTTGGGATCGGCAAAAATCGAATGGGTATCATGTCCGGTTGCCTGCTTAAATTGATCCCAGGTCTTGTACGACTTGCCTTCCCAACGCCAGGACCTTCCATCTGCTCCGTCCGGACGATAGTACAGATTGTAATCAATCACATTGCCATATCCGCTGGAATTCGATTTATAGACCATCGCTTTGCCTGGCAATCCGTATATCAGATTATTCACGATGACATTGTTCCTGTTGTTCTCCTGAAACGTGATTTCGCCATACCCTTGCTGCAGCTGATCATTTTCGACCAGGGTATTGTTGGCAAACAGATTCGCTTCGGCACCGCCATTGGTAGCCTTTGAACCGCCCATAATGATTCCGGCGCCATCATTATGATGGATGTAATTGTTCCTCACGGTGATGTTGCTCGTTGTTTTCCCTTGAATTTCACTAGCAATTTCGATCCCAAAATCACTTTTGTACACATGATTGCGCTCGATAATGACATTGGTCGCCCCGTCTGCATAGATGCCGCCAGCACTGTTGGAGCCGCTGCCATAAGCCGGATTGACAGAGGAATCGATGTTGTACACCGTATTCCCCGAAACCACACCATTCCTTGCTTGGTCCGTACAAGGGCGAGAACAGGCTCCGTAAAAACCAGCGATATCAATCCCAATGTTGTTATTATCGTGGACCACGTTCTGGTCGACCGTGAAGCCGTCGATGTTCCCACTTAACGTCAGTGATTCGCTGGAGCCGAGAATCAGATGATGCACACGGTTCCCGCTGACACGGACCTGTTTTAGCGGTCTGATCGCATTTCCATAGATATGGATGCCATGCGCATTGCCGTCCTCGGAGCGATTTTCGATGTGGTGCACATCGTTGTTTAAGATATGGATGTTGGAGCCCCCATCTTGAACTCTTATGCCTGCTGGATATTGCGAGCTGCTTGAGGAAAAGAGATTGCGAACCTCAAACCCGTCAAATACGATGTAATTCGCGCTCAAGATTTGTACAAGCGCACTCTCGCCACTTTCGATATCGAGATTGGAACCATCGATGACTGGCCGTTCGCCGGGATATGCTTGGAAGATCATATACCCTCGGGATTCGGAACCGGATGAACGGATGGTCACGAATTCCTCGTATACGCCTTTTCTTACCAGCGCGGTTTCGCCCGCTACGAGCGTATCCGCCGCCTTCTGAATCGTACGCCAAGGAGAATCCAGTGTACCTGGATTGCTGTCGTCGCCATCACTCGCCACATAGTACACTTTTCCCGATGCATGATAGCTGGGGGATGCGTAGATCGGAGAGTAAGACACTGCAATCATGAGGGTCATCAACAGGAGAAAACTCATCTTCATGGCACGAATGATGAGCTGATGCTTCTGTCTTCGCTTCTCCATGCTTGGTGCCTCCTGACTTGCCCGTTTTTATTCCCATATATTAACATGACATAACCTACGAAGCTACATGAGATGTTTTCAAGGAGCCAAGTGCAAAAAGACCTAATTTAAAGGGACTTAATGACGATAAATGTCGTAATTTATCCGGTCGCTGTTACTATCCTATCACTCGGTTCTGAATAAATTCTAAATATAGACTTGACCGAGTATAGCCATAAAATCAGATGCCCCTCCCTTGATCACATGCAGTATAAGTTTGCGTTGCGCCATTGCGGAACACATGATCACTCGCGCATCGGGATCAAATTGCTTGATTTCAAGGAGAGCTCTAATCCCATCCAGGTTGGGCATGTTAATATCCATCGTGATTGATACTCCTCTCCTCCAAGCTATGCTATCTAGCAATCATCGTGTTTCGTTCTCACAAGATTCTCACAAAATGGCATTTCCCTCCAAAAAAAAGACAGAGAGAATCATCTCCCTGTCTCACACAGCATTCATTTTTTTACAAATGGGATCACTACACGTTTAATTTCCAGCGGGGGTCGGCTGCCCACTCACGGCGATAATCGGATTCGAATTTAGCGTAATGCTCCATCACTTTCTCTGTTACTCCACTGCGAATATAGACCTGCAGCAGCAGCAAATTCATCTCTTCAGAGAGCGGGTAAATCGACAAGTACTGATCAAGCCTTAGTTTGGGGGTTTTATTCGCAAGGGAAAACCTGATAACATAGCCTGATCGTGGACAACATAAACCAATAGAGGTCGCGTCGGCGACTGTTCTGTCCACGGGAAGTGAGGAGGAAAGAGAAATGCATACGGAGTCAGGATCAGCTTCTCCCCAATCTGCGCAACTTGGGAATGTGAAGAGGCTTCCTATCTTAATCTCGCTGATTATCGGGGCCTTTTTCTCGATATTGAACGAGACACTGCTGAACATTGCTTTTCCGCAGTTAGTAACTGAATTGAATGTATCTGCTTCTACGCTGCAATGGTTGGCGACTGGCTACATGCTCGTGGTAGCAGTGTTAATTCCTGCTTCAGCTTTACTGGTGCAATGGTTTACAACTCGGCAAATGTTTCTGGGCGCCATGATCGTGTTCTCGTTGGGAACCTTGATCTGTGGGATCGCTCCCGGATTTTCGGTTCTGTTGATCGGACGTTTGCTGCAAGCTGCGGGCACCGGGCTGATGATGCCCGTGCTGATGAATACGATTCTCCTTCTGTATCCCCCGGAAAAAAGGGGAGCTGCGATGGGGAGCATCGGGCTTGTCATCATGTTCGCGCCGGCTATCGGCCCTACGCTATCTGGCCTGATTCTGGAATCGCTGCACTGGCGGTGGTTGTTTTACCTTGTACTGCCCTTTGCTATCTTTTCCATCGTGTTTGCGTTTATTTATCTGAAGAACGTCTCACAGCCATCCAAGCCCAAGGTAGATGTCCTGTCGATCCTTTTGTCTACGATCGGATTTGGCGGAATCGTATTTGGATTCAGCAGCTCTGGAGAAGGTCAAGCAGGCTGGTCGAGTCCGCAAGTTTACGGTTCGGTACTGTTGGGAGCCATCGCTCTTTTGTTGTTTGTTTTTCGACAACTGCGAATGGAAGAACCGCTTTTGGACCTTCGGGCATTTAAGTACCCGATGTTTTCTCAGACAGCGATCATGATGATTATCATGATGATGACCTTGTTTTCGACGATGGTTCTGCTACCTTTCCTGTTCCAAGGAGCGCTTGGCATGAGCGTGTACGCTTCTGGCCTTCTCCTGCTGCCGGGTAGCCTGTTAAACGGGCTTGTCTCTCCGGTGACGGGCAAGCTGTTCGATCGCTTCGGGCCGAGAGCCCTAATCATTCCGGGTACTGCCATTCTCTCCATTGTGATGTGGTTCTTTACACAGGTCACCATACAAACGACCCAGACGACCTTGCTCATCCTGCATATCTGCCTGATGATCGCGATCTCGATGGTGATGATGCCCATTCAAACCAATGGTCTGAACCAGCTTCCGCGTCGTTATTACCCGCATGGGACAGCGATATTAAACACCATCTCTCAAGTCGCTGGCGCAATCGGTGTTGCCTTCTTTATCAGCGTTATGGCTTCCGGACAGCAACGCTTCCTGGAGCAATCGACTGATCCGACTTCTCCCGTACAGCTAGCGGAGTCGGTCGTTGCGGGTGTACACAATGCCTTTTTCATCGGATTCGGGTTTGCGGTCGCAGCCTTCATTTTTGCTCTGTTCACGAAACGTGCACAGGCGCCAGAAGAGTGATTCATGCCAGCATCCTTTTTAATAGTGGATAGCTGCGATACAGGCTGCCTTTTATCAAATGTTTGTCTCCATCCAGCACAAAGACACTACTGACCATCACACTTCCATCTCCGGCATTATAGTTGATCGTATGCTACACGGTTCGATCCCTCCGTTTTGCCGGAGAGCTTGGAAGTCTTTGAAGATATGGCTTGAGGCAATCGATCAAAGGATCGGCGCGTCCATACGACTGTTTTGAAGCATTACTACATAGTCTAGGTAAAAATCTATCCTAGGGTGTGTGTTTATGAAGCATGCAAGACGTTTTCCCCATTTTTGCGACAAACCTAATTTCCTCGTGTTGCTTGTGGATGAAGAGCGCTATCCTCCTCTGTATGAAAGTACTGAAATGCGCGAATGGAGCAGACAAAACCTCCTTACCCAGCAGCTTTTAAAGTCACATGGTATGGAATTTCATCGGCATTATATCGGGAGTGCCGCCTGCTGCCCAAGTCGTGCCACCCTTTTTACCGGGCAATATCCCTCGCTTCACGGTGTAAGTCAGACGACCGGAATCGCAAAAGAGCCCTTTGATTCGGATATGTTTTGGCTGGATCCGAATACGGTGCCAACGATGGGCGATTACTTTCGCGCTGCCGGATATCAGACCTACTATAAAGGGAAATGGCATTTTTCCTACGAAGATATTATCGTTCCCGGCACTCATGCGAGCGTCACGAGCTACAACCCCATATCTGGCGTGCCGGACAGGCAAAAGGTAGAGCTATACGCGCATGCCAATCGTCTGGAAAGCTTCGGATTTTCCGGTTGGATCGGACCAGAACCGCACGGAAAAAATCCTCGAAACTCCGGTTCTTCTGCTGGGATTGGCCTTAGCGGTCGGGATGTGATCTACGCTGCAGAGGCAGTATCGCTCATCGAATCGCTCGATCACCAGAAAAGACTCGAACCAGATGCACCCCCTTGGCTAGTCGTGGCTTCTTTCGTGAACCCGCATGATATTGTGTTATATGGAGATCTTACAGCAACCCTGCCCGTTTATCGGTTTGAAGTAGAGCCTATGCCCGACGTGGCGCCACCCCCAACCTTCAGCGAGTCCTTGCACACGAAACCGCGTTGCCAAGCCAGCTATCGCGATATTTTGCCAAGGGCATTGCAGCCAATTTCCGATCAAGCCTTCTATCGCAAGCTTTATTATCAGCTGCAAAAAAATGCCGATCAGGAAATGATGAAGGTGTATGAAGCGCTAACCCGCTCATCTTTTTACGAAAATACGATTGTACTGTTTACCTCTGATCATGGAGAATTGCTCGGCGCACATGGTGACCTGCATCAAAAATGGTACTGTGCCTATGAAGAAGTCCTGCATGTTCCGTTTATTGTTCATAACCCGCATCTCTTTCCACGGCCTCAGCACGTTCAAACCCTGACGAGTCACGTCGATCTGATCCCTACCATGCTTGGACTTGCGAATGTTGATGTCTCAATGATTCAGAAGCACTTGAAGAAATCGTTTAGCGAAGTCCATCCCTTTGTCGGTCGTGACCTCACTCCTGTCATTCTGGGCCAGGAGCCCCCTGCACACGTAGAAGAGTCCATCTATTTTATGACGGACGATGATGTGACTCGAGGCCAGCACCAAGTAAATCCATTGGGCCAGCCGTACCCTTCCGTAACCCAGCCCAACCATGTGGAAACCGTCATCACCATCTTGCAGCGATCAGGCAGGGAGGAACTATGGAAGCTCTCCCGTTACTTCGATAATGTCCAATTCTGGAATCAGCCCGGAGTAAGCGACGAAGAGCCTGTGCCACTGGAAGGAATTGATAGCGGACACGAGATTTGTTGGGTTTCCCAGTTCAAAACGCAGCCTGTCCCCGATGAGTTCGAGCTTTACAATCTCACCGACGACCCCATGGAGACACGCAACCTGGCCCATCCCGAATTCGCCACGCGAGCTACCAGAAAAATTCAGGAGTGGATGATGCAAGTACTGGGGGAACAGCGGAAGAAAAAACGCTTGTATCCTGTACAAGAAGGCTTGGCAGAGTGATCGGTTGCTCCTGTTACGTACGTCTCTTACTCTGCTTGTACAATTCAATGGTTTTAAATCCTTCGGCAAGGACGGCCTCCATCTCAAACAGCCGTTTTTCCCTTGTCTCCGCTCTCTTCGCACTATAGACATAACGTGCCCAGTCTTTTTGATAGCCAAATGTCAACTGGTTGTAGAGCTTCAACAGCTCTTCTTTATCGCTCAAATACTGTTTGATATCCGCAACATGCACAATATAGTCATCCACGCATTGGCTGCTTGGTGGGTTAGCCGTTTTTTTCGCCTTCGCGGGTTCTGCCTTCAGCCCGATCACTGTAAATACGTCATTGAAGCTGACCATTCTGGCAAACTTGATATTGCTCCCCGTTATTACTCCGTCTTCATCCACGAGCATCTCCGCAAAAAAGCTGTCTCGGTCAATGTACGCGGAATATTGCTTGTTATTTTTTTTCGGATACGCGAAGAACAAGTATCCTTTTTCGTTTAATAATTGCTTTTCTATCACGGTTTGCAAATGCTGCTTGAATTCCTCCAGACTAAAAATAAATAGGAAAATCAGGTCGTACCTATCTTTTTGGAGAACGGAGTCATAATCCATCCCTTCAAATTCACGGATATCTTCGGGTAAATGGAGAACGGCTTTTGTCGGGAATTTATTTAGGTTTAATTTTTCGATGATATTTTTAGGAGAGGTGCTCCTTCCTATCGTCATGCCTTTTCTTATTTTACCCGATATCACATGGCTTCAGCGTGCTCCTGCCTTCGGATACAAAAAAGAACGAGGGAGTGGCCCACGTTCTTTTTTTCATCATTAATAGGAGGTCCAGGTCAATATGTTAGTTTTACTCCAAAATAGAATAAAGAAAATCGCTGGGTCAAACTGACTCAATTGATCCCGTGTGCATATTCAGAGGAAAAGTATGCGAAGTCATTCCGTAAATCCTTTCGCGGCCAAAAGGCTGTTTCCATCCGCTTCGGCCTTGGGGCACTCATCATCAGGAACGCTTGCACGGGACAGCATCTCGGCAGTCTTGCTACAGTTGCGTTCAAACATGGAGACATCGACCACAAAAATGTAAGTGATTAAACAACCTATTTATTTCTAAACCGTCAGCAGCATACCACCGACTGCACCTATTACGACTATCATCCACGGCGGCAATTTCCAATGAACGAGCAAGCTGAACAAGACAGCCGCGAGGGCAAAATCCATTGGCCCCTGGATAGAACTGGTCCAGATGGGCTGGTAAAATGCAGCGATCAATATTCCGACCACTGCAGCATTGACACCCATCAAAGCGCCCTTGATTTTCGGATTGCGACGCAGATCATTCCAAAACGGAAGAGTGCCCAGAACGAGAAGAAAAGCCGGCAGGAAGATCGCGACGGTCGCTACGGCCCCACCTATCCACCCATTCATAACAGCCCCTAAGTAGGCAGCAAACGTAAACAGGGGTCCCGGCACTGCCTGAGCCGCCCCGTAGCCTGCAAGAAAATCCGCTTCACTCAACCACCCGGTCGGTACGAATTCCTTTTCCAGCAAAGGCAGTACGACGTGTCCTCCACCAAATACAAGTGCCCCTGCCCGGTAAAAACTGTCAAACATCGCAATCCAACGAAGGCTTGTGACTTCCCTCAGGACGGGAAGAAGGATGAGTAATCCAAAAAATAAAAGCAGGCAAATGATTGCAAGCCCACGTGATAAAGGTATGGAAAAAGGCGTCTGTGAGTTTTGATCCTGATTCTGTTTTTGATAGATGAGATAGCCAAGAACCGCCGACAAGAGAATGATCGCGATCTGCGTGTATGCTGTTTGCCACAATAGCGTCACTGTCAACGCTAAGAGAGCTATGGCCTTGCGCTTGGTATCCGGTGCCAGCTGTTGCGCCATTCCTACTATCGCGTGCGCTACGACTGCCACTGCCACGATTTTCAAACCGTGGATCCAGCCTGCATCATTGATATCCATTCCTTGCAGAACAGAAGCAAACACAATCAATGCAATCACAGAAGGTAAAGTAAAGCCAAGAAAAGAGACGATTCCACCTATAACACCAGCACGCATGACTCCAATGCCGATACCTACCTGGCTGCTTGCAGGGCCGGGCAGGAATTGGCACAATGCCACTAAGTCCGCATAGCTCTTTTCATCCATCCATTTTCGTTTGCGAACGTATTCATGATGAAAGTAACCAAGATGTGCGATCGGTCCTCCGAAAGAAGTGAGTCCCAGTCTTGTAGAAACGAACAGGATCTCCAGTAGAAGTCTTATTTGTCTAGTCATGCCTGATTTCTCCCGCCCACCATCGTTATTTTTCAAATGACTTGTTGAACACCAGCTTTCACTTCAACCGATAAGCGTAGCAAACCACTGCCTCAACCTGTCGGAAGCCCTCATGCAGGTAGAGTGTTTTCGCTCGCTCGTTCTCGCCATTTACGGACAGGATCGTACTTGCGTAGGATTTTTCCTTGGCAAAACGAAGGGCGGCTCTTAATAAAATGCGGCCCAAGCCTCTCCCCTGATACTCCGGGAGGATGGCAAGCGGCCCGATATTCATGATCGGTTCCCCTTCGTATTCGTCTGCTGCCCCCCGAACGATCCCCACTGGCCTGTCGTGATGAAACAGGATCATCATGCCGCCTTCTATATGCTCTTCGCTTTGTATCATCTTCGTGACCATTTCCGGAGTGATGGGCGTATCGTTTCCCTGCAGCCTGGCAAATCCAGCATTTCGCACGTCACACCAGATTCCCTCATCCATTCCTGCTCGAAAAGCCCTGATCTCATAATCCTTCTGCAAGTCATATTCAGGTACCTCCGGGCTTTCTCTTACGAACAGGAAGGAGTATCTTTCTACTGCAAAGCTCAACCGTTCCATGTGCGCCCTGAGGGTTTGATGATTCACGGGTACAAAGAGAAAAACCTTATCCAATCCTTTTGCATGCCGGATGACAGCTTGCATCAGCATCGAGTAGCAATCATCATCCGACGGCTCTGCATGAAAGATTCGAAACCTCGCGCTTTTCCCCCGCTTATAATATTCCGTAATCATAAGGGAAGCAGCAGCGATCACCTCGCCCAGTGAATTCGTGATCAGATAAGTAGGGTTTTCCGCATCAGGCTTAAAACCTTTCAGGTCATCATCATATAAAAATGAATCATCGACTTCGGCTTTATGCTTCTTGCAGTATGCGATAAAGCTCTCTACCTTTTCGCTCGTCAACGCTTCGATTTTCATGCACTTCACCAGCCTTTCGTTTGTAGTCGGACTCATCGTAATCGTATGACAATTTTTTGCATAAAAACAGGGGGCACTCCCATTTTACATGAAAAAGAAAGATCCGAATGTCTGGTAAAGCCTCGCCATTCGGATCTCGCACTTCCATTAAGGAACACTACTCGTTACTTATCAAATTTGAACTTGGCGAGTGCGTCCTTCAGCGCCATGTTCATCCCTTCGTCTGTATCCTTCTCCTGCGACTTCAGATACTGGGCTACCTCTTTCTTGGAAACCTTGCTGCCCTTTTCCTTATCTCTGCGCTCCTGGAAGGTAGTCAGCTTCTCTCTGTGTCCACAAGCACAGACAAAGGTTTGTCCTTCACCCTGTCCCTGCAGCTCCAGCCGTTTGTGGCATTTGGGACATCTGGCATTTGTCGTCTTGGCAATGTTCTTTCGGTAGCCGCACTCCCGATCCTGGCACACCAGCATTTTGCCC
This sequence comes from Brevibacillus invocatus, assembly GCF_003710915.1. Classification (GTDB taxonomy): domain Bacteria; phylum Bacillota; class Bacilli; order Brevibacillales; family Brevibacillaceae; genus Brevibacillus; species Brevibacillus invocatus. Next base: position 28,853 of record NZ_RHHR01000042.1, on the reverse strand, counting down.
CGCTTGCCATTGACCTCTAGCAAAAGCTTGCTGCACTCCGGGCATTTGCTTCTGGTCAGGTTGTCGTGCCGAAATGTTTTCTCGCTGTTTTTGATCTCTTGGACAACCGTTTTTGCGTAGGCTTTGATATCGCCGATAAACACCTGCTTGTTCAAGCTTCCTGTGGCGATCGCTCCGAGCTTCTGCTCCCATTGGGCAGTCAACGTTGGCGATTGCATGTCATCAGGGACCAGCTCCAGCAGCTGCTTTCCTTTTGCGGTAACGTAAATATGCTTGCCTCTCTTCTCGAACAAAAAGCTGTTAAACAGCTTCTCGATGACATCGGCACGAGTCGCCACGGTGCCCAGTCCGCCTGTCTCACCAATGGTTTTGATCAGCTCTTTGCTCTCGTTCGTCATGTATTTCGCGGGGTTTTCCATCGCTGACAACAGACTGGCTTCGGTGAACGGCTCCGGCGGCTTGGTTTCCCCCTTGGTTTGTGAAATAGCCTGGATACGCAGACGATCCCCTTTTGTCAGCTTAGGCAGCGTCTGCTCCGCTACCCCACTTTTGGAGTCCTCGTCCTCCACATCGTAGTCGTATACCTCTCTCCACCCCTGCGACAGCACGGTTTTCCCTCTTGCCACGAACAGCTCTTTTCCGATTTTCGCCTGAATCGTGGTTTGCTCATATTCAAAGGCAGGAAAGAGAACGGCCAGGAATCGCTTTACCACGAGATCAAAAATCCTTCGCTCCTTGTCGCTGAGGTCGCTCAACAAAACCGTTTGCTCTGTCGGAATGATCGCATGGTGATCCGACACCTTGCTGTCATCGATGAAGGCTTTGCTTGCTTTGATTGGAGCGCGCAAGACCTTGGCGGCGAGCGGCGCGTATGGCTTCATCTGGACAGCCTTGATGCGATCAGGCAAGGTTTCTACGATATCAGCTGAGAGATAGCGCGAATCTGTCCGCGGATACGTCACTACCTTGTGATGTTCGTAGAGTCCCTGCATAATGGAGAGCGTTTCCTTTGCCGAATAGCCGAACATCTTGTTGGCATCCCGCTGCAGCTCCGTGAGATCGTAGAGCTGTGGCGCAAAGCTTTTCTTGTGAGCCTTGGTGACCTCAATCACCTCGGCGCTTTTTTCCTGTTTCAATGACGCCAGCAGCTGATCTGCTTTTTCCTGGGAAAAGGTTTTTACATCCTTTGTCTGCTGATCCTGCCATTGAAGCTGGACTGGCCCTTCAGCTACAGCAGTCAATCCGTAATACGGCTTCGGTTTAAATTGGCGTATCTCTTCCTCTCGTTTCGCGACGATGGCCAAGGTAGGAGTCTGCACGCGACCACAGGACAGCTGGGCATTATGCTTGCAGGTTAGGGCTCGTGTAGCATTAATCCCTACCAGCCAGTCTGCCTCTGCACGCGCGGCTGCGGATGCATACAGTTTTTCATACGCTTTGCCGTCCTTGAGATTGCGAAAACCCTCCCGGATTGCCTTGTCGGTCACCGATGAGATCCAAAGACGCTTGATGGGCTTGCTCACATGCGCCATCTCAATGATCCAGCGTGCGACCAGCTCTCCCTCACGCCCCGCATCCGTCGCAATGACGATTTCCTTTACATCATTTCGTTTCATCTGTTGTTTCACGGTATGAAACTGCCTTTGGCTTTCCTTAATGATCACCAGCTTCAATGGAGACGGCATGATTGGCAAATCCTCGATTTTCCACGAACTGAATTGCTGCCCATACACCTCGGGATCAGCCAACGTGACGAGATGGCCCAGCGCCCACGTCACGATATATGTATCTCCTTCGAAATAACCATTTCCTTTTTTCTGACATTGCAAGACTCGCGCGATGTCGCGCCCAACAGAAGGCTTCTCAGCCAGTACAAGTGTTTTGCTCATTTCCGACATCCTTTCCAAGCCAAATAACCTTCATTAGATCCATTCTAACCAAAAACCAAGCCGTGGGGAAAACAAAAGAACCACCCCTTTTACTCGGAATGGCTCTTTAGGTTCATCGATTTAGACCTTCTTCACGAATTCGGATTTTAGCTTCATCGCGCCAAAACCATCGATTTTGCAATCAATATCGTGGTCACCTTCAACCAAACGAATATTTTTTACTCTTGTACCGATTTTCAGGACGGATGAGCTTCCCTTTACTTTCAGGTCTTTAATTATGGTAACGGTATCCCCGTCATTCAAGACATTTCCGTTGGCGTCTTTGACGACTTTTTGATCTTCCTGGCTATCAGATTCGGAGCCTGGTACCCATTCATGGGCACATTCCGGGCAAACCAGATGATTTCCGTCTTCGTAGGTGTAGGCGGAGGTGCATTTTGGACAGCTTGGCAAAGTAGACATGTTTCTAGTTCTCCTTGGGTTATTGATGAATCTATCCATTTCATTTCCATTATAGCAAAAATAATCCGACTGCATAATAACTAGCCTATCTTGGCAAAGCTAGTATAATGTAGCGCGGAGAAGCGCCTGGTTTCAATAAAGTAAAGTATACAAATTAGTAACATTTATTTAATTAAAATCATTATTATTTGGGTTGACAAACACTCGATATTGAATAATAATGATTATCGAGTTAGAATTATTACAAACAAATCCCAAGGAGGAAATTGAATATGTCTCTCATCGGAAAAGAAGTACTCCCTTTTAAAGCACAAGCATTCAAAAACGGAGATTTTGTAGAAGTTACAGAAGCAAACTTTAAAGGAAAATGGAGTGTTGTTTGCTTCTACCCAGCTGACTTCACATTCGTTTGCCCTACAGAGCTGGAAGACTTGCAAAACCAATACGAAACTTTGAAATCTATGGGAGCTGAAGTATATTCCGTTTCCACTGACACTCATTTCACTCATAAAGCATGGCACGATACTTCCGAAACCATCGGTAAAATTACCTACACCATGATCGGCGATCCTTCCCATGTTATTTCCCGCAACTTCGATGTTCTGATCGAAGCAGATGGACTGGCTGATCGCGGTACTTTCATCATCGACCCAGATGGTATCATCCAAACTGTTGAAATCAACGCTGGCGGTATCGGTCGCGATGCTAGCGCAGTTGTTGCTAAACTGAAAGCTGCTCAATACGTACGCAACAATCCAGGTGAAGTTTGCCCAGCGAAATGGCAAGAAGGTTCCGCTACACTGAAACCAAGTCTTGACCTCGTGGGTAAAATTTAAGGAGCGCGATAACAATGATGCTAGATGCAGACATTAAAGCGCAATTAGAGCAATACCTTCAATTGCTGGAAAGCGATATATTGCTCAAAGTTAGTGCAGGCTCCGATAAAGTTTCGAATGAGATGAACCTGCTGGTCGACCAATTGGCAACCATTTCACCGAAAATCAAAGTCGAGCAAACAGACTTGTCGCGAACACCAAGCTTTAGTGTAAACCGCATCGGCGAAGACACGGGTGTCACTTTTGCTGGTGTACCGTTGGGACATGAATTTACTTCATTGGTGCTCGCCCTGCTGCAAGTAAGCGGACGAGCTCCAAAGGTTGATCAAAGCGTAATCGATCAAGTGAAAAGCATTAAAGGCGAATATCACTTCGAGACTTACGTCAGCCTGAGCTGCCACAATTGTCCCGATGTTGTACAAGCATTGAACCTGATGAGTATCCTCAATCCTGGCATCACACACACCATGATTGACGGTGCAGCATACAAGGAAGAAGTGGAAAGCAAAAACATCATGGCCGTACCTACGGTGTTCCTGAATGGTGAACACTTCGGCGGCGGTCGTATGACGCTCGAAGAAATTCTCGCCAAAATGGGTAATGGACCAGATGCATCCGCATTTGCCGATAAAGAGCCATTCGATGTGCTTGTTGTCGGCGGCGGCCCAGCTGGTGCCAGTGCCGCGATCTACGCAGCTCGCAAAGGTATCCGTACCGGTATTGTGGCAGAGCGTTTTGGCGGTCAGATCATGGACACGATGGGTATTGAGAACTTTATCAGTGTGAAATACACAGAAGGTCCTAAGCTTGCTGCAAGTCTGGAAGAGCACGTGAAAGAGTACAACGTAGACGTGATGAACCTGCAGCGTGCCAAACGCTTGGAAAAGAAAGACCTGATCGAGATTGAACTGGAAAACGGTGCTGTTCTCAAAAGCAAAACCGTCATTCTTTCGACAGGTGCTCGCTGGCGCAATGTTGGTGTCCCTGGCGAAGCCGAGTTCAAAAATAAAGGCGTTGCCTATTGCCCTCACTGCGACGGTCCATTGTTTGCTGGAAAACACGTAGCTGTTATCGGTGGCGGAAACTCCGGTATTGAAGCAGCTATTGACCTCGCAGGGATTGTAAAGCACGTTACTGTTATTGAATTTAACTCCGAACTAAAAGCGGATTCTGTCCTGCAAGAGCGTCTTAACAGTCTGCCGAATGCAACTGTCATCACGAACGCTCAAACCACAGAAATTACCGGTACCGACAAGGTAAATGGCATTTCCTACATGGATCGTGATACGAAGGAAGTTCACCATGTAGAGTTGCAGGGTGTATTTGTCCAAATCGGTCTTGTTCCGAATACGGATTGGTTGGGCGACACTCTGGAACGCACCAGAATGGGTGAGATTGTGGTCGACAAGCATGGCGCTACCAGCCTACCTGGCGTGTTTGCCGCAGGTGACTGCACGGACAGTCCGTACAAGCAAATCATTATTTCCATGGGATCCGGTGCAAATGCAGCTTTGGGTGCATTCGATTATCTGATTCGGAATTAATAGAAGAAAGTCGTTTTACTATCTGATGGGTAGTAAAGCGGCTTTTTATATTTTAGGGACTGCCAAAAACCTGCTACTGGATGCTGGATCTCATCCGTCGCGATTTGGGCAAAACCTTACCTTCATGATCTACAAAGCGTTTAAATGATGGACAGCGAGGTGAGTACCATTGAACACTTTTCTTGTGTTATTGATTATTTTTTCAATCCTATCAACGACCTTGTGTAATGGTAATCAAGAAATTGCGTGCCCGGTAGAACAGATAGCAAACATATTGGTTTTCTATGGACAGATCTGGCAAAAAAGCCATTCTGCACTCTCTGGCCAGCTCTTCCAGCGAAGACGGACCCATTTCCGGAGGCAACCGCAAAAAGACATGAGATTGAATCCCCGACCATGCTTCATAATAAGCGGCTCCTTCTAGGCTGCTTCCATACACCTGACGAAATATTTCATCCAACACCCGAGCGTACACCTCATCAGCTGGCAGCCAAAGCAGTTGATCCGTCAGAGCATGCACCGCCAAAAAATCACCATCAACCGTTGTGCCTATAGCGACACATTGTCCGATCTGTTCTTGCGTAATCGGACTGTCTTCGTCATGCTCCCATAAATCGTACTCGGCAAAAGGTTTAAGTACCTCATGTACATGAATACACCTCCAATTGGGTGAACACTCTCTATCAAGTGCTTCGCGATCAATCTATCGAAGCGAAAGCTGCTTTTATGGTCTGTAGTTTATCACAATGGGTATATTTGGTACTCGGCCCTTCGCTTCAGAAAGGCGTTGCAGTCCATCAGCCTTTTGTCATAAGGATGATTTTTCGCCAGAATACAAACAGCCTCCGTCCCAATAAAATCAGGACGAAGGCCATTTTACTCATTCCTATTGTCTACAGTCAGTCTACCTGACGAGAGCCAGTTCTTCACTTGCCAGACCAAGCGCCCGCGATGTTGAAGTATGAATCTCATCAATCAGCTCAGGTTTTTGCAAAAGGGACACGCCGTAAGAAGGAATCATTTCTTTTATTTTTGGTTCCCACTCTTGGATATGTTGCGGGAAGCATTTTTTCATTAACTCAATCATGACGTGTACGGCAGTAGAAGCACCAGGTGAGGCACCGAGCAATGCAGCGATGGAACCATCAGCAGCACTGATTACCTCTGTACCAAATTGAAGCGTTCCCATACCGGAATCCGTATCTTTGATCACTTGTACGCGTTGGCCAGCTACCACGATGTCCCAATCCTCGCTTTTGGCGTTCGGGATAAATTCGCGCAGCTCTTCCATACGCTGTTCTTTCGACAACATCACTTGCTGGATCAGATACTTGGTCAATGGAACGTTTTTAGCGCCTGCAGCCAACATCGTAAAGACGTTATTCGGCTTTACAGAACCGATCAGGTCAAACATGGAACCCGTTTTCAGGAACTTTGGTGAGAAGCCAGCAAACGGTCCAAAGAGCAGTGATTTTTCGTTGTCGATATATCTGGTGTCCAGATGCGGAACAGACATAGGAGGAGCACCAACTTTAGCTTTGCCGTAAACCTTCGCATGATGCTGCGCGACAACATCCGGATTTTTGCACACCATAAATAAGCCGCTTACTGGGAAGCCCCCAATATGCTTGCTCTCAGGAATACCGGATTTTTGGAGTAGTGGCAGGCTTCCACCGCCACCACCGATAAAGACGAATTTTGCAGTATGGCTTTCGATATCACCGTTCTCGACATTCCATACTTTCAATTCCCACTTGCCGTCGCTCGTACGTTTAATATCATCAACCTGATGCTTGTACCGAATATCGACGTTTTTCGTCTTTAAGTGGTCAAACAGAATGCGCGTCAAAGCACCAAAATTGACATCCGTCCCGGATTCGATTCTGGTTGCTGCTATAGCTTCACTCGTATTACGGCCTTCCATAATAAGCGGAATCCATTCCATCAGTTTTTTCGGGTCATCGGAGAACTCCATCCCTTGAAACAGCGGATTGTTGGCCAGTGCTTCAAAACGCTTTCTTAAAAACGAAACATTACTTTCACCTTGAACTAAACTCAAATGAGGCAACGGTCTGATAAAGTCCTGCGGATTACTTATCAGATTGTTGTTGACAAGATAAGACCAAAACTGTCGGGAAATCTGGAACTGTTCATTAATTTTTACAGCTTTGCTAATGTCTACAGATCCGTCCGCTTTTTCGACGGTGTAGTTCAGCTCGCACAGTGCTGCGTGACCTGTACCCGCATTGTTCCATTCGTTGGAACTTTCCTCTCCTGCGCTTTCGAGCTTCTCAAAAACTGTAATGTTCCAGTCCGGTACTAATTCTTTTAGCAACGTTCCCAAAGTCGCACTCATGATTCCGGCACCAATCAAGATAACGTCTGTTTCAGTTTGTCTGCTACTCATTTTAACCGTCCTAACTCGCTATTATTTGAAGAAAAGATGTAGGGCCTTTTCTGGATAAATGAAAACCTACTTATAGTGTATCATTATTATGATAATAGTGTATCACTATTATTTTCAAATTAAAATATTTGCTAGTATCACATATAGCTACACATAAACGAAGTTCTTCACCCGGATGCTTGGCAGGGGGTGTGGCTTTGGTTGAACGCCTCCAGTATATAGAAATCCTCCAGGTGCCTTGGCATTGTGGAACTGGTGTGATTTGGTCAAAATATTCCATCCCCCATTTTACACATATCAGTTACAAAAGATGTGATGATGTAAAAAAGTCCCTTCCATTCGAGACAATGGTCGGGACTTTTGCTAACTTTAAAGCCTTTTAGAAAGGAAGTTATTTCCCCAAAGGAATCCATCCCGTCAAAACGGCGCCACCATCAGAATGATTGGCTGCGGTCAGGTCCCCTCCATGTTGTCTCATGATTCTTTGTGAAATCGTTAACCCTAATCCAGATCCTCCTGTTGATCGACTTCTCGATACATCCCCACGATACAAAGGTTCAAAAACGTGATGAAGCTCTTCCTCGGAAAAGCCCTTCCCGGTATCTCGAATGGTGAAAGTGATTTTGTCCTCTTGTCTATCGCACTGAACAACAATCTCGCCACCATCAGGCGTATGTCTTAGTGCATTATCCAACAGATTGTTCACTGCGCGTTCCAATAAGTGTGCATCGCCACGAATCGTACCTTTATTCCCGAAAGCTCTCTCCATGATCGAGATGTTCTTCTGCTGTGCTTGCAGTCTGATGCTCTGAACTGACTGCTTGATGACCTGTGAGAGATCAACAGGATGCTGGTTCAGCTCATTCTCAAAGTATTCCGTTCTCGAAAAGGTGAAAAGATCTTCCACAAGTCTGTCCAGCTGCGCTGACTTTTCCTTGCATACGGCTACATACTTATCTATTTTCTCAGGTGATCGGGCAATGCCTTGCTCCAATCCATCCAAATATCCTCGCAGAGCAAATAATGGCGTACGTAAATCATGTGCCACAGCAGCAATCATAAATCGTCTTTCATTTTCCAGCTCCGCCTGCTTCTGAAACGACTCTTTGAGACCCGTAACCATCACGCTGAAGCCATCACGAACTTCTACGATTTCTGCGATAGGTGACGAAGGTAGCTTTACGTCAAAATCCCCTTTTGCCATTTCCCGAGCACTCATACTCAATTTCTCAAGAGGCTTGATCATCCAACGCTTCATGGCCAAGCCGATAATCACAAAAGCTAGAATCAAACCAGCGAATGCTGCTATGAATGGAAGGATTCTTGAATTCGAATCGTCAATCATGACCCTACCTATGAGACTCCCGTCTTGAATCACGGAAAACTGCTCCACTCTGGTAAATGCCTGTTTCCTCGCATCACTCATTTGAAATAGAATGTCATTGGTTTCTGAGAGAATTGTTACACCCAGGTCCCTCTCTTTCAAATGACGGCTCAGCTGGTTTTGCCACGCTGTGTCCTTCCATTTATCCGAATTGGCTTCTATCAGATAAATCGTCTGATCCACGTTTTCCTGTTGGAAATCCGCCCTTTCAAACCGCAATGTATTTGTCTCCATAAAATGAGCAGCCACAAAAAACACCCATGGCAATAGGGAAAGCAAAAACAAGCTGAGGATGGTAAATTTACGTATACGTATGGTTTTCATGTGTTTCTCCTATGAATCGATATCCAATCCCCCATACGTTGATAATCCATTTCGGACGATTCGGATCCGCCTCTATTTTTTCACGAAGTCTGCTGATATGAACACGGACCGTATGCTTATCTCCTATTCCACTCCAGAATTTATCCAATAACTGTTCATAAGAAAACACATATTTCGGATGCTCAGCAAACAAGCATAGAAGTTCATATTCTTTAGGTGTAAGAGTAATCATTTCCCCATCTGACCATACCTCTCTTGAAGATAAATCCAATGTGAGACTTCCGTAATGCAAGACTTTTCTCATGGATTCTTGTTGTATACGAGTACGCCGCAACACCGCCTTTACTCTGGCAACAATTTCTCCAGGTGAAGCCGTTTTGACGATATAATCATCGCCTCCGAGCGCTAGACCCCGAATCTTGTCTATATCACTGCTTCGCGCACTCAGGAAAAGGATAGGTACATGGCTTTTTTCCCGAATTTGCCGGCATAATTCGAATCCGCTTTGTCCCGGCATCATGATGTCAAGGATCATGCAATGGATGATGCTTTTTTCAAATACAGCCATGGCTTGAATGGTGTCAGATGCCGTTTTCACTTGATAGCCTTCATTTTCCAGGAAATCCCTTAACAGTTCGACGATACTTGTATCATCGTCCACGACTAAGATCGTCTGCCATTCCTTCATGCCTATCACACCCTTCTGTTAAGACCGACTCCGAGAGAACGTATCCTATTAAGTGTAGTATTTTTTCAGCCAGTCACAAGCTAACCTACCATGTTGTGATGGTTTCGTGATCGTTACATCCCATTTTTGTGATATCTGCCTGGTATTCTTTCTTTTATCCGGCAACTGATTGGGAGGTAAAAGTCATGCATGTTCAAATTGTTTTGTTTGACGGTTTTGATTTATTGGATGCCATTGCACCCTATGAGGTATTTTCAGCAGCAGCGATGTACTCCCACAAAAAGATAACGGTGGAGCTTGTCTCTGCGGAAGGTCCTCGCATTGCACACGCAGTAGAGGAATTGTTTGAGTATGAACGCAGGGGCACTGTTTGGAAAAATACCGGTGATTCGCCGATAGAAATGAAAACCTTTCAAGAAGGTGAGCCGGAAAGCTACAATCCCATCAATCCATCAAATGCCCAAGCGAACGTTGAAGGTAAATGGGAAGCTGTGATTTCTACACCCATAGATAAGCTATCCGTTTTGCTCGAATTCACTTATAGAGATGGAGAAATAATCGGAACAGCCATACAAGGGGAAGAAACCATACCCTTAGACCATTTGATTCAAGACGGAAACCAAGTAAAGTGGTCGATGAAGGTCACAAAACCACTGCGTCTCTCCCTAAAGTTTACCGTTACGATCGATGAAAATACCATGTATGGCGAAGCAAAAGCTGGGGTTCCTGCCTCTCCATTAACAGGACGACGTATTCAAGGAGCCTTTGTAAAATGGAAAAGATAGTAAGGATATCCATGATCCTGATTTCGATCATGTGGGTATTCCATACATTTTCGAAAAATTTTATCGTCGACCTAAGCTTGGAATCCTTTCTATCGATGAAGGATCAATTGGTAACGAATGAATCGCTTTGGTTATTCATGATTCGTACCCATATAGCGTTGGCCATTATTTCGCTCTTGACTGGCCCACTTGGAGTAAGCAAAGCAATCCGGGCTAAATCTACTAGCTTTCACCGTTGGAATGGCCGCATCTATGTCCTGTCTATTTTTTTCAATTTCGTTCCTGGAATCTACGTCTCCTTCTTTGCCACAGGGGGATGGCTGAGTACGATCGGGTTTCTTCTTTTATCATCCCTATGGCTTGGAACTACGATCTTAGGGTACTTTTCTATAAAAAGAAAAAACGTCATCCTGCATAGCCAATGGATCACGAGAAGCTTCTTTCTTTCCTTTGCAAATATGACGATTTATATCATTGTGGCCGTAGCCCATCACGTCATGAGTTTTTCCTACGGACATTCCTATACCATCGCGGTCTGGTTAAGCTGGAGCATCAACTTGCTCCTTGCAGAATGGGTTATTCGGAAAAAGATACTTTCATAAAAAGTCAAAACCACTCTTTTTTTTCGGAGTGGTTTCGTCTTTTGTTATTTCGAGTCTGCAATTATCCAAGCTTGGCTTTCTAACGACATCGGCCTCCATCTCCATCACGCCTGACAAATCAATGATTAACGTTTCGATCCGATCATTGCCGATTTGCGAAATGACCTTGTCCTCGATGGTGTTCGCCCTGACCTCGTCAATATTACCGATCAGCGGCAGAATGGAAGTCGTCCGCGTCAATGGAATAATCGGAACCGACAGATCCTCAACGATTTCTCGCTGCGCTCGGATCAGGTCGTCTTTGAATAGCGAGTAGCTGATAAAGAATTGATTGAGGAATTGATCCATTAACTGGTTGATGTTTTTCTCCAAGTTGTAATAATGTTCCTTACTATTTTTTTGATTGTTCAGGCGATCGCAATTGTAGAGATAATCCCACATGACGCGCCGGACGGCCTGGATCCATTCCAGCTTGAAAGCGAGAGTCATCCCCATCCCGGTACCGTTTTCTTTCGTCGTAAAGAACGGCGTGCCCAATAAGCCAAGCTTTTCTGGCGGGATGCCTACGCAGCTGTCTTGGATACAAACAATCACTTCGTCTTCCGTTGACCAGTGCTCAATATGGATGGAGCCTTTTCCCGGAATAGCCTCAAAGGCGTTTTTCAGCATTCAATTTAATTTCTTTTTTAGTATACCTATTCTCCAAGGCAATTTACCACACTCACTGGAGGCAATAGACTGAAAATTTCGCCGTTACTTTTGGGGACGCAAAAAAAAGCACTTGTCAGTATCATGCCTTTCAACTATTCCTAGGTTTGCATAACTTAACGAAGGAGACTCGAAAGGAAGCTGTAAATGCCTCAACAAAAGAGCCAAATGATAAGCAGTTCTGAACTTCAAAAGTGAACTTTCAAAACCATAACATGAAGCAAAGAGCAGTATTCAACAACTCATACTACTCTTTGCTTTTTTTCTTATGGTGTTTGGAGACTCACGAAGTATCCGTTATTGAATGTCATAACGATCTGCATTCATTACTTTTACCCAAGCAGCTACAAAGTCACGAACAAATTTTTCCTTGTTGTCTTCTTGCGCATACACTTCTGCAATGGCACGCAGAACAGAGTTTGAACCGAACACGAGGTCAACGATAGTCGCTGTACGAACGACTTCCCCTGTCTTACGATCATGTCCTTCGAATACGTTTCCGTCTACAGGCTTCCACTGTACTCCCATATCAAGCAAGTTAACAAAAAAGTCATTTGTTAGTGTGCCTACTCGATCGGTGAATACACCGTGTTTTGTGCCTCCGAAGTTTGTACCAAGAACACGCATCCCACCCACTAGCGCAGTCATTTCCGGTGCAGTAAGGTTGAGCAGCTGTGCCTTATCTACCAGGAGTTCTGCTGGACTTACACGATACTGCTTCTTCTGGTAGTTGCGGAAACCGTCAGCGACCGGCTCTAATACTCCAAAGCTTTCTACATCCGTTTGTTCTTGAGTTGCATCTCCACGTCCAGGAGTAAAAGGAACCGTTACATCAAATCCTGCATCTCGTGCAGCTTTTTCCACTGCGGCACTACCGCCTAGTACAATCAAATCAGCCAGGCTTACTTTCTTTTCCAGACCATCTTGGATAGCTTCCAGTTTAGCAAGCACTTTTGCAAGCTGGTCAGGCTGATTCACTTCCCACTCATTCTGAGGGGCAAGACGAATGCGGGAACCATTCGCGCCGCCACGCATGTCAGACCCGCGGAAGGTACTAGCCGAAGCCCAAGCCGTTGTTACCAGTTCGCCGACTGTAAGCCCGGAATCTAGGATCTTTGTTTTCAGATCTTCTATTTCTGCATCTGATAATTCATAATCCACAGCTGGAATAGGATCTTGCCAGATCAGTACTTCTTCCGGAACCTCCGGGCCAAGATATCTTGAGCGCGGTCCCATGTCCCGGTGGGTGAGTTTGAACCATGCGCGAGCAAATGCATCTGCAAACTCTTCTGGGTTCTCATAGTAACGGCGAGCAATTTTTTCGTATGCCGGATCCGCACGCAATGCCAAATCCGCAGTGGTCATCATCGTCGGAACACGAACGGACGAATCTTCTGCGTCCGGTGCAAGATGCTCCTTAGCAGGATTTACAGGAGCCCACTGATTTGCGCCTGCCGGGCTCTTTGTAAGCTCCCAATCATATCCAAACAGCATTTCAAAGAAACCATGATCCCACTGTGTCGGATTCGCAGTCCAAGCCCCTTCAATACCACTGCCGATCGTGTCATGACCTTTGCCCGAGCCGTGCGTACTTACCCAACCTAAGCCTTGTGCTTCAATAGGAGCAGCTTCTGGCTCTGCACCAACAAGTGCGGCATCTCCTGCACCGTGTGCCTTGCCAAACGTATGACCGCCGGCGATAAGTGCTACCGTTTCTTCATCGTCCATTCCCATTCGTTTAAAGGTTTCACGGATGTCACGGGCACTTGCAAGCGGGTCCGGATTCCCGTTCGGACCTTCCGGGTTCACATAAATAAGCCCCATCTGTACAGCGGCAAGCGGATTCTCAAGATCACGATCGCCAGTGTAACGCTTATCTCCCAACCATTCTGTTTCAGCACCCCAGTAAATGTCTTCTTCTGGATGCCAAACGTCCGCGCGTCCGCCACCAAAACCAAATGTCTTGCCGCCCATGGATTCAATAGCGACATTACCTGATAAAATAAGCAAGTCAGCCCAAGAGATCTTGTTGCCATACTTTTGCTTGATCGGCCATAGCAGTCGACGAGCTTTATCCAAATTGACGTTGTCTGGCCAACTGTTAAGGGGAGCAAAACGCTGTGTTCCTGTATTAGCTCCGCCACGACCGTCCCCCGTACGGTAAGTACCTGCGGAGTGCCATGCCATACGGATAAAGAGTGGACCATAATGTCCATAGTCAGCGGGCCACCAATCTTGGCTGTCTGTCATTAAATCGCGAAGATCCTGCTTAAGAGCTTGGTAGTCCAGCTTTTCAAATTCATCCGAATAATTAAATTCCTCTCCCATTGGGTTCGATTTCCTGTCATGCTGGTGAAGAATGTTCAAGTTCAACTGATTGGGCCACCAGTTTCTATTCGTCGTACCACTTGAGCTGTGACTAGTTACGCTCCCATGTGAGAACGGGCATTTTCCAGCGTTAGAAGAAACCTTTTCCATTTCAATCTCCCCTTATAATTAGAATTAAATTCATATGATAATAATTCTTATTTAATTTATATTATTATTTTCAGGGAAAATCAACTTGTTTTTTTCGCTTTGATTGCCTTCTTGGATTGATTCAACGTTTTCAACCATTCCATTACCATATTGGTGAGCGAATGACTTCATAACGGTGCCCTTAAAACTCAATCAGTCCTCCTAATCATATGATAGCAGTAGGAAGAATAAACCAGGATTCTTGGGAACAGAGACAAACTTTACGTTTCAGCAAGTAGTTGTTAGGACAACTCATAATTATCTCGGCCAACCATGTTTATGTACACTAATTCAGGATGATGTCGCGTTTTTCCTTTATTTAGTTTTAAAAATATTCAGAATAATAGACTGCGCCTCACGATACGACGAGTTCGCTAGTTAATCAAAAAATAACGGCGAGCAAAAGCTATATTTTATTGTCTTTGTTCGCAGGACAATGCATATCTTTTCAGCCATTCAATGATTCTTTCTACCGCTTCCATATATCTCTGCCCTACAAGCACGCCGGTATGTGTGGTGTTCCAAAGCCCTAGATATTCACCGCGGAGTTGCTCCGCTGTCACCTTCCCCTGACTGTCGTCATTATCACAATTTACAGCTTGCCAGGTACTTTCTTTGAAATTCAATGTCATCTGCCGACTCATCTATGCTTGAATGCTCTTCACGGACTGGAGCAGGCATCCTCCAAATAATCCTCGAAGGTGATCTTTGTCTGGACCAAGTTTGTGCCAACCTCTCCGTAATGTATTGCTCGCGATCGGTTGTCCACTTACCTTTGGGGCCGAGGCACCCGCCAGAAAATATGCTCTTTGTGCGCAATACCCAAAATTTCACACCAATTCTCTCCTTCACCCTCTCTAAAATTCGCTATAATGAAAGGAATACAAAATTCAAAATATACGATACTGTGAACATGAATGTACGCAAAAAGCAGGTGAATCTCATGTACGATGGTCAAAACAGTCATCCGAGAAAAACATACAAGCAGCTGATCGAGGCAAAGTATCTGGCAGTGGACAACACCTACCGATACCGGGCCATCCTTCGTTATTTTTATGAACAACAGCAACGCTTTCACCACTGGTTGCGACCAGAGGAAATTTTGCAGGCGGTGAAGGAACGGCTGATGCCTGAAGAAGCAGCAAGCTATACAGACGAGCTTTTGCAAAACGATCTGCAGCAGTTGTATGAATGGCGAAACCTTGAACGAAAACAATCGGGGAAGGTAGCCAAAATTGAGGATTTCAAAAAGAAGCGGTATCGCTACCAAGCTACTCCCTACACCATTCGCCTGGAACGATTAGTAGACGAATTGGAGGATTTGGGTACTTCCTATGGAGGAGCATTGGAAGCGGCTCAATTTGATAAACTGGTAGAGGTGCTGGAACCGCTTACTCGTCCGATCCGTTATGTCCTCCCGCCAAGACAGGGGGAGCGAATTCGCTATGAGATAGAAGAATGGCAAGATGAAAAAGTGCATCAGTGGTGGACAGATCTGTACGTCCAGTTTCAGCGAGTCACCAACAATGCACGAGACTATCTCGCCAGTCTGGATAGCGTGCAGGTAGAAGACGCGATGATGACCGAACAATTTCTGGTGTACAAAGATCAGGTGACCGACTACCTGCGCAGGTTTATGCTTGGCTTGCAACGTAGTTCCTTCCAGATCGAGGGAATTCTCTCTTCGGTAGATCCTGTACTGCTCGATTCCGTTTTCGGTAGAGTAGCCGACTATGAACGGACCATTCCTCGCTTTGACCAGCCGCAACAGTCTCAAGAGGAATTGCTTCGCAGGTATAGCGATCAGTGGGCGGGAGTGCGGCAGTGGTTTTTGGGTGATCAGGCTGGAAACAACAGCGATTTGGAAGATTTGCAGAGGGAAACGAACGAAGCGATTCGCCGCATCACCCGATATGCCCAGCGCATGGGAGAGCGGCATACCAGTATGCGCAGCCGGAGGACGGATTACCTGTATGTCGCCAAATGGTTTGCGTCTCTCGAAAGAAAAGAAGAGGCAGATTGTTTGTCAGCTGCCATTTTTGGCTTGTCTCACATGCGCCATCTGTGGACGGAGTCAGAGAAAAATACAGAGGATATTTATGCTGCCATCTGGGACACCAAACCTGGCGAACTGATGATCAAGCCGCGAATTCGTGAGTTTCGCGAGCGGACACGCGCCAGTCGAATTGAAAACAAACAGGAAGAAAAGACGGCAATGTTGCAAAAATACCTGATACAGAAGCAGCAGCAAAAAGAAATTCTGGATAAAATCTTTGCGTCAGGCCGGGTACGTATTGCCGAATTACCTGTTGTGGAGCCATTTGTGCGACAAACCTTGCTTGGTTGGATCGGCAAAAGCATGGCCTCTCCCACACGAGAAGGCAAGACGGAGGAAGGCCGACGCTTCAAGGTGATGGATCTGGGGAACAACCAGCGGATTCAATTGCAGTGTACGGATGGTGTGCTGGACATGCCTGATTTTGTGATCTATTTTGACGATCAGGTGAAGGGAGCAAGCAAGTGAGCGAGCTACAAAAAACAGAAAGCAAATATGCCGCAAGCTTTGACGATATGGCACAAGAGGCTGCATGGGAATTGTTGGAGCGCTTCTGGATCCCCAGGAGTGACATCGTCAGGTATCAGTCTGTTCGGGAGCGAGAAACGATTCTGCGCCAGTTTTTTCAGGAAAAGCTGGGGTTTCGTCTGATTGTTCACTATGAATTTGTAAAGCTGGAAAAGTTTTTGAATACCCAACCTGCACCCTGGATGGGAATTGACTCCTTTTTTGAAGTGCGGGATTACGTGATGTTTTGCTTGTTGCTGGCCTATCTCGAAGGAAAAAGCATCGATGACCAATTTCTTTTATCTGAAATTGCCGAAGAACTGAAAAGCACCTACCCCGGCCCGGAATCCGTCGTCTGGACCAATTACGAGCACCGAAAGTCACTCGTTCGCGTGTTGCAGCAGGCAAAAGAGTGGTATTTGCTCAAAATGGTGGATGGCGATGAACAAGGGTTTGCCATGACTGAATCTGCCGAGGTTTTGTATGAAGTAACTCCGCTGGTCAAGTACTTTTTGCGCGCGTATCCAAAAGACTTGACCCATTTTCAATCCATAGACGAGGTATTGCAGGTATCCCAGCCAGATAACGAAACGCTGGCCAGAAGGTATCGGGTGTATCGCCAATTGCTGCTCTCTCCGGTAGTGCGGGAGGAAGAGCTGCACGACGGAGACTGGTTATACCTGCGTAATCAGCGCAATGTGATCGCACGTGATTTTGATGAGACATTGGGTCTGTCCCTGGAATTATACGCGAAAGACGCAATGCTCGTGCTGCATGAGAAGCATCAAGCGGCTACGATCTTTCCGGACAGTCGTGCGATTAGTGATGTGGTATTGTTTTTTGCCAGAACGGTAAGGGAAAAAACAGCGGACGGCACATGTACGATCCAAAAAGACGGACGAATACTGATGACACAAGTAGATTACGAGACACTACTGCACGAATGCAAGGAAACCTATGGACATGGCTGGGGCAAAGCAATTCGTGACATGTCGCCAAAAGCATTGTCCGCTCAATTATTGAATGAGCTTAAGTTGTGGGGAATGGCACAAGAGGACGGGACAGACGGACTGATTGTATTGATGCCAAGTCTGGGACGAATCATAGCGAGGTACCCGGAGGACTATGAGAAAAAACGGCAGAAAGGAGTGAATTCGCAAGATGGAAACGAATAGATGGCAGCTTTCACGGGCAGGGTTGGTCAACTTTTGGTATTACGATGAAGAAGCATTTGAATTTGCGGACGGCAAGCTCTTGTTGCGCGGGACGAATGGATCGGGGAAATCGGTTACCATGCAAAGCCTGATTCCTGTCGTACTGGATGGCAAGAAAAGTCCTGATCGCCTTGACCCGTTTGGCTCCAAGGCGAGGCGGATGGAAGATTACTTGTTGGGAGAGAAAGAGGTCACAGGCTATGATGAACGAACCGGGTATTTGTATCTGGAGTTCATGAAGCCGATGAGCAGCCAGTATTTGACGATCGGGATTGGGTTAAAGGCCAAGCGCAACGCTTCGATGGATTTTTGGGGATTTTCCATTCAGGACAATCGTCGAGTGGGAATCGACTTTTCGCTCTACAACAAAGAATATAACGCCGAATTGCAAAAGGACGATCGGATTCCGCTGGGCAAAAGAGAGCTGGAAAAGAGAATTGGAGCAGGTGGACGGGTGGTATTTTCACAAGGAGAGTACGCGGAAATGGTGAACAAGCTGCTCTTCGGGTTTCAATCGCCGGAAGCTTATGAGGATTTAATCAAATTGCTCATCCAGTTGCGCAGTCCCAAGCTATCCAAGGATTTTAAGCCTACCGTCATCTACAACATTCTGGAGCACGCTTTGCCGGGTTTGTCGGATGAAGAATTACGACCGCTCTCCGATGCCATCGAATCGATGGATCGAACCAAGCTGCAGCTGGAGCATTTGGAGCGGGATCATAAATCATTGGCGCGGATTGTCAGGGAGTATACGGCGTACAACCGATACATTTGGTACGACAAAGCCAAGGGGTTGACAGAAGCGCTGGCAGAGGTGCAAAAGACAGAGCACCGCAAAGCGCAGTTCACACAAAACGTAACGGATGAGCAAGCCAAACTGGAAGAATTTGCGAATCATATTCACGTACTGCAGGCAGAAGAACAACAACTCCACTATGAACACGAACAGCTTCGGGATCATGATCTGATGCGTGCCGCCAAAGAAAAGGTAAAACTGGAAGCGGACAAGCAAGAACAAATCCGACGGGGCAAGGAAAAGCAGCAGGCCAGAGATGGAAAACGGCAACAGATGGCACAACTTCGCCGAGTTATCGATGATTGTGAGTTGAAAATCAGGGAAGCCGACAAGGAAATAACGGATTTACTTGAGAGCCTGGAGCAGGAATCAAGCGAAAATGAGTTTCCCGCACATGAAGTAGCCCGTGGCGAGTTTGAACGGGCCCGCGCCGGATATTCTATGGAATTGTGGCAAAAAGAAGCGAGTGACTACCGAAACAGGGTTCAGCAATCGCTTGAGCAGGCGCAAAAGGTGAGTGCGGCAGTACGAGTGAAGCAAGAGGCGGAGCAGGAATTGGGAGAAGCACGCAAGCAGGTGGACGAGCTGGTGTTTACCAAACAAAAATGGGAGCGTGTCGTGGAAGAGGAGAAAGAACGCCTGATTTCCTCCTTCCATGAGTGGCAGGGGGGCGTACAACTGCTTCGTTTGCAGCCAGATTCCGTTCGAGAGGTGATTCACCGAGTCTCTCATTTTGAGGAGAACCACCGCTATGATGATGTTCGTGAGCCAGTGATGAAAGCGAATGAGCAAGTGAGGCAAACACTGCGCGACAAGCTTGGGGATGTACAGCGCGAACAACAGGAAAAACACAAGCAGCGTTCGCAGATAGTAGCACTGCACAAGACGTGGCGGGAGAAAAAAGATCCAGAGCCTCCACGCAATGAACAAATAGAACAAGCAAGACAATGGTTGCAATCTGAACAAATTCCTCATATCCCGCTCTATGCTGCCGTTGAGTTTCGAGAGGAAGTCACTCCTGCGATGCGGGCACAAATTGAGTCAGCCCTGACAGAAGCTGGGTTACTTGATGCACTGATCGTTTCCGAATCGCATGTTCAGAAAATAGCAAGCTGGTCAGAGCAGGTAAAAGATCGGATCATCCTGCCTGATCCCCAACTTTTTTCCCATACCATCATGGAATGGTTTGTCGCTACCCCAGCAGAAGAAAGCGGAGTGGGCAAAGCGGAGATTGAAGCAGTGCTGCAAACCATTTTGTGCCAACCCGACCAACAGAGGGCTGCTTCTACCTTTATCAGCGAGAACGGACGTTTTGGTTTGGGAGTTCTGCTTGGCAATGCTCCTGTCATCGAAAAGTCGGTATATGTTGGCCGTGAAGCGCGCAGACGTTATCGGGAAGAACAGCTAACGCTCCTGGAAAAGCAACTGGATGAGATCGATCAAGAGATTGCGTTCTTTGCTCAATTGATCGAGGAAACCCAAGCGAATTTGCGGATACTGGCTGAAGAGCTTGGGCAACTCCCCAAAGGAGATGACCTGATAACATCGTTGCAATCGTTGACCCAAACCACGCAAAAATTGGAGATTTGGGAAGAGCAGGTTCAACTGCGGAACGAAAAAGTACGCAAAGCGCTGGAACAATTGCTGCGTGAAAGAGATATCCTAAAGCAAATGGGACAAGGTCTGACTATTCCGATGGAGGAAGAGTCCTTGCGTCATGCTGTCCGCTCCATCCAATATTATCTTGAGGATTTGCGCAAGCTGGAAGTAGCCTACCGGGACAAGGTAAATCTGCAACACCGTTTACGGGAAACAGAACAATCGCTCGCTATCGCTACCGATGAGTACGATGTGCTTAAGGGTGAGGAAAATACGATTATCCGTGAGCGAGAGCGTTTGGAAAAAGCATTGGAGAGCATCGAGCGTCTGCTTGCTTCCGACGACGCACAGGAAATCCAGCAGAAGATCAGATATTGCGCTGAACGACTGACACAAATCCCGCAAGAGCTGCAAATGATTCAGCATACCAAAGGGCAAACAGAAGCCAGCGTAAGAGAACTGCAAATGAAGCAGCGTGAGGTTGACTCCTTACTTAAACAGAAGACAGATCTGCTCGAAGCATGGCGGAAGGTATTTCATGAGGAATACCTGCTCGGTCTGTGGAGATATACGCTTGATCAGCAAACAGAAGAAATACCTCAAGCTGAGGAAACAGAATTGGAAGTACTTAAGCTCGATCAACTGGCGATCCGATCTGTCAAGACATTAGCGCCCGCAATACAGGCGGCAAACCGCGAGCGAGAATCGTACAACAACCGGGTTCAGAATGTATTTGATACGGAGCGTCAGGTTCATTTGCTCGAATATCAGGCATCGCTGGATTATACGTTGGCTTATACCGATCGTGACGGCAATCAGGAAGCAATGGAATCTGTTGAAGTCTTGGAAACGACGGAATGGTCCCGTGAATGGGAAGACTTGAAAGCAAGAGCCAAGCGGCGGATCATCGTGCTGGAGTATGAAGGAAAGCGTACCCACCCGTACGTTGTTTTGGACAAACTTGGACAAGAAATTGAACTGCAACGAATTCTCCTCACGACAGAAGACAGAAAAATCTTTGAAGAGGTCATTTTGCAAAGTGTCGGTCGAGTGATCAAGCATCGCATCGCCCGCGCGGAGAAGTGGGTAGAGCGGATGAACGAACTGATGCAGCAGCGCGATAGCTCAAGTGGTCTCACGTTCTCGCTGAAATGGGTTCCGCTTGTGGCAGATGATGAAACCCAACTGGATACCAGGGATCTGGTAGATTACCTGCGCCGAGACCCCAAACTGATGCGAGATCAGGATATCGAGCGAATCACGACCCATTTCCGTTCGCGAATTGAGAAAGCGAAACAGGAAGTAGCCATTCAGCGAGAGGCTAGTGGCGAGACGCTGCATCAGGTCATGAAAAGAATTCTGGATTATCGCCAATGGTTCAGCTTTAAGCTCTGGTATCGCAGAGAGGGTGAGCCGACCAAGGAATTGACCGACCGCCATTTTTTCCAGTTCAGTGGTGGCGAGAAGGCGATGGCGATGTACATTCCGCTTTTTTCTGCCGTGTTTTCCCGTTATCAAGAGGCAGACAAATTCTCTCCCCGCGTCATCTCACTGGATGAGGCTTTCGCAGGTGTGGATGAAAACAACATCCGCGATATGTTCGAGTTGGTAGAACAGCTTGGGTTCAACTACATCATGAACTCGCAGGCGCTTTGGGGCGATTATCATTCGGTTTCCCACCTGGCGATATGTGAACTGATTCGTCCGAAAAACGCCGACTATGTAACGGTTGCACGTTATCGCTGGGATGGACATACGCTGCGGATGCTCCATCCTGAATGGACAGAGTTACAGCCAGAATACGATGAGGTAGCGGCTAGTATGGAATGGGATCAGGGAGAGTAACAGATGGGAGACATGCGGGAGACTGAAACAGAGAGGGCGTTACTTAAAGAAGCAATTCGTTATTTCAAAGCAGAAACTAGCGGATATCACAAGCTGTTTCAAGCGCTGCGCAGCAAGTATGAAAGCTACGGTGAATTTGGTGACAAGATTCGTTTGACCAACCTCTCGAACGAAGAAGCAGACAGATTATCCGGACTACTCCGCAAGCGTTACGATCCTGGTAAATCGGCACAAATCAAGCTGGCTGATCTGGAGAATGGCTTGAAGGAGACCAGATTTGGAGAATTGTCACTGCTCCGGCTTGTGGAAGCATACTACCGTGAACCACTGCGAAGTAAAAAGGAGAAAAAGCAACAGGAACAACTCATCTGGCAACAGTTTTGGATTGAGGTGACAGTGGAGCTAAAAGGACTTTTCACACGTGAACCAGACGAAAAGTCGCCATTCTTGCCTGTTTGCATGCGGAGCCAATTTTTTGACTGGTTGCAAGATCTGACCGAGCAACAGGCAACAGGCTCCGTAGCAGTGCGTCAATGGTATAGCTCTGCGCCTGAAGAACTGCGGAAGAGTCTGCGGATGGTCGCACAAGTATTCTGTATTCTTGATGCATTGGGCAAGTCAGAGTATGTTCGGCTTCCGGTATTGGCTGCGAAAACAACAGGGAACCCCCATGCGTTTGATAGCAATCAGGCGCTGGGGAAGCTCTTGCTTTACGCGCTTGCCCATGCCAAAAAGCAAGATGCGCCACAACATGCGGAGGAGATAGCCCAGTTACTTTACGAGCATCGAGTGCTTCGTGATGATCTTTCGTCGCATGTCATGGTTTGTGGAATTACCTATGTGGATGCGGATGAACAGCATAGCGGGAATCATTGGCCAAAACATGAGGTGATTGGCCTACCTCTGCGAATGGTGGTCAACAAGCCTGTCTGGTATCCGGTTATGCGTCCGGTACACACGGATGTACGTGTAGTCTGGGTCATGGAAAATCCCGCTGTTTTTTCGGCTATTGTGGATCGCTGGGAACAACAGATGTCCGATCATCCATATCCACCACTTGTTTGTTCATCGGGACAGTTTACTCTGGCTGTATGGGCGCTATTGGATCGATTGGTGCAGGGGGGATGCCAGCTTTTTTACTCAGGCGATTTCGACCCCGAAGGCTTTCAAATGGCGGCTCGTGTCTGGCGGCGCTATGGGGGAGAAGCAGTGAAGCTATGGCGCTACACCACAAGCGACTATCAACAGGCAATGACGACTCAGTACGAGATTGATGAAGCAAGATGGGATTCGTTTGCCCAGAGTATATTGCAGAACAAATGGGCAGATACGCCTGATTGGTTTCAGGAGATGGTCCAAGCGGTCGTTACGAAGAGAAAACCCGGTTATCAGGAATCGATAATCGATGAGTTATTCGCCGATCTGATTAGTATGTATTGATCAAATTCAATGTTTACAGAAGCTCTTAGCGGACGTAATGAACGTTAGGGGCTTCTTCGTACACTTTTTACAGCTGGACGACAACGAGGCCTGATTAAATGACATGTCTAACTTTATGGGGTCACTTCATTTCCCCAATGTTGTCGATGATTTACGCACCCACCTAATCGAAACCTGTCCTGTAATATGTAAATTTTCAAGCACAATAGTACCCATATCCGAAATGCCATACACCGTGTAAATTGCTCGGTTCGTTTGTCTTGTCATCACGATCAGGTCTGAGATGGTATTGTTACGAGTCACACCAAAGCCTTCTCTATTGTTAAAGCTTACTACACACGATTCATTACTTTTTCCGGTTATTTGATTCAGAAATGGAATTCATCACCTCGTGTGTTTAAAGCAAATACGGCACTTGGAGGTCTTTTTATGAAAAAAATGATCGAGAAAATCACACAGTTTCGGGATGAGAGAGGCTGGCTGCCATTTCATAATGAGAAGGATTTGGCTATTTCCATTTCTCTTGAGGCCAATGAACTTCTTGAAAACTTTCAGTGGAAAAGCAGTGAAGAAGCTGTGGCATCATCCGCAGAAAACATTAAAGAAGAAATGGCAGATGTTCTTATCTATCTACTTCAGCTGGCCGATAAAATGGGTATAGACTTAGAAGAAGTTTTTAAAAAGATGGAGAAAAACGCAAGTAAGTACCCGATAAATAACTAGTTTTAAGGAGCCGGCTATGATCATATATGAAGCTACCAAAACAGAATTCATATCCGATGTAATTAATGAACAGCTGGTTGACCGCCTTTATAAATCCTATCAGGAGAAAGTAGGGCGTACATCAAAGCAGGAGATCGTCTCATGGGAGAATTCCCTGCAGAGAATGTGCAATGTCATGCAAGACCAGGAGATCCCTCATGATGCCAGTGTGGCCATTGAGTTTAAAATTCCTAATACATCGAAAAGGGTAGACTTCATTGTGGCCGGCAACAATGGGGAGCAGGACCATGTAGTCATTGTTGAGCTTAAACAATGGTCGGAGGTTGAGAAAATAACCTCACAGGATGGTGTCGTAAAGACATTTGTTGGCGGAAGATTGAATACACTGCCTCACCCGTCCTATCAGGCCTGGTCCTATGCAGCACTCATTAAAGATTTCAACGAAAATGTCCAAGAAAAACAAATACAGCTAGAACCGTGCGCTTATTTGCATAATTATAGGAAAACGGAGGATGATCCTCTACTAGATGCTCATTATCAGGAGCATCTCAAAAAAGCACCGATATTCACAAAAGGTGAAATCCAACAACTAAGAGATTTCATAAAAAAATATGTCAAAAAAGGCGATCGCCATCAGCTCATCTACCAAATCGAGCATGGTCGAATTCGCCCCTCTAAATCTTTGCAGGATTCTCTGACAAGCATGTTAAAAGGCAATGAAGAATTTTTAATGATTGATGAGCAAAAGGTATTTTATGAAGAAGCACTTCATCTCGCCCTCGAATGTGTCAAAAATGATAAGAAGCAAGTGATGGTGATCGAAGGTGGCCCTGGCACAGGTAAATCGGTAATGGCGATCAACTTGCTGGTCCACTTAATAAACCAAGGGCTTATGACACTATATGTTTCCAAAAACTCTGCCCCTAGGGATGTGTATGCTTCTAAATTGAAAGGAACAATTCGTAAAACAGAAATTGATAACTTATTTAAGGGCTCCGGCAGCTTTACCGAATCCTCTTTTAATGAGTTTGATGTCATTATTGTCGATGAAGCCCACCGTTTAAATGAAAAGTCGGGGTTTTACGGAAATCAGGGAGAAAATCAGATCAAGGAACTAATCCATGCCGCCAAATTCACATTATTTTTCATCGATGAGAACCAAAGGGTCACATTGAAAGATATTGGAAGCATCGATTTGATCAAGAAATTTGCAGAGGAAGCAAATGCTGACTTAATTACTGGCCAACTGACATCACAATTCCGCTGTGACGGTTCAGATGCTTATATATCATGGCTGGATGATGTTCTCCACATCAAAGAAACAGCGAACTCCCATTATTATGGAGTGGATTATGACTTTCGGGTATACAATGACCCGAATGAAATGCGAAAAGAAATTGAAAAGCTTAATCAGACAAATAATAAATCCAGATTGCTGGCAGGATACTGCTGGGAATGGCCAACTGCCGGCCGTTATGATACTAGGCATAAGGACATCAGTATTCCGGAACATAAATTCGAAATAAGCTGGAATCTTTCAGACAGCATTTGGGCAATTGATTCAAATTCAGTCAGCGAAGCAGGGTGCATTCACACATCCCAAGGATTAGAATTCGATTATGCTGGAGTCATCATTGGTCCCGACTTGCGATATGAAAATGGCCAGGTAATCACTGATTACACAAAACGCGCCAAGACGGACCAATCCCTAAAAGGCATCAAAATCCTTGCCAAAAAAGACCCAGAAAACGCTCAAGCAACTGCCGATCAAATCATTCGCAATACATACCGAACTCTTATGACCAGAGGGCAAAAGGGTTGTTTTATATTTTGTACGGACCCTACGTTGAATGCTTACTTTGAAGAACGATTGCAGCGAGCAAGAACTTATACTGATGTTTCTCCTGGAAGAGTATTGAGAGTGGCTGAAGATCGGGAGGATTATTAGATAGTGAAAGTGAACTAACCTCCACCTACGCTCACGCTTAGAAATGGAGGCTTCATCTCCCCCTTTCATCAAGCTTCGCAAGATTTAGAAGAGGAATTTGATTGGGGTCATTATGTATATGAGTTGTTAGCTAGAAATATTGTCAATTCCATGTATCCCCAATACGAACCTTCTATCATTGCTTCTGCCATTCGAATTTGGAATCTGTACGCAAACGCTGCTCAACCAATTATAAGGAAAACTGGTGCCATGGAAGCTGCTATTGAATACTGTGTTGCTAAAATACTGGATCTTCCTGTGACGCAATCTGAGTTATCGAAAAAATACGGTGTCTCAGTAGGAACAATCTCCAAACGTGCACAGGAAATCCTCAGTGATGAGTGGTTGTTTCATACCAGTTCACCCATCACAAGTGAATTAATAAACACCGTAAGATGGAAAAAACAAGGGCAGCCTTGATAGCTGTCCTTGTTTTACATTTTATTGGTTTTGATAAATTTGACCGTTCGCAGCTTCATTTATGGTACGGTTTCCCTGTATCAAGTATAGGTGCGGTTTTTTTTATCTACAATTATAATAAAGAAGAGGTGGTGATAACATGCTGAATAAAGAACTACAAGAACAGCTGATTGAAACGATTAAACAACAGTTAAATCCTGATTTCATCATTCTCTTTGGTTCTTTCTCGAAATGCTTGATACATGAAGAGAGCGATATTGATCTTGCCTATTTTAGTGAACAGCATTTATCATCTTATGAACGTTTTCTATTAGCTAGCGATTTAGCTGCTATAGCTGGTCGTGAAGTAGATCTAATCGATTTAAAACAAATTGATACAGTCTTTACTATGCAAATTTTTGAGCAAGGTATCCCCATTTATATTAGAAATGAAAATGAATTTATTCGTCAAAAAATGCGCGCGTACAGTATGTATGCAACATTAAATGAACAGCGTGCTCCAATTCTTGAATCCATTAAAGAGCGAGGAAGTGTATTTGGCGATGAATGATGTCATTTTAAATAAAACTACGACAATCGAACGGTGTGTCAAACGTATTCACGAGGTATATGAAGGGAATCCTGAAAATTTAAAAGATTACACAAAGCAGGATAGTATCATTTTAAACATTCAACGTGCCTGTGAAGCGAGTATAGACTTAGCCATGCATATTGTCAGTGAACGTAAACTTGGCGTACCGAAAGCAAGTCGAGAAAGTTTTAAGCTATTACAAGAGGATGGATTACTTGACGCTACGTTAGCCAAAACTTTAATGAACATGGTCGGTTTCCGCAATATTGCAGTACACGATTACCAAGCGTTAGAACTTGGTATTTTAGAAGCCATTATAGAAAAGCATATCGATGATTTTAAGATTTTTACAAAAGTAGTGTTACAGCTTGAGGCATAGCTATTTTAAATTAAAATGAAGAAGATATTTTGCGTGTTTTTAGAAAATCCTCGAAAAAACGAAAAGACGAAGGAATTTAATAAAAGATTCTCTCGTCTTTTTGTAACCTTATTTACTTATGGTAAGGTTCACCCCGCCCAATCCGAAACGCCCGATAAACCTGCTCAAGAAGGATTAACCGCACCAACTGATGCGGAAACGTCATCTTCGAAAACGACAGCTGTGCATCCGCCCGCTTCAGCACCTGATCTGCCAATCCAAGCGACCCGCCAATCACAAACGCCACCTGACTGCGCCCGTGCAGCGCCAATTTATCCAACTCAGCCGACAGCTTCTCCGACGACCACATCTGCCCCTCAATAGCCAATGCGATCACATACTGATCCTGCTTGATCTGTGAGAGAATCCGTTCGCCTTCCTTGCGCTTCACCTGC
The DNA here is from genome assembly GCF_003710915.1 of Brevibacillus invocatus. Classification (GTDB taxonomy): domain Bacteria; phylum Bacillota; class Bacilli; order Brevibacillales; family Brevibacillaceae; genus Brevibacillus; species Brevibacillus invocatus. Next base: position 736 of record NZ_RHHR01000042.1, on the reverse strand, counting down.
TCCATTTCAGCGGCACTCATATCCTCCGGCGCCTTCTCATCATTGACCTCGACGATCTGCAGCTTGCAATACGCGGACAACCGCTTGGTGTATTCGTCGATGCCCTCACGTAAGTATTTCTCCTTCAATTTTCCTACGGTAATAATCGTAATCTGCACGCTCGCTACATTCCTTTCTCTCGCAACAACGCGATCTGTCCCGGTTCTCCACATACTCGACAACGCTTGTCTACTTGATCCATTTCAATCGACGAGGCTCTGTATGTATTGGGCGCCGCTTCGAATTCGTTGACGTAATCATCCAGCTCCTCCTCGACATGCTCCATACACGCAAATCGCACCGGAAACTCTTCGATCAGCTCTACTTCCTTACCCTCAATCCGAATCGTTCTCATCCTCGCATACATCTCCCATTCTCGATCTTTTTCCGTTCCGAACCATACCGCTCTATATTCTACCCCAGTTTGTACAGAAAACAAATCCTTGCTGACCAATCTCGTCCCGCTCCGCACTGTACCAATCGGGTAGGAGGCTACCCATTATTTGAGTAGCCGACCTCCCACACCACCGTACGTACCGTTCGGTATACGGCGGTTCCTAAGTTTACGCAGTGACTTGTCGATAATAATCTGAAAAGAATATGAAACCGAGTCCTTTGATCGTGTTGTTTCCGAGGGATTGGGCGAGGATGGGACTATTGGAGGTTCTCCAGTAGAGTTTGCGTATTCCCATGCCTT
>NZ_RHHR01000041.1 GCF_003710915.1 Brevibacillus invocatus | reverse complement strand
CGTGATTTTGATGCAATGGATGATGGTGATCCGTCTGTGCCGCCTCAATTTGGTTGTGAGCATTGCGGTAATCCCATGTACCCTGAGTACTACAAAGGATTGCATGGATACGAGTACAAACTTTCGGATATCCTCTAACGCAAAAAGGCCCAGAGCTTCGCTCTGGGTTTTCTTATACTATCGGAAAGTTTAAGTGCGCTAAAGCGCTAAAAAGATTAGCGGAAGATAGTATAAGTGCAACTAAGGCTCCGCCAAAAGCTTGGCGTAGCCAAGTTTTCTAATGCAATCAAAAAGTGAACATGCATGAAAAAATAGATCATGTGGTAGGATCGTGCAAAGAATGGGCACGGTCCTTTTTTTGTCCCTAGACCTCCCTGTACGCTAGAAAAAAGTGTTTGAGAGGAGGGATATTTAGTATGTCTGTACATCCATTACGATTATTGGCATTGCTTTTGTTATCTACGTGTGTGGCATTTGGTGCTTATCAGCTCCTAAAACCTCAGACGATTACGTACATTCAACTCCGAGCGAATATAGAGAAAGAAAGCGGTCAACTACTCGAGGTAGAGGATATAGAACCTTTAACTTTAACTTTGGGTAATACCTTTCAGGAACCTGGGCTATCAATACCTGGTTTAATTCCTTGGGAGCTGCTTCCTCAGTATGTGGGACTTCCCTTTTCCCATCAAGTAAAGGGAGGACGTCCTTTACTGGAAGGTGATCTGGAGATATCGAATCAACCCCAGCAGGATAAAACACTAGAGGCGTCGATGACGGGAATGAGCATACCTGTTAACAATATCGCTGGCGTCTCCCCGCATCTTGCCAAGGGAGAACGGGTTCATGTTTACGCTTCCTTTGAAAACGAAGCAGGCGCACATTCCGGATTACTGCTACAAAACATGCCAATCATTGGCGTCCAGCGAGAAATGGAGGGGAATCGAACCAATCTAGTCGCAGTTACCCTTTCACTTACGCGTAGCGAAGCAGTTCTCCTTACCCATGCTCTTCACTATGGAAAAATACGATTGGGTCTTGCTACCGGATTAGATGGGCAAAAGCCTGGCGTTGGGGACGTAGCTTTTGCCAATGATCTGATGAAAACCAAAAAACGTTGGGAATCAGAAACGGAGGATCGAGAATGAAAAAGCGTTTGCTCATAGTCGATGAAGATTCTGCTTCAAACAGTATGCTTATGAATCATTTGACCAATAGCAAGTGGGTGGAGATTTGCGGACAAGCCACCCGAATAGATCAGGTCTGGCAGATGCTGCAATCACTAAGACCAGACATGGTACTGTTGGGTGAAATCAAGGAATCAGAGCGTGGTGTGCTCTGTCAGCAATTTCGTTTTGCGTTTCCCCATCTTTCTTTCATTGCTGCATGTTCTCCTCAAGATCTGGTCTGGGAACCGTTTTTTCGAAACCTGGGCATTTGGGTAGTAGCCAAGCCTATTCAGGCGGGACAAATCGAAGCATTGGCGATGATGCCTCAAGCGATTACTAGAGAGGCTTGGCAATCTGCCCCTCCACAAGAGCCATACTCCAACACTCCTTCCATGCCATCGAATCAGCCGCTACGGCAAACCATGGGGGAAGCTTCATCGGAATCCCAAAGTCCAGCTATACACTCCATGCCAAAGCATCTCATAACTGTCTACGGTCCCAAAGGTGGAGTTGGAAAAACGTTTATATCCCGCGAACTGGCGATCTACTTCTCCCAGCAAAAAAGAGAAGGCAGCACGCTTAAGGTATTAGCGGTAGATTTCAATCTGGATTTGGGGACCTTCGCTACAACTTTGAATCTGCCCCGTACACCCAATATGTTCACTTGGGTACAGGAAATCGAAGCTCAGCTGCATGAATCAGTAAGGCTGCGCGGACGCGACCCCGCAGACATCAGAGCTGAAGAATGGCAGGAGTACATCGCTGATTTTCGCCTGTCATCGGCAGATGTCGAAAAATATATCGTGACACATATGGAGTCAGGTTTACATGTCCTTACTTCACCTCGCGATATCCGACATAGCTTCGAGATTCGCAACTATCATGTGTACCTCATTTTGGAGACGCTGAAGCATAGTACATATGACGTGATATTGATAGATACTGCCCCAGATACAACAGATGCCACAATACAAGCTCTCTTCTTTGCCGAACAAGTGGTGATGGTAGGAAACCCAGTTGTAGATTCCATAGAAAATATTCAACGTCTATTAAAGCTATTAAGGGAAGCAGAGTATCCCGAAGAGCGAATACAAGTGTGTATGAATCGACTTCAACGAAAAGAAATGTTCACTTTGGACGAGATCAGAGCTTATTTTCAGCTGCATCCGAGTAAAAAAATTTTCCCGATACCGGATGATGCGGAGGTAAAAAAGTCAATCAATACAGGATCACCCATGATGCTGCAACCGGGAAAGACTGCAGCTAAAGGTGCCATTGAAACATTGGGAAAAGCCCTGATACCGGAAGAAGAGGAGAAGGCGGAGAGCCCGCTGAAAAATAAAACCCGCGAACGGCCTGCATTATTCCGGTGGTTGTGGGGTTAAGGGAGCTGGTGTTATCATGTTTGACCGCAAAAAGATGCTCGCCATGCAATCATCTGAGCGAAGTGTACAGGAAATGCTGCACATGGGAAGGGAGTCAGTCCGAGTACCCCAGACGCTGAATGAGAAAATGCAAATACAGACACTGCATGGAACTGCTGAAAAATGGATGAGCAGTGAAGTGGAGACTACCGTACGAACCCAGATCGTAGAAAAGCACGGAAAACGTTTATGGGAGGAAAAGCATAACCCCATGTATTTGGAGGAGCTTTCTGCGGATATAAAAATGCTCCTGGAGGCTAACGTCCCCCTCTCTACAGCAAATTTGGAAACAGAGGTAAAAAGGCTGCTCCACTCGCTGACGGGGTGGGGGCCGCTGGACATCATGCTCGACGATCCTGACATTACGGAAATTATGTTTCACCGCCACGATTATTTAGTCGTGGAAAGAAAAAGTACAGGCCGGCTGGAGAGTCCTGACATTCCCGTTTTTCGGGATGAGGAGGAAATGCTGCGCTTGCTTGAGCAAATTGCTGCGACAGTAGGACGGGAATTTAACGAAACGAAGGCAGAGCTACACACTCAATTGCCGGATGGCTCCCGGATTGCAGCGACCCACAAATCCATTTCTCCGGATGGACATATGCTTACCATTCGCAAGCATCGCGAACTGCTGTCCGAAGAGGACTATCTTCGTTATGGCTCCTTGTGTGAACCTATGCTTCAATTTTTAAAATGGGCCGTGGGTCTATCTCGTGCGTCAGGGATCGTTAGTGGCGGTACAGGTTCAGGAAAGACCCATATGCTCAACCTCATTTCTCAGTATGTACTGCCGTACTTGAGTATCATCACGATCGAAGACGTGCTGGAGATGAAGCTGCAGCATCCGTACGTTCGGCGTTTTTTGGCCAAGCCACCGAACTACGAGGGCAGAGGTGGCTTTTCCATCAAGGATTGTGTGAGGCTGTCTCTGCGTAAACGTCCTGACGTTATTATGGTAGGGGAAACTAGGGGTGGAGAAATCGTCGATATGCTTTGGGCCATGAATACGGATCATCCCGGGAGCTGGAGCACTGCGCATGCGAACTCGCCTCGTGCCTTGGTCGACTCGACTTTGCCGATCTTGTTTGGAAAAGCAGATGAAGTATACAGTTCAGAGGAACGAAATCTGATGATTGGCTCAGCGCTGGACCTGATCGTTCAGGTGAAGCGTTTTGAAGAGGATGGGAGCAGAAAAGTAGTGGCGATCACGGAGGTGGTAGGCACCGGACAGTCTCACGAGGAGAAAATTCGCCGAGCCTGCCATGTAAAACAGGTCCTGCCTGATCGCGTTTATTTACAAGACATCTACGTTTTTGAACAGACGGGCATTCGCGATGGCAAGGTGACGGGTACCTTTAAATGGACAGGCTATCGCCCTGAAAAGCTGGTCAAACGTTGGCTAGAAAAAGGATTGACGCGCGAGGAAATCGATCAGGTATTTTTTACTTCCCCCATCCGGGTCTGAGGGGTGAATGGGATGAATGTGAGTTTGCCTATCGCTTTAGGAATCGGTATGAGTCTGTTTTTGTTATGTACTCCAAGGAACCTGTTTGTACGACAGCAGGCTGAGACTCATGAGCTTGTAGGCCACCTGCAACGCGGAAGAACGACCAATTGGAGACACTTGGCAGATAGATTGCAGCAATCTCAGTCTGGCTGGAGTGTGCATCGGTATATCACTGTTTCGTTTCTACTGGGATTTCTTTGCTTTGTGATGAGCAGTCAGCTTTTGCAATCATGGTGGCTGGGGCTGCCTATGTTTTTGGCGGGAATCTTATTTACGGAGCGTTTGGTCATGGTGTTGGGAGCCAGGCGAAAAGACAGGTTTGAAGCAGGGAATGTGAAGGCGATTCGGCTGATGGCAAGCTCCCTGCGTACCTCTCCCTCTTCTCTGCATGCATTTGAGCAAGTAGCAGGCAGTCCCTATATGGATGCAACCGTTTTGGAGGAATACCGCAGAATCGTGGAGCATTTACGAGCACAGATACCACTGGAGCATGTGATGCAAGCCTTTTATGACAGGACTGGCTCTGTCGATGTGAAGTATTTAGCTACGATCATACAAATTCAGCGCGAGATGGGTGGAGATATGGCGAAGACGCTGGATTTGGCGGCTTCCACAATCCTTCGTCGCCGTCAGTCCTTGCGTCGACAAAAGGCTGCTATGGCGCAGATCGTAGCTCAGGTGAATCTACTTAGCCTTATGCCGTTTTTATTCGTGACGACACTCTATATCAACAATCCCCATCACTTTGATCCCCTGATCGCCACACTCGAAGGCCGAATGATCATGCTGGCGTGTTTGCTAAGCATTCTAGTCGGTGGAGAAGCGATTCGATTTGTGGCTCAAAAAAGTGTGCACGGAGGGGGATGAGCAAAATGCTGCTCATTTGTGTGATAACAGGAATAGCACTCTTTCTCTACGGACTACCTGTATGTCTGGAGCGGGGAATTGCACCAGTTGATTCCCTGTTAGGACGGATTGATCAGGAGCAGCAAGCTCATCTGGATCAATCCTTTCAGAGGAAGAAAAGTCGTATCCGGATCGTGGAGCTGCTGGGCAAAAGGGAAGTCTGGTTGCAACGTGCCAGTGAATGGACGGGAGTAGATCGAAAAAAATTTGAAGAAATTCTTTTTCGATTGCAGTGGAGAGTCAGTGTAGCAGAAATTGTACTGTGCAGGGGTCTAAGCTTGATATTCGTGGCCTCTTCGCTCTTGCACCTTTTAGTCGCCATCTATACCGGGAAAACGCTTGGATTGGCGAATAGTTGGCCATTAATGGTTAGTCTGGTGTTGTATCTGCTTCCCACCCTGCTGCTTGAATGGGCTGACAAAAGGGCAAAGGCAGAGATCCAGGCGCAAGTCCCGGTTTTTTTCAGCATTGTACAGTCTCTAGTCGAAGCAGGGATGCCTTTACAATCAGCTGTAAAACAGACAGCTCGCCGCTTTGATGCGAGGCTTGGACATGAGCTTGCACGCCTGGAAACGGAAGAAAAGCGTTATGGAACATGGCGAAAGGCTTTGGAAGAAATGGCTTTTCGCTGGGAGGTGGATGCACTGACGACTATTACGATGGAAATGAATGAAGCGATTCGCAAAGGAATCAGTATCTCCAATATGCTCGCCGTTCAAGTAGAGGAACAAATGAGGCAGCAAGAAGATGAAGCATCAGCGCGTATGAATCGGCTTAACATACGATTACTTCCATTTGTCATTGTACTGATGGGTGTTCCCTTGCTTTTTTTGGTTATGGGTCCTGTGTTGATGGGCATTAATGAGAGGATGTAAATAATTTTGCGGGTGTTGCTGTCTTTTGGCAGAGTTAAGGTAGAACCTGCAAAGGAGTGAATGCAATGTCCATGATTACACAGTATCTGAAGCGCTTTTGGCAAGAGGAGGATGGCGTCACGATTGTTGAAATGGTCATCATTATTGCCGTCATCCTGATGGCCGTAATTCCAGCTTTGATGGCACTAGGTGAAGCTGAAGAAGCGAGACTTCAGGAAATCACAGATAAGCTCAGTAAATGAATGAATGGATTGTGCTTGCAATGCTGCTTGTGGCTGCCTGGTCTGACCTGCGCCGCAGGAAAATCCCCAATATGTGCACGGTTCCGATGATGGTGACAGGTTTGGGCTACCAGTGCCTGAACGGAATGGGTTGGCTTGCCCTGACAGGTCTGACGTGCGGCTTTCTTCTGACAGTCGTACCCGTCCTGATAAAAGGAATGGGGATGGGGGACCAAAAATTGCTCATGGCAGTTGGCGCCTGGAGTAGTTGGTCAGACATATACCTCATGTTTCTTATGGCAATTTTGCTCTGTTTGGTGGCAGCTGTGCTTCTACCTAGCACCTGGACACTTCTTTACACAAACCTTCGTGCCATACTGGTTGGCTGGACAGCACACCGGCAGTTATGGCTGCCAATGGCGGGGAGATCCGCATTATCTTTTCCCTTTGCGGTTTGGCTGCTCGCAGCTTATCTGCTTCAGCCCATCTGGTACGTCGTGGAGACAGGTATATGAAGAGGGAATTTTTTCGAAGGGTGAGGGCACTTTGGAAAGAAGAAAAGGGCAGCCAGCTCATTGAATTTATTCTGGTTTTTCCCTTGGTCTGGTTGTTGATCGTCTTTAGTTTTGATCAGTTTAGCATCCTTTACAATAAGCAAAAAGCGTTGGCAGCGGCCTATGAAGCAGGAAGAATTGCTGCTGTTCAGCCCAATTATGGTTTGGCTTCGTACCATGCGCAGGAAAGAGGCAAAAAAGAGCTTAGACAGGCCATAGGACTGACAGAGGGCAGTATTCAGCTGTACATTCGGGAAGGAAGCTGGAGAAAAGGCAACCATGTACAGACTGAAGCTTCTGTTTCCTTTACATTGTTGGCGACTGGATCAAGATATCAGATTACAGAAAGCTATTTTATGATGATCGAGAACGCGGAGGAAAAAAGATGATTCGGCATATTAGAAAATGGGGCAGGCATTTTGCCGAAGAGCGGGGAGCGATCATGGTGACTGCGCTCTTTTTTTTCTTCTGTTTAGGTGGACTGATCTCGTTGTTGCTGCTTCAGGAACAGGCAGATTTATGGGAAATGCACATGCAGCAAACGGCAGACACCATTTCCAAAGGAGCTCGGGCTGCTGGTAAATGGGAGTATTACAACGACCAGGGAGAGAAGCACAAGCTTTTGCTGGCTACGACCGATGAAGCGATGCATTATCAGGCGAATATCATTCGCGGGGCAAGAGAAGAAGCTCAGATTTTGTGGAACCTAAACAAACCGACTTGGAAAAACCAAAAAGATTCGGTAGATATTGTGCATCAAAAAGGAGAACGGAATCAGTTGTACCGACAGGGAATCTATCACGTCAGTGTGGAAATGAAGAAAGAAATCCCGTTATTTTGGGAAATGTTTGACTTGAAACTAGAACGGGTATCTCAATCAGAAATATAAACCGCGTGCAAGTTTAGAGGGCCTTTCGTCTATTGTTTTTGTCCTAATCCACTATGGTAATTTAGTAGTATATTCCAAAAGTGGGTATAGGAGTGAGGGAACAGTGCCATCTAAAATAGTGGATCGGTACAGACGCATCCTCATGGGTGAGCAGAAGCGTTTTTCTCCGTACGAGTTTGAAGATGCGCAGTACCGCAAGCAAAAAGTTCAGTTAGTCTTACGATATGCAATTGAAAACGTAAAGAAATGGACTCCTGAACAAGCACGTAAGGAATTGCGTTTAAGTGATGTGAAGGAGCTAAAGCTTCATTTGATTCGAGAGTATATTGAACCTCCCATCGAAGCCAAGCCAGAGGATGTGTATTATCTGGTTGATTACGCTTATCCGTTTTTGCCCCGTCTTTCTGAGGAGCAACGGGTACTATGGGTATACAAAGAAGTGCTATCGGGGATTCGGCGTCATTTTCCCCCGCTGTATTTTCAGAGTGTCAAGGGAGAAGAGCGGGCTAAGGTATGTGTTGACTACATGTTCCGTGAATTGATGCAGCTGAAAGATATCTATGAATTGCCCAAGATATTTGGAAAAACGGAGAGAGCTTACTCCTTGCTAAAGAAGCACAAGCTGAAAATTCTTGTAGATACCTTGTATTTCTCCCCCTTTGACATGTTGACAGATATGTATCCTGAATTGAATGATCCTGAACTGTGGAAGGATTACTAAAAAATATTTGCGCCTACCCGCTGTCTTTTTTTACGGTAGAAGTGTTTCATGGGCTTATAAGCAGATGAAACGGCCGTACTCTACAGGTGAGAGAAGGAGGCGTTGCGCATGGCAACAGTAGAGGCTCACCACGTGTTCTCTACAAGCGTAGAGCAGCTTCTAGGCAGACGGGTCTGCTATCAGAAGCACAAGCCAGGCAGGTATCTTTCATTGGAAAGAGTACCGCGAGGAGTCTTCCAGATCGATTCGGTCAATCAATTTGGAAGCAGAGTAGTCCTGAATGACGGGGTTGTGGTGATGGAGAATGCTCCAACCGTCATCGAGCGCAGGGGAAGAATCGCCCTCTTGCTCTCGACAGGAGAGGAACTCTACTTCACGGTAGAGTAACTCCGGAGTCGCCTCGCACGGGTGCGTGTGGGGCGGCCTTCTAAAATTATTTTGATCTAATAGAATTCAAAAAATATTTGACGAGTGCCGAAAGATGTTGCAGAATGTCTATTAATTAATAAAAATGTAAAAAAATGGGGGGTGATTGTCGTGTTGGCAAAGAGTGCTGTCGAATTAGTAAACCGCTGCTACGAAGAGACAAATAGTTTAATGTCACTGGAAATCTTAAAAGAATCATTTATTGCCTTTGTCTTTGGAAACTATCAAGAGGAATTTGTACTACGCTACAACCTTGAGAATTTTTACGAGCATCTGGATCAGCTTCGATTAACGAATTGCCGCAGAGATTTTGATAAAGCTGTAGAAGAGTGGTACATGGTTCAGTATGGGTGCGACACCAAGGAAGCCAATTTTCACGACATCTTGTTCACATTGGTAAAGGAAGCAATCGTAGAGCATCAGTCACAAAATCGAATGGAGCTTATCCGGGATGTGACAAAGGTGCTTACCCTGCCAAACGGGTTTATCTCACGCTGGCAGAATGGGCATATGAATGATCAAAGCTTGCCTACCTACTTTAAGTACCTAATGAAGCTGGGGCTTCGCTCCAACGATGACATTGAAACATTAGTCGATATGTGGCTGGTAGAGTACCCGAATGCTTTTGACAAAAAACAACAGCAGTTGTTTGCCAATCCCCCGCGGAGAGGTCGACCGAATAATGTGGAATTGGCTTTGCTGGTAGAAAAGGCAAGTCAGTTTAAGCCGGAAATGACATCTCAAGAAAAAGAACGATTGCGCAAAATCTATTACTATCATCGCAAGACACTAACGATTCGAGAAATGATTGAGAAATTTAAGAATTACATCTCAAGCAAAAACAAGACCGATGACTCACAGGTTGGATAGTATGTTTGATCAGGTGAATCGCTTTGTCTCCAGGTTTCGAGACTTGGAACAACAGGAGTTTAATCATACCCGCGAAGAAGAACAGCAGTGGAGGCTGTTAAAGGAAAAGCTTGCAGCGTCGCCTATCATTGAAGAGCCACAGCAAGTACTCAGTCGCAAATGCATCGTGGTTACGAGTCTTTATGAACAGGCAGGAGCGAGCTTTATTGCGGGAAATGTTGCTTACGCTCTAGCTAGTCAAGGCTTGTCCGTGACTCTTTGTGAATATCCAGGATCCTCATCCTATTATTACTTTGCACTAGACTTCGAACGCAGAGTCAAACCACAGCGTGTGAATGATTCAACCACATCTATGCTCCTCTTACAGAACAACCAACTTCGCATCCAGATTGACCCCCCTTATCCTCATCATCCATCATCTCAAATCGACACAGCCGATTGGCTATTACGTACGAGCAAAGAGAGTCCTCTAGTTGTGATAGATCTATCGTCGCGATGGAGAGAACCAGAAGCAAAACGAATCTTTGATTTAGCGGACGAAATATGGGTTATCTTTGACGCTGATATTGCCCGCTTAACGCGATTGTTTCTTATGGAAGCAGCACCGTCCTGGTGGCATACGGCAGGAAAAAGAATGAGGTGGATCGCAAACAAATGGAATGATCGCCTTGCCCGTTCCAGCATGATGAAACGAGTAGAAGGAACCCTCTCTTTGTGGGGCAGAGAACCCAAATCTATCGACATACATGCAGCTCTGCCTCATTTTGATGGGGAGAAAACGGCTATGGCGCATGTGAAAGGGAGTCTCTTGCTGGAGCTTTATCCAGAAGAAGAAGAGAAGTTTCAGTCCTTGGTGTATGCATGTAAAGGAAGGTTGCCATGAAAAAACAAACCTTGTTTATCATCTGTCTGATTTCGTTTTTATTAGCGGGTTCCTCTTTCTACGCTGCGACCCAGTATATTGATGCTTTAGCAGCGAAAAAGCTCTTTTCACCAGTGGTCAAGGTTGCACTGGGTAAAGAAATTTTACCCTACGAACCGATTACTAGGGAGGATGTAGTACTGGTTCAGGAGGCTGTAGATGCCATACTTCCAGACTCTGTAAGAGAAATAGAGAATGTACTTGGTAAAAGAAGCACCCAGACAATTTATGGTGGAGAGCAGCTTTTAAGCACCAAATTGACGGATAATCAGCTGCTCCCTGAAACGGGGGAGGCGAGGTATGAATTCCCCCTTATGTTTATTCAACCATTGACGGAGCTGCGTAAAGGGGATCATGTGAAAATTTGGGTTCGTTACAAGACAATGAACGAATTGGAGGATTTCCCGTCTCCGCATCACTTTCAAAAGACGAATGATACTGCTGATCTATTATTCGAAAGCCAATTGGCCAGTGTACGTGACAGCAATGGTATTGAAATCTACACCCTGAAACCCAACCTGCTGCCATCCCCTGACCAGATGGACGCCATTTTTCATGGTGGGACACGTGAAAAACCAATGCTCAACGCAGAAAAAAGATACCGTGACTACCGTGTGCAGCCTACTGCTCTGCCTGCCTTTGTTGGCTTTAACTTGACCGATCAGCAGTATAAGAAGGTTACAGAAGCAATGACATACGGCATGCTGCAAGTGGGTCATATCATGGTATCGGAGGAATCTACCTCATGAAAATCCTAGTTTGCTATCCTATGAAGTCATTGGCAAAAACCTATTTGCCGCGTTCTGTAGAAGCATTGGTGGCAGAATCGGGCGATGAATATTTTCGTCTTGTTCACTTGTATCGCCCTGACACAGCCATTATTTTTTCCGAGATGTTTTCTACGCCGGTCTGGGAGTGGCTGCCTTCTGTTCAATCTGCTTTACCCGCACATAGCTCGTTGATTATCGTTCCTTTATACAGGGACGAGGGATTGATTCGCCAAGTAGTGGATGAATTGTCTTTGCAACGTGTATATCTGTTGTCATCACAGCTCTCACAATCGGAAATACGTGAACAAATATGCTTCATTTTAGGTTTTGTCCATGATTCGAAAGAGACTGAGAGTCGAAGTGGACGCGGTCAGGTGTACACTATGATGAGCTACGGCGCTTCAGGTATTACCACTTTTTGCATTAACTTTCCAATTCTTCTTGCTCGGCAAAACCTCGAGAAAAGAATCATTGTACTGGATATGAATGATGCAAAACCTGATTTGACCCGCTTCTTTAAGCTTCATCAACATCAATTGGCGCTCTTTCGTCCCGACTTTTTGGAAGCAACGACCGCGAGCAAGCGAGACTGGATTCGGGTATGCAAGCAAAGCGATCACATGTCCAACCTGTTTTACGCCCATGCTGCGAACAAATGGAAAAGCGCCGAATTATCCAATATGATGGAGGCTTTTCGTCAGCAATTTGACTACATATATGTCGACTGGGGATACTGTTTTCCGGAGACAGAGGCCATGCTCAGGATGATGCATATCGCCGATCGCAATCTCTTGTTTGTTAGAGCCGATCCGTTCAGTATCGAAAATGCAAAGGAATGGATAATGGGATGGAAAAAGCGGGGGATAACATGTGAGGTTCTGCTAAGCCATCTCGACAAGGGGCACCCCTACCGAATCGGGGAAGAGGTTACTTTGTACGGAGTAGTGCCTCGAATATCGGAGAGCAGATTAATGCAGTCCCACCAAAGCAGTAGCGTGTTGATCGAAGAATTGTTTCCGCCAAAGTCCTACATTAGCAGCTTGGAAGTGATAGCAAAAGCTGAATATTCCAACAAAAGTGTGGTGTTGAGCAGATGAGAGTGCTGCATCAACATGTAAGCCCGGCAAATTTTTCGGACGTAGAGCAAATTAAACAAGCGGCCAGAGACTATCTCAATCATTTTGGAAGCAATAAAGAAGAAAAGCTGGAGATGCAACGTATTCTCGCTCTGGCCGAACAAGGTGACCGGGATAGTCACAATCACATCATTCTGCGTCTCCAGCATTACTTCGAGGAAACGATCAAGCGTCCAGTGACAGAGGAAATATTGCCGCATGTCAATGGATATGAGGGGCTTGCTTTTGCAACATATGGTTGGGGAATTCTGGATGCGGTACTGCATTTGTCCCCGTGGGTGGAGGAAGTTCGAATTTCAGCCGACAGAAGTGTGGCGTACATCGAACAGGGAGTGAAAAAAAACCTTCCCTATAAGCCAACATGGAGAGAAGTGGAGACGCTTCAACAAAAATTGACGAATGCTGCGGGTCTTTCCTTTAACGAAAAGAAGCCTCGTCTCAGTGGCTACCTAGATTCTCTAAAGGCAAGGCTGACCATGTTTACTTATCCATATTCCAGAGTACCTACGATTCTCGTCAGACGATTTACTACTCCCTCTTTCTCCCTGGATCGTTTGAGGACCCAGCAACAGCCAACATTTGACGAGAAGGTGCAAATGTTGATTGAACAGCAGGTATACGGTAGAGCTAATGCACTCGTGATTGGTCCTATGGCTGCCGGGAAAACAACCTTGATGCTGTGCATGCTGAAAATGAAAGATCCTTTGACTGAGTACATCACCATCTTTGAAAGCGAGCATGAAATGCGGTTTGGTGATGTTTGGCCGGGGGAAGTCATCGAGCTGCAAAATGTCGAGGAAATAGGAATTGATCTAGCTCATTGCTTCAAGGATATGTATCGTTCAACAGCCAACACGATCCTTATTGGGGAGATCAGGGAACCACTCGAGGCCTATCACTTCATTAACGCAGGTATTCGCGGAACTGATGCGACAATTGGCGCCATGCATGAAAGGTTTCCGAACAAGGCATTGCAGGACTTGACCGACCTTGTCTACCAGTACGGAGGTCGAAGCATCGAATTGACTCAGGAAAGAATCAGTAGAGCAGTCAATTTTGTTAACTCACTCACTTATCGAAACAACGGACATCGATTTATAGACGCTATCCATGTGACGGCATGGAATGACACGTTTAACCGGGTAGAGTCCATTCCCTTGGTAGTGCGTAATGCACAGTCGGGCGAATACGAATGGACGGGCCAACAGTTGGATGCCCATTTGACCGAGTATATGTGTCATGTTGGCAAAGCGAGCATCGACGTATTGAAGGAGCTACGCCTTACTGATATAGGTAGACCCCTATGAAATACGTTCTTTTGTTGCCTTTGTTGATCTGTTTGTTTATCGGTTTTTTGTTTTTGGGGCTGCATCTGTATAAGAGCTGGTCGACACCAAAGGTGTTCTATCCCCGCACCGTTGCTGTGTGGAGAGAAAGATTTCTACGGCATGAAACAGGTCGAGTCCTTTACGAGGGGTATAACCGTTGGTGTCAGGTCGTGGGTGGATCCCCTGAAGCTCATCTGCTTGTATCTCTTTGCGGTGCAGTGGCCGGGTTTGCAGCAGGGATCTTGCTGGGGAATTTGATTGTCTCCCTGTCTCTGTTTCTGTTGCTTTTCATGTTGCCGACTTTGCTGCTTTATGCCAGGTACACTGTGCAAATGAACAAGAAAATCAACAGCTTTTGCCGATTTGTAGATTTATTCGCTCGCTATTATAACAGTCGAAAAAATATCATCTTAACCTTCCGAGAAATGATTGAGGAGTGCCCAAGAGAGTTACTGCCAGATCTGCTGCTGTTAAACAATAATCTTGCAGATGGTGGAGATCCCGTGACAGCGGTAGAAAAATTCGCTGAGAGATTGGATCACCCCTGGGCCTATGACTTTGCCATGTATATATCTAGTGGATTGGAAGGCGAGACCGAGGATATCCAGTCACCGCTAAACAGACTTACCAACGAGATGTTTGTACAGCAGGATGAAAAGGAAGAACGAGATAGTGAAATTCACTCGATATGGATCAGCTTGTTGATCGTGATCGCGATCTGTATCTGTCTGATTCCCTACAATCAGGGGTTGCTGCAGGATTCCTATCGCCTCTATTTCTTTACTCCCGATGGACAAGCTATTCTAGCGATCGCGCTCACAGTCTGGTCATTATCCATCCTGCTTGCCTTCATATGGGGAAGGAGGTTCCGTTAAATGCCATTGGCAACGCTGTACATCTTCTTGGTTTTGGGTTCCTTGTTTGTATGTATCGCGAGTTTTTCGATCTGTAATTATGTCGTTCGCTCACAAAAACCGAAGCTCTTCATTTCATCGCGCTGGTGGCGTAAATGGGAACAAACCGTACAGTCACAGGAGGATGATCGCTGGGAACAATTGCTATCGCGAGCGGGTAGACCATTTGGTTGGGGGAAGCCGGAGTGGGTTTTCGTTCAATGGATTAGTGGAAGTATAGTGTGCCTGATTACGATTCTCTGGGTGTGGATAGGAAGAGTAGATTCCTTTCCCCTTCTCTCCATGTGCCTGGCATCAGCAGGGAGTTTCCTTCTTCCTTATTTTGGTCTGAGGCTGTGGGCTGGCCGCAGGGAGGAGATCTTGAGCACCGATATTGCCCGTTTTATCAATCGTTATGTCACTCTCTTGGAAAATCAGGTACCTGTCTACAGCGCCATGATGAAGGCTGGGCGGCCCACGAGAAAACTGAAAGAGTATCTGCCTACATTATCAGAATGGAATAAAGATCCAGACGAAGCATTGGAAACCTTTAAGCGAAAATTGGGTGTGGATGACGGTGTAATTCTAGTTTCCGGTATGAGAACGATTGAACAGCTGAGTGAAGCGCAGCTTAGTGTAACGATGCAGCGTCTGGAATGGGCTGTCGATCATCGCCGTATGTTTCGGCATCGCAAAAAAATCAAATCGCTGGGCATCGGCTACAGCATTATCGTGTATCCTGCGTTCTACATGGGACTTTTGGTTGCTATGTTTCCTTGGTACAAGCTGTTGACTGAGATACTGGATAAATACCTGACCTGAGGAGGGAGGCGATTCATGACAAAGCTGTTGTCAATTCTGATGTGCATCGTGTTTTCGTTGGGGATCATCGTATCAAGTGTGTCGGAGGTAAATCGTTCTGTGGTCAAAGACGGCGGATTGCGAGATCGGGCTGTATCATGGATCGATCAAGCTATTCCCTGAAAGAGATCTTCTTTTGTTTTCACCAAATCATTGTTAAGGAGTGAATGTCTGTGTCAAAAATGTTTTTCATCTTTCTTGCCTGCGTGATGGTATTAGGGATTGGTGTAAGCTCCTACGGTAACGAATTGAGTCCAGCAGCCAACGACTCAGCGGAAAGCATCAATCGCTCGATCACCTCGCTCAATTACGATACCAGAAATGAAAATATTAATTACCGTATGCAAAATGGCACGTCCTACACCTCGAACTGATGCTCCATCACCACGTTTTTCTCATCATCATAGTCATGGCAGGCAGTATATGCTCGATATTGTGGTTTTCTCAACCAGAAGAGCAGTTGCGTGAGACACAACAAGAAAGGGTGTATCGAGCTGCTACGGTCATCTTTCACTAAACGGGTGATCAAAGGCTCCAGCTGATGGTAAAAGCAAAAGTATTCCTGATTTGTATCGCAGTTCTCCTACTCGTCTTTTCTGGAATAGGAGCCTATCACATGTATGCACTGGAGCGGTCTATCGCGAGGGCTATATATACGGACATTCTCGATGACATGCAGGATATCGGTTACCTGGAGCCTGGTTTGTCGGCTTATTACCTTGAAAAAATGGCGGAGCTGGGCTGGGATGTGTCGGGAGATGTATTTGCTGGCAGCGGTCCGCGGTCAGCGAGTGAACGGGCAAGAAAAGAACGAAACGAAGAGGTTACGCTAGTCGTATCCATCTATCCGTCTCGTGTAGCTCAGTGGATGAATCGTTTTGTAGCAGGGGAGGTCATATTTTCGTTTGCGGGAAGTCGTCCTTCCGAATATTTTGATCCGGAGTGGTAGCTGATGAGTAAGATGATCACCATCCTTGCATTGATGGCATTGGTTTTGCCCCTGACCGTTCACCTGTTGCTGACGGGTCCGGATAATTTGATGACGGCAAGTACGCAGTTCTTTGGCAAGCTTCTGACCCATGTCACCAGATTTGGTACAGGCTGATGGGGCAACTGATTGCGGTCATCCTGAACATTATGGTTCTGCTATTGGTACCGCTCGGAATCCTGCAAAGCCATACCGTCATACAGACGCGAAATGAATTGCTGGAAGTAAGTGCTGCTGCGGCCAAATACATAAGTAATCACGGTGGGATCAATGATGCTGTCGTACAGCAGCAAGTTCGAGCTATTGTAACCAGGGAGTTGGCTGAAAAGCAGTTTTCCTTGTCGGAGCAGGCATTGACCATCCATATTGTCCGTACGAAAATAGCGGATCCGGTTTTGTGGAGTCACGAGGATGAGTTTGAGCTGCGTATGGAAATTCCGTATCCACGTTTTACGAACTACCTACCTGTTCCGATGTCATCGATGGCCGTGACCAGAGTGGGAACGATCAACGTCATGGATTACGATCTGTGAAATCGGTGATCATTTTTTCAGAAAGGAGAGATCCGTACGGGTATCAATCTCTTATCGATTTCTACGTTGCTCTTCTTTCTATTGATCGGACTGTTTGTGGTAGATACGGACTTGGCTATGCAAAAGAAAGCAGAAGTCAAAATGCTGTTGGAGCTGGCTAATCATCATGCGACCTTGTCATTTTTATTTTAGTTGCTGAAAGGTGCGTTGAAGTGTTGGTATGTATGTGTTTTAAAGTATTGAAAACCCTTAAAATTGGTTGCACAGAAAAACCCCATCTGTTAAAGTTATAAGTGACCAAACAAATAACTAAATAGATGGGGGTTTCTTTTAATATTATGTGTCCTAATAGTAGCATTTATTCAGATGAAAAATCAAGGGTTTTAGTGGACAAGACAAAAAGTGGAAAAGTGAGACCATGGAGAGAAAAGAAAATCGCTAATGTTGATTACTTTGAACTTCTGCATATTCTTGAATTTAAAAAGGCTGAAAGAGTAAAAGATTGTGCTGAAATATTAGAGTATAAACAAAATCGTGAAACAGGCGAAAGAAAGTTGTATCGAGTGTGGTTTTGTAAATCCAGGCTTTGTCCAATGTGCAACTGGAGGAGAGCAATGAAACATGGCATTCAGTCACAAAAGGTTGTTGCTGAAGTTATTAAACAAAAGCCAACAGTTCGTTGGTTGTTTCTCACATTAACAGTTAAAAATGTTTATGATGGCGAAGAATTAAATAAGAGTTTGTCAGATATGGCTCAAGGATTTCGCCGAATGATGCAATATAAAAAAATTAATAAAAATCTTGTTGGTTTTATGCGTGCAACGGAAGTGACAATAAATAATAAAGATAATTCTTATAATCAGCACATGCATGTATTGGTATGTGTGGAACCAACTTATTTTAAGAATACAGAAAACTACGTGAATCAAAAACAATGGATTCAATTTTGGAAAAAGGCAATGAAATTAGACTATGATCCAAATGTAAAAGTTCAAATGATTCGACCGAAAAATAAATATAAATCGGATATACAATCGGCAATTGACGAAACTGCAAAATATCCTGTAAAGGATACGGATTTTATGACCGATGATGAAGAAAAGAATTTGAAACGTTTGTCTGATTTGGAGGAAGGTTTACACCGTAAAAGGTTAATCTCCTATGGTGGTTTGTTAAAAGAAATACATAAAAAATTAAACCTTGATGACACAGAAGAAGGCGATTTGATTCATACAGATGATGACGAAAAAGCCGATGAAGATGGATTTTCTATTATTGCAATGTGGAATTGGGAACGGAAAAATTATTTTATTAAAGAGTAGTTCAACAAACGGGCCATTTAACGGAATAAGGTTCAAAGGATGTATTGATTTGTAGAAAGGGAAAGATGGTATGACCAATAAAGAAAAAAGTGCAAAAGTGGTAAGTGAGATAGTGGACATATTTAGATGTCCGATTTGTCATCGTTCAATGAAAGTCGTTGATTTTAAAAGCCTCATCTGTTCGAATAACCATACATTTGACTTTGCAAAACAGGGCTATGTCAATATGTTAACTCGCCCCTCCAATCAACATTATGATAAAAATTTATTTGAAGCTAGACAAAAAATAATTATGGAAAGTAACTTATACTCCTCATTACACAAGAAAGTTTCAGAAATAATTGGTAAGCATTTAGACGAATTCCATTACCCAACTATTATTTTCGACGCAGGAAGTGGCGAGGGTTCACATTTACAAAAAATTATAAATGAATGTCGCGATAGGGCAATCACTGGGATTGGATTAGATATTGCAAAAGAAGGCATTATAATGGCTTCTAAAAATTATCATAATCCGATTTGGCTTGTTGGTGATTTGGCGAATATTCCTCTAACTGATCAGTCAAGTCACGTGGTTTTGAATATCCTATCACCTGCTAATTATATGGAGTTCAAAAGAGTTCTGGCTCCTGAAGGTATCATAGTGAAAATTGTACCTCGTCCTAATTATCTCAAAGAATTGCGAGAGGTAATTTTTACGAACAGTGATAAAAAAGCCTACACCAATGGAGAAACCATATCGCTATTTAAACAAAACTTCCAGTTAGTAAATAATTTCAGGTTTAGTTATTTTAAGGAATTAGAGCAAACAGAATTATTGAACCTTATTCAAATGTCTCCACTAGCTTGGAATGCAGAAAAAGAACAGATTGATTCATTTTTAAATTTAGATTCTACTGGAATAACTGTTGATTTGGATATTTTGATTGGTGTAAAAAGTACGTCTTAATTTACCTCAATCGGGCGCGATTGCTGAATAAAAGATACGAGAGACCTCTCTTGTATCTTTTTTATTTTGAGTGGTTTTGTCCGTTACACTAGAAAACCGAAAGACAATAAAAATTTTATTCTTGCTGAGTCTGGCTTTCGGTAAGCTAGACAAAACGGACAAAATAAAAATTGGCAAGGGTTTAAAGGTGGAGATTTTTTGAGTGATCTTCTCAAGTGTCACAACTGACCGTATTCCCTTTACCCGCCACTATATCGATTTTCGCACCTGGCGTCAGGATTGGGATTTGAGCTACCGCTATGACGGAACTTTACTTTCCCTTGATCGGGTCACTCCCGGTTCTGCTCGTCCAGAGGGTGGACATCTTCACATTCGCGTTATTACCCAGCAAGGAGAGGAATTGTCATTGGCTCCGAAAACCATGGTAGGACCTTCTCATATCGTAGTGGCTTATGTAGACGAAAGGCCGTTCCTTTCCATGCTGCCTGCTCACTCTTTTCCCGTTGTCAGTGTGGAGGAAGTGAAGCGATAGAAGTTGGCTGTCCCGGTATTCTCATGTGGGTTGCGAACATCATCATCTTTGCGTGCAAGTCGGCGATTCCAGAAAAACGGGGTGCCGGCTTTTCCTGTTTTAGCTTTTCAAATAAACGAATATTTTTGCCTTATCAATATTTTTACGAATTTTTCTATAATTGTGCTATCATTTTTTTAAAACAAAGCCAACTAACAAGATGTAGTGGAGGAAAACATGATCATTCAAAACATCGAAGTAAAACGTATATCTGTACCGTTGAAAAAACCGTTTAAAACCGCATTGCGGACAGTCGAGGCACTGGAATCTGTGCTCGTCAAAATCACCTGCGACAACGGCATGGTTGGCTGGGGGGAAGCTTCTGCGACCGTCGTCATCACGGGAGACAGTATTCAAAGTATTGAAGCCGCTATCCTGCATACGATCAGACCGCAATTGATCGGCAAAAGCGTGCTAGCCTACGAGCAGATTTTCCAAACCCTGCACCAGTCGATGGTAAATAACAGCAGCGCCAAAGCAGCTGTAGATATTGCGCTGTATGACTTGCTCGCCCAGCGTGCCAACATGCCTCTTTACCAGTATCTCGGAGGATACCGCAATGAGCTGGAGACCGATTATACAGTCAGTGTCAACTCACCGAAAGAGATGGGTGAGGATGCGGCTGCCTTTTTCAAGGACGGGTTCAATGTTTTGAAAATCAAGGTTGGGAAAGACGATATTAAGGAAGACATTCTACGGATCCAGGAAATTCGCAAATCCGTAGGCAATGAGGTCAAGATCCGTCTGGATGCTAACCAGGGCTGGAATGCCAAGGAAGCGATTGTCTCGATCCGCAAAATGGAGGATATGGGACTCGATATTGAATTGATCGAGCAACCCGTCAAAGCCCATGATCTGGATGGCTTGAAACAGGTAACGGATGCTGTCGACACCCCGATCATGGCAGACGAGAGTGTTTTTTCACCGGCTCAAGCATTGGCGGTACTGCGCAATCGCGCCGCTGATTTGATTAATATCAAACTGATGAAAGCGGGCGGGATTTACAAAGCGCAGTTCATTAACCAGCTGGCAGAGGAACACGGTATTCCTTGCATGGTGGGCAGCATGATTGAATCTCGGCTGTCGGTATCGGCAGCAGCCCAGTTCGCCGCAAGCAAGAAGAACATCACGCGCTATGATTTTGATGCACCTCTGCTGCTGCTCCGCGATGGAATCGAAGGTGGCGTGACGTATGAAGGACGCAAGATGTACATGCCGGAGCTGCCAGGATTGGGTATCCGTTCCGTGAGCTTGTGGGAGGAAGGAGAGTAAAAATGAAACCTGCAATCATTGCAGTCAGTCTAGCGACCGTGTGGACCAAGCCGGAGTCCCCGATCGATCTGGATCAGCCTGCTCTCACTGCACCGGCCGACTTGCGCGGTTGGCTTGGTTCCCTGACTGTAGAGGACAGACTAGATTTCTACAATCGCAATGCCATTCAAACACAAGCGTTGTTCGGGACACGCGTAGAAGTCTTGGAGGAGCAGGGGGAGTGGTCGCACATCCTTATTCCTGAGCAATCCTGCAAGAAAAACGAAATCGGTTATCCTGGTTGGGTGCCAACTGCACAACTGGCGCCCTGGTCAGATGCTTATCAGCTCACCCGGGGTCAGCCTGCCGTGATCGTGACCGCTGCACATACTCACCTGTACGATCTGGAACTGGCCGAAGGAATCGAGCTTGCCTATTTGACCCGGCTGCCATTAATCGAGGAGACGTCCGAAGGTGTGATTGTATCGACTGTGTTCGGCCCATCTCTTCTGCGTAAGGATGATGTGCAGATCGTGAAGAATGGGGAACCTGTGCCAGTACAAGCCCCTGTAAACAAAGGAGAAGCCATTGTTGCAAATGCCAAGCGTTTTCTCGGCCTTCCCTACCTGTGGGGCGGGATGTCCTCCTATGGGTATGATTGCTCCGGCTTTGCCTACAACATGCATCGTTCACTTGGGATTGTCATTCCCCGTGACGCATCTGATCAGGCTCTAGCGGGTGTACAGGTGGAGAAAAGCGATCTGCTCCCAGGAGATTTGCTGTTTTTTGCCTATGAAGAAGGAAAAGGACGCGTTCATCACGTCGGTATCTACATCGGCAATGGTGAAATGATTCATTCCCCAGATTCACGAGGCGCCATCGAGATTGTCGAGCTGTCTGGTTATAAACTGAAGCATGAGCATTCGGTTTCAAGGCGCTATTGGCAGGATTGACGCAAAAGCGCCGCTTGCTTCGACAGCATTCCGTCACGATCTGACATACTTCGCGAGCCATCCCTGAATGTTTTGGGGTGGCTTTTTCCCTTATATATGGAAGCATTACCAGCAATACTTTGTGTGAAGTTCTGTTAATATTCTGTTAACGGGCAGGAATCAGCCGGGCTTTGTCGAAATACGGATACAGGAAAAACTTGTTTTGGTAACAACAGGCCTACCTTCATCATGTATCTCATACCAGAGAAATGAGGGTTGCATATGACCGTGAGTACGTCTTCTTTCCACTCCACCCCCCGTCGTTGGCGGGAAGTTGAATCACAGCTAGGGATCGTCGTGCCGAAATCTCTTCGATCCGACACTTCTGTCTTGCTGTTCTTGGAAAGCGTCGCTGCAACACCCATGTTGGACAAAGAAGAAGAGCTAGCATGTTTGGTTCGTTATCAAGAAAAAGGAGATCTAGAGGCTCGGGAAACACTGGTACGCGCCTATCTTCGGTACGTGGTCAATACGGCTTTGCGCCATTTGAGAAGAGGCATGCCGTTCTTAGATCTGATCCAGGAGGGCACTATCGGGCTATTTACAGCCATTGAAAAATTTGATGTGAGTCGAGGCGTTCGTCTGTATCACTATTCACACTGGTGGATTTCTCAGGCGATTACCAGAGCCATCAATGACAAGGCTACCTTGATTCGCATTCCTGTTCATATGCATGAACAAATTCGCCAGTATCAAAAACAGGTGCTAAGTCTGGTGCATTTGCTCAATCGCACGCCAGATCGCCACGAGATTTCCAACCTGTTGGATATCCCTTTGGAAAAGGTAGACGCGATCGAGTATGCGCTGATGCTCAAGCTGGAATCGATTGATGCCGAGCTGGAGCTAAGGGAAGGATTTGCTGAGCAGGAGGAAGAAGCGCTCAGCTACGCGGAAATTGTCGATGATGGCGAATCCTCTCTCGATGACTGGATTGAAAAGGTGGATTTACGTCTGCAGATGCAAGCCGCTCTGGAACGGTTGAGCCCACGCGCCCAGGAAATCATCGCCATGCGATATGGGTTGTACGACGATCAGGTGTATACGCTGGAGGAAGTGGGGAAAATGTTCGGCCTCACCCGAGAGCGGATTCGCCAGATCGAGGCAACGACGATTGATCGTTTGCGTACACAGAAGGGAGCACGGGTGTTAAAGGATTACCTAAACTAGCATACGACGCGACAGTCCCCCTGAGTGGGGACTTTTTTTGTTCTACTATCGGAAAGTTTAAGTGCGCTAAAGCGCTAAAAAGATTAGCGGAAGATAGTATAAGTGCAACTAAGGCTCCGCCAAAAGCTTGGCGTAGCCAAGTTTTCAAAAAAATGACAGGTGCACAAGCTCTCATTTCGTTGGAATGTGCCTGAAGTGGCGTAGCTTGATGGCTGATGTGGTAAACTGGTTAATGCGTAAATCACGTTCTTATAGAATCAATACCAGCAGAAATGGACTTAAAGGAGGATCGCCTCATGAGCGATTACATGATAAGAGCTACAGGTTTTAATGGACATGTGCGCGCATTTGCTGCACGAACCACGGATATTGTCGAAGAAATGCGCCGACGCCACGACATGTGGAATACGGCAACTGCGGCGGCTGGAAGAACGCTGACCACGACTTTGATGATGGGAGCCATGTTAAAAGGAAACGAAAGCCTCTCCGTCAAAGTAAAAGGGGGAGGACCCATCGGGCAAATCGTCGCGGAGTCCAACGCACATGGAGAAGGTGTCGCTTATGTGACCAATCCCCACGTTCATTTTGAATTGAATGAGAAAGGCAAACTGGATGTGGCACGTGCAGTGGGTACGAATGGTTTTGTCTACGTAACCAAGGATCTGGGCTTGAAGGAGCCTTATCAAGGAAGCTCTCCAATCGTCTCTGGGGAACTTGGCGAAGACTTTACTTATTATTTCGTGGTCTCTGAGCAGACGCCATCCGCTGTAGGTGTGGGTGTGCTGGTGAATCCCGAAGATCGCTCTGTTTTGGCTGCAGGAGGCTTTATTCTTCAACTGCTGCCGGCTACCCCAGAGGATGTAGTGGCTGCTATCGAGGAGCGCTTGTCCCAACTGCCGCAAGTTTCCCGCATGATTGGGGAGGGATTGTCTCCAGAAGAGATCTTGACCAGGGTGTTGGACGAGCCGAAATTCCTGAGCCGCACTGAAATTCAGTTCCGCTGTTCCTGCTCCGAACAAAAAGTGACGAGAGCCTTGATCAGCATGGGTCAAGAAGAGATGGAAAGCATGATTGAAGAACAAGGAGAAGCAGAGGTTCACTGCCATTTTTGCAATGAACGGTACTATTTTGACAAGTCCGCGTTAGAAGACATCAAGAGAGACATGTAGGCGCGGCATTCCGAGGGGGAGGATGACATGACCATTGGAAGAGGGTTATGGACATTCGTCGGCGCACTCGTGGTGCTCTTATTGGTGGTAAGCTGGTCGTGGTCCCAGTCTTCAGGCAAAATGAAGACCGCTGCCGTCGTAGGAAAGGAAACGATCTCCGACGCTGAATGGGTAGCTGCATTAAAGCAGAAGTACGGACAACAGGTTCTTCAGGACATGATTAATCGAAAAGTGGTGTTCCAGGAAGCTGAGCGCCAAGGAATCACAGCAGATCCCAAAATGCTGGAAAAAGAGCTGGCACAAATACGTGAAAGCTACGGCAGCGAGAACGATCGTGATTTTGAACAGGCTTTGATGAGGCAGGCGGGTACTACTATCGAAGCACTGACACAGGAAATTACCTATCAATGGCTGCTGCGCGAGCTGGCTACCCAGGAAATCTCGGTCACGGAAGAGCAGATACAGACATTCTACAACAACAATCCAGAACGTTTTACGCAGCCGCTTCAGGTACGACTCTGGCAAATCGTGGTCGCGTCTAAACAAGAAGCAGACGTGGTTGTGAAGGAATTGAAGCAAGGAGCAAATTTCCAAACTTTGGCCAAGGAGCGATCCATTGATTCCCTGACTGCTGCTAGTGGTGGGGATATGGGGTGGATCAGCCTGGAAAAATCCGATTTGCCGGATGATGCGAAAGCCATGCTTGCAGATTTGAGCAAAGGAAAAAACAGCTCACCTGTAAAACAGGACGATCAATACGTGATTTATCACGTAGCGGAAAGAAGAGAAGCAAAGCAAACGGCGTTTGATCAAGTCAAGGACGATCTGCGAAGAGAGATGGCTTTTGCCCAAGTGGAATCACTGGACACTTTTATGGAACGCCTAAGGGAATCGGTCGGGGTGGAAATCAATGGGCAAATGCCTCATTGACCAGATAGGCTGCCATTGATATAATAAGACCTATAAAACCTACTATTTTACTCGGTAATTAAAAAGGGGGAAGGACACATGCGTGTGGCCAATTCCATTACAGACCTGATCGGATTTACACCGTTAGTGAAATTGAATCGAGTCGTCACCGAAGAGATGGCAGACATTTACCTGAAGCTTGAATTTTTTAACCCAGGCAGCAGCGTGAAGGATCGGATTGCTCTGGCCATGATCGAGGCAGCGGAAGCAGAAGGAAAGCTGAAGCCAGGAGATACCATCATCGAGCCTACGAGCGGAAACACGGGGATTGGTTTGGCGATGGTAGCGGCAGCCAAGGGCTATCGCGCTATTCTGGTAATGCCAGAGACCATGAGTATCGAGCGCCGCAATCTATTGCGTGCGTATGGAGCTGAGCTGGTGCTGACGCCAGGCAGCGAAGGAATGGGCGGTGCCATCCGCAAAGCGGAGGAGCTGGCTCGGGAAAATGCTTCCTACTTCATTCCGCAGCAATTTAAAAACCTAGCTAACCCTGCGGTTCATCGTGAAACGACGGCCAAGGAATTGCTGGAGCAGGCAGCAGAAATTGGTGGAGTCGACGCCTTCATATCGGGAATTGGTACCGGCGGAACGATCACAGGCGTGGGTCAGGTATTGAAAGAGAAATACCCACAGGTGCAAATTGTAGCAGTAGAGCCTGCAGCTTCCCCTGTCCTCTCGGGGGGCAAACCAGGGCCGCACAAGATTCAAGGCATTGGAGCCGGATTCGTTCCAGACATCCTGGATACCGAGATTTATGATGCGATCATTCCAGTTGAAAATGATGACGCGTTTGAAACGGCCCGTCGTGTAGCTCGCTTGGAAGGAATCCTCGGCGGGATCTCCTCTGGTGCAGCCATCCATGCAGCGTTGCAAGTAGCAACGAAGCTGGGCAAAGGGAAAAAAGTGATTGTGATCATCCCAAGTAACGGGGAGCGCTATCTGTCTACACCGCTTTATCAATTTGAAGACTAATTGCTTCAAAAGTCGAAAGACCACATCAGGCTCCGACCAGCCATGTGGTCTTTTCTTTTTGTACGAGAAGAGGATATAATTTACGGGCATAACATTTGTCTGATAACGGAGCGTGAAGAGCCATGGTCTTTCCTATATATGCTGATTGTCTGACTTATTCCCGATCCTATCCGTTGATTCCACTTGCAGTGCGAGTCCCTTGGCCTAGCCATGTGGACCCGTGGCATGTACTGCAGGCTTTGCAGCCGTCCCTGAAGGATTCGATTCTTTTGGAGAGCGGCCGGGTGGGCAAATATTCATTTTTAGCGTTTCAACCCGTCGCGACCTTGAAGAGTAAACACAATACAGCGACCATTTCTTATCCGGATGGGCAAGTGGAGAGCGTGGCTGCTCCCAATCCGTTGGAAGCACTGCGTACGCTGCTTGCCAACTACCGCACGCCTACATTGCCAGAGTTGCCTGATTTTTGCGGAGGGGCAGTCGGGTATCTGAGTTATGAGATGAACCGTTTTTTTGAGCCGACTTTGCCGCAGCTGGCTGTTGATGACTTACAGCTGCCGGACCTTTATGTTATGATAATGAAAGATTTGATTGCCTTTGATCATGATCGCAGGGAAATCATTTGCGTGACCCATCTCGCAGCCGATCAACTGACAGAGGAGCACTATTACGAATCCGTTCAGGGCTTGATACAGCGTGCTGAGCTGGTGACCGATCTCGCAGTCGATCTGGACGAAACGGATTGGGAGAGCTTGCGCAAACGGCCGATTTCCTCGTCTGCACCTGTAGATGTATCTTGGGAACAGGCAGAGTTCGAAGAAGCTGTTCGCCGCGTGCAGGCGTACATCTCTCAGGGAGACGTGTTCCAGGTAAACCTGTCCGTCCGACAAAGCAAGCCTATTGGCGTGACCGCACCGGAGATTTACAGTGTGCTGCGCAGGCTCAATCCATCCCCTTATATGGGATATCTCGACTTTCCGGAATTTCAGCTGGTCAGTGCTTCACCTGAGCTTTTGGTCAAGGTGAAGGGCGGTGAGGTGCATACGCGTCCGATCGCAGGAACACGACCGCGTGGAAAAGACGACGCAGAGGATGATGCGTTGGCCCGTGAGCTGATCGACAATGAAAAGGAAAGAGCCGAGCATGTGATGCTGGTCGATCTGGAGCGCAACGACATGGGGCGGGTATGCCGATATGGAAGCGTGGAGGTCAGCGAGTTTATGGTCGTGGAAAAGTACTCCCACGTCATGCACATCGTATCTCACGTGATCGGAGAGCTGGCAGAGGACAAGGATGTCTTTGATGTCGTAGCCGCTACATTTCCCGGCGGAACGATCACTGGAGCGCCAAAGGTCAGGACGATGGAGATCATCGAGGAACTGGAGCCCGTTAAAAGGGGTGTCTATACCGGATCTATCGGCTGGTTTGGATTCAATGGCGAATTGGAACTCAACATCGCGATCCGAACGATGCTGGTCAAGGATGGTGTAGCGCATGTACAGGCTGGAGCGGGCATCGTGATTGACTCATTGCCAGAGGCGGAGTATGCGGAATCATTGAAAAAGGCAGAGGCATTATGGAAGGCATTAGAGTGGAGTGAGCAGAGCAAGAAGAGTCGAGAGGAGACGAGTGTACGATGATTTTAATGATTGATAACTATGATTCTTTTACCTACAACCTGGTACAGTATGTAGGGGAGCTAGGTGAGGAGCTTCAGGTCTATCGCAACGACAAGATTACAATAGAAGAGATCGAACGGCTGGCACCAGACTATTTGATGATTTCGCCAGGACCCTGCACCCCGAATGAAGCGGGAATCAGCATGGATGTGATCCGTCATTTCGCTGGCAAAATTCCGATTCTGGGTGTTTGCTTGGGCCATCAGTCCATCGGGCAGGTGTTTGGAGGAAAAGTCGTTCGTGCGCAGCGGCTGATGCATGGGAAAACTTCGGACGTCTTTCATGACGGACAAACCATCTTTCGGGATATTCCATCGCCATATACAGCAGCCCGCTATCATTCGCTGTTGATCGAAGAAGGATCGTTGCCGGACGAGCTGGAAGTGACAGCACGGACAGCAGACGGAGAGATCATGGCTATTCGCCATCGTGACTATCCGATCGAGGGAGTCCAGTTTCACCCTGAGTCGATCATTACCCAGCACGGGAAGCAACTGCTGAAGAATTTCCTCACTACCTATGCACGGGACACGGCTGTACAAGGTTAAAGAATTCGAGATAGAGATGATCGTGAGTCACCTTGGCAATAAAGGCCAGGTGGCTCTTTTTTGTATTGTATAATGACCCGGTGATCGAATACCTTCCATCGTTCAGGTTACGACAACTGAGGATCGAGCCAGTGTAAAAATCCATCATCTTCTCTCTCATACTACTGGTGTGCCGCCTATGCGCAGGAGGGAAGAAATCCTAAAAAGATAGGCACTCAAACCTTCTGAGTGCCTTTTAGTGTTGTTCTTTTGACTGTTTTTTGAATTCTGTCCTTTACGTATTGTGAAAACTGTTCATTTTCGTATGTACAGATGTTTTTTATAATAATTAAGCCCACTCGATATCACTTAGTTGTTGGAAAGGAAGAATTATTATTTTGTCCTTTAGCACTAGCGTTGCATAAAAAATGTGTTTGTGATTTGTCGAAGTATTCTGAATGAAATCTTCAGCTTCCCA
>NZ_RHHR01000040.1 GCF_003710915.1 Brevibacillus invocatus | reverse complement strand
CCGCTAGGGTCTTAAAGACCCTCGCTCGACTTGCATGTATTAGGCACGCCGCCAGCGTTCGTCCTGAGCCAGGATCAAACTCTCCAATAAAGTTTGTATCTGGTTCAAAGCTGGCAAATCATTTCATGATAGACTCATCAACGCTTTCGCTGTTCAGTTTTCAAAGAGCATTTTTTATTCACAATCGCTCGTGGGCGACCTTTTTATCTTAACACCATTCACCAGTCGATTGCAAGTGTTTTTTTAACCGCGCCTGACAACTCAGCGGCGACAACAACTAATATATCAAATCGACAAGGCAGAAGTCAAGATTGTTTTAATTTTTTTTGCTCGTTTTTTTCAATGAAACTATCTGCAAAGTGCAGAAGTTAAATATACATGAACGTTTAATGGAAGTCAACACGCATATGCATACCTTTTCATGCTTTACTTCAAACTATCCAGAACGGCTTCTCCATATCTCAGCAAAAGGCGGTGTACCTGTGACTCCAAAACCAACCTATGAGGAATATGAAAACGGGCAATACAATGAACTTTCTACAGTAGAATCACAAAGAAATGAAATCCTCCAGGAAGAATTCCCGGAAGGACCCTATGGCTCGGCAACGAACGAAGCGAAATTAGGGAAAGCAACAGGCTGGGAACCAGGACAGCATTCCACCACCACCCGCTTTACTTACGAGACGAGACAAATGCACGAAGATTTGCCTCGTCAGTACCCAGGTGCACATCCGACACATGATGAGCCAGATGAAATAGAATAGAAAAGACTGTAGAAAAGCCCCTGTAACAGGGGCTTTTCTACTTTGACATGTCATATTAGATTATTCTTCTGTTTGAACTCGCGTAGACAACGTACCGATTCCTTCGATGAATACGGAGATTTCATCTCCAACCTGCAGTGGTCCGACACCGGGAGGAGTACCGGTCAAAATCACATCGCCAGGCAGAAGCGTCATCACAGCCGATACAGCTTCCACTAATTGTGGGACCGTAAAGACCATTTGATTCGTGTTGGAATCCTGGCGCACCTCTCCATTTACGCGTGTCACGATCCGCAGATTTTGATAGTCTAACTTGGCAGCAATTGCAGGGCCTAGCGGGCAGAACGTATCAAAGCTTTTCCCACGTGTCCATTGCCCATCCTTCATCTGCAGATCCCTAGCCGTCACATCGATCGCGCAAGTGAAGCCGAGGATGTAATCGTCAGCATCCTTTGCCTTGACCTGCTTGGCTTCCTTCTTGATGATGACAGCCAGTTCACCTTCATAATGAAGATTTTCCGTCAGCTTCGGATAGACGATAGGCTCTCCTGGTCCTACAACCGTTGTCGATGGCTTCAGGAACATCAATGGTTCGGCCGGCAGCTCAAGTCCCATCTCTTCAGCGTGATCCCGGTAATTGACCCCGATACAGACCACTTTACTGGGGGCAGTCGGCGCTTTCAGTGTCACTTCCTCAAGCGGCAGCTCCAGACCTGTCATAATCGGTTTGGCTGAATGGATCTTGTAAATATCGCCTTCGATGACACGAACCTTGTTCTCTTCTTCGACCATCCAGCCATGCTTGATCTTGCCATTGCGCTCATATCGAATAATCATGCCCTAATCCTCCCCCGGTACCCCTTCTATCTTTAGAATAAATCGTTCACTGCTTCATTCGTTTTCGATGTAATTTCTTCAATGACCGTTCCTTCCACCGCTGCGTTTACAAGAGCTTCTACATCCAGTGCCTCCTCAAAACGCGCTGCCAAATAGGCTTTGGGTCTCGTCACCGGATTTTTAGGCGTAAACACCGTGCAGCAGTCCTCGTAAGGCAGGATGGACAGTTCATAGGTATCAATTTTTCTTGAAATGTCCGTGATTTCGATTTTATCCATCGCAACCAGCGGACGCAGCATCGGGATCGAGATTACTTTATTGATCGTATCCATGCTCTCCAGCGTTTGCGAGGCTACTTGTCCCAAGCTTTCCCCTGAAGCCAAAGCCTTCGCTCCCGTATTTGCAGCTACTCGCTCAGACACGCGCATCATAAAGCGGCGCATGATCGTAATCAAGTAATCCTCTGGACACTTTTCCCGAATTTGAGTCTGAATCTCGGTAAAAGGCACCACATGAAGCTTTACCGTACCGCCCCACTTGGTTAATTTGTGGGCGAGATCGCGTACTTTTTGCAACGCGCGTTCACTTGTAAACGGATAACTGTGAAAATGGATCGCCTCGAGCGTAACTCCGCGCTTCAGCATCATCCAGCCCGCTACCGGACTGTCGATGCCACCGGAAAGCAGGAGCAGTACCTTACCGCTCACCCCTACAGGCAGCCCTCCTGGACCAGCAATGGTTTCGCAGCTGATGTACGTTCCTTCTGTGCGAATCTCGATGTTGACAATTGTTTCAGGCTCATGCACGTCTACCTTGATTTTGGGCAATGCCCGCAGAATATGCGTTCCCACGATACGATTTACTTCCATCGAAGGAATCGGATAGCGCTTGTCTGCACGACGTGTCACTACGCGAAACGTCCGCGGTTCCGGGTCCAGCTGACGGATCAACTCCAGTGCTCTTTCCTTGATGGATTCGATGTCCGCATCTACCTGAATGGTAGGGCTGAACGAAGAGATCCCGAATACGCGCTTGAGTCGGTCCATTACCTCGTAGGCGTCTTCACCGTGCAATTCTACATACATTCTTCCGTAATTCCGTCTTACCTTTACTTTAAAAAAGGAACGCAGCACACTTTTCACGCTTCGTGCGAGTGCTTCCTCGAACTGATCACGGTTGCGTCCTTTCAAAGCCAATTCACCATAACGAATTAAAATGACATCGTAGTTCATGCTTGTCTCCTTATCTAGTTACGCTTTTTGTTTCCGTCTTCATGTAAGCACGCAGGCTTTTCACACACTCTCGCAAGGCTGCAACAAACTGGTTAACCTCGTCTGCCGTATTTTCACGGCCCAGACTAATCCGCAGCGACGACAGCGCACACTCTGCTTCAATGCCGATCGCCATAAGGACTCGACTCGGCTCATTTGCCTTCGACGAGCATGCAGATTTCGTGGAAACGTAAAATCCCCGCTCCTCTAACGCATGCAGCAAGACCTCTGCCTTCACGCCAGGCACCGACAGATTCATGATGTGTGGCGCTACGCCTGACTTTGGCGTGTTCACCTGACAGCCTTCAATTTGGGAAATCCCTTCTCGCAGCTGCTCCAGCAAACGCTGCAATCGTACCGTTTCTACCGAGCCCAGTTCCTCCAAGATGCGGATGGCCTTGGCCAATCCTGCGATTGCCGGCAGATTCTCAGTCCCGGAACGAACCCCAGCTTCCTGGCCACCACCCATCAGAAGAGGCTGTATGATCAATCCTTCTCTTTTAAAGAGAATGCCTACGCCTCGCGGGCCATAAAATTTGTGGGCGGACACACTCAGCAGATCAATCCCTGAATCCTTGAGCTTCAACGGTACCTTTCCAATTCCTTGAACGGCATCGACATGGAAAAGAACCTTTGGAAACTGCTTCAGCCACTTGCCGATCTCCGCAACTGGTTGAATCGTGCCCAGCTCGTTGTTCACATGCATCACCGATACCAAAATCGTATCAGGACGCATCGCCTGCTGAACATCCTCCAGTCTGACCCGACCTTCATGATCGACAGGCACATAGGTCACTGTGAAGCCCATCGATTCGAGCTGCTTGCAAACATCAAAAACAGCCGGATGTTCCACCTGCGTAGTAATGATATGTTTTCCTCTACCTTGATATTGGAAGGCAACGCCTTTTATTGCCGCATTATTGCTCTCCGTGCCGCCTGAAGTAAAAATGACTTCTCCTGGCTTGCATCCAAGATACTTGGCGGCAACTTCTCTGGCCTGCTTGAGCACGCTTTCTGCTTCCAAGCCTTTGCGGTGCAGGGAAGAGGGATTGCCATAATAGCTTGCCATCGCCCGGCTCATCGTCTCAATGACTTGCGGATGAGGACGGGTAGTCGCACTGTTGTCCAAATAAATCACTAGTCCACACCTTCCTGAGGGCATGTGCCCTAGTCTTCGCTTCATCATAACACGACTTTTCCCCGATCACATATAGCGAAAAAGCAGTCTGTATACTTATTTTCCCCACCTTTCTCCGCACAAATAGCCAATTTTATCCATCGATTGAGCGGTTGTTCACATTTCTTTCACGAAGTAACCGCTTACATCCATAAATAGGCTCTTTACTTCATTGATCGCTTTCTTTAGAATAGTCAATAAATTTAGATAAAAACAACTTAGGAGAGAACAACCATGACAACTCAAGCCATGCAAGAAAAAATCACCAAAATGGAAGCAGAGATAAAAAAACTGCAAGCCGAACTAGCCAAGATGAACAAAAAAAATACGCCCTTATACCATCGATCAGAAGTTGCCTATCTTAACGAAATGTACAACGGGTAATGTTTAAGCGTACACAAATATCAACAGCGTGACACTCAGCTCAAATTCAGGAGCTGGCATCACGCTGTTTTTGTTTCTCTGTATGCTTGTACATGTCAAGATTTTCGAGGCATCGCGTCCAGATAGACACCGGAAAACACTTCCGTCGCTGGTCCTGTCATGATGACGCGATTGTCGGACTCCCGCCACTCAATAAACAGATCTCCACCAGCAAGATGGACGGTCACTTTTCGATCCGTCTTTCCGCTTAGACAGGCTGCCACTACTGCAGCACATGCACCTGTTCCACAGGCAAGGGTTACACCTGTCCCGCGTTCCCAAACCCGAAAATGGATTTCCTGGCGATTTTCGATTTGAATAAACTCGACGTTCGTCCTCTCGGGAAACCATTCGTGAAACTCAATTTTCGGACCATAGAGACGGACTTCCTCTTCATTTACTTCATCCATGAAAATGACTGCATGTGGATTCCCCATCGAAACCGCTGTCATCGTGAACGTCACATCTTCGACCTCAATGACTTCCTCCACAGCCTGTTCTTCCGGAATGCCCGTCATCGGAATCGCAGAACGCTCAAAACGTGGCTCGCCCATGTCAATGCTGATCTGCTCCACTTTTCCATCTTCGCCAGGATACACGATCGGTGTCACGATCCCGCCCAGTGTTTCTACGGTAAATGTCTGTTTGGAGGTCAATCCGTGGTCGTAGACATATTTGCTTACGCAGCGCAGGCCGTTACCGCAGTTTTTCGCTTCACTGCCGTCATTGTTGAACACGCGCATGCGAAAATCCGCCCGCTCCGAGGGAAGAATCAAAATAAGCCCATCGCCGCCAATCCCGAAATGACGATCGCTTACCCGCCGTGCCAGTTCGGGAAGATCTACACTGCATAAATCTTCCTCAAAACAGTTGACGTATACATAGTCGTTGCCCAATCCATGCATTTTCGTAAACTTCATTCCTCTACTCCTCTTTTTTCCCTGTTTAGGTCGCTTATGTTTGTAAGAATTATCTTAACACATTGGTCAACCTTCGTGGGAAATTCGATGTAATGGTATACTACTCCCTAACAAGCAAATAAAGGAGCAAGTTGATATGGATATTTCCCAGTTCCGCTATGCCTTGGGAACGACCAACGCAGCCAAAAAATTAGCAGTGGTACAAGCTACCGGTGCAGAGCCTGCCTGTCTATCCGTTCCTTCAGGAGTATCCGATCAGCCTCTTTCCGAGGAAGAGACTGTACAAGGAGCGATCAATCGTGCGAAAGCGGTACTCGCTCAAATGCCTGGCAACGACATCGGGCTCGGTCTGGAAGGCGGACTGATGTACGATGATCGCTTTACACAGCAGTGGTATTTAATCTCCATATGTGCTGCCTGGAATGGCGAGTCGCTGTATGTCGGAAAAGGTCTCAGCTTTCCGATTCCCAGACAGGCTGCAGAACGTATCGTGCGCGAAGGAATTGAACTGCGTACCGTAATCGATGAGTGGGGGAATACGACCGGCAGCAATCAGCAGGGAGGCGCTTATGCCTTGTTGACAGACGGGCGGATCAAGCGTGCTGATGTATTCGAGCAAGCCGTGACGGCTGCGATTACGCCTTTTGTTTCTGCTTTCTATCAATGAAAAAAACCCCTCCAGCTAAGTGGAGAGGCTTTTCCCGGAAACGTGGCTAATGGTTATCGCGTCGTAAAGTACGGGTAAATGACCAAGGCACCCAAGATCCCGATAACGCCAATGGCTATTGCCCATCCACCCAACGTTCTCGCATCGCGGCGATACGCAATAATACCAAGCACGATTCCCACGATTCCCAGCAGGTACGGCCACATGAAGAGTGAGAGGATAGACAGCACCAGTCCCGTAACGCCGACACCGCTGGCTCCACTTTGTGGGCTGCCATCGATGTCTTCATCATCCGACTGGCGCGTCCGTCCACGAATCGGTTCAGCGATTTCGGCCGCCGTCTCGACGTCGGCGTCGTGTACCCCACGAGCGGTAAAGTGCTTCGTAGGCCGACTCTCCTCTTCCGTCTGCTCGGAATACGCTACTTCTTCACCATCCAGTTCACCTGTGTAGCGTTCTGTCTGTGTATACGGATCGTACTCGATTTTCCGCTTGGGAGCAGAAGTATCATCCGACAATGCGGCGCGAGTCCACGTATCGGCAGCAATCTCCGTATCGTGCAGATCCACCGTCTCAGAAAAACCGGTATCTTCCTTACGCTTCGCAGTCATACGTTCTTCCTGGTCCGTCATGGCATGCTCAGCCCCTTTAATGGAAAAGGATTTGTTGGTGAAGGAAGTAGCCTTATTCTCTGCTGAGGGTGTACAATTTAAACGGGAGGCGAGAGGATGAAATCAGAGAAAGTCCTAACGATTGGCATTGATATTGACGGTACAGTAACCTCACCAAGCAGTATTGTACCGCTCATGAATGAAAGCTTTGGCAGAAATTTACGATATGAAGACTGTTTCGAGTACAACTTGGCCAATGTTTACAATATTACGGATGAAGAGTTTGCCATCTGGCTCGATCAGTACGGCGAGCGGCTTTACGACGAGGCACCTGTACACGGGACAGCCGATCAGATATTAAGGCTTTGGCATCAAAAGCACAAGCTTGTTTACATCAGTGCACGGGAATACCGGCATCTCGATGTGACATTGAACTGGTTTTCCAGGTACGAAATCCCCTACCATGAAGTGGATTTGATCGGTTCCCACGACAAGCTTTCTTCAGCACGCAAGTGGGATGTAGACCTTTTTCTGGAGGATCGTCTGGAAAATGCCCTGCAATTGTCAGATGCATTGGAGATCCCCGTGTTTCTGTTTGATACGCCCTATAACCAGGGAACCCTGCCCGAGCGAATTCATCGGGTCCATACCTGGGAAGAAGTGAATAGCATGATGCAAAGCCTGTTTCCCAAAGCGTCCTACAGCCTAAGAGGGTAGATACATGGACGTTTTTCACAGTAAAAGACGTATCTCACCCAAATAGGCGGATACGTCTTTTCTTACTACTTCTCCTGAGACTTCGGCTTGAACGTCAGGCAACAGGTTTCGGAGGAATGTTTGGCTGTATCCTGGTGGTTAGTATCAGTGCTGCTGCCTTGACCATACTCACCAGCAAATTCTACTCTGAGGTTTTGTTGTGCATGTGCGTCGATCTCAACCAAAATCTCGTCGGCGCTGCACTTGTTTCCCTGTGCCCAGTATTCACAGTTTGCCACGCTACAGTTTACTTGCGGCATACGATTCACCCCCTAGGGGCTATCCTTCACCTCAATGTGCGAGCTTATACTTGCCAAACCCGTGCAGGCATGAAAGCCAACTGCATAGACGAATGAAGCGATGACGTGTTTAACTATTCCCATCGACCAAAAAAAGGAGACCCTGCCACCTATGACTTCTCCCCGAATTGTCGTGATTACAGGAGCCACCGGAGGATTGGGGCGTGCCCTCACCCGTCTTCATCTGGAAAAAGGCGATCTGGTCATTGCCACCGGCCGCCGTCCAGAAGCCTTAGATGCATTGACTCAGCAATTTTCGTCCCACGAGCGGTTGCATGTCCACCCCTTGGACGTAAGCAGCAATGATGCCGTACGCCATTTTGCTGCATGGGTGCAGGTACGCTTTGGGCGATGCGAGGTTTTATACAATAACGCAGGCACTGCTGTCTTCACCCCGCTAACCGACATGCGTCTGGAGGAATTGGAAGAAACTCTCCATACGAATATCGCGGGCGTGATGTATCTGACACGTGCCTTCTTACCCATGATGCTGCAAACCAGATCCGGGCATATCGTCAACGTCGCATCGCTGGCCGGACAGGTGGCCACTGCGAAAGCTGCCGTTTATGCCGCAAGCAAAGCAGCTGTCATTCGCTTTAGTGAAGGCCTCCGCCATGAACTCGCTGACACAGGCGTACACGTCACCTGTGCCATGCCAGGGCCCATTGATACTCCTTTTTTGGATAGAGCTGATCACACGGGTGTTTATCGCAGCAAGATCAGTCGCTACCTGCTGACACCCGAGCAAACAGCAGAGCGCATCCTAATAGCCGTAGATAAAAGACAGCCTGAGGTAGCGATGCCCCTACGGCTTTCGCTCCTCTCCAAGCTCTATGCCCTTCTGCCCAACTGGATGAAGCGCATCGCTGCTCCCCTGATCAATCGCAAGTGATGCGCGATCCAACCCCCGCAACAACCCAAGAGCAACAATTCCAATCACCACACAGGCGGCCGCTCCTGCACCAAGAAGTCCTTGGACTCCCATTAATGGGATCAGCACACCACAGACGGCCGCTCCTGCCGGCATTCCCGTACCCGTGATCGTGCGAATACTGGTCATGACCCGACCCAACAGCTCGTCAGGTACTTCCCTTTGCAGGTAACTGCGGTAGATGATGTTGTAGGGTGAAAAGCTCAAGCCCGCTATCCCCATCGCAAGCATAGCGATCTCCAGCCGAGTAAAAAAAGCTAACGGCAATGTTGCCAAGCCCCAGATCACAATGATTCCGCCTAGCGTCACCCCAGTTGAAACCTTCCAGCGAATTGAGGTAAACAGCAGGGAGCCGAGCAGCGCACCAACAGCCAAAGCAGACCAGAGCATGCCGAGCCCGACAGCTCCTGCCTCCAAATTCTGATTGGCATACAAGGGCAGCGCTACCTCGACTGGGCCGTATCCCATATTGAACAAGAACGTGAAGATGACCAGCATCAGCATCTGCTTGCGTCCAAACAAATAGCGATACCCCGTACGCATATCCGTCCAGAGGGAGCGTAAAAAGGGCCCCACTTGACCCGCCTTCGTTTCGGCTGCCCCAGATGGCTCCTGTCTGCCAACGAGCTGCCTGGGCAGACGAGAGAAGCAAAATGCACAAATGAGGAGGCCGATTGCGTCCAGAATCAGGACATTAGCTGGTCCGATCCAGCCGATCAGGACACCAGCGACAGCCGGGCCCAACATGTAGACTATCTGCCATTGACTCTCCATCACACCATTCGCTTTAACCAGCAGTTCCTTTTTGGGCACCAATCTGGGCAGCAAGGTCTGGGCACCCGCTGAACTAAGTGGAGATAACATACCCGCTAAGACAACGAGTATGTAGACGAAGTACAACGGAATCACTTCCATGGCAAGCAGAAGTACAAGCCCTAGAAAAATCAGACTGCGTCCGATGTTATCGACGACAATCAGCTTTCTGCGATCATAGCGATCTAGCAAAACACCCGCAACCAAACCGGCGAACACAGCTGGCAGCATATACGCCATGATGATCCCGCCCATCGCTACAGAGGATTGGGTTCGCTCCATCACATACCAGCTCAGAGCCATCCATCCCATCTGGTCGCCTAACCCGGATAAAAACAGCCCCAGCCAATACCAGCGAAAGGGCCTCTGCTTCCACAATTCCTTCATGTAAAACGCTCCTTATTACCAGCTGTCTCCATCATTATAGAATCATTATCATACTTATTCAACTATTATATATATTAATAGCTTTTGCACAATCTTCTTTAGAAGCCCTCTCCATAAAAAACCCCTTTCTGCATCACCGTAGAAAGGGGTTTTGACGATCAGGATACCTGTGTCTCTTTTCTCTTTTGCAAACGACTGTGACTCCAAAGCCAGACTGCTCCCGCTACGATCCCAAATACCGCCAACCATCCCGAGGTGACAGCACTCCCCGCTTTTTCGGCACCGAAGCCTAGAATCAGACAGCTTACGGAGAAGCTGCCCATCGTCGCCATCTCGCGAATCGAGAAAACACGTGCCAAAAAATCTGGGTCGGTCAATCGTTGAAGCTTCGTAACTGAGAGGATTGAGGAGATAAACGACGCGAATGCACAAAACAGGATGACGACAGCTATCCCGAGCAGTGGTTGGATATGGAAAACGCCATAAATACAGATCCCCATCGCTACCAGAGCCCAGCCCTGGACGATAGAAAGCTTGCTATCCGGATAACGGTCCGCCAGCTTGGCTGCAATGATTCCAGCCAAAACGCCGCCCAGTCCGAGTGGAATATCCAGCAAGCCGAAGACGTACAGCCCTTGTCCTCTCTCCTGCAAGATGTAAAACATCAGCATGATGTAATACGCCGCACAAATCCGCTCTGCCATCTGATACAGAATGACTCTCGTGATTTCTCCCTGCTGGCCGATGTATTGGAATCCTTCTTTTAAACGAACCAGGAAGCTGGTGGATGCTCGTTGAAGCGATTCGTTTAGCATTGACGGCAAACGAAGCAAAATGAGTAACGATATAAAATAGCACGCTGCATCCAACAAAAAATTGTACCGGTAAGAAAAGAGAAAGACGAGTACAGCTGCGATCCCCTGGCAAACAATAATCAGGAAGGAGGTCGTACCTTGCAGTAAGGAATTTGCCGATAATCGATCCTTTTCTTCCACCGAATTGACGATAGCCACTTGCATCGCTGGCTGGAAAAATGCACTGCAGATGTTGACCAAAATCAAGAGCAAAAAGGCCACCCACAAATAAGAAGCCGAAGTGATGAAGAAAAAGAGGCTGACAAGAATCCCCCTCAACAGATTAACCACTAGCATGACGCGTTTTTTGTTCCAGTTTTCCAGCAATGGCCCGGAAACAATGCTGGTCAGGACGTAGGGCACCTGCCGAAAAACAGTACCCGCCGCAAAAGAAAGTCCGGAGCCGCTCAGGTCATGAAGAAGTCCGACCACTGCGATAAACGTAAACTCGTTTCCAATGATATGAACGATGTGTGCGAGATATAGACGGAGAAAGACGGGATGCTTTAACAGATGCATAGAAGAACAACCAACCTCTCACCGCATTTTTCCGTATTGTAACACTTGTCGTGAAAAAATCTACATGGAAAACAGAAAAGTGGCTCTTGCTAAACTGCCAATTCAATTGATACAATACGTTCAAATAAATCTGAACGTTTAAAATTTAAAATATCGTTCAGTTCATCCGAAATGAGGTAGGTTCCTTTGAAACGATTTCTTGTTCTCGAGACATTGGATCAATTAAAAGCGATCAGCGATTCCCTCCGTATGGAGATGATCACTCATCTGGTCAAGGAAGAGTATACAGGCAAGCAGTTGGCTACGCTGTTGTCTCTTTCTCCCTCCAAAGTGCATTATCACCTAAAAGAACTGGAGCATTACGGATTCGTCGAAGTGGTGCGGACGGAAGAAAAGAATGGTATCGTGCAAAAGTTTTTCCGTGCCAAAGCCTATGATTTCAAAGTCAGCGACGCTCTGCTCCCCTCCATACAGGAGGATACGATGCTCCTGCAGGAAGTGATGCTGAACCATTTGCGAAGCAGTATCACCCGTTTGTACAATGCACCCGAGGAATCCTTCTTGCAGTTTGCAGATCAGGATAAGCGCCCTCCTGCTATGGCGTGCAGTTCAGAAATCAAGGCTCCACGCCATGAGATCAAGCAATGGCTGAAAAAATTTCAGGCGCTCATGGATGAACTGGGGCAGCTGGAAAGAACGCACCTCGCCCGAATCGAGGCTGGAGAAGTTGAGGATACCGAGGAAAATTTTTACTTGGTTACGGTCGGCTTCATGACGAACGAACGATTCTTTGAAGCCGAAGACGAATCCTTGCCCGAAGAATATGAGCATGCTCCATCCGAATTCAAGTACCTGACGGATAAGGTCGTCATTCACCGCAAGAAGAAAGGGGATCAAGGTAATGACTAGTAGTCAGGGAGACAAACAAGCCCTTTGGAAAAACAGCTCCTTTGTCCGGCTCTGGTGCGGTGCGGTCCTGTCTGCCCTAGCGGATGGCGCTTTTTTCATACTCCTCTCCTGGTTTATTGTCGATGTCACGGGATCGGAAGCGATGCTCGGCACCACCCTAATCTGCATGTCCATCCCACGTCTGCTCTTTATGCTGGCAGGAGGGGTGGCAGCTGACAGGTGGAACCGAAAGTGGATCATGACCATCTCCATGGTGTTACGCGGCCTGCTTTTGGTGGGATTCAGCCTGTTGCTTCTCGGTGAAGGAAGCAGCTGGCTGCCCTACTCCGCTTACGTACTTGCCGCTTTGTTCGGTACCGTGGACGCCTTTTTCTGGCCAGCTCGAAGCTCCATTCTGCCTTTTCTGGTAAAGCGTGAACAATTAGCTCCGGCCAATAGCCTGATGGAAATATCGCAGCAGATCAGCATGGTATGTGGTCCTCTGGCTGCAGCGTTTCTCATCCGATCGCAAAACTATCCGCTGATGTTCACGATTCTCGCTGTTTCTTTTTTTGCCGGCGCTGTGTTTCTGCTCACTTTGCGTCTGAACACGTCCAAAGCAGA
This sequence comes from Brevibacillus invocatus, assembly GCF_003710915.1. Taxonomy (GTDB): domain Bacteria; phylum Bacillota; class Bacilli; order Brevibacillales; family Brevibacillaceae; genus Brevibacillus; species Brevibacillus invocatus. Next base: position 39,958 of record NZ_RHHR01000040.1, on the reverse strand, counting down.
AACCAACAATCTGGCTGAAACGGAAAAGGCAGCTTCTGGTTCTTATTTGAAGGATATTTGGACCGGGATTCGCTATTCGTTCTCCGTTCCGGTCCTCGCCATCATTCTGGGCACCTCACTCATCATGAACATGATGTTCTCCGGTCCAATCAATATGGGCCTGCCGCTTCTAGTCAAAGATTTGGGCTGGGACGGCAGCGCATACAGTACACTCGGAATGACGATGGGAATCGGAACCATTCTTGGAGGGATCATTACCGGTTTATGCAATGGCTTTCGCGGAAAATTCATGATCCTCCCCGTCTTCCTTGGAGTGATGGGAGCCGCGACCAGCTCCATTTTTTTCATGCAGCAGCTCTCGATGGGAATTGCTTCTATGATCATTGTGGGAATGACCCTTAGCTTGACCAATATTCCGTTGATTACCTATATTCAGAGCATCGTTCCTTCCGATAAGCTGGGGCGAGTGATGTCCTTGCTCTCCCTGATGTCGATTGGATTGGGGCCGGTCAGCTACGCGATTTGCTCGTTTGTACTGGAAAACAAACTCGCTACATCGGGTACGTTGTTGCTTGCAGGCGGAATAGCATTGGCCTTGGTCGGAATGAGCTTGTATCTATTCCGTGCGTTTCGCCAGGCTGAGCAGCATCCTAATTGGGCGACTCCTGTGACGACAATCTCCCAAGAATCTACCCCTCTGTCTTCTTGAGCACATAAAAACGCACGGGCTACCAAGCAAACGGATCGCTTGCAGCCTGTGCGTTTTTCCTTTTCACGATTATGGACGGAAATTGGCGGAGCGTAGTACGTACTTTCCTACAGCCTGTTGATTCACCTTGTAGCCAATCCCCGGACCATCTGGCACAGCCAATTGTCCAGGCGCGATCAGCTCAATACCCGGCTCGACGATGTCCTCGTCCCAATATCGGCTGGCAGCCGCAGTGTCACCAGGAATCGTAAAGTTCTGCAAGGAGGTAATGGCTACGTTATGGGCACGGCCCACTCCTGACTCGACCATTCCTCCACACCAGACAGGGATGTTTTGTGCCTGGCAAAGATCATGGATTCGCTTGGCTTCTGTCAAGCCACCGACACGGCCAATCTTGATGTTGATGATGCCGCAGCTTTTCAGCTCGATGGCCTTTCTTGCATCCTCTGCAGTATGAATGCTTTCGTCCAGACAGATTGGGGTGGAGAGCACCGCTTGAAGCTGGGCATGATCGATAATATCGTCATGGGCGAGAGGTTGTTCGATCATGATCAGGCCGTACTGGTCCAGCTCTTTCATAATATCGATCTGATCCAGTGTATAAGCGGAGTTGGCATCGGCCATCAGCGGAACCTGGTCTCCAAAGCGCTCCCGAATGCCTCGAATCAACTGAACGTCAAAGCCAGGCTTGATCTTCACTTTGATCTTCTTGTACCCCTCGTCCAGATACTGTCCTACTTTTTCCAGCACTTCTTCCACTGTAGGCTCAATCCCGATACTGATGCCCACATCGATCACGGATCGGCTTCCACCCAAGGCTTTGGCGAGAGAAATTCCTTTTTGTTTGCAAGAGAGATCCCAAACCGCTCCTTCAAGCGCGGATTTCGCCATGTTGTTGCGGCGAATTGGAGCAAATAGACGTGCCACCTCTTCAGGAGTTTCCACCGGATTCGCCAAAAGACGCGGAATTAAAAACTTCTCCAGCATGTACCATACCGTCTCCGTTGTTTCCTCGTTATAGAAAGGATCTGGCATGGCTACACTTTCGCCATAGCCTACCTCACCATCACCATATACGCTTACCAGCAAGAAATCCTTCAGGGTCGTACTTCCAAAGCTCGTCTCAAAACGGAACTTCAGCGGCATTTGCAGATGCTGCAGCTCAACGCGCTCGATATTCATCTCTCTCGACTCCTCGTTATCCAATTTGGCGATGCATCATTTTCACGCTGAAACATTCATCCATTTCAGTGTTATCAGAAAATAGTACTTTTATCGTACCTCTAACCCGATGTGAACACAATACGATGGTAAGGAAAGGTCGTGCTGGTGCATCGAGAATGGCTTACGCAAAAAGCCCATCCCTGCGTCTGCAACGAGACGTAGAGATGAGCCCGTGGTACTACCTGATTTCTGGAATTAAGACGTTTTCCATTTGGCCAATTCGGATGGGAATTTGTCGTTGAGGACCTTGATATACGTCCCTTTCATGCCAAGAGAACGGGATTCCAATACACCGGCACTTGCGAGCTTGCGCAGCGCATTTACGATGACGGAACGTGTCAGACCTGCTTGATCGGCCAGTTGGCTGGCTACGAGCAAGCCTTCTTTGGCATCCAGCTGCTCCATGATTTTTTCGATTGCGATCTGTTCACTGTAGGACAGCGAAGAAAGCGCGATTTTGGCAAAGGTTTTATCCCGAACCTCATTTTCAATCTGCTCAGTACGTTGACGGACAATTTTCATGCCGATCACCGTTGCGCCGATTTCACCCAAAATCAGATCTTCTGTTTCAAACAGACCCACCGCGCGCAAAAGAACAAGTGTTCCCAGGCGGCTTCCACCTGCGCTAATCGGAACGACTGTCGTCATCATTTGCGGGAACAATGAGCGAAGTTCTTGCGGAACCAGACTGTATGGGCTCTGAATCGGTTCATTTGCGAGAGTCTGGTTCACTTCCAGCAGTTTAAGATTGGTTTCGTACGGGAGCTGACTGGTTTTACGGTCATCCTCACTCAAGAGAATCTCCTGATGAAGTCCATTCCCCAGCACCGTTCCATCTGCTGTCACGATGTATACATTGGCAGCAATGACCTCGGAGAGCAGACGTGCCAGATCCTGATAGCCGACACCGCTTCCTCCCATCGTTTTTTGCAGCATTAGATTAATCTTTCTCGTTTTTTCCAATAAATTCATCGATCTATTTCCTCCTTGGATTCTTATGCTCACAGTATTGTCAGAAAAATCCAGGTCTATACATGCAAGTCAAAACATTAGAAAGAGACTTCATGCAAAAACGAGCGTAACCGCTAAGTTTTTCACAATAGAAAACCGCCTGATCGAGAAGAATCAGACGGCTTTCTATTGTGTATGCATTTATTTCATTTGCGTGAGCATGGCATTTTCGAGAAGGTGAGCAACTTCACTCATCGATTTCTTCAATTCCTCTTCGGACAGATGAAGACGGATATAGCGCTCGTCCAGATCGAACGCTTCATCTGTTTTACCTAAAAAGCCACGTGCTCGTCTGTCCAATTCCAGGTACAAATCTAGCCCGCCACCCCGAAGGAAGAAGAATACATCCAACTCCTCGACTCGGCTGCGCAGGGGTCCGATCGGTCGGAATTCAAAAGCTTGAACGAAAGGATAGCTTCCACCCAAATAGGGATTGTATTCACAATCTACTTTATAGAGCTGAAAACCGATGGATTGAATGGCATCCAGTACTTTTTCCATATAAGGATGTGGGCGTACGTCGATAAAGTCGGAGTCACCCGGATCAATCGCCAGTTTGATATCCAAGCCAGTCCGCATATAGACAGGCTGACGTCCCATGGTGAGTGGCGTCTGATAAGGTAAAGGAAAGGAAAATGGCAAGACCAGTCTCTCTTCTGGCTGGAGCGAAATTTTCTCCGTCAGTCGATGTTTGGCCAGCGTACACTCCACTTTCATTTTTTTATGATTGTCTTCCCGTTCATAATGTGTAATGACATACATGTAAATCTCATCAATGTCCTGCGCCACTTCTCCCCCTGTCAAATGAATCTCTCCGGTAACATGATCACCGGGAACCAGGGAATCCTGCGTCAAGCGGGCATCGACTCTAGCGGAACCGATCCCGACGCTGGCCAGCAGTTTTTTAAATATCGTCACGCGAAACCTCTCCTTTACGGTGACCCTTGACCATAATGCTCATTTGTTTGTTCTGATTGATAATACGAGTTTATAAACAGAAAGTTTCGCGCGACCTTTTTCAAGACGTCCTCCTTTTTCACTTCTGCCGTCACAAATAAATGAAGAGTGCGACTGATCACGACTGTCTTGATTCGTACTTCGGTCATCGAACCATCCGTCAAGACGTATTCACGCCGGCGCAGCATCTCGTGCAGCACCTGATGCACTTCTGCCACCTGCTCGATTTTTTTTCCTTTCAAGGAGATCAGGTCCTTTTCCATCTGTCCGACTATCTGCACCTCAATCGTCGGATGTGGCTTAGGGTCCATCACTGAAACACGAATCTCCTCGATTATCGTATCTTGCTTCTTGCGAGAGACGCGTTGGCTTTGCTTCAAAGACTGGTTTTCTTCATACAGCTTTTTATTTTGCATCTCCAGGCTTTTGGACAAAAGCATCATCTCTTCCATCTCCCTGCCATAGACGAACAAGATCGCTGCACCGCCGATCATGCTGCCGATCATGAAAAGCGCAATGTATCGCTTCCAAGGCTTGTCGCTCATGAACGCACCTGCACGAGCCATTGGACGCAGATGGTACCGATATGCGCTCCCCAAAAGGCAACGACAATCATGACCATCTGCTTGATCACGGGTGAAAAATTGCCCATCAGAATTTTTTCAATCTGCAAGAATGAATCAAACGTTCCGCCCAATGCGCCTACAATCCCCCAGATTTTCAACTGATCGGCCAGTTGAACCATCGACAGCAGTGGCGGCTTGTCTGTCAAGAAAGCACCTAATCCTCCAGAAAGAGAACCTCCCACGACAATGCCATATGCCACAAAAAATGTCAGTATGACCTGCGCCATCCCGTATTCATCCCCCCGACAAGCTGCGTATGATTATCAGTACGCAGCTTGTCTGGCAAATATGATGAGAGCCCAAACGCTTTGGCTCGACAAACAAAAAAACGGCATGCCTGTTTGATTTGCATGCCGTCCTCTGCTAGCGTTGTTTTCGCCCCGCTTTGCGCAGCCTTTTTTGAATGCGAGAAGAGTTCATCACCATCAGATCCATAAAAAGATTGACCATATTGGGATTGCTCAAAAGCTGTTGGAATACCTCCGGATTCTCTTTAAACCATTGCTCGTTGGCCTTTACCCAAGCTTTGAAGCCCTGATTGGATTTGTAATGTTCATTCAAGCGACGAACAGGTCGGTTTCCTCTCATCTTAATCTATCCCTTCGTCAAAAAATATGGAGAGGAGAAAGATGATCACGAGAATCCAGATCACCACTTCAAAGCCATCCTGGTTAAAAAAACCAAAACCTTTCACGTTCGTCCCCCCTTCGCAAAATGGCGATCCTCGCACCTGGCTCTCCGCCCACAGCGCCCTTCCTTATAGGTATATGACGCATGGCATCTGTTGGATTGTACCTTTGCCTGTGACGGGTGATTTTCCGCGCTTGCCCAAGTTGAGTGCATAGAGTCGCTCCTGTTCCACTCATACTACCTAGGAGAACGAAGAAAAAAGGAGGCGATTATGGAAGCCTCGAAAAGTGCGCTATGGCGCAACAAACGGTATATGATGCTGCTGATCCTTGTGTTTTTCATGCATCTTGCTGCTTATCTGATCGTTCCAGTCTTCCCTGTATTTCTGCAAAAGGCGCGCTCGCTTTCGCTATCACAGGTAGGCTTGATTCTTGGAGCAGGCAGTATTGCTTATCAGGTGGGGAGTCTTTTAGGAGGACCATTGCCTGACCGCTTTGGTCGACGTTTTGTCATGATGGCAGGAGCCATTCTGCAGGGAAGTGCAATGGCAGGTTACCATTACTCTCATTCATTTGGTTGGTTTCTGCTGTTTTCATCTGTCAATGGACTCGGGGTCGGACTGTTAGCTCCAACCATCAAAACGATGATTACCAACCAAGTGCATGCGGATCATCGGACAGCTGCGTTCTCCTGGCGCGGTATTTTCGCCCACAGCGGCATCATCGTAGCAGGACTGCTCATCACCTGGCTAACCTCCTTGGGGAAGCAGCCTTTTCTGCTCTCCGCCCTCGTGTTTGCAGTACTGGCGATTCTGACCCGCATCAGCTTGCCCGCCGACCGATCCAGGGTCACAGACCGTCCAAACACTCCAATGATGGAGTACAAGCACATCCTCACACACCGGAGCTTTATGCTGTTTTCCGGGATCATGCTCTTGATCTGGGCATTGTACGCGCAATTCACATTAATTTTGCCGCTGCGCGGAGAGGCCGTCTTACATTCGGCCACCATGATCGGGTTGATCTGGACCATTAATTCTGTGAGCGTAGTCCTGTTCCAGGGTGTCGTCTCCCGCTTCGTGCTCCAGCGCGTCAGTCCCTATCTCTCGCTTACGATCGGTACTTTGATGCTTGGAGTCGGATTGACGGTACTCGGGTTGGCCAACCACTTTGTCACCCTGAGTGGAGCAGCGTTACTCTTCATCATGGGGGAAATGCTGTTCATGCCCGTCCAGGACAGCCTCGTGGGCTATTTCGCCCAGGAAAAGTGGCTAGGCTCCTATTTTGGCTTCTCCAATTTTGTCTCAGGGATTGGTACCGCTCTCGGAACAAGCATTGGCGGGACGCTGGTAGAGCGTCTCGGAGGGGTGACGAGTGCCAGTCCTTGGATCGCGTATGGCATCGCCACTCTCTTTTTGGTTGCCATACTCGGTCTGTTCGCGATTTATGCAACGGCACGACATAAAAAAGGAGCACCGCCCTCTCGTCCGAAAGCAGGACCTGGACGTAGAGAAGGTGCCGTATAGGTGAAAGGAGATGGGTATGAGGAAAACGGATCGAAGCAACACATCCTCGCAAAACCGACAACACGAAGAGGCAAATCAGCAGCCAGACTCTGTGCACAATGACGCCCCCGGCTATGGAGATAAAAAACTGGAAGGACCCAATCGACCTTCCACATAATCGCTTTTCAGGAGGGGGTTGTCTGATTCAGCTCCCTCCTATTTTTCGACAAACTTCGGTCTTTTCTTGAAGGTTCTGCCATTATGTCCTATTATGATGAGACGGAATACCTACCAATAAACGGAAGGGACGTAGGACCTTGCCACTAAAATGGACGACCAAATCTAATTTTTTTTCCCTCTTCCTTGTGTTTTTGCCTATCTTGTTTACAGTGGTCGTTTTTCTAGGGTATTCACAATCCAAGATGGTTTACTACCAATCAGGGATCGCTGCAATGGACAGACAATTAAACAATGTCATTCAAATCATGAATATGCATAACGAACAGGTTAAGACAGGAATACATAGTTTTACTGAAGCTGAAAAGCGGATCAGAAAGTTGTTGAGTACTCCAAAACAAACGGATGGCACATTGGACATTTCACAAGCAAATCTAACGCTTGTCGAAGGTAACGAGCTATTTGTCTTTAACTCACAAGGGATACTCGTCATCCACCCTTCCAAAGAGGGACAGAACATATTTAATATAGGCAATTTTCAAGGAAATAACTTCGCAAAAAAAGTACTCTTTGAAGGCAACCGGGTTGTCACCTACACCTGGAGTGAACCCGATACCTCCCAACAGGTTAATAAAATTGCCTCGGTAAAATATTTTCCCCAATGGGACTGGTACATCACCCTTGTATCGGACGAGTCCAGCTTTTATGAACAATTAAGCCAGGTAAAATCGTTTTTAATCATGCTTGTCTCTGTCAGTTATTTGATTACTGCCATCCTGTTTTACCGCACTTATCGAAAAGAGAAAGCATTTGTTTCCTCCAAACTTCGCAGCGTCCAATTGGCCGAAGTAAACCAAAGCATCCTGAAAACCCTGGCAGTTGCTCTAGAAGAACGTGACGCCTACACTTCCGGCCATTCCCAGCGAGTTGCCTACTACATGCGTGTCATCGGCAAAAGCATGGGCCTGGACGAGAATACACTGGATATCATGTACACAGGTGGTCTTTTGCATGATATCGGCAAGATCGGAATCGAAGACAGTATCCTGCTCAAACCGGGGCGACTGACCGAGGATGAGATCGAAGTCATCAAATCCCATCCAGTTCGCGGTGAGGCCTTGCTCCGCAAGCTTTACGCCCATGCAGCCAGCAAGGATATCGCACATATCCATCACATTCTGATGATTACACGTCACCACCATGAGCGCTTTGATGGCACCGGCTATCCTGACCAGCTGAAGGAAGAACAAATTCCGATTATGGCACGCGTAGCAGCCGTCGCAGATTCCTTTGACGCCATGACTTCCTCCCGTGCATATCGCAGAGGTCTTTCTTTTTCCACCGCTTGTGACGAGATCATCCAGAACGCTGGAACACAATTTTGTCCCAAGGTTGTCGATGCCTTCTTTCAAAGCGTCTCTGAAGAAACGTATCGCCATGCTCACCATATCTCACGAGCCAATGAGCTTCTACAGCCCATTGTCGATGATACGGAAGTCGTCTACACCCAGCAGCCCATACGCGGTTAGCCCTAAAGAAAAAAAGCCATTTCGCTCCGCAATCTCGAGCAAAATGGCTTTTTTCATTCAATGGCAACCAGCTTGTAAGGCAGGGAAAATGAAGACAGCTTGTTTAAAAACGTAGCTGCTACCTGTTGATCTGGTGCAATCAATTGAAGATAACGCGTGAAGTAGAAAACAATGCGATCTTCGTTTCCTTCTTTTAGGCGGTAATGCGGAAGCTCCGCGATATCTTTCATGTGATAGAAATACTGATACTTCTCTTCTGACATCTCACTGTGAAAGGAACGGCTGACAACAATATCGTTGCTGCGATGTTCACGGGTGTTTTCTTTTGTACTTCCCAGCAATCGAAGCAATTCACCGGCTCGACGCGCACCGAGCTTTTCGACCAGCATGCTGTCGTTGTATTCGATCTCCAGTTGAGTCAGGTAAGGATGAACGGATTCCAGCATCGCCATCATCACTTTGCGCACAGCCAAATTTTCGGTAGCAAACTGGTTGTCAAACACATTAAATTCAAAAGATGTGGCTTCTTCGATTCGCCGTGTATATAAGATGACCGCGTTCATGATGCCACCTCCTTTTTTCATTCAAAGCAGTCTCATGTCCTCTATTATCATGGAGGGAACGGATGGATGCAACTGCCAGATGGCAGGATTTCACGCTTTTTCCACGAATGATCTAGGTAGCAAAATGGAGTGGGAGGTTTACCAGACATGAGCATCACGTTTCGAATTTTGACTACACCAGAGGAATTAGAGCAGCTTGTCCCTTTAGAGGCAGCTGTATGGAGCGAAGACTCGGCGATTCCGCACCATATGACGCTGACGATCGCCAAATTTGGCGGTCTGTTTATCGGCGCCTATGACAATGAGGACATGATCGGCTTCTTGTACAGCTTTCCTGGTTTCACCAACGGCGAGTCCCATCTGTGCTCCCATATGATGGGGTTTTTGCCTGCCTATCGGAAGCAGGGTCTGGGCGTAAAAATGAAATGGCTCCAGCAGGAAGAAGCATTGCGCCGTGGACACACCAAAATAACCTGGACCTATGATCCTTTGGAGACTGTGAACGGATTTCTGAATCTCGTAAAGCTCGGGGGCGTCGTTCGCTCCTATTACCCCAACTGCTATGGGCCGTTGGACGACGATTTCAATCGCGGCCTGCCGACTGACCGTTTTCTCGTCGATTGGTATATTGACAGCAAACGCGTAGACGGGTATCGCACTGGAGAGACAGCAGTCCCCATGACAGAGGGTGCGCCTCACATCCTGCACTTCGCGATGAAAGAAGGCGTGCCAAGCCCAGAGCAGATGGAGCTGGATCGGCAGGAGCCTGTCCTGTTGCTGCCTGTTCCCGCCCATTTCCAAGCGGTAAAGCGAGCCGACATGAGTATTGCAGCAGCATGGCGCGACAAGACTCGCTCGCTGTTTCAAAGCTATTTTGCTCGCGGCTATACTGTCACTCACCTGATCCGATCGGAGGATGTGGTGTACTATGTTTTGGAAAATCGACCACTCTCCGAACTTCTTGGCCAAGCGTAACAGCCCCCAAGCTCGGATCCAGCGTAATGACTCGCCCATTGTGGTACAATGAGCTATGCACTACCTTATACGACAAAGGACGAGTTGACTATGAAACCATCCAAATACGATTACGATGTCATCATCATCGGCGGTGGTCCGTCCGGTCTGATGGCTGCAATGGCGGCATCCCGCGAAGGCGCTCGGGTCTGCCTGGTAGAAAAAGGGGCCAAGCTGGGCCGCAAGCTGATCATCTCCGGTGGTGGGCGGTGCAATGTGACCAATGCCAAGGAGCAGGATGAGCTGATCAAGCAAATGCCCGGCAACGGACGCTTTATGTACAGTGCGCTTTCCCAGTTTGGCAACCGGGAGATCATCCAATTCTTTGAAGACTTGGGCGTTGCCTTAAAGGAAGAGGATCGCGGCCGTATGTTCCCCGTGACGGACAAGGCTGTTACAGTTGCCCAAGCCCTGATCGACCGGATCAAAAGACAGGGCGTTGCCATTCGCCTGCAATCCCCTGTTAAAAACGTTCTGTACGCGGAGGGAAAGACAACCGGAATTGCCCTCCAATCAGGCGAAACACTATCTGCCCCCTGTGTGATCATCGCCGTCGGCGGCTGCTCCGTTCCCCAGACTGGCTCTACGGGTGACGGCTACACCTGGGCCAGGGAGGCTGGGCATACGATTACGGAATTGTACCCGACCGAAGTGCCTTTACTTGCCAACGATTCGTATATTCGCGACAAATCATTGCAGGGACTTTCTTTACGCGACATCGAGATGACCCTTTACGCGCCCAACGGAAAAAAAGTGAACACGCAGGAAGGCGACATGATCTTTACCCATTTCGGGATATCTGGTCCAGCCTCTCTTCGCATGGGGCACTACGTATCCATTTCCCAGCGCAAATTCGGCGGTGTTCCTCTTGCCCTCACCATCGACCTGATGCCAGAAAAAACCGCTGAGGAGATTTCCTCTCAGAGTTGGCGCCTCCTGGAGGAACAGCCCAAAAAGGCAGTCAAAAACGTGCTCAAAGGCTTCTTGCCCGAACGGATCATTCCCTTGCTGCTCTCCCTATCCTCTATTTCGGAAGATACGACATGGAGCCATATGCGAAAGCAGGACTGGGCTTCCTTTGCCAAGAGCGTGAAGGCATTGCCTTTGACCATTACAGGCACTTTGTCCCTCGAAGAAGCCTTCATTACGGGAGGCGGAGTCAGTGTCAAAGAAATCGATCCGCGCACGATGCAATCCAAATGCATGGAAGGATTGTTTTTTGCTGGCGAGGTCATGGACGTACACGCCCACACTGGAGGCTACAATATTACCATCGCTTTTTCATCCGGATATGTGGCCGGAACGAACAGCGCGATGCTGGCTAAAGAGCTGACTGTATAGCCTTCATTTCTCCCGCATGTAAAAAAGAAGTTTATCATCCGGAAAACATGGGAAGTCTAGTAGACAGGTACTCTTTTCCCGAAAAGAGTGATCATACCGTCTGTCATTCGAGCAGGTCTGGGCTGATCGTGACACCTCTACTCCCTTTATCTTTTCTAATCTGGAGCGGCGTCTTATGACGACGCTTCTTTTTTTTTTTGCAAAAGCGCGACGAAAACACAAAAAACACCCGTAAACAGACGAATCGTCACGGATGTTTTTTGTGTTTTCGTCGCGAAAAAACCTGTCTCTGAACGTGAACAAAGCACGGGAGAGGGATTTCCTAAGAAGAAACAGCAGATCGATACAAATACGCCAACCCAGCCATAATGAACGCAAAACCAAGCAAAAAGAACGTGTTTGCCCGTTGTTTGATCCTTTGTTCATTGCCTTTGAAATGAGCGTGCATGCGCGTCTGCCAGCGCTTGGTTCGCGGCTGTATCATCACCAGTATGCCCGCCGCTAGCAGAAAGAGTGGATAAAGCATGTCCAGCTCACCCCTTTTTCTTGCGTCGCAATAACCATCCCGATTCCGGCTCTGGTGGCGCTCCTTCTACCACCAGACGGGCATCCTCCGCCAATTGATACGCTTCTGCAAAAGCAAGCTGCCTAAACGACTGCTCGGCTTTGATCAGCAGTTCGTTTACCTGGCGATTCTGACGGCGGTACCGGTTCGTGTACTGAATGGCTCCCTCCGCTAATTGACAAGTAGAGATGACCCGCTCTGTAACACGTTCCGTCTCTTCCAGCTGATCACTCGCATCCTGTAGCAAAATCGCCACCTCTTCCAGGTCGTAGCGATATTGCTCCATGATCGCTTTGACGTGGGCCAAGGTTTGGACCACCTCTTCAAACATGTACTTCAAATGCTCCGGCAAGCCCGGCAAATAGCTTCGCTTGATCTGCTGACGAAGTCGAATCAGCGTGTTGGAGATGCGCTCCAATTCATCTAAGGCATCATCCTCCGTCTCGATGACAAGCTGGTTTTGCTCCTCCACTTCCTCCTCGTCGAAATCCTGGGGTTGTTTGGGAATCACCAGCTCGTACTCTTCTTCCTCGCCATCCTGCTCTTCCGCAGCATACGCGGTTTCCTGTTCGGTAACTCCGGACGCTTGTGGAGCAGAATTCGGCTTCGCAGCAAAGAGCACTTCACGCTCCGCCTGGCTGATCGACTCCTCGTAGCGTTCTGGCTCCTGAACCGGCTGTGGTTCGGTGAATTCGACTTCACGAAAAGTCTCACGTTCAGGTAAAAGAAGCTCCTCTATCCGTTCCTCAATCTGCTCAGCTGCTGGTGCAATCACGGAAGCAACAGGCGCAACGGTGCCGATCTGTTCCTCTACTACTGGCTGTACAGGGTGCTCCACGGCAGGAACCGGTGTGTACACTTCCTCGATAACGGGTGCGGCTGTCGGGAATGTGATATCTTCTGCCTTTGCAGCAATCTCTTCTTTTGCTTTGGCTTTTTCCTGTTCCTTTACCAAAGCGGCAGAAGCAGCGGCTGCTTGCTTCTTGGCGATAACGGCCTCTTCCAAGCCTTGATATGTGGTTTCGATCAGTACTTCGAATGCCTTAACATGCGTGTTTACTGTTTGCAGATTGCCTTCCTCCAACGCGCTGTTGGCTGCGCTGAGAAGCTGTTTGGCCTGCATCATGGCATTGTCCAAGCCGTCCATATTCACGTCAAAGCCATCCTGAGTCGCTTGGTCGATCCCCTCTTCTAGCTGCTTGAACTCCCTTGGCAATTCCTTTTTGACGCGGTCTACCATCGCCGGGACCTGCTCCAGCGATTGAACCATGCCTTCGAGGATTTTTTGCGCCTTGATGGTCGTCTCGTAAGCATGGACATCATCGCCTGCTGCACGAGCGGTTTTCACCAGGCTGCGCATCGTTTCTACCTCATCGAGGGTAGCTTTTAATTCATGAAAAGAAAGGCCGTAATCCAGACGCATATCAGACAAGCGTCTTTCTACTTGTTCCACGAGTTTGCCAATCTCGGGAACGACGACCTTGGTTTCTTGCTTCGTGACAGCTACCTTGGTGGTGTCTTCCTTCAATTCTGCGAGCTCTTGCTCGATTAGCGTCAGGGCCTCTCGCGCTTCTTCCAGCATGCCCAAAGCGAGCGCAAAGCGGAAGCGATCACACGCTTCCTCCGCATCCAGAATCATCATTTCGATATCCGGAACACGAATGCGCAGGAGGTTTTCTTTTTTGTCAGCAAGCTGATGGTACCGAACCTCTGTCATGCCGCTGGAACGACGAAGCGGCTTTTCAACTTCGATGACGTGGATTTTTTCAACCAATTCGTCCTTCCAATCCTCTACATCATCCACCTGGGCAAAGATAGAGCGGCGACGAATCATCGCATAGACTAAAGCGATCGACAGCCCAGCAAACACGACGCCGATCAAATAAATCCACCAAGGGATCCCACTGAGAAGCGATGATGACGATGCTTCCTCTTCTTGCGCACCTTCTGGCTGGTCCGTTGCTGCCTGGGCGGGCTGCATCGGTTTGTTTTGCTGCCGCTCCAATTCCATGTTCAATTCGAGAATAAAGGTTTGAATTCCGTTCAGATACTGCTTTTGGTTGCGAAATGGCACAAAATAGGAAGCGATTTTGTCATGAATCAGCTCCATTGTGGCACCTTTTTGCTGAAATTCGAGCCCTGCAAAAACGCCGAGCTCCTCTGTATCCATATTGAGCACAATCATCATGGCATTGTCAGGAAGATTGAAATTGTCGTAGAGCTTTTGAGCATAGACATCCGGACTGTCTGCTTCCGGAGATGTGCTTTCCACTACGACAACCTTGTACTCACCTGGCATATCCTTTAGTGCCTCTATGAAATTCGCTGTATTCTCACTTTTGAGGTATTGGTCTTGATCCTGTACGACTTGATCCGTTTTTTCCGGGAATGGTGTTGCAAATACTGGATTTGTGTATAGTAACATGCCTGCCAGACAGAGCATGAATAGTTTTCGTTTCACTTCACATACAACCCCTTAGCGTATAGATTCATGGGAGAGGGTGCTACTCGGTATCAGATTGGAGATTCACACGCAGATACTCCATGATCGAGCGATGCAGCCATCGGGCAAAATCCTCCGATGCCGGCTCCAATTCGTAAACTTGTCTAACCATTTGCGGGTGCAAAAAAGGATAGACGATGTGACTGGTAATCGCCAAAACGATGCGATCGACCGAAACCGTCTGAAAATCACCCGTATTCATGCCGCTTTCGATCACCTTCGCAAGGCCGTGCTTGTAGCGGCTCATATAAAGGGTCATGACTTCCCTGGCGAGCATCGACTCTACGCTCAATTCACGTTGAATCAGCCGAGTAATAGAAGCATGCTCGCAGTGGAACTGCACGTACAGACCGACTACCTGCTCCAGTCTTTGCCTCGCAGGTACATGCGAATAAGCAGCCTCCTGCTCTTCGACCAAACGAAACAAGGTCTCAAAGTAAGAAGCCATCAGGGTTTCCAAAACGCCCTGCTTCCCCTGAAAATGATAGGAGATCAGTGCGACATTGACTTGTGCCTCTTCGGCAATCTTGCGGACGGAAGTACCTTTATAGCCATATATGTCAAACAGCTTGGCCGCCGCTGACAAAATTCGCATTTTGGTTTGATCCATTGCCGATCTTTCCCTCCTGCTCGGCTCTCTCAAATGTTGAGATGCCTTCAGCATGTCAGGTATCGTTCCCATCTACCTTCATCTATTTTACAAAGCATTCGACGAAAAAAGATAGTCTCGTTCTATGTTCGACAATGTTTTCCAGTATTCCTCCTGCTACTTTCCTTGCTATGATAAAAAAACCAATATCCACGCCTGCTTCAGTGGGTTGTATTTTGACAGAATATTTTTACTCATAAAAAACTAGGGATGTGGAGACCATACGAACCAAATGGATGCGACGACTTACCTTGTGCCTCACCCCGCTCGTCTTCTCTCCTACAGATGTGACGATTTATCATGCGGTTCCTTCCTCTGTTTATTCGCAGAGTAAAGACGATTCTGCCATGACGATCGTTACGTACAACATTCGCGGCTGCAGAGATGATGATGGTATTGCTGACCCATCGCTTGTTGCATCTGTCCTTGCAGAATTGAATGCGGATGTCATTGCACTGCAAGAGGTAGACTACCGTCTTCCCCGCTCCCGGTTTGTCGACCAGGTGGCGTCCATTGCAGGTAGCTTGGAGATGAACTACGTATACGCTCCATCGCTCTCGCTGGTAATCGGCACCTACGGCAACGCCCTGCTGAGCAGGCATCCGATCCTCCATGCCGAAGTTCTATCACTGCCCGGTTCCTGGGAACCCCGCTCCCTGCTTGACGTGACACTGGACTGGAATGGCACGCCCTTACATGTCTATGTGACGCATCTGGGCGTACATAAGTCCGAACATCCCGAACAAATCGCATTTTTGCATTCCCATTTGCAAGAAAACTCAGAGAATACAGGAATCCTGCTTGGGGATTTCAATATACTGCCAAACGATCCCCTGCTAGATTCTCTGCGCACGGTGTACGATGACCCGCTGCATCGGCAGGAGCAGAGGCTCATCACGTTGAAAGGCAAGCATTCCTTCAAAGAAGTGGACCGGATCTTGCTCTCTCCGAATTTACTGTTTGTGGAAGCTGCCGCTCCAGCGATCGGCCCATCCGATCATTTCCCTCTTTGGATGAAGATTAAACCGAATGCGCTGGCTATGCAGGAATAAAACGCAAAAGAGGAGCGCTCTTTCACCCTAGATCCAGGGTAGAGAAGCGCTCCGAGAAGAATTAATGACCTTTTCCTGTTGGTACTGATTTGGGGTCAGGAACGGGCTTTACCTTTCCGTAATTTTGCAGATATGTCTCGACCTGCGAATGCTCTTGAATACGCTGGTCTTTATAATCATATTGGGATCGGATCGACATCGTCATTCTGATTGGCAGCTTGTTCGATTTCTGGTATAGAATCGTGTACTCCGCTTCCAGGTCCATCTGGTCTACGATTTCCTGCACGTCTGTCTTTCCAGTCGATTGAATACTCACGCCTTCCCCCGGCTGTCTCCAATCTCCCTTTGTGAGAGACATGGCCAGCTTCATACTGGGCTGGTGTCTATTCATGGAGGGGAGGGACTGAATGTGAGTGCCGCTTTGACCTTGCAGCTGACTCGCGAGCCAGCCTTTCAGCTTGGCAGAATCCATCACGACGCGGATCATCGCCTGATCGTCCTTCACGTTGTTGTCTTGGATGGGATACACATTTTTTCTCATCTCACTCATTTGTTGAAAGGCGAATGCCGGATTCCAGTTTTCCATCTCCTGGCGAAGGGCAGCATCATCCCCTGCACTCTGCACCCACTCTTGGGCTCCATCTTTTTTGGTGTACAAGGTCGTTCCTTGATCCAAAAGCGTCAGCGTCTCAACCCGCTTTTTCTCAGGAACTGACAGCTTCACGTTCATAAAGACCGTGTCTCCATCCTTGCGTCCTGAAAAATTCACCATATTTGCATTCGCACTGTTATCAGTCAAAAGCTTGGTTCGACCGTAAAATTCGTACCCTTGTTGATTGGCAAAATGATCCCTAATCTGCTCAAAATCCGTGCCCGCGTTTTGCTTCACGCCCATTTGGCCACAGCCGCCAAGCGACATGGCAACACATGCCACCAGACAGATGATCCAACCCTTTCTCATTTTCGTCCTCCTTCACAGCTAGTCTCCTATAGCGTTTCCGGGGAGGAAAAGGGTTATTCTACGGGTTCGATCACAGGTGATAGTAGAGCACGTCGTCTCGCTCTTCCACCTCTACCTGATGCAAGATCATCAACAGATCGATGTGCCCGATCGTTTCCGATATCGTGAGCGGCAACTCTTTTTCATACAGGGTGGGAAAGAGCAGTGCCGTCAATTCGTACGCGGTCTTCTCACCAGAGGCCAGCAAGCGTCGCAATGTATCTGTGCGCTCCCAATTTTTTTGCAGTCGCGATAAAATCAATTCCCGATGATGCGTCACACGCTCGCCATGACCGGAAAAAACCTGATCAATCTCCATATCCGCACACATTTGCAACGCTGTGCGGTACTGCACCAGTGTCAATGGCCTGTTGCGGGAACGATCGCGTGGAGGTTCGATAAATGCATTGGAGGAGATGTGCTTGATAATATGATCTCCACCGATCAGGACGCGATCCTTCGCACGGTACAAGGAAAGATGGCTTTGACTGTGTCCTGGTGTATACAGAACCTGCCATTCCGGAAAAAGCGGAAGTACTTGTTCATGTTTGAGCAGCCCATCGATTTGGCTGGGCGCAGAGAAGGTTTTCATCAGCTTTTGAAACTTCGCAATGATGATGAGCTTTTCTTCGGGAACACCGCTTTTTTGGTACAGCTCCTTGAAAAATTGATCATGATAAACCATGAAATCTTCGTCCATCTGCACGTAGGGAGCAGCCTGAGGGTGTGCCAGCGTCCGAGCGCCTGAAGCACGTCTTACTCGTTCCAGTTGACCGACGTGGTCGACATGGTGATGGGTCAGGACAATTTGCGAGATTTGCTCCAAACCGATACCGATTGAAGCAAGCCCTTCATTCAGGGTCTGCCATGCTTCCTCCGTCAACGGCCCCACGTCAACCAAGGTTACCTCTTCTGCCTTTATTAACACGTACAAATTGACCGATCCTACGTGAAAAGGCGTCGGAACTTCAATGCGAAATACACCCGGCGCCATTTCCTCTGCCACATTCCTTTTTCCCAGCACTGTCATATTGGCTCCTCCATCTATCCTATCCTGATTGAGATTGATTACAGCTCTTTAAAATGAGGTCTTGCAAAAAAAGAGAATAGAGCCATTCTCTGGCTCTATGCTAGCACAACTTGGTTACGGCCTGAATTCTTGGCTTCGTACAAAGCCAGGTCCGCCTGATGAAATAGCGCTTCTACGCTCAGGTTGCTGTCGTGCTCCTTGCTCCACTTGGCTAAACCTGACGAGATCGTGACGCGCGGGGATGTCTCATTCTCTACACAACGCCGAATTCTCTCAGCGACGGCGTGGGCGGTAGTCTTGTCTACGCGAGGCAGGTAGACCGCCAGCTCTTCTCCTCCCCATCGCGCAGCAATATCACTGTCGCGTATACTGCGCCTTATCAGATTGGAAACTTGAATCAACACTTCGTCACCCACCTGATGGCCGAACGTGTCGTTTACGTTTTTAAAGTAATCGATATCAATCAGGATCAGTGAACCATAGCTATCCTGTTCCAGCGATGCTTTGACGCGCTCGTTCAAGTATCGGCGCGTGTACAGGTTAGTCAGGTTATCTGTGATTACCATCCGTTCCATCTCGTTATGCAGGACAGCATTGGTCATCGCCAGGCTGGCGTGCTGCCCAAAAATCTCCAATAATTTGTAATCATCAAAACTGAAAAAATGATAGCGTGGATCAGCAACGAGCAGAATGCCACTTACTTCGCCTTCAACGACTAACGGAACTCCCATCAGGGAACTGCTTGGCATGAGCGAAAAAGGAAGAGTTCCTGAACCTGGCTGAGCCAGCATGAGTGTCTGCTTGTTTTGCAGGATTTGCTGAAATGGCTTTTCACTGGCTGACAATAGCTTACCCGCGTACTCCGGCATGGAGGATGCGAGCACTTGGAAATGCTCTTCATCGGTTTGCTTCCGCATGATCGCACAAAATTCGGCATCGAAGGTCGCCCGCATCATGGTCGTCACAAACTCTAAAATCTCTGACAAATTCAGGCTGCGGTTTAGCTGTCTGGCCATCTCGTTAATCAATCGCAGCTCGCGAATCAGATTGCGAGACTGTTGGTACAACTGCGCATTTTCAAATGCTTTTCCCGCTGTATCAGCCAAAATGGAGATGTAGTCGGTCTCATATCGGGTAGGGGACACAGCTTGATCAGAGGTGACCTGAAGGACTCCGTAAATTCCTTGCTTTCCCAGTAATGGCGCAGCAATAACAGTCTTTCTTTGATCATTTTCTTCTATATTCTCAACAATTAATTTCCCCTCGAGGTAAGCTCGCGTGCTGGTAGAGCCTTCATCCTCCTGCAGAGAAAGCTGCTTGACCGGAGTCGTAGCGTCGGGCTCTACCGTGAGGAACAATTCGACAGAGTAGTTGGGGTACAGACTGGGGATACTGGTCACAATCTCATGCAGGACATCGTTTACATCGATGGATGCCTGTATTTTGGACATAAGCTGGTATAACAGATTTTTCTTGTTCGCCTCACGACGCAGATCCTCAGACATCATGACACGCCACAATGCACTGCTTGCTTTTTCTGCCACTTCCTGCAAAAACGCAACGTCCCTTTCGTCGAATAAACAGTCCGTTTCATCAGGTGAGAGGTGAAGGAACAGAGCGTACAACATTCTTTTGTTCCAGCTGATAGGGACCATAACCAATCGGTTTTCACGCAGAATGGAAGCGACGATCGGTGTCGTTCCCATTTCGGCTACGATCTGCTCAATATGGCTTTGGCCTCTTGGAGCATCCTCTGTAGTCACCATGTCGTGCATCATCACTGTGCCTTCTTCTGACAAGCAGACAGCGGAGCAATAGCCTTTTTGGATGATGTCTTGAATCTGTCGGGTCAGGCTGTTCAACAATTCGCGTGTCGTTTCGTACACGCTCAGTTCCACGATGATATGACTGGTAGCATGCTGGATATACGCGTCATACCCCATGCGAATCAGCGGCTCCAGTCCTCGCAGATAGGAAGCAAGATCAAAAGAGATTTCCACCGTAGGGGCAACGATACCGATCACTGCGCGTACGTGACCGTCCTGCTCCCGGAGTGGAAACGCCGCGTAGACAAGAGCATCTGCGTCAGCCTCTACTACAATTTCACTTGTTTGCAACGCTTTTAAAATCAGCTCGGACGCTTTTCCGGCAGGCATAGCGTGTAGCGAAAGGTCAAGTCCTTGAGGGTTCCAGGGTCGGCCAACCTGCATGTTCATGGTGTTGATTAAACGGCCTGTGGAATCTGTCAAGAAAAGGATGCCCGGTCGCTTTTCCGGCCATGATTGCAGGATAAAGTGGGCCGCATAGGAAAAGACCGTCTCTAACTTCCCCAACATTTTACTTGACACGAGATACTCCCTCTCTCAACATTTTCTCAAGCTTCCAAATGATTCGTATTGTTCACTTGTAGGACTTCCCAACGTCGATCGGCAAAGCGGAAAACACAAATACCTGTATTGTCAATTTTTGTGATTCCCGTACCTTGCAAACCTCCTGTCACATAATGAAGGAAGCTGTTGATCAGCCCGCCGTGCGAGACAACGACAATGGCCTCATTGGTGTGCTTGTTGGCTATTTCCGTTAAAGCTGTGACTGCACGCTCTTGCATGGCTTCGAAGGTCTCGATGCCGTGTGCGGCTTCGTCCTGCTCTGTAAAGGTAGCCCGGATCTCCTCATAAGTGAGCCCTTCCAGTCTGCCGTAGCAACGCTCACGCAGTGCAATGTGTGTCGAGATTTCAAAATCTTTATGCTTTGCAATTTGTGCTGCCGTTACTCTTGCTCTGCTGAGGTCACTGGAATAAATACCATGAAATTCCTCGGCTTTAAATCTCCCAGCTACCAGCTCGGCTTGGTGCAATCCCAGCTCATTCAATTCAATATCGCTGTGTCCTTGGATACGCCGAGATGAGTTCCAGTCCGTTTCTCCGTGTCGAATAAGGTACATGATGGTTTCCAAGGGCTGTGATCTCCTTTTTTGACAGTTTCGGAAAGGACACACTTCTAGGAGCAACACTTTCCGAACCTGCAAGAATAACTCTAAAACGCGGTCGTCGCTTCACTCAACCTCGGGAAGACCCCGTTAGAGGTTTCTTAACAGCTTGATTAGAATAATAATTCTTATTATATAAGATGCCGGTTCTCAATTCTAGATTGATCCCGTAACATTTGGGACAAAATTCCCATTCCTTCACGAAACCTTCCAAAATGTACATCTCTTTTTTTCAACCTCTGAAACGGGAGCGATATATCGTGCGTCACACGTAATAAGTTGACACAAACTACATCGGAGGTCATCACTATGAAACCATTTTTATACCGTTCTAGCGCTATTCTCCTTACCACCAGTCTACTCCTGCCTGTTGCATCGGCACACGCAAATACCATTGCTGCAAATAAAGCGGTTTCCGTTTCGGCTCAAGGAAATCTGGCTGCTCTGGCTGCATCCAAGGACGCCAAGCTGTCTAAAGATGCTGCACTCGCCATCGCCAATCGCATTGTTCCAAGCCAAGGATTGGAGTTGAAATCTGTATCTTTTCGATCACCGGACAGCTGGAGAAACTTCCCTGAATGGTCCTTTAGTTGGGAGAAAAAAGTACCAGATAAAAATGAAGTCCAAACGTATTACAGCGTCAGTATCCACGCGAACACCGGAGAACTAACCTCCTATTCCTACCACGATCAGGAAAACGCCAACCTCCCTTACGCTAAACGGATTTCTTATGATGAAGCACGAAAACAAGCCGAGAGCTTCCTTGCAACCTACAACGCTGGAAAAGCAGCACAAACAAAGCTCTATCTGCGCTCGGCGCCAACTCCCAAAACACCGTTGTACGCCAATTCTACCTATTCCTTCAGTTTTGCCCGAGTCGTGGATGGGATCTGGTTTATTGAAAACAGTGCTGAGGTATCGGTAAATAGCGCAGGTAAGGTAGTTGGCTACTCGTTGATGTGGAACGATGACATTCAATTCCACAAACCGTCTTCACCGATTTCTGAGGATGAGGCCAAGGAATTGCTGAAGGAAGAGACGAAGCCTTCTCTCGCCTACGTCATTCCGTGGGAAGCACAAGGAGAAATGCGCGAAAAGCCTGTGCTCGCGTATACCAATCCGTTTCAATTTGTGATTGACGCAAAAGATGGAACGGCTCTGAACCAATTGCTGGCGCCGCGCAGCGAAGCTAGTGACCCTGAGCCAGTCAGCGCCAAGTCTCTATCCGCTCGTCACAAGGGCAAGGCCCTGTCTCAGGAAGAAGCGATCAGGATGGCTTCGCAAACCTTCAACCTTTCCGGCTACGAACTGCGCTCTGCCCAATACAGCGAAAGTGAATACCGTGGAAATCGTCCTGTCTGGGATCTCTCCTATGAGAAAAAAGGAAGCCAGGATTATGATTACGCACATGTGTCCATCGATGCTGCAACCGGAGATATCTACTCCTATTCAAAGAGACCGAACAAACCACTGGCGAAAGATGGAACGACACGCAAGCTGGACACTGATGCCCTAAAAGAACAGGCGATGGACAGCATCCGCAAATGGACGCCTACTACTGCACACGAATTCTACTGGAATGAGCACTCCGCAGCGAATGTTCGTCCTGGCGATTCGAGTGAACAGACACTGGTATTCCAGCGTTACGTAGGAGATGTTCTTGCCGCATCTGGCTCTGCATCCGTCACCTTCGATGCGCAAACGGGCGAGATTGTTTCCTACCACGCCGAGATTGGCAAGGAGAAGTACCCTTCTCAGCCGCCGAAGCACCTCTCTGCTGACAAGGCTGCTGATGCTTGGTGGGATGAGGCTGAAATCGAAGCTGTCTATGTCATGGAGCAGCTCAGCCCGGAAGATCAGAAAAAAATTCAGACACAGCCATCCTACATTCCAAAACGGGAAGCCAAGCTTGTCTATCGCGCCAGTGCCACGCTCTTCGATGAGCCCTACTTCTTCGATGCGGTCTCGGGAGACTGGCGTTCGCAATCGACAGGAAAAACCGTTGCCCTGCATCGCGCTGCTCCAAGCGATCTAGAAGGTCATCCTGCTGCCAAGGAGCTGCTCTTGATGTATGAATACGACGCGCTTTCCCTCATCGACGGCAAGATCGTGCCCGAGAAGACGATCACTCGCGGAGAAATGATCGAAATGCTGATGATCAGCATCAATCAAGGAAGATTCTTCCCGGTCTATTCTGCGGAAAGAAAAGCGTCATTCAGCGATGTTTCCAATCAATCCCGCTACTTTGCCGCCGTCGAAAGCGCAGTAGACAGGGGGCTTCTCGACAAGCAATCGTCTAAACTCAATCCGGACGAAGCGATTACCAGAGAAGAGCTGGCTGATATGATCGTTCGCGCCCTGGGTTATCACAACCTTGCCCAATACTCCGAAATGTTCCAAAGCGATCTAAGTGATATTGCGAATTCCAAAAAGCGCGGTTCAATCGTGATTGCAACCACGCTGGGCATCATTCCGACCGACAAGCAGAAGTTCCAGCCTGCTGCAAGCGTCAGTCGAGCAGATGCTGCGATCTCCTTTAGTCGCTTCCTGGAAAAGCGCAGTGAACAGGACACCAAACCCATTCTGTATAGATAGGTAAAAACGCCGTTTCAAGCTTGTCTATCAAGGAATTCGAGGAACGCCATCCCGCTCATGCTGCTGGATGGCGTTTGCTATTCACCTCTTGACTTTGCCTTATCTCGCCTAGTATTATTGAGTGTATGTGTACAGGGTAGCATTGATTGCAGGTAAAAACGAAAGGCTCGACCCTCTTAGTTCCCTCCCTTACAGGCAGCGGCTGAACTATCTGTGAGGAGCACGATGCGGAAACGCTACCGTCTGAAGTTCGTGTAGATAAAGATGGAACTAACCTGTCGGAAGTAAACACCTGCGAATCCACATTAAAGGAGACTGAAAACATGTCACGTTACACAGGCCCACGCCACAAACTTGCTCGTCGTCTGGGAATCTCCCTCGATGGTACTGGCAAGGATATCAAACGCAACTTCCCTCCTGGTCAACACGGTCACAACACCCGTCGTAAAATCAGCGAGTATGGTATCCAGTTGCAAGAAAAACAAAAACTGCGCCATATGTTTGGCCTGAACGAAAAACAATTCCGTCGCACTTTCGACCATGCTAACAAAATGGCTGGCGTAGTGGGCGAAAACTTCATGAAATTGCTGGAATCCCGTCTGGACAACCTGGTATACCGCATGGGCTTTGCTCCATCTCGCCCTGCTGCTCGTCAGCTGGTAAACCATGGTCACTTCCTGGTAAACGGCAAAAAAGTAAACATCCCATCCTACCGTGTACAACCGGGTGATGTGATCTCCGTTCGCGAAAAATCCCGTGGTCTGCAACTGATCAAGGATTCCCTGGAAAGCCGTAACTTCCTGCCTAACTACGTTACATTCAATGATGCAGCGTTGGAAGGAACTTACACTCGTCTGCCAGATCGCGAAGAAATGCCTGCTGAAATCAACGAAGTTCTGATCGTTGAGTTCTACAGCCGTTAATCGATTGATCGTAAAAAGAGTAGCGCCGTTTATCGGTCTACTCTTTTTTATTTGGGAAAAGGAGGGTGATGCATATGCCAAGCTTTCATGAGGAAGAGATACGGGAAGTATTAAGGAAGTCCTGGTCCATCCATTCCAGCACGAAATGGACATCCGCCAATCCGGCAAAAGGGCAATGCGGTGTGACAGCTCTGGTCATCCATGACCTGTTCGGAGGCGAGATCCGCAAAACGCGGCTTTCAGAAGGCTGGCACTACTACAACGAGATTTCCGGCAAGCGAATGGATTTTACAGATTCCCAGTTTGCCGAAGCAATCAGCTATGACGACATTCCGTCCAGTCGCGAGGAAGCCTTTACGGATACGAATGGAGAACAATACCAATATCTGCAACAGGCCGTGCAGCGATATTTCCACCAATCCTAGCAAAAACAAAACAACCACCCATGCGAACAATGGCACAGGTGGTCGTGGGTGATAGCTCAGGGACCAATCGATACGAATTCTCCCTTGATGGCATCGAAATAAACATTGCCCGCGAATCCCTTCAAAGGTTTGTAGACGAGAACAGGCTTGTCGAGCTGCTTGGACCAGACATAAACCAGATGAAGCGGCGACTCCTTTAAAATCTTTTCCACAGCAATTTCAGCGGCCACTGCATTTTGGGGATCAGGCAACGCAACCTGCTTCTGGGCAAATCCACCCTGGAAGCCAACGATATCGCCGCTCCCCTCATCAACCATGACTACATAAGGCTGATCGATAACAGGAATCCCTTTGTGAGCAGCAAGAAAATGCAGCTGCAGCGGTGCAGAAGCTTGATTCACTGACTGTAAAGATTTTGTACTTCTTGAGCTTCTCTCCCCTGCCAGCTTCGCAATTTCTATCCTACACGTTCCTCCTATGGTATAATCAGGCTGTATGCTAGGGGGTCGTAGATCTATGTCGAATAACCAAACATCTTCCTCTGAACCGAAAAAGAAAAAACGTCGCCGTGGTCGCAGACGATTGGTCTGGATCATGGTCCAGCTGATCTTTTTGCTCGGCTTGATGGGTGCGGCGATGGCCGGAGGAATCGTGACAGGTTATGTTGCAGCACTCGTTAAAGACGAGCCCGTTCGCAACAAAGCGGAATTGGAAGAGAAAATTTTCACCAACTATTTGACAGGATTCGCTTATTACAACGACGGCTCGCTCATCGGTCAGCTGCGTGCTGAAGAAGGCGACCGGCGTTTGGTGAAAAAGGCTGACGTTTCTCCCTATTTGATCAATGCTATCATCGCAACAGAAGACAAAGGCTATTACCAGCACAAAGGGATCGCCGTACAGTCTACCTTGCGAGCTACTTACCAGGAGTTGACCAATCAGCCAGTCGTGACAGGCGGCAGTACCATTACCCAACAGCTCGTCAAAAACACGATCCTGACCCATGAAGTGAGCCACGCCAGAAAAGCGCGTGAAATCTTCAATGCCCTGCGGATCGAGCAAATGTTTTCCAAGGATGAGATTTTGGAAGCCTACATGAACGAAATCTACCTGGGCAAGAACGCCAACGGCTCCAATATTTACGGCGTCCAGGCAGCCGCCAAGGGTGTCTTTGGCAAAGAAGTAAAAGAACTCACCCTGAGTGAAGCTTCTTATATGGCCGGGATGATTCAAAATCCGGGTGCCTACTCCCCGTTTGGAAATGAAAGCTACGAACGCGGTAAAGAGCGGCAAAAAATGGTTCTCGACCGCATGATGGAAAATGGCTACATCACGCAATCTCAATACGATACGGCTCTGGCTGTCGATCTAAAAGCGCAATTGGCTAAACCGACACAGCAAGCGTATCGGGAAGTTCCTTTCCTCATGATGGAGATTGAAGAACGGGCAGCACGTCAGCTGGTTGACGCGGAGCTCAAGGAAAAGGGCCGAGACAAATCAACAATCGGTCGCAACGAGTATCGCCTGCTGGTCGAGGAAAAACGCCGCGATATCCTGCGCAGAGGCTACAAGGTTTACACCACGTTTGATAAAAACGTACATAACATCATGCAGTCTGTGGCATCTGACGCAAGCAATTTCGGTAAAAACCGGACCTATACAATCAAACGTTCCAATGGAAAGACAGAGAAGATCGAAGACGCGCTTGAAGAAGTAGGCGCAATGATGATCCACAACCGGACTGGTGCGATCCTAGGCATGATCGGCGGTCGAGACTTTACAGTCGAGCAGACCAACCATGCTACCGCACCCAGACAGCCTGGTTCTGCGATGAAGCCACTGGCCGCTTACGCTCCCGCTTTTGAGCTGGGACTGCTGCAGCCAGCCTCTCCTTTGGACGATTCACCTGTGCTGCTCAGTGACGGACAAAAAGGATCTCACTTACCGAAAAACTGGAACAACAAATGGCAAGGGATCATGAGTACGCGTGAAGCTCTTCGTCAGTCCTGGAACATTCCGGCGATCAAAGCGTATCTGAAGGTGGGCATCCCAACTGCACTGGAATACGTGAAGAAAACGGGTATTACCACACTGGTTGATGCAGACAATTACGCGCAGACCGGGGTAATCGGAGGCTTGACTTACGGTACGACTGTAGAGGAAATGACAAATGCCTATGCGACCTTTGCCAACAACGGTTCGTTCGTAGATGCCTATCTGATCGAACGGATTGAGGACAGCCGGGGACAGGTCATTTACCACCATCAGACACAGCCTGTACAGGTATATAGCGAACAAACCGCATACCTGATTACCGACATGATGCGCACAGTAGTGAACTCCGGTACCGGAACCCATATCCGCAAATTCGTACCGCGCAAAGTGGACGTCGCAGGGAAAACAGGTACGACGAATAGCAGTAACGACTTGTGGTTTGTCGGCTATACACCTGAGGTATCGATGGGCGTATGGGTAGGCTTTGATGAACCGTACCCGATGCCGGATGCCGACAAGTACGTACCGATGATCGTCTGGGGCAAGGTGATGAAAGAAGTAATTGAAGCACATCCCAACCTCTCACCCCCTGATGCTACATTCAAAAAACCGGAGGGTATCGTCAGCGCTTCTGTCGATTCCAAATCCGGAAAATTGCCAAGCGAGCTTTCCAAGGAAGCCGGCCACGTCATCTCCGACATCTTTAACCGCAAATTTGTTCCGTCAGAGGTGGACGATTCCCATCAGAAGGCTAGAGTGATCACCTACGAAGGAGAGCGTTATCTCGCCAAGGAAGGTACGCCTGACGACTTTGTGACGGAAGGCATCTTCTACCGCTCCCCTGATCCGCTCCCGACAAAAGAGATAATTCAGGCCAGCAATTCGAAGGTAGCTGTCAGACCGCCGGATTGGGAGCAAAGGCTGCCAGACGCCGAAGATCCGCGCACAGAAGTAGCCGGTGCTCCTTCCTCGCCAACCGGATTTGTTGCCAACCGGACAGGTACGCAAGCCGTGTTGACCTGGCAATCAGCAAAAGAACCCGATCTGGTCGGCTATCGCATTTATCGCGCAAACGCCTTGCACGGCTTCACGCACATTGGCACCGTCAAGGATCCTGCGGTTCTCACTCTCACGGACGCCAATTCGCAAGGCGATTCCGCTTACTATGTGACCGCAGTAGATCTTACTGGAGTGGAATCACAACCATCGATCATCGCTTCAGTCGGCTCTTCTTCGACAACTTGGGAGCTGCCGCAATCACCGACCGACAATCCGATTGACGGAGGAACGGTACCGGGTACAGATCCAGGCGAGCTGCCAGATCCAATTCTGGGGCAGCCCAATACGGGGAATCCGATAGATTCACCATCTACATTGCCGCCATCTGCACCACAGTCCGTGACGATCGCAGACACAGGTAACGGCTGGAAATTGCAGTGGAGAGCAAACAAAGCATCAGAACAGGTCATTGCCTATAACGTCTACTTCAGTCCTGATCCAAGCAGTGGTTATCTGCTCCTGGGGACCGTATCCACCACGACCTTTACCCATGCTGCTGGAGTAGATAATCCGAATTACTACATCACCGCAGTGAACAGTTACGGGGAGTCACCGCATTCAAACAACGTAACTGGACGACTACCATGAATAGATAGCGCACGAGAATGAGCAGAGATGGCGATAACACCATCTCTCTTTTTCTACATTTTGGGAGGTGAACGGATGGATCACATCAAGCGGTATTATTCTCTACCCTTGGAGGTAAACGGCAGAGAATTGATCATCGAGGGTCCCATCTCTGGTGCAGAATTGGCTGCCTATCGTTTTGATGACGGATTAAAAGCATTTCGAATACCGGAAATGCAACATAAAGCTTTAGTGGAAATTGCCGATCTACCCGAAGGTCGGATCATCGTAGCGCGTGAAGAAGATCTCGTTCTTGGCTACGTAACCTTTCTCCATCCCGATCCTTTGGAGCGATGGTCGCAAGCCAAATTGCCCGACCTTCTGGAGCTGGGAGCTATCGAGATCAGTCCCCTGGTGCGAGCAGGTGGAGTGGCGAAAAAGCTGCTGGAGGTCTCGTTCCTCGACGATGCGATGGAAGACTACATCATTATCACGACAGAGTATTACTGGCACTGGGATTTGAAAGGAACCGGACTGGATGTCTGGCAGTACCGAAAAGTGATGGAAAAAGTGATGGGAAGTGTCGGGATGATCTGGCTGGCTACAGACGACCCGGAGATTTGCAGCCATCCGGCCAACTGTTTGATGGCGAAGATCGGAGGGCGCGTACCTCCAGAAAGTGTTGAAGCCTTTGATGCCATGCGTTTTCAGAATCGCTTTTTATATTAAAAGTAGTCCTCTCCCTATCTGAAATCAATGGAGGAATCTTTCATGCGCATTGAAGATATGATGCGAAAAAATCTGGTTACGGTGAATCCGGCCACTCCCATTGGTGAAGCCCTTCTTTTGCTCAGAATCAACCGAATCCGTCATCTCCCTGTGTTGGATAAAGAGCAGCTCATCGGGATCGTCTCTGATCGAGATTTGCGAGATGCCCTTCCCTCTCGACTAATCGCGCACGATGACGATGATACGATCCTGCACAAGCCCGTCTCGGACATCATGCGCAGACACGTCATCACGGCCCACCCGCTTGATTTCATCGAGGATGCTGCCGTACAGATCTACGAAAACAAAATCGGTTCCCTGCCGGTCGTAGAAGGAACTCGCCTGGTCGGCATGATCACCGAATCCGATCTGTTCAACAGTCTCATCGAGCTGTTCGGCGTCAACAAGCCCAGCTCTCACATTGAGGTGGAAGTGGAGGATCGTGTCGGAATGCTTGCAGAAGTGAGCCAGATCTTTCGGGAAGCGCAGGTGAATGTCAACAGCGTGGTCGTCTATCCTGGGAAAAAGCCCGCTACAAAAAATCTCGTTTTCCGCGTACAAACCTTCGATCCGAGGAGTATTCTTCAATTGCTGGCTGATCGCGGTTTTACGGTGGTCGGGCCTACGGATGGAGGGATTGACTTGTGAGTCGCCAAGCTCGTCTCATCTATTCGCCGAACTACACGGATTACTATTTTCACGATGACCATCCCTTCAATCAGCGCCGCCTGTTGCTCACCCACGAACTGATGCAGGCATACCAGCTTCTCCGTGACGAGGACATCCTCTCTCCCCGTCAAGCGACAGAAGCGGAACTGGAGCTGGTGCACGATCCTCGCTACATCCAGTTCGTACGCGATCAGGGACATCAGAGCGAGGTTCTTCCGCTGGCTGCCAGCTATGGATTGGGAACAGAAGATGTGCCTTGCTTTCTCAACATGCATGAAGCATCCTCGCTCATCGTGGGTGGAACCTTGCAAGCTGTAGATGTCGTCATGAACGGACAAGCCGATCACGCCTTCAATCCAGCTGGTGGCTTGCATCATGCTTTTCGCGGACGGGCTTCCGGCTTCTGCATCTACAACGATTGTTCCGTCGCGATCGCCTATATGCGCAAGCACTGGGATGCGCGAATCTTGTATATCGACACCGATGCGCACCACGGAGATGGGGTGCAATGGGCATTTTACGACGATCCCAACGTCCTGACCGTCTCCCTGCACGAGACAGGCAAATACCTGTTTCCGGGCACTGGCAATACAACCGAACGCGGCGATGGCAATGGATACGGGTTCTCCGTCAACATCCCGCTGGAAGCGTTTACGGAGGATCAGTCTTTCATTGATCTCTATTCGGAGCTGATTCCCAAACTGGTGCGCGGTTTTAAACCGGATGTGATCCTGACGCAAAACGGCTGTGACGCCCATGCCTACGATCCGTTGACACATCTTTCCTGTTCCATGAAAATCTATCAGCAGATCCCTAGGCTGGCTCATCAGCTGGCCCATACCTACTGCAATGGGCGG
Source organism: Brevibacillus invocatus (assembly GCF_003710915.1). Classification (GTDB taxonomy): domain Bacteria; phylum Bacillota; class Bacilli; order Brevibacillales; family Brevibacillaceae; genus Brevibacillus; species Brevibacillus invocatus. Next base: position 9,027 of record NZ_RHHR01000040.1, on the reverse strand, counting down.
TGGATTGCCGTCGGCGGCGGTGGCTATGACATCTGGCGCGTCGTTCCGCGAGCCTGGACGTTGCTGTGGAGCGAAATGAGCGATCAGCAGCTGCCGGATGAGACAAAGATTCCAGATGCCTGGCGAGAGAAATGGCAGCCTCAGAGCGAATTGCCACTCCCCGTCCACCTTTTCGATGAACCATTTCCAGCGATTCCTCGTCGGGAAGAGATTACACAGAAAAATCTCGTGACACTGGAGCGAGCGATGATGCACGCACCAATCGCATAAAAAAAAGAAAAGCGAAAATCCCCCTCTTTGTTCCTTTTCAGGGAGGGGGATTTCCTATTCTTTCTATGCGTTTATCAACCTACACTGACTTCCAGCTTTCTGTCCTTGCGATACTGGAAAAAGCCAACAGCCAGCATGATCACAAGCCCGATCAATGAGACCAGTATTCCCTCTGGATACACCAGCATCAATCCGGCGAGCACCAGCAGGCTCCGTTCAAACACACTAGCGGTTCGGATCAAGTAGCCCATAATGCCCGCACTGATGCTTGCCATGCCGATCAAAGCGGTAATCAAAGGAACGATCAGGAACCAGAGTGATTCACCTTCTAATAGTAGGATTGGATTAAAGACGAAAACATACGGAATGATAAATGCGGCAATCGCCAGCTTTACAGCAATAAACCCTGTCTTCATTGGGTTGGCTTGGGCGATCCCCGCCCCGGCATAGGCAGCCAAGCATACCGGCGGCGTAATATCGGCTACGATACCGAAGTAAAACACAAACATATGGGCCGCGATCATCGGGACGCCAAATTCCATTAGAGCTGGAGCCGCCATGGTAGCAGTCACCACGTAATTCGCTGTGGTTGGGAGTCCCATCCCCAGCACGATACAGGCAATCATCGTGAAAAATAGGATCAAAAAGAAGCTGCCTCCGGCGAGTTCCAGAATCCCTCCGGCAATCTTTCCGCCAAGACCTGTAAGCACGACAATCCCGACAATAATTCCAGCCGTTGCACAAGCGGCAATCACCGACAATGCCGTTCTCGCTCCTTGCTCTAGCGAAGCGAGCAGCTCGCGAAAGGATAATCGCGTATCTTTGCGAAATGAGCTTACCAAAAGTGCAGCTGCAATTCCCCAAAGCGCCGCATAGGTTGGCGTGTAGCCTACGAGCAGTAGTCCAATGATGGTCAGAAGCGGGAGCAGGAGATCCATTCTCTTGAACAATCCTTCAAAACGAGGAAGCTTTTCCTTGGGAAGTCCCAAAATGCCATGTTTTTTGGCTTCAAAATGGGTTCCAAAGTAAATGCCGATGAAGTAGAGAAGAGCGGGAATGATGGCGATGATCATGATCTCGTTGTACGGAATCCCCGTATACTCAGCCATGATAAAGGCAGCTGCGCCCATGATCGGCGGCATGATTTGCCCGCCTGTTGAAGCAGAAGCCTCCGTCGCCGCCGCAAATTCGGGCTTAAATCCAGCTCGCTTCATCATCGGGATGGTAAAAGAACCGGAGCCGACCGTATTGGCCACCGAGCTCCCCGTCACCATGCCTTGCAAGGCACTTGCCGTGACCGCTGCTTTCGCTGTCCCTCCTGTCAGTCTTCCAGTCGCCGCAAAAGAGAGGTCGTTGAAAAATTGGCTGATTCCAGTCTTGGCTAACATGACGCCGAAAAATAAGAACAGAAAGATATAGGTAGAAGAAATTTGAATGGGGATGCCAAAGATTGCGTTGGAGCTGAAGAAAAGCTCTGTCGACAGAACCTTCCAGCTAAAGCCTGCATGCCCGAAATACGGAATGCCTTTCCCCCATAATCCATAGGACATGGCCAGCGCAGCAATGATGACGATCGGCATGCCGACAGAACGACGCGTCGCTTCCAGGAGCAAGAGAATCCCGATCGTCGCCACTGCGATGTCCAGCGATGTAAACCCTAGAATAATCGCTTTGGTTGTAATTCGTTCATAATGAAAGACAATATAAAAATTTGCAAAAATGGCAGCCAGTGCGAGTACAAAATCGTATACGGGAACGCCGCCCTTTTTCAGCAGCGATCTTTTCGCTGGGTACAAGATGAAAATCAGGGAAAGCGCCGTTCCTACATGAATGGCTCCTTGAATAATGGAAACGTATGGCCCCCTAAAGGCCGTATACAGGTGAAACAAAGTCAAGGATATGCCAAGCAGCGTAACCACCGCCGCGAATTTTCCCAGCTGTGTGCGATAGGCGCTTTCCGCATCGTATTTCGCAAGCAATTCTTGTTGCAATTCTTCGTGTCGTTTTTCCACCAAATCACCCCTTTTTTACTTGTTCAAACAAAGAGAACCGGATAGCGAGCGATCCGGTCCATTCTTGCAAGCTACTTCAAGATTCCTGCTTCTTTAAAGTATTTTTCAGCACCTGGATGAAAAGGAAGTCCCTCAGAGCCTTTCAGCGCATTTTCTTTTGTCAGATTGCTTCCTTGCTGATGCGTGATTTGCCCGGCATTCTCAAACATGGCCTTGGTAATCTCATATCCCAGCTCTTCGCTGATCTGGTTGGTGGAACCTACCATAATGGCATATGCGGACACCGTGCTTACCGGCTTATCCAACCAGGTGTATGTATCTGCCGGAATTTCAAATGCGCCGTAATCGCTATGGTCCTCCACGTACTTCAGTGCATCCCCTTCGATCGGCAAGTACTGCACATTTTTCGTCTGGGCTTGCAGCTCGTCGATGCTGGAGGCGGGCAATCCCAGCAATCCGAAAGAAGCATCAATGACCCCATCCTGCAGTTTGCCTTTTGCATCGCCGAAGCCTTCCTGGAATGCCTCGTAATCTCCGTCTTTGATCCCGTAAGCCTCCAACACCAGCTTTGCTGCGAATTGTGTTCCGCTCCCCGCTGGCCCGATTGCCACTTTTTTGCCTTTCAGATCAGCAATCGATTGAATTCCCTTGGATTTCAAGGAAACGACCTGCATAACCTCCGGGTAGATGTGGCCCATAAAACCGAAGTTTTCTACCTTTGTTCCCTCAAAATCATCTTTGCCATTTACTGCTCCCAGCGCAGTTAAATGCACGGTCATTCCCATTTGCATCTCGCCGCGCCCGATTTTCGCCAGATTGTCTACCGAAGCTCCAGAAGCAACAGCACTGGAATTAAACCCATCCACCTTCACATTCGCATTCAGCAGATTGGAGATTTCCTGACCTAAAGGAAAATAGGTACCGCCTGTACTCCCAGTCCCAATCTGAATATCCGTTCGGAAGTCATCCTGCTTGGCCGCTCCTCCACCCGGCACAGCCGAAGAGTCTTGCCCCCCGCTGCAAGCAGTCAAAGCCAAAGTCATAGATAATAGAAGAAATGCCCCAAATCGAAAGCCAGTCTTTTTCATCGTCTACCCCCTTGATTTGCTTTGAAATATTTTTTTCAAATATTTCTTAACCATGAAATTAATTAATCATATTGTATGCGTTCGTTAAGTACTCTGTCAAACTATTAACGAAATTTTTGTGCTATTCAAGCAAAGATGTGCCTCTTCCGCATCCGATCAAAACGCAAAAAACACCCCCTGCTGGAACAGCGGATCAACCTCGAAAGGTGATACCCATGTCCTGCTAGGGGGTGCGTAGTGCCTGTCTTACATAAACATATTCGCGATCAAGAGACAAACCAGACCGACAAACCAGGAAATCGTAGTCGGAACAGACCAAACCATGATTTGCTCTTTTACATTTTTAATACCCAGCATACGGTTTACGACCCAGAACAAGCTGTCGTTGAAATAGGAGAAGATCATCGAACCCATCGCAGCCGCTTGAGCTGCCAGTGCCATATTCACTTCCATGTTAGCCAGAATCGGCGCGGAAATAGAAGCTGCTGTCACCATCGCTACGGTTCCGCTACCTTGAACCAGACGGACGAGCGTAGCGACAAAGAATGGGATGAGAATCGCTGGCAGAGGCAATTCCGCAATTTTACCTGCGATGAAATCCCCTGCACCGCTCTCACGCAATACGGCACCAAGAGCGCCACCTGCACCGGTAACGAGAATAATGATCCCGGCTGTTTGGATTCCCTCTTCCATCCGGTCGAGTGTCGCGGAACGGCTCAGATGTCCAGCCAACGCGTAGATAGCTGCGATCAAGCCAATGCTGACGGCGATAATCGGTTTACCCAAGAAGATCAAAATTTCATAGAAACCGGTAGTCAGCTCCATCGCGGAAAGCGTGGTGTTCAGGAAAATAAGAATGATCGGGATGAGAATCGGCAGCAAGGATTTTGACAAAGAAGGCAGCTCAGCCGATTTTTTATCAGCCAAATCCAAAAACTCCTGGTACGCGATTTTGGTATCTGGTCTGGAGAAACCTGCATCTGAATCATCCGGAATTTGATAAATCCTGTTGCCCAGCCATTTCGCATACAAAACGCCCACGATCATGATCGGAATACCGAACAACAGACCCAAAGCGATCATCAGTCCGATGTCGACTCCAAAAATCCCTGCAACACCCAAAGGACCTGGCGTAGGCGGCACCAACGAGTGCGTTATCACAAGACCGACAGCCAACGCTACACCTAAGGAGATGACCGATTTCCCTGTTTTCTTTGAAAGCGCTTTTACCAATGGGTTTAAAATAACAAAGGCAGAGTCCACGAAGATCGGAATGGAAACGATATAACCAGCAATCGCCATCGCCCATTCTTCTTTTTTCTTGCCTACAAATCGAATCAAGGAATAAGCAAGGGTCTCAGCAGCCCCGGACACCTCAAGAATCCGCCCGATCATGACACCCAAACCGATGATGATCCCGATGGATGCAAGGGTACTCCCAAAACCTGCTGAAATGGTGTCCGCTACTTTTACCGGAGCCATTCCTCCTACAATTCCTGCAATGGATGCTGCGATGATCAGCGCTAGAAAAGCATGAATCTTTGTTCTTAATACGAGAAAAATCAAGATAACGACCGCTAAAACCAAGCCAACCACCATTTGCGTTCCTGAAACGTCCATACCTCTGATCCTCCTTTGTGTGAAAGTGTTTACATTTGAATGGATTTGTAATGAAGGGCGCTATTCGCCCTTCATCACAAGTCTCTCATTCTAGCCAAACAAGCCCGCGGTCCCTGAATTATAGCGTATTGCTTGTAAACTTAGGTGCGTATTGTGCTGCGAGCTTGATGCACTCTTCCATACTGATGCTCTCCGCGATGTTTTTCCCAGCGATGTCAAAAGCGGTACCGTGGTCAACAGAGGTGCGCAGGAAAGGCAATCCGTTGGTAATCGAGATGGTTCTGTGGAAATCTGTCATTTTCGCCGCGATATGTCCCTGGTCATGGTAGAGAGACAAGACGGCATCATATCTTCCATGCAGCGCCTGGAAGAAGACAGAATCCGCTGGTACTGGTCCTACAGCATCAATACCTGCCTGTCTGCCTGCCTCAACACCCGGCTTGATTTCATCCACTTCTTCCCTGCCGAACAATCCGCCCTCACCGCTATGTGGATTCAGGCCGGCCACCGCGATTTTCCTCGATTCGACACCCAGCCGCTTCAGAGCTTGATCGCAGCGAACCAGGTAGTCCTGCACGCGTTCTTTGGTCATCTGCGCAATCGCATCCTTCAAGGATAGATGGCGCGTCAGGAAGAAGATGCGCATGCCGTTCACTTCAAACATGGTCAACGGATCTTTGGTGTTCGTGAGCGATTCGAGCATTTCGGTATGACCGATGAAAGGCACCTTCGCCGCTTGCAGAGACTCCTTGTTGATCGGTGTTGTCGCCAGTGCTTTCACTTCGCCATTCATGGCCAGATCTACTGATTTTTTGATGTATTCAAATGCGCCTTGGCCGCCTTGTGCCGATACTTGACCGTATTCCAGCTTCTCGATATCGATATTGTCCAGGTCGATGACATCGACTGTTCCCAGCTCGTATTTTCCTTCAGCAGGAGAGCTCACTTTGTTGATTTTCAAATCCGCTTGTACGATCTCAATGGCTTTGGCGAGAACCTTGGCATCGCCAATGACCAGCGGCTTGCATACATCGTAGATTTCTTTTTTCGTCAGCGATTTCATCGTAATCTCTGGTCCAATCCCTGCCGGGTCCCCCATCGGAATCGCAATAATCGCTCTCTGTGTTGTCATCATTTTTGTTCCTCCTTAACATTTTGCCAAAAGAAATTGAATGCTTGTGTAGATGGCTTTCTTATCGCCTGCCATACCGCCTTTGGTGACAAGAGGAATGCCATCCAGATACCCTCCGATCAGGTGACCATATGCCACCAGCGGGAGTACCTCTACTTCCAGCTTGATTCCTTCTGCACCGCCAATCGCGCAGAGGGATGCCGTCACATCTCCGCCACTGGTGAAGCAGCCGCCGATTTCGTACTCGCTCTTCTGAATCACCAGGCGCGTAATTTTCCCCAGCCCGTCGGCAATGCGCTTCGCCAGACTTTCCTGTGTCGTCTGCTGCTCTTTGGCGATCTCCTTCAGGTTCAGCGGTTCGGCGAAGGGAGAATTCGTCGTGATGATCAGGATAGACTGCTTCTTCATTTCCTCCAAAACGACCTGAATCACACGATTGGTCTCTTCGTCCCACGATTCGTTCATGCTCGCCAGCTTTTTAGCGTCCACGTAGATCGGTTGGGCATTCGTTTTTTCCACCAGATATTGCAATTGACCTGCCGCATTGGAGGTGATGCTCCCCACCGTCACCAGAATCTTTTTGTCGCTTGCATGCTGGCGGGTATACACCTTGGAATAGATAGAGGACAACGGCCCAGGATCAACGGGAATCATCTGGTAATCCTTAATCGCGGCCATCGCTTTGGCAATCGATTCGATCTCCTCATCGGTCACGGCATCCATGACCAAGATCCGTTTGCCCTCTGAGATCAGCGTGCGCATAGCCTGTTCCGTTTCCAGCGCGCCAGCCAAAACCGTCTCCAGCGGAATGTACGAAACTGGATAGCTGCTTTGTTTTTGCACAATGGCCGGCACATACGATTCGGTGAGCGGAGCGACAGGATCTTTTGCTACATCCGTCGCCTGCAGGGGGATGCCATTTACCAGCAGATAGCCCCCAGAGGTAATTCGCCCCGAATCCGGGTAGGACGCTACCACCACCGCAATCGCTTTTTCACCAAGCTCGGACAATACGGTATCGATTTCTACACCAATATTGCCCCGGACTGTACTGTCGATGCGCTTGCAGATGACATCGGCGCCCCATTTTGTGAGATTATCCAAAACGGTCTTGACTCTCAGCTGCGCCACTTCTGCTCTCGCATATCGGCTATCCGTATCCACGCATACCGCGTTGTACGATTCCGATGTAGGATGATTGTTGAAATGCACCATCGTCGCTGCCTCAAAGCCTTGCCGGGCGAGCCTCACGCCAGTCGCGTTCGCCCCTGTCAGGTCATCTGCAATGACTCCAATTTTCATGTGGCCTCTCCCACCTCTGCTGTCACAACTTTCAGATGTTCTTTTAGCTTTTCCTTGTCTTCTGCTGTTAACCCATCATCTGTAATCAATCCGTCAAGACTTGCAAGATCGCAGACCTTCGTAAACGACTTCTGGTCAAACTTGCTGGAATCCGCTACTAACCAGGTGGTTCCTGCTGCTTCTATCATCATTTTTTTAATGGAAGCCTTTTCAAAGGTAGTTACCGTAATACCCGCGTCCAGATGGACTGCATGAGCACCCAGGAAAAACAGATCAACGTGGATATTTTTCAGGATCTGCTCCGTGAGCGGGCCAAACAACGCGCCTACACCATTTTGCAGCTCCCCGCCTGTCACGATGACCTTTACCTCACTGTCCATCAGCTCGGCAGCGATTTTGATATCATTGGTGATCACAGTCAGGTGTTTTTTATCCTTAAGCAATCTGGCAATCTCCAGGTTGGTTGTTCCAGAATCCAATAGTATCGTCGAGTGATCCGAAACGAGTGTCACAGCCTTTCGGGCGATTTGCCGTTTTTGGCTGCTGTATTTTCCCTCTTTTGTGAGAAAAGGTGTTTCCATGATCAAGGGCTTGTTGAGAATCGCCCCTCCGAATGTACGGATGATCTTCTCTTCTTCTTCCAGGGTAGAGAGATCCCGGCGAATGGTCATGGCTGATACGTTGAGCTGTTCAGCAAGTTGATCAATATCGATTTTCTCGTCCTTGCTTAGCTGTTCCAAAATCCATTTTCTTCGCTCTTGTGGTAACAAAGTCATCACCCTTTGTTCATTTCGAACATTTTATAGTGTTAGTATGTTTTTTTTGAACAATTTTGTCAAGGTTTTAAATGTTTTTTGTGTTAATTGAACAAGTTTTGTTTGTGATTCACTTTTTGTTGTGTGTTTTTGTAACATCTGTTGGTGCGCTAACTTTCTCTTAAGCTCCCAATACCTGCACTCGTCTTAATTTCCAATGTTTTATTGTATTGTTCGTCATTCACACAATCTATTGATGAGATAAAAAACGTAGATAATAAATAGCACTTTAGAAGTAGGAAAGTCGGCTATCGTTATACATGTCCTTCCCAAATGCTATATATAAACTGGTACGTTACCCCAGATTGTTTTAGACTTTTCCATTTCGTGAATATAGGTACGGACAGAACAAGGGTTATGTTCTTAAACTAGAGGTAAGGTGATTCATTCGCTACCCCACCCCCTGTTCGAGGGCGGCTGCATGAACAAAAAGAAACCCCAAACAAGTAGTTGTTTACTCATTTGGGGGAAATGATCTAAAATGATTTAGCTAACTCTTACTTCTAAGAAATCGCAACCAGTAATATTATTCTCATTCAACGTTTTTTTTACAATTTCCGAAACAAAAATTCCAAACGGATCATCAGTTAGTCTAAGAAGATGCACTTCTTTCAACTCACTATATTTGAGCGCATACTTTTTTACAGAGAGGACTTTTTCATTCTCATCTAATTCAAATTCTGTATAATCTGAGTTAGCCAAATCTAGTGCATCCACGAGGTTATAAATATTGCATACAGAATAACCTTCTAATTCTTCGTTATTAGATGAATCAATTTCATAATTGC
>NZ_RHHR01000004.1 GCF_003710915.1 Brevibacillus invocatus | reverse complement strand
TCCACTTTCCAGAGCTTCTTTTACCACTTGCATTTTAAACTCATTGGAGTATTGTTTTCGTTTCATTGTTGCCTTCCCCCTGTTCACATATAGTGTACTAAATTACACTCCATGTGTCCAAGTTTCCTAAGGGGCTATTGAGATACAACTGCTAACTACACTCTTAACGGGGTGAAAATTGACACTACAGTTGCAACTGCTGCATTACAAGACGATAAGAAAACAGTTGTGTTGACTTTCGCTGCTAATCAAAGTGGAAAATCTCACACTTTGGTAGTTTCCGGAGTTAAGAATGCTGATAAATCCAAAACGCTTGCTGCTGTCACTAAGGTAGTTTCTTTCGATGATACTACAGCTCCTACAGTGAAAACAGTTGAATACACTTCTGCTGGTAAAGTAGTAGTTACATTCTCTGAGCCAATGGATACTAGTGTTACACCTATCTTCCGTGTAAATGGTGCACCTGTTACAGCAAGCTTCGTTTCAGGTTCTAAAACTCAAATCGAAGCAAGTGTAACTCTCGCAAAAGGTTCGACTGCAACTGTTTACGTGGCTGCTGCTAAAGACGTAGCAGGTAACGAAATGGGTCTCTTCAATGGTTCTGTAGTGGTTCCTAATGACACAACTGCTCCAAGCATTACTTCTGTAACTCAAGTTGCTCAAGATACTGTACGCATTGTGCTGAATGAAGCACTTGGAACAACAGGTGCTTTGGATCTGGTATCTGGTGACGTTAAAGTATTGAAGGGTACTACTGTAATCTCCCACGTTGCTGGTACTACAGATATTGCTGTTACTAAAAACACTACTGTAGACCCAACTGGTAAGACTTACGATGTACAACTCGACCTCAACGGTGCTACTGCTGGAGACGGCATTTTCGCTGCAGGCTCTACAACTCAAGACCTGACTTTCATGATTGATGCAGGTGCATTTGGTGATGCATATGGTAACACTAATGCAAGCCTTTACTCCAAAACTCTTACTTTGACTGCTGACTCCACTGGACCAGCATTTGTATCATCTGCTGTAGCTTCCAACAAACAAACGTTTGAAATTACATTCAACAAAGCAATTGGAACTACTACAGACAAAACTAAGATTGTAGTAACTGATGCAAATGGTGTTCGTTACACAGTTGATTCCGCTACTCGTGCTACCGACACTAAAGTGCTCGTAGTTGACTTGTACAGCGGTACTACCGTAATTCCAAACGGAACTTATACCATTAAATTGGGTGCAGGTTCTGTAGTAGATGCTTATACAAACGCTAACGTTGAAGCAACTACAACTGTAGTTGTTGGAGATGCTTCGGATGTAACTGCTCCTGTAGCTACAATTGATAACGTTCAAACTACTGGACCAGCAGACGTACCTAACAAGTTCTTGGTGTCCTTTGACGAAAAAGTAACTTCTGCTACTGCACTGAACAAAGCTAACTACAAACTCGACGGTGCAGATCTGCCAGCTGGTACTGATGTTTACTTCACTGACAGCACACAAACTAAGGTTCAAATTGATCTGCCAGCTAACTCCATCAACATCGGTGAAGTTGGTACAGGTACAAATGCAAACCTTTCAGTTTCTGGCGTGAAAGATGAAGCTGGTAACACTGCTGCAGCGAAGTCTGCTGCTGTATTGGTTGAAGATAACACAGCTGCAGTTCTTGAATCTGCACAACTGATTGGTGACACATTGGTATTGAACTTCAACGAAAATCTGTTGGCTTCCTTTGCAACTGGTGCAGATATCGACGATATCCTTGGTGATTTTGTAATCACTGGCGGTACTGCAACTTTTGCTAAAGCAGACGTAATTCCTACCGATGATACTGCAGACGGTGGTGCTCAACCAGCAACTGGTACAGTTTCTATCGATGGTAAAAAATTGGTAATCAACATTGTTGGTAATGACTCTAACTGGTCTACTGTTAAAGCAGCTTCTACTCTGAAAGTAAAAACAGATGCAACTGCTTTGAAAGATGCTAACAAATTGTTGGTTAAAGATGCAGTTGAGGTTACTGTTTCTAAGTAATCGAAACGTTACCTCATAAGCTCAACTAAAATTGAGTGAAAGAAGTCGGAAGTTGGTGCCTGTCACCACCCGAAGAATGTCGAAAGGGTCTGTCTCGAAAGAGGCAGGCTCTTTCACTTTGATAAGGAACTCACTGAAAAACTTTCTGCTAGCTCACTACATTTTCTTTCCCGTCACATGCCCACCAGCAACTTCCCAGCCACGACAAGAAAACGTGACAACTTCCCTTCACTGTAAACTATAAAAACTGTAGCGAGTCCAGCGAGCTCTCCTCCATTAACCATTTCTTTCTGTACCTCACTCCCCTCTCCACTCCAAAAATCGGATCGAATCCATTTTCAGACATTTAATATTATCTTAGATGAGACAGAAAGGAGGCATTGACCGGAGTGTCTGAAAAGCGTTCCGGTGGTATAATGGTAGTACAGACAATGAACGGGCAAGGGAGGGTGATGGCGTGACGAGACGCATGGATTTGAAGGTGGATTACGCGTTCAAGCTGCTGTTCGGCACGCAGGAAAACGAGCCGATCCTGCGAGCGATGCTCAACGCGCTTCTGAAGCTGCCCAAGGACGACCGGATTGCATCCCTGACCATTCTCAACTCGGAATTGTTGCGGGAGCATGAGACGGACAAACAATCCGTTTTGGACATCTACGCCCGGACGGAAAAGGATGAGTACATCAACATCGAGATTCAGGTGGCCGACAAGTACGACATGAAGAAGCGGACGCTCTACTACTGGTCGCGCATCTACTCCTCGCAGCTGAAAAAAGGCAGCCTTTCCTACGGCGAGATGAAAAAGACCATTACCATCAATATCCTGGACTTTGACCTGCTGCAGGAAACGGATCGGTACCACTCCACGTTCCGTCTGTACGAGGACGAGGAGAAGTTTTTGTTGACAGACGTGCTGGAAGTTCATTTCGTGGAGATGCCGAAGCTGCTGAGACTGTGGGAGCAGCAAGCCGTCAACCTCGAAGAGAACGAAAAAGAGAGATGGCTGCTGATTCTGGAGGCAGACGATCGTGAAGACATTCGCAGAGAATTGGAGGCGATTGCGATGAAAGATCCGGTGATGAAAAAGGCGTTTGACCAGTGGGAAGATTTGAGCCGAGACGAGAAAACATGGATTGAGTACGAGACGAGGAAAAAGGCGATTCACGATGAGTTATCTGCCGCTAGAGAAGCTGAGATTCGGCAGCAACGTGCCAGAGAAGAAGGTTTGGCGGAAGGCCGTACAGAAGGTGAGCGTCAAAAGGCAACGGAAGTTGCCAAAAATCTGCTAGCGATGGACATGACTGTTGAAATGGTTGCAAAAGCAACAGGTTTGTCTGTAGAAGAGATCGAAAAACTAAAACAGCAGCTTCACTAACGGAAGCGCAAACACGAATCACAAACGGCCCTGTGTCCAATCAATGGATGCAGGGCCTTTTTGCGTTCAAAAACAAAGAGGAGTGGTTGTACATGCTTTTTCCGAACCTACCGACCAAAACACTAGGAGGGAGCTTTTTCTGGGACACCCTGGATAGGCGAAACGGCTGGAAGTTACAGAAGAACATCATCACCGAGCACTACCGGATTCTCGATCCAGAGAATGTTCGTCAGGCATGGAGTAACGATGAGGTAGAGATGTGGAAAGCTTTTCAAAAGTTCACGTCAGTAGGTAGAGAGTAACGCTGCCCTGCACCAATCAAATGGCTGTGGGGCATTTTTGTATTTTTGGAGGGGAAAGGAATGAACACGATTGAGGATTTTGAGCAGTACCTTGTTGAGAACGGGATTGCACCTAAAACGATTGAGTCCTACGTTGGCGACGTGAAAGGGTTTTGTGTGTTCCTGCAAGGGATGGGCGTAGAGCAACCGACCGATCTGAAGCGATTCTACGTCTCCAGTTACAAAAACAGGCTCACAGACAACAAGTACGCAGTGGCCACCATCAACAAGAAAATCAACAGTTTACAGGCGTTCAACCTGTTCCTGATCGACCGTAAGCTGACCACTGAGCAAGTCGTCACGCTACGCAAAGACAGGATCAAGGTGGCCGCAGGAAGCGAGGGAGAAGTCGAGGTGTTCACCGAGCAGGAGGTCAACCAGCTGCTCTTTTTTGTCCAGGACAGGAGCAAAGTCAGCCTGCGCAACCATCTCGTTGTTTGGCTGCTGCTGTACACAGGCGTACGGGTAAGTGAACTGTGCGGGGTTCAGCTTCATGACTTGGACTACCTCACAAACACGCTCAGAGTAACGGGCAAGGGTGGCAAGTACAGGGAGATCCCGCTTCGTCCTGATCTAGTGGAACTCATTAAAGAGTACATCCGGTCAGAACGGCAAGCAAACAAGCACAGAGACAGTCCCTACCTCCTGCTCAGTCAACGAGCTGAGAAGATGCACAAGGACGCAGTCAACACGCTGCTGGAAGGCTTGGAGAAGCATCTTGCCTTCCAGCTGTACCCGCACAAGTTTCGTCATACCTTTTGCTCCCGCTTGCTCAAGAGAGGCGTGCCGCTCACCACCGTCTCTAAGCTTGCTGGGCACGCCCACATTCAGACTACGGCCCACTACTACATCAACACCAGCAGACAGGACAAGGAGCAGGCTGTAGCCTTGCTGTAAATGAACCGGGAGGGATTCCATGAATGGCGTACAGGAAAAATATGAAGAACTTGTTGGCAAGGAGGATACGCTGATACGGGGTGCAAGGACATGCGAGAAAGCGATGTATCTCTTAAAGGATGAGATGCTGTACAAACAACGGGGAGAAACATGCCAGGATACACTCAAGGAAGTGTGCGAATGGATTCAACAACGGGAAGAAAAGCTGCGCAGAGAGATCTTTGCGGTACGCTGGGAAATGACCGTTCTCGCCTGCCAATTTCCCTCGGCAAACAAACAAGCGGAAGAAAGTCCACTGTGACTTACTTCCGCTTTTCTTCTTCCCAAGAAAAAACCGTTTTCATCAACGCTAAAACAAGGGTTTGGTCGGCCACAGGACGTTCAGAGAGCATGACGACAATTTGCCCAAGAGGGGTTTGAACATCGAGCGGATCAACGGAATGCAGGAGTTGCTCCAAGGAAGTCCCCAAGCTGCGGGCAATTTTCAGCAGGGTTTCCAGGGTAAGGTTCTTCTTGTATTCCGGTGGTATAATAAATATAAAAATATATGACGTACGGAACAAGGGAGAGTGATGGCGTGACCAAACGAATGAATCCCATCGTCGATTTCGTGTTCAAGCGGATTTTTGGTACTGAGGAAAACAAAGACCTGTTGCTGTCTTTTCTCAACGCGACGCTAAAGCCGGAGGAAGGAAGTCAACTCAAGGAGATTACATTGGTTGACCCGCACATCAACGCCGATCAGGTTGGCGACAAGGCATCCATCCTCGATGTAAGGGCGAAAACGAAGACAGGTGAACAGATCAACATCGAAGTACAACTGCACAACAAGTACGACATGGAGAAACGCTCCCTGTACTACTGGGCAAAGATGTACGAAGGTCAACTGGCAGAGGGTGAACCATACCGAGACCTCAAAAAGACGGTCACAATCAGCATCATCGACTTTGAGTACCTCCCGACAGACAGCTACCACAGTGTGTTTCGGTTGCGAGAAGATGAGGAAGGATTCGTGCTAACTGATGATCTGGAAATCCATTTTCTTGAATTGCCAAAGGTAGCAGGAGTGCATCAGGAAACCAGCGATTTGCTGGTCAAGTGGATGTTGTTTTTGAAGGCAGAAAGCAAAACGAAACTGGAGGAATTGGCGATGAGCGAACCGACGATTCGTAAGGCGGTCAATGTGCTTGAGTTTCTAAATCAGGATAAAGAAGCCCGTAAATTGTATGAGATGCGGGAAATGGCATTGAAGGATGAGGCAAACATGATTCAAGGTGCAAAGGAAGAAGGCAAAGCTGAGGTGGCTAGAAAAATGCTTGCCAAAGGAATGGATGTTTCCTTAATCGTTGAATTGACGGGACTTTCTGTAGAAGAAATCGAAAAATTGAAGCAGCAGATTCACTAACGGAAGCTCATAACGAATCACAATTGGCCCTACGTCCAACCAACGGATGTAGGGCCTTTTTGCGTTCTCAAAAAGCCAAAAGGAGTTGTTGTACATGCCTTTCCCGAACGTACCAACCAAGACGTTAGGCGGTCAGGTTTTCTGGAACACCCTGGACAGAAGAAACGGATGGAAGCTGCAGCAAAACATGTTCACCCAACACTTCCGCATCCTCGATCCGGACAACGTGAGGCAGGCTTGGGGACAGGATGAAGGCGAGATGTGGCGTACGTTTCGCATGTTTGCTGGTTCAAGAAATGAGTGAAGTAAGGTAGGTGTTTGATTGTGGATGTGATTCAGCAGTTTGAGCAGTGTCTTGTAGAAAACGGGATTGCGCCGAAAACGGTGTTTGTCAAGATAGTTGTCGCGAATTGATGAAAATAAGATAGCTATGTTTGAGCTTTTTGCTCAGCTTGAATAAGGGTCGCTTTTTCCGGATTGAGCCAAACTTCTTCATCCAGGCTCCAATCGCGTGTAGCCCCTGACCAGCGACCAGGATTCGAGGCTTTCGCGGTTTCGTAGACTTGTTTTCTTTTCTCAAATACTTGCTTAGACAGACCGTTGTGTCTCTGGTTCGGCGTTATAAAGTTAAGTCCGCTGTGGCGATGCTCGTGATTGTACCAGCGCACAAAACGCAGCACCCATTCACGCGCTTCTGTGCGATCCTTAAACCCTTGCTCAGGGTACTCTGGACGGTATTTGCATGTCCGGAAGATGGATTCAGCATAGGGGTTATCATTGTTAACTCGCGGACGGCTTCTAGAAGGGGTAATACCTAATCTGTACAGCGTTTCTAATAAGGTTGCCCCTTTCATTGGACTACCGTTGTCCGAGTGCAGCACAAGTGGTTGCTGGCGAACGACACACTGCTCACTTAGCACGGTTCTGCGAATCAATTGACTGGCATGCTCGGCCGACTCTTCCTCCCAATTCTCCCAACCGACAATTTTGCGACTATACAAATCCAGCACGAGATAGAGGTAGAAGAACAAGCCTTTAACCGGCCCAGGCAACCACGTAATATCCCACATCCAGACCTGGTTAGCCCCGGTTGCACGGTGACTTGTCAGCGGCTTGGCGGTTCGCTTCTTGCTCCGTCCACGATGCTGCTGCTGTTTGTGTTTATGCATCACGCGATAAAAGCTCGATTCGGAAGCGATATACGTCCCCTGATCGGCCAGCGCGGGAACGATTTGACTCGGAGGCAAACTCTAAAATTCCGGTTGATGAATGACGTCCAGAATCTGTTGCTCTTCATCCTCGCTGAGCTTGTGGGCGGGCTCAGGCCGTTTCGCATTTGGACGCCCATCTTCACGCACACCATACTGTCGCCAACGTTGCAGGGTGCGCTGAGTCAGTCCAAGCTCTTTACAGGCGAGCCGCTCTCTTGCTCCGGCTTCGACCGCTTCTTGAATCAGTGATATGGCTAATTGACGATCTGAGGCACTGATCATTCGTCCCCTTGGTCCCCCCAGATCGCTTGGGCCTTTTTTCGTAACACCAGTAGCGCGGCCGTTTCCGCGAGCGCCGCTTCTTTGCGCTGCAGCTCACGGCTTAGGGTTTTTACCTCTTGCTCCTTTGTACGGAGATCCTTTTGGAGCTTGCTCGCTTGCTCGGCTATCCCGCCATTGGCTTGCATGCAGGCATCACGCCAAGCCTCTACTTGTTCGACGAATAGCCCTTTAGCGCGACAGTATTCCGACAGTTCGATTTCACTTAGCGCAGCGGTTTCCACCACGATGGCAAATTTATCTCTTGTGCTCCATCTCTCGGCAGGCTGCGTACCATCAGGCATGATCTTTCCTTGTGCTTTGGCCGCCTTTTTCCATTTGTATAGCGTTGTTTCCGATAGTCCGCTCTCTCTGGCGATCTGGCTGACAGGCTCATTGCTGGGCGGCATCATCCGTTGCAAAATGCTCTGCTTTAATTCCTTGCTCACTTGGTTCATTGTCTCCCACCTCGTCCTCGTTTTCCTCACTATACGTTCTTTAGAGGGGTACGACAACTATTCTGACACAGGGGGCTCGGAAGAGGCAGGCTCTTTCTTTTTTGATTGGCAACTGACTGCAAAACTCTTTAGAAACTCGCTGAAAATCGAGACTAATCATACTCATCTTGATTACCACCCATTCCCAACAAGGAACCTCTCCATTCCCCTCTCACTACAAACTATAAAGAATGAAGTCAGACCCCCGTTCATTCCTCTCAGTAGCCCTTCACCCTGAAAAAACCGAACAAACGTTTCTAACAAGGTTTGAATACTATATTATTAATAGGAATATGACGGAAAGGAGGCTTTGTGCAGGAGTGTCTGAAAAGCGTTCCGGTGGTATAATGGTAGTACAGACAATGAACGGGCAAGGGAGAGTGATGGTGTGACCAAGCGGATGAATCCCATCGTCGATTTTGTGTTCAAGCGAATTTTCGGTACCGAGGAAAACAAAGACCTGCTGTTGTCGTTTCTCAACGCGACGCTAAAACCGGAGGAAGGAAAACAGCTAAAGGAAATCACGCTGGTTGACCCGCACATCAACGCGAATCAGGTGGGCGACAAGGCATCCATCCTCGATGTCAGGGGGAAAACGAAGACAGGCGAACAGATCAACATTGAAGTTCAACTACACAACAAGTACGACATGGAGAAACGCTCTCTGAGCTACTGGGCGAAGATGTACGAGGGACAGCTGGCAGAAGGTGAACCGTACCGGAATCTAAGAAAGACGGTTACGATCAGCATTGTGGATTTCTCGTACCTACCCTCAAAGAGCTACCACAGCGTTTTTCGTCTGAGGGAAGACAAAGAGAAATTTGTTTTGACGGACAATCTGGAAATCCATTTTCTTGAGTTGCCGAAGCTGGGAGCAGAGCATCAGGAAACCAGTGACCTGCTGGTGAAATGGCTGCTGTTTCTGAAAGCCGAGAGCGAAACGAAACTGGAGGAATTGGCGATGAGTGAACCGACCATTCGCAAGGCAGTCAACGTCCTTGAATTTTTGAGTCAGGATGCCGAAGCTCGCAGATTGTATGAAATGCGGGAGAAAGCATTGAAGGACGAATTGAACATGGTTGAAGGAGCAAAGGAAGAAGGAAGAACTGAAGGGAAGGCTGTCATTGTTCGTAACATGCTTGCAAAAGGTTTGAACGTGGCCGAAATCTCGGAGTTGACCGGACTGACCATAGCTGAAGTAGAAAAACTGAAACAGCAACTGCACTAAGCTTCCCCTCCATGTTCCGCAAGTAGCGTCAGTACCGAAAGGACCGACAGACGGTAACGCATCTGGCACCACTGACGCTACAGGAGGCTCAAAACGATGTCGAGGTACAAAAAATTGCAGAAGTAGCCAGCCCTACGTCCAACCAACGGATGTAGGGCCTTTTTGCGTTCCCAAAAACCAAAAGGAGTTGTTGTACATGCTTTTCCCGAACGTACCGACCAAGACGTTAGGCGGTCAGGTTTTCTGGAACACCCTGGATAGAAGAAACGGCTGGAAGCTGCAGCAGAACATGTTCACCCAACACTTCCGCATCCTCGACCCGGACAACGTGAGA
This sequence comes from Brevibacillus invocatus, assembly GCF_003710915.1. GTDB lineage: Bacteria > Bacillota > Bacilli > Brevibacillales > Brevibacillaceae > Brevibacillus > Brevibacillus invocatus. The sequence continues at coordinate 10,099 of NZ_RHHR01000004.1, read as the reverse complement.
CAGGCGTGGGGGCAGGATGAAGGCGAGATGTGGCGGACGTTTCGCATGTTTGCTGGTTCAAGGAATGAATAAAGCAAGGAAGGTGTTTAGATGCTGGTACTCACATCTGATATTGCTGTAAGCCTGTAGAAGTTAAGGCGGATCGGTGCCTGTCACCACCCGAAGAATGTCGAAAGGGTCTGTCTCGAAAGAGGCAGGTTTTTTCACTTTGTTAAGGAACTCACTGAAAAACTTTCTGCTAGCTCACTACATTTTCTTTCCCGTCACATGCCCACCAGCAACTTCCCAGCAACGACAAGAAAACGTGGCAACTTCCCTTCACTGCAAACTATAAAGAATGCAGTCAGCCGCCGATTTTTGGTAGCTGGCTTTTTTCAGTTCAAGGACAGATCAGCAATCCGGTTTTATCAAGATTTCAATACTATATTATTAATAGGAATATGTCTGAAAGGAGGCGTTGGCTGGAGTGTCTGAAAAGCATTCCGGTGGTATAATAAATATAAAAATATACAATGAACGGGCAAGGGAGAGTGATGGCTTGAACAGATACATGGACTTAAAAGTAGACTTTGCTTTCAAGCTGCTGTTCGGTACCGAAGGAAACGAGCCAATCCTGAGAGCGCTGCTCAACGCAATTCTGAATCGCGAAACTGCGGTAGCTTTTTTTTGCCCGAACTCACTGAATAACCCTGTGAAAACTCGCTGAAAAACGATTACGCCCGATGAGCTACACGCTGCCTCAGGATCAACAGATTGTTTCTCTGACAATCATGAACTCTGAGTTGTTCCGGGAGCATGAAGAAGGCAAAAAGTCAGTTTTGGACATCTATGCCAAGACGGAGAAGGGTGAGTTCATCAACATCGAGATTCAGGTGGCCGACAAGTACGACATGAAGAAAAGGACATTGTACTACTGGTCACACATCTACGGTGCACAGTTGAAGAAAAGCGGGTCCTACTCAGAAATGAAAAAGACGATAACCATCAACATTTTGGACTTTGACCTCTTCCCTGAAACAGAACGGTACCACTCAGCGTTCCGGTTATACGAAGACGAGGAGAAGTTTCTTCTGACCGACGTGTTGGAAATCCACTTTGTTGAGATGCGCAAGTTGCTGAGTCTGTGGGAAAAACAAGCCATCAATCTCCAGAAGAACGAAAAAGAACGATGGCTACTGCTGTTAGAGGCAGATGATCGGGAAGACATTCGCAGGGAATTGGAGGCGATTGCGATGAAGGATCCGGTGATGAAGAAAGCGTTTGACCAGTGGGAAGACCTGAGTCGTAACGACGAGAAGTGGTTTGAGTACGAATCAAGGAAAAAAGCCATTCAAGATGAGTTGTTTGCTGCTAGAGAGGCTGAGATTCGACAGCAAAGAGCTAGAGAAGAAGGTTTGGCGGAAGGCAGAACGGAAGGCCGTACAGAAGGCGAGCGGCAAAAGGCACTGGAAATAGCCAGAGAGATGCTTGTAGAAGGTGACAGTCTAGAGCGTGTTGCCAAGCTGACCAAACTTCCCTTAGAAGAAATTGAAAAACTGAAACAGCAGCTTCACTAAACAGCAGCCTTCACAATCAGCCCTGTGTCCAATCAATGGATGCAGGGCATTTTTGCATTCAAAAATAGCCAAAGGAGTGATTGTGTTTATGGCAGACTAAAAATGTAGGTTATGGCAGTTAATTTATGCAGACCTGTAGGGGCTGCATAAATGAAAAAAACCACTTGCCAACATCCCCTCCCTGTTGGGCAATCTAACGACGGGAGGTATAAATTAAGGAGATGTTAGCAATGGCTGAAGTTCATTATATAAGACACGAAACAAATACAAAAGGTCGCTCTTACGCTTCTGTCGCAAGGCAGATGAATGTGGATCCAAGGACAGTTAAAAAGTACTCGGAGATGGAGGATTTCAATCCCGAGGTCAAGACTGTACAAACAAGGCGAGCTAAAGTAATGGATCCGGTCAAATCAATCGTTGATCAATGGCTACTTGAAGATTTGGGAAAGAAAAAGAAATTCAGAAGAACCGCAAAGCGAATCTATACTCTTCTCGTTTCAGAACATGGATTCCAGGGTTCTGACCGTACAGTTCGTGCCCTTCCTCGTTCTCTCATTCCCTTACAGCAATTCATTCCTGTTTCAAGTCTTCCCTTCCCAAAACCGGGAATGCTTTCTACAGGGACTGACGAACATGTTCACCTTTCTTGAAGGCGTGCCGCATACAATCCGTTTCGATAACCTGTCACCTGCGGTGAAGAAGGTGGTGCCGAACGGGGAACGGCACGTAACAGAAGAATTTGCTCGTTTTGTTGCCTATTATGGTTTCCAATATGAATTCTGCAATCCAGGAAGCGGAAACGAGAAAGGGCACATGGAAGCGATGGTCAAATACATACGTAATAACTATCTATTGCCGGAAATCCACTATGAAGACCTGTTTCGGTGAATGTACAGTCGAGGAGAAACGGAATGCACTTCAACTTTTATCCGTCATATTGAAGGATCAAGATTTCGACATATCCCTGCAAGCTCTACGGATTGCATCACAACATGGGCATCCAACCACGGAAGCCATCAAACATGTCTATTATCAACTTGTCAATGGACGAGGTATTCGAGAAACACTATCGCTCCCGCCTTCTGTTCCATCAAGTCGTGCTTCAACCAGAGGTCTCTCTCATTATGATCAGTTGATGATTATGCTGGGAGGTGAGCAACAGTGAGAAACCTCATTGAAGCACATGCCAAGCGTTTGAAATTAAGTTGGATACGGGAAAATTATCACGAAGTGATAGCTGAGACACACGAAGAGTTTTTACTCTGCCTTTTCGAAAGGGAAATACAACAGCGAGAGGAACGAAAGTTAAATCTTCTAATCAGCCAATCCTGTTTGCCAGACATAGCCGGCAAACAGCTAGAATGGCATGGTATTCATATGAATGGAAACATGACAAAGGAAGATATCTTGCACGGCGGGTTCATAGAAAGAAAGGAGAATTTAATCCTGTATGGAGGCGTAGGGGTCGGGAAAACGCTTCTGGCAGCCTTGGCAGGCTGGAACTGCATTCATAAAAGCCAGAAACGGGTACGTTTCTACACTGTCGCTCAGCTCGTGAACCCGAATTAATGTTTCAAGTGATCAACCTGTGTTATGAAAAGCGAAGTGTCATTATTACAACGAACTTGCAGTTCGGTCAATGGAATCACGTTTTTGGCGATTTAATACTGACAGAAGCATTCATTGATCGACTCATTCATTATTCGCATTTGATTGTTTTCAATCGTGATAGTTTTCGCCATAAGGCTTCACTGATGAATCAATGATACCCTGGTTGGCAAGTGTACATTTTTAATTGCCAAACGGTACATTTTGTACTTGTCAAATACATTTTGATTATCCTATAAAGCGAACATACGTTTCTAACAAGATTTGGATACTCTATTATTAATAGGAATATGTTTGAGTGGAGGCTTTGTGCAGGAGTGTCTGAAAAGCGTTCCGGTGGTATAATGGTAGTACAGACAATGAACGGGCAAGGGAGAGTGATGGTGTGACCAAGCGGATGAATCCCATCGTCGATTTTGTGTTCAAGCGAATTTTCGGTACCGAGGAAAACAAAGACCTGCTGTTGTCGTTTCTCAACGCGACGCTAAAACCGGAGGAAGGAAAACAGCTAAAGGAAATCACGCTGGTTGACCCGCACATCAACGCGAACCAGGTGGGCGACAAGGCATCCATCCTTGATGTCAGGGGGAAAACGAAGACAGGCGAACAGATCAACATTGAAGTTCAACTACACAACAAGTACGACATGGAGAAACGTTCTCTGTACTACTGGGCGAAGATGTACGAGGGACAACTGGCAGAAGGTGAACCGTACCGGAATCTAAGAAAGACGGTTACAATCAGCATTGTAGATTTCTCGTACCTACCCTCAAAGAGCTACCACAGCGTTTTTCGTCTGAGGGAAGACAAAGAGAAATTTGTTTTGACGGACAATCTGGAAATCCATTTTCTTGAGTTGCCGAAGCTGGGAGCAGAGCATCAGGAAACCAGTGACCTGCTGGTGAAATGGCTATGAGTGAACCAACGATTCGTAAGGCAGTCAACGTCCTTGAGTTTTTGAGTCAGGATGCTGAAGCTCGCAGATTGTATGAAATGCGGGAGAAAGCATTGAAGGATGAAGCTAACATGATTCAGGGAGCAAAGCAAGAGAAGGCAATGGAAGTGGCCAAAAATTTGCTGGCGATGGACATGACTGTAGATGTAGTTGCAAAAGCAACAGGTTTGTCGGAAGAGGAAATCGAAAAACTAAAACAGCAACTGCACTAATCATCCCCTCCATGCTCCGCAAGTAGCGTCAGTACCGAAAGTACCGACAGAAGGTGACGGCATCTGGCACCAATCTACAGGAGGCGCAAAACGGTGTTGAGGTAAGAATGGCAGAATCAACGAGCCCTACGTCCAACGAACGGATGTAGGGCCTTTTTGCGTTCCAAAAAAGTCACAAGGAGCTGTTGTACATGCTTTTTCCAAATCTACCAACGAAGACATTAGGAGGGAGCTTCTTCTGGGATACCCTGCAATCCAGAAACGGCTGGAAGCTTCAAAAGAACATCATTACCGAGCACTACCGCATTCTTGATCCAGAGAACGTCCGTCAGACATGGGGCAACGATGAGGTGGAAATGTGGCATGCCTTTCAGAAGTTCACTTCTGGAAGTAGAGAGTAACCGCCCTGGGCCAATCAAAAGGCTGCAGGGTATTTTTCTGTTTTCAGGAGGGAGAAGGAATGAACCCGATTGAGGAGTTTGAGCGGTATCTCGTTGAGAATGGGATTGCTGCCAAAACGATTGAATCCTACGTTGGCGACGTGAAAGGGTTTCGACCGTAAGCTGACCACAGAACAAGTCGTCACGCTGCGGAAAGACAGGATCAAGGTGGCCGCTGGCAGCGAGGGAGAGGTGGAAGTCTTTTCAGAGCAGGAGGTGAACCAGCTGCTGTTCTTTGTCCAGGATAGGGTGAACGTCAAATAGGCCCCATCTACCTACTAGGTGGGGCCTATTTGCGTGGTCTTACGGAAGGAAAGACTAGGGACGAGTTAGCGGAAGAGTTTGAGTATGCCAACTACAAATCCCTCGACATGCACATGCGGCGCAGAAACTTTACGTGGGATCGGGACAAGCAAACGTATGTGCCGATCTATAACCGCTTGGAAGAACGGGATCTGGAAATCTCTTTGACCGCATCGTCGAAAGTAGCCACCGTCCTTTCCCTCTTTCAGAAAGAAGGAGCGGATGCCAGAACCATTGCCAAGCGGTTGGGTTTTACCGATCACCGAGAACTAGCTGCTTACATGAAAGGGAAGGGATACGAATGGTCATCAGAGGCAGAAAACTACGTCAAAATGCGTGGACAAGTGCAAGAGGATTTGGAAAATGAGGACTCTTCACTTAGAGCCTTTGATGAAGAAAATAGGGTAGTGGCACAGGCTCAATTACTAGGGGCTACTCCGTCTGTCCCTGTACGGATCGATCAAGCTGTAGTGGGACAGCTAGAACAGTACGTACCACTCTTGGAGATGCTGGAGCGAAACAAGGGCAAGCTGATTGATCTTCTTGTACCCACAGCGGAGGATGGCAAAGTACCTCGCTACACGATTCCGGGCATCTTTGTCACCAAGTCCGTTCACATGACCAACACGCTCGATCAGCTCGTACGTGACTACAGTAAAGAGAAGAACATCAGCCAGCGAGACATCTTTACCGTAGCGTTGCTTGACTTCTTCCGTCGCTATGGGTACGAGCGGGAAGTGGAAACCTTGCTGGGACGAAATTGAGGCTTGGTTGTACAGCATAGGGGAACATCTTCGAGGGCATTCAGGGCGAGTAACAAGCTCTGAATGCCCTCTTTGCCCTGAAAAAACGCGTAGAGGGTGAATAGCAGTACATAGGGGATTGAGCCACTGTTTCTATCGCAAAGAGTGCGGAACATGGTTGTTTTTGGAGAAGAAGGTAACGCTGGCACGAGCAGCCGAATTAGCGGGAAAGTCACTGAGCGACTTTATTGATTATCTAAGTGACTGTGGCATTGCCTGGATGGAATATACAGAAGAAGATAGACGATTAGATGATCAAACGATTTCTAGACTTTTAGCAGAAGAAGGAGAAAAAGATGCGTAAGGTCATTTCTAATTCAAGCCCGATTATTGCCTTGTCAATAATCGGGCATCTTTCGCTTATGAATGAGCTTTTTGATGAGGTCTACCTTCCCGCTGAAGTCTATCGTGAAATTGTAGAGAGTGAGAGTCTTCGGGAGCATGGAAAGCGTGAGTTGCAGGAAGCGGTGGAGCATGGGCGTTTTCAGATCTATCGGGTGCAGAATGAAGAGTTAGTGAGCAAGCTCTACGGACGGGCGAGCAGATCAACATCGAAGTCCAATTGCACAACAAGTACGACATGGAGAAGCGGTCCCTGTACTATTGGGCAAAGATGTACGAGGGACAACTGGCCGAAGGCGAACCATACCGTAACCTCAAAAAGACGGTCACGATCAGCATTGTGGACTTTTCGTACCTTCCCTCAAAGAGCTACCTCAGTGTTTTTCGTCTCAGGGAAGACGCAGAGAAATTCATCTTGACGGACAATCTGGAAATCCATTTTCTTGAGTTGCCGAAGCTTGGATTCGAACAGCAGAAAACCAGTGATCTGCTGGTGAAATGGTTGTTGTTTCTGAAGGCCGAGAGTGAAACGAAACTGGAGGAATTGGCGATGAGCGAACCAACGATTCGTAAGGCGATCAATGTATTGGAGTTTTTGAGTCAGGATAAGGAAGCCCGTAAACTGTATGAAATGCGTGAGATGGTCCAAACAATGGATGCAGGGTCTTTTTGCGTTGCCAAAAAACCAAGAGGTGCTGTTGTACATGCTTTTCCCGAACGTACCGACCAAGAGTATGCTGTGACCACCACCAATCCATGAATACTTTTTCATAAAGGGAGAAATAATACAAAAAACTATTATGAAAAACAGAGGAATGGACTATGGCAAATTTAAGCGGCTGGAACAAACAACTTATCTCAGGAGAATGGAGAGAAGGCAGTAGTAAGGATACCTATGAGGACAAAAACCCTTATAATGACGAAACATTGGTAAAAATTCGCTTGGCAAATCTCGACGACATAAACGAATCCTACGATTCAGCAAAAAGGGTCCAAAAAGAGTGGGCGAAAGTAAACCCTTATGAGCGCTCCCGAATCATTGAAAGAGCGGCGGAACTACTCTCACATAGACGTCAAGAGATGATTGAAATTATCACAACGGAAACAGGAAGTACCGTAGTGAAAGCCAATGTGGAAATTGATTTTGCACTTGCCATTATTAAAGAGGCATCAACATTCCCCATTCGTATGTCAGGACAGATCCTACCCTCTATTATTCCTGGAAAAGAGAACCGAATATATCGAATCCCGGCTGGTGTGGTAGGGGTTATTAGCCCGTTTAACTTTCCGTTTTATCTCTCAATGCGTACTGTCGCCCCCGCTCTTGCGACAGGGAACGGAGTAGTACTGAAACCCGATTCCCAAACGATGATTGCAGGAGGTCTCTTTATTGGAAAATTGTTTGAAGAGGCGGGAATTCCCAAGGGTCTTTTAAATGTCGTTGTCTTCAATCCGGGTGAAATTGGGGATGCGTTTGTGGAACACCCGATTCCACGCATTATCTCATTTACTGGTTCTACTGAAGTCGGAAGACATATTGGTGAGCTATGCGGAAAGAATTTAAAGCGGGTCGCTCTTGAATTGGGTGGCAACAACGCCATGATTGTGCTTGCGGATGCAGATATTGAAAAGGCGGCTGGAGCAGCGGCATTTGGGAAATTTATGCACTCAGGACAGATTTGTATGGCAATCAATCGTGTGATCGTAGATGAAAAGGTAATCGAACCCTTCCTGGAGGCGTTTGTTCAAAAAGCGAAAAGGATTCCTTACGGGGACCAGTCAAACCCTGAAACGATTATAGGTCCTCTAATTAACCGAAAGCAGGTAGACCGTATTCTGGCACTGATTGAAAAGAGTAAAGGCGAAGGAGCCAAGGTGGTACTGGGAGGAAGTGTGAACGGAAACGTAATGTGTCCGTTTATTCTTCGAGACGTCACCAATGATATGACAATAGCACAGGAAGAGATATTTGGACCGGTGGCTTCTGTTATATCCGCGAAAGATGAGGAAGATGCCATCCGTATAGCTAATGACAGCCCTTATGGCTTAAGCGGTGCTGTATATGGGGGAAGTCTTGAACATGCCATTGAAGTAGCCAAACGTGTTGAAACAGGCATGATTCACGTCAACGACCAAAGCGTTAATGATGAACCCATTATCGCCTTTGGTGGTGAAAAATCCTCAGGTCTTGGAAGGTACGGGGGAGAGTGGGCACTTGACGAATTCACCACAGTAAAATGGATTTCAGTACAAATTCAAGACAGGGAATATCCCTTTTAATGGTTTGGTGCCTACCACCACCCGAAAAATGTCGAAAGGGTCTACCTCGAAAAGAGGTAGGCTCTTTCATTTTGTCTGATTTCTCCATGCAACCTGTCACAGAAAAAAGAGCCGAACAGGGCTCCTAAGGCTCGTTTCGCGTTTAGGGAGACATATTTGTACCCCCTAAAATCTTTGGTTTTTCTAATTAATGAGAATATGACGGAAAGGAGGCTTTGGCTGGAGTGTCTGAAAAGCACTCCGGTGGTATAATAAATATAAAAATAAACAATGAACGGAACATGGGGGTGATTGCGTGACTAAGCGAATGAATCCCATCCTCGATGTAAGGGCGAAAACGAAGACAGGTGAACAGATCAACATCGAAGTACAACTGCACAACAAGTACGACATGGAGAAGCGCTCCCTGTACTACTGGGCAAAGATGTACGAAGGTCAACTGGCAGAGGGTGAACCATACCGTAACCTCAAAAAGACGGTCACGATCAGCATTGTGGACTTTTCGTACCTTCCCTCAAAGAGCTACCACAGTGTTTTTCGTCTCAGGGAAGACGCAGAGAAATTCATCTTGACGGACAATCTGGAAATCCATTTTCTTGAGTTGCCGAAGCTTGGATTCGAACATCAGGAAACCAGTGATCTGCTGGTGAAATGGTTGTTGTTCCTGAAAGCCGAGAGTGAAACGAAACTGGAGGAATTGGCGATGAGTGAACCAACGATTCGTAAGGCGATCAATGTATTGGAGTTTTTGAGTCAGGATAAGGAAGCCCGTAAACTGTATGAAATGCGTGAGATGGCGTTGAAGGATGAGCTAAATATGATTGAAGGAGCTAAAGCAGAAGGCCGAACAGAAGGCGAGCGACAAAAGGCTTTAGAAATCGCTAGAGAAATGCTTGCTGAGGGTGACAGTCCAGAGCGTGTCGCCAAGCTGACCAAACTTCCGTTAGAAGGAATAGAGAAACTGAAAAAGCAACCTCACTAAATATAAGCTAATCAGATTGACATATGGCCCTGTGTCCAACCAATGGATGTAGGGTTTTTTTGCGTTACAGGAGGTGTTACAGATGGACGTGATTCAGCAGTTCGAAGAGTATCTTGTGGAGAACGGGATTGTCCCGAAAACGATTGAGTCGCACGTTGGCGAAGTGAAAGCATTTGGTGTGTTCCTGGAAGGAATGGGTGTGGAGCAGTCAACTGGTCTAAAACGCTTCTACATTTCCAGCTACAAAAATCACCTGATGGAAGGCATGTACGCGGTGGCGCCATCAACAAAAAGATTGACTCCCTACAGGCTTTCAACCCACTTCGTCCCTATTTGGTGGATCTAATCAAAGCCAACATCCGGTCAGAATGGCAGGCAAACAAGCACAATTTATTAAAAAACATTGTGAGAAATGCAGTAGTATAGTTATTGACTCAACTTTCGCAGAGCGAAAATGAGAGTATTCCCTTGGTACAACAAGTTTAAAGCCGATTTTAGAATGCTCCTTGAAAAATAGAAAAACACCACTCCGTTTGGTAAAGTGAAAGTGTCGAGGAATCACTACCATACAGGAGAGGTGTCCTTTCTATGATAGAGCAAACTCAACAAAACAATCAA
>NZ_RHHR01000039.1 GCF_003710915.1 Brevibacillus invocatus | reverse complement strand
ACGATTCGAGCGACCAAAGAATACAGCATAGCAGCATAATTCAACTCAGTAGGAGCTCCATAGATCGACTTTTTGGAGATAACACAAAGAATCGGATCGATGTCAAGGGTGGAAAAAATCGCTCCAAATCGTTGGGGAGGTTCTAAATCGAATAATTCTTGTATATCAAACAGGCTTCCTTGTCTTATAATGGACATTGGGAGTCACCTCCAGTTCTCATAAGTTTTGGTCGTACTTAACTTATTAGAGATTTGGGGAGGTACTCCTTTTTCTATGCTCAAAAAACCTTGAGCCCGTAGGGCTCAGATTTATGAAATTGATTCACATCACAAGAATTTTTTTTGCTATAGTAACAAACAGACAGGAGGTATACAGACATATGAGTGTACGTTGACGGTTGATGAATTTCTCATTTAATCCCATATTTTTTCTGAAAATTCAGTAAATAATATTCCGCTATTCAGAGAAAGCCATTTACTCATATCCAGTTCACCTCCTGGTACAGTGGAGGCTTGGTAACCCACTGTATTGCTTCATTATATGCCTGGCGATGAGAGAGGTTTGTACGATTGTCCGCTTACACAGTTCATGAATTTGCAATTGGGCATGAACCGTCCACATGGGGTACAATGAAAGAGGATTACTAGCGGATGCGACCATCTGCTTTACCCAAAAAGGAGTGGACCACTTCATGAAGCTGTTTCTGATGCTTGGCAGTATCAGCGGATTTTTATCGGTGGCGCTGGGGGCATTCGGTGCTCACGCGTTAAAAGAAAAATTGGACGAATATTCACTGGGGATTTTTCATACGGGTGTTACCTACCAGACAACTCACGCATTGGCCCTGATCCTCGTTGCCCTGCTGATCAAATGGTACCCTGATTCTACGGGTCTCACCTGGGCAGGCTGGAGCTTTTTCGTCGGAACCTTGATTTTTTCGGGCAGTCTTTACACGTTGGCGATGACAGGAATCAAAGTATTGGGTGCAATTACCCCAATCGGAGGCGTCCTGTTCCTCATCGGCTGGGCACTGCTGGCTATTCATGCCTGGAGGGCAGTTTCTTAAAAAATTTAGATACACACGGATAAACGCCCATCTCAGATAACAACTTCTGCATACGGGCGTTTTTATTTTTGAGGAGGATTCTTATGCACCGTTTGCCTGATTGGGCGCTATCCTACCTGCAGCGCTTGCGACTGGAGCAAAAATCACCCGATCTTTCGTTTCTCAGTGAGCTTTCCCGCGCACACATGCAAATTTTCCCCTACGAAAATGTGAGCAAGCTGCACTTCTCGCAAGGAACGAACCGAAAGCTCGTCCCCTCGCCCGAAGAATACATCGCCAATGCCATTCGCTATGACTACGGCGGCACATGCTTCGCCAACAACGGATCTCTCTTGGCCCTGCTGCGTGCCTTGGGCTATCAGGGACATCTCGTTCCTTTGTCCGACACGCATACGGCTATTCTCGTGAGAGGGCTGCTGGACCATGATGAGCCTGTCTACGTCGATATGGGCGCCGCCGCTCCAATCTTTGAACCGGTCAGATTCCTCACTGATTCTGAACAGAAAGCATCCCGCTTTGGGATCGACTCTGTGCGGATCGTTCCGGATGCCGTGCAGCCAAACCGCTTCCGCTTCAAGCGCATGAGGCGCGGAGAACTGGTGAGCGAAAAGTGGAATTTTGACCCCAGTGAAGCGAGAGAATTGCACGATTTATCCGAATCGATTGAACGTACATACCAGCCAACGGCCACATTCATGGGCTGTCTTCGCATCCAGCTCTTCCAATTGGAGCGCAAACGCGGCATCTCCTTGTTGAATAACTCTCTGTATATCATGAACGAAGAAGGCGACGAACAAAAAACGCTCTTGAGCAGCATAGATGAGTTGGAAGCAGTTGTTTCTGAGGAATTCGGACTACCTCGCATGCCCGTCCGGGAAGCGGTCGGCATATTGCTGCAATTTGGAGTAGACGTGTTTGCCCCAGAACCTTAAGAATACCTCTTCCTCATTCACAACGACAGGACATTTGCCATATGCTGTAGAGTTATTACCCCACTGAAGGAGAGAAACATATGGCAAAGTCCTCCTACTCGCAACCCTCCTATTATTTCGGAATGCCAGATATGTACATGCAGATGGGGTATTACCCCTTTCCTACACCATCCGCTCCTGAACAGACGCCGAATCAAGTGATGATTCCCTATGCCATGTCCATGTCTTCACATTGCAGATATTTTTTGGGCCAGACAGAAAAAATCGATATCAGCGAAGGCGCCCAGGGCTTTGGAGCTTTGGTCAATCCGCTTCGCTCCGGCGTGCAGCTCTACGTGAATGACTGGTACGTCAGCAACTTTTCTGCCCAAGCGGTGGAAATGAATATCTGGTTCGGCCCTGCTCGTTCCGTAGTCGGTGCAAAAGCCTCTAACCAGATTACTCCGGGTTTTGTACAGCTTTCTCCTTGCCCTGCTCCACACGGACAACTCCTCTTCTCTTCCGCTGATTCCGCCCGGCCCTCCAACGGTTCGATAGCTTCTACGCGAATTCTCCCTCCGATGACGACGATTGGTGCCGAGAAAAACGGGCATTGGATTCTATCACCCGGCACTGCGATGATGGTGCATGTTCCCGCTCAGACTGAACGAGAATCTGCTGAAATGGTGTTCGCGATCGGTTGGTGGGAGCAGCCTGTATTCGGTTGAGCTTGATCCGTTTCGAAATCAAAAAAGGAGTGCATCTAGCACTCCATCATGTTTTTATCAAATTTACACAACCACGTTGAAAAGCCAATTATCCTATGTTAAGATGGTAATTGGTGTTTATGATTAAAAACGAGTATTTAATTATCTCACTTTACTTATTTCATCATATCACATTCACACTCAGTTGTCAACGACCCAGCAGCAACAAATCAGATACAAAAAGGAGCGGTACAATGAGCGTGACTGACCAAGACAAGCGCGAAGAAGTGGAGCGCGTTTCACAGGTCATAGCAGTGATCAACAATCGAATAGACGCACTGGCCCAGCAAGTGAGCGAGGTGAGCACGGACATTGTCGGCATCCGCAAACACTTCTGGGATGATGTGACAGTCAACTTCGAAGACGTGACAGAAGCAGCGGAAACCTATGCCAGCATCAAACAGCAAGCAGAGGTTCTTTCCGAGCGGGAGCGCTCCCACCGACATGCCCTGAAGCAGTTGAAGACGATGAAACGCCTCGTGCAAACCCCTTACTTTGGGCGAATCGATTTCGTAGAGGCAGGCGAAGACTCGGCTGAATCCATCTATTTGGGAATTGCCTCCTTATTGGATGAAAAGGATGAGCACTTTCTCATTTACGACTGGCGTGCGCCGATCTCCAGTCTGTACTACGATTATCCGCCAGGACCCGCCCAGTACGAGACACCAAGCGGCTCCATTGCGGGGGAAATCACGTGCAAACGCCAATACATGATCCGCGATGGCCAATTACTCCACCTCTTTGATACAAGTGTGACGATTGGGGATGAGCTGCTGCAGGAGGTCCTGGGCAAACAAGCTGACACCCAGATGAAAAGTATCGTCGCCACGATCCAGAAAGACCAGAACCAGATCATCCGCAATGAAAAAAGCAAGCTAGTCATCGTCTCCGGTGCAGCTGGCAGCGGCAAAACCTCCGCAGCCATGCAGCGCATCGCTTACCTGCTGTACCGCTATCGCAAAACCCTTCAGGCGGAGCAGGTTGTCCTGTTTTCGCCCAACTCTCTTTTTAACAGCTATGTCTCTACCGTCCTCCCGGAGTTAGGCGAGGAAAACATGCAGCAAACCACCTTTCAGGAATATACCGAGCATCGGCTGGGCGCTTATTTTGATTTGGAGCATCCGCTGGAGCAGATGGAATACGTCCTGTGTTCCATGCAGGAGCCTGAGTACAACGCGAGGCTGGAAGGCATCCGCTTCAAGTCTTCAGCGCTATTCATGCAGGTCATCGATCATTATGCCGAAAGCCTCAAGCGATCCGGGCTGCACTTTCACGACCTTACCTTTCTCGACCGTACGCTGATCCCGTCGGACCAAATCCACGACTATTTCTACTCGCTGGATCCATCACTTCCGATCCCTAATCGGATGAGCCTAGTCGCCAGATGGCTGCTTGCGGAATTGAAAAGGCTCGAACGCACAGAACGTAACAAGCCTTGGGTGGATGATGAACTGGAGCTTTTGGACAAAGAGGATTTCGTCAAAGCCTACCAGTCCTTGCGCCGAAAAAATCAATATCGCGACGACTCCTTCGACGATTTCGACCGTGAACGTGATCTGCTGGCAGCACGAATCGTGACTCGCCTGTTTAAACCACTTCGCGCCGAGATCCAAGAGCTCGGTTTTATCGACTCACAGGCTGTCTATCGTCAGCTGTTCAGCCAGCCTGAGCTCCTCTCGTCCTTTTTGCCCGCTGCGGATTGCCCTGAAGACTGGACTACCATCTGCGCTCATACTTTAGAGCGGCTCGACCATAAACAGTTAGCTTACGAGGATATCCCAGCGTTTCTTTACTTAAAGGAGCGGCTGGAAGGCTTCCAAACAAACACCCTCGTTCGCCATGTCTTTATCGATGAAGCTCAGGATTACTCACCGTTCCAATTTGCTCTGATTCAGCGCCTCTTCCCGCGGGCCAAGATGACCGTACTGGGAGACTGGAATCAGGCTATTTACGCGCATGCCTACGACAGCAGCAGCTTTGAGGGCGTATCCTCCCTCTACGAGCCTGAACAGACCGAGATGTTTTTGCTGACCAAAAGCTATCGATCTACGCGGCCAATCGTCTTGTTTACCAGACAGCTGATCGCTGGTGGAGAACAGATTGAGCCCTTCCATCGAGACGGCCTTGTGCCAAGTATTACCTCGGCTGCCCATGAAGCAGCGCGAATAGACATGATTCACTCACGCATCCTGGAAATGCAAAAGAACGGTCATCAGACCATCGCCATTATTACCAAGACAGCGGCTGAAGCTGAAAAAGCCTATCAGCAACTGCACGAGCTCATTACGCTCCGCTTGATCAGCAGTCATACGATTTCGTTTGATACAGGCGTTCTGATCATCCCCTCCTACCTGGCCAAAGGAGTAGAATTTGACGCCGTCGTCATCTATGATGCGTCTCGCGCACAATACCAGCATGAGCGGGAGCGAAAGCTGTTTTACACAGCCTGCACGCGGGCCATGCACGAGTTGCATCTGTTCTACATCGGGGAGATCAGCCCGTTTCTTCTGGACATATCTCCTGACAGCTACGTCTGGAATCACTAATCAATTATTCAAAAAGGGGAGCAACAGCGAAAACTCACGCTGTACTCCCCTCTTTCTATAGGGCTGGACTATCCCGCACGATCCATCTGTTGGCTTTGCAGCTTTTGCCGTTTGAGATGCACATTTTTACCAATCCAGTAAAAGATCAGACTAAACACGGCCAGAAAAGCCATGAACAAAAACATGGTCGGCCCTCCGTACGCAAACAGGATCATCCCGCCTACCCACGGTCCGAGAAAGCTGCCTAATTCACTGATGCTCTGCGCTCCATAATACGTACCGCGCATCCTCGGAGGAGTGATCTGGTCAATCTGGGCATACTCGGCAGGAAGAATCAGGATCTCACCCAGCGTAAACACGACCATCGCGGTCACGAATCCACTCCATCCTGATGAAAATGCAAAGCCCACCTCGCCTGCTGCCATCAGCACTGCCCCCACTACGATGCGTGAGAAAAGCGTATAGCGCTCCACAAAACGCGTCATCGGAATCTGCAGCAGCAAGACCGTCAGCCCGTTGACACTCATCATCACCCCAAACAAGGCCACACCCTCTGCGATATCGCTGCGCAAATACTGGGATAAAGTAACTGACATCTGGCCGTGTACGGTCACCAGCAAAATACCGCCGATGACGAAAGCGAGCAACGCAGTATCTCGACTGAGAACCTGCCACATCTGTTTGAGCCCTGGCTTCTCCTCCGCCTCGACCGAGGTCTGGGCTGTTTCTTCGTCACCCACCCCGTACTTGCGACATGCCACGCTCAATGCAACGGCAAAGACAATATAGGAGAATCCAGTCAACCAAAAGGTAAGACCGCTTCCTGCAATCCCCAAAAAAGCTCCCACTACCGGACCGATGGTAACCCCCAGGTTGATCGCCATATACCGATTGGAAAAAACGCGAAATCGCTTATCCTCTGGTGTCAAATCTCCCATCATCGCTTTGGAAACTGTACTGAAGAAGGAGCCTGCCAAGCCTTTCAAGAGACTGATCAGCAGCAATGCCATCGGATGAGAGACCAGTACAAAGGCCATAAACGAAACAGCCATCGCCAGCATCGACAGAATCATCAGCTTCCGTCTGCCGAACAAATCGGATAGAACGCCTCCCAAAAAGCCGCCAAACGTTCCTGCCAACGGCCCCGCACCAGCAATGACGCCAATCATAGCAGGACCAAGAGTCGTCGATTCACTCAAATAAATCGCCAGAAAGGGCATGCTCATCATTTGAGTTAGCATGACAAAAACGGTTCCCCCCATCAATAGATGGACAACGGGATGATAAGCCTGCCATGCTTCTTTTATTTTGTTCATCTGGTGTTTCCTCCAATGGCGAGGAAGGTGCGCAGAAGTTGCGGCAACTGTTCCACGAATGATTCTCGCAGGCTGTAATACGAGGCATTCATATTGCCTGTATAATGCGCACGAATAAGACCTGAACGTCGCAATGCCGATACATGATGATGCACCGTGCTTTTTGCAAGCGAAACCTGCTTTTGCAAATCCCCCAATGTGCAGGGCCGTTCTGCCAGACACCGTAAAATGTGCAGTCGTTTTTCATCCGCAAGACATTGGGTTATCGGTAGCAGCTCCATGAGGGGATCTGCATGCTCCCGCGCTGCGTCTGCTACCGGATACAGACAGGTAGCCAAACCGCGGTAGAAGTCGAGGACGGAGGATTGGGCAGAGTGATATTGCGGAACCAATACGACATGCTGCAATTCCTCTGTCGGTTCAATCCAGATTCCCTTCGTCGCATGATCGATCAACGCTATCGGCTCCATCTTATTGGCCAAATGCGCCAGCTCTCTGGCACTCCTCTCCAGATTGCCCAAAATACGAGGCTCCAGCTTGGAGAAGTAATGTTCATTCCAGCGCCGAAGCAAAGACAAACTGCGGTCGCGAATCTCCCCGAGATTCAAGGGAATCGTCTCGACCCAAGGTGCCAAGCGCTCGTAAATCTCTCCAGGCGGAATGCGTTCCAGCCAATCGAGAAAATCCTCTACTCCCGCTTTGGCTGGGGACTGAGCGACTAACAGAACGATCCGATGGAGCACCTCCCAGCGTTCGTCCGCCAGTTCTTGGGCAAAATCCGGGGGCAGCATTCGTGCAGTTTCTTCCTTCCAGCCCAGCCCCATCGGCAGATTCTTACGTTCCTTTTCATAAATGAAAGCATACAGACTGATCACACATTCATACGCGGCAGACCATTCGATTTTTATAGAATACATTTTATCCATTCGATCACCATCGAACAATTATTTTTTTCCAGTTTATCACATCTCATCTCATTCTGTATAGAAAAAAAGAAAAAGAGCCTGACAGCACATGCCGCAGGCTCCAGAAATTCTATCCTCATTCGTTATTTTTCTTCAGTCAGGCTCAAGAATTCATCGATATCGGCTACCGCCAGGTCCACCGCTGACTGCCAGAATTCCACAGTCGTCATGTCTTCGCCCATATGCTTTTGTGCCAAGTCCTCAACCCGCATCCGTCCTGTATCCTGCAGCAGAGCGTCGTACTTGGCCGCGAAGCTCTCACCTTCCTGCAATGCACGCGCATAGACACTCATGCTGAACAGATAGCCAAACGTATACGGGAAGTTGTAGAACGGATACCCGGTAATGTAGAAATGCAGCTTGGAAGCCCAGAAATGCGGCTCGTAATCAGCCAGTGCATCGTCGTATGCTTCCTTTTGCGCATCCAGCATCAGCTGATCCAGTTCGGCTGCACGCACCAGGCCCTGTTTTCGCTTCTCATAGAAGTTTTTCTCGAACAGGAAACGCGCTTGAATGTTCATGAAGAAGGCGATCACGGATTGCAGCTTATCTTCCAAAAGCACCAGTCTTTCTTCGTCACTGGCTGCATTTTTTACCGCTGCATCGGCCAGAATCATCTCAGCAAACGTCGATGCCGTCTCAGCCACATTCATTGCGTAGTTTTGCGTGAGCGCTGGCAGATGCCACATTACCTGCTGGTGGTAAGCATGTCCCAGCTCATGAGCAAGCGTCGATACATTGCTGGCATTCCCTGCATACGTCATGAAAATGCGGGATTGCTGGCTGACCGGAAAACTGGTGCAAAATCCGCCCGGTCTTTTCCCAGGGCGATCCTCTGCCTCAATCCACGCCTCATCAAAAGCTCTTTGGGCGAATTGGGCCATATTCGGATTAAAGCGCCCGAAGTGCTCCACGATCATGGCTGCCGCTTCGTCATACGAAACCTTTTTGGTTTGAGAACCTACCGGAGCGCCTACATCCGCCCAGCCCAGCTTTTCTACTCCAAGCAGCTTTGCTTTACGATTCAGATAAGCGACTAGCTTATCTTTGCGATTGTTGATCGCCTGCCACATCGCATCCAAGGTCTTCTCCTGCATGCGGCCAATCTCCAGCGGCTCGCGCAGGATGGAATCCCAGCCACGATGGCGATAGAGCGCCAGACGAAAACCGCCGAGGTGGTTGAGCGCCATTGCACACAGCTCTGTTTCCTTGCCCCAGGCTTCCTGCCATTTGGCAAATACATGCTCGCGTACTTTGCGATCCGGATGCGACATCAGATTGGCCGCTTGGCCGACTGACAAGTGCTTCGTCTCGCCATCCAGCTCTACTTCGATGCTGATACGTCCAACGATCGTGTTGTACAGATCTCCCCAAGCGTGATAGCCGTCAACAGCTAGGTCACTGGCGAGTACCTCCTGCTCTGCGGGCAGTTTTTCCTTTGCTCTGCGGCGCCGTTCCTGGAGAGAAAAAGCGATTGGCTGGAGTTCTTCTTCAGTCAGCAAAGCACTCCAGTTCTCTTCGTCTATGGCAAGCAAATGCAGCTCCCAACTGCTAAGAGCTGCAGAATACGAGGCCGAAATGGTTTTCACTCGACCATTCAATTGTTTGGCTGATTCGTCTTTCACATTTTGCGCGGTCAGGCAAGAGATGAATGCACCAGCCTGCTTAATCCGAACAGCCAAACTCTGCACCAGCGAAACGACATGCAGGAATGTCTCTTTGTTCTCCAAATGGAGATCTGCTTGTGCTACCTGTGCCTGTAGAGCAGCGATATCTGTTTCCAGCAAACGAAGAAAGGAGGCAAACTCCTCTGATTCACTTCCTCCTGGAAAGATCACATCCAAATCCCATCGTTGCGGCAATTGATTTTCCATTTCCTTCACCTCAGATCCACATTCTTTCCTTTAAACTTTCCTACACGATAAAATAATTTCTTTACAAATCTACGTAATCCTGCCTGTCTAGTATGCGAAATGTTTGTGCAGATGAACCTGCATCGAGAAGCGTTGTTAATGGCGGTTTTTTTGGGTACTGAAAAAATGACCCCCGATGCATGGCATTCAGGAGTCCTTTCATTCGCCTATTCAACTAAGGGCAGGATCACAGTGTCCCCTATTTCTTTCGTCAGAATTCTGCCTTGTTGTGTATCTGCAGCAGCCAGCAGCCGTTGAATCGGCTCTTCCACCGGTTCTCTGGACAACACAAACGTATCCCAGTGAATCGGCACCATCCACCGTCCGCCACTCTCCAAAAACATCTGCCATGCCTGCTCCGGTGTACAATGTGCCTGCTGATAGGAATCAGGCTTGTAAGCGCCGATCGGCATAAAGACGAGATCAATACTGCCATGCTTTTGAGGGAGATCTCTCATGGAGAGATAGGCTGTATCTCCTGGGTATAGAATGCTTACCCCGTTCTTTTCAATCAAATAGCCTTGATAGCCGTAATTTGTATTCCAAGGGTAGCGATTGCCCCAATGTCGGACCGGAATCGCCGTAATCGTTAGACCTTGTGAGGTTTGTACGCGGTGACCAGGCTCCATTTCCTCTATATTGCCAAATTTCATTCGTTTGATCAGCCTGCTGGTGTTCTTCGCTGTAATGACATACGTCTTCGGATCAGCCAGCTGCCTCAGAGTCGGCAAATCGATGTGGTCCATATGTGCATGCGAAAGCAAGATCAGGTCAATGTTGCCTATCTCCTCACGCGTTAATGCAGGAGGTGTAAACCTTTTTGGCCCAATGCGTCCAAGGCCCGGTACGCGTACTCCCAATCCCTCACTCAATACGGGATCCGTTATGATTTTCACACCATACAGATGAAGAAGAATCGTCGAATGGCCGATCCAGGTAAATGTCACTTCATCCTCTCGCCATTCAGACGGTCTAGGCTTGTGATCCAGCTCTCGGAAAGTCGCTTTAGGCAATTGCGACATGTGAAACCAGTAGCCATATAGAAAAAATCCGATCAGTCCAAGAAAAAGGACTGCAACAATGGCACCAATCCAGGCAAATAAAGTAAATAGCATGCAGCAGCTCCTTTACCAGTACCGAAGTTTCTTCATTATAACAAACGACCTTGTGTAAAGCACAAGAGCATACGGTGGAAACTTGCACTTTCAAAAGAAAAGGGCATATTTGATTTTTCCGTAATGGTGAATACAATTCGTTTTTGAAGCTGGATCAGTTCTGCAGAATCCCCCAGCTTTTGCTGCATGTTTTGGACCAGGGCCAAAAACTGGTCAAGTTGCTTTTGATCCAGCTTGTCGATGGTACGGCCACGTTCGATTTCAAAGACAGCTGTTTGCTCCAGCAATCCTTGGACTTTAATCGTATAGGTTTGTACCGTCCCATCCTGTGCGGTTACCTCACGTAATCGTAATGGTATACGTTTTGGTCGTACCGTCTTGCGCTGTGACGATGACCGGGATCGAATTCGCCCCTACGTTCAGCTGTACTTCTCGGGCTGTGCCGCTCGTCGCAGCAGCACCGTTCACTACAGCCGTCTGGAGAAGTGTACAGGGCACCCCTTTCCCCTACTGTGATGAAGGAATTCTTCCCATAGGTAATACCCATGTAACGAACACTCTGATCCAAATACCAGCTAACGCCAGACATATCTTCTGGATTACTGCCGTACGCACGCCAGCCTTTTTCTCCAACAGCAACGATCTTGTCTAGGTCTGGATTGTACGTGATAGCATGAAACTTCTCCTGCAATCGCCCCATTCTCGAGCTTAAAAGAATAGACGGCATTTGGTTGAAAAGGCAGGGGCATGGGGCTCCAGTTTCGAACTGTTTCAATTCTTCCACATCCTCACCCTAAAAAGTCACTATCTGAATGAGTATAAGGAATCGAAGGAATATCCGAAACTACCGAAAGTTAACCGATTTTTTTCAAAGGTTAATCTGCTGCTTGCAAGCTTCCTGCAAACAAAAAAACAGTTCGATAAGGAATATCCCCCTAGTCGGAACTGCTTTTTCGTTACTTGTTTCTTTTATTAAATAGAAAGCTCGCAATCTCGCTTGCATCATCGATCGAAAAATGCGGGAAATCCCCGTACCGCCCATCCTGCCAACAGACAATTCCCTCCACATGGGTTAGCCTTCTCACAAGCTCTTGATCCTCGTTCTTCCGTATAAGAACCAGCTTGGGATACGCTTCTTGCTTGAAGCCTTCCACCAGAACCAAATCGGCTCCCGCCTGCCCCATCCGTTCGATCAAAACAGCCAGCGGAAGAGGACGTTGCTCGATCATGGCTGTCTTGGTCTGCGAGGTGATCGCGACCAGGGATGCACCTGCCTCCCGATAGCGCCAGGTATCCTTGCCAGGCTGGTCGATCTCAAAATCGTGTCCTCCGTCATGCTTGATGACCCCAACACGCAATCCCTTTTGTTCCAACAGCGGAATGAGCTTGGTTAAAAGGGTCGTCTTTCCGCTGTTGGAGTACCCTACCAGCTGCATGACTATAGGTTGGTTGTAATTTGACACCGCCTACACCTCTTCTCGCCAGCTCGGTGCAGCGTGGACGATCACTTCCACCAGCTCTCCGGCCTGCTTGCCTTTGCCGCCAGCGGGTATGACGATCAGACACTCGCTGTTTTTGAGCGTCCCCAAATTCCCTGCCTTGTCATTGAAATCAGGCTGAGCCAGTAAAAGTCCGTCTTTTGTGGCTAATCTGCCTCTCAGGTAACGCGGATAAGGACAAGGTTTTTCATAGGAAATCCCCAGCTTAGCCTTGATCGAGCGATGTGATACAATCGGTTGGCCACCTTGACGCTGCAAAGCAGGACGGGCAAACAGCTCAAAGCCGACGAAGCAAGCTCCCGGATTTCCCGATAAGGCAAGTACGGGTTTGCCTGATAACAAGAGGCTCGTCGTCGGGCTTCCCGGGCGCATGGCGATTCGGTTGAACAAAAGCTCTACGTCAGGGTCATCGACCAGGGAAGCGATAACGTCATAATCGCCTACCGATACACCGCCACTGCTCACCAGCATATCGACCTCTTGGATATAAGCTGTCAGCTTTTCTTTTGCCCCTGCCAAATCGTCCGGCAGTACCGGATATTGTACGGGGATTCCCCCCGCCTCCGCGATCAGCGCAGACAGCATGGTCGTATTGCTGTTGCGGATTTTACCCGGTGTGAGTGGTTCCTCGATTCCGACCAGCTCGATTCCTGTAGAAAGTAGTCCCACACGAGGCTTGCGGATGACACTGACCTGCGTATAGCCAAACGTCGCCAAAATCGCCAATGTTCCCGCATTGATCCGCTCCCCTGCTTTGGCCACCACCGATCCCATCGCGATTTCTTCACCGCGCCGGGAAATGTTTTCACCAGCTCGCATCACCCGTTTGACGCCTACGACCTCCGAGATCTCACCCGGATTTTCGGTTTGCTCAAACATAATGACCGCGTCAGCGCCAGCAGGCATCATCGCTCCTGTCATAATTCGTGTGGCACATCCCGCTTCTAGAGGGATTATCGGTACCTTTCCCGCAGCGACTGTCTCCACGACTCGCAGACGAACCGGTTGTTCTACTGTAGCATGAACAGTGTCCGCGGCTCTCACGGCAAATCCGTCCAGTGGCGAGCGGTCAAAGGGCGGCATATCGCAAGTGGCAACGATGTCATGAGCCAAGATCCTTCCATACGCCTCTTTGATCTGTACCTGCTCCTCATCCAGCGTTGTCAGCTTATCCAATAGCGCTTGCAACGCTTCCTCCACCGTCT
This sequence comes from Brevibacillus invocatus, assembly GCF_003710915.1. Lineage (GTDB taxonomy): Bacteria > Bacillota > Bacilli > Brevibacillales > Brevibacillaceae > Brevibacillus > Brevibacillus invocatus. The sequence continues at coordinate 48,292 of NZ_RHHR01000039.1, read as the reverse complement.
TCATTTGTCGCGAAAAACGCATTTCTGTTCCTCCTTCTGTCTTCTCACCAGGTCGCCTATTCATCCGTAATCAGCCCACGCTCACATCGAGATCTTCTATCCGTTTTTCTACATAATTAAGATCCTTGTTCGCGTTAAACGAATCAGCCTTCTCGACTTTGACTGCCGTGTTGTACTCCGGAATACCTGCGTACATCTCGTATACGCCCTTTGGGATCAATACGTTCCCCTCCGGCCAGTAGACCTGGATATTCCCACGCTTGGTTGCTTCGTATTTGGCTCGCCCCTGGAACGTGCCATGCCTGTTGTACACGACGACATTTTCACCCTCGGCAATCCGCAATTCCTTGGCATCGTCCGGGTGGATCAGAACATCGTAGCGATCTGCATTGTTGAACGGATCGGTACTGCTGTACACCATCGAGTTGAACTGCTTGCCTCGACGCGTCGTGACATAGAAATGCCCTTCAGGCTTCGTCAGATCAGGCACCTCAATCGCAAGCAAATTGGCTCGCCCATCGGCTGTAGGACACACGCCGTCTTCACACAGCCAGGCACCGCCCCATTGGAAGACGTCTCCCCTGTTCTTCAAATGCTGTATTCCATCGTAGTTTGGATTTGCCTTCGCAATCTCATCACGAATCTCTTGCGCCGAAGAAAAGTGCATCAAATGCTTTTTCTCAGGATTGACGCGTGCAGCCAAATCTACGTAGATTTGCCACTCCGCCCGTGCCTCCTCAATGCGTGGGCCTTCGATTTCTGCGCTGAAGTAGACCATTCGCTCTGTACTGGTGGAGGTTCCTCCTCCCGGTTGCTCGTAGCGAGTCATCGCCGGCAGGATAATCACCTCTTCCTTGGCATCAACCAGCGTGGAGGTATTGAGAATAATATCCTGATGCACCCGAAGCTCCACACTCTCCAGACATTTCTTCATAAAATCCGGGTTTGGCATCGTCTCCAAAAAGTTGCCGCCACTGGTATAAAACACCCTGGTTTTGCGTTCATGTCCTTCAGGCAAGAGAGCGTTTTCAATACTAATCCCGACGATATCCCCCTGCCATTTGGGAATCTGAAAGCCCCACAGCTTTTCTATTCTCGTCCAGCTTTTTTCTTCAAAATCACCGCCTGGCAGGCTGAATGGGTCAGCTCCCATTTCACCAGAGCCCTGAACCCCTGAGTGTCCGCGAATCGGCATCACACCGCAATTCTTTCTGCCCAGGTACCCGCGCAGGACCGCCAGATTCGCCACTTGCGAAATATTGTCCGTTCCAAATCGATGCTGGGTCAAACCCATGCTCCAGACGAACACACCAGATTTGGCCTTTGCCAGCAGCACGGCAAATTCTTTCATCCGTTCGCGCGTGAGCCCTGATGACGCTTCGAGCTTCTCCCACTCCTGAATCATGACATGCTTTTTCAACTCCGCCATCCCATTGGCATGCTGCTTCACAAATGCATGATCAATCGCAGATCCGGGCTGAGCTTCCTCCATTTCAAACCAATGCTTCATGACTCCGTTCATAAAGGCGATATCCCCGCCGATGTTCACCTGATAAAAATCATCGACGATTTTGGTTCCAAACAGCGCACTGTCCGCTACAGACGGAATCCAGTACTTTTCCATCGCAGGCTCTTTGTAAGGGTTGATCAAAATGATCTTGGTTCCGGCTTTCTTGGCTGCGTACATGTATTTGGTGGAAACCGGCTGATTGTTGGCAGGCACAGAGCCCCAGAAGACGAGCACATCCGTGCCGATCCAGTCCTGGTAGTTGCAGCTGGAGGCGCCTATGCCCAGTGATCGTTTCAGCGCAGTCTTGCTCGGCGAGTGGCAAATGCGAGAGGCGTTATCGATGTTGTTGGTGCCGAGAAAACGAGCCATTTTGGCTGCGGTGTAATACACTTCGTTCGTGATTCCACGCGATGTCAGAAAGAATGCGAGCTGTTTGGGGCTAATGCCCTTGATTTTTTTGGCGATCCGATCCAGTGCCTCATTCCAGCTGATCCGACTGAATTTGTTTTCTCCCGGTTTGCGCGACATCGGATACGGAATACGGCCCAATTGTCGCAGCTCAACGCTGGACATTTTTTGCAAGGCACTGACGTCCTCAAACCACTTGGGCTCAATAGCCGGCATCGTGTTGAGGCGCAGCACATTGAGCCGCGTCGTACACAAATGGGGGCCTGTCAGAGTCTGATCGTACAGACCGGATACTCCGAGAGCGCATCCGTCGCAAACACCTTGGGTCAAAATCCGGTACGCGTAGCCGAGATTATCTCGATTTTCGTACACGACCTTCATCGTATCGCGAATGTGATGGGGTTTGATCTTGCCGAGTCCCATCGGCATCAATGACGCCCACAGGCTCGGCTGCCAAGAAGTATCCAGCTTGATCGGACCCTCATGTTTCGTTTTTCCCATAGCTCATACGCTCCTCGCGCTAGATTTGCCTACTCCACCTTTTCTTTCACGCTGAACTAGAAAAAACCACCATGAAACCGTCCCCCTCCCCCAGGATAAGAGCGTGTTCACGGTGGTTGTCTACGGCAGGTTCGCTACCTAGTCTCAACGTCGTGTCTGTGTTTTGCGAAGCCCGTTATCTAACCGGTGAACAGGGCCGCTGCTTCGTCTAGACTCAGGGTTCGTTCTTGAACTTCTTTTCAATGTCCCGATCAAAAACGAAAATGGACATCCCGAAATCACGTTCAATGTCAATATCGAGGAATAATTCGACGAATTTTGCCCCCAGGAACTCCTCCATGTCTAATGGTTGGTTGTTGCGGTACATTTCCTTGACCATCTCGGTCCGTGCCGCACGCAAGGTCTGCTTTCCGTCTTCCCAGGTAGCAATAAACTTTTCCACCGGAGAGAGATTGCCCTCCATTTCGCAAATCGCCCAGTTCTTGCAAAACGTGGTGTTGATCTTGCTAGGTCCCTTTCCCATATGACGCTTTCGGTACGCTCTGACCAGATTGCTAAATTCCGCTTCGTATTTATTCATCGTGGCAAGTCACCTTTACTTCTTCATTCTTATTATGACTTTACCATTGATCAACTTGCGAGTTCAACTGAGTTTTCTTTCCGTTTGGCTTCTTCTTGCAGTTTTTTAAGGTCAATTCGGATGACCAGAGAGATTACCAGTGCAACGACGAACATCGCTGCGAATACTGTCATCGTTCCGGTATAGCTCTGGGTGGTGTTGCGAACCCACGCTGCAAAAATCGGACCAGCAAGACCAGCTGCAGCCCATGCAGTCAGAATGTATCCATGAATGGCTCCGAGCTGCTTGGTACCGAACAAATCACCAATGTATGCCGGGATTGAAGCAAAGCCTCCACCGTAACAGGTCATGATGATGAACATTGCCACCATGAACAGGATCGGGTTCGTCATATTTGGCAACAGGAAGAACAAAACAGCCTGGATCAGGAAAAATGCCGTATACGTATTCGGACGTCCAATGTAATCGGAGAGAGAGGCCCAACCAATGCGTCCTCCACCGTTGAAAAGTCCGTTCAGTCCAACCATCAGCGCTGCTGTTGCGACAGACATGCCAACCATTTCTTGCGCCATCGGAGACGCGACAGAGATTACCGCAATTCCACAAGTCACGTTGATAAAGAGCATCAGCCACAGCAAGTAAAAACGGCGTGTTTTGACCGCTTCATTGGCAGTCAATTGGCACAAGTCCTTCTTGATCTGCTTTTTACCTTCTGCTGCATCTGCAGAGAAGCCGGCTGGTACCCAGCCTTTTGGAGGCGGAGCCAGATATTGAGCAGACGAAATCATGACGACAAAATAGATGATACCCAGGATAAAGAACGTATTGGCAATACCTACGCTATTAATCAAGAAGTTCATGATCGGGCTGGCTACCATCGATGCAAAGCCAAAGCCCATGATTGCAAGACCTGTAGCCAAACCGCGGCGGTCAGGGAACCATTTTACCAGTGTAGATACAGGAGTGATGTAGCCAACCCCGAGACCAATTCCGCCAAGTACACCGTAGAAAACGTACAAAAGCGGCAGACTTCCAAGGTTGATGGCCAAGCCAGAACCTACGATCCCGGCTCCAAAAAAGAGCGAAGCCAGAATACCCGCTTTGCGCGGACCGTGTTTTTCTACGTAGTGGCCTAGAAACGCCGCTGACAATCCTAGAAAGAGAATAGCGATACTGAATGCCAGCTGAATTTCAGCCAAATCCCAGCCAAATTGCTGCTGGATTGGTTTGGTAAATACGCTCCAGGCGTACACCGAACCGATGGAAATGTGAATCCCGACCGCGGCCAACGCAATCAGCCAACGGTTTTTCACCTTTTGCTCCATAAAATTCATCTCCTTGGTATAAGTTCTAAGAGTGCCCTAGAGCATCTCTTGAAAAAAAGAAAAACTGCCGGGTTCATCCATTGGCTGTATGTCAAAAGACATGGATACAGCCAATGGATGAAACACAGCAGTTAATCATCAGCAGGAACGCTACATCAGCATCAACAAGCAAGTGTTTACTATTCATTTCAGATTGGCACAAAAGAACCGGCGACAGGGTCGCTATCCCGCGTCAATTTGTGTCCAATACATGTAATAATCATGAAAGTATTGTGACAACCCAAACCTCAAATAGTATACTACCATGTAAGCGTTCACTCGACAATATATTCTCGAAAAAAATAAGTTGGTATATAATCAAAACCGCTTGCATTCCATTTCACTCTAGCTTCAGGGAGGTAAACATGTCAGACCTGACCAAAACGATCCGCAGATCTGTCCTCAAAATTTCAACTGACCAGCACGGTTGGGAAGAGGACGAAATTGTTACGGAGTACCCTCTCACTATTTTTTTGAACGACGAGGAATTTGCCACGATCGTCTGCACGCCGGCAGATTTGGAAGAAATGGTCATTGGCTTTTTGGCTGCCGAGGGTGCCATTAAGCAGTACGCTGAGATCAAGCAGCTCACGATCGACGAGGGGCAAGGCTTTGCCTACGTGGACCTGCATCAGGAAACCATCCTGTCGCAAAGCTTTTATTCCAAACGCCGCATCACCTCCTGCTGCGGCAAGAGCAGACAGTCCTTCTACTTTTTCAGCGACGCCCGCACAGCCAAGGCTGTAGAGGAAGGCATCACAGTCACACCTGTGCAATGCATGAGCCTGATGAAGGATTTGCAATCCTCCTCCGGGATTCACCGCCAGACAGGAGGCGTACACAACGCAGCACTCTGTACACCGGATGGTGTCGTCCTGCAATATTCAGACATCGGACGCCACAATGCGCTGGATAAAATTTATGGAGAATGTCTGCGAAAAGGCATCTCGACTGAGGACAAAATTCTCGTCTTCAGCGGGCGCATTTCCTCCGAGGTATTGCTGAAAGCGGCCAAGATCGGCGCTTCCATCATCCTTTCGAAGTCAGCCCCTACTGAGCTCGCCCTGCAATTGGCAGAAGAGTTGAACATCACGGCTGTAGGCTTTATTCGCAATGACAAGATGAATGTCTACACGAACGCCCAGCGCATCCTGCTGGACGCCTAGCTCATACGGGCAAGCGGGACTGCTTATCGCGGTCCCGCTTTTCTTTTCCTCTCTTCCTCGATGGCCATCTGGTATTCCTCAGGCGTGTTGGCATTGAAGACAGCCCATGGATCAAGCAGGCCAGCAGGCGTTTCATGCACACGCAGCTCAGCCAAGGTACTCATCAGCCGCAGCTGCTTTTGCCGCAGGGCATCCTCCCAGAACAGCTGTGTCCTGCGATGATACAAGGCCACAAGAGGATGAAGCCTTCCTTGCTCCTGCACCGCAATGACATCCCAATCCTGCACACCCTTCGCATAATCGAGCAGTCTATGAATCTGTTCTCGGTCCATAAAGGGAAGATCGCAGGAGAGGACGAGCAGCACCTCTTCCGTCGTTCTTCGAAAAGCAGTGACCAGACCGCTGACGGGGCCAGCTGAAGGAACTGCATCCGGAACAATCGTCACACCACGATAATGCGTGATATCTGCTGGCAGCTGTTCAGGATGATTGGAAACGATGAGGCAAGACAGTTGACACGCTGTCACTTCTCTTGCAAGCTCGGAGATCATGGAGCCTCCCCTCCAAGGCAGCAAATCTTTGGGACGTCCCATTCGGCTGCTCTTCCCACCTGCGAGAATGGCTCCACCAATCAACTCTTCTCTCATTTTTTTCTCCTTTTCACGTATAAAGGCTAGTCGCGTTTCCCCACTATCTTTCTCCTAACTCTTTCCCTACTTCCATTCACTTGTCAAGTGTGTTATTTTTTAAATATTCTCACAACTGAAAAGTCAGCTGCTGCTTCCCTGCTTTTTCTTGCAAGTATGCCTGTGCCACTTTTTCCATTTGTAGGAGGGTATAGCCTTGAGTTTATTACGCGACTTTCAGGAAATCACGCAACAAGTAGCAGAGGCGATTTCTGCCGCTTTGCAGATTGAGACCGAGATCGTAGACGATCAGATGACGATCATCGCAGGCACAGGATACTACGAAAAACGGATCAACAGCAAAGAAGAAGACGGGCAGATCGAAGCCGGGTACCTGTACGGCAGAGTCATCACGACCAATCAGCCCTATTTTATCGAGGATGCCAGGAACGATCCTCACTATGATCCCTCCGTGCTGCAAGGAATCACCCAAGAGCTGGCCGAGCTGTGCTCCCCGATCCAGTACAAGGGACAGGTGATTGGAGTCATCGGACTCATCGCCTTCAATGAATCCCAGCGACACCGACTGATCCACAACCGATTGGCCTACCTCACTTTCCTCCAGCGCATGACCGAGCTTTTGACGAGCAAAATCGCCGAACAAGAAGCGTGGAATCAATGGAAAAAGACGTTTGTTCAGCTGGAGACGCTCATCGAATCCATCCCCGAAGGCATACTGGCCATTGACGAAAACGGCATCATCACAACCTGCAACATGACAGCAGAACAGCTCATCCAGAAGCAAAAACACGAGCTGATCGGCACCCCCTTGCATGCCATTTGGCAGCATTCCCCTATGCTGCAGGTTCTGTCCAGCGGAATCGGCTACATCGAGCAGGAAGAAATCTATTCACTTGAAAATCACGACATGCATTTCATCGTCACCGCCCGCCCCATCCGGGTCAACAGCCGTGTCGCCGGCGTCGTCGCCTCTTTTCGCAGGATGGTAGACATGCGCCGTCTGGCTTACGTACTGACCAATGAACATAAAAACCTCTATTTTTCGGAAATGCAAGGTAAGAGCCGCGCTCTCTCACTCGTCATCAAGCAAGCCGAACAGGTAGCGAGGGGTACTTCCAACATCTTAATCACGGGTGAAAGCGGCACTGGCAAAGGGATGCTGGCTGCTGCGATCCACTCCTCCAGCTCGCGCCGCACGGGTCCATTCATCATCGTGAACTGCGGTGCAATTCCGGAAGCCTTATTGGAAAGTGAGCTGTTCGGCTACGATGCCGGAGCCTTCACCGGGGCCAAGCGCGAGGGCAAAGCCGGCAAATTCGAGCTGGCTGACGGCGGTACGATTTTCCTCGATGAGATTGGCGACCTGCCCCTCCATCTGCAGGTCAAGCTGCTGCATGTCCTGCAATCCAAGCAGGTAGAGCGTGTCGGCTCCAACAAGCTGCGTCCCGTGGACATCCGTGTGATCTCGGCGACCAACAAAAACCTGGAGGAGATGGTGAGTGACAAGGAGTTTCGAGAAGATCTGTACTTCCGTCTCAACGTCATTCCGTTGCATATGCCGCCACTGCGAGAGCGCTCAGATGACATCCCGCTTTTACTGGATTACTTTTTGGCCAAGTACAGACAGCTCTTCAATCATCCCGTCCTCGATTTCACACCAGAGGTCAAAGCTGTGCTGCGCCACTACCACTGGCCAGGCAATGTTCGCGAGCTGGAAAACGCCGTAGAATACGCCGTCAATATGGAAACCTCTCCCTACATCGGTCTGGAAAGCATCCCTGCACGCATCAGACAGCACCAAAGCATCAGTGCGATCGCCACTCCAGGAGAAAGCGAGCTCCCGCTTAAAGAACGAATCCGACGTCACGAACGACAAATCCTCTCCTCCCTGCTGGAACAGCACGGTCAATCTCTGGAAGCCAAAAAGCATATCGCCGAAAAGCTAGAGATCGGACTCGCTACTCTGTATCGCAAGCTGGAAGGGCATAAACTTCTCAATGATGAGAAAGTTTTCTAGTTTTCAAGAAATGGAGAATGGCTGGATTGACTGGTTTGCGCGCTTTTCCGGTTGGAAAAACCTTTGCTCACGTTGGCATTATTCTTGCTAGTCTTAATTTTCAGACATAGGTAAGGGAGGATTCTCATGAGTGGTCTCATGGTAAAGCTGCAGCACCTGGTGAAGCAATTTGGTACTCAGACCGTAGTCCAAGATCTGTCCCTCGATATTGAGAAAGGGGAATTTCTCACTCTGCTGGGACCAAGCGGGTGTGGGAAAACGACCACCCTGCGGATGATCGCCGGTTTTGAGCACCCCACCTCTGGCGAAATCATGCTGGACGGTCAGTACGTTCATAACCTTGCCGCCTATCAGCGTGACGTCAATACGGTCTTTCAAAGCTATGCCCTTTTTCCTCATCTCAATGCTTATGACAACGTCGCATTTGGACTGCGTGTGAAGAAAGTTCCAAAACAAGAAATCGAGAGGCGCGTAAAGGATGCCTTGAAGCTGGTCCAGCTCGAAGACTACGCCCGGCGCAAGCCCGATCAGCTCAGCGGCGGGCAGCGTCAGCGCATCGCTATCGCACGTGCCCTCGTCAATAATCCGAAGGTTCTCTTGCTCGATGAACCGCTCGGCGCTCTCGACCAAAAGCTGCGCAAACAAATGCAGGTAGAGCTGAAGCATCTGCAGAAGCAGCTCGGCATCACCTTTGTCTTCGTTACCCATGACCAGGAGGAAGCTTTGACGATGTCGGACCGGATCGGCGTCATGAACCAGGGCTTTTTAGAACAGGTGGGGACCCCTGCTGAAATCTACGAGCGCCCTTCTACGCGCTTTGTAGCAGAGTTTATCGGCGAGACCAACCTGCTGAACGGAAAAGTTCGGTCTCGTGACCATCAGCATATGCTGATCGAATGCGAAGGGATGCAGGTAAAGGCACCATCAGCAGCCGTCACGGAAAATGAATCGGTCACGGTCGCCATCAGACCGGAAAAATCGGTGCTTTCTCTGGAACCTGCCCACGATGCAGAGGTCGTCTCGCTCAGCGGCAGATTGACAGAGCGGATCTACTGTGGAGGTTCTACCCGCACTGTCGTCACCCTACGTAACGGTCAACAGTTCATCGCGCTGGAAAAGACGGACCAGCTCCTGCCGGCAGCCGTAGGAGATGAATTGTTTGTTCACTGGCAGCCCAGCCACGGGGTGGTGGTCACGCGATGAACCCTCCGGTTATCGAAAGTGCTCCATCACCCGAGTCCCCGGCTAAACCAAAGCTTAAACGCCATATCGACTACGGTAGAGCCTGGACGATTGGGCCTGTATTTCTCTGGATGGTTCTGCTGTTCCTATTGCCGATGGTCCTTGTTTTTGCCGTCAGTTTTTTTACACGGAGCTCCTTTGGGGGTATCGAATTCCCTCTGACGCTGGAAAATTATACGCGCTTCTTTGACCCCCTCTACTTCAAGATCATCTGGATATCGTGTGTTCTTGCCTTTTTTACGACGATTTGCTGTCTCGTGCTGGGATATCCCTTCGCCTACATCATCGCTCGCTCTCCCATGCAATACCGCAACCTCCTGATGCTCCTCATCATCGTACCCTTTTGGACCAACTCTCTGATTCGAACGTATGCCTGGATCGTGCTTTTACGGACAGAAGGCGTCATCAATACCTTTCTCTTGCAGCTCGGACTGATTGAGCAACCGCTCTCTCTGTTGTACAACGAAACTGCCGTCCTGATCGGCCTTGTCTATACCATGCTCCCGTTCATGGTGCTGCCTCTGTACGCTTCCATCGAAAAGCTGGATCGATCACTCCTGGAAGCATCCAAGGATTTGGGAGCCAAGCCCTGGCAAACCTTTGGGCGTGTAACACTGCCGCTCACGACCCCAGGTATATTGGCTGGTTCCCTGCTGGTCTTCATCCCGTCACTCGGCCTGTTTTTCATCCCGGATCTGATGGGCGGAAGCAAGACCATTCTGATCGGCAACCACATCAAAAACCAGTTCCTGACTGCCCGGGATTGGCCCTTTGGATCAGCCAGCTCGATCATCCTCATGGTCCTGACGCTGGTGTTTATCGCGGTGTACATCATGATTACCAAAGACAAACAGGGAAAGGAGCTGGTGTAAATGCGCTTCTCACTGGGAAGCAAGCTTTCCTTTCTCTACGCGTCCCTGATCTATCTGTTCCTGTATATGCCTATCGCCATCCTGATCCTTTACTCCTTTAATCAATCCAAGCTCAATGCGGTCTGGACAGGCTTTACCTTTGACTGGTACCTGAAGCTGATGCAGAACTCCGAGGTTCTTGAGGCGATGAAGACGTCACTGGTCGTGGCACTAATCAGCACCATTGCGGCCACCATGATTGGCACTCTCGCTGCCGTCGGGATGTATCGGTATCAATTTCGCGGTAAGACAGCGCTGGATGCTATGCTCTACCTGCCGATCGTCATTCCGGAGATCGTCATGGGCATCTCTTTACTGGCCCTGTTCTCCCAATTTGAGATTCCGCTTGGCTATTTCACCCTGATCGCCGCCCACATCACCTTTTCCATCCCATTCGTCGTGGTCGTCGTACGCGCTCGCCTGGCTGGATTTGACCGAAGCATCGAGGAAGCCGCGATGGATCTCGGCGCGACTCCTTGGGAGACCTTCGTCAAAGTCACGGTGCCCATCATCGCCCCCGGTATTCTGGCGAGTGCGCTCCTAGCCTTTACCCTATCGATTGATGATGTGATTATCAGCTTTTTCGTCGCTGGTCCATCCAGCTCGACTCTGCCCTTGAAGATCTTCTCGATGGTCAAATTCGGAGTCAGCCCCGAGATTAATGCCTTGTCTACCTTGATGTTAATCGTCACCTTATTTCTGGTCATCATTGCGGAACGCATCCGCATGAGGAAAAATTAGAGAAAGCTTACAGGGGGGCCAAAATGGTAAAGAGTTGGAAAAAAACCATCGCGTATTCTGTAGTAGCCGTAGCGTTGGCTGTGACTGCTGGCTGTAGCTCATCCTCCACTTCAGGTGGTACAACAGCAGACGGGCTGGACAAGGAACTGAACGTATTCAACTGGTCTGAATACCTACCCGAAGCCGTGATTAAAAATTTTGAAGAAAAGCATGGGGTCAAGGTCAACTACAGCACCTTCTCCTCCAATGAGGAGATGCTGGCCAAGGTTTCTGTCGGCAAAGGCATTTACGATCTGACAGTTGCCAGCGATTACTACATTCAACCGATGGCCAAGGAAGGGATGATTCAACCCCTTGATCTGAACAACATTCCCAACTACAAAAACCTGGCCGCTGAGTACATTAACAAGGACCACGATCCTGGCAATCAGTACAGCATTCCTTACATGGGAAATACGGTATCGCTCGGATACAATCCGGACAATATCAAAACAGAAATCACAAGCCTAGCTGACTTGTGGAAACCGGAGCTGCAAAGACAGATCGTGATGGTAGACGACCAGCGCTTTATTCTCGGCATGGTACTGAAGACACTTGGTTATTCAGGCAATGAAACCGATCCTGCCAAGCTGGAGGAAGCCAAGCAAAAAATGCTCGCGTTGATGCCCAATATCAAGGCTTTTGACAGCGACAGTCCCAAGACCTTGATGGTCAATGGCGAAGTGAACGTCGCCTTCGTGTGGGGCGCGGAGATCGCCTTGGCCCAGCGTGAAAAACCGCAATTCAAAACCGTGCTGCCCAAGGAAGGCCTGATGATTTCCTTCGACAACTTCGTCATCCCTGCCGGCGCCAAACACAAAAAAACAGCGGAGGCCTTCATCAACTTCCTGCTGGAACCGGAAATCAGTGCCGAAATCTCGCAGTCCTTCCCATACATCAACCCGAACAAGGCCGCTCACCCGATGATTGACAAGGAAATCATGAGCAACATTGCCATCTACCTACCTGAAGAAGAAATGAAAAAGGTAGAGACGGTAATGGATATCGGTGACGCAATCAAGCTGTACGACCGCGTCTGGTCTGAAGTAAAGAGTTCTCAATAATGAAAAGCAGAAGCCAGGGCATCCCCGGGCTTCTGCTTTTCTTTGCTTACAATTCTAAGTCAATGTCATCGACATTTACGCCGCCCTGGTCGGCATTTTGCGCTCCACGGTCTGCCATTTTACCGCCTTGATAGGCATTCTGACCGCCTCTGTCTGCTGCTTGACCTCCTTGGTCCGCATTTTGGCCGCCCGTACTAGCCGCTTGTCCTCCTTCATCAGCAGCGTTACCTGATGGATTTGCATAAATGTAGATATAAAATGTGATTCCGTCATTCTCTTAATTGCGAAACCAACCACTCGGCTGTACCTGCAGATTCACATTGATCTGCTTGACCTCTGTGTACGCCTCATAGCCGAAGGTCCCTAGCTCGCGTCCGATGCCGCTCATCTTGTACCCGCCCCAAGGCGCTTCGTTGAAAGTAGGATGATACGTGTTGATCCAGGTAATTCCTGCCCGCAGCTTTCGGATGACGCGTTGCGCTTTTGCCCCGTCACTGGTAAAAACCGCTCCAGCCAAACCGTATTTCGTGCTGTTAGCCAGACGGATCGCCTCCTGCTCTGTCGAGAATTTCTGCACGACGAGGACCGGACCAAAGATCTCCTCCTGCACGATTCTCAGATCATTGCGATCGGCCGCGAATATCGTGGGCTCGATGTAGTAGCCATTTTCTCTGCCTTGATCTGTCAGTCGATTTCCTCCGCAGAGAAGCTGCGCTCCTTCGTCACGTCCGAGTTGGATATAGGAAAGCACCCGCTCCATATGCTCTGCTGAGATCAGTGGCCCCATTTCCGTCTCGGGATCGGCCCCGTCGCCTACTACGATTTTTTGTGCACGCTCCACCAAACGAGCGACGAATGGCTCGTAAATGCTTTCCTCCAGAATCAGCCGGGAGCCAGCGGAGCACACCTCCCCTTGATTGGCAAAGATCGCAAACAGCGCATAATCGACGGCGGTCTCAAAATCAGCATCGGCGAAGACGATATTGGGTGACTTGCCTCCCAGCTCCAAGGAGAGCTTTTTCACCGTGTCTGCTGCATTTTTCATGATGGCGATCCCGGTCTCGGTGCCTCCGGTAAAGGCTACCTTGTCTACCAGCTCATTGCGGGAGATCTCATCTCCGACGACGCTTCCCGGTCCCGTGACCAGGTTGACTACTCCAGGTGGAAATCCGGCCTGTTCCAAACATTCAAACAGCATGATGGTCGTTAGTGGCGTCAGATCAGCCGGTTTCAAGACCAGGGTGTTCCCGGCTGCCAGTGCGGGTGCCACTTTTTGCGCGTTCATCACCAACGGGTAGTTCCAGCAGGTGATGGCGCCTACGACACCGATGGGCTCGCGAACGACCATCGCTTGAATCTCATCCGGGACATCATAGGTCTGTCCCTGCGGTTTGGTGCAAAGTCCGGCATAGTAACGAAACTGGTTGACAGCATCCGTCACGTCATAGCGGGATTCACGCAATGGCTTGCCGTTGTTGCGGGTATCTGTCTGGGCAAACTCCTCTGCGCGCGCTTCGATCAGATCCGCTACCTTCCACAGCAGCTCGGCCCGATCCCGTGCTTTGCTCCCCCCCCAACCGCCTTCATCGAACGCATAACGCGCTGCCTCGATGGCTCGCTTCGTGTCTTCACGCGTTCCTTTTGCCGCCAGGGCGATCACCTTACCATTTGCGGGATTGCGTACCTCAAACGTTTCTCCTGAGGAAGAAGCGACCCATTCCCCATTGATAAAAAGTCGGTTTGCCTTGTGTGTCATCAGCCAAGCCTCCTTTCTCGCACGCTCCTGATTAACGGGCTACTTTCATTTCTTTCGCCAGCTGGGCAATCCCTTCCTCGATGCAGGCAAGCACGTAATCCAGTTGCTCGTAGCTGATTACGGCTGGCGGCTCAATCCGGATGACGGTCGCGTTGTTGATCGTACCGCCGACGAGAATTTTCTTGATGAACAGCATTTTGGCCAGCGTATAGCCCAGGCTGTTGTTGGCGAATTCCATGCCGATCAGCAAGCCTTTGCCGCGTACCGCAACCAGTACTTCTGGGTACTGCTGCTTGATTTCATCCAAGCGCTGCATGATGTAATCGCCTTTTTCCTTGGCCACTTGCGGAATGTTGTCTTCGAGAATCGTCTTGATTCCCGCGATCGCTCCCGCGCAGCACAGCGGATTTCCACCAAAGGTGGATGAACCTAACAGGAAGGGGTTCTCTTCCATTTTGCCCCACCATTTTTTCTTTGCGACCATCGCGGCAATCGGCATCACGCCACCGCCGAACGCCTTGCCCAACGTCATGATGTCCGGTACGACATTCCAGTGATCGACACCAAACATGGTGCCTGTGCGTCCCATCCCCGTCTGTACTTCATCGACGATCAAGAGGCATTCGTAACTGTCGCAAATCTCGCGCAGACGAGGCAGGAAATCATCAGGTGGAATGTTGACGCCGCCTTCTCCCTGAATCGGTTCCACGATGACTCCTGCGACGGTCTCTCCAGTCGCGATCAGCATGCGAATCGCCTGATCGACCGCATCGGCATCGCCGTATGGAACGTGCTGGAATCCGGGAACAAGTGGCGAGTATGGCTCGCGGAACGTCGATTTGCCAGACGCGGACAATGAGCCCATCGTTTTGCCGTGGAAGCCTCGCTCCATCGAAATAAAGTATTTCTTCCCTGTCGCCAAACGAGCCAGCTTCAAGGCCATTTCATTTGCTTCCGTACCACAATTGACCAGATAGGTGTGCTGCAGATCCCCTGGTGTAATGGCTGCGACCAGCTTGGATAGGTAGCCGCGCAGAGGATCGACCATCTCCTGACTGTGCAGGGCGTAGCGCTTGAGCTGTGCTTCAACCGCCCTGACTACATTGGGATGGCGATGGCCCAACAGATAGACGCCGTAGCCGCCGAGACAATCGACGTACTCGTCGCCCATCGTGTCGCGAAATACGGCTCCTTCATCCTCCCACTCTACGACGGAGAAGTCGGTAGAGACGGATTTGCGGTGTGTCAGGATCGCCTTGGTTACGTGATTGGTGAAGTTCTCCACGGAATCTGAAACGATTTTTTTCTTCTGTTCAATCGTAAGCGTCTCGCTCTCAATCAATTCCAGCATCTCTGTTGCCATAGCCAGCGACTCTTCACGGGATTTATGATGCATCATATCCACCTTCCTTGGTCTCTATTTTCATTCTTTTATCAAAGCAAGAACGATGCCATCCGCAATGGACCCAGAGAAGTGCGGAAAAAGCATAGAAACGCGAGAAAAATGGACTTCAAATGAGAATCTTTTCTCAAAATTGAGAACGAACATGCATGTAGAAGAAATACCGTTAACACGTTACTAATAGTGTCAATGAACGACTCGTGAACTTCTGCTCCAAACTACACCGATATGCCGACCTTTATGATACGATTAACTGGAATTAATATCCTCATCAGGATAATGATTCAATCCATATTAAGGAGGAATGGGGTATGCAGAAAATGCGTCAATCATCGAAAAGTGAAATCATTATTCCTGAAAATCCTGTTTCACATTTCCTGTTTACCAGCACCAAATCGGCTTGGCTTTGGCTGCTCATCAGGCTGTATGTCGGATATGCCTGGCTCACAGCCGGGTGGAAAAAAGTCCAATCCGATGCCTGGACGGGTGATAAGGCAGGTGAAGCTGTCCAAGGATTCGTGCAAGGATCGCTGGCTAAAGCAGCAGAAGGCAAGGATGTATCCTCCTGGTATGCCTGGTTTTTGGAAAATGCCGTATTGCCCAACGCCAAGCTGTTCGGTTTCATGGTGGCCTACGGAGAAGTGCTTGTCGGCCTGGGCTTGATTCTCGGCCTACTGACAGGAATCGCAGCTTTTTTCGGCGGCTTGATGAACGTCAGCTTTCTTTTCGCAGGGACGGTCAGCACCAATCCGCTGCTCTTTGTTTTTGCCACCTGGCTCGTCATGGCTTGGAAGGTAGCCGGTTGGTACGGCTTGGACCGCTGGGCGCTCTCCTATCTCGGAACGCCATGGACGAGAGCTTCATCCAAAAATCACAGCATGCCTGTCCAGCGATGAGTCCAATATCCTTTGGGCGAGCATACCTCCCCTAGTAGAACAAAAAGAGACTGTCCCCTCAGCTCATTTCTCTTGAGGGACAGCCTCTTGCTCCTTCACACGAAAAGCTTGAAGGATGGCATCTGTAACCTTCTGTTGCTGCTGAATGGATACGTGCATGGTACATTGATTCATTCTGAGTCCTTCTTTCAGGTAAACGTATGTAAACAATGGGCTTTTTGTTATGAATCTCCAAATATGGTATTCAAGCCCTGTTCCGCATTGACGGACAAAGCCAGCTGAGACGAAAACCCTTGGCAAGACATGCAGCCGCAATATTTGGACGCCATCACCTCTGTTTTGGGTCCGGTGAGCAAGTATTACGGGATCGATGGCGGGCACTGGCCACCGAAGGCAATGGTGACGATCGAGAAAGGAAATGTCACCTATGTCGTAACGCTCGGGGTCTCTCTCGTGCCCCAGCCCAAGGTCGAGCAGTATACGGAGACACCGGAACGCTTGCGCAGATTTGAACTTGCTTTTGCATGTGAAACCCACTGGCTGGCCAAAAACGAGAGTCAGCTGCTTGCCTATATAAGCGGACAAACCTCTCTGCCTTGGTCTTATTTGACTTTCCTTGCCCAAGGACACACCATTCCGTGCCAAGAGATCAGTCAGGTGAACAATCTGTTTACTTCGATTCTGCTCGCAAAGCCAGAAAATGCTCCGGCTATTCCTTTTCCGCTCGTGGCGGGTGATCCTGTCAATGTATTATGGATGATACCGATTACTTCCCGGGAACAGCAATTTGCCGAATCAAACGGATCGGAACAGCTGTTTTCAAAGTCAAAAGGAGGTCGCGCGAATGAGTGGATTTTTAACGGGGAGCCCAAGTTTTTGGCGGATTAACGGGATCGATCTGGGCGGGCAATCTAGCCATGCATGTGAAGGAATAAGCGATTTCTATTGACATTTTCCTGAAATAGATTATAATAATTATAAATAAATAATTATTATTAAAAAGGAGAGATTCTACTATGGAAAACAAACTTTTTGAAGCTTTAAATAAACAAATTGCCAACTGGACCGTTCTTTTTACCAAACTTCACAACTACCACTGGTATGTAACAGGTCCTCACTTTTTCACCCTGCATCCGAAATTTGAAGAGTTCTACACCGAAGCGGCTGCCCATATTGACGAATTGGCCGAGCGTGTCCTGACTTTGGGAGGCAAACCTGTAGCCACGCTTTCCGGCAGTTTGAAAGTTGCCAGCATCGCCGAAGCGACTGGTGAAGAAACGGCCGAACAAATGGTGCAAAGCCTGGTCAACGATTTCTCCACCATGGTGGAAGAGCTGAAACAAGCGATGGAAATTGCCGATCAGGCCGATGATGAAGAAACGTATGACATGCTCTTGGCCATCCGAGGTGGACTGGAAAAACACAACTGGATGCTCAAAGCATTCTTGCAATAACCTTCTCATCAGAAAACTTGGCTACGCCAATCTTTTGGCGTAGCCTTAGTTGTACTTATACTATCTTCCGCTAAACATTGAGCGCTTTAGCGCAAATAAACTTTCTGATCGCCCTTGTTGCGTCTTCTTGAAATCGTTTTTTACAAAGAAAATATCAGCTTTCTTCCTGACTTTTCGACTTTCACTTGCGGGAGCAGCTTCAACGTTTTTTGAACGCCGATGTAGGGACTGGAAAACTCGACACCGTGCCGCTCTTTCAATACATCACATAATTCTCCCAATGACATCGGAGACATGTGCTCCCCCAAGATTTCCTTGATTTGCTCCGCTACGATCTGATAATCGTGGCGAATATGCGCCTTTCGCACCTTTATCCGTTGGAGGACATCTGCTGGAATTTCTTCCGCTGCCGCCGCTGCCTCATCTGCATATTCGCTTGCGCCCATTCCTTCTTCCGAATCTAATTCACGAATTCTCATCAGCAGCTGCTTGATGTCGGCACCGAGTTGCTTGTCCTGATCTACATATTGCCTGCGTAGTACCATTCGTTGGTCCAGTAGTGCCTGTAATGTCATCTGCAACGCTTTCCGTTCGTTAAACATTGCGTTGTTCCCCTTTTTGATGAAGTGTACTTTGACATAATCATAATCTATTTGCAAGTCTTTTTTCTACTTTTCAATGACAATTTCCTCCTTCTTTTCTCTCTTCAAGGATCCGTTCCGTTTGCTCTTCTTTTCTTCCTTTTTTCCACATGCTTCGGTACAATATGCTTGTAGATCCACAGAAAGGACTGGCGCACACATGCTAGCGCAGCGATTACGTGCAGCCCGCAAGGCACAAGGACTGACACAGGAGGATTTGGCAGAGCGGGTGTCGACGACCAAAGCCACCATCAGCAATTATGAGAATAACCACAGCACTCCCTCCAATGAGATGCTGATGAATTTGGCTACTGTCCTGCACATCTCAATCGACTGGTTGTTAGGTCGCACGGATGAGAACATCTTCTATGCTCCAGCCGTTCCCGCACAGCGCCGTTCGCTGGACGAGCTTCTGCAAGAAAAGATAGAAGACCCGGACGACTATTTCTTTCTAGACGGGTATCTGGACGCTTCTGCAGAAGAAAAAAAAGAAATCCGGCGATATTGGTACAACCTGAAGAAGCAATGGAAAGAGCACAAGGTAAAAGAATCTCGCCCACCTTCTCTCTTTGAAATCACCGAAGATTTGAAAAAGCGGGATTAAGAATTTCCTTTGCTTTTTTGTGCAAATAAGTAAAATATAGGTATACACCCCCAGCAGCTGGGGTTTTCTTTTTCAAGAATACACGAACATTCGTTCTCTTTGTTGGAGAATTCAAGGGGTGATCAGAATCGAATCCATTTTGAAAAAGATCAGCGAACCGCAAACCTGGCTGGAGGATCGGGTGTATCTCCTCTTGCAGCATCATGGGATCCGAACGCCAGAGCAAATAGACCTGCATCAGCTATGTTCCACCTATAGAATTGAAATCCAGATGATCAATGGGCGAAGTCGAACACACGCCCATCCGATTTATCCAAATCGCTCTATCATCGCCATCGATGAACGGCTGGAAGCTGCCGAGCAACGGGTCAAAATCGCACATGAATGGGGACATCTACTCTTGCATGAAGGCATTCAGCCACAAAACACCGAGTGGATGATCGAATGGCAGGAAGCACAAGCCAATCACTTCGCTGAGCATGTGCTGATGCCATTTTACATGGTTGGCCCTCTACTCATCGGAGTGCCTCGCTACGATGCCCACCACTATCTTGCTCAGCTTTTTCACGTCCCGCTTCCCTTGGCCAAACAACGCTATGATCGCTTTCTTGCCCGGATGCACGACAAGGGCTTCCCCGTCTATATGTAGCCACACTAACAAACAGAAAAAGGGAGATAGGATGAAGCACGTATTTGTTGCCGGCGATGCATACAGCTCGCACTTTTTCGAGATGAACATCGAAGCAGATGAACAGCTCTCCCTCTCGTCCTTCCTGCTGGTTGCCAGCTATCATGTGGCGCGCTTTGCCCTGATCATGCGGGACGATGGATTGCAGGGACTAGGAATCATGCCAGGTGATGCGCTCTTGATCGCAGACCATTCCCTGGAACCCGTCAAGGACAGGCCTGTCCTCATCAGACGAGAAGGAGAATTCATCGTTCGGATTGCTACAGATGTGAATCCGCATGAATGTACATTTACCACGACTCGTGCAGGAGATGCAGCGATTCTTTTGCCTTCTGAGAACATTCGCATCACCGGTGTGGTCTCCGGAATCATCTTCAATCCGGTCCTGCATGCGGCGAAGCAGTGGTAAGTCTCAACGCAAATGGGAGAGCAGCATCCACTGCTCCAGCGCTGCCGCTGTCTGCTGCCACTGCTCCTGGGGCGTAATGGCGGCTGGATGATCCCCTTCCTGTACCCCGTAGCTGCCAAACTGAGCGTGGTTCCCTCCTTCGATACTCATGTATACGGTCTCTTCGGGCAAGTACGTCTTGCCCTTTTCGTAATGCTCCCGATTGACGATGCCATCCCGCGAGCCCAGCAAGGAGAGTACCGGCAATTCTGTCTCACGGAGATCTCCTTTGCGATCGGGATAGGCTCCCAGGAAAAAAACACCTTCAAACCGATCCGGGTGCAGCGAAGCATAGCGGCTTGCCATCGCCCCACCAAGGGAGTGACCTCCGATGACGAACGACTGATTCGGCAGATTTTTGATCAACTGATCCGCTCGCTGAAAATCGGTAACAGCCAGTTGAAACGGCATCCGTGCGATGAACACCCGGTGACCGTACCCGGCCAGAAGTCTTGCCAAAGGTGCATAGCTCTCTGATTTGACCCTTGCACCCGGATAAAGAATAATCGCTGGATCGTAGTTTTTTCCTCCCTCTAAAATGATCCACTCTCCTGTATCCGTGACAGTGATACCTTCTCCTCCCTGCATGGCTTGCATCGCCGCTTCCTCAACCGGGTATGGACGCAGATACCAGATGGCTAGGCAAGCCGCAACAAGCAAGACCAGGATCAGCCCCTGCACCCATCGCCGCCGAAATCGACTCATCGTCATCCCTCATTTCCGTGCTGCTCGTATACTTTGAATGGCCTTCTTCTCTTATTTTGATCGCTATTTGAACAGTTCAAGCAAAAAAGGGGGAAGCGATCTTTACGCTTCCCCCTTTTCTTTTTGTCGCTCGCGAAAGCGGCGCACTTTCATCAGGTTGCCGCATGCCTTGTCATCGCACCAGCGGCGGACCCGGTTGCGGCTTTCGTCGTAGTATACCCATTGGCAATCCTGATTGTCACATATTTTCAGCCTGCGCTTCTCCTGGTGAACGAGGAGATCGGCAAAGGATTCCACGATCCGTGCCATGACCAGATTCCAGCCCATGGTGTCGCTCACCTGCTCCAGCCGGTACTCATTCTCCCGCAGCTCAATCCGTTGATGCGACGGAGCCATCGCCATCACCCGGTTCAGCTCCGCCAAGTCTTCGGAAGTGATGTCTTCTCCCCTCGCTACTGCCTCCACCATCCGCCGCAGGGATATGCGAAGCTCCACTAGTTCCGCGATCTGGGGATCATCTGTAGAATGCGGTAATGGAGCCTGCAGTCCCCATGCTTCCAAAAAGGACTGAAGCCACTCTGTCTTTCTCAGCCTGTCCTCCCTGCGTCCGGAACCACGCCAATCACGCCAGTCACTGTTCAAAAAATCAATGCATAGACTCTCCATTTGAGTTCCCCCATCCCACTCCATAGACCCATTTTCCTTTTCCTTGCATGATACACCAACAAATGGTATATTCCAATTGTAACCATCAAATATCAATTTAGTGGTTACAATCTCAACTAGTATCTTACCTGTAAACCAGATGCTACACAAATGAGGAGGAGACTGATGAACGTCAAAGAGTTGCTCTTGCATGAATGGACGTGTGCCTATGACCAGGAAGACTGGTATCCGCCATTGCGCGATGCCGTATCCGGTCTCGATGCTGCTCAGGCCAGCTGGAAGCCAGCTGGAGAAGCATGCAATACGATCTGGGAAAACCTGAGCCATCTACTGTTCTACAAAGAACGCTTTTTACAACGCCTGTCTGGTTCGAGATTATCTCCTGAAGACACTTCCAATGAAGACACGTTTGCTCCATCTGGAAGTGCCGATGACAACGACGCCTGGCAAGCCACCCTGCAACGCATGGAGCAAGTAAATCGGGAAATCTTTGATAAACTCTCCTCCTTGACCGAAGAAGAGCTTCATCAAGCCCTGCCTACGCATTCCATCCTCAAAAGTGCCATGAGTCTGGTCCTGCATGACGCCTTCCACACCGGGCAAATTGTACAGTTGCGCAAACTCCAGGGTTCATGGCCAGCCCAACGCTCTTGAAGGATTTTCCAGAACCTCCCTCGAATATGCAAATAATTAAGTTTTTCGAAGGGAGGATATAGAATGTCTCGAGTTGTTCTCTTTGAGTTGAACAGTCAGGACCCTGAACGGGCTTCCGCTTTTTACTCTGCTGTATTTGGCTGGCAGGTGGCAGCACCACATTGGGGCTATCGCGAGGTCACGACAGGCTCCGATCAAGAAGCGGGAATCAACGGCGGGATAGCACAAGGTCCCCAGGATTACCCCCACGGGACGCGAATCGTCATTGAGGTTGCGTCAATCGATGCGACAATCAAGACCGCAGTCGAGAACGGTGCTCAAATCGTCCGGGATAAAATGGAGTTCGACGCTTTCTATCTCGCCTATCTCGTCGATCCGGTCGGCCTTGGCATCGGCTTGATTCAGCCAAAATTGTAAATCGATTGTAAAGGCATCCTTTCTAGGGTGCCTTTTTCATATTTACTTGAAATATATACATCTGACTAAACACTTGATTTCAATCAAATTTTTTATATACTTTATGAGTAAAATAATTTCATACATGATATCCTCATCTTTCACGATGAGGATAGAGGTCGCGGCTTTTATAGGATTCTGTACGAGATTCAAAAGAGATCCAGGACTACAGATGAGGGAAAAGCTGCCGAAGCCTGCGGTGTATCTTTTGTACAAGCGGGCTGGGGCTGTACCCGAAAGGGACAGAACTGTCACGTTTGCCTGTCTAAGCTAACGTGTTGAGCTATCTTCCGTGAAGGTTTGGTGGGGATTGGATTATACCGCCCTTGGCCAATACTTGGCTAAAGGCGGTTTTTCGTTTCCGACCTTCCTTCCAGAAAAATGTCCCAGCGAAAGGTCGTGTTTCATCATCATGTCGAATCAACAGCAACTCAATCGAGGATTGAAAGCCCGCCACCTGTCGATGATTGCCATCGGCGGCTCCATCGGGACGGGGCTTTTCCTCGCGAGCGGCGGCTCTATTCACTCTGCCGGGCCGGGCGGAGCTTTAGTCGCCTATATAGCCATCAGTATCATGGTTTACTTTTTGATGACCAGTCTGGGAGAGATGGCATCCTTCATGCCAGTTTCAGGCTCCTTCAGTACGTACGCGACCAAGTTCGTCGACCCATCTCTGGGTTTTGCACTGGGCTGGAACTACTGGTACAACTGGGCAATCACGATCGCTGTCGAGCTGTCGGCCGCAGCACTGATCATGAAATACTGGCTGCCTGACGTGCCATCGATGATCTGGAGTGCCTTGTTCCTCCTGCTTATGTTTGGATTGAATCTATTATCTGTAAAAGGGTACGGTGAATCCGAATATTGGTTTGCTTTGATCAAAGTAGTAACGGTCATTCTCTTTATCATTTTTGGGATACTGATGATTTTTGGCATCATGGGCGGTGAAGCAGTCGGATTCGAAAACTTCACCAAAGGAGACGCTCCGTTTAGCGGTGGCTTCATGGCCATGTTGGGGGTCTTTATGATTGCCGGGTTCTCGTTTCAGGGAACAGAGCTGGTCGGTGTCGCGGCAGGGGAAAGTGAAGACCCCGCTCGCAATATCCCGAGAGCCATTCGCCAGATCTTTTGGCGCATCCTGCTTTTTTACATTTTGGCGATCCTGATCATCGGTCTTCTGGTTCCTTACGACAATCCCAATCTGATCAGCGGGGAACTGACCGACATCGCGATCAGTCCATTTACCATCGTTTTTGAAAAAGCTGGCTTTGCCTTTGCAGCGTCTGTCATGAATGCAGTCATTCTCACATCGGTTCTGTCAGCCGGAAACTCGGGGATGTACGCCTCTACACGTATGCTCTGGAATCTGGCGAAGGATGGCAAAGCGCCGAAGATTTTTGCCAAGCTCACACGGAATGGTGTGCCGATCAACTCCCTGATCCTGACCGCATTGATTGGTGCCTTCGCCTTCCTGGCTTCCCTGTTCGGAGATGGTGTCGTCTACGTCTGGCTGTTGAATGCATCCGGGATGTCCGGCTTTATCGCCTGGCTCGGAATTGCTGTCAGCCACTACCGTTTTCGCAAGGCTTACGTCGCTCAAGGACGCGACCTGAGCGAATTGCCTTACCGCGCGAAATGGTTCCCGTTTGGCCCGATCTTTGCTTTCATCATCTGTATGATCGTGATTATCGGACAGAATTACGGAGCGTTCATGGGTGATACGATCGACTGGTACGGCGTTCTTGTATCCTACATCGGACTGCCGCTCTTCCTGATCGTTTGGCTCGGGTATAGATGGGGCAAAAAAACCAAGATCGTATCCTTGGACAAGGTGGATTTCGATCAGTAGAAAAGCTGGGGATGTTCTATGAAAATAAAGTTTTAGACGGAACCCTAAAAATAAACAGCGGAGATCTAAGAGATGAAATCAAAGTCTTAGACTTCCGCTGTTTTTATTGAACGAACAATCCCGTTTGCTGAATAGACAGCAAATAAGCTTCAATCCACTCGTCAAAGCCTTTAGGCGTTATTTAGGCATCGTCATACTCTCGTGTTGCCGTCTGTCCCCGGAAGATAATCTTCAACAGGAAGGGCGTAATCAATGTGGTCAAGATAACCACAATAACCAAAATTGTGAAGTAATCGGGATTCAGCAGCCCGCTCTCCATGCCGATCGTTGCAATGATCAATGCCACTTCCCCGCGCGACACCATGCCTGAACCAATCCCTAAAGAGGAACGTGTCGAAAAACCCGTAAGTCTTGCTCCCAATCCCGAGCCAAGCAGCTTGGTAAGAATAGCAATTACGGACAAAACAGCAATCAACCCTAAGTGTTCGCCAAGTCCTTCAAAGGAAACAGAGAAGCCGACACTAACGAAGAAAATGGGTACAAAAATCGCATAGGCGATTGGTTCCAGCTTATGCTCCACTTCTTCTTTATACTTCGTTTGCGAAATGGCCAATCCAGCCGCAAACGCACCGATTATGCCAGCTACGCCCAACTCTTCAGCGACAAAGGCCAGTAAGAAGCATACGATCAATCCAGCGCTTATAACCGACTCGGTTACACGGAGAGGAGCAAGCCATTTCATAAACCATTTTGCGCCCTTCCAAATCATCAATCCAGCGATAATGAAAAATATAAATTTCTTGCTAATTACAAGCATCAAATTGACTTCTTCGCCGCTATAAATACTCATAACGAACGCAAGAAGAATAACCACGAGAATATCGTCCAGGATCGCGGCTCCCAATATGGTGGTGCTTTCCCGACTATTCAGCATATTGAGTTCCTTTAAGGATTGCACGGATATACTGACTGAGGTTGCCGATAACAGTAAGCCTAAAAAAATGACGTGCGAGGGCTCCATTCCAATCGCTGTACCGACTAAGTAGCCACCTACAAAGGGAAGAATTATTCCACCGATTGCTACGGCTGTTGAAGATTTGAACGAGCGTTTAAGCTCGTCGATGTCTGTCTCCAGTCCGGCAATAAACATCAACAGCAAAACACCGATTTCGCTCAATTCATCAATGATTTCCGAGTTTTCTACCCAGCTGAAAATGGCAGGACCGATGATCACTCCGATGATTAGCTTTCCGACTACGGCCGGCATACCTAATCGAACACTGAGGTCTCCGGCCAGTTTGGTTGCAAGCAAAATGATGAGAATCGTGAAGAAAAACATGTATGCCCTCCCCCTTGCTATTATTGACCGATGTTATTATGCCCAATAAAGACAAAAAGAGCCGGCGATGTGCAAGCTCCTCCATTAAAGAATTTATTCAAGATTAGACAACGGTAGTGTCTGATCCATACTTTATTTATTCCTGGGCGGAATCCGAGGAATTTACAGTAAAAGTCGGTGAATCCATACGCTTCAAGGCGGACCGGCATCATGTGTACCATAACTCTGGGGATTCCATTACCCGTGTAAGCATGGTGATTCACTATCCCCATTAATTTCAATCGTACTTAAGAGCCGGAGTATTGACTAGCATCCATGCAAAAAACACCTGGTCCCTGTCATTCGTGACAGAGCCAGGTGTTTTTCCCCATGTAGGCTACTTCTATGTATGCTTTAATAAAAGCTCAAACCATTCAGCCTGCCGGACGGCGTCTTCCCAGCCTTCTGTATTTTCCCCGAGATGCCACCAAGCTGAGAGGATGGAATGACTGAGTCCCCAAGCCAGCACTCTATCCCGCTGCACATCCAGTCCTTTCACCAGATGCTCGACACGTCTTCGCAGCGTATCCTGTTCATCACCTTTTGGTAGATGATTGCGCAAATAGGCGATGCATTCATACTCTGTCTCCCCGATCACCCCTTTGGGATCAATCGCCAGCCACGGTTCACGGGCAGCTGACAGGATATTTCCGTGATGCAGATCGCCATGCAGCAGCCGGGGCTCTCGAATCGTGGAGATCAGCTTGGCAGACCATGCTTCAGCCAGCTCGACCAGTTTTTCCGGCAAGGGTCCTGTTCCTCCGTGAAAATGCTCGCGCATCCGCCCCAGACCTTCGAACCAGTCTGCAACGGTCGGGAACAACGCTGAGGCTGAGTTGGTTCTACGCAGTCTGCCGAGGACCTCCACCGCAGCCCTCGTCTGTTCTTCCTCCTGCCCTACAGCATCCAGCGTCACGCCAGGCATGACCTTCTCCAGCAGCATAAGGCCCTGGTCGGGATCAGCGTCCAGGAGCCGCACCATTCCCTCTCCTGCGAACATGCTCAGGGCTTCGATCTCGGTATTTGCCTGGCACACCAAGCTTTAGTACGGCTGGCGCACCACCAGGGAGTACGACCGGTGTGACGTAGTTGTAGCTGAGCGTGTAAGGTGTTTCATACTGGATTTCCAGCGCCCACCTGTGTTCACATACCTGGAGTAAAAGGCCGAGCTGTTCCAGCCACTTTTGCCCCTCTTCTCCGTACACCCCGCAGATCGTCTCCGGAAAACGGGGAGGTAACACGATTTTTTCCAATCTTTTCACCTCCCACATGCAGTCTAAGACAATCGGCTTACGAAATGCTCCATTCGATCCAGCGCCTTCTTCAGCTGCTCCATCGAGGTAGCGTACGAGCAGCGGATGTGACCATGACCGCTCTCACCGAACACATCTCCCGGCACCACGGCAACCTTTTCTTCCATCAACAGCTTCTCTGCAAAGTCTGCTGCCGACAGTCCGGTAGGGGCGATCGACGGGAAGGCGTAAAAGGCTCCTTCCGGCTCGTGGCAGTCAAGTCCGATGTGGCGGAATCCGTCTACGACGTAATTACGCCGCTGTCTGTAGCTCTCCACCATCCGCTCCATGTCACTGCGACCGTGACGCAAGGCTTCGAGCGCCGCCATCTGTGCCATCGTCGGGGCACAAAGCATCGTGTACTGATGAATTTTCAGCATCCCTGCGAGCAGCTCCGGCTCGGCACAGACGTAACCGAGACGCCAGCCTGTCATCGCAAAAGCCTTGGAGAAGCCGGAGATCAGGATCGTCCGTTCCTTCATTCCTGGTAAGGCTGCAATGCTGTCATGCATCCGACCGTAGGTGAGCTCTCCGTAGATTTCGTCGGAGATGACGAGCAAATCATTTTTTTGCAGGATCGGCAGCAGTGCTTGCCATTCCTCTGCGCTCATCGTGCTTCCAGTCGGATTGTTCGGATAGCAGAAAATAATCGCTTTGGTGCGTGCTGTAATATGCTTCTCCAGCTCTTCTGGAGTCAGCTTGAACTGGTTCTCCATTTTGGTTTTCAAAAATACGGGCACGCCTCCAGCGAGTCGGATGACCGGTTCATAGGAGACGTAGCACGGTTCTACGACCAGCACCTCGTCGCCCGGGTCCAGGATCGCACGCAAGGCAATGTCGATCGCTTCGCTGGCGCCGACCGTCACGAGAATCTCTTTATCCGGGTGATAGCTGACCGAAAAACGCTCCTCCAGATATTTCGCAATCTCGACTCGCAGCTCCAGCATCCCGGCATTGGAGGTGTAAGCCGTATAGCCACGCTCCAAGGACGAAATCGAAGCCTCTCGCATGCGCCAAGGTGTGACGAAATCAGGCTCCCCGACTCCGAGGGAGATGACGCCTTCCATCGAGGCTGCCAGATCGAAAAATCGGCGGATACCGGACGGCTTCAAGGATGCAACGGTAGATGACAAACGACTTTTGACTGATACTTGTGTACTCACGGCGTTACCACCATTCTGCGATCTTCATCACGATCTTCTAATTCAATGCCATCGTGTTTGTAGCGTTTTAATATAAAATGGGTTGCTGTCGAAATAACGGAATCCAGCGTCGCCAGCTTTTGCGAAACAAACGATGCTACCTCGCGCATGGTCTTTCCTTCCAGCACCACAGAGAGATCATAGCTTGCACCTGACATCAGATACACGGCTTTTACTTCAGGGAAACGGCAGATCCGCTCTGCTACCTCGTCAAAGCCCACATCCCGCTTCGGCGTTACTTTTACATCGATCATCGCATTCACATAGGGATGATCGTCCATGCGTTCCCAGTTGATCAGTGCCGGGTACTTCACGATAATTTTCTCATCTTCCAATGCCGCAATCGCCTTCTCTATCTCTTCTTTTGGCTCTGCCAGCATCTTGCCCAGCTGTTCGGCGTCCTGTCTGCTATCCTCTTCCAGAAGACGCAGCAGTTCCATCTGTTTTTGTCGATCCATTCCCACCACTCCATTCTCTTTTTCAATATAAAAACGCCCCAGCAATCGGTCCGATTCTTTCACTCGGTTCCGATTGCTGAGGCGATCGTTCGCGGTACCACTCAGCTTTTTTGCCCCTTTCACAAGAGACAAACTCGTGCAGTCAAAACGGTCGTGACCGTTTTTGTTGACTGACGCCCGATAACGTGGGCTACTCGCTGCTTTCTACTACGAGATTTCAAAAGCAGTGCTCCAAGGTGGCGTTCAAAAAGAGTTGGCGGCAGCCCTCTCAGCAATCAGGCAGCTCTCTGGTCGTCAAAGCTCTTTTCTACTTTCCTTTTCACGGCAGTTCAGTTTATAGGTTACTCACTTTGTCGAATGACTCAGATTATAGAAAGGTTTTCACTCCTTGTCAACCGACTTCTTTTTTGGATTTGTCCGTATGGCGCGAAGATGGCCCCAGAAATTGGGCGAGCATGAAGAGAGCTTGTGCCAGAAAACACGCCTGCTGTCAGAGCCAAACCTTCCTGTTTCCGAGGGGCAAAATCACTAAATTTGCCATTTGAAAAATGATTTATTTTTTATCCTTTTCTTTTTGCTTTCTTTTTCTCCACTTTCAGCATGCGGATATAAATCACCAGCAAAATCAGGAAAACAGCCAGAACCCCGCCGATCAACCAGAGCGAAATATTCCCTACCATCTCGTCAAAACCGGTCTCTTTCGCAACTATTTCGTCCACTTGCACCGTGAAAATATCATTCGATTTGCTCATCACCACAATCTGACCATCTTCATGGGCATTTTTCAGATATTGCAGCAGATCTGCGTGAAGGAAGCTGCCCTGACCCGCCTTGCTTTCATCTGCGTCTTGGAAGAAGCTCATAGTCCGCTGCGGATTCCAGATCGAGGGCTGGACCCACGCAACATAGCGGGTGGTTTCATTGACGACATGGTACTGATTCAACGGTTTGATCTCGTTGACCAAGAGCTGCCCCTCAGCCTGCAGCAAGGAAGGATAGTGCTCCAAATCCCCCATCGCAATCACGTGGTACGAAGAAATCGCCTGCACATCCTTTTCTGTCAGCGGTTCCTGAAAGATCATGAAGGCATTCCCCTGCGGATGGTCTGCCTCCTTCAGCATTTCATTGAGCAGCATCGAGAACTGGGTCAAATACTCGCCTGTCCACTTTTCTGGCAGAAGAAAGGCAGTGTTCTTCATGCCGTCGTCCTGGACAAATGGAGCAGGCCAATACTGAAAGCTGTTTTGCGCCGGAACTTCATGTGGAACATCCAGGGTACTTTCCTTATCCACAAAGATCCAGCGTCCCTTGTTGTTTTCTGGTGCACAGGCATCTCCCTTGAGGTCCATGGAAGCCGAGAAAGCAACCGTCAAGATATGGTTTGCCTCCTTCAACACAGCCGGCGAAATAGGGACGCGAACCTGGTAGCCGTCATTTTTATCCACTGGCTTCAGCTGCTGAAGCAAGACCGTGTGGGGAACGCCATTTACCGTTACTGTCAGCTGGTGCTGCGGCTTATCCTCTCCTTCACTTTGCATCAGCAAGGGAGAGATTTTCATTTGCAGATCGAGCGAGACATCGCCGGTAATTTTCCAATGGGATGGAATCTTCAAGACCACCTGCTGGGTACCGCTATTTCCGTGCTCAAGCATGATAGGCGAATAGCCAGCTGAAGCCAGTGACAGTATATGGGATTGAGACTTTCCAGCAGATTGGCCTGGAGCCTGCTTTACTACCAGCTGATTGCCAGCCAGCTGCTTGTTCATTTCCTGATCCGTCAGCAGGTGAATCGTCTCGGCAAAACTCGATTCTTTGCCTCTCGTCACCAGGAGCAACAGCTTGGCAGCAGGCGACTGATTGACTCTCATCTGGTAGTAATCCAGTCCCAGCTTCTGATCCCTCTCAGCAATCCCCTGGTCAGCAACCAGCGTCTTGAGTGGACCATTCCATGCCTCAGGATTTCCGATCGCGATTACGTGGCCCAAGTCTCCCTTTGCCTTCCATTCGCTCTCCGGTACGATCGGGATCGGGCGATGAGTCGCAGTTTGGGCGGATAGCGAGGTGGCTACCTTCAAGGCAGCTGCCACTACATCGGGCTGCGCGGCATCGGGAACCACGATTTTGGTATACACCTCAGTCGAATTGCCCGGCTCCACGAATGGCAGCGGATACTCCTTGAGCAGATCTGAAGACGATGCTTGTGCCTGTGTATCCAGAAAAGCAAAGGAGCTTTTATCGATTTTCACCCAATTCGCAGGATCGTGTTGATCGTCGCAAATGTTGTCAGTGAGCAAGCTATGCTTGGTGATCGTAATCTTGTGAAAGCCGAATGCCGTTTCGGCTGCGCCCAGCGGGATTCTGATTCTTCCATGCTGAGCGGTCTCCTTGGTCAGGAACACACTTTTCATCGGTTTGTCATCCACACTCACCGTCAACGTAGAGCGTGTGGCGTTCAGCAGCTCAGAGTGACTAAACGCGATTTCCAGATAGTTGTTGCTCCCGACCGTTGTGCGCGGAACGCTGTAGTAATAGTCAAAGGACTCGTTCACTCCGCCCAGCGTAACGGGCTCACTCGCTAGTCGAAGAACGGTTCCCAGCGTTTGATCGGGTCCATTGGCTGCGTATACAGCATGGGCTTGGCTGGCTAGGCTTGTGAAGGTAAACACAGGCGATTGGGGCGATTGGGGCGACTGGCCCTGCGACGCAGCAGTCCCAGCCCCTGGCGGCACTGCCTGTCCTTGTGCAGAGACTGATCCTGCTCCTTGCCCAAAGAGGAGTGTGGTGACCGTCAAAAGCGCGAGCGCCGGTTTCCAATTTTTTCTCATGTTCTACACCTGTCTTTCTGATGGCGGTACGGACTTTTTATCAGCTGAAAAGCGTTCTGTCTTGTACCACTTTAGTTCTTGTCGAAAAAGGACACGCTTGATCTCCAGGTACAAAGCATAGACGACCAACACGATCCATAGCTGCGAGTAAGTAAAATACATCAACAAAACTATCAGGAAATTTTTAACATTCAATTCTGTTCGCTCGATACTAAGGGCAATCATCACTTCAGTGACGTACAGGAAGTAGGCGAGAACCCAGAGGATCATGGCGACAATCCCTACCTGCAGCTGCAAGTCGACGAACAGATTAGTCACAAACAGCACGTCCGATACAATCACGCCGAGGAAGAACAGGAAGTAAGTAAAGAAAAAGTAGATCAAATCAAACATGATGCTCTTCTTGCGCAAGGAGAACAGTCTCCACATGAATTTGAGGACGACGTACTGATTGCCCCTCGCCCATCTGGTCCGCTGCTTCCACCAAACCTTCCAGCTTTCAGGCTCTTGCTCCCAGGTGATCGCAGCCGGAAAAAAACGAATAAAATAACCGGCGTTGTAGACGCGAATCGTCAGCTCGGTATCTTCCGCAAGGGCTTTCTCATCCCACCCGCCAAGCTCCTCCAGCAGACTGCGGCGGATCGCAATATTGGTGCCGGGAATCGTCGTCACCCGAAACCAGAAGTAGCGACCTGCCTGTGCCATCCACTGGAAGCAGATCGTCTCGATGTTGATAAAGCGAGTAAGCAGATTTTTAGCAGCATTCACGACTCTAAACTTGCCGACAACAGCCCCTGCCGTAGGATCGTTTTGCAGGGCCAGAACGAGATAATGGACAGCCTTGCGCTCCGGTGTATTGTCTGCGTCATACACGATGATAACTTCTCCGGTGGAATGAGCCAGCCCCTGGTTGAGCGCACCCGACTTCCCTTTTCCAGCATGCGGCGGCTTGGTATGGACCACCTTTACATACCCGTATTTATTTGCGTAATCGTCCGCGATTTCACCAGTCCGGTCCCTGGAGTTGTCATTGATCACGACAATTTCCAGCTTGTCTTTCGGATAATCCAGTCGCAGCATTGCCTTGATGGTCCGCTCGATGACCATCTCTTCATTGTGAGCGGGTATCAAAATGCTAACCTTGGGAAGCGGCTTCTCGTTTTTCTCCCATTCCGGAATGGATCTTCGATAGCGCAGGTAGTGAAAATATCCGCCCTGCATCAGGAACATATGGTACAAAAGCATCATCCAGATGACGGACAAGGATACATAGAACAAGGTATTAGTCATCCAGATCACGCTCCATAAAAAGTTGTTTTCGCAGATTGGCTCGATTGCGCCACGTGTACAGCAGAAACAGCATCACCATGCACGATACCAGCACGGCAATGCCCCACAAAACAAGCTGTACCCCACTATTTTCCCGCAAGGAAGACATGGCGCTATGATACAGCTCTGATGCAGACACGGTTCCCGCTTGCTTTTCTGACTCCGGTACAGCTGGATCGTTGCTGGTTTCCCCTCCGCTATCCACGCTGATTTCCTGCCCGCTCAGCCTGCGCACGTCCATCCACTGCAGATCAGGCATCGTCTCTGTGTAGGCGATCATTTCTTTCAGAGGGGCCACGCCCAAGTACGGATGGAAAAACATCCCGATCACTCCATCGCGCACAAAGCTGACCTGCCTGGCTTTGTCCCTGATATCCTGCATGGGTGTAAGCGAAGCGGGATTGTAATACCCTACCGTTTCCGGGAGAATCGTCATTCCGTGCAAAAAGGCTGGCTTCGACACAAAAGGAGGCGCTCCCATGTGTCTCCAGTCATTGTCGTTAAACTGAATCTGCCCCAGCACGAAAGAAAAATGGCGAGCCATTACCTCGTACCCTTTTTGACTCATCGTGTAGTGCGGGGCTTCAAAAGCGACGGGGGCCAGGCCCAGCTCGGTCAGCTCTTGGATTCCGCTCGCCATGCGCGTCTGCATGTAGTTTTTCTCATATTGTCTCAGCGACTGCTCATAGTCTTCATACGCTGACTGAGATGACCATTCATGCCTTTTTTTCAAGGGCGTCTCATCATCCGGAGCTTTGGATATGGATGTGTTGTTCTCAATGTCCCAAAATTCCGAGCCTTCCCCCGTCTCTGAATTGCGATATTGGTGCATATAGCCGTGCAGGATAATACTAGCTCCCCTTTTCTGCAATTCCCGAAGTACCTTGACCATTTCCGGCTTTTCCTTCAAATGCACGATTTCTTTCGTCCCGGAATTGACGTATACCGGGATCAACGCGATGACGTAGGAAATCCCTTTTTCCGCCAAATAAGTCCCGGCTTCCAAAACCAGCTTTGGATCAGAATGAGGATGTACGTCCTCCAAGCGCAGCAAAGCTTGACGTCCCTCTTGATGTGCCTGCTGAAATACTTCGTGCAATGCTTCTGACACGAAGATGGAGAAGGGAGAAGTAAAATTGGCGCTTGCAAAATAGGCAGTACGATCGTGCTGCACCATCAAGGGATAGGAATAAACGCCTTTCCATCCCTCCAGCAAGACCTCGCCCTGGACAAGCGAAATACGCTCCACCAGAAAGTTGTCGTCAAGCAGCATCGGATCGATCCCCTGCGGTTTGGATACCATCTGAATATCTACCTGCCCATTCCGCTGGAGAAAGGCTAATCGAGCTCCCAGCTGTTCGACGTTTTTTCCTAACACCAACAAATGGCCTTCAAAGCCCTGCAAAATCTCCCTTGTCGAACTGGACAATTCACTGGAGATGCCCCCGTAATAGACGAGATGTGTGATTCCATTCAGATTCCGTCGGGTCAAAGCCTCGTCCGTCACATAGAAGAGCTTTGAGCTGAAATGACCCAGCACCAGATCAAGCATGCGGACTTCGTCAGTCAAGACCCCGTCCCCTGTCGTATAGACGACCAATATCCTGGGCACAGAATCTCGTCCTAGCCCTTGGGCAGCGTTCAGGCTGGTCCCTGCCATCAGCAATAGTACCGCAAGCAAAGAGAGGACGATGCGGCCAGGATTATTGAATATATTGATCCAGCTCTTGTTTGGCACGTTGCACCATCTCCAAGTGGTCACTTACATCTTCCGCATAATGACTGATGCCAAAACCGATCGTTAGTGTGACCTGCTTTTTGTTGTTTTCCAGCGTGTGGACACGGAGGAGCTTCTCCAGCTTCTGGACGACCACCTCAGCTCCCTCCTCATGACTGTTGCTTAAAATAACAGCAAAGGTGCCCGAACCTTGCTCGCTCAGATCGAGGCGAAACTTGCGGTCTGTCAGCCTCGTGTTGTTGCGCAATAGGGCAGCCAAGGAGCTAAGCAGGTAGTCCCCTTCCTTTTGTCCGTACAGACGAAAATAGGAGTCCAGATAGTTGACTTCGATCAGCATCAGCGAAAAAGGAATACCCGTCCGGCGTGATCGACTGAACTCTTCCTCCAGGTCAAAAAGCAGCCGCTTTTCGTTTGAAAATCCCGTCACTTCATCGATCGTAACCAGCTCGTCAAACTTCTCTACCATCTCCTGATGCTCGGCTACTGTCTGGCTCACCAACCGATGAGTCAGACCGGTAAGAATGGCTGCGATGAGAAAGAGTCCCATCCAGATGACGATATCGGTAACGGATAGCGGGATCGTCCAGCCGGCAAACATCCCCCAAATCAACAGACTTCCAAATAGAAACAGACTGAACAGACTCAGCCCCAAGCTGGCCAGCAATCCAAACAAAATGCCCGTCAGACTGATGATCAGCGTCCAGCCGATCAGAATGGCCGGGATCAGCTGCATGGAAGGAAAACCCGCTGCGAACAGGATGAGCAGGAGAATGAAAAACAAAAATGTCACTTGATAGCCGATAAATATCCCGTTCTTATTGGAGCGCCCCATCATTGAACAGCCTCCTTTCTGCAAGCAGTGGAAGCAAATTGTCAAAGGAATGCGTATCCATCCGACTCATGTCCAAATAACCGCCGTAGAATGCATGTTCCGGTCGCCGAATCTGCTGGCGAATCATTCGTTCGTACAAATCCATGGCAAAGGAATGATCTCCAAGCTCGCTTGCAGTCAAAATCGCCAATCCGTATACGGCTGGAGACTCGTACGCGACCACAGGCTGCTTCGTCACTGCATCATACCTTCCATACAGAAGGCCATGTTGCACGAACTCTGCCTTCAAAAACGACCAAAGCTCTGGCGACGCAATCCCTGCTTGTGCCCGATGATACGCGATATACAATTGATCGATCAGATTCACTTCCTGCTGATACACATACTCTTTCTTGGCCAGCTGGTAGGAAAATGGGAAAAATCCTTGCCGGGTCGGCAGCTTGTCCAGAAAAGTACGTACTTGCTGATCGAGCTCCTCACTAACCTGCTGATGCTCCTTCATCATATGAATAGCTGAAGCGTTCAGATAGGAGAGCGTAAGGTGATCACTGGACAGCTGATGCTTCCGATCGTAAAAATCGACCAAGAGACCGCCCTGCGCTTGATGCTCCTTGACGCTTTGTCCGATTTCGTTGGCGAGCTGGGTGTACTTTTCGTCTCCCCATTTTTCTGCTGCCAGATAGAGAGCCTCAGCAATCCTCAGATCATCGACGAGTGCATTGGTCGAGACAGTGGCATTCTTCTCTCCCCCTGCTTTCCAGGCGATCCAGCCATCTTGGTAATAGTGGGCTTGCAGGACGTCTACATTTTGAGCAAACAAGGCATGATCCCCTTTTTCCACTGCGTACATCATCCATAGACCCAGTGACTCTGAAAGGGTTTCATCCCCTTGTGCGACATTCTCGTCTTTTGTGGGAGAAGCCTGAAGATTGGTCTTCAGGGTCAGATCTTCATTCGTCAGATGCTCCCTGATAAAAAGCTCACCTGGCAAAAGTCTGGTAAATTCGGGTGTGCTGGTCACCTGCTCCGTTCTCTTCGCAAATGGCACACCAGGCAGGAACCATCCAATCAAAAGGAGGAAGGCCCCTGCCGCAATGAACAAGCGAAAATCTTTCAAACGTGTTCCCGCCTTTTTCTCTTTTCGTTGGTCTACTTTTTCTACCGTTTATCCTTGTACTCCAAGTTTCCATGTATCAATCTATCACACCTGATTATCAATACAATGGTTTTTTTATGTAAACTTCTTGAACTTGTGGTCGTTGTATTGAATGTTGCGTCCTTTTTGGATTAAATACATAGTAAGAGCTTCCAGCTTCTATCCAAAGGAGAGGAAAATCATGAAGACGCCGTTTCACGAACTCTTTGATGAAACCCGTATCGGACGTACTTCCGAAGTCCGTTTGAATCATCTGCTCCAAAAAGCAACCCAGGAGAACATCTCGCCAGCTAGCGCTGAC
Organism: Brevibacillus invocatus; assembly: GCF_003710915.1. Taxonomy (GTDB): domain Bacteria; phylum Bacillota; class Bacilli; order Brevibacillales; family Brevibacillaceae; genus Brevibacillus; species Brevibacillus invocatus. The sequence continues at coordinate 11,372 of NZ_RHHR01000039.1, read as the reverse complement.
AAACGGAAAACGCTGTTTCTGGCTATCGATATGCAAAATGATTTCATGGAGCAGGGAGAGCTCGGCGTACCAGGGTCCCACCTGGACGTATCGCGCGCTGCCCGATTCCTGTACGATCATATGGAGAAGATTACGCAGGTCGCAATCTCTTTGGATACGCACCAGCCTCAGCAAATCTTTCATCCTGGCTGGTGGGTCGATGACAAGGGCAATCATCCAGCCCCATTCACCATCATTACGCATGAAGACGTGCAGCTTGGAAAATGGCGAGCCCTCACCCATCAGACAGAAAGCCTCGACTATGTAAGCCATCTGGCGCAAAACAGCAAAAAAGAGCTCTGCATCTGGCCCTACCATTGCCTGGAGGGCAGCTTTGGAGCCGCTTTGGAAGGCCAATTTGCGAATATGGTTTACTATCACTCCGTTGCAAGGAAAGCCGCCCCTCTGCGCATCGTAAAAGGCAAGGACCCATTAAGTGAAATGTACGGTATTATCAAGCCAGAGTATGGTCCGCATGCAGCAGAACAGCTCGACTTTTTGGAGAGCTTGAGGACGTACGAGTACATCTTCGTTGTAGGGGAAGCCAAATCGCATTGCGTGTTAGAGTCGCTGCGTCAAATCCTCGAATACTATGAAGCCGATCCGTCTGTAACCTCAAGGATCGTGGTTTTGGAGGATTGCATGAGCAGCATTCCTGGTTTTGAAGCAGCCGCAGAAGATGCCTTCACTGCCTGGCAGAAAGCCTACAAGATTTCCGTGACGCGATCCACCGATTTTACATGGTAGCCAAAGACCTGTTTGCTCTGCCGACTTAGGAAAGGAATGAATCCGATGCGGATTGGTATATACGGAAGCAGTTTTGACCCGATCACATACAGCCATCTGTTCACAGCAGCAACGGTAGCTCATCGAAAGCGTCTCGACAAGGTCATTTTTGTGCCGTGCTCGTCCTTGCGCCATGATAAAAAGCTGCAGACCGAAGACCACCATCGCTTGCAGATGCTGCGCTTGGCGCTGGCCACCTCCAGCCACAAGAAAAATCGCTTTGGTGACCCGCTTTTTGAGATTTCTACAGTAGAGATGGATGCCTTGCCGGGAGAGACCTACACCTACGACACCATGATCCACATGCGCAAAAAGTATCCTGAAGATGATCTGTTTTTCATCATGGGCTCTGATCTTCTGGCTGGCATGTCCAACTGGGGCAATGCTGAAAAGCTAGTCACACAATTCAACTTTATCGTGATGTCAAGAGAAGGCTATGCATCTGCCGATATGATCGCGGACGATCCGCTGCTGCGAAACAACGATGAGCATTTTCTGATCATGAGCAAGGGAATCAATATGGGGATCAGCTCGACCTACATCCGGGACGAGATCCGCAAGGGCGGCGATCCCAGCTTTCTGTTGCCAGAAGTATGTCTGCAATACATTTATGAGCACGGCTTGTATAAGCGGATCTTAAATGAGTAGTGCAGCGAGATGAAGAATGGGTGTCCACTAGTAGTTGAGCCTACTTGAGGACACCCATTTTTTCATTAATATAGAATGTGGCCGCTTGCGGTCTGCAAATAAACGGTCATGATCGTTTACTGCATGCGCAAATATTCGTCGAAATCGCTTTTGGCCAGCGGTTTGCTGAACAAGTATCCTTGTCCGAGTCCGCAGCCGTTTTGCTGCAAGGCTTCCACCTGATCGGAAAGCTCGATTCCCTCCGCAATGACATTCATGTTCAGACTCTCCGCGATCGTTACGATGGCTTTTACAATCGCTTGGCTTTCCTGGTTATGGTGCACATCACGGATGAAGGAGGCATCGATTTTGATCGTATCCACAGGCAGGCTCTTGATGTAGCTGAAGGAGCTGTACCCCGTGCCAAAGTCATCGATGGAAATCTGAATCCCCTCTTCCCGGATTTGCTGCAAGACACATGTGGCTTCTTCCATTTTCACGAAAATGCTCTCCGTGATCTCCAGCTCCAGCCATTTCGGGTCCAATCCGGTTTCTGTAAGAGTCTGCCTGATCATCGCCACCAAATCCTTTTGATAGATTTGTCTGGCGGACAGATTGACTGATACCTTCAGCTCAAATCCCTGATCATGCCACTCCTTGTTCTGTCTACAAGCTTCGTGCAAAATCCATTCACCCAGCGGCAGAATCATTCCGGTTTCTTCTGCGATCGGGATAAAGCGATTGGGAGGAATGACGCCCAGTTCAGGATGCATCCAGCGGACGAGCGCTTCCATTCCAGTCAGCTTGCCCGTGCTGATATCCATTTTCGGCTGGTAATAGATTTGGAAGTGTTTTTGTTCAATCGCTTTTCGCAGTTCATTTTCCAACAGAATCCGTTCCAGAGATTTGGCTTCCATCGTCGGATCAAAGAAATCGAAACCGTTTCTTCCCCGCGATTTGACTGTGTAGAGCGCGGTGTCTGCACGTTTCAGCAAATCTTCTGCTTGGTCACCGTCATCTGGATACAGCGCGATCCCGATACTGCAGGAAATGTTGAATTCATTGCCATTAAAGGCAAATGGCTTCTGCAGCTCTTGCATAATATGACCGGCGATATCCGCTGCTTCCTGGCGTCCCGTGATTTGCGTCAGCAGAATGGTAAATTCGTCCCCGCCGAGCCTGCCTACCATATCTCCAGTCCTCACACATTTCTGCAGACGTTTTGCTGCTTCGACTAGCAGCAGATCCCCGACATCGTGACCGAAGGAGTCATTCACATCCTTGAAGCGATCCATATCGAGAAAGAGGACTGCCAGATTGGATTGGAAGCGCTTGGCCGAAATGATTTCCCTGTTCAGATGCTGGATAAACATCCGGCGGTTCGGCAGATCGGTCAGGGCATCGTGATAAGCCAGGTGGTGAATCGTCTCTTCGGACAGCTTCCGCTCCGTAATGTCGCGTGTGACCAACAACAGCCTCTTTACATCTCCATGCTCGTCCAGCACCGGATTCAGCTTGGTTTCTGTCCAGACAGTCGTATTTCGATTCGTTTTCAGACGGCATTCCGCCATGTATTCTTTTCTTGTACTACTCGTGTAGAGAATCGCGTACGCCATAATTTCGCGATCCTCCTCAACGACAACATCAAGCAGGTTGATGATCTGCTCATCTGGCACATGATGATCCAATATGTTCCGATGAGAGGGAGAGAGGTAGAGACATTTTCCTGATTTATCGATCATGGAAATGATATCAGATGTATTTTCAGCTATGATGCGGTACTGCTCCTCGCTTTTTCTCACTTCTTCTTCCATTTGCTTTCGATCCGTAATATCGCTGCGAATGGATACATATTGATAGATCTTCCCCTGCTGATTTTTAAACGGGACGATCGTAGTGTCTACCCAGTAAAAGCTTCCGTCTTTTGCGCGGTTGCGTACTTCCCCTCGCCATATCTTCCCTGAACCGATCGTAGCCCACATCTGCTTGAAAAAACTCGCCGGATGTGTACCTGAATTCAAAATCCGGTGGTCTTGCCCGATCAGCTCTTTTCGCTCGTACTTGGAGATTCGGCAAAACTGATCATTCGCGAATAGAATCTGGCCACGATGATCCGTGATCGCCACAATCGTGGATTGATCCAATGCATGTCTGACATCAGCGAGCTCTCGCAACGCTCGCTTCAATTTTTCATCTTTTTCATGCAACAACTCTTCCCAGTCCTGGTCAGAAAGTTGCACGATCGTATCATTAGCCATAATGGGTTCCTCTCCAGAAAAAGCGATATATTCGATTTAGTAAATGATGTCTATCAAGTTGTATATCGGTTCGATTATATCATGGAATGGAAAAAGATGAATGTTCATAGGGATACGAATGCTGACATTTTTGCAAACGATGTTGACAAGCTGTCATCCTTTTTTTCACAAAAAAATGCCCTCTCTTTCAGGTGTTCTAGAAACAATCCGTTATCTTTTTTCTGTTAGACGGATATAGTAGCCGTCCGGGTCGACAATCCGAAAATCCGTAGCTCCCCAAGGTCGTCTGGCTAAAGCACCATGTACGGGGTAGCCCAGCTCCATGATGCTGCGGTAGTAGGCTTCGATCGCTTCAACCTCCAGTACGATCTCTACCCCTCCCCCTTTTCGTTCCTGTTCGGATTGAGGTTTCAGGTAATGACCATCCGGCAAATTCTCGATAGCACCAAGACCGATGGATGCATCCCCCTTTCTCACAGACATGTAATCGTCCGATTCTTCTCCACTGACAAAGCCCAGCACTTCGGAGTAAAATCTAGCTGATGCTCGCACATCCTTCACGAACAATTCCATTCTGAATCTCATGGTTAACAGCCTCCTGCCCAATCTAGCTACTGTGTGACGTCCGCAAAAGCCGCTTTGGTCGCTTTTACGAGGTTCTCTACCTGAAGTTCGATCTGAACGCCAATTTGTCCTCCGCTGACAATCATCGTTTCCAGTGTCTGTGCCTGCTCGTCAATCAGCGTAGGAAACTGCTTTTTCATTCCAATTGGCGAACAGCCGCCGCGTATCAAATGGTTACCCTCTTCTACGAAACCGTGCATACGGTGAATGCTCGTGATTATTCACAAGAACAGTTGCAAGTCTGGGCGCCAGAAGACGAACGGGAGACGAAAATGGCGCAATGGGGCGATACCTTTCGTAGTCACATCACCTATGTCGCAGAAATAGACGGATGGCTTGCAGGCTTTAGTGACATAACCCATGATGGGTATCTCGATCGGCTTTACGTTCACAAAGATTATCAGGGACGTGGAATCGCCAGCGCTTTGGTTCGTCAGCTCGAGTCGGAGGCACTCAGGCTTGGACTGCAACAGATCTGGACAGAAGCAAGCATCACAGCCAAACCGTTCTTTGAACGTCATGGAGGAGCAAAAAGACCACCCTGTTACAGGATGGCCCTCGACTCCTATTAGATAATCTTCTTTTCTTCCAGCTCCCGGATCGTTTCTTCCGAGTACTGCAATTCCTCCAGCACTTCCTTGGTATGCTGCCCAAGCAAAGGGGCCGGACGCTTCACCTGTCCCGGTGTTCCGGACATTTTGGCAGGAAAGCCCAGACTCTGGATCTTCCCCGCTAACGGATGTTCGTACTCCATCACCATCTCGCGGGATCGGATGTGCGGGTCATTCAAGGCCTGATCATAGCTGTAGATCGGGCTGGAAGGCACCCCCGCCTCGTCCAGACGAGCAAGCCAGTATTCGGAATCCGCCTGCATCAAACAATCCTGGATCACCTGCTCCAGCTCATCCAAGTGATCGCGCCGATCCGTATTGGTCAAAAAGCGGGGATCATGGATCAGCTCTTCACGCTCGATGACTTCGCGGCAAAACTTTTCCCACAGCTTCTGGTTGCCCGCTCCGACGAGAATATGTCCATTCTTCGTCGGGAAGCCTTGGTACGGCGCTGTGACGCGATGTGCGGAGCCGTTGGCTGTAGAAACCTCTCCCGCTCCGAAATAAGCTGCCGACTCCCATACTGTCCAGGCAAGGCCGGAGTCCACCAGGGAGAGGTCGATATACTGTCCCTCTCCTGCTTTCATCTTGTGAATGTAAGCTGCCATAATCGCATAGATCGCGGTCATTCCAGCTGCGATATCATGGATGGCGATTCCGTTTTTCACCGGACGTCCGCCCTTTTCTCCGGTCATGCTCATCATCCCGGACAGCCCTTGCGCCATAATGTCGTAGCCACCCTTGGAGCTGTATGGCCCCGTCTGTCCATAACCCGAAATCGAGCAGTAGATGAGGCCCGGATTGATCTCGCGCAAGGTCTCATAGTCAATGCCCAAGCTTTTGGCCGTACCAGGACGAAAATTCTCAATAAAGACATCAGCGGTCTTCACCAGATCGTAGAGGATGTCCTTTCCCTGCTGCTCTTTGATGTTCAGGCGAATTCCCCGCTTGTTGCGATTGGCCGCCATGAAGCTGTAGCTTTCCTGCTCAAAATAAGGACCCATGATCCGGCTGTCATCCCCGTTTGGGTACTTCTCGACCTTGATCACGTCCGCTCCCAGATCACCCAGCACCATCGTGCAGTAGGGTCCAGCCAAAACCTGCGTCAAATCGATGACCTTCATGCCTTGTAACGCTTGTTGCATGCCAAAAGCCTCCTGGATGTGTATTAGAGGCGTGTCAGGATGCTTCGGTTCAGATCTGCAATCGAAGTGCTGCCTGAAAGAGCCATCGTGACATCCAGCTCGTTGAGCAAGGTATCAATCACGCTGGCCACGCCTTGTTCGCCGGCAACTGCCAGCCCATAGACAAACGGTCGACCGATCAGGACGGCATTCGCTCCGAGCGCGAGCGCCTTCACGACATCGGGGCCTGTCCGTACGCCGCTGTCCAACAACAAAGGAATCTGTCCTTTTACCACTTCTGCGATCGCAGGCAAAGCATCCAGTGAAGAAATCGCGCCATCCACCTGACGTCCACCGTGGTTGGAGACGATGATACCGTCTACGCCATGTTCCAGCGCCAGCTTGGCATCGTCCGGATGCAGGATGCCTTTGACCAAAATCGGCAGCTTTGTATGCTCACGCAAATACGCGATATCGTTCCAGTTCAAAGCCGGTGTATAGATCGTGCGCAGAATTTCCTCTACCGCATTCTCCGGCGTCACTTCTGCGAGACGGGAACAAAAAACGGGGTCGCTGATGTAGTTGGCCATCCCATAGCCCTCGCGAAGTGGCGAGTACCCGTTTTTAAAATCGCGACGCTTCCATCCCAGCATGATCGTATCTACCGTCAGTACGATAGCCGAGTAGCCTGCCGCTTCAGCCCGTCTGACCATGCTCGCGCTCACTTCGCGGTCTGTTGACCAGTACAGCTGATACCAACGAGGAGCATCGCCCATCACCTCAGCGATTTGCTCCATCGAGTGCGACGATACCGTGCTCACCACCAAGGGTACGCCTGCTGCGGCTGCTGCACGTGCTGTAGCCAGCTCCCCTTCTGGATGGGAAATCTTCTGCATGCCTACAGGTGCGAGCATGACAGGTGTTTTCAACTGCTGATTGAACAGCGTGATCGCCATCGAACGATGGGTTACGTCACGAAGCATGCGGGGCACAATCGCCCAGCGAGAAAATGCAGCGCGGTTGGAAGCGAGCGTCTGCTCCTCTACAGAGCCTCCTGCTGTATAGTCAAAGGGTCCGGCTGGAACCATATCGCGCGCCTTTTTTTCCCAATCCTCATAAGAGATCGGGAGAGACTCCGTAGATTTATCTACTTTGGTGAACAGCAGCGTTTCTTTGTTTTCTGTAAAAGACATCAATGACTACTTCCCTTCCTGGTTAGCGAAAACGTGGTTTTCTCTTCTCCAAAAAAGCTTGCACACCTTCCCGGTGATCAGCGGAGTCAAAGGATTGCAGGACCAGCTCAGCCAACTGAGCGTCCTCTTCGATCCTCCCGTCCAGGACAGCCTGCACCATCCTTTTGGTACCGCGCATCGATACCTGTGAGCCTTCACTGAGCTTTTCTGCGAAAGTGTACGTCTCACGTTCGAGCTCTTCTGTACTGTAGATGCGATCGACCAGACCGATGCGGTACGCTTCGCTCACATCGAGGGTGCTCGCCGTGTACAGCATCTCTTTGGCTCGCGACGGTCCGACCAGATCAACAAGCCGCTTGGTGCTGGTCAGATTGTAGACGATCCCCAGCTTGGCTGGCGTGATGGCGAACATTCCATTGTCTGCGCTGAAGCGAAAATCGCAAGACAGCGCGATGTCCAAGCCTCCGCCTATGCAGGTTTGATGAATCATGGCTATCGTCGGTTTGGGAAAACGATGCAGGCGATCGACCGACTCCATTGCCGGATCGTTGTACGCTTTCGCCTTTTCGGCAGATGAACGGTTTTCCAAAAACTCACTGATATCCGCTCCTGCGGCAAAAGCCGTTTCGTCCACACCGCGAATGACCACGACTCTTGTTTCGTCATCTGCTTCCAGCTGTTCGAGAAGTTGGGACAACCTGATCCACATGGCCAGATTGAATGCATTCCGCTTTTTTGGACGATTGAGAAAAATCGTCGCAATCGCTCCTGTTTTATTTACAAATAAATAATCCTCATTCATCTATTTTCACACCTCCCTGTCGCAATTGCACTAATCTTTTTTATACTTGGCTGCTAATTTATTCCCTATTGACTGCAAGCATTGCACCATCAGGATCAAAATAAATACGGTGACGTACATCACATCGACCTCGTAGCGCAGATGCCCGAAGCGATAAGCCAGGTCGCCCAGACCGCCAGCCCCGACCAAGCCTGCCATCGCCGTAGCGCCCACCAGGTTGATGACTGCAATGGTCAATCCGAGGATAATCGTCGGTCTGGCCTCACGCAGCATGACGTGCCAGATGATGTGACGTGTTCGAATCCCCATCGATCGGTATGCCTCAATCACGCCGCTATCCACCTCCACCAGTGCATTCTCCATCAGGCGCGCGATGGAGGGCGCAGCGTGGACGATCAGTGGAACGATGGCTCCTTTGATCCCGATCGATGTGCCGACAATCAGCTTGGTAAACGGCAGGATGAAAAAGAGCAGGATAATAAATGGAATCGAACGGACGATATTGACAAACACATTTAGCACCTGGTAGACAATGCGGTTTTCCAGTGCATTCCCCGGACGCGTCAGGATCAGCAGAATGCCAAGCGGCAAGCCGATCAGGACAGAAATGGCGAGCGAGACGGAAACCATCTGAAGCGTCTGGACCACAGACTCGCCGATGATAGGCAAACGCCCTTCAATGAATTGCTGGATTTCACTCATCTCCTACTTCCACTCCCTCTACCTTTACGCCCTGGTCTTCCAGATAGGCGATTGCCTTTTTCGTCTCTTCCGGATCTCCATTCAGATGGACCACCAGGGTGCCGATCTTCTCTTGCTTCAGCTGGATAATCCCCCCTGCCAAAATGTTGGGCGATACCGGAAAGAGGGCGCTTACCTGCGCTAATACAGGCTTGCTGGTACTTCCACCGACAAACGAGAGCCTGACCACTGGACCTGTCTCTTTCAATTCTTGCAGCAGGGAAGGGGGCAGTTCCTTGTGATAGGTACTGTTGACAAAACGTCTGGTCGTCGGATGCTTGGCCTGGGCGTAGATATCGACCGTCTTGCCCAGCTCGATCACTCGCCCATTCTCCATGACAGCCACCCGGTCACAGATTTTTTGAATCACATTCATCTCATGGGTGATCAGCATGATAGTGATACCCAGCTCAGCGTTGATCTTGAGCAGCAGCTCCAGGATGGACTCGGTCGTCTCCGGATCCAGGGCGCTCGTCGCCTCGTCGCTTAGCAACAGCTCTGGTTCCTGGGCCAAGGCCCGCGCAATCGCAACCCGCTGCTTCTGCCCGCCGGACAATTGGCTTGGATAGGCGTCGTGCTTGTCTTCCAAGCCCACGATCCGCAGATATTTGGTGACACGCCCGTCTATTTCATTTTTGTCTACATCTGTCAGCCGCAGTGGAATCGCAATATTGTCATAGACGGTCGCTGTCTTGAGCAAATTGAACCCCTGAAAAATCATGCCGATTTTGCGTCTGACCTGCATCAGCTCCTCCGCAGGCAGGTTGGTTACTTCTTTGCCTTGAATGACGACAGAACCGGAAGTAGGTGCTTCCAGCAAATTGACACACCGGATCAACGTACTTTTCCCTGCGCCGCTGTATCCGATCACGCCAAAGATTTCGCCCAGTTTTACTTCGAGTGAAACATCCTGAATCGCATGAACCGTTCCTTTGGACGTGCGGAAAGATTTTGAAACATTCGACAATGTAATCACGTCTGAGCTGAACCTCCTTCAATCTCCCGAGCAGTTAGACATTTGCAAGCGGAATGAACAAAACGTGGCCCCACCCATTGTGGGCGGAGCCTTTGCGGTTTACCAAACTGGGATAACCGAACCTTCGAAATGTTCCTCCACGAACTTCTTCACTTCGTCGCTTTGATATGCCTTCACCAGTTTTTGTACCGCGGCGTCATCCTTGTTTTCTGTTCGGACGACAATGACGTTGTGGTGCTTGGAATCCTTTTGCTCCAGGAAGATTGCGTCTTTGCCAGGATTCAGGTTGTTTTTGATCGCATAGCTCGTATTGATCGCTGCTGCTGTCAGATCATCCAGCTGCTTGGCGATTTGTGCTGCATCCAGCTCGATGAACTCCAGCTTCTTCGGATTTTCTGCGATATCGAGAACAGTCGCGTCATCACCCACGCCGTCTTTTAGCTTGATCAGTCCTGCGCTCTGGAAGACCAGCAAGGCGCGTACGCTATTCGTCGGATCGCTCGGCAATCCGATCTTGTCTCCCTCTTTCAGCTCGTCCAAGCTTTTGATTTTGTTCGAGTACACACCCATCGGGTTGAGGACGGTCTGCCCCACTTGTGTCAGATCTGCATTTTTTTCTTTTTTATAGCTCTCCAAAAACGGAATCGTCTGGTAGCTGTTCGCGTCAATTTCTTTTTCAACCAGTGCAATGTTTGGCATTTGGAAGTCCGAGAATGCTTTCAACTCTACTTCCAGACCATCCTTTGCCGCTACTTCTTTCACCTTTTCAAGGATTTCTTCATGAAGACCAGACGTTACACCTACGACGATCTTATTCTCGGGAATCGCGGCACTTTGCTGCGCTCCTCCCCCACACGCTGTCAAAGCCAATACAAGCAACCCTGATGCAAAAAGACCCAACACTTTTCTCATGCTGAACTTCCTCCAATTCCATCTATACAACTGTGTTTAGTATGAATAAAACTTATAGAAAATCCACATGATTACACTTTCGGTAAATCATACATGAGGAAATTCTATCCTTTATTCAACGTTTGATCATGTGAGTTATCGTACTACGCAATCTATATCCAAGTCAATTAATAGGTTTTATCGGATTTGCAAAAAATTTTTTATAGACCCTCAAATCACATTTCATCCTGATTAGCTCGTTCTATTGACAATGTTCACCTAGGTAATATAGACTATTTTCGACACGAATTATCACTATTCGACACAATTGATTAGGTTATTTCTCCTAGCGAAACAACCAGAATCTATAGGTACATCGTCTGAAGGCAAAAGAGAAATTTCCACCTAGCGTGCGTGGTCGGTATCGCGTCATTCTCCAAAAGCATCATTTTGAGCCATTATCTCTATCAATTTTTATTCTTTCTAACTGATTTAGGACAATTTTTTTTAGCTCTTCACTACCGTACGCACCTGGAGTTATTATATTATCCTCTAACCAATACGATAATAGGACACTCGATTTATCACTTAAATGCAATCTTAGGAAATATCTTTCTCCCAAAGTTCCTTTCTCATTATAAATTTGATTGAAATCAATAATTTCTAATTTTAAATACTCGAATCAATTTCATAAATCTGA
>NZ_RHHR01000038.1 GCF_003710915.1 Brevibacillus invocatus | reverse complement strand
TTATGAAATTGATTCATTTGAAAGCAAATTTTTAAAAGGATACGATTACCTTGCATCAGCTTCGATTTGGCTAGACAAAGCGTCTTGAAGTTGAGTACTTCGTGGATCTCCAGTGATTCATGTGCGGCCAGCGTGAGTTTGTTCATGGCGGGTCGTCACCTCCTCGTGAGTTGTACGAGCGGTACTATTCTTTCCCTGATGCAGTATGGCTATTCTGACGTAATAGGTGATGAAGGGAAAGTAATGGACTATTATGATTTTCGCTGTTTGGTTGGAAAATAAAAAAACGCGAGATATTTCCCGCGTTCGTAAGTCAGACTTTTAGATACCATTAAACCGATCCGGGATACCAGGATGAGAAAATAAGATCAAAAAACGAAAGAAGAATCCGCTTAACATCGGGTTTGAGTAGCATCGGCGTATTCCTGATGGTGGAGAGGTAAGAACAACACACGTTGTGTTAAATTAAAGTAACATTGGAGTAAACTTCAATGTCAAGACGTTTCACCTTCCCTTTTTCACACGGCAGTCTGCAGCATCATTTTCACGATCTAATACGATCACCTTCTCTGATAAAAACTAGGAAGGCTATTTATTATGCAGCTGATTGCGAGTATAGTAATAGTAAAAAAAGAAAGGAGTTGTCTTATGGATTCAACTATTTCACCAAGAAGCACAACCAAAACGAAGACCTTGGTCATCAATGCCCTATTCATCGCCCTTACCCTTGCAGCCACGATGTTTATCAATATCCGGCTTCCCATCATGGGGAACGGCGGCTTAATTCATCTGGGCAATGTGCCTCTTTTTATCGCCGCCTTTGTTTTTGGCAAACGAACAGGAGCCGTAGCAGGAGCTTTCGGAATGGCCCTCTTCGATCTGATCTCTGGCTGGACTGCATGGGCGCCGTTTACTTTTGTCATCGTTGGGGCTATGGGCTATGTAGCGGGTCTCATCGCCGAAAAGGTTCCTGGAAAAAAAGTACTTGTTTATTCATTCGCAGTGGTCGCAGCACTCATTATCAAAATTGTAGGCTATTATTTTGTCGAAGTGATTCTCTACAGCAACTGGATTCAACCATTCGGCTCCATCCCCGGAAACGTTCTTCAGGTCGCAGCAGCAGGTATCATTGTAGTGCCCATTGCATGGCGTTTGAAGAAAATTATTGGGCAGATGTAAATAGATGTTCTCAAAAATGCGCTCAGGAGATAAGTCATCACCTGAGCGCGTTATTTTTGACACAAACTGATGCAGGCGAAAATACGACGCTCTAACCCTTCATATCCATACATCTTGTACCGACGCTGCCATTTCTTTAAAGTCGTCTTGTTAATCTCATATTTCTTCGCACCTGCTAGGAAACCAATTTCCCCATTTGATACTTCTTCGAGAATGGCGAGTTTCTCGAAAGCATTATATGTACTTCTAGGCATGAAAAAGCTCCCCCTCACAGTATAACGGGTTCGGTTTTTAGGTGCAAAAACAAAAAAGTAATACAAAATGGCGTGCGAACTGGCAAAAGTTCGAGCACGCCTTTTTTCTTATTATCAAAGGTATTTTTGATAAATGACATTGATATTGGCAGGGAAATGTATTGGTTTTAACGAACTGGAAATAATTTATGAAGAGAGAATAACTCATGTCAAAATCTATGTCAATTTGAAAGTCATTTTAAAAGGAGAAATCGTAAATGGAATTCATCAAACCGAAGCCAAATTTAGATATAAAAGCAAACTGGAAAGTATCAGAGCATACAAAAGATATCGTTAAATACTATGCCGAATACACAGGCTACTCAGAAGATGAGTGTGTGGACCAATTCTTAAAAAACATCTTAAAGGACGAGCATTTTATCGAGTGGATACATGGCAAAAGGCGAAACAAAAGAGCCTTGTCCAAGGTACTGTTATTGGATGAAACGGAGGAATTAGAACTTGACGAAACTGAAACGTCTCGCGGTGCTTGATGACCGTATCATAGGGATTCAACGTCCTATATCCGATAGTGAAATACATTCGAGACAGGCAGACTATCCCCTGCTCGCTCCTGTTGATTTCGCGAAAAAATATAGGGACGTTTTATTTAGAACGGTTTCATTAACCTATGAGGGAAAATATCACAACATTCAAATGAATCGTTGTGACAATCCCTACTGTAAATGGTTTGGTCTTGAACAGCATCGATTCGAGTCTGTCAAAGGGAAACCGTCTCGTTACCGACTTTCTGGAGCACGCGGTGGTACGAGTCATGCGATAGTGTGTAATCCAGACCCTACCACGACAATCGGGAAGGTGACATGGAATTGTACGACGAATGCTCTATCTAACTGGTCAATTGCAGAGGAAATTAAACGATTAGCTACTCATGACCGCGTTCAGGATTGGGAGCCAAAGTACGAATTCCATCGTGAGACATGCACAAAACATGATAAGACTCCATTTGCCACTCCCAATCACTTTTATCGAAGAGGTAAAAGCAGTGGAAAATCACAGAAGTGGCAGTGTAAGACATGTAAGAAGATAACCAACGTCCTTCCTGAACGCAGAGAAACAACAACGTATCATCAACAGAGGAACGATATCCTCCCTACTTATGCAGCTCTTATCCTCAACAGGACACCCGTAAAACGGGTTTGCGAGATATTAAAAATAAGTTCTGATACCTATTACCGAAAGCTGGAATGGATGTATCGCAGGTGCTTAGAGTTCTTAGAGCGACATGAACAAGTACCTCTTCAAAACAAACAGTTTGATTCTCTTTGGCTTAATACAGACAAGTTACAATACAACCTAAATAATGTTCGAAAAAAAGGACACGGTTCAAAGTTTTTCGACATGATTGAAGTGAAGAAACCGCAAACGAATATCGTTGTTACTGCTGATGTGGATTCACGTTATGTATTTCGAGCAGATGTTGCATACGATTGGGACATTACTTTAGATAACATTGAGCGAGATACGAAGGAATTATGTGAAGACCACCTTCACGAATTTGCTCGCAAAAATGCACGGCTTCGTTTCTCTTACGCACCACAGCCCCCCACTTCACATGATACGGAAACAATGTCTGCATACATGAGCTTACAACAGGAGTTTGACAATCGAAAAAAGTATATAGATGGACTTCATGTAAACGCAACATACACCACGATTGCACAGCTTTGGCATCTGCAAAAGGCAGTAAAAACAAAAAAAATGGAGATTTGTAACGGATGAAGATTATTCACTGATGTCTGCCATTTACCGAGTATTTTCAAAAGAAATAAGAGAAGGAGTGACACACCATTTCTTATTTAAAATTGACCGAGGGAAAAGCCTTCGGGACTCATATACCGAATATGAACAATCTATCCGAGACTTAAAGACTTGGGGGACAAGCAAGGGCTATACTTTCCGCTCTATTACAGCATTGGCATATCATCAATTGGTGGAAATCCTGAAACATCATCATTTCCATGAAACGGTTCATATCGGTGGTAATGACTATTATCGTTGGGCAAAAAATCCTTTGGAACATCCCCTCGCCACGAAAGACCAAGGGTATCGTTGGGTCGATTGCACAACGGATATATCAACATTAGAAACGAAGCATGTTGCCAATATGTTGATGAAGGTTAACGATTACGCAGTAAATAACTTCATGCAACTGATGCGAAGAAGAATCTCAATTCTTGAACGCCCTTTGGTCACTGCTCGTGGAGACGGGAAGAGCTATATCTACGCAAATTTCAATCCGAAATATGCTCAATATGCCGTTACTATCCTTCGAACGTATTATAACTTCTGTATGACCTATAAATGGGGAGGCAATAGAGTAACCCCTGCTCAATCACTTGGTATAACTGAAAAAGTATTTAGTATGAAGGATATTATTTACTTTAAATAGCTCATAAACTGGCTTGTAGCTTGGTTATTTTCCAAGCTTTTTTCAGTTTCTCACTACCAATATAAATATAATCAACATTCAGTTTATAAAGAATAAAAACAGGAACATTTGTTTGTTAAATGGGAATTTTATGATAAAATGAATAAAATTGAAAATCAAAAGGTGAGAAAATAATGAAACTTTATGATGAATTATATGGGCAATATGAGGTTGAAGATGTTCTAGCAGAAATTATTAATACAGAAACAATTCAAAGATTAAAAAACATTCATCAAGCAGGTGCAGCTTACCTTGTAAACAATGAATGGAATGTAACCCGTTATGAACATTCGCTAGGAGTCATGTTATTAATCAGGAAGTTAGGTGGAACTATTGAGGAACAAATAGCAGGGTTACTCCATGATGTTTCTCATACCGCCTTTTCACACGTTGTTGATTTTGTATTTGACATTAAGGAGCAAAATTACCATGAAAAGATTTTTGAGAATGTCGTTATGAACTCAGAAATACCTGCAATATTAACAAAACACGATATTAATTTAGACGATATCTTCAATATTGATATGTGGTCGATTCTAGAGCAACCGCTTCCTAAACTATGTGCTGATAGGTTAGATTACACTTTACGAGATATGTATTATTACTCAATAGCCCCTTAGGAAACTTGGACACATGGAGTGTAATTTAGTACACTATATGTGAACAGGGGGAAGGCAACAATGAAACGAAAACAATACTCCAATGAGTTTAAAATGCAAGTGGTAAAAGAAGCTCTGGAAAGTGGAAATCGAGCTGCCGTTGCCAGAAGATACGAACTCCACTACAATGTCGTCCAACGTTGGATGAAAGATGCAGATGCAGGAAAGTTCGAGGATTTCAATATGGCTGTGG
>NZ_RHHR01000037.1 GCF_003710915.1 Brevibacillus invocatus | reverse complement strand
CGACATTGTAGTGGAGTTCGTATCTTCTGGCAACGGCAGCTCGATTTCCACTTTCCAGAGCTTCTTTTACCACTTGCATTTTAAACTCATTGGAGTATTGTTTTCGTTTCATTGTTGCCTTCCCCCTGTTCACATATAGTGTACTAAATTACACTCCATGTGTCCAAGTTTCCTAAGGGGCTATTGAGAAATCTGTTTAAGAATATTTGTCTCCATATAACGATTTTACCAACAAATAGAGGGGCTTGCGCCCCTCAAAATTATATACTTTCCTATATAGTAAAAAAGCCACCTTTTCAGGTGACTCGTGAGCATTTGAACAATCAAGTTATATCAAGGTTTTATGTATGGTGGAGCATAGCGGGATCGAACCGCTGACCTCTACACTGCCAGTGTAGCGCTCTGCCGTAGTGGTTATTTAACAGCCTAACATTTATGGAGAAAAACTGAAATTAGAACCCTTTTACTTATTGCTTGTCTTATTATAGGTATATCTAATTTTTTCAATTTGATGTTGGCTAATATTTTCGGCACCTTTTTCAAAGTGAGCAATACTATTATTAATAACACGAACTACTACTTCAGGAATAATTGGAAGAACCTCATCTTTTATGGTGTTCTGTTTATAAATTTGATACTTTTTCATGTTTGAGTCGGGGTCACCTATCACATCACCAATTATAATCATATTTGGTACCTTTACAAATACAAAGCCCCAGTATTGGTCATCAAACACTTTAAAATCAATACCCACGCTTCTATTGTAGGCTATACTAATTGGCTGACCATTATCAAGAAATTGCTTTACAGGAATAATGTAAACATGGTTTTTTCCTATTCCTTGTGAATTATCTAATAAATAATCCTTCCAAGTTTCCAATGCTTTTTGCATATCATTTAGTTCTTCTTCAGTCATGTCTGAGATTAAGTTCATTCCATAATTATATTCCAATGCTCTCCATACAATTGATACACCAAACTTCAGTATATATTCATCATCACACTTAAATGAAAATGTTGCGTTACAATTAGATAAAGGTTTAAATATTTTTTCTGAGAAGCTCTTTTCCCATTTACCCATAACCTTCTCACAGTTTGAACAGAGGAATTCAAGCTTTAAGCCATCCTGCAACCTTTTATTGGAATTTTGCGGTTCTCTTAAAAACCCCGTTGGCGAAGTGCGTTTTAACCAATCGAAAAAAAATTTAGAAACTATATGACTTTCAGGTTTGTCCATGTTTGGATTTCCACACAATTTACATATCATTAAATCACTCCTTAAAACAACAAACTGTTGAGCATAATCTACAGACTCTTCTACCATTTAATAGATTTATATACTGCTATCAATTATATTGAGTAAATGATTAGCAAACTCTTCTGATAGCCTAATCTTATCTGCACCAAACTGTAATGCTCCAAGAGTTTTTCCTCCAACATACGTAACGGGATACATGGTATCAAAGGAAGCCTGAATCGATGAGATCGTATTTTCGAAAGACATCCATGACTGGCTGTACTTAGGGCTAAGGTTTTTTGCTTTAATTTCCCAAGGCCATCTGCTCTTTTCGTCCCAAATGTACGGTTCGCTAATAACCTCGAAGTACCCCAATAGCTTCGTCGTTCCGACGCCATAACATATCAAAATGTCACCAATACGAATGGAGTTTGGGCGTCTTTTCGAAAAGTGCATGACCTCAATACCACTTGATAAAGTCCTTGTAGTCTCAAACGGCTCATCGGAAAAACCAACTGGCTTTATGAAATAGCGAATGTCTGTCATAGGTTCAACAACCTTATGCTTGATGAAATTGTTGATCTTTAGATTGATCTTAGGGGAAAGCGGTACTCCGTTCTGAGAGAAACTATCAATCTTAATAATAATGTTGTGAAGCTCTTCGTACGTAAGAGCATGACTACTAACTTTACTGATATCGGTTATAATTTGTTTTAGCCGCGTAGTATCATCGATCTGTATACCCCATTCATGGTTATGATTTAACCCTCGATCCGTAAAGTTTGCTGATGTGATAATACCACTGATCGGAGAACTATCTTTACAAGCGATATAAATTTTACCATGCAGCTTATTGTCCACATGAATTCGATATGCAATCGTTCGGGTAAGGCAATTCACCGAAAACGAATAAAGAGAATTTGCCTTCTTAAACAAGTCGGGGTCATTGTCCCGCAGGGTTGTTATGAGCACAATACGTTTCACACCTGAAGGGGCGATGATCTCGTCAAAAAATACATCGAAAGACTCCATGAGGTATGGACTAATGATATAAAACTCATCTGCATCCCTGACTAATTCCTTTATGTCATTGAAGTGACTAGACTCGATATTGTTTAGAATCTTCATTACCAACCTTCTCCTTGTATGTCTTGACCCAGTTTATTTTTTCGTTTCGCTTCGAAGAATTTCTCTTCCATAATGCGTTGGTAATGAGTAATTAAACTTGAGTCTGTAATAATTCGCATCTAATCCCTCCTGATAAACTACTTCTTCTATTTCATTTTTTCAAAAATTTATAACTACAAGTTGAATAACCCACCATTAATTCCACTTATTATTGATTAAAAGGTCCATAGGCAGAGTTTCCAGTACGCTATTGAGATAAGTTGGTATATGGTAAAATTGTACTATAATATGTTAAATATGGGGAGGACTATAAATGAGTGAAATATTCAGTAATGTCGAACAATGGCTATGTCAACGCCCACGCTGGCTTCAAGACGCTGCATCACGTCTAATAAGCAATAGCAATACACTGACTGATACAGACCTCCAAGAGTTAATTGAATTATGCAAAGCCGAAGTACAGCTTTTAGATTCAGAAAAGGAATTCAAACGAGTTGAAACAAATAGTCTCTCAGCAAAGGATTCATCGACACAATTAAGACTTGAAGCAATACATAGTGTTAAGGGAATAAGTGCTCTTGGTCCAAGAAGTCCGATAACCTTTGGTAGTTCTTTATCCATTGTCTATGGTCAAAATGGCTCAGGTAAATCAAGTTATGTACGTTTACTAAAACATATCTCTGGAGCTAAAAAGCCGGGAAAGTTGTTGGGGAATGTGTATGCTAAAGAACAACAACCCCAAGAATGTAGCCTGACTATTACCAAAAATGAGAAGGCAAGCGAAGTTCATTGGACTCCCGAAATGGGGCCTATTAATGAGTTAAGCACGTTACAACTGTACGATACTGACTGTGCCAATGTATATGTCAATGATGAGAACGAAGTTGCTTATGAGCCTTGGCTCCTCAAATTTTTTAGTCAATTGACAGATACATGCATCAAAGTCGGACAAGCAGTTAAACAGGAAATGGACAGCATTTCTCTGACAAAATTAACCCCTCCAGATGGAAGTTCAAGAACCAAATCTGTTATGTGGTTAAATAACATTAGCGACAAAACACTCTCCCAAGATATTGATACACGCTGTTCGTGGATAGAAGCGGATGAATTTGAGCTCAACAATAAAAGACAACAAATTGCCGAGACTGATCCTATTGAAAAGATGAAACAATTTAAGAACACAGCAAAGAGTATTAAAAATCTACATACTCAATTAACCGATATAAAAAATTCCTTAAGCGATGATGCATGTACAAAAATAATCAATGCGAAGGTAGACTATGAGAGTAAAAAGAAAGCTGCAGACGAAGATGCTAAGAAGGTATTCGAAGGCCTTCCGCTTGAAGGTATAGGTACTGATAGCTGGAAATTGCTCTGGGAGCAAGCTAGATTATTCTCTGAGCAATATGCCTATCCAAGTGAAACATTTCCATACACTTCCACCGATTCAAACTGTGTACTATGCCATCAACCCCTTTCACTGGAAGCTCAGGGCAGACTAAACTCTTTTGAATCATATGTAAAAACTTCCCTTAACAAGCAAGCTAAAACTGCCGAAGAACATCTTGCTACATTAATCAAAGCAGTTAAAGAGATTCCCAGTGAGCCAACCTTGGCATTACATTTTACTTCTATGGGTATGACATCTGATGACGAAAGGCAGAATGTAATTGACTTTTGTACTGCTCTTCAAAATCGAAATAGGTGTTTAAATGAAGCTACATCTCTCGACCAACTTGCACCCTTACCTCACGAAGACATTCTAACCGCCTTAAACGAAGCTGCAATTGTTAAAGAGCTACAAGCTGCTGACTATGATAAGTTGTCTAAAATGGAAAACAGAGATCAGATAAAGAATAACATTGTCGAACTTGAAGCTCGCAAATGGCTGCATCAAAACAAAAATATTATTGTTGATAATATTAGTAAGTTAAAACGCATTACAAAATTTAAGACTGCCCTGTCATTGACAAATACTCAAGCATTATCTATAAAAAAATCTTCACTGTCTGACGAGCTGATTACAGCAGAATACATTAAAAGATTCCAGAAAGAACTAAAAGAACTCGGTGGTTCAAGAATAAATGTTGACCTTATAAAAAGTAAGGCCGAGAGAGGACATATCTATCATCAAATCCGACTTAAAAATAACCAAACTAACGTTCGTACTTCAGAAGTACTGAGTGAAGGTGAGTTTCGAATAGTCTCCCTTGCTGGATTTCTTGCAGACGTTGAAGGAAGTTCAGATAACACTCCCTTCATATTTGATGACCCAATATCTTCCCTAGATCAAATATTTGAAGAAGCAACTGTTAAAAGAATCGCTAAACTAAGTCAATCCCGGCAAGTCATTGTTTTCACTCATAGACTTTCGTTTCTGACTTTACTTGAAGAGGCTGCAAGTGATTTGGGAGTAGATTGTACCGTAACATGGCTTAGAGCAGAATCTTGGGGTTCAGGTGAACCTGGGGAAACCCCTGTATTTGCTAAGAAACCTGATAAGGCACTAAATCTTCTCCTGAACGACAGACTTAATAGAGCACAGAAAATCTTACTTGAACATGGAAGACTAGAATACGATCTTCTGGCAAAAGGTATTTGCAGTGATTTCAGAATTTTAATCGAACGCTTTATAGAGAATGACTTACTCGCTGATGTAGTTCAACGATTTAGGCGCTCAGTAAATACAATGGGAAAAATCCATAAATTGGCTCATATCTCTGTAGATGATTGTAAAATGTTTGAAGAGTATATGACCAAGTACTCTACATATGAGCATTCTCAGTCTTATGAAACACCAGTAATGTTGCCTGAACCAGATGAACTTAAAGCCGACATGGAACGGTTAAAAACATGGTTAGTGGAATTTAAGAAACGTTCGACAGCGTAACGATTTTTATAAGAAATACAAGAATAGGCAGTGTAGAATCCATAGTGATTCTACACTGCCTTTATTTAACTATCTCTCATACCCACTCTACTCGGAGCGAGTAACTATAAGCCGCGAAATTTATACTCAGACGAGGTCAATATTAATGTAAGACCTCTTAACCACAAAACAAGTTCTAATCAAGAAATACAAAAAAACGCTCGGAAACCCAAGCGTTTAGCGACTTCTTTATGGTGGAGCATAGCGGGATCGAACCGCTGACCTCTACACTGCCAGTGTAGCGCTCTCCCAGCTGAGCTAATGCCCCATGAACTGAACAAGATTTATCTTAGCATGGAGAAAATTCAATGTCAACAAAATTTGCGCCTAAATTATCCATATACGAATACGGCTTGTATGTACACAGTAGACGTTCTCAAACAACTCGGTAAATTGTGTCCAACCCGAAAATGACAACATCAGCTTGACGAAATAACGGTATACAAAATACATTTAACTGTATAAATTTCCAAACCAATTCGGACCGGGAGGAAAGCTCGTGCCACTCACTCAAGATCAACTTTGGACCAGAAACGATGAATTCACTATCAGTACAAATAAAGATTATTTAGACGTCGAAGCCATCTATCAATTCCTCAATAAAGAATCCTATTGGGCGAACGGCATTGCAAAAGAGCTGGTACAAGCAGCGATTACCCATTCAAGCCTATGCTACGGAATCTACGAAGGCAACCCTTCGATCGGTCAGGCTAAACAAGTGGGTTTTGCTAGAGTTGTTTCGGATTTTGTCCGCTTCTCTTGGTTAGGCGATGTCTTCGTTCTACCCGGATATAGAGGTAAGGGGCTCAGCAAATGGCTGATGAGCATCATTGTTGAACATCCCCACTTAAAAGGAACCAGTTTTACACTCGCCACAAATGATGCCCATTCCTTATACGCTCAATTTGGTTTTCAGCCACTCGGGCAAATGGAAAAACGGATGGGTCGGCCGCTGAATTGGGATGAGGTGTACAGCGGATACAGCTTGACCAGGAACCAAGAGTGATCTTCATCTACATAGACACCCTTTCTATTCTATGAATAAAAAGCCATACAAAAAGCCTTTCAGGCCTTATCCTGGTTGAATACACCAAGATAAGGCCTGAACGTTTTTACTTAATTCCAAATAAGAAACATTCCACCTACTCTATTCCTTCAATGAGCTATCCCGATACACTACCTGCCCTTCAAACAACGTCAGCAGCACTTTGGTTTCACTGATCTCACTTGCCGGGATTTCCAACAGATTTTTATCCAATACGATGATATCTGCCTTCTTCCCTACCTCAATCGATCCGACTTCCTGCTCCATGAAGTTGGCGTACGCGCCGTTGTAGGTCAGCGCTTTGATCATGTCCGCTACACTGACACGCTCTTCCGGCCAAAGTGTGCGATTGACATCCGTCTCCCCGATTTCCATGCGGGTGACCCCGATCTGAATGGCTTGCATAGGGTTCCAGTTCACCGTTACAGGGTAGTCGCTGGAGTTGGTGAAGATGGCGCCTGCATCCATAAAGCTTTTCAGCGGGTATTGATGATGCGCGCGTTCATCTCCCAAGAACTCGACAGACTGCTCGAAGTATCCCTTTTCCTCCATATGCCAGAATACTTGTGCATCCGCCACTACGCCCAGCTCGCCAAAGCGTTTGACATCCTCAGGCGTGACGAGTTGAATATGGGTAATGGCGTGACGCGCGTCGTCTGTGGCGTTGTCTTTCTTCGCCAGTGCGAAGGAATCCAGTACGGTTGACGTCGCTTTATCTCCGATCGAGTGCACGTGAACCTGGAAGCCT
The DNA here is from genome assembly GCF_003710915.1 of Brevibacillus invocatus. Taxonomy (GTDB): domain Bacteria; phylum Bacillota; class Bacilli; order Brevibacillales; family Brevibacillaceae; genus Brevibacillus; species Brevibacillus invocatus. The sequence goes on along the minus strand of NZ_RHHR01000037.1, from coordinate 91,600 downwards.
GCTTCATCCAAAGCGACCACAGCCTTGTTCAACACTTCTGGTTCTACTTCCGCGATACCATTGAAATTGTCCTTATGCTCGTAGGACTCGTTCAGCCATGCAGTGCCGCCTTCGACGACGCCATCCATAAACAGCTTGACGGAGTTGGTTTGGAACAAAGGCCCTTGGTTTTTCGCTCTTTCCTGAACAAATACTGGGAGCTGCTTGTCGATCTCTGCAGCCTCTCCTCGAAATGCAAGGCGATAGCGCATATGCAAGTCATTGGCTGCTTCCAGCTCTTTGAATGCCTTGTATGGATTGCTATCCGGGCTAATTGCCGGAATATGTACCTCGGTAATCCCCATCGATGCTGCCTTTTTCTCAAAGCCGTGGATGGCTTCCTTGTATTGCTCCACCGTGTAATCGCTTGGCAAGATCGGCTTCAGCAGGTCTTTTGCTCCCTCGCGCAAGGTGCCGCTTGGCTCACCTGTTTTCGGATCGCGCTCAATCAAGCCGTCTTTGGGATCTGCTGTTTCCTTGGTGATGCCCGCCAGCTCCAACGCCTTCGAATTGACCCATGCGGAATGTCCGTCTTCGGATGTCAGGACTACTGGTACGTTTGGCGCCAGCTCGTCTAAAAGCTCTTTAGATGGACCAGTAGGACCAAATACGGGAGCTTGCCAGCCCATTCCCTGCACGAACTGAATGTCAGGATGTTCTTCGAGATACGCCTTCAAGGCAGCTTGATACTCTTCTAAAGTCGATTTTCCAAACAGCGGCAAGGAAAAGATCTCTCGGACGAAATAATGGGCATGATTATGGTTGTCCATCATTCCGGGCATGACCATCTTGCCATCCAGGTCAATCACTTGGGTCTGCTCGCCTTTAAATTTCTTTACGCCGTTGTTCGTTCCGACGTACACGATCTCGCCGTTTTTAATGGCGATTGCCTCTGCCCAAGGCTTGTCTTTGTCTACCGTGTACACCTTGGCATCCTCGATGACCAAATCAGCCGATTTGATGCTGAAGGGCGCAGATGAGCCGCCAGCTGCACTGGCGGCGCTTACCAGCAAGGAGCTGAGCAGCAGGCTCGCTGTACTTGTGGAAATGATTTTTGCGATATTCATTTTATCCCCCATTAACTATACTAAATAAGAAACACTTTCTTCCTATTATGACTAATTATTCACAATGGTCAATAAATATTCATGCTCCTGATAGAATGACGAAACAACCATGCGTGAATTGTGCGGCTATATGAGAATATGCTGCGATCCCGATCACGATTACGAGCAGGTTTTGTTATCGATATGGAGGTAAACCATGAGCAAAAAGAATATGTACGGGCTGCTAATCATCGCCCTGCTTGCAGTCGTCATTGCCGTTGCCGCGTTCCAGCTGTCATCAGGCATTCCGTCGACACCATCATCGCTGACTCCCCATTCCATCGTCACTACCTTCAAGGAAAATCCCCAGACAAGCCGCGCCTTTACTTGGCAGACTGCTAATCCGGATGCTGCTACTGTCCTCCAGATCGCGCCCGGCTCCGGTATTACGGATTTTGATCGGGATGTCGTGCTGACCTTCGAGGGTACGACCACACCGATCGATACGGGAAATGGCACTGTGCAAGGTGCCCACAAGGTCTTCGCAACCAATCTCACTCCTGGCACTCGTTATACCTACCGGGTAGGTAATGGCGAAAACGAAGGCTGGAGCCAACCTGCGGAGTTTGAAACCGAAGCCAAACATACGACAGCCTTTACTTTCATCAATGTAACGGATTCACAAGGGGTCACTGACGCAGATTTCCAGCTGTGGGGCAAAACCTTGAACCAAGCCTTTGCCACCTTCCCAGACGCCAAATTTATTGTGCACAACGGCGATCTGACGGAAGATCCGGAAGATGAACGCTCCTGGCAGTCGTTCTTCTCCCATGCACAAACCTGGCTTGCCAGCTATCCGCTGATGCCAGCAACCGGCAACCACGAAGAAATCGATGGGAACGCAGACCGCTTCCTTGCTCATTTCAATTTGCCTGAAAACGGTTCGGACAGCGTAAAACCCGGTACCAGCTATTCCTTCGATTACGGCCCGGCTCATTTCGTTTTTCTGAATACAGAATCGAAGGTAAAGAAGCAAACCGAATGGCTGCGTGCAGATTTGGCCGCCACGAAACAGCCCTGGATTATCGTGGCCATGCATCATGGACCCTATGGCGGCAATCAAAAAGAGTCCCTGCTGGACAAGTGGGTACCGCTCTTCGATGAATTCGGTGTCGATCTGGTATTGCAAGGCCATAATCATGAATACTCGAGGTCTTATCCACTCCAAAACAACCAAATCGTCGAGGATGGAAAAGGCACCGTATATGTCGTCACGAATGCTGCCGGCAGCAAATGGAACAAAAAGAAGGCCGATCTGTTCTACCATCGCGTCCATCTGCAAAACGGAAAGCCGACGTTTGCAGGTATTCAAATCGCGGGAAACACCCTCACGTATGCAGCTTTTGCGGTTGATGGCTCACCAGTTGATACTTTTACAATAAATAAATAAGAGAAACGAAAAACACGCCAGCTAGTAACGGCGTGTTTACCCTTTCATTCTTCAATTAGCTCGAACGCTTGAACTGGCTGTTGTACAGCTCGTAATAAAAACCGCGCTCCTCCAGCAGCTCGTCGTGGGTCCCCCGCTCGATAATCCCGCCCTGATTGATAACCAGGATCTGGTCTGCCTCTCGAATCGTACTGAGACGGTGGGCGATCACAAAGCTGGTGCGTCCCTTCATCAGCTTTCGCATCGCGGTCTGAATATGCATCTCCGTACGGGTATCGATGCTGCTCGTCGCCTCATCGAGGATCAGAATGGCCGGATCGGCAAGCACCGCACGGGCGATGGTCAAGAGCTGTCGTTGACCTTGGCTGAGATTGCCGCCACCACTCATGAGCATGGTGTCGTAGCCGTCTGGCAGCTTTTGAATAAAAGTGTGCGCGTTGGCGAGTCTGGCTGCTGCCTCAATCTCCTCGTCTGTGGCATCCAGTCTGCCGTACCGGATATTCTCGCGGATTGTATCGGAAAACACGTACGCATCCTGCAGAACGATGCCCAGCTTGCTGCGCAAACTGTTTTTATCCAGCTGTCGGATGTCCACACCGTCGATAGTGACGATACCGGAATCAATCTCGTAAAAACGAGTCAGCAGATTGATAATCGTCGTTTTTCCAGCACCTGTCGGACCGACAAGAGCGATCGTCTGCCCCGGACTTGCGGTCAGCGACACCTCGCTCAGAATGGGAACACCATTCTTGTAGCTGAAGGATACACGATCAAAGCGAACCTCGCCTCTCACCTCTTCGATGCTCCTGCTATGCGCTTCATCCTCATACTCTGTTTTTGTATCGATGGTTTCAAACGCACGCTCCGCCCCAGCGACAGCAGATTGCAGGAGATTGAACTGGTTGGCCAAATCGCTTAGCGGTCGCTGAAACTGCTTCGAGTAGTTCAGAAAAGCCACGATGACCCCGACAGTCGTCCATTCGTTGAACGCCATCCAGCCGCCAACCGCTGCAATCAGTGCAAAGCTCAGGTTGTTCAGTACGTTCATGACCGGGCCCATGGTGCCCGAATAGATTTGTGCCTGTATACTCGCGTTCGTCAGCTTGTGGTTGATTTCATCGAACTGCTCCGCCGCCTTTTGTTCCCTGCGGTATACCTGCACGACCTTCTGTCCGGAAACGGTCTCTTCGATAAAGCTGTTCAGTTCTCCCAAGCTAGCCTGTTGATTGGAAAAATACTTGCGTGTGCGCGTCGCTACCGTTTTCGTAAAAAGCATGACGAGCGGAATCGTGACCATGCTGAGCAAGGTCAGCCACACATTCAGATACAGCATGATCGCAAGCGAGCCAATTAGCGACAATACGCTGGCAATCAGCTGTGTCACACTCTGATTCAAGGTACCGGATACATTTTCGATATCATTGGTGGTCCGGCTCATCAATTCACCATGTGTTTTGCTGTCAAAAAAGCGCAACGGGAGCAGTTGTAGCCTTGCAAAAATATCTCGTCGCATCGACTGGACGGTATGCTGCGCGACCTTTACCATGACCTGCTGCTGCAGCCATGCCGTCATCGCCGTACCTGCATAGACAGCAAGCAGGACTACACATAGCCCAAGCAGCCCCTGAAAATCGCCGGGTATAATGTAGTGGTCTACGGTCGTGCCTAGCAGATAAGGAGCAACCAAGGACAATAGCGTAGTGATGATCGTAAAGAGGATAACGGCAATCAGCCCGCGCTGGTAGGAACGAATGTATCTCCACAAACGACGGATGGTCCGCATGGTGTTTTTCGGCTTCACTTTTGTCATCGGCATGCCAGGCCGTGATCCACCGCCTCTCATGCTCAGATCAATACTCCCGCCGCTGACTGGATTGGAATGCTGTTTGGGTTCAGCCATAGCTTGGTTCCTCCCCTCCCAGCTGCGAACGGTAAATATCCTGATAGAGCTCGCAGGAAGCCAGCAATTCATGGTGTGTGCCTTCACCGACTACTCGTCCATCCTCCAATACCAGAATTTTGTCTGCATCCATGACAGAAGAAATACGCTGTGCAATGAGTATACTGGTACGCCCGTGCATCAATCGTGCAAGTGCGCCCTGAATCCGCGATTCCGTCCCCATGTCGATGGCGCTGGTACTGTCATCGAGGATGAGGATGGACGGCTGGAGGATCAGCGCTCTTGCAATCGAGATGCGCTGCTTCTGCCCGCCTGACAGGTTGATGCCCCGCTGTCCAAGCTGTGTATCGTAGCCGTCTGGCATCGCCATGATGAAGTCATGTGCCTGTGCCGCTTGAGCCGCCGCCATGACCTCCTCGTCCGACGCATCTGGCTTGCCGTAACGAATATTGTCGCGGATCGACCCCGTGAAGAGGATGGTTTCCTGCAGGACGATCCCTATTTTTTCTCTCAAGGACTGCAGCTCATACTCACGCACATCTGACCCGTCTATCAAAATGCGCCCGCTAGTCGTGTCATACAGTCGCGGGATGAGACCGACCAAGGACGATTTTCCTGAGCCTGTTGCTCCGATAATCGCTACATTTTGCCCCGGCTTTACGGAGAATGATACATCCCGAAGCACTGCTCCCTTCGCATCAGACCCGTACGCAAATGTGACATTTTCAAATACAACCTCGCCTTGATGATGGACAGCCCTTACAGGATTGGCCTGGCTTTGGATCTCCGATTCGGTATGGAGTACCTCCTGAATCCGGTCTGCAGATACCTTGGCGCTGGATACGCGAACGAGCAGCATGGCTACCGAGGAGACAGAGAAAAGAACCTGTGTCACATAGTTAATGAACGCGACCAAGCTGCCGACCTCGAAAGAACCATCGATCGCGTCCTTTCCACCAAGCCAGAGCACGGCAACGATGCAAACATTCAAGATCATGGTCAGAATGGGCATGTTTATCGCGACCAGCCGCTGAGCCTTGATGGCTCCCTGCGTGTAATCCGCATTCGCCCGGCTGAAGCGTTCGTTCTCGTAATCGGCGCGCACAAAAGCCTTGGATACCCGTATACCTGCCAGATTCTCCTGCAATACGGTATTCAGCTTATCCATTTTCTTCTGAACGTTTGAAAAAAGCGGAAGTACATTTCGGATAATAAGAAACATGACAACGAAAAGCAGCGGTACGGCAATCGCTAAAATAATGGCAAGTTTCGGACTGATCATGACAGCCATAATCATGCTGCCGATAGCCAAGAAAGGAGAACGGACGAAGATGCGAAGCAGCATCTGCACCATGGTCTGCAGCTGAACAATATCGTTCGTGAGCCGCGTAATGAGCGAACCGGTATTCAATTCGTCCAGATTTCGGAATGAAAAGGTCTGTACACGTCTGAACACATCATGACGAAGATCCTCGCCAAACCGCTGTGAGGCGATACTGGAATAGATCGAGCAGCCTACACCGCCGACAAGTCCAACCAGAGCAGCACCCAGCATGAGCAGGCCGGTCTGTTGGATGTGAGCGAGATCGCCCTTCATCACGCCTTCATCGATGATGCTTGCCATCAGAATGGGCTGCATCAAATCCATCGCCACCTCCAGCAGCATGAGTAGCGGAGCCAGCAGGGTTGCCACCCAATGAGGCCGCAAATAGGAAAATAACTTAAGCATGGTTGCACCTCTTTTACTCCCTGTCTGCAGGAGCAGGGTATGTAGCTTTCATGCATGAGAATCTGAACGGTGCAAGCTTCTCATCACAAAATTAATTAGTTACCTAACTATTAAAGGTATCGAACAGACTGGCCATTGTCAAAGAAAATAAATAGCGCATACCAAAAACCCCTCCTCGTCCTTGCAACGAAAAGGGGTTTTATCCGGTCGGATTGTCAAAAATACGCTTGGTTATGTGTATGAGGATAGTTGGCCTGATTGTGGTACACCTGGTTGTAGGTGGCCTGATTCATCGTAGCCTGATCATTCCCCGCATTTCCCTGCACCGGACGATACTGGCAGCTGTTGGGAGGACCGATGATCACCGTTTCCGTAATCGGTGCAAAAGTATCCCTTACCTTCGATTCGTCGAGGCAGTACGTATGGGCCCATACGTTTGCCGGAGTCAGGCGCAGGATGTCGGAGCCCGTAATCAATTCCGGCACTGGCGCGTCAAAAATGGCGATGAGATGTGTATTGTCGACGAGAGCAATTTCATAATGCCACCATCCCTGAGGCACGTTCGCTACCTGTCCCGGCTGGATTTGAAATTGGAGCAGTTCTTTCGTAAACGGATTGATCAAAGCGACAAGCACTTCGCCTGTAATGCAATAGATGAGTTCGGAAGCATTTTGATGGATATGCGGCTCGACTACGTTACTTGTACTGAGGTAAATATCCAGCATGGAGACATTCCCCAATGTGTTCAGCTGATACACGGAGAGTGAGTTAATATAGTTTTGATCATCTTTTATAAAAAAAGGGTTGTTTCTCAAATCATAAGTAAACTGTACGTTTGGTGAAGTAAAGTCCATATAAGATACTGCCATTACGATCCCCGCCCCTCGTTAGTAAATAGGCGAACAGCCTACTAGGTACCATATGTTTTTTCTCTATGGAGGTTCGCCTATTTTGTATCAAACGGCCTCGATCCATGGATGATTCCTGAAAAAAGGAGCAACCCTTTGTTCAAAGGCTACTCCCTTTTTTTCTTGTTCAGCCAAAACTCGGCAAATTTCCTTCTTCCAATTGAATGCTTCCCGGTTTGTCAGGACTGGTTTTCCTTCCTTGAGTGCTCCTGATCAGTACGCTGACAAAAACCGGCTCGCACGATCGCCGTGCTTAGAGCAATCCAAAAGAAATCTCGCTGTATCATGTATGCTATGTTTAACCCAACATGGACCAATCTGCTAAAGGAGAGAATCTACATTGACAAAGGAACTTTGGATCAATCTGCCTGTAAAAGACCTCGGCAAATCAAAAGCGTTTTTTGCGGATATCGGTTTTCCGTTTAATCCGAAATATCCCAATCATGATGAAGGTGCTAGTTTGTTGATTGGTGAGAAGAATATCGTGGTGATGCTTTTCCCTGAGCCTGCCTTCAAAAGCTTTACGAGAAACGAAGTAACGGATACGAAGCAAGCCACCGAGGTCTTGCTCTCCATCGATGCGGACAGCAAAGAAGAAGTGGATGAGCTGATCCGTAAGGTTGAAGCTGCTGGAGGCACCATCTACAGCAAACCGCAAGCTAATGGCTGGATGTACGGAGCAGGCTTTGCTGATCTGGATGGTCATCGATGGAACGTCTTGCATATGGACCCGACTTTAATGCCAAAGGGGTAATGAGAAGATGGCTGCATCCAAAAAAGCAGAATCCGCTGAAAAAAAATCCAAAAAACTGTCTGGTCCCGAACAGGTTGCGGAATTTATGAACACCCTTGAGCACCCCCTGAAAGCGGAAATTGCCGAGGTTCGATCGATTATTTTGCAAGCAAATGAACAGCTAAGTGAACATATCAAATGGAAAGCTCCGAGCTTTTGCTGCGACCATGAAGATCGGATCACGTTTAACCTGCATGGCAAAGGGTATTTTACACTCGTCTTTCACCGCGGAGCCAAAGTCAAGGATACTATCGAACATGGACCACTGATAGAGGACGCTACTGGCCTGATGACCTGGGCGGCGAACGATCGGGCAACCATCAGGTTTACGGATATGGACGATGTCCAGGCAAAGAAGGAACCGCTTACCGTGCTGGTTAATCAATGGATCGACGCTGCGCGTTCCTAGGAAATGCATGCAAAAAAGCCTTGATCTGTATTGATCAAGACTTTTATCTATTCACGGCTCTATAACCAGAAGGTTGTTCGATTCAGGCGTGCATCTGTCCTCGTAGGAAAAGCAGTGAATGGAGTTAAGATCTGCTGTATACATCCATTTTGCATCCTGCGACCATCCGATGAATCTGATGTTGTCATGCAAAAACAGGGATGGCTCTCCATAGCTGTCCTTTGGGAAATATTGTCCCTTTTCCCCATCCTGATAGCGGAATCGAACATACGAGTCTTGCGCGTTGGAAGTGTAAAGAAACTCATTTGCAACAAATGAATGGCCGAATGGTGCCCAAACCTCATCGTCAAGCAAGCCCTGCGAAATACTGCCGCTGTATTGTCCCACAAGCAACGTTTTACCATCGTCCAGCTTTTTCAGAACATTACCAGATTGATTGGTTTCTAAGCCATATTTCAAGTCAGCAGAATAAGATGGCATCTTCATGAGCTTGTGGACATATTTCAATCCGGTGGGCATATCCAGCTCCTTAACCGTCTCACCCGCTTTGTAAAAGAGCTTTTTAGAGTTCGGCATCCACTGGAAGCTTGGCGAAAAACGATTTTTTTGATACTCGGACTGGAATCGATCATTTACCTTCATTTTCAAGGTTGGAAGATGCTGCAGGTACAGCAATTGTTCACTGCGGTTATCGATATGACTGTTTGTAAAAAAGGCCATGTAATTCTCGTCAGGCGAAACAGCGAAGTCGAGGATGGGACCATCTTTCGAACCTGTTACCAAGGTATCTTTCTTTCCCGAGACAGGATCAAAACGGACCAAATTCCCTCCTTCCAACAATACCAGCTTGTCGCTTTTGGGATACCATTTGCCCAATCCGTTCAGTTTGACCAGTTTTTTTGTTTTCATCTCATACAGATAGGAAGTAGTCGGGTCTTTTTTCGTCGCCCCAATTCGTTCCAGATAAAGAAAAGAAGTACTTGGCGACATCCTGGCAAAATGGAATGGTGGAAGCTCGGCAACTAGTTCTTTTTGAAAATGGGATGTGCTCGTGCGATAAATCTTCGTCGGCTGCTGCGTATTCGTTTGGGCATACAGCTTTGGATGGAACATACCAATCAGCACGCTCAGTATGACAGTTGTAAATAAAAGCCGCTTTAACATAGATCCTCCCACATATGTGCAAATTTATCTCCTTATTAGACTCCAATTTCAGGAAAAGGTTTCATGGCCCCGCGCTGTTTGCCACCTTTGTCCGTATATCCCCTATCATAATCAATCTTTGAAAATCCGATATGAATATAGGTGTCAATGGTTTTAACAAAATGTATCCGGGGTATATCAATAACGAATCCAAAAATGGAACGAGTTCATTTACTTGTACTGTCGAATTCAGTATGTCCATGTATTTTCCAATTTTAAAATTTTTCTATAACAACCGACTGAAGATGGGGCCACAAATCTCCTGAACGACCAAACCACTCACCTAAGAATCAGGTATAGATTTTTGGATGATCCAATCAAATACGGTTGTTTTTGTATTTTAATTACACTAAAAATCTATTCAGGGATACTGGAATTTACACTCAAAAAATGCAGTCTGCCTACCATTCCTGAGTCATAGATAAGTTTCCGAATAGAAGGGAGATCGTTGAAGTTGTTCTAAAATCAATTGAAATGTCACTATTCACTAGTCAATAGAGAAATCGTTTAGCACATTTTTTGGAGGCTTACACATGAGAAAAGCAATAAAAAGCATTCGAGCAAAATTAGTCATATGGTTTATGCTAATTGCTCTCCTGCCACTACTCGCTTTATCCACTATTAACTACAATCAGACTTCAAACGAGCTAATTCAAAAGCAAAAAGATTCCTTTCAAAGCATCGTCGAAACAAAAACACAAGCAATGGACCAGTGGTTGAATTATCGCAAGTCTGAAGTCGAATTGGCTGCGAAGACACCAACCGTTCAATCTCTCCAAGCTATGTCGATCACGCCCTACTTAAAAGTGATCCAAGACCAATCCAATGTGTATGAATCGGTTGCCGTCATTGGTGAAGATGGCCTCATCCTTGCCGATTCCACCAATACGATGGTCGGATTGAACTTGAAGGATCGGCAATACTTTCAAAAAGGGATGAAGGGGGAATCCTCTTTTTCAGAAATCTTGACCTCGAAGGGAACTGGGAATCGTATTCTGAATATCACGTCCCCTATCCACTCAACGGACGGAAAAGTAGTCGGCGTTTTGGCGGCAAGCATTAACTTCGAATCGTTCATCCGCACATTCATGGAAAATGAAAATCAAAATCTTTTTATATTGCTCGTCGATGAAGTCGATCGCCTGCAATATTCCACTTTGCCGGAGCTGATGGGCAAAACCATTGACGAAGCGCAATTAGGAGAAGCGTACTCTACTATAGTGAAAGATGCCAAAAATACAGTCGGAACGCAGATCAATGGCAATTCCGGTATGGAGTACCTAATCTCCTATGCTCCTATCACGGAGACAGGGTACAGCCTGATCTACAACATACCGCTCGACATCGTACTTGCCAGCGCCAATGCCATGCAAACCAACATGATCCTCGTCATGACCGTCGCCGCAGTCCTTGTCATTATCCTGGCAATCATCATCAGCGGTACGATATCCAAACCGATCACGAAGGTCATTGAGCAGGTAAAACAGATTGCCAATGGCGATCTGACCAACAGTGTCACCGTAAAAGGCAACGATGAAATCGCTCAGCTCGGGCGCCATGTGCAGGACATGACAGATCAGCTGCGAGAATTGATCGGCAAGGTAGCTCAGACATCCGAGCAGGTGGCCGCATCCGCCGAAGAATTGACAGCTAGTGCGGAGGAGGCGAGCCGTGCCACGGAACAAATCTCATCTTCCGCCCAGCAAATCGCTGCTGGTGCAGATCAGCAGGTAACGAATACTGACGTTTCCCAAAAAGTCGTGAGAAAAATGTCCAGCGAGATCTCACAAATCTCTTTGCTGAGTCAAAATGTGACTACCCTTTCTGACGAAGCAGTCGAGACCTCTGCGAACGGAAATCAGGTCGTCGTCCAATCGATGGAGCAGATGAAGCATATCGAAGAAACCACGAATCGGATTGCACAAACGGTCAACGAACTGGGCAACAAATCAACGGAAATTGAAGAAATCATTTCCGTGATCACAGGGATTGCCAACCAGACCAATCTGCTAGCACTGAATGCCGCGATTGAGGCGGCACGTGCTGGGGAACACGGGCGTGGATTTGCAGTCGTGGCCGATGAAGTCAGAAAGCTAGCCGAGCAATCCGGTCATGCTGCCGAGCAGATTAGCAGCATCATTCAACAAATTCAGCAAGATATTCGGATCTCGATGACTGAAATGACGGAAGGCCTAGCAGCCGTACAAGCTGGCACCCAGCTGACAGAGCAAGCCGGGGATTCCTTTAGCGCGATTTCGAGATCGGTCAGTGACGTCTACAGCCAGATTCAAAAGGTCACTGCTGCTATCAAGGAATTACAGGCTGGCTCAGATCAGATGGTTACCTCGATCGAATCCGTACAGAGCATCTCACAGGACTTTGCCGGAACGACTCAGGAGGTAGCGGCAGCCTCTGAAGAACAAAATGCCTCGATGGAGGAAATCTCAGCAACCTCCATGACGCTAGCCAGAATGGCGGAAGATCTGCAAGAATCCGTCAACTCCTTTAAGCTGTAGAAAATTTCCTGGCTTGGTATTGACACATGATCTTGCATCCCATATAATAACTAAAAATTTGATATGTAAATGTCGTGATTAGAAATAGTAAAAGTGAAGGAACCTTTCAGAGAGCCGTTGGGTGGTGCGAAACGGCAGCGTTGGTCACTTTGAACTCGTCTATGAACAGCTGCCTGATAAGTAGGGTTAGCCGGAATTCCACCGTTATAGGGATAGATGGTGATGGCCATCGAAGAAGATCATTTCAAGCTGTTGAAATGAATTAGAGTGGTACCGCGAGTTCAACCTCGTCTCTATACGTAGAGACGGGGTTTTTTTATGTGAAAAACGTCTTGACGTTTTTCATTAAACCGTATAAGACCGCTTGCGGTCTGCAACGAAATGGTCATGACCGTTTAGTTGCATTTCATTCATTCAATTTTGAGGAGGAAATGAAAATGAGCCGTAAAATTATTGTGTTGGACACTACCCTGCGTGATGGTGAGCAAGTTCCGGGCGCCAAATTGAATGTGCAGCAAAAAGTCGAATTTGCCCAGCAGCTGAAGCGTCTTCAAGTTGACATTATCGAAGCAGGATTCCCCGCATCCTCCGCAGGAGATTTCCAAGCGGTGCAAGAGATCGCCAGAAGCGTTGGCGACACCGTCTCGATTACGGCATTGGCTCGTGCGGTCAAAGGCGATATCGATGCGGTATACGAAAGCATCAAGCTGGCACAAAATCCGTTGATTCACATCGTGCTTGGCACCTCCGATATCCATGTGGAGAAAAAGTTCAGCCGCTCCAAGGATGCTGTGATGGAGATGGGCGTGGAAGCAGTCAAGTATGCCAAGACGCTGCTCCCCAACGTGCAGTACTCCACGGAGGATGCTTCTCGGTCCGAATTTGAATACCTGTGGAAAACGATTGAGGCTGTCATCAAAGCCGGAGCAACCATGATCAACGTTCCGGATACGGTCGGCTATGCGGTTCCAGACGAATTCGGCGAAATGATCCGCAAGCTGAACGAGCGAATGAAAAACCTGAATCCGGATGTCATCCTCAGCGTGCATTGTCACAACGACCTCGGACTAGCAACGGCCAATACACTTTCCGCCATCAAAAATGGGGCGGACAAAGTGGAGGTCACCATTAACGGTCTGGGCGAACGCGCCGGAAATACTTCTCTGGAAGAAGTCATCATGGCGCTCAAGGTGAGAGAAAACAGCTTCCATTGCCATACCAACATCAAATCGACCGAGCTGCTCAGAACCTCCCGCCTGCTCACCTATCTGACCGGACTGGATGTGCAAGTCAACAAAGCGATTACAGGAGACAATGCGTTTGCCCACTCCTCCGGCATTCACCAGGATGGACTGCTGAAGGATAAACAAGTATATGAGATCATGTCCCCTGAGGAAGTCGGCGCCGAAAGCATGGAGCTGATCCTGACTGCCCGCTCCGGTCGTCACGCCTTCAAGAACGCTGTTGAAAAGCTTGGCTTTGACACGAGCGATGCCGCTGAATTCGAAGTGCTATTTGATAAATTCCTGACCTTGGCTGACAGCAAAAAAGAAGTCTACGATCACGACGTATTTTATCTGGTGACCAATCACCGCACACTCGATGTAAGCAACAATCATCTGTACGAGCTGGAGTCCTTCCAGGTCATCACCAACGATCAGACTCCTACTGCTACCGTCAGCCTGAAAAAAGGCACAGAGATTTTGACTGGCAGTGCCGTTGGCGACGGTCCGATCGACGCCCTGTACAGTGTCATCAAAAACCTGATCGGGCACGATGTGCAGCTGAAGGATTACAAAATCAGCAGCCTGTCGCGCGGAAAAGAAGCCATCGGGCGCGTCAATATCCGTATCGAGCACAATGGCAACGTCTACTCTGGACGCGCAATGGACACTGACATTATCAAGGCAAGCGCTCTTGCCTTCCTGAACGGAATCAATGGCGCTGTTCTGGATGCCGCACAGGAATGTCCCACTCCCGTACAAGGCTAGTGTGCAAAGTCGTACAAACGAAAGGGTAAGCCAGTATGATGCCTTTAAAAGAAAGCGCTCAACGCGTACAACGCCGGTTGCAGGAAATGGGGTACGCCAATCAGGTGGTTGAACTGCCGGATAGCACGAGGACGGCTCAGGAAGCCGCTGATGCGACCGCACGCGTCTCCGAAAAGCTGCTGAAGGCAGGTCATCCCAAAGCTGTATTTGAGTTAAAGCCGGATGAGCTCGTCAACATGACACAAGGGCAAATCATCTCCATCCAATAGATCACTCCCATTCATCATACGGAAATAGGAAGCCGACCAGCTCAAGCTGGTTGGCTTTTTGTTCGCTCCCCTTCCCCTAAATTATTCCAATCTATTATAATGAATGTTCATAGAGATGAAAGGAGGAGCCACCGATGGGTGAATGGATCGGAAAAATCCTCGGTTATTTGGCAGCTGCATTCTGCATCGCGTTTATCGGTTTCGCCATTTTGATCATTACCCTCTTAAATGGCGGACAAATTTTTTATGCGCCATTGGTGATCGTGGTGACGGTTGTATGCTTGATCTACATGTTCATGCTCTTCTTTGTTCCGACCAAACTCCGCATCGCCAATCGTTCGCTTGTCGGATTACTGGTTGTATGTGCCTTGACTGTCACCGGATATGAAATCAATCAAGCGTATCACAATAGCATCCCGACAGTGAGCGAGCAGGATTTTGATTTGCGTGCCTACCAGCCTTATCAGGAAAATACCAAGGCACAATCACTAGGACAGCCCGCGACTCTGAAGCTGGATTCGAATTTGCCCCGCCTAGATGGGGCGACTGCCTTGTATCCGCTCTACTCTGCCTTTGTGCAAGCCGTCTATCCCAAAAAGGAATACGATTTGCACGATCACCAGGTTCGCGCCAGCACGACTCCAGAGGCGTATGAGTATCTGCTGGATGGCACTGCGGATATGATCTTTGTCGCCGGCCCTTCCACGCAGCAGCTGGCAATTGCGAAGGAAAAAGGCATAGAAATGAAGCTGACGCCGATCGGGCGTGAGGCATTCGTCTTTTTCGTCCATGCTGACAATCCTGTAAAAGGGCTGACTACTGAACAAATTCAAGGCATCTATTCCGGTGCCATCACCAACTGGCAGGAGGTAGGCGGCAAAAATGAACCGATTCGCGCCTTTCAAAGACCAGAGAATAGCGGCAGCCAGACTGCTTTGGAGAAGTTCATGGGCAACATCCCGATCATGGAGCCACCGAATGAAAATCGGGTCAGCGGCATGGGCGGCATTATTGAAAAGACTTCGGATTACAAGAATTACCCCAATGCGATCGGATATTCGTTCCGCTTTTTCGCAACGGAAATGGTTCAGAATGGAAACATCCGCCTGCTCGAAGTAAATGGCGTCCTGCCGTCCAAGGCTACCATCACCGATCAATCCTATCCGTTGTCCTCAGAGTTTTACGTGATCACAGCGGGCAGCCAAAATCCGAACGTCCCCAAGCTGATTGACTGGATTCTGTCAGAGCAAGGGCAAGCCTTGGTCGAAAAGACAGGTTATACTCCGCTCACAGGCTATTGACTTTAAAAATGGGGACTGCTATAAAAAATAGTGGGTAGCACTCAAAGACCGAGAGTGCTAAAACTTGATCTACTTTTTGGGGAAAGGGGCTATTCCAATGGAAAAAAAGCAGTTTCAGGCTGAGTCCAAGCGACTCCTGGAAATGATGATCAACTCCATTTACACGCAAAAGGAAATTTTCTTGCGCGAGCTGATCTCCAACGCTAGCGATGCGATCGACAAAATCTACTACAAGGCTTTGACCGACGACAGTCTGCATTTTGACAAGGACAGCTATTCGATTAAAATCATCCCGAACAAAGAAAACCGGACATTGACGATACGCGATACCGGGATCGGGATGACGCAGGAGGAGCTGGAAAGCCATCTGGGCATCATTGCAAAAAGCGGCTCTCTCGCCTTCAAAAACGAAAACGAAACTAAAGATGGCCACACCATTATCGGACAGTTCGGTGTCGGCTTCTACTCCGCCTTCATGGTAGCGGATGTGGTCACTGTGATCAGCAAATCAGTCAGCCACGACCAGGCCTACAAGTGGGAATCGACCGGAGCAGACGGCTACACGATCGTGCCTTGTGAGAAAGAAACGCCAGGTACAGACATCATCCTGCAAATCAAGGAAAATACGGAAGACGAAAACTACGACGAATTTTTGGACGAATACCGTCTGAGAGCGATCATCAAGAAATACTCGGATTTTATCCGCTACCCAATCAAGATGGACATTACCAGCCAACGCTTGAAAGAAGGCAGCGAAAGCGAGTACGAGTCTTATCAGGAAGAACAGCGCATCAACAGCATGGTCCCGATCTGGCGCAAAAACAAAAACGAGCTGACCGAGGAAGATTACGTGCAGTTCTACAACGAGAAGCGCTACGGCTTTGACAAACCGCTCAAGCACCTTCACATCAGTGCAGACGGCGCTGTCGTCTATCAGGCGATTCTCTTTATCCCGGAGAGCATTCCTTTCGACTATTACTCCAAGGAATACGAAAAGGGTCTGGAGCTGTATGCCAATGGCGTACTCATCATGAACAAATGCGCCGACCTGCTCCCCGACTACTTCAGCTTTGTCAAAGGGATGGTAGATTCAGAGAGCTTGTCGTTGAACATTTCCCGTGAAATGCTTCAGCATGACCGTCAATTGAAGCTGATCGCCAAAAACATCGCCAGCAAAATCAAGAGTCAGCTGCAAAGCATGCTCAAAAACGAGCGCGAGAAGTACGAGCAATTCTACCAATCCTTTGGCAGACAATTGAAATTCGGCATGTACAGCGATTTTGGCATGCACAAGGATACACTGCAGGATCTCGTCATGTTCACGTCCTCCAAGGAGAAAAAGCTGGTTACCTTGGACGAGTACGTATCCCGGATGCCGGAAGATCAAAAATATATCTACTACGCTTCGGGAGAGTCTGTTGAACGAATCGAAAAGCTTCCTCAAACCGAGCTGGTGTCCGACAAAGGCTATGAAATCCTGTATTTCACCGAGGATATCGACGAGTTTGCGATCAAGATGCTCCAGACCTACAAAGAGAAGGAATTCCGTTCCGTTTCCAGCGGAGATCTGGGCATAGAATCCGATGAAAAAGAGAACACGGACAGCGAAAACCAGGAAAACACCGAGCTGTTCGACTATATGACGAACCAATTGGCCGGAAAAGTAACCAAGGTACGCGCCTCCAAACGTCTGAAATCCCATCCGGTCTGCCTGTCTACCGATGGAGAAATCACGCTGGAGATGGAAAAGATTCTGAATGCCATGCCGAACAATCCGCAGGTAAAAGCGGACAAAGTGCTGGAGATCAATATCCATCACGATGTGTTCCAATCCTTGAAGGAGGCATATGCCAACGACAAGGAAAAGCTGGCCTTGTATACGTCCCTGCTGTACAGCCAGGCGCTCCTGATCGAAGGACTGCCGCTCCAGGACCCGGTCGAATTTACGAATGACATCTGCAAAATCATGGTCTAAGAAAAAGGATGCGGCAGAAATGCCGCATCTTTCGGATAAAGACTCGCAACCGCCGGCATCCAATCCCGGCGGTTTCCTCTTTGCAGCTAGTTTGTTTCATCTTCTTTGCATATCGATTGGATATGAGAGGTAAGCACCCGTATGATGCGTTCGGGCCTCAATCGTTGCGATTCCAGTAGTGCATGCAGGGCAATCCCGTCGATAATAGCATATAATTTCTCCGCTTCCAGCTCCAGATCCAACCCTTCCCGAAGCAAGCCATGATGAGCTAAATACTCGAGAGACCTTTCCAGTTCAGGGAAAAAGCCTTGATGCATCTCGTTTTGGGAAATCGTCTCGTACTTTTGATGAAAGGTAAAGGCAAACCAGACCTCCATTTCAGCCATCCTCTGCTCATCCACAGGGACTAGCTCAAGCAAAATCTGTACCATCTTCTCTTTCGGGCTCATCTCTCGCATAGCGATGTCTTGAATGCGCTGGGTCGCCCGTTCCTTTACCAATCTCATTGCAAAGCTCAGCAATTCATCCTGTGTGGAAAAGTAATGGCGCAACGCCCCTAATGACAACCCGGCTTCCTGGGCAATATTTCTCACCGTCGCCCCTTTCATACCCTGATTGAAAATAACCCTCCACGTAGCTTCTGCAATCTGTTTTCTTCGTTCTTCATGATCCACTATTTTTGGCATGCCTGTATTGTAGCAGAGGAAAAAGAAAAGAACAATTTTAATAGTACATTTGTATTATTTAGAAATGAATGTTACAATTCACCTGCAAAAGTAAACTGTACGCAAAAGGATGTGAGGAAATCTTGTCTTTTGTCGCCTGGATGATCGTCGCCAGTGAGGTTGCTTTCTGGATCGTGATTTTACTTGGCCTCTTGGTACGCTATGTATTCAAAAAGCCTAAGCTTGGTATGCTCCTGCTAGCGCTCACACCCGTCATTGACCTGATCTTGCTTGTAACCACGAGCGTGGATTTATATCGCGGTGCTACCGCTACTCTAGCTCACGCTCTTGCTGCTGTATACATCGGGGTCTCGATTGCCTTCGGTAAAAGCATGATTTCGTGGGCAGATGAACGCTTCCAATATTACGTCGCAAAGCAAGGACACAAGCCTCTCAAGCGCTACGGCATGGACTACGCTGTCCATTATCTGAAAAGCTGGGGACTTCATGTCATTTCCTTTTTGATCGGAGCTGGTTTTTTGGCCGGGCTGATCTATTTCGTCGGCGATCCTTCCCGTACTGAAGCGCTATCCGGGGTACTCAAGCTCTGGACACTGATTCTAGGGATTGATCTGCTGATCGCGATTTCTCATTTTATTTGGCCCAAAAAGGAAAAAGCTTGAGCGAGGTGAAAGATCAGGTGGGAATTGCCGAAACTATTTCGTTTGCCATTCTAATTGAAAATTTGCTATCCATTCAATTTCCTGTTATGATAATAAAGAATTATTTTTGTTCGAAGTAAAGGATAGCGTAGGATAAATCTTTCGTCTTGATCATCCTGAGAGCAAGGATAGTAATATATGTGTGGCTATCACACTTGGAGGCAATAACAATGGAACAAGGTACAGTAAAATGGTTTAACGCAGAAAAAGGTTTTGGATTTATCGAGCGCGAAGGCGGAGAAGACGTATTCGTTCATTTCTCAGCTATTCAAACTGACGGTTTCAAAACACTTGATGAAGGTCAAAAAGTTACTTTTGACGTAGAACAAGGTCAACGTGGCCCACAAGCTTCTAACGTTCAAAAAGCTTAATGACAACAAACAAAAAACAGACTCTTTTTAGGAGTCTGTTTTTTTGTTGTCCGAACAAGCCAACTGAAAAACCCTACTCGTAATATGAGTAGGGAAATGGTACGGAACAGTAAATGGTAGACTCAGTATAACATAATACGCATGGATTTCCTATCGATATTTATCTTCTAGAAAGTCGATGACTTCAACGATGTAACTATTAGCGCCTTCGACTTCACATTACGGAATTCACATATAAAAGGGACCCCACGATACGTTCATCGGGTGCTGTCACGCTGGAACATGTATTTGTAGATGGCATATCGATTGTGGTGTAATCGAAGTAGAATCCTCCATTTTCCGTCCACGTCGTAGAACCTTAAAAGACCAAAGGGACTTCCACCAAAATGGAAGTCCCTTTTTCATTCATCTATCTCACGGTCACCACAATCGGTGTCTTTTTACCGCCATATTGCACGTAAATCGTCGCTTTACCCGATCCAGTCGCCTTGATCACGCCGTCCTTTACATCGGCTACCAGCAGACGATTGGTAGTCCAGAGAGCCGGCTTGGTCACGTTCTGCTCTGAGCCATCCATGTAAGTAGCTGTAGCTGTCACTTGCTTGACCTCCCCTTTGCTCATGACGATCTGTACGACATCGGTTTTCAGGTACTTGAGCGTATCAACATCGACCGGAATAGACACTGTCTTGCCGCTGTATCGCGCTGTCACAGTCGATTTGCCAAACGCGATACCCGAAATCAAGCCTTTGGAGACGTCTGCCGCTTTGTAATTGCTTGTTCTCCACTCCGCAGCAGAAGTCACGTCCATCGTGCGCCCGTCTGAGAGAGTAGCGATCAAGGATACTTGAGCTGTATTTTTCGATTTCAGCGTGACAAAGCGCTTGTCTGCCTCCAGCTTGGTTACGATGCCTACTTCTACTGGAATGCTGATCGACTTTCCGCCGTATTTGGCGGTAATGGTCACGCGGCCACTGGTGAGTCCAGTCACACGTCCCTGCGCCACATCGGCGATTTTGACGTTGGAGGAACTCCACTCGGCATCAGCACTTACTTTCCTGGAATCGCCTGCAGAGTCTGTCGCCGTCAGGGCGAGATCAGCCGATTCACCGACAGTCAGGATGAGGAGTCGCGGATCGATAGCCAAAGATTGCGCTTGTCCTACCTCGACTGTAACCGTCACGGTTTTGCCGTCAAAGGTTGCACTGATGGTCGTAACCCCGGTTCCTACTGCCGTAATTTTACCTTGATGCACTTCAGCGACAGCAGCAGAAGAACTGCTCCAAGCGGCTTGCTCGGTTACATCCTTTGTCGTGCCATCTCCGTAGCTGGCAGTCACCCTCACTGTTTCACTATCATCCTTGGCCAACACGAGCTTTTTCTTGTCTACAGTCAGGGTCTGCATCACGCCTACCGATACAGGAATCGTCAGAGTGCGCGTTCCCAGTGTGGCTGTAATCGTCGTTGCCCCTGTTCCTACCCCTGTCACCAAGCCTTGGCGTACGGTTGCTACGGCTGGTGAAGTCGATGTCCAGGTCAGTTTATTCGTAACATCTTCGCTTTCACCGCTATTGTTCGGGAAGCTTGCTTTCACCGTGATTTGCTTCGCTTCACCGATTTGCATGGCGAGATTGGTCACATTGGCTACCAGGTTTTGCGGCACGTCTACATCGACCACCAGCGTAGCTGTCTTGCCGCCATAGGTCGCCTTCACATTTGCAGTTCCCGGTTTATAGGCTGAGATGGTGCCATCCTTGGCAAAAACCGCTTCTTCATTGTCCGAAGACCATTCTACTTTGTCTGTAATCTCTTCCTTCGTTCCATTTGCGAAGGAAGCTTTTACGATGACATCTTCTTTCGAGCCGCTTTTCATAACCAGGAATGCGGGTACGATGTCCAACGAACGCGGAACTTCAACATCCACTTTCATTTGAACGGTCTTGTTTCCATAGGATGCTGTAATGACAGCTTCCCCGGAAGATACGGCATGAATCTGACCATTGCTGTAATAGGCGACGCTTTCTTTGCTGGAGGTCCATGCCGCCTTGTCTTTCACGTCCAGGCTGTCTCCATTTGCGTAAGTAGCAGTCAGGACAACATCTGCTGTTGCTCCCACTTTCAAAAACAGATCCTGCTTGTTCAATTCGAGTTTTTGCGCCATATCGACATCGACTTGGATCGTCGCTGTCTTGGTTCCGTAAGAAGCGGTGATCACCGCTGTCCCTGCGTCGTACGCCTTGATTTTCCCTTTGATGACGTCAGCTACTTCAGCGTTGCTCGTCGACCACTCGGCTCTGTCCTCTACGTTTGGATTTTCCGAGCCATCTGGGAAAATCGCCTTCAAGCTCACTTGTTCTTCTTCATTCAGCAACAGCGATACCTTGCTTTTGCTAGACTCCAGGCGATGCGCGATTTCGACACTGATCGGGAAGCTGAACGTCTGGCTTCCGTATTTCGCAGTCACGTTCGCTGTTCCTGAGCTTAAGCCTTTGACCTTGCCATTGAGTACGGTGGCGATCGCCCCTTTGTCAACGGTCCAGTCAGCTTTGGCTGTTACGTCTTCCTCTGTACTGTCGCTATAGACGGCAGTCAGCTGTACTTGGTCCTCCTGTCCAATCCGCGAATTGACGGATTGGGTCTGCGAGGTCAAGGCTTTCACCTTCTTTGTTACATTCACATCTACTACCGCAGAAAAGCTCAGATAGGAGGCTGTAATGGTCGAATTCCCGACGCCGTTCCCTGAAATTTTCCCTGCATAAACAGCTGCAATCGTGGAATCTGCACTCGTCCAAGTGGTATGTAAAGTCACGTCTACCACCTTACCGGACTGATAGACAGCATTTGCAGTCAATTGATGGGTATCCCCAGTCTCCAATGTCACTTTATTTGTCGTCAGTACCAATTTGCTGACCTCGTCAGCCGCCAGTCCGACCTGATTTGTTCCAAATCCGCCTAGCAGCAAGACGGCCAGAAACAGGAGCATCGTCTTTTTCCAGAACATTGCTAGCCTCCCCGCATGTGTATAATCTACTCTTCTAAAACCGATTCCTCCATTACGTTATCGGCTTTTCAGGGAAATAATTTACTAGTTCTTAATGTCACCGATATGTCGAAATGCGTAACTACACGGAAGGATTGCTCGTCTAAACTATGTAGATAGGTGCACGCTGAAAGAGAAGGCACCTTGAGTTGACAGGAAAAGGAGAGTCTTCCCGTGTTCTTCAAACGAATGAAAGCATGGCGCAAAAAAATTCTAGTTCCCCTTCTGGGTATCCTGATTTTGGGTGCTACTTGGGCTGGATACAACTGGTACCTGATTGAAAAAACCATACAGGAAGCAGCTCCGCGTCATGCTGATGTCGGTATCGTGCTTGGTGCAGCGGTCTGGGGAGAACGTCCCAGTCCCGGTCTACGTGAGCGACTGGATTACGCTCTCTGGCTCTATAACGAAGGGTATGTTGAGTATCTACTGGTTACGGGAGGATTGGGAGAAGGTAAAAAAGTAACCGAGGCTTTCGCCATGCAACAGTATTTGCTGGAACAAGGCGTACCTGCAGATGCCATTCTATTAGAGGAAAAGGCGACGAGCACATACGAAAACCTGCTGTACAGCCAGCAGGTTATGGAATCGGTGGAATCTGTGAAATTGAAAAGCGCTCTGGTGATTAGCCACGACTATCACATAGCGCGAGCAAAGACGATGGCCGATGACCTGGAGCTGCCTGCTGCCGCTGTCGGCGTTCAGTCTCATGTCCTCTACTCGCCCTACCATAAGGTGCGAGAGATCCTTGCTCTCGCACACTGGCAAGTGACCCGAATCTGGAATTAGCTGTCCACCCGATGATTTTTTCGCAAGATCTCATACACCTCGACAAAATGACGAATCCGCTCCATGATTCGTGCCGCCTTGGTCCGCTCGATGCGGTTGCCATTGGAGATGGACAGATGCTCCTCCAGCTCCTCCAGCGAATAGTTGGAGGTGAACAGGGTGGGCAGATGGTTGTTTGCACGCTGGTTCAGAATAACACCCAGAATCTCGTCTCGCACCCAGGGCGTCAGGTTTTCTGCACCGATGTCATCCAGAATCAGTACAGGTACTTCCTTCAAAAGCTCCAGCTTGCCGACATAGGACTGATCGGAGATGGAGTCCTTCATTTCACGGATAAAGTCCGGTACGTAGACGAGCATCGACGCGACGTTGCGCTCCGACAGCTCGCGGCCAATCGCTCCCATGATGTAGCTCTTGCCCACTCCAAAAGGTCCGTGCATGTATAAACCCTTGACCCGTTCTCCTGTCCCTACTTTTTCACAAAACAGAACAGCAGCGTCCACAGCAGCAAAGTTCCCCTCGTCGATGACCAGCCCTTCAAAGGTGGCCTTCATTGTCTCCTCAGAAACGTAGTAGCTGCGCATCAGACGACGCCGTTTCAATTCCTCATCATGGGAAAGCTGCTTGTTGCATGGCGCGATTGCACTGACAATCGTCTCGTTCACCAACTCCAGCTGTGTCCGATGCCCTTTTACGAGATTGGGGCATTCCGTCAGACCAGGGCAACGCTCGCACCAGTACTGTTCCTTGACGGCAGTGTAGACACTGGAGAGTGAGCGCAGGTAGTCATCCCTCGTGAGCTCGGGATGCTTTTGCGAAAAGGCTTTTAAATAGGATGACGAACCCAGCATCTTGTCCAGCTGCTGCTCCGGAGTCAGCAGCTGACGGGGAGTTCGTTTTGCAAGCTCTTGCATAAACTGGCCGATCGACTCCATCTATCGTCACTCTCCCTTCTGTCTATTGCGCAGCATTGCCAGACGCTTCTGCAATTCCGGATAATCCTGAATCGATTGACCCTTTTTCGCTTCACTTGCCTGATTTTCCTGCGACATTTGCCATTCCACAGAGGCTGGCAGTTTATCTTCCAAAACGGCTCGTCCATTTCGACGCGCCGGGGCTGACTCTTTCTTCGGCCGCTTCGTCTTATCCACGACCTGTACGCGCTGTTCGGCACGCTCCACGATCTGCTTCACTGCCTCGTCCACGGTTGCAATCCGCTTGGCTTTCCAGCTGTCACGTATCGTCTCCATATACGCTTTGGGCAGCTCCATTTGCATGCTTGCAAGTGTATGGAACAACAGGGCATTGACTACTTCTGGCTGCATGCCATCTGCGAAGACCAGAGACTCTGCACGCTCCAGAAAGACCTTGCTCACACGGCCTCCAACCACACGCTCCAGCAGCGTCAATGGGGAGAGCAACCGACAGGCTCGGACGAATGCTTCACTGCCTGCTGGTGGCAAATTACCCGGTCCCCAGTCCTCCTCTTCGCGCAGGTCGGCAGGGACATTGCGGTACAGCTTGTCATCGGTATAGCGCTGCACCAGGCGTTTGCGGAGGACATCAGCATCCAGGCTACGGTCCTGCTTGTAGAGCGTCCAGTCGCGCAGCTCCTGGCCCAATCCCCAGCTATCCAGCTGATAAAAATGGCACAGCTGATACAAAAGCTCCATGCTGCTTCCACCCAATACCTTTTCCGCATCCGCATTGTCCGGTAGATAGAGGCGCAGGGAGGAGACGCTGAGCGGGTGATTCACTTCTGCTTCAAAGCCTGATTTCATCTCAGCCAGTGGATAGGCTGTCTCCATCTCGGATAAAAACTGCTCCCGCTCCGAACCCTTTTCCACCTCAAGCTCAGACGGTTTCAAGGATTGGAACACTTCATGAAAATCCTTGGTCACATTTTCCACCGTGCTGTACTCCTGCATGAGCTGGCTGGCGAGTGGGTCTGCATATTGCTGTCTCAGCTGTTGAAAACGGATATTTTCGATCTTGTTCAAGAGCATCAACGACAGTACGTAATCAGCAAAAAACTCTCCAGGTGTGAGAGGCGGTTTTAGGACGTATTCGTAAAAATAGTCACGCTGCGTGTTTTCCCGGCGTCGCACTTCCAGAAGACCGATCGCCTCCAGCCGCTCACGTGCTGCCAACAGCCGATCCAACGACAGCGAGGTGGCCAGCATCAAGGTTCGGTGCGAGCTCTCAGCTGCTGCACCGCTCACTTGCTGAACCTCATGAACAAGCAGTTGGTAGAGGGCGAATGATTCGACACCGATGATCGGCATATAGAGCTGAGTGACAAAGCCTGTTTCGGCAATGCTGAGTGGACGGATCATTCGCACCAGAAACCTGTCCTTAGGTGTCAATTCGTTCCATACTAGTCGGCGCATGTGACTCTTTCCTTCCTTACGTATCTCGTTTTTCTATTATAGCATGGCCACCCTGGCTTAGTGGCGAAAACAGATGGAAAGCCAAAAAGCCCCCGGCTATTCTAGGCGAGAGCACCTTGCGATCCATGTTCGATTGTCCGATCTCTATTCTTTATTGAATGGTGTATGACTGTTTCTGGCTTGTGCCAAAAGCTCCTCCAGCTCTTTCATAAAGACAGAGATATCTTTAAACTGACGGTAGACCGATGCAAAACGGACATACGCGACTTCATCTACATGGTACAAACGCTCCATTACTTTTTCCCCGACATCATTGCTGGGCACTTCGGGCTGTCCGCAGTTACGCAGCTCCTTTTCGATATCGCTGACCACGTTTTCCAGCACTTCCAATGGGACAGGACGCTTTTCACAGGCGCGTACCAGTCCGCGCAGAACCTTATCTCGACTGAACTCCTCACGGGTACCGTCTTTTTTGACGATAATGAGAGGAGATTCTTCCACCATTTCAAATGTCGTAAAACGACGTTCACATTCTTCACATTCACGCCGGCGACGAATCGATTTATTATTGTTAAACGGACGAGAATCTAGGACTCTAGTCCCGTTGTACTCACAGAATGGACAACGCATCGCGGAATCAACTCCAATACGGACAATACTTGTAAACAGTGTCCCTCATGTTCCTATTAGAAGTCAAGTCAATCCTTGTACCTATTTAAAGCGTGATTCGAATGGAGTACAATATGGTCTGTTGGAGGGATTTAGATGCGGCTAGTATCTTTGAGACAAGTCCGGCCAGGCATGACACTGGCCCGTACCGTTTTTACCCAGGATGGCAAGGTGCTTTTGGGGAAGGGAATGAACCTAACGGATAGACTGATCCAAGGATTGATACGCTCCAAAGTAGATGCGGTCTATATCGATGATCCTCGTACAGAGGACATTGTCGTCGAGGATGTCATTCGACCACAGACGAGACAGGTTGCAGTGGAAGCGATCGAAAAAACCGTCAAACAGATTACCAACTCGAATAAACTCGCACGCAAAATTTCTTTAAAAGAGATGGGCTTGCACTTCCAGCGTGCTTTCAGTGCGATATTGGAAGATCTGATTCAAAACAAGCACATGCTGGGTCACTTGACGTCTATTTCTTCTCATTCCCCTTCCCTATACCACCATTCTATCAATGTAGCTGTACTGGCCACCGCTGTCGGTATGTCACTCGGCTACAACCAAATCCAGCTGCGAGAGCTAGGGATTGGAGCGATGCTGCACGATATCGGAAAAGTCAGTCTTCCAGAGGAGCTTCTGCAAACACAGGAGCAATGGACCGAGGAGCAGAAAGAAATCGCCAAGCAGCATACCATGATTGGATTCAATCTCTTGCGAAAGCAGCACGATATCCCGCTCCTGTCTGCTCACGTCTGTCTTCAGCATCACGAGCGGATCAACGGCAGTGGCTATCCCCAAGGGTTAAAAGGAAAGCAAGTACACGAATACGCTCAGATCGTCGGGATGTGTGACGTATTTGATTCTCTTACCTCTCCTCGCCCATGGCGAGCGCGACACATGCCCCAGGATGCGATGGAATACCTGCTCGGCTCTGGCGGTCATTTATTCGAGCATCACCTCATCCAGGCGTTCATCCGGCATATCGCCATCTTTCCGATCGGAAGCAGTGTAGTCCTCAATACAGGCGAAGTCGGGGTCGTCAGCAAGGTAGATCCAGATTACAGCCACCGCCCCACCATTCGCATTCTCAAGGATGGGCGCGGCAATGATGTCCACTCCCCTTACGATCTGAACCTCAAAGGAATGATCAGGCTATTTATCGTCGGCTTCGAGGATGAGCAGTTGTTTCAAATTAGCTCCTTGAAACCGCCACCAGAACAAGCAGAACAGGACGACCCCGAAACGAAAACAGACGGGACATGATTCTCGCGAGCTTTCGTTCAAAAAGAAGCACCTCCACGAATGATTCGGGAGGTGCTTCTTTTGCATAATTTAATTCACACCTGCAGCTGCTGCTTCTTTCACTTTGCCAGCATTGTTTTGCTCGGCTACGAGACGCACGAGATCTACGACACGGCAGGAGTAGCCCCACTCGTTATCGTACCAAGCGATTACTTTTACCTGGTTGGTCCCCATAACCATCGTAGACAGCCCGTCTACGATCGAGGAATTTTCGTTGCCGTTAAAGTCACTGGAAACGAGTGGTTCATCGCAGAATTCCAGGTAGCCCTTCATGCTGCCTTCACTCGCTTCACGCAGCACACGGTTTACTTCTTCTACAGTTACAGGCTTCTTCGTGTTGATCACCAGATCGACTACGGAGACGTTTGGTGTAGGGACACGCAATGCAAAGCCGTTCAGCTTGCCGTTCAGCTCAGGCAATACGATGCCTACTGCACGTGCAGCTCCGGTCGTTGTCGGAATAATCGATTCACCAGCGGCACGTGCGCGGCGCAAGTCCTTGTGCGGATTGTCGATATTGACTTGGTCGTTGGTAATCGAGTGGATCGTCGTCATCAGGCCTTGCTCAATCCCGAATGCATCGTTCAAAACTTTCGCAACAGGCGCCAAGCAATTCGTGGTGCACGAAGCGTTGGATACAATATGATGGTTCGCATGATCGTAGATGGTGTCATTTACACCCATTACGATGGTTGCGTCCTCTTCTTTCGCCGGAGCGGTAATGACTACTTTTTTGGCACCGCTTTGCAAATGCTTGCCTGCGCCTTCACGGTTCGTAAATTTCCCAGTCGCTTCCACGACGATTTCCACCCCGAGCTCTCCCCAAGGCAGCTTCAGTGGGTCGCGATCAGACAATACCTTTGTCGGCTTGCCGTCTACAAAGATCGTTTGGTCTTTTACTTCTACTTTATTTGGAAGACGTCCGTGAATGGTGTCGTATTTCAACAGGTGAGCAAGTGTCTCGGCTGGATAACTAGCGTTGATTGCGACGATTTCGATGTTGGGGTCCTGAACTGCGCGGCGAAATACCATGCGTCCAATTCGGCCGAAACCATTAATACCAATTTTGATTGTCATAGAGAAACCCCTTCCTCAATTAAGTTACGCTGATCTGTTACCTTTATTATAATAAGTATGACACAATTATCAATGTGTTTTACTGAAAAATAAATATTTGGACGATTTACCCCTGCTGATTACCTTATTGTGTTTTCCTATTTTCGTTCTATTCTCCTAATAGGCTGGAAAAAAAGAATGCACCTATTGGAAACCCGTGGTACTTTCGTGGAGGGCAAAAAAGCGAAAAGTCGCCCCCTCTTTTTATCGAGATAGCGACTTTTTAATGTAATTCATCGTCATAGACCCGCTCATAGCGGTCTTGGTAATAAAGCACGCGCTGGACGTACATGCGCGTCTCCGGATACGGGATGTCCTCCAGATGATCTCTGCTTCCGTTCCACTGTCCATCGCTCAGCCAGCCGTTTACTTTACCAGGCCCAGCATTGTAAGCCGCGATGATCTTGGCTGCGTCTCCTTCATAGCGAGCATGTAAAAACTGAAGGTACCAGGTTCCAATCCGAATATTCATCACCGGATCGTACAGGTAATCTTCATTTGCAGGCTTGAAATCGCCTTGATCTACGATCCATTTTGCCGTATCCGGCATGATTTGCATCAACCCAACCGCCCCTTTTTTGGAGACGCGGTCAGATTGAAAGCTGCTCTCCGACCGGATCACGGCAAGGATGAGATGGGGATCCACGCTGTATTGGCGAGCCGCATCCATGATTTCCAAGCGATACTTGATCGGGTACATCCACTTCCATACCAAGGAAGAATTAAGCAATAAGAAGAGCCCTACCAGAATAAGCAAGATTAAGGCCCTTCTTCTGCCGGGCTTCATGATCCCAACTCCCCACGAATCTCGGCGAGCATGTTTTCCACCTGACGCTCTGTTTCCTCTCTTGTACGGGAATTATCAATCAGAAAATCCGCTTCTTCCCGTTTTTGATCGATCGGAAACTGGGCACGCAGCCGTTTTTGCGCCTGCTCTTCCTCCAGCTCGTCCCGCTCCATCATCCGTGCCAGCTGCATAGCGGCTGGGGCGTACACCACTACTATTTTTTCCACCATGTACTGCAGCTTGCTCTCAAACAGCAATGGAATATCCATAAAAACAATGCTTGCTCCGTTCTTTTCAGCCGTTTCCGCCTCTTCACGCATCACGCGGCGTACCTCTGGATGGACGATGGCGTTTAGCTTTTGCCGCTCGGACTCGTCAGAAAAAACGATCTCACCCAGCTTTTTCCGATCAATCTGCCCGTCTTCCAGCAAGATATCGCGGCCAAAATGTCCAACAATCGCATCGTAAGCAGGTTTTCCCGGCTCCACGACCTCTCTGGCAATCTGATCCGCATCGATGACAGGTATTCCACGCTCACGAAGCATGCCTGTGACGGTGCTTTTACCTGTAGCAATGCCGCCTGTTAATCCAAGTATCATGTCCATCCTCCTCCCCTGCTAGAGGTCGTTACTTCTTCTGACACTTCGGGCAGATGTGTGTGCCTCTGCCGCCTACCACGAATCGGACGATCTGCGTACCGCAATGGACACATGGCTCATCCTTGCGTCCGTAGACCAGGAGGGACTGCTGGAACATCCCCATTTCACCCTGTCCGTTGACGTATGACTTGATCGAGCTGCCCCCTTGATCGACAGCTTCTGCTAGCGTAGCGACGATACTTTCATACAGCTTCTTCACCTGTTTGCCTGTCAATGTGCCTGCTGGGCGCTCTGGATGAATGCCTGCCTTAAATAAGGACTCGTCCACATAAATATTCCCCAACCCGACAATACATTCCTGGTTCAACAGGAGAGGTTTGATTTTCGTGGGGCGATTTTTCAACAGCTCACGCAATACTTCTGCAGTGAAGCTCTCTTCCAATGGCTCAACACCCAGCTTTGCCAATGGACCAGCCGTCGTTTCCATGCCCAGTGGAAGCACGTCCATTGTCCCGAATTGACGAACATCGCGATAGCGCAGCTCTGTCCCGTCCGTAAAGTGGAAAATGACATGCGTATGCTTCTCCACCGGCTCTACAGCCTGATACAGACCATATCTGCCTTCCATCCGCAGATGGGAAATCAGCACGTCCTGGTCCAGTATAAATTGAATAAACTTGGCTCGCCTTTTGATCTCGTGAATCGTCTGGCCGGTCAATTGAGCTTTGAAGACTTCCACATCATCCGGCTGGCGAATGATTCTCGGCAACGTGACACTGATTCGCTCGATCTTCTTCCCCTTTACCAAGGTTTGCAGCGTGCGAACTACGGTTTCTACCTCAGGTAATTCTGGCATGTTTCTCCTCCTCTCGCTGCCTTTTCTATTCTTGTATAGGAATCCATACCGCTCATGGGCTTTTTCAATAGGGAAACCAAGGCTTTCACAGATGGTTGGGGAAGCCTTGGCAGGGTACTGCCTATTTATTACTTCGCATCGTACCAGCTGCGTCCATAGTTGACATCTGCCTTGAGGGGAACGTTTAGTGCGAGGGCACTCTCCATGACCTCCGGCACCAGCTTTTGCATGGTTTCCAATTCGTCTTCCGGCACCTCAAAGACCAACTCATCGTGCACCTGCAATAACATGCGGCTTTTCAGACCTTTTTCCTGCAATGCTTCTTGCATGCGGATCATCGCCAGCTTGATGACATCAGCAGCTGTACCTTGAATCGGTGTATTCATCGCCGTACGTTCGGCGAAGGAGCGCAGGTTGAAATTACTGCTGCGAATATCAGGCAGGTAGCGACGGCGATGTAAAAGCGTCGTCACGTAGCCGTCCTGCTTGGCTTGCTTCACGATCTCCTCCATCCAGCGCCTCACGCCCGAGAAAACGGAGAAGTACCGTTCGATAAAATCGCCTGCTTCTTTGCGCGTAATGTTCAGGTTTTGCGACAAACCATAGTCGCTGATACCGTATACAATCCCGAAGTTGACCGCTTTTGCCTGACGACGCATCAGGGAGGTCACGTCCTGTTCCGCTACACCAAACACATCCATAGCAGTTCGGGTATGAATATCCATCCCCTTGCGGAAGGCATCAATCAAGTTCTCGTCACCTGAAATATGGGCCAGAATACGCAGCTCGATCTGCGAGTAGTCCGCAGCCAGGATGTACCAGCCCTCTTCAGACGGGATAAACGCCTCGCGGATCTTTCTGCCCTCTTCCATCCGAATCGGAATGTTTTGTAGGTTGGGCTCGGTGCTGGACAGACGTCCAGTTGCCGTAGTCGCCTGATTGAATAAAGTGTGTACCTTCTTTGTTTTCCCGTTGATTTCCTTGGTCAAACCTTCAATATAGGTCGATCTCAGCTTGCCCAGCTGACGGAAAGTGAGGATAGCTTCGATGATCGGATGGTACGGCGCCAGCTTTTCCAGGACATCTGCACTGGTGGACGGGCCAGTCTTGGTCTTTTTCATCACAGGCAGATTCAGCTTGTCGTACAGGATCTCCCCCAGCTGCTTGGGAGAATTAATATTAAAGGAGGTCCCTGCCAGCTCATGGATTTGCTTGGTTAAATCCTCCAGCTTGCGATCCAGCTCTTCCCCCATTTGCTCCAGTCGTTCGGCATTCACCTTGATTCCCTGTTTTTCCATGACGGCCAAGACCAGGCTGAGCGGACCTTCCAGCTCTTGCAAAAGGCTGGTCAGCTCGTTTTCTTCCAGCTGCTCCCGAAGAACCGGGACAGCCTGCCAGATCGCCGTCGCTTTTTGTGCGACATGCTCACTCAGTACATCTGTCTCGGGTACAAGCCGCTTGGCTCCTTTTCCGTACAGCTCCTCGTCAGGCAGTACACGAACCTGCGCGTACTGAGCAGCGATGCTGTCCACTGTCGGATTGCTCTGTGCTGCGTTGAGCAGATACGATGCGAGGTACACGTCGAAGTTGATGCCTTTGATGGCATATCCGTGCCATTCCAACCCGACTGTGTCGCGTTTGCCGTCAAATGTCCATTTTTCCTGACTTGGATCAGCCAGCCAGCTGCGGAATGCTTCCCATTCGTTGGCCACATCCCAGGAGACGTATAGGGAGATGTCTTCATTAGCCAGCCCGAAGCCAAGGATCGGCGCATGGTGGTAATTCTCGCCGTCCATTTCTACGTATACCGCCATCGGCGAAGTGAGCTTCTGTGCATAGCGTTCGAAGTGCTCACTGGTTACCACTTCAAAGGCAAAAGCCTCGCTTGGTTCGCCGCCTGCAGCCGGTGTGGCTACCTTCACCTTGGAGAGCAGCGACTTGAACTCCATCTTCTTGAAGAATTCGGTCAGCGAAACGCCATCGTAGCCCTCGTAGACCGTATCATCCAGATCCAGTTCCACTGGCGAATCGCGCATGATCGTAGCCAATGCCTTGCTCAGCTTGGCCTTGTCTACATTCTCACGCAAATTTTCCTGCAGCTTTTTTCCAGATACTTGATCGATATTTTCCAAAACCTGCTCAACCGTTCCATATTCATGAAGCAGCTTGAGTGCGGTCTTCTCCCCGACACCTGGCACACCCGGAATATTGTCAGAGGTATCTCCCATCAGGCCCTTCAAATCGATGATTTGCAAGGGCTGTAAACCGTATTTATCCGAGATTTCCTGAGGTGTGTACAGCTCGATCTCACTGACTCCTTTGCGAGTCAGCGCAACTGATACCTGATCTGAGACGAGCTGCAGCATGTCCTTGTCTCCAGTAATCACGGTCGTTTTCCATTTCTGCTCGTCGGCTTGCTTCGTCAAGGTACCGATGATGTCATCCGCTTCGTAGCCTTCCAGCTCAAAGCGCTTGATGGAAAAGGCGTCCAGCAGCTCGCGGATGAGTGGGAACTGCTCAGACAGCTCCTGTGGAGTTTTCTTGCGTCCTCCCTTGTACTCAGCAAACTCACTGTGACGAAACACCACTTTGCCCGCATCAAAAGCGACCATGATATGCGTAGGCTTCATTTCCTCCAATACCTTCAACAGCATGGTCGTAAAACCAAGCACAGCATTGGTATGAAGTCCCGCTGACGTGGACAAAAGCGGCAGTGCGTAAAAGGCACGGTTGGCAATACTGTTTCCATCTATCAAGACAAAATGACCCAACGAATCCGACCCCTCTCGTAACAAAACTACTATTCTTAATCGTAACACAGGGGAAACATCTAAGCCAAGCCTCAGGGTGGAATGGGTAAAGACTTCCTCCCTTGAACAGACTAGAAAAAAACGGTTAAGGCAGGCGATCCTATGTCCATGAAAAAAACCATCTCCCTGTTGCTCACAGCTGTACTTGTCTCATGTACAAGCAGCATCCACGCAGCATTCGAACCAATTGGCACTCTGACGGCTCCACCACCCGCTGTGCCCGCAAAACAGGTGGCCTTTGTCATCGATGATTTCGGGAACAATATGAAGGGAACAGAAGACATTTTATCCATGCCTGTACCGTTGACAATCGCGGTCATGCCTTTTTTGCCCAGCACCCAAAAGGACGCTGAACTCGCACACAAAAATGGTCATGATGTCATCGTCCACATGCCGATGGAGCCGATCAAAGGCAAGGCATCCTGGCTAGGACCCGGCGCCATCACCTCTGATCTCACGGACGAAGAAATTCGCAGTCGCGTCAACAAAGCCATTGATGATGTGCCGCACGCCATCGGTATGAACAATCACATGGGCTCCAAAGTAACGGCTGACGAACGAATCATGCGCGTCGTCATGAGTGTCTTGAAAGAACGGGGACTCTTTTATCTGGACAGCAAAACCAATTATAAAAGCGTTGCCGGTAAAATGGCCGAGGAGCTTGGAGTACCGCATATTGACAATGAGATGTTTCTCGACGACTCCCATACAACGGAGCACATTACCAAGCAGATGGAGAAGGTGTGCGCCAGACTGGGTCAGGGTCCATCCTGTATCGTCATCGGTCACGTCGGTCCTGCCGGCAAGAAAACAGCCTCCATCCTGCGCCAGTACATCCCGCGCATCCAGAAGGAGGCTGAATTTGTAACCATCTCTAAAATGGTTTTCCAATCAATCCATTAGCTCCTGCCACCAGCTTTCCTCGACCTCCTGCTCCTCTACCTTCATCTGCATACCCCCGGTAAGGGTGATATACTCGCTCACGGCATCCCGAATGGCCTGAGCGAGTTTTTTTTGCCCAGTAGAATCCGTCATCATCGCACGATCACGCGCATTGCTAATAAAGCCCATCTCGACGATGACAGAAGGACAGTAATTGTGGCGCAGCATATAGTAGGTCTTTCCTTTAACCGGCTTGTGGCTCGTCTCTGCAAGTCGATTGAGCGAGCTTTGCAAAAGCTGTGCAAGCATGTAGCTTTGTTCATTGCTCTGATACAGCATCAGTGGCCCTCTCCTTTTCGAATCAGAAGACCAGTTAACGTGCAGGCTTATCATCAACTGAGGATCGATCAGCTTGGCCAGATTTCTGCGCTGGGCCAGATCGCGAAGATGGCGGGAGCGATTGTTGAGCCATCGGTTTTCTTCACTCAACGCAATGTCCTCGCTCCTGTTCAATGCGACTTTGTAGCCTGCATCGGTCAGCTGACGGTAAAGCTCTTTGGCTACCTGCAAATTGATATCTTTTTCATGCAGGGAGCCATAGGTGGTACCTGAATCAACACCTCCGTGTCCGACGTCGATCAAAATCTGAATGGGGGTAAAAGGAAGTGCATCACTACTCTCTGGCAAACTCATCAACAAAAACAAGAGCAACAGGCAACAGGTCATTCGTTTTCGCATGCTTGTAGGATTTCCTGAATCCAGCAAAACCTCTCAGCGAAACTCGTAAGCATGAACATTGTGAATTGGACGGGCGAACGGTACAATAGGAAGCGTCTTGATTTCCTATCTAAGAAGGTGCTTCTAGTGGTACAGCCAACAGATAAACCGTTGATTCCGCCTTATCTCGTCTTGTTGTTCGGCGTGCTCGCCATCTCAACCTCAGCCATTTTCGTCAAGCTCTCAGACGCTCCGGCTCCGATCATCGCTACCTATCGACTCGTCTTCTCCGTCGTCCTTACCTTGCCGCTCTTGATCTGGAATCGTGGCGCAATACAGGAGATTGGGCGAATGACCAAAAAAGCTTGGTGGCTCTGCATTTTGTCCGGCGCCTTTTTGGCTAGCCACTTCCTGCTCTGGTTCGAGTCGCTCAATTACACCTCGGTAGCCAGCTCTACGGTACTGGTCACGCTCCAGCCACTCTTTGCCTTCATCGGCGGCTATTTCTTTTTTCAGGAGCGAATCCGTCCGCTGGCGTTGATGGGTGGCGTACTTGCCATTGTCGGCAGCTTCGTCATCGCCTGGGGAGATTTTCAGATCGGCGGGATGGCTCTCTGGGGAGATGCGCTGGCCTTGCTAGGGGCGATCACTGTGACGGGTTACTGGCTAGTGGGGCAATTTATCCGGCAATACTTATCGTCCTTTTCCTACACGCTGGTCGTGTACTCCGTAACCAGTCTGCTCCTGATTGGCTACGATCTGGCGCTTGGCTATCCGCTGGTCGGCTATTCGGCACAGGACTGGGGCTGGTTTTTCTGCCTGGCCTTGTTCCCGACTCTACTGGGTCATTCCTTGTTGAACTGGGTCATCAAATGGCTCAACACGACCACGATTTCCATGGGCATTTTGGGCGAACCGATTGGAACTGCCATTCTCGCGTACATCATCCTCGGCGAAGTCGTCACGTTGCCGCAATGGATCGGCGGTTTGATCATCATAGGTGGTATTTTTCTCTTTATCCGCTTTAATCAGCCTGCCAGTAAAGGAGTGAGTGCCAATGAACAAAGGACCCCAGCAACGGAAAAGCCTGAGTGAATACGTAAAGGGACTTCGTGTCTGGGCCAAGATTGGCTGGACCATCGTCCTCGGTTACATTGTGGGGCGGATTATTTATTGGATCTACCGACTACTCTCCTGAAACCAGTAAAGCAAAAGACAGCAACCATTAGGCTGCTGTCTTTTGTTGTGGTGCTTTTTCGGTCTTCTCAGGCTTTTTGTGCAGGAAGTACAAGAATGGAATAGACAGGACAATCGGAATCGCTGAGACCAGGAATGTATCCCCGAGCCCTCGCACCATTGCTTCCTTGGCCATCATCCCGTACAGAATGGTCGACGCGCCTGCGGTCCCAGAGGCAACGTCCACACCTGCTTGCGTGTACAATCCGCCAAGTCCGGTCAGTAATTGCGTAGCCACATTTGTGTTCAGGTTATCGGAGATGGAAGACATATGGAACGTCTGGCGAGTTTGCATGACGACCGTTAGAAGCGCAATGGCAAAGGAGCTCATGACCTGACGCAGTACATTGGAGAGCGGTGAAGCATCTCCCACACTTTGCCTAGGCACGGCATTCATCCCTACCGCATTCAAGGTCATCATACAAAGCCCGATCCCGATACCGCGAATCGTCATGATCATATTAATCCATTCGTGCATGCTGTCCGAGGCCAGATTGTGCAGCTCAAACGTGGTAACACTCATGATGATCAAGCCGACCAGGCCGATTGGACCGACGCCGTACTTATCCATCAGCTTTCCGCTGATCGGCATCATGACGGCCATCGCGATCGATTGCGGCATCAATAGAATCCCTGTCTCCATCGCGGTAAGCCCTTGAATGTTTTGCAAAAAGATCGGCATGAGAAAAATACCGCCCATCATCCCCATCATGACAAAGCTGGAGGTCAAAATACTGATCGAGAAGACAGGGATTTTCAACAAGCGCAGATCCAGGAGCGGATGCTCTTTGCCCAGCTCGACCCATATAAACAAGGCCAAACTGATAATCGCTACGAAAAACAGGATGACGATATAAAAGGAATTCCATCCTTGCGACTGCCCTTGGCTGAAAGCGAGCAAAAGCGTCCCGAATCCAAAAATGGAGAGAAATGCCCCCAGATAGTCAAACGAGAGTTCCGGTTTTTTCGGCGTTTCTTTCAACAAAATCATACTCATCAATACAGCAAATACTCCAAAGGGCACCCCGATCAAAAAGAGGAACTGCCAGCTTAAAAATTCGATCAGATAACCACCGAGCGTCGGTCCCAATGCCGGTGCTGTCATCGAGGCAATCCCGAATATTCCGAGAGCCATCCCGATTTTTTCTCTGGGCACAATCATGTAGATCATGGACATTCCAAGCGGCATAATCATACCGCCGCTAATGCCTTGGATGACACGAAACGCAATAATGGAGATATCGTTCCAAGCCAGGGCGCATAATACCGAGGATACCGTAAAAGCCCCCAGTGAAAGCACAAAAATTCTTTTAGATCCAAACTTTGCGGACAGAGATCCGCTCATCGGAATCATGACTGCATTGGCCAGCATGTATCCCGTTAATACCCACTGCATCTTCTCCGTTGTCGAGCCAAAGATATTGACCATCGAAGGCAGGGCAACTGTAATTAAACTGTTGTTCAGGATCGCCACGAAGGTTCCAGAGAGAATAGCGAGAAGAGACAGCCACATGCCGCCGCTTCCGCCTTTTTCCTCTCGCTGTGCCACCGCTTCCGCCATGTCCTCACCCCCGCTAGTTTACGCTCACCTTACTGCCATCCGACAGGGCATCTGTCGGATTGACGACAATCTGATCATTCTCGGCTACACCTGCTGTCACGACGGACCAGTCTGAGCTGGAATCGCTGACGGATACCTCCACCTGATGGACCACACCCTGGTCAACAGTGAAGATATATTTCTTGCTCTCCTTCTCGACAATCGCCGAGGAAGGCACTTTGGTACCTTTTTGAGCTTCTCCCTGGAGATAGACTTCTGCTACCATCCCTGCGCGGAGCAACCCATCCGGATTATCCAGCTTCACCTTGATTGGGAAAGAACTGCTGTTGGCATCAGAGACAGGGGAAACGAATTCAACCTGACCATTCCACACCTTTTCATTCATGCCGGCAACCTTCACATCCACGTTATCCCCGACCTTGACTTGATTGATTTGCGCCTGAGGCACGCTTGCCTCGACCTTCACCTGATCCATTTTCACCAGGACCATCAGCGGAGCCCCAGCACCTGCCATCTCACCCGGATTGACATTGCGCTTGGCTACAATGCCGGATATCGGAGCATGGACGACGGTATTGTCATAGCTGTTTTTTGCCATTTCCAGGCTGACATTCAGGCGAGCTACTTCTGCTTCCAGTGCTGCGACGGTATCAGCCGTAGGACCAGCCTTGGCCAAATCGTACTGTGCTTGCGACTGTTCCAGTCCTCTGCGCGCCTTCTCCAGATCGAGAGCCACTCTTTCCAGCTCTGCCTGCGAGAGTGCGCCGGAATCAAACAGCGCCTTCATCCGGTTGTAAGTGTTTTCTGCGACTTGCAGGCTAGCTTTGGCTTGCTCTACGCCGCTGGACAACTGCTGCAACTGCTGGGTACGCGCGCCTGCCTTGGTATCGCGCAGTCTTGCCTGCGCACCTGCAATGGCTGCCTGCGCTTGATTGATCTGCTCTTGATAATCACTGGATTCAAGCGTAATCAAGGCATCTCCCTGCTTGACCACAGAACCTTCCTGTACAGGTACCGTTGCGATCTTTCCGGATACCTTGGAAACCACTTGTACTTCTTCAGAAGCTACAATCTTTCCGTTCGTCGTCACTCCAGACTGCATAGAGGCAATCTTCCAAGTTTTCACGATAGGCAATGCTTCGGCAGGAGAAGCGGATGACTCGCTACAGCCCGCGGCAATCAGCGAGATCGCTGCAAAGAGGACTCCGAGTGTTTTCGTTGTTTTTTTCATCCTTTTACCGCTCCTTCACATGCACTTTAATTTCTGCGTTCAGACCCGCTGACAATTGAAGGCCTGCTGTATCATCAAGGGCAATTTTAATCGGTACTCGCTGTGTAACCTTGGTAAAATTCCCGCTCGTATTTACCGCAGGCATCAAGGAGAACATGGAGTTCGTCGCCTGACCGATTTCACTCAAATGTCCGACCAATGTTTTACCGGGGTACGCGTCTATTTTGATGTCGACTTGCTGTCCCACTTTGATACGTGTGATTTCTGTCTCTTCCAGGTTAGCAGAGATATATAATTTGCTTTCATCGATAACCAATGCAACGGTTTGACCTGTAGATACGATTTCTCCCACTTTGGCTTGGGTTTTGATGACGGTTCCGGTAATCGGTGAGCGGAGGACACTGTTTTCCAGGGAGGCACCTGCCAAATTGGCTGTATCCTGCTGCCCAACCATTTGATCAGCCATGACGGTGTCACCTTCTTTGACATCCAGGCTGGTAAGCTTTCCAGTCATTTTCGGCATGACACGATAAATATCGCCGGAAATCCGTGCATCCTGTGTGGTGACAAAATTCGCTCCTTGGTACCAGTAATAGTACCCGATGCCTCCGCCGCCTCCGACGAGGAGGAGTAAAATGATATACAAAACCAATTTTCGTTTCATCTTTTCTCCTCAGCTTTCTCTCTCTTCAAATTTTTTCAACAACGTTTTCAACGAATGGATGATGCCATCCATTTCATCATTGGAAAATCCCTCAAAATTTCGTTTGTAAAATTCCCCTAAGTCCACATCTACTTCTGCAAACAATTTCACCAATTTCTCCGTTTTCTGTATCCAGACTACACGCCGATCATTTTCATCCCGTGTTCGCTCGACCAGTTCTTCTCTTTCCAGACGGTCAATAATGCCCGATACGGTGCTGTAGGACAAATCCACAGCTTTGCTTAGCTGTCCGATGGTTTTGGGTTCTCCCATGATATGGCGGATTACAACCAGTTGAGGTACGGTAAGTCCGTATTTGGCCAGCTCTTTGGTAGCCATGGTACCTAACGTTTTGTTCAAGCTTTTGAGTAAATCCTTAATTTCCAAAGCCCTATCGTTCATTTGACTCTCCTTTCCCCTAAAATATTTCGTGCGCGAAATTCTTCAATCACAGCCAACACTATACGCCTATTTTTTGTTACTGGCAACTATTTCTTTTCTACCACATTTCTTGTAAGCGCTTTAAAACGCAATAAACAGCACTTATAAAAAGTGCTGCATATGTAAACAAAGTATTCATTAAGGATTACTTGGTTCGAGAAAATCCGGACTTGCCGGACCTTCCTCTGGTGTTTGATTGCGGACGCTCGGCACGTATCTTGGCTCGTATTCGATCTCTGGAAAGGAATGCACGGAAACGTACATTTGTCCGTAACTCGAATGTGCCCGGATCAAGACTGGGTACGCATATTTGTTTTGAAAGACAAAATCAGGTCCATACCAGCTCACTGTGGCATCCCGTCCCGATGGCACATAGGCGACATCGCGACTATGTGAATAGCGCTGCAATATATGTAATCCTGCCTTGTCCACTGCATTGAACAAAGTCGATGAGACCTGGCAGATCCCTCCGCCGATCCCCTCGGAAAGCTCTCCCCGTACGATGACAAGTGCCTGCAAATACCCTTTTGCTTTTGTCCGCTTGCCCACGACTTTGTTAAAGGAATAATTCTCGCCCGGCAACACGACGTAATTGTTGATGGCTTTGGAAGCAAGCATAATATTATGAGAGCGGTTTTTATTGCCGGAATTAAAATAAGTGATGTACTGACCAATCACTTTTTTCCGTACTTGTGAGAGCAGCGCCTGGTCTACTTTTGGGTAAACCTCCAGGTAGGTTACGTTTAACTCCTTGGCACCAGTGCCGTAATAGTAATCATAAACCTGTTGAAGAAATACAGCGCGATTCAGCTTTCGCCCCTTTTTCTCTGGCAGGATCTTGCCGCCATCACTGATTGTGGCATTGATCGGCTCTCGATACGCCAGCTTTTCCACTTTTTCAACCACCCGCTCCAATCGCTCTTCATCCACAAGCGGAACCCCGGAGAAGGGCAGGGTGTAGTCATCACGATCCAGAATCGCCACCGTCTCCTCGCCCATCTCTATGGATAAGAAATCAGCAGGCTCCAAGGGCGTGATCATGAATAGCAGAGCCAAAGTCAAAACGAAACCCATCCAACTGCTCACCTCCTTCCAGTAGTATGAGCAGTCAAACGGGTTTCATGCGAGACTATCGATTCAATTGTTGCGGGCCAGCACGCTCAGGATGGCCTGACCTATCGCTCTTAGCCTCGTCTGATCCGTCGCATCCCAGTACGCGGCATTCAATTGCTCGCGCAGATCCTTGGCATCTACGAGATAGGCGTTGGCCTCTTTTACTTTTTGCGTATAACGGGTCTTGATTTGGTGGATTTGATCGCTGTATTTCTCGTCCGTGCCAGGTGTGATTGCGCGTGCGTACATATCGATGACCTCGTCTGTCTCCTTGCTCGGGAAATACTCATGGGGCGCGGTGCTGTCGAAAATAGCCACACTTTTCTCCGGCAGGATCACCATGTCCAGACTGTGCGGGTCCAATCCACAGTGATAGACTTCGACGTCCATGCCGTTTTTGACCGCTTCCTCCACCAGCTTTTTGAGCATCGTGGATTTCCCAGACCCCGGTCTTCCTTTGATAAAATACCGCTTATCCAGTTGATCAGTCAGCTTCATGATATGATCTACCGGGCCTGCTGGCGTCGCAGCTCCGAGATACATGCGGCGTACACGGGATTCCTTGGGCAGGCTTCCTTGGCCGAAGAACAGCTCCTTGACTTCTTCTGTGATCTGGTTAGCCGCTTGAGGGTCCAGATTGGAAATGTAGATCGCCTCCCAGTCATCGTGAATGCGCAAGGCTTCTCCATATGCTGTGTACGCTTGCTGGTCGTAGGCAAAAATCTTCTCGTACCAGCCTGCGATCTTATCCTTGTATGGCGCAAGCTTATCTGGAATCAACGCCGTCTGCAGGTTTACCTGGATCTCTTTGACGCCCGGTCCCTGCGGCCTCCAAATGCGCGGATAGCTGTAATCCATGATCGCTACCTTTAGCTCTGGAAATACGATGCCATCATACTGCCCATTCATAAAAGGGGAATGAATCCATTCCACCTGATGTGTTTTCTTGGCTAGCTCTTTTCCCATTGTCTCTATCAAGCCAGACGTAATGCCCTCCACGACCCCTGTCAGCAAGTAAATGCGGTCCAATCCCGCGAGCACCGAATCGTACAATGTTCGATACCCTCTGGCTGTGTTGCCCGCCGCGTAAATATGGCGTTCTGCTGTCGTCATCGCAATCCCTCCACTGCTTTGTCTTACACATTTCAGTTCGCTTTATCCTATGCAGGACGCGGACGATGGGCGTCTGTCTTAGCCAGTAATTCTCGGTCAAAGGACAAAAAAGAAAAAGCCGCGGCTTTGCAGCTGCGACTTTGGCAAATGGATTTACTTATTCAAATCCGTCATTTTTCCGGTGGACATGTAAATGATCCACTCACAGATATTGGTCACGTGGTCTGCGATGCGTTCGAGATACTGCGCCACCAGCAAAAGATGTGTGGCTTGTGAAATCGAGTCGCTGTTCTTGGTCATGAGTGCAACAAGATCACGGAAAACAGTCGAATACAGCTTGTCGACGACATCATCGCGCAATGCAATTTGCTCAGCTGCTTCCTTGTCGCGAGCAATATAGGCATTCAACGAATCACGCACCATCTCTTTGACGTGACCCGCCATCAGCGGAATATCGATCAGCGGCTTGACGTACTCCTCGTTCATCAAGCGTTTCGTTGTCTTTGCAATTGAAACAGCATGATCTCCCATTCTCTCCAAATC
Organism: Brevibacillus invocatus; assembly: GCF_003710915.1. GTDB lineage: Bacteria > Bacillota > Bacilli > Brevibacillales > Brevibacillaceae > Brevibacillus > Brevibacillus invocatus. The sequence continues at coordinate 48,412 of NZ_RHHR01000037.1, read as the reverse complement.
GGTCACCAGCTTCAGCATGGTGCCCAGGCGACGCAAATCATTGCCGACTGGCTGCTGCAGCGCAATCAGTTGAAAGCAACCACTCTGAATCTCGTGTTCCAACTCGTTAATCATTTTATCATTGACAATGACCTGCTCAGCCAATTGAACGTCTCTTTCCACCAGACTTTTAATGGATTTGTGGATGGCTTCTTCCACAAGCGAGCCCATTGTCATCATTTTGCGATGCAGAACGTCCATTTGCTCTTCAAAGGCGTACCGTGTCATCCTATTTCCCCCTCGTCAGCTCTCAACACAAATGTATACGCCAATTATCTAGGACAGATGAAGCTACTGTAATCTTTCCGTAAATTTTTCAACGCCAGGCAAGAGGATAGTGAATGTCGTTCCTCTGCCTTCTACACTGTCAACAAAAATCTGTCCGTTGAGATTGTCTACCAGATGCTTGACGATCGCAAGACCCAAGCCAGTTCCGCCCGAATCGCGGCTGCGAGCTTTATCTACGCGATAGAAACGCTCGAAGATACGCGATAAGTCAGACTCTGGTATGCCGATTCCTGTATCGATCACTTGTAACCGCAGCTGCTGGTGGGTCACTTCGGTCAAGATCGTGACCGAGCCGTTTTCTGGCGTATAGGCGACTGCATTGGCCAGCAGGTTGAGGATGATTTGCTGCAAGCAATCCCTGTCTGTCATCAGCCAGATATCAGGCTTGGTGCCGGGCAGCGTGATCGTCAGATTCTTACGTTGTGCCGTATCGTTGACAATCGCAACTGCTGACGTAATCACATCCTGTACGTGCACTTGTTCCTTTTGCAGCGGTATTCTCCTTTGCTCGATCTTGGACAAGTCGAGAATGTCGCGAATCATCCGATACAGCCGCTCACTTTCATCGGAAATAATCTGCAAAAAGTTCCGACATGTCTCCTCGTCCTGCATCGCCCCATCCAGGAGCGTTTCCGTAAATCCTTTGATCGACGTGATCGGGGTTCGTAGCTCATGCGAAACATTGGCAACAAAGTCACTTCGCATTTTCTCCAGACGCCGAATCTCGGTGATGTCGTGAAGGACGACTACTACCCCTTTGGACTCCCCTTTGAAATTGATATACGGTGCAAAATTGACGTCGAGGATGCGCTCCTGCGGGTAATAGATGTGGACCTCCTGGCGAAATTTCTCTTTTTTGTCCAGGCAACGGTCAATGTACTGGCTGAGCCCAAAGCTTTTGCCTGCCTCGATGTGCAGCTTGCCTACCACGTCATGTCCAGGCGTGCCCAGAAGCTTTTCTACAGCTGGATTGACCAGCATGATCCGTCGATGCTCCGTGATGAAAATCACACCGCTCGTCATGTTGTTCAACACTCCGGAGAGGCGCTGCTGGTTTTCGGAGATCTCGTACATTTGCTGTTCCAGGCTGGATGCCATGAAGTTAATGGCGCCAGCCAGCTGACCGATCTCGTCCTTTGCTTTGATCCGTACCCTGCTTTCAAACTGGCGCTGAGTAATATTTCGAGCTACACGGGTAATCTCTTCAATCGGTCGAATGATGGAAAAAGAAATGCGGGAAACAACGACGGAGCCGATCACCAGCGTAACCAAAAGGCCGGTCAGCAGGCTGTACCACATGTTGTGTATCGTATCGGTAATATCTCGCATGGACATTGCCGAACGCACCGCTCCGATGGTCTTGCCATCCTGCTGCACAGGAACTGCGACATACATCATGTCCTCGCCCAGCGTCTCACTGAATCGCCGAGACATTCCCGTCTCTCCTAGCAATGCCATGCGAAACTCGGGACGGTCCAGGTGGTTTTCCATTCCCCGTGCAGTCGAATAGCTGTCGTACAATACACTACCGTCGTTGTTGATTACAGTGACCCGTACATCTTCTGTCGGCGCGATCTGCTCTACCTGATTCGCCAGGTTGCCTTGCTGTGAAAACACCTCTGGAAATCGAACCACCTGTGCTAGCAGCCTGGATTCCCGGTACAGAAGCTCATGAAGTGACTGGAGATAGGAATTCTCCAATACCTTGGCAAAATAGACGCCCATCAAAAGCAAGACCAGGGATATCAAGCCTAGGATCGTCAAGGTCAATTTCATGCGAAAGCGAGTCAATGTAAGGCCTCCTGTTATCCTTCCAACTTATATCCCAGACCGCGTACGGTTTTGATATAGCGCGGATTTTTTGTGTCATCCTCCAGCTTCTCCCGCAGGTGGCTGACATGAACGTCAACAATGCGTGAATCCCCAATGAAATCGTAATTCCATACGGCATTGAGCAATTGATCGCGGGTCAAGACTCGACCTTGATGACTCGCCAAGTAATGCAGGAGTTCAAATTCCTTGGGAGTCAGCTCGACTTTCTCCTCCTGACGGTACACCTCGTATTTTTCCGGATAAATGCGGATGTCTCCCATCGAGATGACCATATGCTCCGGTGCTGTCGCAGCCTCTGGTGTGGCCTGGATGCGGCGCAGGATGGCCTTTACCCTCGCGATCACCTCACGCGGGCTGAAAGGCTTCGTCAAGTAATCATCGGCCCCAAGCTCCAGGCCGAGGATTTTGTCCAGCTCATCGTCCTTCGCTGTCAGCATCAGAATCGGTGTCTGGTTGCGTTCCTGCCGCAGTGTTTTGCATACATCCATCCCATCCAGCTTTGGCAGCATCAGATCCAGAATAATAAAATCAGGCTGTTCACTCTTCACTGCCTCCAGTGCTTGCTTTCCGTCGAAGGCGGTCACCACTTCAAAGCCCGATTTTTCTAAATTAAATTGTAATAGCTTCACAATGGATACTTCGTCGTCTACGACTAATATTTTTGTCATCCGGTTTTCCCCCTAGATTGCCGATGTCATCTTCAGTCTGCCAATTGGGTCGAAGGAAGACAAGTAATTTTTTTGTAAAGATGCATGGATATGGGCTGAAATGGAAAAGGACGCCCCTCCAAAAGAAGGACGTCCTTAGGTTTGGTACTTTTGCTTATTTCAATACAGCCATTACATTGCGTACCGAGTCAGCAGACTTGTCGAGAGCTGCTTTTTCATCTGCTGTGAGTTCCAGCTCGATGATTTTTTCAATCCCATTTCCACCCAACAGGGTTGGTACCCCGAGGTAGAGATCGTTGTAGCCGTATTCGCCCTGCAAGAGTGCAATGGAAGGCAGAATACGTCTTTTGTCTTTCAGGATCGCTTCCGCCATCTGTACCAGAGAAGCCGCTGGCGCATAGTAGGCAGAGCCGTTGCCCAGCAGGTTCACGATCTCTCCGCCGCCTTTGCGCGTGCGTTCCACGATGGCATCCAGACGATCTTGAGAGATCAGTTTTTCCAGTGGAATACCGCCCGCATAGGAGTAGCGAACCAATGGAACCATGTCATCCCCGTGACCACCCAGTACAAATCCCGTTACGTCTTCTACGGATACGTTCAGCTCCATCGCCACAAAGGTACGGAAACGAGCCGTATCAAGCACGCCGGATTGACCGATCACGCGCTCTTTCGGGAAGCCGGAGGTCCTAAAGAAGGTGTAGGTCATGGCATCAACCGGGTTGGACAGTACGATGACAATGGAGTTTGGTGCATAAGTTTTTACTTGCTCCGCCACAGAACGCATGATGCCGGCGTTGGTGTTCACCAAATCGTCGCGGGACATGCCAGGCTTGCGGGCAATCCCTGCCGTAATGATAACCAGATCGGCATCCTTGATGTCTGCGTAGTTGGAAGTACCTGTAATGTTGGCATCGAAGCCCAGTACAGGCGAGGATTCCATCATATCCAGTGCTTTCCCTTTAGTTGGGTTTTCCAATTGAGGGATGTCAACCAGTACGACGTCACCCAGTTCTTTTTGACCCAAGATAAATGCTGTTGTTGCTCCGGTGAAGCCACTACCGATAACCGCGATTTTTTTACGTTGGAAAGCCATTTTCAATCCCCTCCAAAATCTTAGTAATCGATGCGTCTAGTCAAGCGGAACTTACATGTTGTTGATCAAAGCATCAGCGAACTCGGAGCATTTCAGCTCAGATGCGCCTTCCATCAGACGAGCGAAATCGTAAGTAACGGTTTTCGCGGAGATGGTTTTTTCCATGGAGTTGATGATCAGGTCAGCTGCTTCGTTCCAGCCCAGGTGACGCAGCATCATTTCTCCGGAAAGAATCACGGAGGATGGGTTTACTTTGTCCAAGCCAGCGTATTTAGGAGCAGTACCGTGTGTTGCTTCAAAGATCGCATGTCCGGTCAGGTAGTTGATGTTGGCACCAGGAGCGATACCGATTCCGCCTACTTGAGCAGCCAGTGCGTCAGAGATGTAGTCACCGTTCAGGTTCAGGGTTGCTACGACATCGTACTCAGCTGGACGAGTCAGGATTTGTTGCAGGAACGCGTCAGCAATCACGTCTTTTACGATGATTTTGCCAGCTGCTTCCGCTTCTTTTTGTGCTTTGTCAGCGTCTCCGCCTTCAGCTTTGATGCGGTCGTATTGTGCCCAAGTGAATACTTTGTCGCCGTATTCAGCTTCAGCCACTGCATAACCCCAGCTTTTGAACGCGCCTTCGGTAAACTTCATGATGTTTCCTTTGTGTACCAAGGTTACGGATTTGCGGTTGTTGTCGATCGCGTAGTTGATAGCAGCGCGAACCAGACGCTCTGTACCATCTTTGGATACAGGCTTGATACCGATACCGGATGTTTCCGGGAAGCGGATTTTCTTCACGCCCATTTCGTTTTGCAGGAAGTCGATTACTTTTTTCACTTCTGGAGTGCCTTCAGCCCACTCTACACCTGCGTAGATGTCTTCAGTGTTCTCACGGAAGATCACCATGTCAGTCAGCTCTGGGTGTTTCACAGGGGATGGTACACCGTCGAAGTATTGGACTGGACGTACGCAAGCATACAGGTCCAGCTCTTGACGCAGAGCTACGTTGATGGAGCGGATACCGCCGCCAACTGGAGTAGTCAGAGGACCTTTGATTGCGATCAGGTATTCACGAACAGCAGTCAGGGTATCTTCTGGCAGCCACTCATTGTATTGGTTGAAGGATTTTTCGCCCGCGAATACTTCGAACCAAGCGATTTTTTTCTCGCCTTTGTAAGCTTTTTCTACAGCTGCATCGAGAACGCGAACAGACGCTTTCCAGATGTCAGGACCCGTACCGTCACCCTCGATAAAAGGAATGATCGGATTGTTTGGAACTACCAGTTTTCCATTGTCTACAGTGATTTTCTCACCAGCAGTCGGTTGCGACAAGTTTTTAAACACAAAGAATCCCTCCAAATAAGAAAGTAGGTATTAGAAATATTTCCAGACGTAGGAGAACTACCACATGCCAGTGGTAGTTCTCAAGCTTTCGCCACGAGGTGTATGTGCCATGCATATACACCTGTCTCCACGCTCGGAATAGCAATGTTTAGCGGCGGTCGATTGGCACGTAATGCTGGTTGACCGGGCCAGTGTAATCAGCGCGAGGACGGATCAGACGATTGTTTTCATACTGTTCCATAATATGTGCTGTCCATCCAGACATGCGGCTGATCGCAAAAATTGGAGTGAACAGATCGATTTCCAGTCCGAGAGAGATGTATACGGATGCGGAGTAGAAATCAACGTTTGGTTTCAGGCCTTTTTCACCTGTTACCATGTCATCGATTTTAACAGACATCTCGTACAGCTCAGGACGACCGATTTGTGCAGTCAGTTCTTTGGACATTTGTTTCAGCCATTTGGCGCGTGGATCGCCATCTTTGTAGACGCGATGTCCGAAGCCCATAATCTTGTCTTTGTTGTCCAGCTTTTGACGTACGTAGCCTTCCACTTTGTCGAGGGAACCGATTTCAGTCAGCATAGCAGCTACTGCCTCATTTGCTCCACCGTGCAAAGGACCTTTCAGCGTGCCAATAGCAGATACGATACCGGAGTAGATATCAGTCAGCGTGGCAACGGTTACACGAGCTGCAAAAGTAGATGCGTTGAACTCGTGGTCAGCGTGCAGGATCAAAGCAACGTTGAACGCTTTCACAGCTGTTTCAGTTGGCTCTTCACCAGTCAGCATGTACAGGAAATTCTGTGCGATGGTGTAGTTCGCTTTTGGAGCAACTGGCTCCAGACCTTTGCGCATACGAGCAAAAGCAGCGATCAGGGTTGGAGTTTGTGCCATCAATCGAATTGACTTGCGGTAGTTAGCCTCAGTAGTCATGACCTGTGCTTCTGAGTCGTAGAGAGCTAACGAAGAGACAGCTGTGCGCAATGCTGCCATTGGGTGAACACCTTGTGGATAGTTGCGGATGCCTTCCAGAACTTCCGCTGGAACTGCCGCATTTTCACCCAGTTGCTTTTGTAATGTTTCCAGCTGATCACGCTTCGGTAGCGCTCCATGCCAGAGTAGGTAGACAACCTCTTCAAAGGTTGCGTGTTCTGCCAATTCATCGATGTTGATACCGCCATAACAGAGAACACCATCAACGATCGAACAGATTGAAGATTGAGCGGCAACAACGCCTTCCAGTCCACGGGTAGCTGTCATAGAATTCCCTCTCCTTTTCCACTCGAGTAGTAATGCTTTTCCAGTCCTCGCTTGTCCCGATGACCGGTAAAACAGTCTAAAACGGTTCTATGAAATTGTAAGCAGCGGTTTCTTTCACCCACCACTCATGTCTGGGAATGTATTCCACGCAAATCCTTTCCTGACCTTATTTCTCTCTCAGTCAGGGCAAGGGAAAAGAAGACCATATGGCAACGTTCCACTTTCGCATGGCGAGTTACAGAATCCACCTTAATTCGACCCAATTATAAAAGATTATTGCGATTTTGTGAATAAGGTAAGCGAAAAAATGTTTCAAAGGGTGAAACTTAGTTTTGTTTTTCGGCATAACTTGCCCGTTATAACCCGCTTGCTGCATAATAGAAAATAGGTACATACCATCGGCACAATTGTCAGAGAGGAGAGCACTCTTGAACCGAGAAAACTGGTTGGAACGCTTGTTTCAAATCATTCGTTTTCTATGGATTTGCTTTGTTATCTACGCAGGCTTTTTGCTCTTTAAGTTCGGAACACCCTTACTTTACCCATTTATATTTGCTTTACTCATTGCGCTCCTGATCAATCGTCCTGTCAATTTTATGACGGCAAAATTCAGGTTTCCCCGCTGGTTGTCGGTGATTCTGGCTTTGCTCGTGCTGATGCTGCTGATGATTGGAGCTGCGACGTTGATCGTGACTCAGACGGTCAGTGAGATCAATGAGCTTGCCAAGCTACTTCCAGGAGTCACGAAAGAATTGGGAGAATACCTGCAACGAACGATTTCGCAGGATTTCCTCATGGGGCTATACGATCAGATACAATGGATGTACACTCACCTGGACCCGGAGTTTAAGAACAAGGTTGACAGTACCATCCAAAGCGGGATCTCCTCGATCACCCAGACTGCACAGGATTGGGTCGTCGCTTTCCTGAACGGGCTGAAGAATTTGATCGTCTCACTGCCAAATATGGCGACGGTATCCGTGATTTCTCTGATTGCTGCCTTCTTTATCTCCAAGGACTTCTATGTTTGGAAAAAACGCTTTCAGCGGGTTTTGCCCAATGGGGTAAACAGCCGTCTGGATCAAGTCCTCAACGATCTGAAGGGTGCACTGGTCGGTTTCATAAAAGCACAGATTACCTTGATCTCCCTGACAGCCGCGATCGTCATCATCGGGCTTTTGATTCTCGACGTCAACTACGCGATCACGATCGGACTGATTACAGGACTTGTCGACCTCCTGCCTTATCTGGGAACAGGTACGGTATTTGTGCCCTGGATCATCTACCTCTTTTTTAAAGGAAACTACAGCCTCGTCATCGGCTTGTCCATTCTCTACGGTGTCGTGCTCATTTTCCGCCAGGTCATCGAACCAAAAGTCGTTGCTGAAAACGTCGGGCTTGATCCATTGCTGACCCTCGTTGCGCTTTTTGTGGGCTTGCAATTGTTTGGATTTTTGGGCTTGATTATCGGACCTGTCGCACTCGTGCTGATCAATGCCTTGGTGAAGGCTGATGTTTTCTCTGATGTATGGCGATATATCAAGTCAGGCTGATGTCTACAAACTCTACAAACTTGCAAAAAACCGCTTGACCAATGCATGTAGTTGGTTCAAGCGGTTTTTCATGTTGTCTTAGTCTATCTGCGAAAAAAGAGCTGGATTCTTCCTGAAGAAATCAATCTCCACAGCCACAGCTTCAAAAGGTGACGTATGATCATGCGAGTGTATGGGATCAGCAGGATCAGACCGAAGACGTCACTGAAGAATCCGGGTGCCAGCAGCATGATGCCGCCGATGAGCACCAGCACTCCATCCATTAAGGTTTCGGTCGGCATTTGTCCGCGGGAGAGCTGCAGCTGCACCAGCCGGAATACCTGAAGTCCTTGCTGCTTGGCGAGCCAAGCGCCAACAATACCTGTCAGGATAACCAATGCCACCGTACTCCATCCGCCGATGACCTTCCCAACCGCGATCAATCCCCATATCTCTATGGCAGGAACGACGATGAACAGGACGATGAGGATGCGAAACAGCATAGCATCCCCTCCTTTTATTCAGAATCAATCATGTACGTGCAAAGGGTGATACTCTTCGTGTCATTCTTCTCCTCGATGCTGGCTCTCCAACCACTGATAAACCTCTGGCTCCGATCTTGGCAATCGGATCGGCTTCAGGTCTGTACTGGTAAAGACATGCATCGTTTTGCCTGTCACGAGCAACTCTTCCTCCGGCAGACGATAAATTTCATAGGCGAAGGTAAGACGCAGCGGGCTGATTTCTGCGACAGTGGTTCGAATCTCTACCACATCATCGTATTTAGCTGGCTTTTTATAGGAAAGACTTGCATCCGTCAGTGGGAGCAGCATGCCTTTTTCCTCGAGTTGTCGATACGTCAATCCTGCATGGCGTATCAATTCTGTACGCCCTACTTCAAACCAGTTCAGGTAATTGGTGTGATAGACGACGCCCATCTGGTCGGTTTCTCCGTAACGGACGCGCAACTGGTGGGTATGGATGATCGGACTCAACTGGATCGCCCCTTTCTCTCTGTACTTTCATTTTACCATAGCCTGTCAGTTCTATGAAAAGATCTGTTCGCTTTTTAATGTAAACCATGCTGTAGTGGGGGAGAGAAAAGCGAAGATCTTTGGGGTACCCACCGAGACGGAGTGAAAAAAACGAAACACGCATTTAAGCGTCCACCCCTGAGAGGCTCCATGGAGGCGGCTGCTTTGGACGCGGTTTCGTTTTATTCATGGAGTCGGGCAGTGAATCTCCTGTGCAGGTAGCCCAAGAAGCTGGAGCGTTTTCTCCTGTTTCCTGACCTCCACTGCGGCTGGATCAAACCGAAACGGCAAGAAAAAGGTGCTCCGCAGATAGACAAGCTATCTGTGAAACACCCTTGTATGTTGTACAGCGTGTATTTAGCGAATCGGGCAAGCTCCGCCTTCGCAGGATTCAGCAGTAGACAGATCGGCATCGCGGCCTGTTTCATACTGTTGCAGAATCGCAGGATCGAATGCCTTCATGGAAGCTTTCAGCTGTTCATACTCTTCCTTCGAGCATGCTTCGTACGGAGCGAGCTGGTAGTTTCCTCCATCCAGCTGCAAGAAGGAAACGCCGACAAAATTATCCCAGTTGTCAAAGACGATGTCTTCGACTTCACTCCACTCTTCCTTACGCACGGTAATGGTGTTGGAGGAGTTATGCTCGGTGTACTCCTTTTGGAAACGGAAGTACGTATCGAATTGACGCTTCGCGCTTACCTCGTTCTTCGTTTCCTTAGCACCCGAAGAAACAGGGAAGTCAATAACGAGGGTACGTGCATTGGCCATCCGTTCTTCATGGGTATCGCCCGGTGTTCCCACTTCAGGATTCACGGTCCAGCCGAGGGCTTGTACCGCTTTTGCCAACGGATCCTCAGCGTTGATGCGGATACGGCGAATATAATACGGAGAGTGCGACCAGTGCAGTCCACTGGAAACGCCACCTGCTACCTGGGAGAGCGTTCCCTCTGGTTTGACAGTCGTAACCAGCAGTGGCGAGTTGACGCGCAGCTCATACGCGTAACGATCCGCTTCATCGCGCGCTGCATCACCCAATAGACGCAAGAGCTCAAGCTCCTGTGCATCGCTGTAGCCCAATGTAGCAAGCGCATCTTTAACCCCTGTCAGCGACGTACCGAGCAAGCGGTCACGCTGCTGCACGACATCCCAGTGAGGCAGTTCGAGCGTCACCAGCGTCATGCGCAGGCCAGCACGAGCTGATTTGCGCTGTGCTTCCAACAGACCATCCAAATCCAGATAGTGCGAGCCATCTGGGCTTTTCTTCACGAATTCCACGAGGTTGACAGTCGTCAGGTTGCAGACGCCGTAAGAATCGAGCAGGATTTCCGCACAAGGATTCAGACCTTCTGCATTCGGACGGCGACGGTTGGCTTCCTCCAGATTGACGAAGCCTGGCTCCCCTTCCAGCTGCATCAGTGTAAATACCAGATGCAGGAACTCCTTGGACGGCTGCTTCATGAATGCGATGGAGTTGTTGGACATCCGGCGGTGATCCAGACCATTGCGGCCGTCGCCAACTTTTTGAATCGTGTCAAACCAGACCGGTTTGTTTTCGCCCAGCAATTCCCCTACACGGCGGTGATGAGCCAGCTGTTCATCTGTCCAGAAGCCGTTGATTCCGTATTTGGCCATCATGCACTCGTAATCGTCATGGTCAAAGAGGAAGATTTCCGCAGTTCGGCGCACGCCGCCCACCACGACATTCGCTCCAATCAGATTGCCGATATCGAGAATATGTATCGGACGGATTTTTCCGTAGCCCTTTTCATCGCTCACAATCGGTTCCAGATGCTGATCAATCTGGTTTTTCAACACTTTATCGATTCCTTCGAACATTTCGCGAAGTGGCTCATGTCCGCTAGCAGTACCCCCGAAGCGCTTCAGGCGCTCACCTTTTGGACGTACACTGTTGTAGGAAATTTTCACGGTATGGATATTTTCATATTCTTTTTCCGTCAGGATTTCCAGGTAAAGGCGAAGGGACTCTACCCAGCCTTCCTTGCTGTCCCCAACGTAAATTTTGGCAAAGCCGTTGTCCAGTACGTTGACCTCAGAACGCTCCAGGCGCTGATGCTTTGGCAAGGGCTTGTACTCGGAAGAAAGCAGAGTGACATTGGTGCGGATCGGGCTCAAGCCTGCAGCCATTTCCTTCGTGCACTTGAAGCCTACACCTGTACCAACCAACAACAAATAAAACAGGTCGCCCAAATCAGCCCAGGATCGGATATTCAGGAAAGAGCAGTTGAAGTTCGCCAATGGGTATAGATCGGCAACGCCATTTTCCGCGCCCCCAACCCACAGTGTGCGTCCAGACAAAAACTGACGAAGGTTGAACATGTTGTCGAACAATCCTTCTGCCTCTTCCTCCAGCTTGCGGATGTCTGCATACATCCCGATTTTTTTCAGGTGCTGATAAGCAAGCTTGATATTGTAATCCACCGAGCGACGGCATGTTTCCTTCCAGGTTTCTCTTCTACCTAACTCAGGAATAAAACGGGAATAAGTGCGGTAGTAAACAAATTGTCCCAATGGACTCATATGCAAAGGAAAATCTGGGTATTTCGCTAAAAAATCATCCCCTAGAAAACGCGTTGGGGTAATCGTCTCAGTGGCCAGCATATCGGTTCCTCCTTAAAATCTATACTATCTAGTTAACTCTTTTTCCCCGGAAAACTCAATAGCTTTCTCAATATATAGTGCGCAATAATTTTCGACAACACTATATGTTGTGTCTCTAGTAAAATAATGCTTGACAACAAATCAGGTACTTTTTACTAGTTTAACTCTTTCAACCTTTGAGAGTTACCGAACGATTTTACCAGATTCACTGCCTGCATGCATCCGCTAAAATACCCCGTTGTACCCTGGTAACTTTTGCTATGCATGATCTACAGGCAGCAAAACGGCCAAGAAAAAAAGGATGACCGATTGTCACCCTTCTTCTCTTTCGGATGAAAAATGATACTTTCTACCTAAAGCACACGTGCATGTCCCGAATAGATATGTCCACGGCCAGAATCAACCGTGACCACGGTTCCTTCCTTCAAAATCTCGGTAGCGAGGTTCACTCCCAAGATGACAGGAACGTTTAAATTCAGACCGACAATCGCCGCATGTGAGGTGAGCCCACCCTCTTCGGTGATGACTGCCCCTGCTTTTTCGAACGCCTTGATCATATCGGAGTCCGTACCGATGGTGACCAGAATAGAGCCTTCCTCCGTCTTTTCCAGCGCTTCCTGAGCGGATCTGGCTATGACGACCTTGCCGGTGACGACCTTGCGACCAATCCCCTGTCCTTTGGCCACTACATCTCCAATCACGTGAATCTTCATCAGATTGGTCGTTCCCACCTCACGAACAGGTACTCCTGCTGTGATCACGACCAGATCTCCATGACGCACGTAGCCGCTCTGGAGCGACTCCTGCACAGACCTGTCCAGCATTTCGTCCGTTGTATTAGCCATCTCCCCCAGAACTGGATAGACGCCGTTTACGAGCGACAGACGGCGGATTACGCTCGCATGCGGAGTGACAGCTACGATCGGTGCTTTCGGACGGAACTTGGACACCATCCGCGCCGTATGACCGCTTTCTGTTGCCGTAATAATCGCTGCTGCATTCAGATCAAGCGCCGCATTGGCTACCGCTTGGCTGATCGCATCCGTGATAGTCACCTGTTTCAGCTGCGCCTGTTTGTAGAGAATTTCTCTGTAATTCAGCTCCTGCTCAGCGCGCAGGGCGATCCGGTCCATCGTTTCTACTGACTCTACCGGATATTTGCCCGCTGCTGTTTCCCCGGATAGCATGATCGCGTCGGTACCGTCAAAAATTGCGTTGGCCACGTCGCTTGCCTCCGCTCTTGTCGGACGAGGGTTGCGCTGCATGGAATCAAGCATTTGTGTCGCAGTGATGACCGGCTTGGCCAGTTCATTACACTTTTTGATCAGCTGCTTCTGGACGAGCGGTACTTCTTCTGCCGGGATTTCTACACCCAGGTCACCGCGCGCTACCATGATCCCATCGGATACAACCAGGATTTCGTCTACGTTGTCTACGCCTTCCTGGTTTTCGATCTTGGCGATGATATCGATGCGAGCATTGCTCTGCTCGAGAATCTGACGGATTTCCAGAATATCAGAAGCCTTGCGGACAAAGGATGCCGCGATAAAATCAACGCCCTGTGCAATACCAAATGCAATATCTTGAGCATCCTTCTCCGTAATCCCTGGAAGGTTGATTTTGACTCCAGGCACGTTGACGCCTTTTTTACTTTTCAATGTCCCGCCGTTTTTGATCAGGCAGACAATATCCTTGTCGTGAACCTGCTCGACGGTGAGCCCAATCAAACCATCGTCGATCAGAATGGTGTCACCAGGAGCGACATCTGCTGGCAGCTCGTCATAAGTAATGGAGACTTTTTCAGCGGTTCCTGCTACTTCCTCTGTTGTCAGTACGATGCGGTTTCCTTCGACCAGCTCGACTGCATCTACGGACAGCGTACCTGTGCGGATTTCTGGCCCCTTGGTATCGAGCAAGATCGCGACCGGCTTCCCTGCCTCTTCTGCAGCCTGGCGGATATTGGTGATCCGAGCAGCGTGTTCCTCATGTGAACCGTGCGAAAAATTGAGCCGGGCCACATTCATCCCTGCATGGATCAGCTTTTTCAAGGTTTCAACCGATTCGCTTGCGGGTCCTATCGTACATACAATTTTTGCCTTCCTCAACATTACAATCTGCCTCCTCTATGCTCCCTGCCAAACACAATTCCTATATGGACAGCGTTCTAGCCAACTGGTAAATCGATAGATCCAACTGATGCTTTTTCGCTAATGCTTCCTTAAAATCCACATCCACGATCTGATTGTTCTGGATGCCCACCATGCGATCCCGCTTTCCTTCGAGCAAGAGATCCACAGCAGCTGCACCCATCCTGCTCGCCAGCATGCGGTCCATCGCTGTAGGAGAACCTCCGCGCTGGATATGTCCCAATACAGTGACTCTCGTCTCCCATCCCGTCGCCTTCGTGATGGCCTCGGCATAGGAAGTCGCACTGCCGACACCTTCTGCCACGATGATAATGGAATGTTTTTTCCCGCGCCGCTGTCCAGCGTGAAGACGTTCGAGAATATCCTCCATATCTTGCTCTTCTTCCGGAATGATAATCGACTCGGCACCAGCGGCAAGCCCTGCCCACAACGCCAGATCACCGGCGTCGCGTCCCATGACTTCAATGATGTACGTTCTTTCATGGGAGGTAGCCGTATCGCGAATTTTGTCAATCGCATCGACGATGGTATTTAATGCCGTATCAAAACCGATGGTAAAATCGGTGCATGGAATGTCGTTGTCGATCGTCCCAGGTACGCCAATCGTAGGGATCCCTTTTTCCGTCAGCTTTTGAGCGCCGCGAAACGAACCATCTCCTCCGATGACGATCAATCCCTGAATCCCTTGCTGGTGCAGCTGATCCACGGCTCTTTGCTGACCTTCCTCTGTCTTGAAGGCCTCGCTGCGAGCAGAATACAGTATGGTTCCCCCACGCTGGATGATGTCACCTACAGAGCCTAGCGACATTTCCTCAATGTGCCCGCTCATCAAGCCCTCATATCCGTGATATACCCCATACATCTGCACACCGTGATAGGCAGCACGACGAACAGCAGCCCTTACGGCGGCATTCATGCCCGGGGCATCTCCCCCACTGGTCAGTACGGCGATTCTTTCCACGCGATCTCCTCCCATCCACATAGCATGTCACAAACAGGCATCAGTATGTACTAAATTGCCTTTGAAACATGCTGTATTAGTAAAAAAACGATATCTGTTATACTCATACATCTTTTGTGTCATACTTTTTCAAAGATCTGTAAAATACTTTATCCGAATACGATTGTAGCAGATAATCCTTGCAGAAAAAAGCCAAAAAACGCCCCCTGCACATTACAGGGAGGCGTACTCTCCAATCCTTTTGAACTTCTCATAACGATCCTGTATCAATTCATCTGGTGTCATTTGACTGAGCTGTTCCAGTTGCTCCACCAGCAGGTTTTTCACTAGTCCTGCCTGCATCATCAAATCGCGATGCGCTCCGCCAAAAGGCTCCTCCACGATGCCGTCGATCACACCCAGCTCCAAAAGGTCCGGAGCGGTAATCTTCATCGTTTCTGCTGCGCGCATGCCCAGGCTGGAATCTCTCCAGAGAATAGCAGCCGCACTTTCCGGCGCAATCACGGAGTAATAGGAATTCTCCAGCATAAAGACCCGGTTCCCCACACCGATTGCCAGTGCACCGCCACTGCCGCCTTCACCAATGACGACGCAGATGATCGGCACACCAAAAGTGGCCATCTGGCGCAGATTGCGGGCGATCGCTTCACTCTGGCCGCGCTCTTCTGCAGCTTTTCCCGGATACGCACCTGACGTATTGATAAAGCAGATAATTGGTCGGCCGAATTTGTTCGCCTGTTCCATGATCCGCAGCGCTTTGCGGTAGCCTTCCGGATGTGCCATCCCGAAGTTTCTGCGGATGTTGTCTTTGGTATCCTTGCCCTTCTGATGTCCGATGATCGTCACTGGTCTTCCGTCCAGCTTGGCAATTCCGCCGACAATCGCCTGATCATCTCCAAACAGACGATCTCCATGCACTTCCATAAAATCAGTAAAAAGAAGCTGTATATAGTCCAAGGTTGTCGGTCTTTCCGGATGGCGCGCCAATTGCACGCGCTGCCAAGGCGTCAGGTTTCCGTAGATTTGTTCGGCCAGCTCCTTCGCCTTTTGCTCCAAGCGCTTCACTTCATCGGAAAAATCAATGCCTTTTTCTTCTGTAAAACGGCGCAATTCCTTAATCTTGTCGTGCAATTCTACTAATGGCTTTTCAAAGGGGAGCTCTCCTGCCATGCTTCCACTCCTTCCCGCGACGTGTGCATCTCTACCAGCTTCGTGAGCGTGGCACGCATTTCCTTACGGTGAACCACCATGTCAAGTTGTCCGTTCTGCAGTAAGAATTCCGCTGTTTGGAAGTCTTTTGGCAACTCCTGGCGGATCGTCTGCTCGATGACACGACGTCCGGCAAAGCCAATCATGGCACCCGGTTCTGCGATATTGTAATCGCCCAATGACGAGAAGCTTGCCGAAACACCGCCAAAAGTCGGGTTGGTCAATACCGAAACGAATAACAACCGCTCCCGATCAAGACGGGACAAAGCAGCACTCGTCTTGGCCATCTGCATCAAGCTGAGGACACCTTCCTGCATCCGGGCCCCGCCTGAGGCTGAAAACAGAACAAAGGGCAGACGTCTATCGATCGCCCGCTCAATTGCACGCGTAATTTTTTCACCAACAACAGAACCCATACTCGCCATACGAAAGCGTGAATCCATCACTCCAATGACGATGCGATTGCCGCCTAGCAGTCCTTCACCTGTCATAATGGCTTCGTTCAGGTTGGTGTTTTCCATATCCTGCTCCAGCTTTTCCAAATACCCCGGGAAACCAAGCGGATTGGAGGTGATCAGTTCGGAATCGAATTCCTCTGTGAGCACGCCTTCGTCCAGGATGGCAGCCAGGCGCTCAGGCGCAGACATGGAATAGTGGTACTGGCATCCTTTGCAAACGCGCAGGTTTTTATCCAAATCCTTGGAGTAGTGAATGGTTCCGCAGTGCGGGCATTTATTCATTAGTCCTTCGGGAACTTCCTTTTCACGCACTCCCGCTTCTTTCGCTTGATTGCCAGAAGCGGGGACACGTGAGAGAGTTTCCGACGGGACGGTAGCAAATTTTCGCTTTTTGCCAAAAAGGTCTTTAAGCACCGTTGCACCCCACCTTTCTCTTCAGCGAAGGATTGTGCCAAATACTTCCTGGACCTCGTGAACTTCGCTTTCGGGAACGAGTATCTCGTATTGCTTGGAGACTTTCGCTTCACGAACTTTTACCAGGAATCCTTCATCTGTCAAACGTTGCTGTATCCGTTCTGCTATTTTTGCGCTGGGAGCGATGTAGATGACCGTCCACATGCTGGCTTCCTCCTCGATCGTCCAATACAGGTCTGCATCATCATATCACAGGCCTGACGCCAGCCGCAAATGGTTGTCAGAGCTTGCTATTTTCCAAATGTTGTCGCATTTTCTCGACCGCTACCTGCACATCTCCTGCACGGATTGCCTCCATGATTTCCCGATGCTCCTGCACGGCCGTGCTCGCCCTGCCCTCACGAGACAGAGATTCGACACGAATGCTGTTGCTGTATTCGACTAACGGCGCCCAGATCCGGTGAAGGATGGAATTTCGGCTGGAGCGACAGATGACCCGGTGGAATTGATAATCTTCTTCCGCCGGTACTTCTCCGCGCCCGATCCGTTCCTCGGCAGCCGCCAGAATCCGCTCCATCTCCTCAAAATGCTTTTCCGAGGCACGACGGCAAGCTAGACGTACAGCATCCAGCTCCAACATTCGGCGCATCTCGATCAAATCCTTCTTGGACTTTCCATCTTGCAGGATAAAAAAGCCCAAAATGTCAATCAATCGATTATGTCTGTAGTGTTTCAGAAACGTGCCTTCACCTCGGCGCGTTTCGATCAGCCCCAACAGCTCCAGTGCACGCAATGCTTCTCTGACGGAGGACCGTCCTGCACCCAACTTCTCCGACAGCTCTCGTTCGGACGGGAGCTTGTCACCGACACGCAGGTTATTCTCCTGCACGATCTGGTGAATGTGCAGGAGAATTTCTTCGTATACCTTTCGCTCTTGGGAAGAGTCGAGCACGATAAAACCTCCTCTACTACTGCCTGCTTCAAGTGAAATCCCGGGGCAAGCACGTGGTATGTACCCGGAGGTCGTTTCTTACACTTCCTGATACGAAATCGCAGTCAGCTTTTTGGTCTTTTCCTTCACCGCTTCCGGATCAACCGTGATGCGCGCTACGCCGCTGTCCATCGCTGCTTTTGCTACCGCAGCTGCAACATTTGGAGCCACACGTGCATCGAATGGCACTGGAATGACTTTGTCTGCGGACAGCTCTTCTGCCGCGATCAGGTCGGCAATCGCATATACGGCTGCGAGCTTCATCTCTTCGTTGATCTGAGTCGCACGAGTATCCAATGCTCCGCGGAAGATGCCAGGGAATGCCAGTACGTTGTTTACCTGGTTCGGGAAGTCGGAACGTCCAGTACCCACTACTGCAGCGCCAGCCGCTTTTGCGTCATCCGGCATGATCTCAGGATTTGGGTTGGCCATCGCGAAGATGATCGGATCACGATTCATCGACTTCACCATTTCAGTTGTAACAGCTCCTGCTACGGATACGCCAACAAATACATCGGCACCTTTCATTGCGTCAGCCAGTTCACCCTGCAGCTTGTTACGATTGGTGATTTTTGCCATTTCTTCTTTCACTGGGTTCATCCCGAAGGTACGGCCTTCGTACACAATACCTTTAGTGTCGCACATGATAACATCCTTCACGCCCATCGATACCAGCAGCTTGATGATGGCAATACCTGCTGCCCCTGCACCGTTGGCTACGACACGAATGTCTTCCAGCTTCTTGTCAACAACGCGCAATGCGTTGATCAGGCCTGCTGCCGTCACGATCGCTGTACCGTGCTGGTCGTCGTGGAAGATCGGAATATTGGTTTCTTTTTTCAGACGCTCTTCTACCTCGAAGCATGCAGGCGCTGCGATATCTTCCAGGTTTACACCACCAAAGGTAGGCTCCAATAATTTGACTGTTTCCACGATTTTGTCCACATCTGTCGTGTTCAAGCAGATCGGGAATGCGTCTACACCTGCAAAGGATTTGAACAGAACGGCTTTTCCTTCCATGACTGGCATCGCAGCTTCTGGACCGATATTGCCCAAGCCGAGTACTGCTGTTCCATCGCTGACTACAGCGACCAGGTTGCCCTTCATCGTATAATCATAAACTTTGGACTTGTCGTCAAAAATTTCTTTGCATGGCTCTGCAACGCCAGGAGAATAGGCAAGGCTAAGGTCGCGCGCGTTTCGAACCGGCACCTTCGTTACCGCCTCCAGTTTCCCCTGATGCTTTCTGTGAAGTTCCAATGCTTCCTCTCTGAGATTGGACACCATAACCACTCCATTTCGCGTTTGTCTTTACTGTTAATTTGCTTGTTTTGTACTCTCGGATCATTCATCCAGCTTTTTCATCAGAAGTGGTCTGACCACTTTTTTGATTATGCTCCCATTATAACAAAACCCGTTGTCCTGTAAACCTGCTGAAAAAGGCAAAAAAGGGAGGACATTGATCATCCTCCCCCATTTTTAGGCATTTCTTTCGTAATTACGCTATCAGGACCTAAAATTTCTCGCGCATGCTCCAAAAATGATGGATCTACATGAACGCGATTTTCATCCGGCAAGCGAATGGTCTGTTTTTTTCCTACGTAGTACAAAATGACGGGAATCGTTCCTTTTTTTTCGACAAACAAGCGCTGAAGCTGCTGCAAAGTCGAATCCCGCTCCTGGTCCGGTGATATTTTGACAAACAATACCAGCTCTGTCGAAGCCTGCGGCAGGGTATCTGCGTCCCAGAACCTGGATGCCAGCAGCTTGACCGTATCGTCCTGATGATCGACACGTGCCTCGGCGATCAGCATGCGCTCTTTCTCCAACAGTTCGGCGTGTTTGCCATACACCTGCGGAAAGACGACGATTTCCACCGGCGCCGTCTTGTCCTCCAGTGTGACGAATGCCATCGGATCTCCTTTTTTCGTCTGAATGCGCCGCACGTTAGTGACCATACCGAATACCTTGACCGTCTTGTCTCTCGGCTGTTCTACCAATGAGGCGATAGCTGATACCTCTGGACGATTGAACAAGTGTGCGTACTGATCCAGCGGGTGTCCCGAGATGTACACCCCGAGCAGGTCCCGCTCCTCCTGCAGCTGCTGCGCCTGCGAAAACGGCGGGATTTCCGGATATTCCGACGGATCACGCACAATAGCTCCGCTCTCTTCTCCGGCAAACAGATTCAACTGGTCCGCATCCCGTTCCACCCGTCTGCTCGTCGCTTTGCCAACGGCCTCATCGAGCAGGACCAGAAGCTGGCTCCGATGCCCGGGCAAGGAGTCGAGCGCCCCGCACAGGACGAGCGATTCTGCCACGCGCCGATTGACCAGTCTCCCATCTACCCGTGCACTGAAATCAAATACGTCTCGATAAGGGCGATTGGCGCGCTCCTTGACGATGGATTCGATCGCCCCGTAGCCGACATTTTTCACAGCTGCCAGGCCAAAGCGAATTCCATCCTGCTCTACCGTAAAAAATGCTTCGCTCTTGTTCACGTCGGGAGAGAGTACAGCCAGCTTCAAACGCCGCGCCTCTTCTGTATACTCTGCGATCCGGCTCTGATTACCGATGGACAGGGAGAGCAGGGCAGCCATAAAGGCTAGCGGATAATTGGCTTTCAAATAGGCCATCTGATACGCAATCATCGCATAGGCGACCGAGTGGGCCTTGGGGAAGCCGTAATCTGCGAAGCGGACAATCAAATCGTAGATTTCGTTGCCAAGCTCGGCTCCGTAGCCCTGTCTGACACAGCCTGCGACGAACTTCTCCCGCTGCTCAGCGAGTAGCTCCCGTTTTTTCTTGCTCACAGCCCGGCGCAAAATATCGGCCTCGCCCAGACTGAAACCGGCAAGGGAGGAGGAGATTTTCATGATCTGCTCCTGGTAGATGATGAAGCCGAAAGTCTCGCCCAGGATTGGCTCAAGCACCGGATGCGCGTATTTTACCTGGCTCTCCCCGTGCTTGGCTGCAATGAACTGCGGGATGATCTCCATCGGCCCCGGACGGTACAAGGCCAAAACGGCGATAATATCATCCAGATCGGTCGGTTTCAGCTCGCGCAGGACATTGCGCATGCCGGCAGATTCAAGCTGGAAGACACCAGTTGTGTCTCCGTGTGAGAGCATCTGGAAGGTTTTCGCATCGTTGGTCGGAATTTTTTCCAGGTCGAGCTGTACCCCGAGTTTTCTGAGATGACGTAGCGCCTCTTGAATGATCGTCAGGTTGCGCAATCCGAGAAAATCCATTTTCAGCAATCCGACTTCTTCGAGAATTTCCATCGGATACTGGGTGAGCGCCAGCCCTTCGTGTCCAGTCTGCAACGGTACGTACTGTGTGAGAGGTTCACGCGAGATGACGACTCCCGCAGCATGCGTCGACGCGTGGCGCGGCAGTCCCTCTACGCCCTTGGCGGCTTCGATGAGCTGAGCCGCCTGCTTGTTTTCTGCACTTAGCTTACCGATATCCGGATTTAGCTGCATCGCCTTGTCGATCGTCATGCCAGGCGATTGCGGAATCATTTTCGCGACCCGGTCCACCAGCCCCAGGGACAAGCCCAGAGCTCGCCCTACATCACGTACTGCTGCCCGCGCAGCCATCGTCCCGAACGTAATGATTTGCGCCACGCGGTCATGACCGTACTTGTTTGCCACGTAATGAATCACTTCATCTCGCCGCTCCACGGAAAAGTCGATATCAATATCCGGCATCGTCACCCGCTCCGGATTGAGAAACCGCTCAAACAGCAGGTTGTAGTGCAACGGATCGACATTGGTAATTTTCAGGGAATAAGCGACGAGACTGCCAGCAGACGAGCCGCGGCCTGGTCCCGTCGGAATCCCCTTTTCGTGGGCATAGCGCATGAAATCCCAGACAATCAGGAAGTAGTGCGTAAAGCCTGTCCGTGTGATGATGGACAGTTCGTGGTCGAGTCGCTCTTTGACCTGCGGCGTGAGCTCCCCGTAGCGCTCCCGGCAGCCTTGCTCGCACAGCTCCCGCAGGTACTGTGTCGGCTCTTGCCCCACAGGCAGCGGGAATTCCGGCAAGATGTGCGACCCAAAAGAAAACTCCAGCTCACAGCGCTGAGCGATCTTGACCGTGTTGGCCAAAGCCTGCGGCGCATAGGCAAAAGCAGCCGCCATCTCCTCCGCGCTTTTTACATAGTACTGATCTGACTCGTAACGAAAGCGATTCTCTTCCCCCACTGTCTTGCCTTCTCCGATCGCCAGCAGCGTATCGTGCAAGACGTAATCCTCTTGGTATATATAATGAACGTTGTTGGTAACAACCAGCGGTATCCCTGTCTCTTCACTGAGCCGAACAAGACGGGTATTCAGCCTGCGCTCAATCTCCAGCCCATGATCCTCCAGCTCCAGAAAAAAGTTATCCTGGCCAAAGACCTGTCGGTACCAATTTGCCGCTCCTTTTGCTCCGTTCTCATCACCAGCCAGCAACAGACGCGCTACTTCCCCTTCACGACAGGCGCTCAAGGCAATCAATCCCGCGCTGTGTCGCTTTAGCACTTCCTTGTTGATGCGCGGCAGGATATAGTCGCCCTCTGTATGAGCAATCGTGGCGATTTGCAGCAGGCTACGGTAGCCCTGTTCATTTTCAGCCAGCAGGACCAAGTGATTGGGCTGCGGAGCATTTCGGACCCGATCCTGCAGGTTTCCTTCGATCAGGTAAACTTCCATTCCGATGATCGGCTTGATCCCTGCCTGTCGACACGCTTTGTAGAACGGGATGGCTCCGTACAGATTGGCGTGGTCAGTAATCGCCAGTGCCTGCATGCCCAACTCCGCTGCACGCGCTACCAACTGTTCGATTCTCGCTGCTCCATCCAGCAAGCTGTATTCCGTATGCACGTGCAAATGGACAAAAGCGGTCATCGTTTTCCTTCCTCTCTGAAATCCGTTCTTTCTATTATAGCGTAATTCTGTTCGAAGTGGGGAACGAGTGTTCTTTTACTTGTTTGCTATCTCGGCATTTGATAGGATAAAACAAGATTGCTAGAGAGGATGACGTTTTCACATGTGGCAAGCCTTTTTCTTGACCGGAGTTCTCGCTACGCTGGTAGCCAGCGTTTATTTCAGCATGGCAGCGCGCAGACGCGGCATTCACCCGCTGGAGTCTCGCATGACACTCGGAAAAATGAACGTCTGCTTAGGGATATTTGTCAGCTTGCTTGGATTCAATCAGTTTACCTTTGAAGAGCTGGATACGATACGCATTGTGGTTGCCCTGGTCTTGATTTTTGTAGGGGCTATGAATCTATTTTTGGGCTCTCGCAACTTTTTTCGCTATCGCAGAGCTTGGCAAGAGGAAGCATCAAAAAATAAAGGGAGCTGACTGGTCGTCCGCCCTCTTGCCTGCTGGATGCTATTTTCCTGTATTACCATCTGTTTATTCTGGCTAAATGACTTTTTCCTACGCTATAATGAGCGTGTGTGACATCCTAATGCTTCAGACAACCCGAGTGCAGTGCCGACGGTTGTCCTTTTTTATTTCCGCTGGTTCTCCGGCTTTGCCCACATCTCTTCCGGATTCAACTCATAGACCCCGTCCTCGCGATACATATAATGGTTCATGATGAATTCACGCCGAATCGTCGCATAATCCTCATGAAACTGGCGAATGTAATCGCTGATCTCTTTCTCGGTATACTTGTGCCCTTTTTTCAATCCACGCACGATATGTTCGAACACGATCAGTTTTTTCTTGCGCTGCGCCGGAATCTGCTTCAGCTTGCCCTCGGCTGTAAAAAACGACCGAATCACCTGTATGCTTTCCACGGCCATCTTGTTTTCTTCTCCTCTCTCACCTCTTGTTTCCGCATCCGTGTCAGCGAACAAAGAATCTCCTGCTCCACTCTTCGCCCGATCCAGCACGCCTACAATCGCTTGTGATTGCCGTTTCACATTGGCTTCATGCAGATAAAAGTAGACGGTATTCTTGTCCCGTCTTTCGTATACCAGACCTGCTTCCCGCAGCTTTGCCATATGATGTGTGATCGTCGGCGGCGTCACCCCGAGCTTTCCCGCGAGTGCCTGTCCGTGCAGTGGTCCATTGGCCAAAATCGCCAGGATTCGGACTCGCGTCGTGTCTCCCATTGCTTTATAAAACGAAACCAGTTGATCGAGCTGCAAGTGACATTCTCCTCCTGCTCATCCGAGTACCTAATTCGATGATTATCTAATTTATAGTGTAGTAGAAGGGGCCTCTCCCTGTCAATTTCCACATCGCAGAAGGCGAAAAAAGAGCAGCTCCACACAGGCTTGTCATCTCCTGTGTAAAGCTACCCTTTCATTATTCGAATGGTCTTTAACGCTCAATAATTTGGGCAGCAATCATCGCCTGACCCACAATCTGATCCCCGTGATAGACAGAAACCTCGGCTTTTCCATAGCGGCGACCAATGTCCAAAAGTCGCGGCTTCACCTGAATCTGGCTTTCCATCTGTACCGGCTTCAGGAAATAGACGGTTACATTCTCCGGCACCATGTCGCCGCGGCGATGATGACGCAGCAGGTTACAGGCAGCCTCCACCATAACCGTGGTCATGATTCCGCTGGCGATCGTCCCGAGATGGTTGGTCATCTGTGGTGTCACTTCTCCAATATACGTCAGTTCATCCGCTTGCCTCTCTTCGCGGAAATGGGACATGATCAGATTCGGGAAGGTTTCACTCATCTGCGGCTGTTTGGCTGTAAATTGGAGGGCCTTCAGCACATCGTTTCGGCTCAGTACCCCCACCAGCTTACGGTAATTGTCTACGACAGGCAATAGCTCGATGCCTTCCCAGACCATCATGTGCGCAGAGGATGCGACAGATACACGCGGTGAAGTCGTGATCGGATTTTTCGTCATCACCTTGTCGATTGTAGCCGTCTCTTCATGGCCAATAATGTCCTTGGAGGTGACGATCCCGATCAAACGCATCTGCTCGTCCACAACCGGAAAACGGGTGTCTTGATACAGCTCTGTATACTGATGCCATTTCGCGACTGAATCGGAGGTGAGCAGCACCGGCGTCTCTGCCAGCGGCTTCAGCACGTCTTCCACCATCACAATTTCTTTTTTGATCAAGCGATCGTAGATAGCCCGGTTGATCATCGAGGCCACTGTAAAGGAGTCGTAGCTGGAGGAAATGATCGGCAGTGCGAGACGATCCGCGAGCTGCTTCATTTCATCGCTCGTGTCAAATCCCCCGGTGATCAGTACGGCAGCACCCTGCTGCAACGCAATTTTATGTGCCTGATAACGGTTCCCCACGATTAAGAGGCTGCCCGCATCAATATAACGCATCATCGCTTCGAGCTGCATCGCACCGATGACGAATTTGTTCAGTGTCTTATGTAAACCTTCCCTTCCCCCCAACACGTGGCCATCGACAATATTGACCACCTCAGCGAAGGTAAGCCGTTCAATGTTTTCCTTCTGTTTTTTCTCGATTCGGACCGTACCCACACGTTCAATCGTGCTCACGTATCCTTGTGTCTCCGCTTCCTTGATCGCACGGTATGCCGTTCCTTCGCTTACATCAAGGTCTTTGGCGATTTGCCGCACGGAAATCTTCGAACCGATCGGAAGGCGATCGATATGTTGTAAAATTTGTTCGTGCTTGGTTGCCATGTCGCCTGAATCCCCTCTCTTCATCCATCCGCCCACACCTGCGTTTGCTAGCTCCTTCGAACAATATACCCGAAGGCGAAGCAAAAAAAAAGGGTAGCTTTACAGCTACTCCGTCAGAAAGTATATCATTAAGGGGGTTTTCATCGTGCTTTTATCATAACCCCGAAATATTACAGGATTATTACAGTGGAGTTACAATTTAATTTCAGTTATGAACCGATCCATTGCGCGAGCAAGCCTTGTACAAGCCCGATGACCCCTCCCAAGATAAAGCCAAGGACGGTAATCATGCGAAGTTCTTTTCCTGAGATGCCAATGACCATCTCTTCAATTCGCTCCATCGGAAAGCCGTCTACTTGTCTGGTGACAATCTCACGCACCGGTATCCTGCTGACAATGCGCTCGATATTGTTTTGCAGCGTGCTCACCATCCAGCCCGCCATCCGTGGAATCGTCTGCGTGAGGATCGTCTCCCGAAATGGTGCCGTCACTTGAGACAGCGGCTCATCGATGAAGCGCAGACTTTGCACCTCCAGCTTGGAAAATAGAGCCACGGCCCACTCGTCCACCTGTTCACGCCCCAGCCAGGTCACTACCTCTCCCACTTTCTTATCCAGCAGCTTATCCGCTTCCTGACTCAAGAAATGATGAACCTTTTGTGAAAGCTCAGGACTTCGCAGTAGCTCATCCAGATAGGGCAACACTTTGTTCATGATCTTGTCGTCGCCGAGAAACATGCCGACCAGTCCGCCAAACATGCCTCCTCCCCCCAAAAGACCGCGGATCATCTCTTGAAGGGTCTGTTGACCTTGGGGAGAGTGGAGATACCCACGCAGTCGAGTCAGCAGCACTTCACTGAGTGAAGCAACCGCTGCTTCCACGCGTTCAACTCCCCCCTGGGCGATCAGGTCGCGCAAGGTGCGGTCTTCGTTCTGGTGCAATGTCCGTTCAACAAAAGCACGCCAGTGTAAAAGAACAGGAGTGCGAACCGTATCACTCCATTTTCCTTGTTCATCGAAGACCTGTGGTACGGTCGACAGCAACAGCTGGCGCAGGGTACGCTCGTCCGACAGCCAACCCCGGACGAAGGAATCCAGCCAGTCCGCCAGATTTTTCTCCAAATCTCCCTGGGTGATGGCCCGCTTGATCCCCTCTGTGGTCAGCAAATGGTCCTCTACCAACCTGCCCATTTGTATCGCGATGTCGTCTCGTCTACTTGGAATGAGCCCAGGTGTGAAGGGAATGCGCCAACGCCCTATATACCAAGGTCGCAGCGGTCGGAAAAGCATGCGAATGGCCAACTCGTTGGTCACTCCTCCAATCGCCGAACCAACCGCAATGTTTACTAATATTAACCAACTGTTCATAAATCCTAACAACCTCTCTTCTAAGCATGGCACCAAACCATTTGGCTACTCATACCATAGACTAACTTCATGCCTGATGGGAAGGGGATAATCATGTCTTACGTACCAACCGTCGTTCAAGCATACGAGCCAAAGTCGGAAGTAGACCTTTACCTGCCCCAGGCGCGTATGCGTAAATGGAACCTTCCAGCATCGACAATAACGGTTCAATTCGGAAGTAAAACGGTTCGCGCCCGCGTAAGCAGCATGGAAAGAAGCAACCAAACCCTAGCCCGACCATCATTGGTTCAGTCCTTACATCTGCCTACGGGAGTCCCGCTTCTGGTGGATTACCAGGCGAGCGAGCAGTCTCTTGTGTTTGGCCCGTATTTGGGTATTTTGGTGTCCGCGTACAACTCCCAATATCCGCTCTCCCCTTTTGGTCCGCTAACGCCGTTTTTCAACGAGGTTGCGGACATTAGCCGAAAGCGTGGCGGCATCATCTGTGCTTTTCGACTGCAGGATGTCAATTGGGATGCGGGAATTGTCCGCGGACTGGTTCGCAGAGGCGGCGCCTGGAGACAGAGGGTTCTGCCTCTTCCCCAATGCATTTACAATCGCCTCGTCTCCCGCCAACGGGAACGAAGCGATGCTATGACTGCATGGGTACAGCGCTGCAAAGATGCCAATATCCCGTTCTTCAATGAAAGATTCCTGAACAAATGGCACGTTCACTCCGCTTTGGAAAAACAGGAAGCCGCGGCTCCCCATCTGCCCGGCATGCTTCGTTACCAAAGCCAGGATGATCTACAAACCATGCTAGCCCAGTATCGCAGCGTCTATGCCAAACCAGCCAATGGAAGCATGGGCCGTGGTATCATGCGTGTGCGTCGCATGCAGACCGGCTATCAGGTGGCCAGCCCCGGCGGATTGAACAAACATTTTGCCAGTTTACCTGGACTGCACCGATATCTGAACAAACGCATAAAAGGCAAACCTTATTTGCTCCAGCAAGGTTTACCTCTGATCGGCATCCAGAATCGCCCGACTGATTTTCGCGTTCTGGTGCAAAAAGACCGCAAAGGTGAATGGTCCGTCACTTCACTGGTCGCCCGTCTGGGACAGAACCGCATCGTTTCGAATGTGTCGCGTGGTGGCTCGATGCTAACTCCTCTGCAAGCCTTGCGTCTGTGTGGTCCCTGGGCAGGCGCTGTCCGCCCCACGCCCCAAACCCTGAAGAATGTTGCCTTGAAGCTGTCCGTGCTGCTGGAGGAAGCCCTCCCAGGCAATTATGCCGAATTTGGCGTAGATCTGGGTGTCGATGTGCGCGGGCAAGTGTGGTTGCTTGAGGTAAACAGCAAGCCCTCCAAGACAACCAACACCATCCCGCTCCCCGAAGGAGTAGAGGAACCGCCCCGCAGAGCGCGTCCCTCTGTCGTACGCATGCTTGATTTTGCTTCCTATGTAAGTGGCTTTCCACGTTCGGCAGCCATTCGAAAAACGACGAGCAAGAAAAAAAGACGAAGGTGACATCCATGCCTGCAAACAGAAGCTTGGGCATTATGACTCGTTGTCAAGGCTCTCACTTTGTCGACAAG
Source organism: Brevibacillus invocatus (assembly GCF_003710915.1). GTDB lineage: Bacteria > Bacillota > Bacilli > Brevibacillales > Brevibacillaceae > Brevibacillus > Brevibacillus invocatus. Next base: position 19,951 of record NZ_RHHR01000037.1, on the reverse strand, counting down.
GGGTACTACAGAAAGCTGACCCTCTTCGGACGTAAACAAGGAATTCGCGTCTTTGTCTTTTCTCCGCGCAAAGTTGATTATGCCACACGAACCGTGAAGGGCTTCGAATACCGCAATGGTGCCTGGCAAAGCGGGACCTTTCCGCTTCCTGCCCTCGTCTATGACCGCTGCTTTATCGGCCCATCATACCGCCACTATAAACCATTTGTCGAAAAGTTGCAAAATGACCCTGCGATCTCTTTTTTGGGATATGGCCTGTCCGGTAAATGGCAGGTGCAGCAGATGCTGAGCAAATCACGCGAGCTCGCTCCGTACCTGCCACCCACCCAGCTTTATACCCTAGCCCATCTGGAGCAGACGCTGGACCAATACGGTGCCGCAATCATCAAGCCGACAGCTGGAACGCATGGTATCGGCGTCGTCCGAATCAAAGTGGTTGACAACGGATTTGAAATCTCGGGACGAGGGCGAGAAAATCAGCCCTTTCGTCGTGTTATCAAGGGACGCCCCAAACTAAAACTCTTTCTATCTACATTCACAGCAGGGCGCAAATTCCTCGTCCAGCCCTATCTCGAGCTACACACGGCAGATGGCACTCCCTTTGATGTCCGAGTCCTCGTGCAAAAAAACGGCCGCGGAGAATGGGAAACCACAGGCAAAGCCGTGCGCCTGGGAGATCCGCGGAGCATCACATCCAACCTGCACGGCGGAGGGAAAGCCGTCCCGCTTGAGGCTTTTCTCGCCAGACATTTCAAACCCTCTCTCAAAGTGCGAATCGAACAACAAGTAAACCGATTGGCAAGCGAACTCCCTGCTTTTCTGGAGCAATCCCACGGCAGACTGGTCGAGCTGGGGATTGACGTCGGCATCGATCGAGCCGGAAATGTGTGGGTTATTGAAGTCAACAGCAGACCAGGGCGAACCGTCTTTCAAATGATCAACGACCCTGTCGCCAAGCATCATTCCATGACTCAACCGGTTCGTTACGCCAACTATCTCATGAAAGAGCGTGTAGGAGGTTACTAAGCATGGAAACAACCAGAGTGCGGCTACGCTTCCTTACCCATCCCCATGTTTGTGGGATCATCCTGCCGATTCATCTCTGTCAGAAGCTGCAGCTTCGTCCCCGCCAAAAAATAACGATCATGCTGGGTAAAAAGGAAGTCGTAGCAACAGTCCTTCAAGATAGACAAAATCCAGACAGTACCATCGTCAAGGTAACCAGTCTGCTGCGATCAGAACTCGGTATCCCGCACGGTGGGCTCATCAATCTAAAGCGGGAAGGGGACGTCCTGCGTATCGGTCCTGCGATCGGTATTGTGACGACAGGCATACGCAAAGACTCCAAGCAGCCGATTGGCCCCAGAACCTCGTTTTTTCACAAGCTTTTACAGGCGCAAGAAGGCAAGGGCGTTTTCTACTACATCTTTTCTCCGCATGATGTGGACTGGAACAACAATCTGGTCTCAGCCTGGTTCCTGCAGCGCAGCAAAAAAGGAGGCTACGTCTGGCGCAAACGGACGACTGCCATGCCTGATGTCGTCTACGACAGGATTCCATCACGTTCTGCAGAGAAGCATGAATCTGTCCGTGAATTTAAATACAAGCTGGCTGGCTATCCGCATATGCCGGTGTTCAACCAAGGCTTTTTTAACAAATGGCGCGTCCATCAGCTGTTGTATCCCAACCCGGAAGTAAATGAACACATTCCCGAGACCTACACTTCCCCATCCTTGCAAACCGTACGCAATCTGTTGAAAAAATACCCCATCGTCTATCTCAAGCCCAAAAACGGCAGCCTGGGCTATGGCATCGTCAAGGTCGTTCACCAACCTGGGAAAGGCTACGAGGCTTCTTATCACACTGGGAGCGGTAATGTAAAACGCCACTTTACCAAGCTCGCCTCTCTCTATCAGCACGTATTCCGTACCCGTCGAGTAAGTGGCTATCTGGCCCAGCAAGGGATTTCTCTTCTGACCTTCCACGGACGTCCTTTTGATTTTCGTGTCCACCTGCATAAAAACCAGCTCAATGAATGGGTCGTCTCCTGCACAGCAGCAAAAGTCGCTGGGTCTGGCAGTGTCACGACACATGTTCGCACAGGCGGGACCGTGATCCCCGGGGACGAACTGCTGACCCATCTGTTCGGAAGGCAAAAAGCCCTGATGACGGAGCGGATCAAGGATGCGTCCATTCGTCTGGCACAAGCAATCGAACAAGCGAAAGGAATGGATCTGGGTGAATTAGGCCTGGATATGGGTATCGACACACACGGCCACGTCTGGATGTTCGAAGCCAATTCCAAGCCAGGCCGATCAATCTTCAAGCACGCAAGGCTGAAGCATGCTGATCAGGAATCCCGCAAGCTCCTCGTGGATTACAGTTGCTACCTGGCCAATTTTTGACCGATGTCCGACACGCACAGAAATGATAAGCACTCGCTTATCATTTCTGTGACGCTTGGCAAGGTAACTGGAACTGTCCACAATAATAGTTTTTTACGGAAGGAGGAACACCCATGCCTCAATTGCGCTCCGGGTGGCTGACCATCCTCCCCAGCGGCAAGTGGTTTGTCCAGCTTCCGCGTCAAGCATTAGCAAAACGTGGAGGCAAGCCACTGATCGCCAGTCTGGGTCCCTTCTCTCAGCAAAAACGGCTGTACACAGGGCTCCCTAGTCAACAGCCTGGTCGCATCCGCACCCGGATCAACTGGAAGATGATCAACCATTCACTGCGAATTGGACCGATCCTTGGCATCCTGACTGTCGGAGAAGGGGCTACTTTCGTCGGGAATCGGGATAACTTCAGAGATATCTGTTTATCGGGGAAAAAATGGGGTGCATTGGTGTTCGTCTTCACCCCCCAAGGCATCAATTGGGAGAAAAAGCGAGTTCGCGGTTTTCTGTACAACGATCGAGATCACACCTGGCAGAACGTGGTGATGCCCTTTCCGCATGTGATCTACAACCGCATACCTACGCGAAAGGCAGAGCAGCAGACAAAAGTGCGCCAAACCTTGGAGAAAGTGAATGAGATGCCCAATGTAACTCTATTCAATCGCTGTTTCTTTGATAAGCAGGAGCTATTTTCGATCTTGAAGGAATACCCTGAAGTCCAGCCCAATCTCCCTGACACCAAGAAACTCGATACACTTGCCCGCTTCCGCCATTTTTGCTCCGAGCATCACTTTGTGTACCTCAAACCCGTTCGTGGCAAAGCAGGCGAAGGAATCATGAGGATTGAGTACAAAAACGAAGGCTGGCGTGTCCAGCGCCTAAAAGACTATAAAGCCATCACACGCCGTTTTTCCAATCTGGAGGATCTTTGGAAGTACGTAAAAGGGCATGTGCGGCAAAAGAAATACATTATGCAGCAAGGAATCAGACGGGCGCGCTATCGTGGAAAGCCTTTTGACCTGCGCGTTCTCGTCCAAAAAGACGGCAAAGGTGAGTGGGGTGTGACAGGGGTCGGAATCCGACGAGCAGGTTCCCAGAGCATCACGACCCATGTTCCTCGCGGCGGCTCCATCCACTCTCTTTCCAGCGTTCTACAAGCGCTGTTTCCAGATGACGCGCAAAAAGTAGAGGAGAGCATCCATCAGACCGCCCTCACCATAGCCGGTTCCTTGCACAATGAGATCAAGGATCTGGCCGAGATGTCGATGGATTTGGGGCTGACTACCGATGGGAGTATCTGGTTTTTCGAAGCCAATGCAAAACCGGAAAAATTCGATGAACCCGCAATACGTCGGCTTTCCCTTTCCAATCTGATTCATTACGCACAATACGTCTCCCGTTTGCAAAACGGACGTGGAGTACAGGCAGGATAGAGGACTATGAAACTGAAATACCTACAATTACCCCCACAAGCATTGGCTGAATCGCAAGCCACCCTGCTTCGTTTTGTCCGACAGGAAGGAGATCGGCGGATCACCAAGCAAGCTCTGGATTGGCTCGACAAGCTAAAGCCCAAGATGCTCTCATCTCATGAATCCAGTCTGGTGCTGGCCATGCGCGGCAAGCAGGTAGTCGGTTTGTTCGCAGTCTGCCGGTTCGGTTTGCAGCACTCCTTTCTCGTCGTAGACAAACGATACCGCCATCGCGGAATTGGCAAATCCTTGACTGCATATACATGTCAGCTATTGCCCAAATTGTACGTGCGAGTCGCGATGGATAATGAAGCAAGCCTGGCTTTATTTCGAAGCCTGGGGTTTGAACTGGTAAAAGCTTCGATCGGGCCGACTGGCAAGCCAACCCTATGGCTTGCTCATGGTCATTGGAAACCAGAGGATTTGCAGGAACATGCCGGCTAATGGACCGGCATGTTTTTTGATGGTACAAGAGGGTGATTTCAAGGATGGATAGACCAAGTTTTTGAAATTCTCTTGCTATGTTTATTCATGTATCAGCTTGCAATCCTTGGTAAAAAGTAATGGCAGGAGGTGGTCAATCATGACCTACAACACAATCAACAACATGATGACTAATCAGCAAAATCAACTATCCAGCATTCCGCAATCTGCCAATTCCATGTTCCAGCCAGGCTATGCCGGCACCAACACACAAGAGGTGCAGCACTGGAATCAAGGTGGCCACACTCAGGCATCTATCACCCCTACATACGGAACGATGTCGTACAGCGGAAACCTTGGCAGCGCTTCAGCACAATCGATGTTTCAGCCAGGCTTTGCAAACACCAACACGCAAGAGGTAAGACAGCTCAACGCTGGCTATGCCGCTCCACAGCAAAACTATCAACAAGCACAAATGGGTGGCTTCCAGCAAAACCAGGCTGCCTTCCAGCCATCTTACGGCATGCAGGCTAACTCAATCTTCTCTCCTGGCTTCGCCGGAACGAACACGCAGGAGGTCCAAGCCCTCAACAACAGCAGCTACACCGGCTACAGCAGCATGAACGCACTGCCTATGCAAAGCGGATACGCTGCCCAAGGCCAAGCTCAGCTCTACAGCGGAGGAGTTGGAAGCATTTACTCCCCGGGCTTTGCGGGTACCAATACACAAGAGGTTCAAGCTCGCAATAACACTGGCTATGCTGGACAAAACAGCATCGGTTACGCAGCCCAGATGCAAGCTCAGCCATTCAGTGCCAGCACCGGAAGCGTGTTCTCCCCTGGCTTCGCAGGTACCAATGCACAGGAGGTTCGTCAAAACAATCAAGCGGGTTACTCCTCCCCGTCTCTAATGTCTGGCGGATACCAACAGCAACAATCGTACCACTCCCAGCAGCCACAGCAGCTCCAAGCTTATTCAAGCCCGTTCGGAGCAGGCGCACAATCGGTCTTCTCACCGAACTTTGCTGGTACAAACGTGCAAGAGGTGCGCTCCCTGAATGCAGGACAAGCTCCAGCGCATACAGGCTCGATCTTTCCAGGCAGCTTCTAAGATCAGGTAAGCATACCTCAATGGAGATTTCTTCCGTGTGGAATGAAAAGGAGGTTGTCGCAAGTCTTCAGGCTTGCGGGCAACCTCCTTTTTTCTATACAAATTTGTACATGAGAATATCATCGATATAGTCATCGTCGCTTCGTTTGAATTCCTTGACCTTTCGCCCCTCATTTTCCAGTACATGTCGTATCGAATCTTCTTGCTGTTCAAGCGTTTTGTTGAACATTACTCTACTTTCGGAACACCCTCATTTTCCGCAGCTTCCTGTCGAGCCGCTTGAATCGCTTGATATAGGGCATGTAGGCTCTGCAAGCTTTGTTCATCCACCGTAAATGTGATCGCGCCAAAGCGGTAGGCATCCTGCTCGATCAAGGTGGCGATATCCCCTTCTTGCTCAAGCTGCGCCGAGACACACGCTTCCGTTTGCTCCAGTTGTTGCCTTACAGCTAGATGTTTTTCCAACACAGGCAAAAACGCCTCACGGACCTTGGCTAGCGCCTCATCCTTCTTCGCCAATCGGTACAAGGCAAGCTCGATCTGCAGCCAGCAGGTCACATAAAAATGAAACTCCAGAAACAAGGTCGTCAGCGCTTGAAGCAGTTGCGCATCATTTTGGTTCCCGTGACTCTTTTGACAGGCAACGCGCACCTCTTCTTTTTTTTCCTGAATCAGATCGTAGTGGCTGACAGCACCTCGGTAAAACTTACGGACGATATTGTACAGCATGTCTGATGTTCGAGGAGGCAGTCCCTGATAACGGTTCGGCACATCACGCATCGTCTTGTATCCTCTCCTGTTGCCTTTTCCTTATTGTACAACAGGAGACGCCAGGTTACTGCCCCAGAAGGATTATTCTTTTGCATGTTTCCAGTATTCATAAGCGTGAACGGCAATGCCTTTAAAGGAAGAATACACTTGCAGCGCTCGCGTCACGAGGTCAAGCTGCTTCATCATCTCCGCTTTCCCTTCCTCGTAGAAGGATACGTACTTGCCTTCATGACTCTCTTTCATTTCGACGGCGACAATCACTTCTTTACCAATGCTCTCCGCGTACTTGATTTCACTGTCCACCAGACTCAATATACCGCCGGGTCCCTCTGCGAAATCACGGAATGCCATCATCGTCGTGTGGTCCAGCTGACTGATCATCCAATGGCTGAATGGCAAGTCTGGCTGTCCGGGAGTCGGCGAATTATCCAGCCAGGCGGCTAAGTCGACGCTTGTTTTCAGCTTTGGACTTTGTTCCATCTCTTGAACAAAAGCCTGGATGTTCTCCATCCATTGGCGCAGCAGTCCTTCTTTGTCTGTACGCCAAATCGGCATGACGTAAGGCTCGATGTCCAGATGAACACCATCAAATCGCTCATCCTCACCTACACTCTCGTTATATTGCTTAACCCATTTGACCAATCTGAGAATCTTGCCGCGACTCTCCTCCAGAGCCCAGATCGGATGTCCTCCCATCGCGTGAACCTCTATTCCTGCAGCTCTTGCTTCCTGAATAAATTCACGGTATTTGGAGGTGGATAAGCTCATATCGATCCGTATGTACAAGAGGTTGATATCATGCTCTTTGGTAAAAGCGAGAATTTCCTCTTTTTCTGTATGCAGCAGCTCTGCCCGCCAAATGTACGTACCTAGATAGTGGGAAGGCTTTTCTGGAGGAATCGTAGCAGGGGCCAGCTCCTTCCAATACCTGTAGTCGTGTATGGCTACTCCTGCGTAGGAAGGATGCTGTTCCAGGTGTTGCGGGAAAAGCTCCAGCTGCTTCTCCATCTCGTCCGTCCCCTCTTCTGCGAACGTCGTATGGTCCTCGTCCATGTGTTTGAGGTTAACAGCTACCAGCATCTTTTTGCCCATCCGGTCGGCATCCTCCATCTCTGACTCTATCAATGACAGAATACCGTTGGGACCCGTCATCTGATCTCGATAAGCCATGATCGCAAGCGTATCGAATTGACGAATCATCCAGGTGGAAAGAGGCGCTTCCTCTCCGTCCTCAGAAGGAATTTCGTCCAGCCAAAACGCCAATGCGGCACTTGTCTCCAGATCGGAGTCCTGCTTGACTGCTTCTGTGAATACACGCATGTTGGCTTGCCATTCACGCACGACCTGTACACGATCTTGATTCCACTGCTTCAGCAGGTACGGCTCAATATCCAATTGAATCCCGTGAATGCGTTCTTCCGTGGATGCCTCTAGGTTGTACTCCTTCACCCAATCGACGATTTGCAGCATTCGCGCCTGGCGTGCCTCCAATGCCCAGGCCGGATGACCCGCTACCGCATGGACCCTGATCCCTTGCGCATACGCTTCACTGATGAAAGAACGGTAATAGGCAAAGGATCTGGACATGTCAAAGCGCAAGTAGATGATATCGATGTTGTTCTCTCTGGAAAAATCGAGTATCTCCTGTCTCTCCTCCCCGATCTTCTCAGACTGCCAGATCCAGGTGGCTTTACTCTTCTGATCCGCTGAGGAAAAGCCGAATAAAAAGCCGATCGTGAGGCAGAGAAAGCTAAATGTTAGGCTCTTGGCTTTCATTCATCACAGCTTCTCCTCTCTTTGACTTACCTGCTTCCAGCTTTCATAATCATGGATTGCACTGCCGCCATAACCTGGGTTGTCAGCAAGTGCCCGGTGCAGGATTGCCAGCTCGCTCATCATTTCCTCCGTTCCACGCTCATGAAAGCTGACGTGAGCCCCTTCCCCGGAATCCAGGATGTTGACCCCAACAATGACCGATCTTTGCTTCTGGTCGTTCGCATCGTCGACGATTTTTTCCACGATGCTCAAGATGCCATTGGGTCCATCTGCGAAATTGCGATAGGCCATCAGCGTGATGCTGTCCAGCCTTTGAAGCATCCAGCTGCTCAATGGTTCTTGTGTTCCAGGGACATGGACCGAATCAATCCAAAAGGGAAGATCCGCGCTGACCAACAGACTGGTGTCCTTTTTCGTCTCAGCGACCAGATACTCCATATTCTTCATCCATTGAAGCACGACACCGTCCCTCTCCTTCTTCCATTCAGGAAGGAGATACGGCTCAATATCGACATGAATGCCCTGAAATCGTTCGTCTTCCGCTACCCTGTTATTAAACGCCTTTACCCAAGCGATGAGGTCGCCGATACTGTCGCGATTGCGCATAAACACCCAATTGGGATCTCCGCTTAGCGCCTCGACCTTGATCCCTGCGCGACTCGCGAGCCGGTTGAAGGTGCGGTAGTCCCGAGGAGAGATCTCGACTGGCTTGATTTGCAAATAAATCAGGTTGATCTGGTTCTGTTTGGCAAAGGCAACGATTTCCTCTGGCTGGGAAGCGATCAGTTGGGCATCCCATATCCATGTCGCCTTGGTCAGCGTTGGTCTTTGCGTGACCACGGACAGGAAAATCAGCAGCAAAGTGAGCAGCAGCGGCAGCCATAACCGTTTTTTGCGGAGGCTTGTTCGCCCTAGCCACGTTTTGGTCATCCTGCCTAGGTCATCTCCACTTTTTTGCGGTAGTTTTCCTTGTTCACTTGCCGCTCTCTGGCTATCGCCAACGCTTTGCTCGGGACGTGGTCTGTGATCGTAGAGCCCGCTGCTACGTATGCACCTGCCCCGACCGTTACCGGAGCGATCAGATTGACATTGCAGCCGATAAAGGAATGATCCTCAATCGTCGTCTTCTGTTTGGTTGTCCCGTCATCGTTCACCGAAATGGTTCCGCATCCGATGTTGACATGGCTGCCTACCTCACTGTCTCCGAGGTACGAGAGATGCGACACCTTGGAATAATCGCCAAGACGTGTGTTCTTCAACTCCACGAAATCACCGACTTTCGCTCCAACGCCGACGTCTGATCCCGGACGGATATAGGCATAGGGCCCGACAGAAGCCTGTGCATGAATCGCGCTCCCCGCTACCGTGGAAAAGGAAAGGTTTACCCCCTGATCCACTTGACAATCAGTCAGATGCACATGAGGACCGATTCTGCAGCCTTCCGCGATCCGCGTGTTTCCGCATAAAAAGCTGCCCGGATAGATCACCGAATCTTGTCCAATCTGCACATCCGCCTCAATGTACGTCGTGGCTGGATCAATAATGGTGACGCCGTTGCGCATATGTCCTTCATTGATCCGCTTGCGGAGCAGCTTTTCCGTATGGGCAAGCTGGATGCGATCGTTCACACCTGTTCCCTCATCAGGATCTTCGCAGATGCAGCCGGATACGGTGCAGGATTGCTCCTGCAAAATCGCGATGACATCGGGGAGGTAGTACTCTCCCTGGGCGTTGTCGTTCTTGATCTGCGGCAAGCTCTGGAACAGCTTTTGATTGTCGAAGCAAAAGATACCCGTGCTGATCTCGCACACTTTCTTTTGTCCTAGGGTTGCATCTTTCTCTTCGACGATTTTTCGCACGTCTCCGTTTTCATCACGGATGATTCGTCCATATCCGGTAGGATCGTCTACGATGGAGGTCAGTACGGTAGCAGCTGCTTGCTTGCTCAAATGGTGGAGAACCAGCTTTTGCAGTGTCTCTTTTCTGACTAACGGGGTATCTCCATTAAGGACGATGGTCACTCCTTCTTTGTCTTGCAGGATCGGACTGCTCATCGATGCGGCGTGGGCCGTCCCCAGCTGCTCCGGTTGGAATGCGTACTCTACTCTTGCTCCCAAGTGTTCCTTCACAGCTTCTGCGCCGTGCCCGATGACGACGACCAGATGACTCAAGGCCATATCCTCCAGCAGATCAACCACATGCTCGATCATCGGTTTTCCGCATACGGGATGCATGACTTTGTAGAGGTTTGACTTCATACGCGTGCCTTTTCCGGCTGCCAGAACTACAGCATGAACACTCATCCAATCGCCTCCTGTTGACTTCTCGTGCTGAGAGTGGCCCGCCCCACTTGCTCCTCCTGCGGGAAGTACGGTTTCAATGCAGTGGTTAAACTGTCGATGATCATGCGGGAATCGATCTCTTTTTTCTGCATGCCAAGCTGATAAGCCTGAAGCATGATCTGAAGCAGGGTCTCCTGATTCAACCTTCCATCCGAGTTGCTCATGTGACGGACCTCCTCGTCATCTTATTGTGAATACCGTCCTTTGGAAAACGCTACTCGACCGTTACACTCTTGGCCAGATTGCGAGGCCGATCCACATCATTACCCAAAGCTACAGCCGTGTAATACGAGATGAGCTGGAGCGGGATGACACTCAGAATCGGTGCCAGGAGCGGGTGCGTCGCCGGGATCAGGCATACGTCATCCACCGAGCGGTGCAATTCCATGTTGTCTTCCAGCGCTATGCCCAATACGACCGCTCCTCTGGCTTTGATCTCTGTAATATTGCTGACCATTTTTTCGTGCAAATGGGCTTGGGTAGACAGCGCAACCACTCGTGTCCCTTCTTCGATCAAGGCCAGGGTCCCGTGCTTCAATTCCCCAGCCGCATAAGCTTCCGAATGGATGTAGGAAATTTCCTTCAGCTTCAGAGAGCCTTCCAGAGAAACGGCGTAATCGAGACCGCGACCGATAAAGAACATCTGGCTTTCATCTTTGATAGATGCTGCATACGCGCGAATTTCGTCCGCATGCGTCAAGATTTTCTCCACCTGGTCAGGTAGCTGGGTCATGGCATGCAGCAGAGCCTCTCTTTCATTTGCAGCAATGGTCTGTTTTACCTGGGCAAAGTACAGACCCAGCAAATAAAAGGCAATGACCTGAGACGTATAGGCTTTGGTCGAGGCTACTGCGATCTCTGGCCCGGCGTTTGTCGTGATGACGTAATCTGCCTCGCGCGCGATGGAGCTTCCCACGACGTTGGTGATTGCCAATACGCGGGAGCCGTTTCGCTGTGCTTCACGCAGCGCAGCCAGGGTATCTGCCGTCTCACCGGATTGACTCACGACGACAGTGAGCATTTTCTGTGAGAAAAGCGGATTTCGGTAGCGAAACTCGGAGGCGACATCCACCTCGACTGGGATGTGCGCCAGACTTTCAAACACGTGCTTCCCGATCATGCCCGCGTGATAAGCGGTACCGCAAGCCACGATATAGATTTTCTCGATCTCCTTCACGGCTTCTGGCAAAAGCCCCAGGTCTGGCATCGCAATTTCCCGCTTGGCTTCGTCGATCCGTCCTGCCATCGTATTGCGAAGTGAACGCGGCTGCTCATGGATCTCCTTGAGCATGTAGTGATCAAAGCCGTCTTTTTCAGCTTGTTCCTTGTCCCATTCAATCCGGATTTGTTTGCGGTCGATCGGCTGACCGGTATCGATATCCTGTAGCAGCAGTGAATCCGGGGTCAGGATGGCCAGATCGCCATCCTCCATGACGTAGACATCACGTGTATGCTCCAGAATAGCCGGGATGTCGGAGCCAATGAACTTTTCATTGTCACCCACACCGATGATCAAAGGACTGGCATAGCGGATTGCAACGAGCTTGTCGGGTTCGTACTCACTCATGACTGCCAGTGCGTAAGCTCCGCGAATTTTTCCAGCTACCTGTCTGACTGCCGCGACGAGATCGCCGTCGTAGTGCTTGGCTAGCAAGTGGGCTATCACTTCGGTATCCGTCTCCGATGAAAACACAATGCCTTCATTGCTCAACTCTTCTTTGATATCGAGGTAGTTTTCGATAATGCCATTGTGAACGAGCACAAATTTGCCTGTTTCGTCCGTATGCGGATGGGAGTTTTCATCTGACGGACGTCCATGTGTCGCCCATCTGGTGTGGCCGATACCCATCGTTCCTGAGAGACTTGCTTTTTGCACGTGCTGATCCAGAACGTCAATTCGTCCCTTCGCTTTGCTGACCGCGATTTTTTCTCCATCGCATACAGCGATCCCGGCAGAATCATAGCCGCGATATTCGAGTTTTCTCAGACCGTGAATCAATAGAGGCTGTGCCTCTCTATATCCGATATAGCCCATAATTCCACACATGTTATGCTTACCTCCCTTAAGTTCAGGCCGAATCGTCAAGCCTGTCGTCTAGGCGAGCAGGCTGACGATTTCCTTTTGTTGCGGGACCGAAACAGCCATCCCGATCTTGTAAATGTGGGAGCCTTCCACACCTTCAAATGCATTGCGCGTATCGATAACAGCCACTCCCAGATCAGCAAGCTCCTGATAATCAAAGCTTTTGTGATTAGTAATGAGCACCATGCAATCATAGGTGCGGAACCGTTCCAGATCGTAGTCGATAGAATGGACAGATTGTCCAGCCTTGTTCACGAAGTGTTTGGCATGCGGATCATAATAGTCCACGGTAGCTCCGTTTTTCTTGAACTGCTCATAGATTTCCAGCCCAGGCGACTCGCGAAGATCGTCTACGTCTGGCTTGTATGCCATTCCCAAGATGAGAATTTTGGAGCTGTTGATCGATTTTGCGTACAGATTCAGCACCTGTACGGTCTTGTGCAGGACATAATCCGGCATGCTGTCATTGATGGATTGCGCGATATCAATGAACTGACTGTGAAAACGGAAGCCTTTTGCTTTCCAGGACAGGTACATCGGATCAAGTGGAATGCAATGACCACCGATGCCTGGGCCTGGATAAAACGGCATGTATCCGAATGGCTTTGTCGAAGCGGCCTTGATCACTTCCCACACGTTGATGCCCATTTTGTCGCACATCAACGCCATTTCGTTCATAAAGGCGATGTTGACACTGCGGAAGGTGTTTTCCAAAAGCTTGGACATTTCCGCTACCTTTGGTGTGGATACCGGAACCACGGTCTTCACCAGATTGCCATAGAGGGCCGTGCCCAGCTCGATGCATTTCGGCGTTGTGCCACCGATGATTTTCGGCGTGTTGTGCGTGTTGAAATTTCGATTTCCCGGGTCTACCCGTTCTGGCGAATAGCAGAGGAAGAAGTCTTCTCCCGCCTGATACCCCAGCTTTTCCAGCTCCCACTGAATCAGCTCTTCCGTCGTGCCGGGATAGGTGGTGCTCTCCAATGTAATCAGCATCCCTTGTTTCATGTACTTCTTCAGCTGATTGACAACATTGGTAATGTACGATGTGTCGGGGTCCTGATTGGGACTGAGCGGAGTAGGGACGCAAATGCTGATCGCATCCAGATTTTCAATGGCGCTGTAATCCGTTGTTGGATAAAAACGTTTCGTTGCCAGGCATTCCTGCAAGGTCTCATTGGAAATATCCTGAACGTAGGATACGCCTGCTTTCAAACTATCGATTTTCCCTGGATGCAGATCGATCCCGACGACGGTATAGCCGCCCTTGATGGTCTCTACAGCAAGTGGCAGACCAACATATCCAAGTCCGATCACACCAACCTTTGCTGTTCTATCCACAATTTTTTTCTGCAATTCCTCGAATCTCCCCATACTCGGCTCTCCCCTTTGGCTCTCTTTATGAAATCAATCGCTTTACTCGTGCCGCCAATTCAACCGGTGAAAATGGTTTGGTTATGTAGTCGGAGGCACCGAGTGCAAATGATTTTTTCACGTCTTCTTCCAAGCGTTTGTCTGTGAGAATGACGATCTTGCTGCCTCTCTCAGCATCCGAATGCTTGATCCTCTCTATCATCTGATAGCCATTCATGATCGGCAGGTTCAGGTCTGTGATGACCAGATCTGGGGTCATCTCCTGGTATTTCTGAACCCCGTCCACACCGTCATTGGCGACGATTACCTGGTAGCCTTTTCTCTCCAGATAAATGCTCAGGAACTCGTTGACGGCCTCGTCATGATTGACGAGCAATATGCTGGCTGCACTATCCCCAGCATCCTCTGCTTGGGGATCAAACAGCTTGATCTCACCAACCCCGGCTAGCTCCATCACAGCATGATGCATGCTTCGCAGCAGTTGACCTGTCGCTCGCGTGCACTCCTCGAAGCTGGCGATCAGCAAGCTGCCAGCCAGAAGATTCGCGTTCTGCAGATAATCCTTCACCAGGAGCGCATGAAAATGGGTATCGCTCAGCTTTTGATGCTTTAAAAAGATGCTCAGTACTTGCGTGTTTTGGTCAAAAGCGTAATGCGCCTCTTCTTTGGAGCTGTTGTGAGCTAAATCTCTTTTGACAGTCTCCAATCCTTCCACGCTCAAATCCTTGCAGCTCACCAGGATAATGCCGCATCGGAAATGACTTGATTCCGAAGCTTCAATCAGCTGATAGAGTGTCGCTACGAGATTACTCATCCTCTTACCTCCAGACTTGAAATGGTTTTGTTCTCTTCGACTTTCCAACTGGTTCGGGTCATCGTTCCCCACGAGTTGTTATTTCGCATATATTCGATATGACCGAGGAATCTCCAGACCACGCCGATCTGTCGGTAGCCGAAGAACATCAGAATGGTATAGAAAAGCATTTTGACGATATCCTGAAACCGCGGATAGCGCCGAAACGCGATTTCTTCCAGCAACAGCGCACCTATTCCCAGCAACAATCCATAGACGATGTTGAGTGACCCGTAGAGAAGCAACACGTCTACGTTCGTCATATCCATCAAGGTATAGCCGATCAAGGCCAATAATCCCGTGATACGGAAGTAGGGGTTCAGTGTTTCAAAAAGGATGTTGTACGGCAATGTCACTAATCCAAATATTTTGTACTTGGGTCGAAGCACCATGTATTTTCCGTACTCAATCATGTTTTTCAGGTTTCCTCGACCCCATCTGCGACGTTGACTGCCCAGGATCTTCCACGTGTCTGGAGCCTGTGTCCAGCAGACTGCATCCGGGCAAAATGCGACGCGATAGGGAAGGTTGTTTTCCAGCATGTACTTGTGCAGTTTGATGATGATATTCATATCCTCACCCGGGTAACCTTCGCGATAGCCGCCAACCTTGATCACGTAATCCTTGCGAAAAACGCCAAAGGCACCAGAGACGATAATCAAGCCATTGATCGCACTCCACCCGATCCGTCCTCCCAAAAATGCCTTGAGGTATTCCACAGATTGCATCATCGGCAAAAACTTGTTAGGGAGGCGAATCTCGCTGACGATTCCATCCTCGATCTTGCAGCCATTGGCAATGCGGATATCGCCGCCAATCGCCACCGTTTCCTCGGGATTTTCCATATAGACGCGGGCGATGCGAATCAATGCGTCCTTTTCCAAAAGCGAATCGGCATCGATAGACGCGATCAACGGGTAGTGGGAAAGGTTGATCCCTGCGTTGAGTGAGTCTGCCTTACCTCCGTTTTCCTTATCGATCAGATAAAGATTGGGGAAAGCGGGATTATGGTAAATCCCTCTTACATTCCCTGTATTCAGAACAGGCTGTAAGACCGCGTTGCTCGATACCTGAAGCTTGAATTCCTCAATCAACACCTGAAGGGTCTCATCACCAGAACCGTCGTTGACCACGATGACCTCGTACTCCGGATAATGGAGTGAAAGCAAGGACCTGACATTCTCAATAATTGTCAACTCCTCGTTGTACGCAGGTACCAGGATCGAGATCGGTGGAACATGCTTGGAGCCTGACAAAGCCTGAAAGCGTGAGTACAGGGAGCTTTTGAGAATGCCCATGATGCTCTTGAACGAGAACATCATAATGATGAAGTACAGCGAGTTGATGACGATGACGTAATAGGTGGCGAATATCCCGTAGTAAAGCAAGAACTCTCTCATAACATCCTCCCTTCAGCCTACTTTTCCAATGCATGGACCGTTTTCATTGATTTCCTGTTCCATTTTTGGTAGAAATAGAGCTTTTGGTTGTAGCTGATCTGCTGATCCAAATCGACCAGGTTGTGTTTCCCCCGCTCCAGCTCTTTTTGGACTACCTGATGGGCCATCTCACGGACGCGGCTGTCCTTCTCCTCCTCCATAATCGCGCACAGTGCCATGAAGCCTTCTACTTGCAGCTGTGCCAAACTGTTCGTACTGTTGTGCGCGACCCACCAGTGCGGATCTTTGACTGCTCGCTTCAGCAATGGAATATACTGTGACAATCCCAAGGCTCCAATCGCTTTTGCCATGATCGAACGCAGCTCCCAATCAGGATGCGTCATGAACAGATTGACATTCTTGTCCGTGAGGTAGCGCACGTCGCGGCACAACAGCTTGACGACCTTGATCCTGACTTCCTTGTCAGCCGAATCGACGAGCTCATGCAAAATCGGGTCCATATTCGGCTGCGCGTGGGAAGACAGACCAATCAATCCAATCTTGATCAGATCGGCATCCTCTTCCTTCAGGAAAGAGACGAGCAAGGGCCCTGTATCCAGATGACTGTCGCCCAAAATATCGACGATCAACTGGTGGCAATTTTTCCGATGAGCAGCCAACAGCTCCACCATCTGGCGCAAATCCTTCTCGCTCCGCGCACATTTGGCGATCGCACGGGCGATGATGAAAATGGTAGAATCGAAGTCGCTTTTTTTCAGCAAGTGAAGGAGCCCTTCTACCGCTTTCCCGGAGCGCATCATACCGAGATTGAAGGCAGCGTCGATCTTCGTCCATTTCCACCAGCTGTTCATCCGGTTTAAATCCAGTTCTTCCAAGCCCATGTCCACACAGAGCACGATCAGCTTTTGACGGTGAATCCCGGTAAAACGCTCCAGAAGCTCAAACAGCTTTTTCTGGATAATCTGCTTTTCCCTTCGTGTGAGATTGCCGGGTGGCAGTTTCAGGCGTTCCTCTTCTTCTCCATAGGCCTGCAAGTAGATAAAGTAGTCTTTGTATTTTTCCAGACACGTCTTCTCCTGTTTATCTGCAGCAATGTGCCGAAGCTTCAGAGCCAAGAGCAAGATCAGGCCAAGCACCGTCACTCCGCATATGAAGTAAAGAAAGTAGACGGCAAACGATAGTGGTGTCTCCACGTTTCCACTCCTCATCCAATCAAGGTTTGATCTCTTCCGTGGCAGGTACAGTCAGTTCCTGAAATACTTTTTGAATCAGCGGATAGCTTTGTTTTTTCCGTTCGTGATAACCGACCTCTTCCCAAGGCTCCCAGCTATAGATCGGTAAACGAGTCAACGGATAGGGATTGCCTGCCTGCTCGACTGTCCCGGGTCCATCCCCTGCTTTATCGCTGATCCAGGGGAGAATTCGAATGCCTCGGGTCGTCTCTGTGACGAAATCTCTCCCCTCGTCCTGATAGCTCATCACCTGAAGGGAGCTGGGGTCAGTAAAACCAAGCAGCATCCAGGGAATCCGCAATTCGACGATCTTGTCTTTTGTCTCCCAGGCTGCCAAGGAGTTGTAGTCGGGATGATCCCATGCTGTTGTTCCTCGGCGCAGGTTTCCAACAATCACTTCTTCCTTTGGATGATAGGTCTTGCTGTCCGGCGGTTCCATTTCCAGACCGACAGCCAGCTTCCAGGGAACAAAGACTCCCGAGTTGTCCCGCAGCTCTTCTTCCTTCAGGGGAAGCATTCCGTACCTTTTGCCGTACAGACGGGTGTGAAAATCGTAGTTGGAGGCGATGCGAATCTCGCTTTCTTCTTGCCCCAGTAGAATCAAGGTTTCCAAGCCTTCATCCAGCGTCATGCTGCCTAGCTCTGCCGCTTTTTTATTGCCACCCGGCAACGTATCGACACCCACGTAAAGCGATTGGCTCAGGGGATCAAAGGCTTTCTCCAGCTGTGCAAGCACGTACACATAGCCCTCGTCATGCGTCATCCATATTTCTTCAAAACCATGCACCTTCACGTCGAGCTTCTGCTTTTCTTCTACTGCGAGCTTCTCCCAATCCGATTTGTCACCATCGATGGTCAGCACGTCTTCTTTACTTGCGTGCATGCCAAGAACACCGAACAGTTTTTCATTGGTCAATACATTCAACCAGAGGGAACGGCGATCTTCGGGCAGCTCGAATTTCATCGTATTCCACGTTTTTTTGAACCACTCATCCTGCCAAACGAACAAAATTCCTCCAGCGTAGCCTTCGGAGTGAATTTCCCGCATCAGCTGTGCGTCAATCTCTCCCTGGCGCTGTTCGGTATGCCCCCCCTGATCACGTCCCAGTTCACCGAAATGGGCATTGCCCCATGAAGCTGGCACTCCGAACTCTGTAACCATGACAGGCATGCCTTGATGATACGCCTTGAGCTTGCGCAAATACGCTTTGTACGTATCGATCTCCCCTGTGTCGTTCTTCACCGTCTTCAGACCTGTATCGTAACGAAACAAATCCGGATAGTACGGATACACATGGTACGAGGCAAAGTAACCCGCATCCCAATGAATCGGTTCAATGTGCGTCGGATCGACGCTCACCATGTCTTCATGGTAGATGGGCTCCCCGGGATGGCTGAGCGGGTCTGTCGTCACCCAGTTGGTAAACGTCATCGGATGCTGCCAGCCGTATTTGCTCTCCTCTTGCGCCACGATATCCACTTTTTCCGCGATCCAGGACTCGAAGGCGGTAGCCTGGTCTGAAGCACGGAAATACGTTCCCTGGTACGGCTCCATTTCTTTATGAATCTGATTGGTTTTCTGGACCATCACAGGGTCCCATTCTGTCCCTGTGTGCCACCCGATGACGTAAGGTCCTGCGTTGGCCCGATACTTGCCGCCAGCCTTGCCCTTCTTTTCAGGAAGGGTAACAGCGCCATATACAGCCCCGACTGCATCCCGTATCTCCTGTTGGAACTGATCGCGAATCTCTGGCAAGAACGCATCCTGCTTTTCGATCAACAGTTCCTCTGGACTCCAAATACCCTGCATCAGATAGAGAGGCTCTCCTTCTTTGCGCTGGTTAAACGATACGAGCGCCTCATAGAACGCAGGGGGGTGAATCGTATAGACGCGGATTACATTAGCCCCCATCTCATCGATCATCGCGAACCAACGGAGGTAATCCTCTTTTGTAATGGGCAGCTCCCCCGGAAAATGGCCGGGTAAAGAGGCTCCCAGATTGATTCCTTTCGCGAAAAAGGGCTGCCAGGTTTGCCCCTGATAGATTTCCAGCTGATCCTCATTCGTGCGAAATTTCAACTGAATTCCGCTCTTGATCTCCATGCTTTCTACTTGATTAACATCCAAATACAACCACAACGAGGTGCTTGCGATGGCCATGATCACCACCATGAACACCCAGCGATATGGACGTCTCCTTTTCTGTTCCATGTTGCTTACCTCCGCTTCGATACCCGGATTATCAGCGTACGATGGAGTGGCAATTGCTTCGTCGTGCTTCGGGTCGAGGTTCTGGGTAAATTGTATACACTATGCTCCAACTGTCCCATAGACTGAATTCACTAATATATTTAATTAACTCAACTTTCGCAGAGCGAAAATGAGAGTATTCCCTTGGTACAACAAGTTTAAAGCCGATTTTAGAATGCTCCTTGAAATATAGAAAAACACCACTCCGTTTGGTAAAGTGAAAGTGTCGAGGAATCACTACCATACAGGAGAGGTGTCCTTTCTATGATAGAGCAAACTCAACAAAACAATCAACTCCCTGCCGAAATCAAAATGGCTTGGAAAGAACTGAAAGTGCTGCATCACTTGAAAACCGCAGGTTTTAAAAAGAATTTTGGCTTTACCTGCTCGTATCTGTTCCAACTTGTGTTTGTCCTCTTGTTTCATCACAAGAACTGGATTCGCTTGTTGGTGAGCAAGAAAGGTGA
>NZ_RHHR01000036.1 GCF_003710915.1 Brevibacillus invocatus | reverse complement strand
GCTGCGAAAGTTGAGTAAATATATATAGTTCAAGTCACACTCCTAATGATGTATAATGTTCGTGGGCAGCATCCGCTTGCCCCAACCACACACGAAATCCATGCTGCCGCATGGGAGAGGTTCGCGAACTCCCTCTATAAAAAACTAAGGTGGGAAACAGTACCTTTGGTATTGTTTTGTTTTTTTGTGAGCATGTTCAAGAACTCTCTTTCTTCCACTTAAAAAAAAGGAGATGGAGAGCATGAAACAAGAAAAGGCCGTCGTTGTGTTCAGCGGAGGTCAGGACAGTACAACCTGCCTCTTTTGGGCCAAACAACAATTCGGCGAAGTAGAAACCATCACGTTTGACTACGGGCAACGCCACAAGCTGGAGATCGAATGCGCCCAGCAAATTGCCCGGGAGCTTGGCGTGAACAACACGGTATTGGATATGAGCCTGTTGAACCAGCTCGCACCCAATGCCCTCACCCGCACCGACATTGACATCACTCAGGAAGAAGGCCAGCTGCCCTCCACCTTCGTCGACGGTCGCAACCTGCTGTTCCTCTCGTTCGCAGGCGTCTTTGCCAAGCAAAAAGGCGCACGCCATCTGGTGACTGGCGTATGCGAGACGGACTTCAGCGGGTATCCGGACTGCCGCGACTCGTTTATCAAATCGCTCAATGTGACGCTCAATCTGGCGATGGATTACCCGTTTGTGATCCACACGCCGCTGATGTGGCTGAACAAAGCGCAGACGTGGAAGCTCGCCGACGATCTGGGTGCATTCACCTATATCCGCGAAAAAACACTCACCTGCTACAACGGCATCAAGGGTGACGGCTGCGGGGAATGCCCTGCCTGCCACCTGCGAAAAGCCGGACTGGATACCTACCTTTCCGAAAAAAATGAACAAGGGACCACTGTCTGATGAGCGCCAACTTCGATTTTCGCATCGTCGACCGCATGCAGACTTTGGGTACCCATATTGATAGATCACAGCTTCGCTACCACAACAAGCGCGTTCTTGTGAGCAAGGAGTTTACCTTCGACGCGGCACACCACCTGCACGCCTACGAAGGAAAATGCAAGAACCTGCATGGACACACGTATACCGTCGTATTTGGGATCAGCGGCTATCCGGACGAAATCGGACTGGTCATCGATTTTGGCGACATCAAGCAGATTTGGAAGGAACACATCGAAATCTACCTGGATCACCGCTATCTCAACGAAATGCTGCCTGCGATGAACACCACGGCAGAAAATATGGTCGTCTGGCTGTTCGAACAGATGGAGCAGCAGCTGCAATCAGAAGCTTATCGCGACCACTACAACGGAGCTCGTGTCGAATTCGTTCGCTTGTTCGAGACGCCGACCAGCTATGCCGAAGCGAGACGGGAGTGGATGATGGAGTGAACCCTATTCCTGTTTTGGAGATTTTCGGGCCGACTATTCAAGGCGAAGGCATGGTCATCGGGCAAAAAACGATGTTTGTGCGCACCGCAGGGTGTGACTACCGCTGCAGCTGGTGTGATTCCGCCTTTACCTGGGATGGCTCTGCTCGGGATGAGATCCAGCTTCTGTCCGCCGAAGCCATCTGGCAAGAGCTGTACCGGCTGGGCGAAGACCGTTTTTCTCATGTCACGATCTCTGGCGGCAACCCCGCGCTGATCGAGGGCATCGGGGCATTGGTGTCGCTGCTGCAGGAAAAAGGGATTCGTACAGCCGTGGAGACACAAGGCAGCAGATGGCAGGATTGGCTCATGCAAATCGATGACGTCACGATCTCACCCAAGCCGCCAAGCTCCGGGATGAAAACGGATTTGGACATGCTGGATCAGATCGTCCATCGGCTCGTCGATGGCGGTCATGATGGGGTTAGCCTGAAAGTCGTTGTGTTCAATGACGAAGATTTTGCCTATGCGCGCAGGATCCACAGCCGCTACCCTGCGGTGCCTTTTTACCTGCAGCCAGGCAATGGCGATCTGACGGACGCCAACACCGACCTGCTGCGCGAAAAGCTGTTGAAGTCTTTTGAATGGTTGATCGATCAGGCCATGTCAGCAGCAGACATGAACGATGCCAAGGTTCTGCCACAGCTGCACGCCTTGGTCTGGGGCAACAAGCGTGGCGTATAACGATGAGAATCAAGGAAGAAACGAGGGAATAAGATAGATGGCAAACCACGAAGAACGAGACTTGTCTTCATTGACTCTCCTGGGCAACCAGGGAACGACCTACAACTACACGTACGATCCGGGTGTATTGGAGACCTTTGACAACAAGCACCCGTACCGGGATTACTTCGTCAAGTTCAACTGCCCGGAATTCACCAGCCTCTGCCCGATCACCGGGCAGCCTGATTTTGCTACGATCTATATCAGCTATGTCCCGGACATCAAGATGGTGGAGAGCAAGTCGCTCAAGCTGTATCTCTTCAGCTTCCGCAATCACGGGGATTTCCACGAGGATTGCGTCAACATCATCATGAATGACCTGATCAAGCTGATGGAGCCCCGTTACATCGAGGTATGGGGCAAATTCACTCCACGTGGTGGTATTTCGATCGACCCGTACTGCAATTATGGCAAGCCGGGCACGAAGTACGAGGAGATGGCGCAATTCCGGATGATGAATCATGATCTGTACCCGGAGAAAGTCGATAATCGGTAGAGTTGCATGTAGTTCAAAATGAGGAAACCCTTATATAATAAGGGTTTTTCTTATTCTCACATTGTTGGGTTGTAGATTAAAATCACTGTTGTTGACGCATTTCGTCAACAGATCGTCAACAACATCCCTATTATTTTTGCCCCTTTAACCAATGTATAAAGGTACTTTTTGATATTCGCATTAACCGCCCAACCCTTACGACTGGAAGCTCTCCCGAATTCATTAATTCATATGTTTGCCGACGACCAATACCTAGGATGTTCTGAATATCTTTGGGAGTAAGCACATGGTGATAATCTGCCAGTAAATCATCTTCAATACTTCCTATCTCGGATACCTTAGGTTTTTCCTTCTCAATATTCTGAAGTAGCTCTCGGTACGCATGAACCTCTTTTATCAGAACATCCACATCCATCATCACGAGCTTCTGCAGACTCTTATACCTGTCCTCAATCTCTGAAACTTGTTTTTCTGAAAGGAAGTTGTGCTCCATCCCCACTCACCTAATTTGTCGCCTGTATTTTGGGTTAATCTCTACTTCTATCTCCATCCCATATTTGTCCTTAGCCAACTGTTTGACCTGACGTGCAAACCATTCATAACTACATTCCGTTCCAAATGTCTCTGTAACCGTAAATTCAATTTTCCTCACACCACCTGAACTAGTATGGATCCTCATTATTTAAATTCACCTCATGTAAATTTTTTTCTTCGGAATGACTGCCAGGTAGCTTTAGCAAGTCCATAAAAATGGATTTACCTACTATCCACCAAATTTGAACTGATTGCTTGGTTTGCTTTCTATCCAGCGAGTGAGGATTGGTCTTGAAGCAAAGGGTGTCAAATTTGACCCTCTCTACAAAGACGAATCGATGTCGTCACGGACCGTTACATCATCCAGAAATCATCCTGTTTTACGTTCGGATCAACTTTCCGAAGCGCCTTCAGTATTTTTTGGATCGTCTTCAAATTCGGCATGTTGTCATCGCTTGCACACAATCGACTGATCGTTGCTTTATTCAATTTTGATTCTGAGCAGAGCCACCCTTGTGTCAGATCGTTACTGTCTAACCATTTGCCCAAGCGGGATCTCTTTTTTCCAAGCCCAAACATGAGCTATCACCTCACCCATATCTTGGACAAACATTCAGAAAAGTATACTAGCAGTGTTTGAAAAATGCGTAATAATGGACAATCCCTTCCGCATCACATAGTAACACAGCACCACACCGCTGCTCTCCCCTCAACACATCGCAATGTGGTGCTATACATCACTTGGAGGTGCAGCACATGGGTGAAAAACGAAAGCCTATTGTATTTAACACTGAGGATCTCCTGGAGAAAGAAATGCACGAGTACGCGAAGAGTATCAATTTCTCAGGGTGGGCAAAGGGGAAGTTGATGCCTGCAGCTCTCTCACGCCTGGCTCAAAGGGGTATTGATATCGAACCGTATAAAAACCGAAGATACGGAAGCTAACAGACCCAGAAAACAAAAAAACCGCCAAGTTTGGCGGTGGGTAGACTCTGGCTATGGAGCTGTTGCGTTACTCGCGTGTACGCATGCGTTACTCACAGCGTATGCATTGGGGGGCTGCTTTATGCCTGTTCGCTGAACCTGCAGAAAAATTATCCTCCAAAAACAGCTGGGGCTCCCCAAATCATCATTCCGATACCAATTCCAATTTTGATCAGAGCTGCTACTGGCATTTCGCCACACTCCTTTCGTGTATTCTCCCCCAGCATTCCCGACTTACTGAAAATTTATCCATGAGGAGGAGATCAGGATGGTAAAGGTAATTCGCATCAACGGGAACACCATTCAGGACCTGTGCGGCACACAGCTGCCGCCACTAGACGAGAAGACTGCCCTCCGCTTAGATCGTGCTATCGCTCACCTGAAACGGAATAAAAAAGCGTATCTGGCTGTCTGCTATGCCCTGGCGATCGCGCTTCTTCCTCATACTGCCTTTGCTGCGAATGGCATAGGCGGCGGTATCCGTCTGCTGAAACTGGTGCAGCAGGGAGCCTTTTGGGGCGGCATCATCGTGACAATCTGGGGAATCGTCGAAGCCTGGCTGGATTGGCCAGACTGGAAGGGCCGGGTCCTCAAAGGAATCATCGGGTACGTTTTGATCCTACTGGTACCACTCCTCTTCCTTGAGTTGGATGCGAGTCTGGGCGTAGACGTTTGGACAGAGTTGGAACAAAGAACGGGGGCGGTCGGAAAATGATGGTCAAGATCAGCGGAAACCCGATCGAGTCAATCAGCAGCGCAG
Organism: Brevibacillus invocatus; assembly: GCF_003710915.1. GTDB lineage: Bacteria > Bacillota > Bacilli > Brevibacillales > Brevibacillaceae > Brevibacillus > Brevibacillus invocatus. The sequence goes on along the minus strand of NZ_RHHR01000036.1, from coordinate 111,242 downwards.
CCGACAAGGTCAATCAGGCAGCCGACGCCTGGGACGTATTCGTCTACTGGATAAATCCCGTTCATTGGTGGGACGCCCTGGGCGCTTACATCGTAAGCCCGGACGCATTCTTCGCAGTTGCGATCGCGACCTGCCTACTGATTGGACTATGGGCGCTTGGTGCGGAGTGGCCGAAGAAAGCGATATTCTGGGGCAACCTGACATTCTGGATACTACGGGGGCGATCTTCGGATGATTGTAAAAATCGGTAGAAAAGTCATTTACGAGCGGAAGGCAGATGATTACGCGGTTTATGAGATCACGGCGACGCCCAGCATACGGAATAACCAGGCGTACGTCCTGGGGAAGGTTATCTCGAGTTTTTACCGAAAGCCCAGCGAACGCCGCAGCTGGTTCCGTGAAGGGCGGGTCCTTGAAGAAGCCAGCCCCTACCGCTGCAACTTCCGTATCATCATGCGGCCGAATGACGTCGCCTTCTACCTGCTGCTGCCCCGCGAGAAGGCTGGAGAGGTTCTGCGTAAGGCCGAAGCGATCTACGACAGCGGAATCACGATCCAGGAGGTCAAGGACCAGCTGCCGAAGCTGGTCCCGGAGAAGACCTTCTGCACCGAATTGCATTACCGCAAGCACGACATTTTCAGCCTGGCAACCGACAAGGACAACAACTACCCGCTACCGTCGCTGTTGACAGCTGTCCGTACCCTGGAGGGTGACGACGTCGCCATCTTTGACGCCATGTTCGAACCAACGGATCCACTGGGCTGGTACAAGGAAGCGAAGCAGGCCCACAACCTACTAGATCAAGGCTACGTCCCGAATCCCAGCCTGGGAAACAAGATCCTGCGTACCATCCATGCAGGCTTCGAAAAGGCCAGGTACGAGATTCTAAAGCTGACCAGAGTAACTGAGAAACAGAAGGAACGCCTGGAGCAGCACAGGAAGGAGCGCGGCAGCTACAGCGAAGCGTCCCGGATCAAGGCCGACATGACGAACGCCACGAAGCGAAAGCAGGGCGACGACGTCCTAAAAGCCTGGCTGCGGGTCGCCGTTCAGTCAGAGGACCGTACCCGGAGACGGGACACTGCCTACACCATCGCGAACGCTTGGAAGGACCTGACCGCTGACAACGAGCTGGAGCGCACAGACGTGCCCGCAAAATGGACCGCGCAGTTCCTAGACGCGATCGAAACCCGCAAGGGATATTCCATTCGCTTCAAACCGTTGCGTGTGAGTTGCGACGAAGCCGGAAAAATCATGCAGCTGCCCGGACGAAGCCTACTGGAAGAATTCCCACAGGTCCGTAACCGCAGCCACAAGGAAGTCCAGCTGCCGGAAGAATTGACGGTCGAGGGCGACGGTATGAAGCATGTCCGGATTGGCTGGGTGACGACCAGGGGTGTCCGGCAGCTTGCCCGCATTCCTCTTACAGGCTGGGCGGCTATGTCAACGAAGGCGGTCTATGACGCCCTTTGTACGACGACCTTCGCCCAGGGCAAACAGGGCAGCGGTAAGTCGGAAGGCTTCGGGACGGTCTGGGCCTACGATATGGTCATGGCTGGCTTCACGGCTATTCTGATCGACACAGCTGACGGCCAGGTGCTGCGTAACTTTGTGAATTGTCTGCCCGCCGATTATCCGGATGAAAAGTTGCACCTTCTGAACCTAGATAATAAGGCTAGACCAATGCCACTCGGATGGGACGACGTATACGGGCGCACCTTTGCAACAGCAGGTGGAGACGAAGAACTGGCCGCCTTGGAGATCAGCGAACGCCTGACCGCCCGTTTCGTCGGCTTTATCAACGGCCTATCCAAGACGGGCGAGTTTTCCGACCGGATGCAGCAGTACGTCATATCCTGCATGCGGGCGATTACGACCCGGAAGGGCTGGTCTTTTCTCGATCTGGAACTTGCCCTGACGTCGCCCGCATATCGCCAGGAGTTACTGGGTAGAGCAGAAGTACAAACGCATCCAGATGTTGTACGCGACCTCCTCCACCTGCAGGAGAAGGCAGCAAGCGGAAGTGTAAACGCAATTATCGACCCGATCATGGCCCGCGTTAAGGCGCTGTCCTCTACCCCTTTCCTGGCGAACTTGTTCTTGCAAGCGCCAAAGCTAGATGAAGACGGGAAACCTATCTTTGACCTGCGCCGAATCATGGATAACCCGGAAGGCGGATACGGCCATGTCGTCTGCATCCAAGCATCATTTGACGCTTGGCAGGAGTACCAAGGCGTTATCCTGGGATTTTTCGACGATAAAATAAACTTCAACATCTACAGCCGGATTGATCAGGACCAGACACTGCGCAAGCCATGTCTAAAATGGTGGGACGAAGCGCACAAGGTAATTGACTATATTGAGGATCGAGCAAGTGAAACGGCTGTAGAGTTTCGGAAATATCGCGTGAAACAACTGTATACAAACCATTCTATCGATCAAATGGGCGCAGCCGCTCAGGCGCTACTGGACGGTGGCGCCCAAATCACCAGCTACAAGACTGAACGTTTGAGCGAGTTATCGCGATTCGCCCACGCGCTCAAGCCCTACGATGACGCGAAGGTGCTGTACGAGTCCCTGCCAGATAAGCATCGGGCCGTAAACAAGGTACGCCTTCCATCCGGTGCCGACTGCCCAGCCTTTATAGCCGACATGGTACCACCGCCACCAGAGGTCAAAAACCGTAGCTACGCTTGGCAACAGAGTGCTGAACGTTACGGGCGCCCATGGAAAGAAGTGCGGGACACCATCCAATCAAAGCGCTCACGCTATGCTGCTCAAGATAATGACTGGTATGCTGCTAAATCAGAAGAAGCACAGGCAGTAGCTGCAGAGGAAGCCGCACGCAAAGCACAGGCCCGCGCGGAAGCCAGGATGGCAGCCAAAGAAAGTGGAACACCCGCCTCGGCTTAATGCGGAGACGGGTAGTCATTCTTTTTCGGAGAACGAATCAGCCTTTCCACTTTTTTCTGCTCCTTCACTCGTAGCCTCCCCTCTAATTACAGATACGATTGCCCATATATTACTCGTATTAGTAATATGACGTTTGGCTTCGACTAAGTAACAATACTAATTAGAAATAAGTAATGTTACTCTCACTTACGCAATAAGTAATTTACGAGTCAAAATAATCACTTGCCGCCCGGTGGAGTAAATGGCGATGACCCGCAGTACATTGTGCTTGATGTCAGACAGCATGGCGGATCACCACCGGCTGGACAGCAAAGATATTGCCAATGGCAATGAAACTTGGTGCTCGCCGTGTGAGGCAGTATGCTTTCAGGCGGTCGCCAGTGATCTCCAACGGACGCAAAGTTTGCCTCGTTGTCTGGCTGTTGCTGCCAAGGTAGATGATCTGAATATATTGATGTTGATCTGTTGCTCGTTGCATTTCCTTCTCCATGTTCTTCGTTATTCAAGCAAAAAATACCCCACTTTTCAGTGGAACACGCTACCGCCGCCTTCTGGCGAACTAAACATTGGCCAACTTTGTTCTCCTAATAAGGAAATAAGCGATCCTTGTGCGCCAGGGCCGAGCGTCAAAGGAAGAACACGTTCAACAGCATCAAGCGATGCGTGGCTGTAACCCCAACCATCTTCCATCATCATTTGTTCATAACTAGGACAGCAGTCCTTTAAAATATGTTGGATCTCACTCTCCTTTGTCTCTATCATACCGATGCCCCCAGAAAAATAGAAAAAGCCTCTCCAGCGGATCTCTCCACCAGAGGGCTTAAGAATGAGGGCTTGGCCCTTATACTCATATCGCTGCATGTCGTCTTTATCTTAAGATTGTATACCAAAGTTGCTAACAAAAGCTTGCCACTTCTCATACACAGTGATCAGCCCAGGCGTTTTTTCGAATGTTGTTATTGCTTTTGTTAGCCCGTCCAACATACCGTTTAGTGATAGCCTATTTGGTTTTTCCTTGGCAACTTCTTCGGAGATTGAATCAATTGCACCTGATAACTCCTGTTTGGTCTCTTCAGGAATATCTGAATTTTGAATGGCTTCAAGCAGCTCTTTTTTTGCATCTACTAAACCAGCGGCAGTTGTATTATACGTTGTAGCACTTCCGTAATCGCCAACTTGAACAGATCCTTGAGGGGCGTCAATTTTCCCAATGTTATATTTAGGGCCATGAGTAGTCAAGTGCATATCCCCTTCAGAATTATATTGATGTAGATGTATCTCCGTCGGCTTGTCAAGCATCTCAGCAATGCTAGGGAACAACTCATGAAGCATCGACATACTCGCTGGAGTAATCATCCCTTTTTGGGTCAATGGGGGCGGATTTACACTTGTATTAGTACGCGTAGACTTTTTTTTTACTTCTCCTTGCCTAATATCTCTCGCGTACTTTCTTAAATCGTCAGTAATCTCAAATATAGGAAAAATAACCTCTGGAGACACTTCTACTTCTTGTCCACAATCACACGTATACTCTTTCTGAGATGGGACTGTGTCAAAAGTGTCCAGTGTTCGTACACAATAGTGATTCGGACATCTGATCTCCCACTTAAGTACAATTTTACCATCCTTCGTCAGCTCAAGGAGGCGCTCAAAAATAACTCCCAAAGGCAACTCTAAGTCTTGCATCAAGGAGGTTGGATAAAACCTTTTGGTAAGACCCAATGCTTTTCGTTGGACCCAGTTATCAACCATCCATTTGCTTGACATAAAGCTATCCTCCCTTCTTGACTCGATGGCAATACTCATCATACCACAGCTGTGATCGTTTGTCGCACGTGTTTAATAACCTCTTCAGTTGCGGGTGTATTGAAATAAATACTATTTGAAACTAACCCTACCCTGATGGTATGCGATTGGAATACCCCGTTTACTGGGTAGCGAAACCGGATGAACCCAGTTTGATGTTGCAAAAAGGGACTTAGAAAATCATAAAGCGGCTGCCCCCGTAATTCTTTGTCGGAACCCATGGAAACGCGTTGTAGTCCAGCCAAAATAATGGCTGTAAAAGGCGTCTCGAGCAAATTATCACCAAAAACATCTTTTGCCTGGGCAAGATTATCTTCAAGATCAGCAATATCTTCTGTCTCGAAATAATCATTCAAGCCTTCAAGAATTTGAACAATCGCTTCCCCCTGTTCTTGCGTAAACTCATCCAATAATAGACCTGGTTTCGAACTTGTATCAATAAACTCGCCACCTAATGCATCTGCGAATCGTTCTACATCCGCACCGAAGGGGGCAAGTATTCTCGTCTCTTCCATAAATGTCCTTTGTTGGATAAGCGAAAAAAGAACCTGTGCAACTTCCCTTGCTGACTTTGGCTCAGTTCTAATTTCGACTGCACCTTGTTCCTCATTTATATATACGTTGCAGATTCGTTGGATAGGACTAGTGGTCCCAGTATAATAGTCTCGCCGAACACCAGACTTCCACATAAATCTTAAGTAATATTCATGTGGCGAGTCTCCTTCTGCTGCACTGAATAACACTGGCGTACTTGTGAGATCACCAGGGTCAGGAACGGTTATGACTTCGAAAGGATTCTGATGGAAATTTCGTATAATCAATTCCTTAGCACCGCGCAAGGAGTTTTGTGCTGCTGACGAATACCAAGTAACTGTTGTTTTCCCGGCAAGAATCCTATCCCTAACACTCTCCAGTGCGATATTCTGTAGTCTCCTATTACCTTCTATTCTACCCATAATACTATAAGCTAAATCATCCTTGGTCCCAACAGATGGCAAGTTTAAATTCGTACAGATTTCTTTTAGCGATTCCTTCGGAAGGCTAATGACATCTCTTAGCATGGTTAGGTTCTGGATAGTAAGCATCATGATACCCCCGCATCTTTTTACATATTATGGCACAAACATACAAGCTAAGCAAAGAAAATTCTTATTCTGATTGGTCATTGTTTGCAATTGGTTTGCATTTGATTACTAATGAAAATATGGAGTTCGTATATCAATTTTCACAACGAGGTTGTGGCGACGAACACCCCAGCTAAATCTTTGTAGCCCTGAACTATGGCAAGGACGTCAACGGCAGGGAAGATCGGCTCTCCCAGCTCTTCCAGACGAGTCACAAAGCACAGACGGCAGTCCGGCTCCACGAAGAACGGATCGACGCCCGTAAAATTGGAAATGCACGGGTTGCGCAGCACGGTGATGTCGATGTCGGGCGGCATCTCCCCCTGTACCCGACTCAGCGCCCCCCGCTGGCCTGGTAACGGTAGTATGAGAGTCTTCCGCGTCGATCCACAGGTTGGTAATGAACGAGACTACGCCAAGCACGGGCTGACAATTTGCGATTCGGAGTCACGAGTCAGCTTGATCAGAATCGGATTCATGTCTGTCGTGGCCAAAATCCCCGCTGCTTCTGCCTGAACACCCTGCGCTCGCCCGATTTCTTTTCCATCCAAGGTCACGTACGAGTTCATCGCCATGTTTTGCGATTTGAACGGAGCCGTCTTGTAGCCATCCTGGGAAAAAATGCGGCACAGGGCTGTTGCAATCGTTTTTCCGGCATCCAGCTCGTACCCTGAATCATCAACGGGAGGCTTTTATGCAGGCGCTCCCCCCTCCACGCAGCGGCTCAGCCACCTTTTTACCAGCTCTGGATTCGACCCGAAATGCAGATGTGTATAGCCTGCGATCAAATTCCCTTCGGCGTACCCTTTCGGCTTGGTTCCTCGCAGTCCTCTCGTCTCATAGGCGTGTGGCAAGTCAGCCTCTGTCGAATAGGTGGAATAGTGGAACTCATGCCCTTTTGCCTGTTCCTCTGTACTGATCAGGAAGTTACCTTCTTTTCCACGAACCTCGGGACAGCCCGAGGTAGCCAGATTCTTTTACATCCGTCACTTCGCCCGGGATGATCTAGACCATTGGGTACATAGTGCGCGCAGTTGCAACTGTCCAGAAAACAATGCTGGCTCCACAAGCAGCTTCACGGCCTTGTTTTTTTGTGTCGAATTTATCGCGTCCTCTGCTCTTCTTCTTTTCCACCAGAAATATGCTCACAGTTCGCTTGAATTGCTTCTCCCAGACTGTACTTGCCTCTGCTTACCTGATTCAGTACTTTTTCTCTCGTCAATTGGCGTATCCATTGCGGTGATTTGCCTACAATTTCCGCCAATTCAGAAGTGGATACCTCTTTGATTTTCAACTGTTCGGCCTTCGCCTTTGGTTTCGCCAAATCTTCCACCTCACTTTCGTTTTTGGCATGAATTTCATCAGTGTTCATTTTTAGGACATCAGATGAAGTCAAATTTTTAGAATCGGCTGTTTTAACCAGTGCCCAGGCGAAAGCGCCAGTGATTTTCAAAAATAAAATCTAGCGGGATTTCGGGGCTCGCTAGACCCGCTAGCCTCTATCCTCTCCAGAAGGACCCGCGATTCCTAATCACCTATGCCCAGCCTATCCTTAACAGCTTGCACATCGATACCAGATACTTCGATAACGTCAACGTTGCCACTCATTTGAATGAACTGTTGATCGTGTCCCTGGGTCATAAAGAATGACACGCCTTCCTCATCCTTTACCGGCTGGAATCCTTTGACGTGATAGCTGGTAATCACCTTGCCTTGATCGATGTACTTCACGATTGGCTTCATCATCAGCTCATGCTCTTCTGCTTGTACCAATGCCAGCAGCGCTGTTGACTTTGCCTGCATTAACGTACAAAACATACGCTCATCATCGATCCCCTTCCCTGTGTTCGATATTTCTTTGATGCTCAGATCGATTTCTTCAAGGTGGCTTTTAATCTGTTTAACTCGATTACTCATAGCTGTTGATCCCTCTCTTCTCTCTGAAATAAAAAATGCCACTCAAAATACGAGTGACATTGTCGCGAGTATATTTCTTTAATATTTTCTTTAATATTTTCTTTAGGCATCGCGCTCTAATGAAGAAAAAAGTTTGACTGTCCTCTACGTGGAGTACACTACTGTACCCTACGTGGAGTACGGTTCTGTACTCTACGTGGAGTACGGTCGTGACTGTCCTCTATGTGGAGTGCGGTTGCCGTAAAAGCCTTATGTATCAAGGGCTGGCGCTTCTGTCCGTACTCTACGTGGAGTACAGTCGCTTGTTGCAAAAGAAAAAGCACCTTGTGGGTGCTTATCGTAAACTACCGCCCTGCTCGATCAAATCGATACCGTATGCTGTAATTTTCGCTTGGTATGCGGTTCTGTGCATAATTTTACTATCAATTAGGTTTTTATCATTGAGGTATAGGATTGCTGTTACAAGCTCATTATCAATCTTTCCGTCTTTTTCAATGTTAATTTGTGCAGTACGGCCGCCATCTTGGAAATGATGGTCATACAAGTCTTTTAGCAATTCTAGTCTCTTCTGATTTCTTTGTTCAGGTGTCATGGTCCCACCTCCTTTCGCCTACATCATTCGACAAAAGGAAGTCATTTCCTGTTACTATTTTACTATTCTTCCTCCAACATGTGGTAATTGTTAAAATCCGAGACCTTTTCCTGTAATATACGGTCGTCAATAAAAAAACCGCCCGTAGGCGGTTGTTTCTGGTTTATTGGATCGGCTGATATTGTTTAATCCGTTGTTCCATGTTTATTATTTTCTGCGTTTAATAATGCTCTGATCCTGATGCTTATGTGGCAAGCTCAAACCGACTTGCTTGCTCATGTTCTTAGCTTTCCACTGTGTGAAACACATACGCTCTAGGGACTTTTGCTCTAGTGTTCTTGCCATTACTTTCACCCCGTTCTGTATCTTTAGACGAAATGCCAATATACTACTCAGGGAGTTTTATTTTCCTTTTGCTTTACAATCTTCTCCCACGGCTTTTCATTAACTTTTCTATCTCCGCGACAATAGCCTCCCCTTCATTGAGGTGGTACTCACCTCTAACACGATCTACGTCAATATATTCAGCATTCTTTAATGCTTTAATAGCAGCTTCGATAATGTGGTTGTTCAGTGGAGTTCTAAGCCTTTCCAACTCCTTGATTCTGTTCTGTTCTGTAGACCGATTTTCCATTGAAATTTCCTCCAGTATTGTTATGGTATTTAAACTTGTGGAATGCTGTTTCCACCGTGTTGTGGCGGCCTGTACTCAACAGATGTTCCCGGATCACCAATACTAATAATGGGACCTTTATATTCATCCGATTTACTGAAGAAATCTTCAATCGTCTCTCCACTCATCCATTTTCGAATCAAAGTCTCTTTTTCGGTAAGTGACAACGCGGTCGCTCTTGGATCAATGTAGGAAGCGATCCCTACTAAATCCATTTCAGTCGTTCTTGAATAGGATACTCGCCAATCCAACATTACTTGCTCTCGTTTCATCTTCAAATCTGCTATTTGTTGCGCTAATTGCTCCCCTTGCTTATGGAGATTATTGACTCTTTCCACACGATCCTTGTCCGCTTGAATGGCGGCAGCTTTGACTTTGTCCAGCTCCTTTCCTAATTGATATCCCTGCCCTAACTGAGATCTATATCCTTGAATGGAGTCCTTGATTTCATCGATCTGTAAACGCAGCTGGCGATTACTCTTCATGATTTTTTCAGCACCCGCATTATCCCCGGCTATTTCTAATTCAATCATGGCCGCAGTTTGCACTTTAACCTTATCTGTGAGGGAATCGAATAGAAATTCCAGCTCCTCAATTTTTGAACGGATCTTCCCTTCCTGCTCGTTCACTTTACTCAAAAACTCATTGACATGTTGCTGTAACGTTTTGTTTCCAAACATCTTCATCGCTCCTCTGTTTTGATTGGGTGGAACCGTAATTGAAAATTTATCTAGCAATCACAGACTGTAGTGTTATAAAATCTATTGCGGAAGCATAACCTAGTTTCAAACGATGTTACTGATCTGGATACCTTCACTATTGGCAGTAGTGGGGGTATTTTTTCTGTCTTCACGAACCTCTCCTAAGAAACTTTCTATCTTGCCCGTATCCCTACCCTGGGATTTCATGACGGCGATCAAATCATCAACGTCAATCGTCTTTCTACTATCCATTCGGTCGCCTCCTAGAACCTCGGCTTCTTATCACTGAGAATGAAATACACTTCTTCCACAGGATCATAGTGCTTGGTTAGTAACTCAAATGCTGACATCTCCAGGATCCGCTTTGCGTACTTCTTTAGAGCAGAGATACTCCGTCCGCCTGTACCAAGAAACAAAGTGTAATTACCTCTCACCTCCATGGGCTTATAAACCCCGTCCTCCTTCGCTGGTTCAACTGCCATCATCTCAACGATGCCCATTCTGCTAAAGATTGCGTATTTGCCTTCCAGCAAAATGGCCTGAAAGAGCCTGGTTTTGTTACGTCCCGACCATGTTTCTACTAAAACCTCTTCCATTTCCTCAAACACCCCCTCTCTACAGTTTGAACTGCGCAAGCTCTTGTGTGATGTCATCCATTTCATCATTCAACTTGGCTATTCTAGCCTCGATTTTCTGAAACTCTTTTTCTGACAGAAGCGGCTTTTCAGCAGCCAGAAGACGAAGCTCCGTATATTCGTTGACAACGTTCAAATACCGTTTTTCAGCTTTGCGTATCGCCTTTGTGGAGAATTAAGGATTTTCATCTAGTTCAGCCTCCGTTTGAACAAACTGCTGCAGGATGTTTTCCCGTTCAAGTCGCAATTTCTCGATACGTGCTTTATAAATCTCGATCTCCAGCTCAGAGAGTCGATAGCGCTCGACGATCAATTCCCGGGCAAGCCGGGTATGCTCCTGTGTTATTTCAACCAGCCGGTCGCCGTGTTCAGAGTTGACAGCTAGCCAGATAGTCCGCTTACTATGGTTCATGATCTAACACCACCGATTACTTGCATGATGTTCATAATTTCCTGACTGTCTGAAATGTACCGCTTATACGTCTTCTCCACCCAGTGAATCGCTTCTGACTTGCTCATCCGACGAACTTCCTGCCTGATAGCTGCCACCGTTTTACCATATCTTCGTGAAGCCAAGAGCTTAAAATATTCATCCATGAATCGGGCGCCCTTCGGGTTTTTATCAAGCATTTCAAGCATGCTGTATTTGAGAATTCCCCGCGCCGAGAAAAGCATTGTTTCGGGATCATCTGGATTCGGCATAACGTCCACGCCGCTCTCCATCAATGGCTTTTCGATGTTGGACTTCTTCAACCGATGCATCGTCACGTCTGGAGCGTCCATTTGAGCTTGGTAAGAGATAAACCGGACATCCCTCGAATAGTCAACATCAACTCCTTCCTCTTTCAGCTGTTCCAGAAGCGTCTTTACGCAAGCAGCAACTTCGTTAATTATCAGAGGCTTCGGATATGTCTTAAAGTTGCTGCCACCCAAATCCATCGTGATCGTATACTTGGAAAATGGATCGGCTTCATCTACGGGGAAAGCAAAAATCTTCCCGCCCAATTCTTCTTTTAGCTGTGCTGCTCTATTTTCAATCTCCTGAATGTACATCCACTACACCGCCTTCTCGTAATTAATTCATAGTACAGTTTGGTTTGCCGTCACCCTCAAGAATGCCAAGCATGATCGCAAGTTTGCACATGGCTCTCCACCTGATTTTGGTATAAGTACCCTCGCTGATCGGTGGATTGAAACGATCGCGATACACTCTATAGTCGGTGATATAATCGGTATTGACACCTAGATACCTTTCTTTAATCAAAAATTGTTCACGATCTGGTAGCTGGCTGACAGCCTGTTCAATCTTTCTACAGAATGTACGATGCTTTTCCAGTGATTCGATATCATAATTTGATCTAATGGATTGGCCGTCTTCTGGAATTAGGTATTTGCAAAGCCTGTACTTCTCAAGAAGGGATTCAACAGATTGAAGTATTGCTTTTCGTTCACCCTTATGTAACTCATCAACCCCTTTCACTGGTAACACCTCGATTGCAAAGTGGACACCAATGAGAATCTGGAACCTCCGAGCTAATGCCTAGAATCTCAGCCAGCTTTTTCATCGATTTATTTTTATATTTGTAGTACGTGAACTGGCTAATCTGCATAGCCTCATAAACTTCGTAATCCTTGACGTAATTCCCATCCTGAGAAAGGTACCGCTCCGTAATCAGCCGAATTTCTTTTGGAGCAAGGAGTGCAACTGCTTTTTCGATCCGTTCAACGAACTGCTTGCGTTGTAGAACGATTTCGTCATCTAGCTGCTTGTCCTCTGCCACGCCAACTAGATTGATGTATTTTAAAAACTGTGCCTGTTTGAGCATTTCTTCAACGGTTTTGAAGGTGGTTTTATCTACTAGTGCCCTCACATCACATCCTCCTTCTAAGAATCTCCCCAGTTATAGTCCTCTGGATTGTTACCTCCTTGTACCCAGCGTTGAAATCCTATCTCTTTGTCTCGAGGATCAGCTTTTTTTGCTTTATAAGTCGAGGGCTTGTCTGATGACAAATGATCTTTCCAACGGTCGCTTTTGAGAAAAGTAGCTGCATGCTTAATGAACTGCATCTCTTTTCCCTGGCATTCAGTTGCATAGTTTCTGGTCGCTGCCATGATTTCATCTATGCTAACTCCTGATTTGACTAGGGCATTCCATGCTTTTGCTGCATCGGCTTTTGATACTTTCCGAGGATATTCACTCCAAAATTCATCGAATTGCGGAGTATATATTTCTTTCTTATCATTCTTTACATTCTTATTATTGTTCCGCGGTTGTTCCGCGACTGTTCCAAGTTCCGTTCCGAGTTCTGTCTTCTTATAGCTGTCAAACCCTTGATACTGCTCGTAATTTAGTACTGTGAACACTGTTCCAAGTTGGTGCTGTTTCGTGCATATCCTCTGCATATCAACTAGTTTCTTGATGGTCCGGTTTATCGTGGACACAGAATAAGTTTTGACCTGACGATTTTCAATGAATTTTAGGTCCTCTTGCAGCTTTCTCGTAGATCGAAGCCATTGACCACGTTGTAGAATAAGGTCATCTGCAACTCGTACGCCTTCGTCTGAAAACACTGCGTTGCCATAGATCAAGAAAAATAACCGAAATTCAACTATGCTTTTCCAAATTGGATTTTTGAACACCTCACGACTTGTAAGAAACGCTCCTCCCTCCACATCACCACCACTCTTTCATGTTTCCACCGGAAAAAATTGACGATTATCGATATCCCTGCTCCTGTTGTCGCAGCCAAGCCTCCAAAGTGTCTCTACGCAGTAAATACTTGGCACCGATTTTCACGTGAGGAATAGTCCCTGCCCGTAGCATCGAGTACAATTTATACTCCGAAATGGAGTTCTCGAACACTTCCTCAAGCGCTTCTTTCACCGTAAGGGTGTTTCGTCTATTTTGCACTGGCTGCACCTGCTGCTGTTGGATTAACGCTTGTGCCATCTCCTGGGCCAACTTCTGGATGAGCTGGCTTGGATCAGGTTGATGTTCTGCAGGCTGAGCTGTATGTACTATAACCGCTGGGCTGATGGATCGGTTTGTTCTTCCTCTGGATCCCCTCATTGATCTCACCACCTATACCTTTTATTTCGTGACGATATCGTTTCGTTTTTCGCGCATTCGCTTCATTCTCGCCCTAGATGCTTCCTTTTGTTCTGACGTCATTTTTGAAACGATCTCAACTGCAAAACGGACTTGACTGCCTTTTAGCTTCCACCTAGCAGCTGTGACACGGTCACCGTCTTTTTCCTCCCAAAAAGGTTCGGCTATCTTGCGTAGCTTCGTCAGATGGCGAGGTACGCAGCTATAAACATCCCAAATCCCATCAATGTAGTCATATACGCAAACCGTTTCCTTTTCCTCGTTGGTATAATTCATCTCTTACCTCTCCTTCTATCGTGAATTTCAAGGCAGTTGACACACGTTTTTCAAGTAAGCTGATGATAGCTGGGTATTTGTGCCTCCTCGTATGTCACTCGCATTTATTCCAGCGTTTTAGATTTCGCACGACACGCCTTTCAACTCTTTGTACACCGGTTCGCCACTCCACCAGTTTTTATCTGACTTCGCCACTGCCTGCTCTGCAAGTTCTCTGCTGAAATAGATCCCATAAATCAATTTTGTTACGCTGTCCGAAACCTCTACGACAGTCAACGTTTCTTTTTCCATTTGTTTCACCCTCGCGTATAGTCCAGCATAGAGCGGCCATCCCTCAACCGTTTTTGCTGTCAATGCGTCCCAAGTTGTAACAGGCTGATACTCATCACCGTTGCGGACCTCGATGTGATCGCCTTCCCCCAGATATAGTTCTTGCCCATTAGACCGTTGAATCCCTACTGTCCCGTTTTCAACAAACAGCCTGCCAGTTATATAACCAGCCATGATGTCAGCAGTCTCTTTCATGTGATCAGACAGAAAGATCATTGATTAACGCCCCCCTTCTGCGAGCTGCCGCTTTGAGTAATTGCAGCTTTGTTCCCATTGAAAGGCGCCTCCATGTCCCGCATTTGATTCGCAAAAACGTCCCCCCTCCAAATACTTCAAGTGATTACCCGGCAGTAACTCCAGTAGCTTTAACAATCACAAAAATGTCGTCAAATTCAACTGCTAGAGTATCAGTGATTCTTTTTGCCACTGGTGGACTTGGATGACGATCCCCATTGGTAATTTGAATCGTCATCGGCTGTGATAACTTAATTGCTTTGCTGAAGCTAGTTTTAGTGAAACCTTTGCGGAGTAAAAGCTCATTCAGATGATCCAGGTCCTTAACCTTTATCTTCACTTTGCCACCACCTTTCTTGCTATAAGCAAACTATAACACCAATTCTTACTATAAGCAAGAATTAACAAGTTTTATATTTTAATTTGTTTGCCTTTAGCAAGTTTGTTTATAATAGCTAGTAAAGAGAAAGGTTGTGGTTCCATGGATCCAACAGAATTCGGGAGATATCTTAAATCATTAAGAAAAGCTCAAAACTTGACACTCACCCAACTCGGAAAGCTTATTGGGTACTCCAACCCCTACTTGTCGCAAATCGAAAACGGCCAAAAGGGTATACCCTCCCCTGACCTATTAAGAAAGTTATCTGGGCCGTTGAATGCAGATTTTTTTGTGTTAATGCAAAAAGCTGGGCATTTACCGAATCAAGACTATCAAGCAATATTAAACGGAATGTTGCAGGGGATTATTGAAATTACTGGAGAGGATTTTTCAGTGGACTTAATTGAGAAACTTGAGCCATTAAAAATGAAATATGACGCAATTCTCGAAGAAGACTTTGAGTTTTCACCCCTCAGTCTAAGAGAACTAATGAAGAACAGCAGCTGGCGGCAAGAATGGAAGCAAGAAATGCTCACAGACATTATTGTCACGCTTAAGAATTCTGGTAACACATCTGCAAATAAAATGAATAACTCTTATTTGGAGTTAAGTACATACCTCGAACAAACAAACATTACATACAAAGGTAATCCTCTCACTGAAGATGACCGAAAATTAATACTCGACATGCTCAACAGAATATATCCAGATCAGAAGGACCTTGGTTAACCGGCTTTATATTCGTCTAGTTAACTTGTGATAACAGTTCATTTTCCAAGGAGGCAAACCAATGAAATTAGCCGATGCCAAAAAGTTAATCAGCGAACTTCAATACTTTGTAGATTTAGTGGAGTCTTACGAGCCCAGTACCTTTGAGACCAATATAATTCGCGAGTACGCGATTCATGGGAACGTCAATGAAGTAGCGAAAATAATGAATGAATTAGGATTTCAGGTAAACGGAAAAAAAGTTAACAGTTCAGATGTTTCCGAAGTGCTGAAACAAAAACCATCCGATGAGTTGCACAAAATCGTATCAAGAACATTTAAAAACAACAAAAAAGCTGTACAAAAGTTCACCTAATAATCAACGGAAAACTTCCTTTGATTTCAACTAGTCCCGTATTCCCGGGAGTGGTACGTCGCTACCCACTACTCTGCGTACAGTATTGCGCAGTAAAGGAGGAGAATTGATGGAGAGGAAAGCAAGAAAGCAAACTCAGTTCACTTACACTGAGCAAAACGGCATATTACCGATTGAGGAATGGCTAATATCAGCCCTAAAAACTTTTGCTAAAACGAAATATGGAATAAGTCTTGAGGTGTATTACGGAAAGGAGGAATAAACGTGGCAAGTATTCAAAAACGTGGAGAAAACTCTTGGCTGCTCGTCGTTGAAGCAGGATACAGCCCAGATGGAAAACGAATCAAGCGGACCCGAACGATAAGAATAACGGACAAGCTTACTCCAAAAAAGACCAAAGACTTTCTCGAACTTGAGCTGGCCAAATTCAAAATGGAAGTTGAAGCTGGTGAATATATTGCACCGGAAAAGATGACCTTTGCCGCATTTGTTGAGGAATGGCGTACAAAATATGCCGTAAAAGAGATAGGTCCAAAAACTGTTGACATCTACCTTAGACACTTGAAAAACCGTATTTTGCCTGTTTTCGGGCACATGCGACTTGATCAAGTTAAACCCTTTCACATCGTGAAATTCATCTCAGAATTAAGTGACGAAGGAAGTCGCCAGGATGGTAGCGCCGGACGATTATCTCCTGGAACAGTGCGCTATATTCACCGTGTACTCAATAACGTATTGTCCCGCGCCGAAGAATGGAAACTCATTAAAAAGAACCCCGCTGCGAGTGTAAAGAAACCCAAAGAAACATACAACGATATTGACGTATATGACGAAAACGATATAGCAGCCCTTTTCGAAGCACTCGAGAAAGAGCCGATACAATGGCGCATGTTAATTACGCTAGCAATCACAACCGGATTGCGCAGAGGTGAACTCGTCGGCCTGGAGTGGAGTCATGTTGACCTTGATCACGGTATCATAGAAGTTAAACAGAGCATTTCTACACAGATCAATGGTGAACCGATCATTACGGAGCCAAAAACAAAAAAATCCAAGCGGAAAATTAGCTTACCTGATGACTTGATTGATCAGTTGAAAGAGTACTATCTTTATGCTCGAAAGGTACGTCTCCAAATGGGTGACAAGTGGGCCGGGGAAAATCACTTCTTTGTATTTTGTAACCCCGACGGAAAACCGTTTCATCCCGAAACGCCATATTTGCACTTTAGGAGATTCCTCAAGAAGAACGGGCTACGTTATATCCGTTTTCATGCCCTACGCCATACCTCCGCTACTTGGTTAATCAGTCAAGGAGTTCATGCTAAAGTCATATCTGAAAGACTTGGACATGCCAGTATTACTACAACCATGAATGTTTATGGACATGCCCTTCAAACAGCTGACAAGGAAGCCGCTAATAAATTCAACAGCATCATACCGATGAAGAATAAAAAAGCATAAGGAGCCACAAAAGCAGCTCCTTTTTTCGTCAACAATCCGTCAACAACTCCCTGTTCAGGTGATCGAAACCCCATATTTATCAAGGGTTTAATACTTAGGGTATTTACCCGGAGAAAGTGGATAATCGGTAACGAACGCGCATGAGGCTGACCCTGGAGGTCAGCCTCATGCGCGTTTATTGCTGTGCTTCAAGCAGGGATTCCTTGAACTTTGCCAGCGTGCTTTCCTCAATCCCGCAGCCTTCGCGCAAATAGACGGCAACAGACCCGTGTTTTTGCAGCATAGCTTGGTAGACCTCATCCAAAAATCGCTGATGAGCCGTCAGGATCAGTTTCGTGCGCGCAGGCGAAACCCGCTTCAAGGTAACCCCATTCACAATCTTAGCTACCTTTTCCAAACGGGTCTGGTAGTAGTGATTCGTCAACAGGTATTCCTGTACAACCGTCTCATACGGCACACCTGCGAACAATTGGATCAAAGCAGCGATATAACCTGTCCGGTCTTTTCCAGCTGTGCAGTGAATCAAAACCGGCAGATTTTCCTCTTGGGCAAGCAAAGTAAATAGAGCTTTGATCTGAGAAGTGCTTTTGAAAGCCATATGCTGATAATACCCGCTGCTAAACTCCAAAAAACGCTCCCCGCCCGACCTTCCGAAAAAGAAGTCGAGTATCATCCTTCTGCTGGCTTGAGTCTCATCTTGGTGAAGTGGAAAATTGAACAAATGGAAGCTTTCATTGGATGCATGCCGTGATCGCTTGGATCGATGCCTTTTGGGCGTGCGCAAATCACAGACGACCTTGATGTTATAGGTACTCAGCTTCTCTGTATCTTTTTGGCTCATTTTCGAGATATCATCTGACCGGTACAGAAGCCCTGCTTTCATGACTCTACCATCAACCGTCTGCAGGCCGCCGATGTCTCTGAAATTAGCCAGCTTCTCAAAAAGGTGAAGATCTTCTCTCTGCCGTGTATTCATGTTTATTCCCTCTAAACGCCAGGAGCTCTCAAGCTGTTTTGGATTTCCCTTTCAAACAGCATGCTCCTTTTTTCTTCAAAATGAATCTTCTATCTATATACCACGCGATTCCAATAGCGCCGATCAGAGTCAACAGCAGGTTGCCGTATGTCTCATAGGGAAGCGCATTTCCCTCAAGCTGGTAATTTTCCGCCCGAAATTCCAGTCGTTTTACTGCATGCAGGGCTGTGAGCAAGTCCTCTTGCTTGGCTAAATCCTCAAACTGAGCCTCGAAGATAAAACGATTCGGATCACTGTGCACCAGGAGTGGCTCCAACCCATTTCCGATTTCCTTCCACCCCTCGATTTCATCTGTTGCGAGGGTCGTTGCTTGAGTACCGGGAACGATCATTTTATCCAACGCAGGGAGAGTCGCCCATTCATAGCGCGGCAGCAGATTCAGACCATGCTTCGACACGACTGGCTGACCTGCGCTGGTAGCCGATAGGACCTGTGTCGTTCCGGTGTCAGAATAAATATCCAGGACCGATGCAATCGCCATCTCTTCGACACCGTTGTAGAGGAGCATGCCCGCTTTTGTCTTATTCCACTGAAATGCGTTGTTCAGGATATAGGTCGAGTATTTCATGTCGATGGAAAAAGGCTCAACCTTCGGATTCTTCACGAAATCATAGGATGGGTAGTTTAGGTCTTTCGCTATTTTTTCTGCCATTGGTTCCCCTAGCTGCTGGCTGATAACGTAGAGTGTGGCATCAATTCCTGAAGAAACTCCCGCAGAGGAAATGATTTTGCCCTCATCATTCGTGATGTAGCGTCGATCCGTCACCCAGTTCACGTTTGGATACAGCCTTGTCAGATCAGCAACCGTCTGCCAATGAGTCGTGACCGTCTTTCCGTCCAGCAATCCGGTGGCTGCCAGATTACCGGAACCAGCGCAAATGCTGAGCAGGGTCGTATCCTTATGCTTTTGAATCCACTCTCGAATCGGTTCAAATTTTTGTGCGTCCTGGGTCATCATAAATGGAATCGCGATCATATCCGCGCTTTTTCCCAACAACGCATCCAGCTCCGCAAACGAATAATGAGGAACGATATCAACGCCACCTGTTAGCGATCTCACCTGGTTATCCTCGGCAACAGCATAAACATTGTACGCACCTGTCATGGATAAAAGCTGATAGGGAATGGTGAAATCCATGCTCTCTGTCGCTTCATTTCCCAGCAAAACAGCCACCGTAGGTTTATTGGGATCATGCACAGGCTTCTGGATCCCCTCCAAGGAAGGAACGGGCTCCTGGCGAATCGAGCCCCAAAACAGCCCTTGGGAATAGACTAATCCGGAAACTCCTATTCCCCCTACTAACAGGATGATGATCATTGCATAAACGACTGAGCGCAGCAAAAATTTCCACATGGTAACCGATCTCCTTATGATTTATTGTCACTATGATCATAAGAAGAAAAGGGGATCTGCAACGCGCAAACATCGGTCGGTGTCACGCAAAAATCTGCGCTCAGCACGCAAAAGCTGGTGTGCCACGGCAAAGGGATGCCAGAGTGGCTAAAATAAATCTTCAGCTGGGAGAATCCCTAGCTTTTTGGCTTTCTTGATCACCTCAACGCGTGAACTCACCTGCAGCTTCTGGAATAGCTCAGTCAGGCTGTATTCCAATGAACGCTGACTGATCATGAGCGTTTTCGATATTTCCTTGTTGCTCTTTCCCTTGGCCAATTCACGCAAGAGCTTGTCTTCTTCATGGGTAATTGTGGTATCTTCGCGCCCGGCTTCCCCTTGGACTACAATTTCCTGACGTCTCAGCTGCTTGAGCAGATGCATGGGAACGATCGCCTCTTTCCTGGCGGCACAGCGGATCGCTTGAATCAGCTGTTCTCTTGTGGAGGTTTTGGCGACAAAACCTGAAACCCCGGACTCCATCAATAAATTGAAATGGGGAGCGATCTCAAATCCTGAATAAATCAAAATGACGGCATCCGGGACATACTGGAGCACTTTGCGCGCCAAGTCAGCACCATTGATGTTAGGCATATATAAATCAAATAAGATCACATCGAATTTATGGAGACGAATCAGATCTGTGACACCATACACATCCGTCTCAATCATTACATTCATATCCGGCTCTGATTCGATCAGCATTTTCGTACCCTCTACGACCGAACGATGATCGTCAACCAATAAAATTTCCATCGCATTCACCTTGCCATCATCATTTTGGGAAAGCGTATTGTCACGTGAAACCCCTCTTTTGGGGCTGTATGAAATTGCACAATTCCTTCCAGACTTAGCACCCTCTTTTCGATGCCCGCTATCCCCATGTGCTGGAACGATCCCTCAAAGGCGGTGAGGTCCATCCCAACCCCGTCGTCTGAATAGGAAAAGGTGATGTGCTCCTCTGTGCTGCCTAGTGTCATGGCCACTTGGGTGGCATGAGAATGTTTGGATGCATTGTTTAACAATTCCTGGACAATCCGATACACCCCCAGAATCTGTTCTTCATTCAGGTGGACATCCAGCTGATCCGTGGAAAAGTGAATCTCGTAATTCGAAAACATCCGTGCATAGGAAAACAAGCTTTTGAGCGATTCCACCAACCCCATTTTCAGCAAGAACGGCGGACGCAGCTCATTGCAGGTAATGCGAATTTGATGAAGCAGCAGCTTTGCACCTCTAATCACATCGCAATACGCATCCATTATCCTTACTCCTTCATGGCAAAAATTCGTCCTTCTCATTTTCAAATGAATTAAAGTCTCCTGGGCCTATCGAGCTTTCTCTTATACGTGTTCGTGAACGCAAAAATCAGCGGAAGAAGCACCACGGTTGGCAAGAGCCAGATCCATAAGCTAGCAGCTTCAACCTGCAATAAACGCGGTATACCAAAGACCAAAAAGGCTGTCAGGGTGGAGATACAGCATGACATCATGCCTACGATATGTTCCACCACCCAATGGGACTTCTTCACCGGTACGGTCAGCCAATACAACAGCTGGGTTCCGCCAAGGAAAATTCCAAGCAATGGAAAGAACTGAAGCAACGCAAGTTCGATAACCCAGCCGTATAGGGAAACGCCGATCCCTGAGCCAAAAAGGATGAGTGGGAACAGCAGATCACTCCATTTCCGATGAACCACCTGCCTCTTTTTATGATAGAGTACGCGTATGCCATACCAAGCGGTCGCGGAACTCAAAACAGCCACGAACAGCAGGAACCAGGAGTACGGGATGGCATCCGGGTCTGGACCAGCATCCCAAGCAATGCGATACATTCCCATAAAAAAGGCTGTCAAGGAGACGATTCCCATCGCTATCACATACAGCCAGCCTACTCTATGATGGGTTCGCTCTCCTTTCCTGGTCACGATCGGAATCCAAAACACGCATAACGCAAGAAACCCGCTGACGATGTGAAGCCAGCGCATGATGTCAAAGCATAGCTGCACCTCTTCCCCTCCTGTCCAGATCTTCAGATAGGATCATGATAAGGCAAAAGAAGATGCGAAGCCGCGCAAACATTGCAGGCTATCCCGCAAATTTTTGCGGAGTCCCCATAAAAACAAAGCTGACGGGATCAATCCTCTGACCTTCCCTTGCTGTCCAGCTTCGCCAATATTTTCTTCAGCGTTTCGTGGATCATCAATAATGCCATCAGAACAAAGCCAAGCATGATGAACGTGATGATTTCCTGTGTAAAAATCGAGACCACAGCCAAAATGATGGCATAGATGATATTCAAGCTGTTTTTAAATAGATCCATTTGTACAACTCACCTTTCTGCTCTCTTTTTCTGCTCTTTAATCTCGTGTTCTTCAACATAGTTTCGATTGGCGCTTCCTTCGTAGTAGTTCCTGATGTCAGACACAACTTCCAGATTTCACAGGGCACTCTACCTCATCTATCTGTTTTACGGTGGGGTCCTGATCGGCAGCTACGGTTAGCCGTTGAACCTCTTTTTCCAAATAATCCAGTATATTGGCTCATCGTCTACTCCACATCCATTTCCTACATCAACTCTTTGTCAGGATTATTCAACTGTACGGTGACCACATCTTCGCCATCGATGACGTATGTATGGACTACGGACACAGGTCGGTCGTCCTCGTAAGTTACGTCAGAAATCTGACCAGATAGATTTCTCTAACGCTAACCATCATCGCCATTGAGCGTATTACTGTCATTTTCTCATCACACGATCCTGGAAAAAAAGAGAGGAGCAGCTCGTTTCGAAGCCTGTTCCTCTCTTCGTTATGTTACCATAGAAAAAGCCTATCTCTCACAATGCGAGGTGACTTCCCATGAGTCAATTTGAAGCAGGTACATTTCTTGCCTATTTGGCGTTTTCCATTTTCTTTTTGGTAGCGTACAAGCTCCAGCAAATCTCCCTGTTCGCCCTAGTCATGCTTCTGGTTGCTACAGCCGTCGTCATCGGTATCTTCTACACGCTGGTCATGCAGTACTGGTACGCCTAGCCATTCTCCCTATTTGCCGGTACGGCTGGTTTTGAACAGCTCTTTTCCAAGTTCATCCAGATAGCCGAAATGCTGTTTGGTGGTAAACACGAAAGGCGGGGAGTCAGCACCTGTCCAGAAGCTTTGCAAAAAGACGTGATCGGTTGCTTGAATGGATTCATACACGGGCTGCGTCATCGGGTTCAGATCCGTCGAAAGCAGTCCGTAAAGCCCCGTCTGCCGATCCTGAACCGCGATTGCCCGATCTTTTTCATCATAGGAGGCGACCAGCTGCATAGAGCGGTAATTTCCGTTTGTCTTTTTCTGCAGGGTATCTGTGTAGGCATCCCATCCACTGTCGTGCTTCACCAGAATGACGCCGAGCTGGTCGATTGTGTCGAAGTTGAGCACCGCCTCCTCTAGCATGCGCAAGCCCTGTTCCCCAGCATCCGCCCACAAATCAAATCTTCCATCTGCTCGTGTCACGATCAAGAGCTGCTTATCTTTCAAAGGCCGTACCTGAATGTCTCGATAATCAAAAGGACTGATAGGCGTGAGCTGATCTCCTTCCAACTTCAGCAACGCCAACCCGGTCTGATTCTCTTTTTTTCCAATGCTGTAGACCTCGTCTCCGATCTTGACCAAAGTAACAGGCATTCCGTATGGCGAGTCCGGTTGTGCCAATACCTTCATTTCCTGCGTGAGGAGCTTGCCACCAGCCGTGAACAAGTCTGCCAGGTCCGAATCTGCATTCATTCCGACTACGAGATTGGACTGCTCATCCAGATAGAGAGCGCGCGTGTAGGCTTTGCCGATCTGCTGATCCGTCTCGCGGTCGATCAGAACAGTTTTGTTGTCCAGCGATACCCTTTTGCTGAGACGATCTGTCAGGTCTTGAACAAGCCACTTATTTGGATCAACCAGCTTTCCGTCAAAGCCGTAGTAGAGGATTTTCCCATCCGGTTCTGTGACTCTTACCTTGCCGTTATTTTGTTCATAGTGAATCACTCGATTTTGCTGTGGAGACAGGAGCAGTCCCTTTGTTTCCGAATAAAGACCGATTTTGTTTCCGTCCTGGATGCTGAGCATGCTGTAGCTTCCGAGGGTGGTCAGTGTATCAAACCAGAATTGCGGCTCCTCCATCGGCAGCTCATAGGCTGGAAGGAGTCCTTTTTTTCCATCTTGGCGGACGAGCAGTCGCGCCGCCGGAGGTCCTTCCACGCGTGGATATTGGAACGGAATGACCACATCTCCGCCTACTTTGACCACACCGTACATACCTGTTTGCAAATCTTGCCCGAGAACATAGTCATTGTGCACGATTTCAGCACCCGGCTTGAACGAATACGACCATGTTTGTGACGAGGAGTGATACGTGACCTTCCCAGCGCTCTTCGTACTAAACACTTCGTCCGTACCGGATTCAATCCCGACCTCGGCATAAAGCGGCTCAGCCAGCATTCTGCCATTGCGCCACAAACCAATGCCTTGCTCACCTTTTACTTGCACATACCCGTGATTCCAAAAAGTAAGCTTCTTGTATTTCGGCTCTAGCACATAGGTACCGCTGCTGTCTACCAGTCCTTCCTTGCCTGCTACTCGTACCCGGATGTAGGCTGACTTCGCTCCATCTTGAGGTAGGTATTCCGCATGGTTCAGGGTAAATTTCGGCTGCAGGGTGACGGGATCGTACAAGGTCAATTGATTGGCCGTTTGGGTCAAAACGTAGCGCACCTGTTTTTCTTTCGGCTCGTCCTCATTCTCTACGAAGGTCAAATCGGCGAAGGAAATTTTGCCTGCAAAAAGAGGAATCAGCACCTTGCCCGAGGGATCCAGCATCGTTGTTTTCTGTCCCCCCATGACAACGGCATCAGGGTAGGCTTCCGACAGAAAGTACGTATGGGCACCGACGAATTTCTCAGCAGAGAGCTGCTGGGTGGTCAGATTCAGATGTTGGAACCATCCTCCTTTTTGGACAATGGCGATCTTTCCGTCATTCGCCAGCTCGATGGAGTCCCAGATGACGGGGGTGAGCGTCTTGCCAGTCTTTCCATCCAGAATCCCATATTTCCCTGCTGTGCTCACCACTACATAATGCTTATATGGATGGATGCTATCGTAAATGGCTTTGGTGACCAGCTTTTCTCCATTGGTAAAGCCAATTTTGTTGTTGCTCAGGACATAGGGTTGAATGGTAGAAAACTCAGCCGCTTGCACAGGGAAGGTCGATACCTGTGCGAACAACAGAGCAGTCACGCCAATCTTGGCTATGCGGCTTTTCATGCTTTGCCTCCTCCTTCTCGTTGCTTCCAATACTTTTCAGACGTCGAGAATAGGGAAAGGTTTCATAGGAGCGATTCCTATGCTACAAATCCTTGATGCGGTACCAATACCGATACACTTCCTGGTAACCCAGCTTCGCATAGAGTCCTAAAGCGGGCCGGTTATCCGCTATGACCTGCAAATAGGAAATCTCGGCTCCGTTATCCCTTCCCCATTGCAGCAGATGCAGAACCAGCTGCTCACCAAATCCCTGCTTGCGACAACGTGAATCGGTGACGATATCGTAGAGACCGATATATCCGCTATCCAGCACGCCCAATCCGCATGCGACCACTTCGTTCTCATGATACAGAGCGATATAACAAGTGTCAGCTTGAAGATCGGCGGCAGCTGTTTGCTTGCGTAGCTGCTTTCACAGGCTTCTATTTTACGCTCCAGCTCTTCTTCGACCGGATAAAGCGGATAGACGGAATTCGCTCGCTTCGTATAGCCCGCCGCAAACCGCATGACCCAGCCGTCAGCGATGATGGTTTCCAAAGCAGGCCATGCCCGTATGGAAAGCTCCTCTAGTTTTGTGATCAAGCAGGTTCATCATCATAAACCCTTCCATTTCACTCTGGAAGGGTTTGTTTGTTATTGATGATCGTACGCCTTCACCACAATGACGGCGTTGTGTCCGCCAAACCAAAGGAATTCGATAACCCGATATTCAGTGAAGCTTCACGCGCTTCATTGGGTACATAGTCCAAATCACATTCCGGATCTTTCTGCTCCTGATTGATAGTCGGAGGAATCGGTTTTCACCAATGCAATGGCCTCAACTCCAGGCTCTATCCGTTTTTCTGAAAGCAAAACGGGCCAAGCTCCTGCCTGAATCAGTTGGTTTGACTCCAGGCACCCGTCGTCGAACACCGGGGCTCAGACGAGAAGAGGTCGCCCAGCTGGCAGGCGTCAGTACAACCTGGTATACGTGGCTGGAATAAGGGCGAGACATCCGAATGTCACCCTCGGTATTGGACTGCATCGCAACGGCCTTACAGCTGACCATCGATGAACGGAAGTACCTCTACGCTTTGGCATTGGAATCCGGTACAGGCGTCACAGACAAAGAGGAAGAACCACCCGAAATAAGCCCCCCATTAAAGAAAATTTTAGAAGAGCTGCGATACTGTCCTACCATCATCACGGACAGACGAACTTTTATTGTCGGATGGAATGAGGCTGCCGCCAATGTCTTTTTAGATTTTGGGCAAGTTCCCATGGAACAGCGCAATCTGATCCGACTGCTGTTCACAAGAAAAGAGCTGCAGCGGTTGGCGGTAAACTGGGAGCACTTTATTCGGGGCTATCTGGCCATCTTTCGCGCTTATTACGGCCAGTACGTGGAGGATGACTGGTATGATGCATTCATTGAAGAGATGAAGGCGGTTCATCCCGATTTCGAGCCTCTCTGGCAGCAAAGTGAGGTACAGTCTGCTCCTGAGGTACTGATTGAATTTCGCCATGCAAAAGCTGGCAAGATGCTGTTTCATTTAACCTCTCTGCAGGTTCAAGGAAGCGCTGATCTGCGTTGCAGCATTTACACCCCTGATCCCGATTCCCCGACAGAGGGCAAGCTGCGAAAATGAATGGAGCCGAAAGCATAGAGCAGCCCCGAAACACATCGTGTACTCGGGGCTTTTCTTATTCGTTCATGGTACGTAACTTCTATGGGTTCCAGGAGCCCTGCTGCTTGCGAATCACCCTGATCAGCCTCTTCCTAAAAAAAAGGTAGCCTCGTTCGACTCCAGCTGGTCAACCGATTCTGCCAGAAAACGCTTCAGCCATCTTTCATTCCAAAACGTCAGGTGAACCAGCAGCTCCCAGATGGAATGGTTAACCCCCTTCCTTCCATTTTGCCTGCTCGGCTGTGAGTCCTTTTACGACTTCACTGACAGGCGGGTACCAGCCCTTTACATTGTGAAACAGCGTGATTTGTTCCGCAAAAATGTGACTCTTTTTACTCGTCATCCGCATACTCCTCTGCAGGTTTGTCTACTGTCTTCACTCTAGCATATTTTGGTAATTTTTTGTTGATTACCCGAGCGTGGATTCGCAAGCAGCAAACCCATTAGCACGTCTCGCAGCTCAGCTGGATTACTGAGCATCGGCAAGTGACCTGAATTCAAATGAACGACCTGGTCCGGTGCGAAGTGACGAATCATTTTATCCTGCAAGGCCAACGAAAATTCCTTGTCCTGCCCAAGCCTGACGTAGTATCGAGGTACCTGTGGCAGTGGAGCGTCGATCCCATCTGTGTAGACCCGGATAGACTCGGGCACAAACCCTCGCACCACCTCTGCTGTCTGTTCAGCAGTCAAATCGTTGCATATCCCCGCACGGATGACAGACTCGGGCGGTCTCGTTCCGAGCTTTCGCAGGACCAGGGAGAAAATCATTCGCTTGATGAGGGGCAGTGTCGATAAAAAAGATCCTCCCCGCTGTGGAATTGCAGCACCAATCGCCACCATTCCCACCATGCGGCCCGCATATGCTTGTGCCACCTGAAGGGCGAGTGCTCCGGCCAACGAATGAGCCACCAGAATGAAGGTTGTAACACCCCATGCCTCGATCTGTTGTTGAATGCAAGAAACATAGTCATCGGCAGTGAGCCCTTTTCTCGTCACATCGTCGCCATCTCTCATAGGCAAATCGACTAACAGCACAGGGTGTTCCCATCCGTCCACTACCTCCTTCCAAACACTTCCACGTAGCCCTGCTCCATGAATAAAGACCACACCGATTTTCTCTTGACCTGACATTTCCATATCCGTTACCCCCTATCGAATGCTCCAAACGGAGTTGTTACCGTCACTATACCGTTTAAACAGGACAGATTTTGTCTTATTTACATGATAAAATGAAAAAAACTCCTTGAAGGGATGCGCGGAAATGCCAAAATCGCAACGGCTGATCCAATTAATCATGATGATCAACGCCAAGAAGAGTTTTACGGTGCAAGAACTGGCAGATGAGCTGGGCTTGTCCACTCGCACCATCACGCGAGACCTTCTGGAACTAAGCGAACTGGGTGTCCCGCTCTATTCGGTCCAAGGTCGGGGAGGAGGGTATCGCTTGCTGCAAGAGCGAATTCTGCCGCCGATCTCCTTTACCGAGAGTGAAGCACTCGCCATGTTCATCGCTTGTCAGTCCCTCGAATTTTTCGGATCGCTGCCTTTCGACGAAGGAGCCAGATCCGCTCTTCATAAGTTCTATCACTACCTGCCTGCCGATGTTCAGGAACAGATCGATCTGCTCAGGCACAAAGTGGCGATCTGGAGTCCGCAGCGTCCCATGCTCCCCGAAAATCTGCGTGTTTTGCTGCAAGCCCTCACACAAGGAGCTGTTGTCACGATCGAGTACAGCTCGAGCGAGGGTACATCCAAGCGTAATATTCAGCCTTTTGCCCTGTACGCCAGTGCCGGATACTGGTACTGTCCTGCGTATTGCTTCAAGCGACAGGATTATCGACTGTTCCGCGCAGATCGCATTCATTCTGCTCAATTGAATGAAGAAACAGCGGGTCTAGAAGAAGTGCACAAGCGGACATTAGTGGATATTCCTGATGAAAACTCGGAACAAGTAACGTTCGTCGTATATCTGACGAAAAACGGCGTACGCTTACTGGAATCCGATCCTTGGCTAGGTCAGGCGATCGTACGCAACACAGATGGCAGTGGCAAGGCGGTGGTGCAGGTCGCGAAGAAACATATCCCGTTTAACGCTGATTTCTTCTTGAAAATGGGCACTGATGCCCAAGTGGCAGCTCCAGAAGAGGCCGTTGCCTACATCAGGCAGAAAATCCGTGACATGGCTGCTCTCTATGTTGCAAAGGATGGGCCTCATCCCTGATGGAATTGGATGTTCCCTTCCAAACAGCATGAGCCCTTCCTCCTTGCCTGATCATTAGCCATATCCTCGACAAAAATAACCCCCGATCTCAAACAGATAGAGGGTTAAAGGAATGTATTTCATTTTCAAATTATTGTTTCTTCAATAGTTCTTCCCACTCATGGAAAGACAACTTATCGGTAATATGTTTGAGATGATCGGGAACTTCAATATAACACATCAATTCAAGACTGTTTCCATCTGGGTCATCAAAATAGACGGAAGCATTCCCTTGATTCGGACGAATAAATGGGTCAATAGTGCTTCTTCTCCCAAATGGTACTGCCTTTACTTGAATGGATTCCAACCACTTCAAAGATTGCTTTAAATCGTCGTATGTTACCTGAAAAGCAATATGCCGCAAAGAAGGATGGTAAGAAGTCTGATACTCTTCCCCTTCCCATAAACCGATCCAGCTTTTTCCTTCCTCAATCCAAAAGAAGGCCGTGTCATCATCTCGCCAAGCAAATTTCAGTCCCAGTCTTGTGTAAAATTCAATGGAGACTTCCAAGTTTTTTACAGGTAAATGAGCCTCGTACAATCCTCTGATCAAGTAACATCCCTCACTTATCACTAATAGTTGTCAAGCTTTGTTGTTCCTCACCCTTATTTTTATCTGGATATTGTAAGGACCGATGATTGAAATTTTGTATCAAACACATTCACTCCCAGGTGTTTCGGGCAA
This sequence comes from Brevibacillus invocatus, assembly GCF_003710915.1. Lineage (GTDB taxonomy): Bacteria > Bacillota > Bacilli > Brevibacillales > Brevibacillaceae > Brevibacillus > Brevibacillus invocatus. The sequence continues at coordinate 81,667 of NZ_RHHR01000036.1, read as the reverse complement.
ATGAATGAGACTTACTTGCTTCACATAGTGCAACCAGATTACTTCTACATCCTGTGGGCTTGTTCTCCAGTTACTGAAAGCTGCCCGATCATTTTCACTGCAAGTTCTTTCTCGTCATCTAGGAGATGACCCAAAAAATCAATATATGCTACAGTCGGGTAATAAGTTCCTTTTTGCGCTCTCAGTTTTGGAAAAAGCTCATTTCCCGCAAAAGCAATGAAGTGACCGGCTGTGTGAAAACGGGCATTGGCCACCCTTAATAACGGATTTATTTCCAAAGCAACGTCATGTCCAAGTTGGAGATGTCCGATCGTAATCTCGCCATCGTGAAGAACGATACCATCTCTATTGCGACAGCGTTCACTTCAAATTCTGTTTGAACTGATACGTATCATACAGATAGCATAGCTCCGTCTTCGTAGGAAAGAAGTTACCTTATTTATTCCAGATATATTCGTACGATGGCGGTGCATCAATGGGTACATGAAGTTCCTTTGCTGCCGTTTTTGGCCAGTAAGGATCTCTTAGCAATTCTTGGCCAATAAATATCAAATCAGCATGCCCTTGAACCAATATATCTTCGGCCTGTAATCCACTTTTGATAAAACCAACTGCCGCTGTATGAACCTGTACTTCTTTTTTAATCTGTGATGCAAAGGGAACCTGATACCCTGGACCGGGTTTTTCCGGAAAGTTAGGTGGAACGACCCATCCCGAACTGCAATCGATTAAATGAACACCCTGTTCTTTCATCATCTTTCCATAGAGAATATAGTCATTTATGGAACATCCTTCAGGGTGGTAATCGGTCGCTGAAATCCTAACAAATAGTGCTCCGTCCCATACCTTTTCAATTTCCTGGATGACTTCTTTCAGAAATTGGTACCTTTTTTCAGGATTGCCTCCATAGTTATCATCGCGTTTGTTCGATAACGGAGATAAAAATTGATTAATTAAATACCCGTGTGCAGCATGGAGCTCCAATACATCGAATCCAGCTTGTTTTGCTCGTCTAGCAGATTCTTTAAAGGATAAAATCACTTCATGAATTTGTTCTTCCGTCATCGCTTCAGGGACGATGCTGTTTTCATCGTAAGGGATTGCGGAAGGAGCCACGATCTTACCTGGTATTTTAGATTTTCTACCCCCATGACAGAGTTGAATCCCTATCTTGGCTCCTTGTTCATGCACCATTGTTACAAGCTCTTTTAAACCTGAGATTTGTTCATCTTCCCAGATCCCTAGATCATCCCGATCTGTTCTCCCATCGAGTGACACTGCGGTTGCCTCCACCATGATGAGTCCTACCTGTCCAACAGCCCTGCTTGGGTAATGAATTTTATGCCAATTCGTAACTTTTCCATCTTCTGCTTTGCAAGCATTCATGCCCATTGGTGACATGACTATTCGGTTTTTTAGAGATACACCACCAATCGTAATTGGCGAAAAGAGGATACTCACGTTACCACCTCATAAGTTGAACTGTATTTATGTTCAAAAAAATTGAACTAAAGTATTAGTAACATAGTTCAGGAAAAATTACAACTATTCCCTATAATCTACATTTAATGAAAAACGTACGTTTCTAGCATCAACTTGACGTCATCAAAAACTCCCGTTCGTACTCCATATTTATCTTGGTTTGAAAAAGGAACATGATGGAGAGTGATTAAACCCGCTGTTCGCAACAAAGACAAATGATAATGCACGTTACTTTTCGACAACTCCGTTAACTCAACCAAGTCAGAAAAGCTTCTATTTCCTGATGCAAGGATTTTCAAGATACGGAGTCTCTTTTCGTCTGATAACGCTTTCGTCATTCTCATTAAGCTACTTGGAGGCATAAAATCGGTTACTTCCCTTGTCTCAACTGGATATAGAATGATCATGAACCCTTTATAATCATTAAATATGACATTCGCTGGTTTGGTATAATAGACAGGAACCAAGTATACTTCTTTCAACTCCGCGTGCTCTTCTACTACTAATCCATTGCATAGCATTTCTATCGTTTTTTCAGGGCCGAAATTCCTTAAGTAGTCATCAAATCGAACTCTTTCTTGAAAAAGAATTTTTTGGATGTCAAACTCCTGATCTTTGTAGTAGTTTGCATACCATTGGTTAAAAACAGAGATAACATTCTTTTTGATTTCCCCAATGTCATTTGGAACGTTGTCGAGTAAAAAGGGGGAAACTTGTTCAAATACCTCACCTGCTGTTAAGGAATCTAACCATTTTGTAACAGCATCCACTTTTGAATGGTCCGGACACCTCCAGATGAATAAAGCAATAAGTGGAAATGGTAATGATAGGCTATCCAATTCCGCCACAAAATCTATATCTAACTCATTCTTCACTTTTTTTACCCATTGACTGTCCAAATCAAATGCTTTCGAACATTTGTAATAGACCATCAAACTTGAAAGAAGATCATAAACAGGGCTTATGTTCAGTTTTAATTGGTACGACATGTTCTCGACCTCCTCCTTCTCATTTATCATATCAAAGTTATTTCAACTGATGAATGGGTAAAGTTCAATGGCATTATGGAATGTCTGCGATCCTTTCTTATTTTTCAAAGTGCTTGAGAAAGATTGCAGGATCTCGTTTCTTTACTGATTGCATTGTGCTATGGAATGCACGTTTTACTATTTTTCTCTGATCGTTTGATAAAATTTTTAAAAGATGTATCGAATCCTCGATATATTTGATTCCCTCAGCAGACGAGAAAATTTTAATGATATTTTAATAATCCATCCCCGATTGCAAACGCTCCTAAGTTCTTTTTCACATATATGTCTTCATCACTTAATAAGGGCTCGATCAAATCAATTAGTAGCTCTGCATATTGATCTTCCATTTTCCTTGCCGTGTATTTTACCGCTACTACTACAGCTCTTCTCACATTTGGTGAATCATTTTTCGTCCATTCCAGTAGAGTGGGATAAAAGTTTTTAAAGTTATGGGTTAAAACAATTGCACAGGCACTTGCAACCCACTCCCTTACTTCCCAGTCGGTGCTATCAGCTAGACGTAATAAAACCGAATTTACTTCTGCAGGATTAACAGCGTAGTGAGTGGCTACTATGATGGCCCCTAACTCTTCACCTGTCGGGCTTTTCGAATTCGAAAGTTGAATACCTACCTCGTAGATTGCCGCTGGTTGTTGTAAAATCTCTTCCATTATTTTTAATGCCATATTTTTCACTGATTGATTTGGAGTTGTTGCATGTTTTGTGACTTGCATATGCAAAATATCAAGCATTTCAGGAATATCACTTCTTACGACTGCTTCTTGAAATCGTTCTTTCCACAATGGACATCGCCTACTCTCTACTTGTTTAATGATAAAAGACAAGACCCTCCTGTCACAGGGGGGCCTTTGTCGTGTTGGTGAAGAAAGAACGGAAGAATCATGCTTTATCGTTCTTGCATTCTCCTATTAAAGCACTTGATCTCGCTGGCTGCCTTCAGTCATCTCTGTTCTGTTCGAGGCTGCCCTCTTCCAAAGCCAATACGCCAATGTGATCAGGATCATCCAAGGAACGCCGACGAGCAGCGTCATCTGGAAAGCATCCGTAAACCAAGTCGTGAACATAATGGCCAGCATGAGTCCAGCACCCAAGAGCGTCAGATACGGGAAGCCGATCATGCGGACAGGCAGTCTGCGCCCACCGGAAGCTTCCCATTTTCTGCGGAAGAAAAGGTGCGTGACAAAGATCATGAACCAGGTAAACATCGCGCCAAACAAGGAGATACCCATCATCAGAATAAACGATTCATCGGGGGCTACAGCCTCCAGAATCGCCGCAAGGGCAATCCCGATGGTAGACAAGGACAAGGCTGAAGTCGGAACTCCTTTCTTGCTCAAGGTACCAAAGCGCTTAGGCGCATAGCCTGCACGCGAAAGAGAAAACATCATGCGGGTCGTAATGTACAGTTGACTGTTCATGGCGGAAAGCGCGGCAATCAGCACGACGAAGTTCATGATGCCACCTGCCCCCGGAATGGAAAACAGCTCCATTACCTTCACAAACGGGCTCTTGTCCACCCCTGCACCCTTCCAAGGTACAATCGCCAGCATCAAGGTGAGAGTCAGCAAATAGAAGACAATCAAGCGGACAACCGTAGAGCGCAATGCTTTTGGCACAGCTTTTTCCGGATCCTGCGCTTCCCCTGCTGTCACCGCAATCATTTCAATACTGAGGTAGCTGAACAAGGCTACGATAACCGCAACCCACATTCCCCACCAGCCATTCGGCAGGAAGCCACCCTGGTCCGTATAGTTATGGAAGCCGATTTCTGGACTGCCACTGGTGCCGAATACTACATAAGCTCCTAATAAAATGAAAGATACAATAGCTACAATCTTAATCATGGAAAACCAGTATTCGACTGAACCAAACATTTTGACACTCGTTGCATTTACATAAATGAGGACGGCAGAAAAAAGAACGATCCAGATCCACCCGGGTGCTGTAGGAAACCAGTACTTCATGTACACCGCTACTGCCGAGATCTCTACCCCTACAGCCGCCACAATACATGCCCAGTAAGAATAACGTACGGCAAAGCCTGCCCAAGGATTGATATAGTGTTCAGCAAAAGCGCCGAACGATCCAGACGTCGGGTGCGCCACCGTCATTTCGGCTAGACATCCCATTAACAGAAAGGCAATGACCGCCCCAATCGCGTAGCTGATCAGTACGCTTGGACCAGCGAAGCCAATGGCAAAGCCACTTCCCAGGAAGAGGCCAGTCCCAATCGCGCCACCGATGGCAATCATCGTGAGCTGACCAGTCGTCAAACCGCGCTGTAGCCCACCTTCGCGATCCATAATTTTTTGAAATTGATTTGCATCTCCAGCCATATGAACCTCCTCCATGTGTGGGGGTAAATAACTGCTACTCTTTTTTTCTAGATCACCCCTTTCTTTTTGTGTGTATTTTCTGTAAATTAAGATTATTACATCGGTGACTCCGTGTCAATGACATCTAATCGGCGAAATTTCAAAGGTGGAAGGTTCGCTGCCAAATCGTTGTCGCATTAGGGTTTTAGCTATTATTCCAACAAAAGAAAGGACATCCAATGAAAAAGTCCAGTGAAAAACTCCCTTCCCGTAAACTGCGCTCTCTGGAAACGAGAAAAAAACTGTTAGCTGCTGGACGTGAGCAATTCATCGAAAGCGGTTTTCACAAAACAACGATTGCCCAGATCATCAAAAAGGCAAATACCGGCTACGGGACCGCCTATGTGCATTTCAAAGGGAAAGACGACCTCCTGATGCAGCTGATGGAGGAGGTCATGGATCGCTTTTACGAAATCGCTGAGCTGCCTTTTAAACCCCAATCCAAGCAAGAAGCCTACGACATCATTGAAAAGCAAGCCAGCCTGTTTCTGGAAATGGCGAATGAAGAACGCAGCATGATGCAGGTATTCGAGGAAGCGATAAGACTGTCGGATGATGTCAACCGCAAATGGAAGGATACACGTGAACGTTTTATCAAGCGCATAGCCCAAGATATCGCGTATTCTCAAGCCCACGGTCTGGCCCGCACTGACGTCGATCACCACCTGGTGGCGAGAGGCTGGTTTTTCGCGAACGAGATGTACCTATGGGAGATCGTGAAGAACGAATACGGGTTTACCGTAGAGGAGATCGCACATAATTTGACGGCGGTGTATACGGGTGGGATTTATGGCTAAACGAGGGGGCTGCCCTTAAAGCCATATTCGGATTTTTTCGGCTCCTCTTTTAGGAAGTTTGAACATTAATAACGAACAACCCGTCCCACTCTTGATAGTGAAACGGGATGTTTTTCGTTCATTTTTCTGGTTCAGATACTGGAATTACCTTTGAATCATGAACATTATATACACCAAGGTGTTTTTCCAATGCATCACTTCTGATTTCAGTTGTGCTAGAGACGGCTTAGAGTATGACAGGTGTTCAACGTTTTTAGCATCACAGCTAATTTCAGTTTCAACCACTCGCACCCGTCGATCACGCTACGCTAGTGCTCAACGCTTTTCAGCATCACAGCTAATTTCAGACGCCACAGCCCGTCACGAATAGTCGCGCAGCATCCACGTGTGCTCAACGCTTTTCAGCATCACAGCTAATTTCAGGTTTACCGCGACCGCCCCGGAAGTTGTTCCGTATGCTGAAGTGCTCAACGCTTTTCAGCATCACAGCTAATTTCAGCGCGCAAGGTATCGAGGAGCTGCTCAAGGCCGGACTCACTCCGGGTGCTCAACGCTTTTCAGCATCACAGCTAATTTCAGAAGCCGTGTTTTCCGCGAGTGGGCCTGAAACGTCCGTTGCGCGTGCTCAACGCTTTTCAGCATCACAGCTAATTTCAGGAGGCGCTAGACCTGTTCGGCGCGGCAAATATCGGTGCTCAACGCTTTTCAGCATCACAGCTAATTTCAGGAAGAGCATGAGCTGATGATGAAGCCAATGATGTTGTGCTCAACGCTTTTCAGCATCACAGCTAATTTCAGTGGCAGAAATTGAAAACAGGTGCATATCGTGTCGGGCGTGCTCAACGCTTTTCAGCATCACAGCTAATTTCAGTTCAGTTCGGACGCGATCTCTGCCTCGATACCGCGGTGCTCAACGCTTTTCAGCATCACAGCTAATTTCAGAGTGCGCGATACGGCGACGAACAACCTGTCGCGATCCTGTGCTCAACGCTTTTCAGCATCACAGCTAATTTCAGCTCGTAAACGTCCACGCCCGGCACAACCTTATCCGTGTGCTCAACGCTTTTCAGCATCACAGCTAATTTCAGCAGGCGCCTACTGAAAGATTACCGAAGATACGGAGTGCTCAACGCTTTTCAGCATCACAGCTAATTTCAGACCACATCCATAGCCCACCGTGATAAATCGCATACACGTGTGCTCAACGCTTTTCAGCATCACAGCTAATTTCAGTCAGGAGCTCCTGGAGAATTTCACGCCATTGTAGTTCGTGCTCAACGCTTTTCAGCATCACAGCTAATTTCAGATCAAGGACAGATTGAGGTGATCGCGTGAATATTACCGAGTGCTCAACACTTTTCAGCATCACAGCTAATTTCAGAGCTGAACCATTCCCCATATTGCATCATCAATTTGTGCTCAACGCTTTTCAGCATCACAGCTAATTTCAGCATTTCTGTAAGAGTGTACTGTCTAACGTCTTTCTTGTGCTCAACGCTTTTCAGCATCACAGCTAATTTCAGGATCACCAGGCGTGGGCCTGATAAAAATGATCATATCAGTGCTCAACGCTTTTCAGCATCACAGCTAATTTCAGTCACATCCCGGGACGACATCATCAAACTTCATTTCAACAGGTGCTCAACGCTTTTCAGCATCACAGCTAATTTCAGTCGGGAGCTTGCTGACAAGAAGGGACGTAAGGTGCCAGTGCTCAACGCTTTTCAGCATCACAGCTAATTTCAGGCCCAAGCTTGGACTAACTGAGTAACATCAATTGTTACCGTGCTCAACGCTTTTCAGCATCACAGCTAATTTCAGGGCGGCGGAGGAGACGTTTTCGCAGGCATCACCATTGTGCTCAACGCTTTTCAGCATCACAGCTAATTTCAGGTCGTTGGAGAGTAACACGGAATCCAGACGGGTTTTTCCGTGCTCAACGCTTTTCAGCATCACAGCTAATTTCAGCCCGATCTTGCCACTCGTTTCCTTCCTTTGTGCGTATCCGTGCTCAACGCTTTTCAGCATCACAGCTAATTTCAGATTTTGAAGATTGGACGATCGCGCGCAAGAAAAAAACATGTGCTCAACGCTTTTCAGCATCACAGCTAATTTCAGCAACACAGCGTATGGAGCAATCATGTACTGTTTCACGTGCTCAACGCTTTTCAGCATCACAGCTAATTTCAGGGCTGTCCAGTCGTTTAAAAGTCGGATCGCGGCAAGGGAGTGCTCAACGCTTTTCAGCATCACAGCTAATTTCAGTTGACAATCCATCCGTCTCCGTGCATTCTTTTGCAGGTACGGTGCTCAACGCTTTTCAGCATCACAGCTAATTTCAGCTACATATCCAATCAGTGCTTTCATAATACGTTGTTTTCGTGCTCAACGCTTTTCAGCATCACAGCTAATTTCAGCCGTCAGAAGGTATTGGAACAGGAACGATTGCCCTCGTTCAGTGCTCAACGCTTTTCAGCATCACAGCTAATTTCAGAAACAAAAAATGAAATTAGCGCAATCGATCCGCTCAGTGCTCAACGCTTTTCAGCATCACAGCTAATTTCAGAGGCATGAACAATGGCATACATCGCTAAATCAAAGATTCTGGTGCTCAACGCTTTTCAGCATCACAGCTAATTTCAGCCTCCCATCAACGCTGATGACACGATTTCCAGAAGCAGTGCTCAACGCTTTTCAGCATCACAGCTAATTTCAGATCATTTAAAGCATTCAGAAGCTTCCAGCACCCCTCCAGTGCTCAACGCTTTTCAGCATCACAGCTAATTTCAGTGATTTGTGCGGCCATTAGCACCATGAAATGATCCAATTTGTGCTCAACGCTTTTCAGCATCACAGCTAATTTCAGTGCCGCAGCTTCCGCAGATGGCGGCCCGGGTTACATGTGCTCAACGCTTTTCAGCATCACAGCTAATTTCAGGCTGCGCCCCAGACGAATCAGCGGAAAAGACTTGAGATCGTGCTCAACGCTTTTCAGCATCACAGCTAATTTCAGACCCTCACTCCAACATTTATTCTTGGAAAAAGCGGGTGCTCAACGCTTTTCAGCATCACAGCTAATTTCAGACCTATACTCACTCAAACGAGTATGCTTCTTACCATTACGTGCTCAACGCTTTTCAGCATCACAGCTAATTTCAGCCAGGAGGCCAAGGAGACGGTTAGGCACTATATCATGTGCTCAACGCTTTTCAGCATCACAGCTAATTTCAGGCTTGCAGCTTGCCCTTTCTTACGGCCGCAACGATGTGCTCAACGCTTTTCAGCATCACAGCTAATTTCAGTGTTTCACCAGTTTGCAAAAATCGATGAATGCCTCCAGTGCTCAACGCTTTTCAGCATCACAGCTAATTTCAGGATAAATTTGCTCTCGCCTACGACCCTGCTAGATGTGCTCAACGCTTTTCAGCATCACAGCTAATTTCAGTTAAGATTGGGGCATCAAAACACGGGGGAGAGTAAGTGCTCAACGCTTTTCAGCATCACAGCTAATTTCAGGCTCTTGTCAACATAAGAATCGCACCTTTAGAAGCTAGTGCTCAACGCTTTTCAGCATCACAGCTAATTTCAGTTCCGATGATGACGAGCAAGAGATCAAAGAAATCATGTGCTCAACGCTTTTCAGCATCACAGCTAATTTCAGGGGAGGAGAGGTCGCTGTCGATCGATACTTTTTAGTGCTCAACGCTTTTCAGCATCACAGCTAATTTCAGGACCAGCGACCAGACTGGATCGATTGCGGCTCATAAGTGCTCAACGCTTTTCAGCATCACAGCTAATTTCAGATTGGGGGAGGTGTGAATGGTGAACAGATTTCAATAGTGCTCAACGCTTTTCAGCATCACAGCTAATTTCAGACTATTTAGCGTATATGATTATGGCACATTACCATCACGTGCTCAACGCTTTTCAGCATCACAGCTAATTTCAGTAACATGATCGACTTGATCAAGGAAGACGAAACTCAAGTGCTCAACGCTTTTCAGCATCACAGCTAATTTCAGTTTGATACACCTTTCCACTCGGATACTCTTTATTTTGTGCTCAACGCTTTTCAGCATCACAGCTAATTTCAGTGCCGCCAAAATAGTAAGGGTGATTCTTTTCGTCCTGTGCTCAACGCTTTTCAGCATCACAGCTAATTTCAGTTCTTGCCAAAGGTGCTTTAGGTGCATTCATGTAAGTTGTGCTCAACGCTTTTCAGCATCACAGCTAATTTCAGGCATCACGATCTTTTGCCATGACAAGCGAATCATTTTAACGTGCTCAACGCTTTTCAGCATCACAGCTAATTTCAGACGGAAACATGTCGATAACGGGAAGGGACAAAGAGTGCTCAACGCTTTTCAGCATCACAGCTAATTTCAGACAATGTCTGAAGGCTTGATTAACAATTTCATATTGTGCTCAACGCTTTTCAGCATCACAGCTAATTTCAGTAAATTTGAATGCATGCTATCTCAGCTCCCCTTACTGGAGTGCTCAACGCTTTTCAGCATCACAGCTAATTTCAGGATCTTTTTCGGGACAACCAATGACCATGAGTACCTAGTGCTCAACGCTTTTCAGCATCACAGCTAATTTCAGTACGAGCGACGGAAGGAGAAGAGGGCAAGCGAACGTGCTCAACGCTTTTCAGCATCACAGCTAATTTCAGGATGTTCGCCGATTTGGACAGTTTGCCTTTGCTCCAAGGTGCTCAACGCTTTTCAGCATCACAGCTAATTTCAGGAGAAGGATTACTTAAAAGCGGTACGTGATCGGGATGTGCTCAACGCTTTTCAGCATCACAGCTAATTTCAGGACTGGACACTCAACAACGCTAAAACAATCAAAGTGTGCTCAACGCTTTTCAGCATCACAGCTAATTTCAGAAATCTCGATTCGGGTACCGTTGCGGATAAAGGAGTGCTCAACGCTTTTCAGCATCACAGCTAATTTCAGAGAATCTTGCATTAGAAGACAAAAATAGAATCGTGTGCTCAACGCTTTTCAGCATCACAGCTAATTTCAGACCAGCCTTTATAAGCTGAATCTCTCAATTGCTTGTGCTCAACGCTTTTCAGCATCACAGCTAATTTCAGTGGAAGCCAATGAGAAGAGGTTCTTTTCCTCCCCAGGTGCTCAACGCTTTTCAGCATCACAGCTAATTTCAGCACATCGTGCTGATTACCTTCTAATAAAAAAAGGCGTGCTCAACGCTTTTCAGCATCACAGCTAATTTCAGGCAAACCTGGAATTTGATCATTACGGTAATGATCGGGTGCTCAACGCTTTTCAGCATCACAGCTAATTTCAGTACGCCATCCGAAGGGCGACGTCACGCGGTATTCTTGGTGCTCAACGCTTTTCAGCATCACAGCTAATTTCAGAAAAAAGACGTTCAACAAGCCGTCAATTCATGGTTAGGTGTGCTCAACGCTTTTCAGCATCACAGCTAATTTCAGAACTAAACTGGATTACAGCAAAGAGAAGGTTGATTTGTGCTCAACGCTTTTCAGCATCACAGCTAATTTCAGAATGGAAAAGTATGAAGAAGTGGAAAATGTTTATAAGTGCTCAACGCTTTTCAGCATCACAGCTAATTTCAGACACCAGACGTACCGTCCATTTCCATGCTTTCCAGTGCTCAACGCTTTTCAGCATCACAGCTAATTTCAGAGCACCCCCCTAAAACCATTACTATAATCGCATTCTTTACGATCAGATTCAAGCACTCCGAAGTATATGCTTGCTCAATCCTTTAAATCTCCTCTATTGTCCCAAACCAATCGTAAACCTATTGATAAATCAACACTCTTTTAGATTCAAGCATCTATCCGACCACATAAAGCGATGAAACCCTTGCCAGGCAAAGGACTCTGCTCATTTGAGAGGTTATTTAGAAAAGAAGGTACCTGATGCTTGAATTATCCATAGCAGCCTAAAACAATAGAAACCGCTCTTTCTCTACTTCCCATTTCTCATTCATATTAAAGACAAACACATCTTTCAATGCTTCCGGAAGTATCGGAGCAATCAGCAATCGATCTTCCTCTTCCAATAATTTAACCAGTTTCCAACGCATTTCTGCTAACTGTTTATCAGTTAAATGACATTTAAATACAGAGTATTGAACACGCTCACCATACCCTTTAACGAGCTTGTGACACTTACGCCATCTTTTCGCATCAGCGATATCATAACAAATGAGATATACTTGACGTTTTGGCATACCCTTCCACCCCCTTATCGCAATCGATTAAGTGCAAATAAGCCAGGGTGACCGGACCATTCTTTTTCTAGTAATCTTACCTCTAATTCCAATAGTCGCGCATAGGAAAGGGAGTATCCAATAACAGGGTGCTTCCATTTGTCCTGTTTGCGTCTTTCATAGAGAGCGATCGCTTTTTTTCTTCCTGTCTCATTCAGCCATACATGCTCTCCGGCGATCTCAAAATCAGTATCAACATCCCACTGCCCACGATGAATGGAGCCAAGCACGACCATATCGCTCAATGCTACCCGGAATAATTCCATCAGATCCAAGGCTAGTGGGTATGCAGAAGAACGAGGCTGATGATAGAAGCCAATAGTAGGATCCAGACCAACAGTCAGTATGGCCTGAACACAATCCCGATACAGCATGGAATAAAGAAAGGAGAGCAGAACGTTCGCAGGGTCTTTCGGCGGTCGTCTGCTCCGATGGACAAAGGACATGCCGGATGATACATCATCTTGCGTCAGGGAACGCAGGCATGAAAAGTAGGCACGGGCGGCATTCCCCTCATAGCCAAGCAATTCCTCGTTACTTTTTGCTTGATGACTTTTGCGCAGCATCGTCTTGATCATCTGCAGGTCTTCTTCCAACATTACACGAGATTCGGTGCCCCGAGACATGCGCAGCATATACCGTAATTGACTCTCTATCTTTGCGGACACCAACGCAACGGATAATCTATGGGGTAATACCGGATCGGTCAAACCCTTATATTGTCTCAACCGTCTTTGCACGCCGCCAGCTGCGTTTGCCAGGCTCCCCATATACTTGCCTCCCCCTGTCATCCAATGAACGGCGACACCTCTCTGTGCACACAGATGCAAGGTTTGGGTTGTGATCTGTGAGGGGCCATGCAACGTCAACGATCCGACCTCGGCAAGGGGTATGCTGCTTTTGTTTCCATCTCTCGTCTCTACCACAATCGTTTCACCGCTTTTTCGAACTGTAGATCCAGGTGAAGTAACATGTACGTCTCTGGTCTCCTTATCCTCTGGGAACAGACGCAACGTTTCACGCTCTGGAGAAATGAGTAATCTCTCTTCTTCCGGCAGGCAGACAGGTGCCAGTGAACAACGGTTACAAAGGCGCTCGTTGGAAGTGATATCCGGTCTCAGCGGTGTTGCACGCAACTGTCGTGCCCGATCCACCGTATCGCGTACCCAGTCTCGTTCTCTCTGTGTAATGGGTACTTGAACTGTCCTTCGGTCTGTTCCGTAGTAGATACGACCTTCCCTGATGGATTGCTTGTGATGCTTTTCTAGGAGTAGGGCGTAAGCGGCAAGCTGCAAGATATCGGAAGGCCAGGCACCAGGAGTACCGTCACTTTCCTTGCGGGCTCTCCCTTTTTTGTACTCGAACGGAATCCATTCTCCCTTTTTGGAACGAACACAATCGATTTTGCCCATAATACCGAGTTCTTCATCTTCCAGAACAAATCGTTCTATCTCTGAATACTCCGGCACTAGCTCATGAAATCTTCTGCCATCGTAGACGCGAGCATCTGCTACCCGTATCTCCTCTACTTCTTCCAGATAAAAAAGTCTCTCGCAATATTCCAAAGCATGCAATGCCATGACGCGGATCAGCGGCTCTTTTTCCTGAATTCGGGAAATCTCCTGCATCTCCTACACCCCTTTTACCAATAGATGAAACATTTGTACTAGTTTCGCCTGTTTCGGGGTGTAGCAAACATCCTGTCAATCAAAAATTATGGTAGTTCTTATGGTGATACAATTTGTACCCATTCCCAATCAGTGCTGCCTGGCAGCTCGTTCAGCTCTGCAGAGTGCTCGTCTAACTGAAATCTTTGCCACCTGGTCTTGGCACTTCCGACATGATCCACCCATACTGGCAGTTCCATTTCTCCATCTGCTTTAGGAAGTAGGCGATGCCATTTGCCCTCTAATGATCGACACACTCTCACTTCATTCACCATGTCATCGCTTAGTCCGAGACTGAGAACACCATACCGCGAAACCGTTTCAGGACGATGAATAGCTTCTTCCAATCTGGCTTGTAACGTCTCTTCGTGCGTACCATACTCCTCAGAGGAATCGACCCAGCATACTAACTCTATTCCACAAACCGTTTCTACAAAATCCGGCTTACTTCCAAGAGTTTCCTGTTTCTTCGCTTCCCCGTATTTATACCGACTTAATTTGCGAAGCGTTACTGCTACCTGTGGGATTCTACGATAAGCAAAAGCCAGCTTGACACCTTCATGGGCACTGCGTAGCTTTTCTCCGACCAACGAGAGTAACATACCGTACACAGTAGCTGGTGGTGGCAACAAATACGTCTCGGCATAGGAACGGGCAAAAGACTTGCGAAAACTGGCATATGGAACATCGATGTAAATGGCTAACACTATAATCCCCTCGTTCCTATCGCTCAAGTACGGAATAGGCTTGATCTAAACGGACAATACGTCGTCTCGCTTCATCTGCTGCAGCCCGAGTCCCCCCGAATACTTCTACACCAAGTGTTTGCAACTGTTTTCCTTCCTCACGTTCTGCTATTTCACCACCGACGATCAGCTCGTTTGGCGCAATGTCTCCGCTTTCTACACGACGAATCAGCTTTTCAACCGTATAGGAACGTGTATCTTCATTATGCTCAAAACAGTTATGAATTTTGGAAGAATGGGCACTGCTAACACGAAGCACAAGTGAAGCCGGAGAAAAATCGTAGGCAAAACGGGCGTGGTTCCCTGCAACGGCTGGCATATCCACAATTGCATCCAGAAAATGCGAAATGTTTTCCTTGTTCAATACATCTCCGAGATTTAAGCCGAATGTATATTGATACTCAGTCGTGTGCATCTCAGCATTGTACAAGGACAGCTTTCCTTTCTCCTTTTCTCCGCTCACTGCGTTAAAAGTGATTTCTCCACGATACGGTCTAAGAGACACAGCTCGTCCGATCGCCAAGGGACTTTGGCGACGTGTTGTCTTTCCCTTGCCTTTGGTCTTACTTTTCGTGTCACTACTCTCTTCTTCTTCACGGTCTGCTTTTGCTGCTGCCGCATCCATGAATCCCATCAAATCATCATCGATGAAAGGAGTTCCTGTACCATTCCAATAGGTTCGTTTTTCGTTTTCATATAACAGTTTTCCCAGGCTGGAATCATAGCTTCGATTCACAGGCAAGCCTTCAAGCTGAAACCGATAACGAATCGCAAACCGAATCGCTTCCGCTGACACACTCGTGTGCAGATCATCCTGATGAAATACTTTTTGCAGCGTAGTCGTATTCCCTATATTGTCACCGCGGTTATTGGCTGCAACACCCTCTCCGGTCAATATCGTTCCATACAAGTAATGAGTTGCCATTTTTTATCTCTCCTCTTCTTGAGCTTGATTTGCTTCATCTTTTGTATAACTGAGCAGGGCAAAAAGGCACAGGTTTTGAAAACGTTCATAATTGCGAGCGTCTGTTATAAAGGCATGAATTTCTTTCATATTTGTCTGAAAACTGGACAAGGTCCCTCCACCTGTTGCGGATGCGCAAAAACGCAAAAACCAGTTTGCCAGTGAGTCTGAAGTCTTTAGTCGTAAAATGGTGTTGCGAATTTTTTCTTGTTCTACCTCCAGTTGTCTAGTAAAATCCAGTCCTTCACGCCGTGCACGCTCACCCATCTGTCCCATCGTTCGTCTCCACGCCTCATGAAATGCCTCAATGATAATGCGATCTTGCTTGTTGCGAATCGCTTCTTTCATCGCTTGAAATCCTCCTTTCAGGGGTAGCAATTTCCGAAAATCCTTCTGTTCCTTAACCAAATCCAGCAACCCAGCACACCAGTGACGCTCACTGGCCAGATTGGAAGCTACTAGAGCAGGAACCGAGGATGAAGGAATCGCGAAGATACCCTCCTTTTTCGTTTTCAGCTTGGTGACTCCACCCAGTGCGGATTGGTAGGCAGCCAAATAAATGTCAATCTCTTCGTAATTCGTGCCGATATGGTAGGTAGAGCTTCTGTTGATCTGATTATTGTCCCAAGAGACCTTTCCCATCGTTACAACCATACATCCACCTACACCACCCCATTCGGAGTTGAGCGTTTGCTCCAGTGACAATTCCGTTACAAAGCGAATCCCCGCCTCCTGTGCACCACCTACAATTCGCCGGTCATAATCGGCATAATGTCTCGCTTTTTGTGGCGACCGAGCGAACTGTTTGATCGTAAATGTATAATCGATCAGATTAGTCACATAAGGAACAATAATCGCTGTCTGTAATTTTTCTTGCTGTATTCGCGGACGCAACAGATAGATCGGGCTTCCCACTATGAGATACAGCAGTAAATATACTTCTTTCCACGATGCCTGCAGATCACCAGAGCCAGCTGTCGAACCGGGAATCAACGATTGGGGAATAGTGGCTATCTTGGACAGTCCCCCTTTTTTCGTAAATAAATCTGTCCCCTGCGCTGTTTGATGCGCATAGCTATAAAGTCCTTTGTAGGAAACCATTTGAACGTCATCTTCCTCCATCGCGACATTGACGGTTCTGTTTTCCTTCTCTCCTGGCCTCATTTTGTTATGTTGTAAAAAACTTCCGGTGATTCCGTTGTGAATCGCGACCCGCAGCCCATCCTGATTATCCTCCAGCCCCAGACCTGGAAGATCAATCAACTTGTTGCTCGTCAAGCGAAAAGAAGCCGCCAGCAGGCGCATGATTGCCTCTTTGTCGGACACTTCCTCTCCCCAGCCGATAGATACGCTCTGTTCGTCATATTCGTACTTAAGATCAAGTGGAGCAATATCAGATCGATTGGTTTGCCAGGCGTGAATCGTCGCTGCCAGACCGCCTAATGCTGCACGATGATACACGGTGTATCCCTTGTCTTGGAGACGATACATTAGTTGATACTCCACGTCGCTCCCTCCCCCCTACTGGTCATTACGTCGAAGTTATACTGGATAGCCCCGGTTGGAGCCACAGGTATGCCGCGTACTTTTTGCCACAGAAATATTTCTTTCCGAATCGGCATCTGAATCTCATGTTCCCGGATCCAGTCCCGGTGCGGTTCTTTCCCATTTTCCCTGCGATATGCGAATACGTCCGATTCGAGAAGTACTGGCACGGTATACCCAGGCTCGCGTAATGAATGGGGACTCGTTTCCCACATACCAGAAAAAAAGTTCGCAATTTGTTCCACTTCCGTTAGTGAAATCTTCCTTTCCTGTTCATGCATGGCTGAGATTTCTTTCAAATCTTTTTGAGATATAGTCCGATTTAATTGAATCAGGGATGCAATCCACGCCTGCGCACACTTCAGCTCCTCCTCCTTGTACGGGTTGCAGTTGTTTCCTTCCAGCGGGAGAATCAGTGCTGGTTTGGGAAGTACAGTCTGGTCAGGAGTTGCTCTTCTGTTCACACGTCCCAGCCGCTGGATCAAAGCTGGTATAGGCGCAATATCGGATATCAGCAAATCCGCCGATAGATCCAGAGACATCTCCGCCACTTGGGTGGCGACCAGAATTATGGGCTTGTTGTGTTCCTTGAACTGATCGATGACCTTGCGATGGCGTTCACTTCGATCCTTGTAACGAAAGCGGGAGTGATACACCTCGACATCACACTCCGGGAATAATTTCTGGCACTCCCGATAGGTTTCCATCGCCCATTCCACCTGATTGCGTACCCATAACACCTTGCCCCCGTCAGCGAGCGTTTGTCTGATCCAAGACTGCACTTCCTCTGATTGCACATCTTGAACCAACTGGTATCTCTGTAATTCTTCCAGTTCTTGAGGGCCGCTGATCACATGTAGATCATTTCTTACCTGATAGAGTAATTGTTTTTTCCAATCAGGCAGGGAAGCGGTCATAAGGAGTACAGGAAGATTCGGGAAGTATTTCAAAAAAGCAAGTAGAAGTTTGAACATACGCTCGTCCAAGGCGTGAATTTCATCTATAACGAACAGTCCGTTCATTATAGCTGGAAAACTATAGAGTGCACGTCTGGAGTTAACTAACAACCCTAATACCGTATCTACCGTACAGACGACCAGAGGAGTGCTCCAAATCGCCAACGATTCGACGACATCCTGTTGTTTGTGAAATCTTTCGGATGCATCCAGCCCATCTTCCTCTACCTGATCGGCTAACAGTGTTCGGATTCGCTCCAAATCGACATTTGCTTTGGAATGTATTAGCTTCGCCCCTACATCTCCGTGCAACGCATAATCCAGATACTGTTCCGTCGCTGTACCCATCGTCGGCATACAGAAGAACAATCTACCCGGATGACTACGGCACCAGGACTTTGCCCACAGATAGGCAGCCAGACTTTTACCTGAACCACATCCCGCTTCGATCAGTGTTACAGTACTCGTAGACGTGGCGGCTTCCTTTTGAAACGACCTCAATGAGATCGCTTTTCCATGAGATCTCATGCTTTTCTCAAGCAATTCGTCCAGATCTGTCTGCGTCAATCCTGTTCCAACCAGATGATCATCAATGTATTCCTCTATCTCATCAGCAGACTGTCCTAATTCTCCAAGTGCACTGGCCACGACATCTCCGGCGATGCCCAACGTTTTGGTCAGAGCCAAGCGTTTCTTTACATCGTTGTTCGTTCTAAATTTCAGGGCCCATTTTTCCAGTTCTCTTTGCAGTTTGGTCAATTCGTCTGCTGCTCTAAGAGCCAAGTCGCGCTTGGTAAATGACATGACAAGATTTTGACTGGATGGTACCGGATCGGGTAGCTGGAAATGACTGCTGATTTCCTGCAAGATCTCCAACCATTCAGGATTTGACGTCAGTACTTGCATTTCTGTAGAAGGTCTGGCTGTTACTCCTCTGTCAAATTTGATATGGTGTCCAACAACAGCGCTCAATAACAGGTATCGAGTGTCATCTGGAAACAAATGCAGCCACTTGCACAAATTCGGTTCCAGGTTCATTAGGATGCCTGAAACTGCTTCATGCCTTAACATTTGGACAGTAGTTGGATGGCCTGAATGGATGAGGATACTCTGGAAATGGCTATTCGCTTTTCCCAGATCATGCAGCCATCCAAACCACTCTAGATGTTTTCGCAACTGAACAGTGTCTACTGCCATCCCCATGTTGTGAAAAGCCCTCTCGCCTACACAATCCGCCAACTTGACACATGCACGCGAAACGTTGGCAGCATGCACGATGAGTAAATGTGCAGCGTTCTCAAGCGATGAGGTATCAGCACCGGATCCCTTTGCCATCAAACGATTACGCTTCAATTGAATCCACCACATGCAAGGAAGCGTCGGTATCCCTCTGACTCCTCGTCCACTCCCCGGGCATAAAGAAGCTACATCCGTACTTCATGCGTGAACCAATGGGAATTGCCTGTATCTGCAAAGACAGTTTGTCGTCGCAAATATCGGTTATAGCGACGCCAAAACCGTAAATCAGCTTGCCGTGCAACTTGAGTACGCGCCTTCTGAGGATATGCAGGTTGTATTCGTGTTGTAGAATGGCTCCAAAACGGGTACTGATTTCTTTTCGCAGATAGGAGTGCATCTCTTCTTCCGTCTGTTTTCCTTTTACAACGACCACTCTGGCCAGAAGATTGGAAGCAGGAGTAAGTGAATGAATGGTAGGGATCCCGATGTACAGGCGATTTTGTCCGATCCTAATAGATTTACCTGCCAAACGAAGAAGATGAGGAATAGAGTAAGCAGTTGCCTGAATATAGAAGCTTCCTTGATCGGCGAGAACCAATCGTTTCTGTGTTGTATACATCCCTTTTACAGGAGAAATGCGCACTTCGGCTGAGGCATGTACATACGGGCAAATTCTCGATAAAGCTCCATATAACGCTTCAGCATGATCGAGTGGCACATCGATAGCGCCCGTCAAGGGAAACCGGATACGAACTACTGATTCAATCTGATCAATAGACATCTTTTCACCTCTCTATTTGGATTTTTTTTAATAGAATTAGGTAATTTCTCCTACATATTTCCAATATACCCTATTTTCCGAATGATAACACCTGTAACTCTCAAGATTCGACATTTTTCTGCTTCACATACATTTCATCTCTGATTTCCCCTATAAAAAAACAGTCCGGAACACAATTCTCGTTCCAGACTGTAATCATATGCTTTCACTTTATCCTCTACTGTCACCGAAACCATCCCACTGCCTGCTTCAAATCCTCCGCCCGCTTCTCCAGCGACAGCGTTGACGCCGTCACTTCCTCGCTGGCACGCACCTGCGTCTGTGTCGCGGCCACGATCTTGTGCGTCTGCTCCGCTGCTCCTTTGACCACGTAAGCAGTCTGCGCTGCGGAAGCCGATAGCTGCTCGACGCTTGCGGACATCTCCTCCGTGATCGCGGAGACCTCCTGTACCTGACTGGTGATTTGCCCCATTCCCCGTGTGATCTGATCGAATGCAGACTCGGCTGACTTGACGACTGCTGCACCGTCGTACACATCTTGGGACATCTTCTTCATAGATTCTACCGCCTGTGAGGACTCTTCCTGTACGTTCCCGATCAACACTGCGATCTGCTTGGCAAATTGGTTCGAACGTTCCGCCAGCTCCCGTACTTCCTCCGCTACGACAGAGAAGCCTCTGCCCTGTTCGCCAGCACGCGCTGCCTCAATGGCGGCATTGAGTGCAAGCAGATTGGTCTGGGATGCGATCTGGGTAATCATCTCTACGATTTGCTGAATCTGCTGTGAGCTTTCACCTAGCTGCTGAATTGCCGTCGTAGACTCGTCCATCGCTACGGTGATCGCCTCCATCTGGGCTGTTGCTTTTACCAGCGAATGAATCCCGTGTTGGGCTTCCTGCTCGGCCAGCAGAGAAGCCTCTGCAAGTGTAGCAGTAGATTCGGCGACACGCTGAATGCCAATGGCCATCTCTTCCATCGCCCTGGCGCTCTCTTCTGCGCTGGCCACTGTAGCATCCGTACCCGCAGAAATTTCCTGGAGCGAAGAGGCGATCTCGTTGCTTGCTGATAGGGTCTCCCCTGCATGACCACTCAACTCTACCGAGGACCGGGTGACATGGTGCGCCGTTTCATTCACTTGCGCAGTGAATTCTCGCAGCTTGTTTCGCATTTCATCGACATGCTTCGCGAGTTCGCCAATCTCGTCCCTGTTTTTGATATGGAGCTGCCCGTGTCCGATTTGTCCTGCTGTCACCAGCTTCACTGCCTGCACGACCTGAAGCAGCGGGGTACGGATGTGCCGAGTCAGCAGGATGGAAAGCAGCAGGCTGATCAGCAGAGCTACTCCCATACTGATCATGGTTTCCATTCTTCCCGTTTCATGCACGGAAGCTGCTTGGGCCGTGGCAGCCGCTGCACCCTCCTCACTCAAGCGCACCAGGTTGGTCAAATACCCCTCCATCACCTGAAACATGGTGTCTGCTTCGCGCTGCAAATCCTGAAGCGATATTCCCCCATTCTGCTCTACCATGCTCTGATACGCCGCTTGGTAGTTGGCCCAGGAGGATTTCAAAGAATGGAAAAACTTCTCTTCCTCACTGCTCAGCTGCAGCTGCTCGTAGCGCGAAAACTGTTCCTGGATCTGCTCCATCGTCTCTTGTGCTTGCTCATGAAAAAAGATTTGTTTTCTTTCATCGTTGGTGCCCACGTATTGAAGCTGTAAGGCAAAGAAATGCTTGGTCAAGTATTTCACTGTCATGATAGCCGTCGTCTTGGGGAGCCAGTTTTCGTTGATCTCTTCCGCCTTGCTGTTGATTTGATTCTCCGTGCGCAGCCCTAGCCAGCCTAATCCGGCCATCAGGATCAGCATGCATAAAAAACCTGCAAACAATTTGGTTCCAACAGTATGCCGCATACCCTACCCTCCATGTCAGGTGAGAAATAATAGGGAGAAAAAGAAACTGAGCTAATACAGGGACCTTTTTCTCCACGTAGCCTACTGCGCTTTTCTGGTTGTGTGTGGATGGGACGAAGGAGCGATCTCATCCTCATTTTGTGGAAGATTGTAGATCGTATCCAGCAGATGATCGATGGCAGCTCGTTCTCTTTCCCGATCCGCTTCGCTCCAGCCCAGCTTCTCGCCCATCAGGCGAACCACCGCATCTGCCTTGGCTTCAGCTTTCTTGACCTGGAAATACGTCCATCCCGTACGCAGTCGCAGAAAATCGACTGCTGTCGTGGTCATTTCCTCTTCGATGGCATAAGACAGCTGCGCTCGGAGAAGCTGCTCTTCATTTAGCTTCTGACCTTTTTCTCGAACCGCTTCCAGACGATTGTAGATATGCTGGGTATTGGTCCCATAGGTATCGATCCACTCCTGTGCGGTGGAAGCATCCACACCCTTGGAGACGCCGGTTTCCAGCAATTCCTGTTTGCACGCCTCATAATCGGTATGACCCAAGCGCTCTCCACCGCTGACCACGACCTGATCCGTCTTGCAAGTACCAAATGGACGGCCTTGCGCTTTAGACAGATCCTCCGCGACCAAATCCACGACTTTTTCCGCCATCTTGCGGAATCCGGTCAGCTTTCCGCCTGCAATCGTGATTAACCCGGAATCCGAGATGAAGATCTCGTCTTTGCGAGACAGCTCGGACGGTCCCTTGCCTTCCTCGTAAATCAGCGGGCGAAGTCCTGCCCAGTGCGAAACGACATCTTTTTCTTCGAGCTTCACGTCCGGGAACATGGCATTTACTGCACGAAGCAAATAATTGCGATCTTCCTTTGTGGTGCGAGGCTGATCAATCTCCTGCTTGTAGCTGGTGTCGGTCGTCCCTACGTAAGTGATCTTGCCACGAGGAATGACGAACACCATACGGCCATCCGGCGTATCGAAATAAGCGGATTGCGTCACAGGCAGCTTCTCTTTTTCCACGACGAGATGCACGCCCTTTGTCAGATAGAGACGCTTTCCTTTCAGCGAGTTATCCAGCTTGCGCACCCCATCCACCCAAGGGCCCGTAGCGTTGACGATTTTTTTCGCGTAGATGTCGTAGCTCTCACCCGTGTGGCGATCGGTTACCTTGACACCGACAGCTTTGCCGTTGCGATAAATAAATTCGGTCATATTTGCGTAGTTGACGATGTTTGCTCCCTTGCTCCATGCTGTCTTCATGATGTCCAGCGTAAGTCGGGCATCATCTGTCCGATACTCGTAATAAAATCCGGCACCCTTCAAGCCTTCCTTTTTCAGCAAAGGCTCAAGGCGCAAGGTTTCTTCTCTGCTCAACATTTTGCGCCGTTCTTTTCGCTCTACGCCTGCCAGCCAATCATAGACGTACAGCCCCACCGAAGAGGCCAGGTATCCATACGTTCCGCCTTTGTAAATGGGTAAAAGCATCGGTGCAGCAATGACCAGATGTGGGGCGTTTTTGTACAGAATCGCGCGTTCACGGCCAACCTCCTGTACTAGCTTGACATCCCCTTGCTTCAAATATCGAAGCCCGCCGTGAATCAGCTTCGTCGAACGGCTGCTGGTGCCCGATCCGAAGTCGCTTTTTTCCAAGAGCCCGACTCGAATCCCCCGTTGGCTTGCATCCAATGCGATTCCCGCACCTGTAATACCTCCGCCAATGACGAGCAGGTCCAACTCCTTCTCTGCCATTCTGGTGAGGACAGCAGTCCGATTATGTGCAGAAAAATGTGTGTCCATCTCCGCTCTCCCTCTCTTCCAGCACATGCTGGTTCTTTACCGAAATAGAAAAAACCCCCATGGAAAAGAGCAACTTGATCACATACAAGTTGCAGCTTCTCCATAGGGGGTTCTCCTGTTCTCTTCCCTATTGAAAATGCTATGGAACTAAAACCACAATTCAGTTGTTCCGACAGAGACAGCCAGTGCTCCGGCGGCTAAAGCGTCGTTAATCTCTTTTTTGGTATCGATCAATCCGCCAGCAATGATCGGCAGCGGTGTCAGGTTCGTCATCTCCTGGATGACACGGGGCATCACACCTGGCATCACCTCGACCGCATCGGGTAGGGACTGTTCGATCACCTTTATTCCTTTGATCACAGCATTGCGATCGATCAGAAAGATACGCTGAATCGCCATCAGGTTCATCTCTTTCGCCACCCGGATCAGGTTGCTGCGCGTCGAGATGATTCCCGTAGGTGCGATATTTTTGGCGACGTAAGCCACACCGCTTTTATCTGCTGCAATCCCTTCAATAAACTCCATATGCAAAAATACGTGTTTACCGACGGCCCTCACTCGATCCACCAGTTCCTTGATGTTGAAAATGGAACCAGTGAGCAGAAAAATGATGTTCGCCTCGCTTTGGATCGCAATCTCCAAATGCTGTTCGTCCTGAACTGCGGCAATTGTCTGGCAATCAACCAGATCAACAATCGGGTACATTCCGTTAACCTCCATTACACTGGAATTCATCCCCATTATAGCATGGCTGATTACAGGTTAACGATTTCTTTAATGCTATTCAAAATATAGCGTGGACTATGCTCGCTGGTTCTCGCCATATCGCGCGTGCTGATTCCCGTCAGTACCAGGACGGAGTTCATTCCGGTGTCATTCCCCATTTTGATGTCTGTTTCCAGACGATCTCCGACCATATAGCAAGCGGAATAATCCAGACCCAGATGTTGTACAGCCGCTTCAGCCGCGATCGGAGAAGGTTTGCCGACAACCAGATCGATCGGGGCACCCGTCGCCCCTTCCAAAGCACCGATCAAAGCACCCGTATCCGGTATCGTTCCATCCTCCAACGGGCAGGTGCGATCTGGATTGGAGGCAATCACGACAGCTCCACGGATAGCGGCCTGATACAAGTCATTGAGTCGGTCATACGTAAAATGGCGGTCCCAGGATAGGACGACGTATTTCACTTCCAGCGGATTCTCGCTCATCGTGATGCCGTGCTCGCGCAATTCATCCCGAATCGGTTCTTCCCCAACCACCAGAACCTTGTCTCCCAGCTGGCAAACCTTTTGCAAATAACGTGCAACGATCAGCGATGAATTCAGGACATCCTCTATGCCAGTCGGAATTCCCATCTTCGTCAATTTATGTGCGTACGACTGTCTGGTTGCAATCGGCTTGTTGGAGAGAAAAACGACTTTATCCCCTCTGTCGCGCAAGGCTTGTATGGCTTCCACTGCACCGTCGATCAACTGGTCACCCAGGTAGACGGTACCGTCCAGATCAAAAATAAATCCCTTCATGTCTGACTCACTCCTGTCATTCCTGTTCCGTCATCCCATTAATAAAGCTGATCCTTCGTGATTTTCTTCGCCAGTGACTGGAGAATGATAACAATCACGATAATCAAGATCGCCATCGCACACGCTGTATAATATTCACCGCGCAGCAGGTTTTGGAATACGGCCAAGCTCATTGGTGCCCAATCTGTTGGTGCGAGAAGAATCGAGATACTGGTTTCTTTAATGACCGTGACAAAAACCAGAATCGCTCCCGCCGCAATTCCCGGCAGCATCAATGGTCCGATGACCGTAATCGCAGCCACGAGATTCGATGCACCCAAGCTGACTGCCGCTTCTTCAATGTCTTTGCGGATCGCCATCATCGAGCTCATCGTCGAACGAATCATGTATGGCATCCTGCGAATCGTATACGCGATGATCAAGAGCAATGCCGTACCTGTCAAATGGAGAGGCATCGTGTTAAAGGTTTGGATCAACGCAATCCCGAGCGCAATCCCCGGTACGATCAACGGAATGGAGGAAACGAAATCAAGTCCACCCGAACCGCGACGTACGACAAAGTAGGAAACGAATGTAGAGATGACCACGCTCAGAACCAGCGTACCGCCAGCCAGCACCATACTGTTCCAGATGTTTTTGCCGGAAATGCTGAAGATCGTCTTGTAGTGATCCAGGGTGTAGCCGTCTGGCAGGGCCTGGTGTCCCCATGTCGTCGCAATCGAGGAAAGAAAGACCGAACCCAGTGCAAGCATCGGGATGAGTATAATCAGAAACGTATAAATCGTCAGGCCAGTGATCGTGCCTTTGTGATCGTTCAGCTTTTGCTTGGTCGGTTTTCCGGA
This sequence comes from Brevibacillus invocatus, assembly GCF_003710915.1. Classification (GTDB taxonomy): domain Bacteria; phylum Bacillota; class Bacilli; order Brevibacillales; family Brevibacillaceae; genus Brevibacillus; species Brevibacillus invocatus. The sequence continues at coordinate 55,715 of NZ_RHHR01000036.1, read as the reverse complement.
GATGGTTCCGTATTCTCTTCCTTTGATCACCAGGCGCTGCAGCCAGAAGAAGAAGGCAGCCACGATCAGCATGATCACAGTGAGAACCGCTGAACCTGCCCAATTAAAGAATCCGGCAATCTCGCGGTAGGACTCCACCACGATCAGATTCAAATCCTTCGGTGCCAAAATAATCGGCGTACCGAAATCGGAGAAGCTGACCGTGAAAATCAAGAGCATACTGGAGACAATGCCCGGTACGGCGAGTGGCAGCGTGACGCGCAAAAACGTGTACCAGCTTCTCGCACCCAGATTTTGCGAAGCCTCTTCCAAGGTAGCATCCGAAATCTTGAACGCTGCCACCATCGGCCACAAGGCATACGGAAAAAAGAAAAAGACTTGAACCAGCACAATCCCCAGCATGGACTGTACATCAAACAACACACCTTCTCCGCCAAAGCTATGGTAGATTTGCGTCACCCAGCCTGTTTTCCCGAACATCAGGATGAAGGCATGGGACGAAATGAAGGTAGGCATGATCAATGGAATCGTGCACAGTGCTGCAAAGAAAGCCTTAAACGGCATAGCCGTACGCGCGAAGGCGTAAGCGATAGGCAATACGATCAGCGTAACCAGTACAGCTACGCCCGTTCCCAGCTGCAAGCTGTTGATCAGGGCTGCAAAGTAGCTGTTCCCCTCGCTAAAGATCGAGGTGTACGCCTCCAGCGACATATTCGACAGCTTCTCCATCGTCGAGTTGAATATTTTGGCGCTGGTAAAGCTGCCGAAAATATTCACCGGCTGTCCTGTGAAGCTGACAATCAGGATGGAGAATAGCGGAACGAGCAAGAATACAAAGAAAAAGAGATAAATAAGCCACTTGAGAACCGTAAAACCGTTTAATTGGGATGCCAAGCGTTTCATCATAGCGCCACCACGCGATTCGGATCAATTTGCAGTTTCACTACTGTTCCTGATGGCAGGATTGGACTGCCCGCTTCAAACACCGTATCAACCTCAAAGCGCAACTCGCCAACCTTAACATCATATCGGATCGTCGGCCCCAGATAAGTGGATAGTTCAATCGTTCCATCCAAAATGTTCTCATCGCTTGCGGCTGTATCACCCGTCAACAGACGAATGCTCTCAGGTCTAATGATGACTTCCACGTCCTTCTTGCTGGTAGGGTACGTGGAGCGAAGCTGTTGATTTGCACCGATCTGAATCAGGGTTTCACCAAATTCATTTACCCCTTTAGTTGAACCATTATAAATATTGGAAGACCCTACGAAATCTGCGACGAACTTCGTGCCCGGATTGCTGTACAGAGCAGTCGGCGTATCCACCTGCACCAGACGTCCGCCGTGCATGACCGCTACCCGGTCTGCCATGCTCATCGCTTCTTCCTGATCGTGTGTTACGAAAATCGTCGTGATCCCAACTTTTTGCTGGATCTGGCGAATCGTGACGCGCATCACGTTGCGCAGCTTTTTATCCAGGTTGGAGAGCGGTTCATCCATCAACAGAACGGCAGGCTCCATCACCAGGGCACGAGCCAAGGCCACGCGTTGTTGCTGACCGCCGGACAATTGACCTGGCAGACGATCAGCCAGATGTCCCAACTCTACAAAGTCGAGGGCATCGCGCACTTTTTGTTCTGTAACGCGGTCCACCTTGCCGAGTCTTCTGTTCAGCATATGTGCCAGCGTCGCGATCTTCGTTCCCATACCGCCCTCGTAAAAACGGCGAATATTCAAACTGTATGCAACATTCTCAAATACATTGAGATGTGGAAACAAGGCGTAGCTTTGGAAAACCATCCCGCAGTTGCGCTGGTTTGCCGGAATCTGGTTTACATTGCGATCCCCGATGTAAATATTGCCGGAGGTCGGTGTCTCAAAGCCGGCAACGCAACGCATCGTGGTCGTTTTCCCGCAACCGGATGGACCCAGGAGGGCGAAGAACTCGCCCTCTTGAATCTCCAGACTGACATCTTCCAAAGCGGTGTTTCCGTTATATTGTTTGTTTAAGTGTTCAATCTTCACCGATCCCATTGGAAGATCCCCCTTTTTCTGTGAAAAACGTCTCGACGTTTTTCATTAAACATAATGTGACCGCTAGCGGTCTGCCAATAAACGGTCATGACCGTTTATTGGAATTTTTGACGCCATTCGTTACGCACGCGGTCATAGTTTTGTACAACCCAATCCACATCCAGCTCCTGTGCGTGAGGAATGACTTTCTCCAGCGTCAATGGAGTCTTGGATTGAACATCCTTGGAGATTGGAATGTGGTACCAGTCAGCCAGCGTCTGTTGTCCTTCGTTGGAGAGCAGGTAATCGATGAGTGCTTTTCCGCCGTCTGGGTTTGGTCCGCCTTCTACCAGAGATACAGGGTTTACGATAATAGGTGTTTTTTCAGGAACGATAAAGTCTACTTTTTCGCCTTTTGCTTTGTTTTCATACGCCATAAAGTCAAAGCCAATACCGATCAGTGCTTCCCCTTTTGCAACCGCTTTCGTAGGTGCGGAACCAGAATCCGGAATTGCGCTCATCTGATCTACCAGTTTCTCGAAATATGCCCAACCTGCTTCATCGCCTTTTTCCATCAGTTGGCTCAGAACCAAGAGGGTAGCTGTACCCGATGCTGCCGGGTTAGGCATTTGAATTTTGCCTTTCCATTTTGGATCGAGCAAATCATCCCATGTTTTTGGCAGATCTTCTGGCTTCACCAGGTCTGTGTTGTAGACGAAGCCCAGTACGAATACTTCTGCCCCGATCCATTTCCAATCCTTGTCGCGGATTTTGATGCCATCGCGTACCTCTGGCCAATCCTTGATTGCTTCCGGTGTATAAGAAGTGATAATGCCTTTATCCTTTGCAGACTCGAACGGCAGGAATCCACCACCGCCATACCAGAGGTCAGCCATCGGATTGTCTTTTTCCGCGATCATGCGGTTTACGAGCACGTTGGTACCCGCGTATTGCACGTTAACAGAAGAACCTGGGTTTTGCTTTTCAAATGCTTGTCCCATCTGTTTGGTCATATCAGGTGTCTCTGGTGAATAAAAAGCAATGGAACCTAGCTCTTTCTTGCCTCCAGCTTCTCCCCCGCCAGTGGTAGGCGAACCTGTGGAAGAACCCTCAGAGGAAGAGCAACCTGTGAGCACGACAGATGTGAGCAATGCTGCCGCCGCAACTCCATGAAACCAATTTCTTTTTTTCATTTTTCTGACCCCTCTCTATTGTTTGGATCAACTATGCAATCGACACATTCGTTCAGCACAAGTGATCGGCATAGAAAAAAGGAAAAAACCCTTACACACACATAAACACACTTCTCCCCTAGGGACATGTGTTTACGGGTAAGGGTTTTCTCCATTTTCTCCGCCTAACCGTATGTGAACTGTTTATTGTCGATTAACAAGTATTCTAAAGGGAATTATAGGGATACTGTCCAAATTTGTCAATGAAAACACTTTCATTTTTTTCACAAAATCTTAACGTTGTTTTTCGTACCACTTGATCAATGCCTGTGTACCGCTGTTTTCCTCGCCCTCTGCCGCCATTTCGTCGTAGAGCGATTTTGCCAATTCCAGCCCTGGTGTCAAAAGACCCAGCTCTTTTGCTGTTTCCAGCGCGATCGCCATGTCCTTGATCATATGCTTGATGTAAAAGCCAGGAGCGTAGTTGCCTGCAATCATACGCGGGGCGAGATTCGTCAAAGACCAGCTGTTCGCCGCACCTGACCCGATGCTCTCCAGCACACGGGTTGGATCGAGGCCTGCCTTTTTCGCATAGGAGATCGCTTCGCAAACGCCGAGCATATTGCTGGCAATCGTGATTTGGTTGCACATCTTGGTGTGCTGGCCAGCGCCCGGTCCGCCTTGCAGGATGACGTTGGTACCCATGATTTTGAGCAGTGGAGCCATCTCGTCAAAGGCCTGCTGATCTCCTCCAACCATGATCGTCAGTTTCGCATCACGAGCGCCGATATCGCCTCCCGATACAGGGGCATCGAGCGAATAGAGCGAATGTTTCTTCGCTTCTTCGTAGATGTGCTGTGCCAACGTCGGCTTCGAGGTGGTCATGTCGATCAGGTACGTACCTGGCTGGGCATGGTTGATAATCCCCTCTTCACCCAGATACACTTCCTCTACATCATGCGGATAGCCCACCATCGTGATGATGACATTGGCTTCGCTGGCCAAATCGGCGACCCGCTCCTTCCAGACCGCACCTTGAGCAAGCAACTCCTCCGCCTTTTCCTTGCTGCGGGTATAAACAAGTACAGAATAGCCTCTTGTCAGGAAGTGGGAAGCCATGCTTTTTCCCATCACACCTGTCCCGACAAAGCCGATCACTTTTTTCTCTGTCTGTACTGCCATTTTCGCCACTCCTCGTCGTTATTGTCGCTAATTCTCAGAGGTATATTTCTGGAATGGCAGTCAAAAGTCCTTCCGACTCTTTTTTCCTTCTCTGGAATTTGATCAAAGACCCCGTGCGATCAATTGCCCTTTGCGTTATGATCAAGACGGGTTGGAAAGCTCCTGTGAAAAGGAAGTGAGCGCATCCGGGTTCATTCCCAATAGTGCCGGGTGGACGAACAGACCGTCCTTTCGAATCAACACGTCGTCAAACCAGATCTCACCGCCGCCGTATTCGGGCCGTTGGATGCTGATCAAATCCCAATGCACCGTGCTTCTGTTGCCATTATCCGCTTCCTCATACGCGCGCCCCGGAGTCAAATGAAAGCTGCCGGCGATTTTTTCGTCGAACAATGTATCCCCCATCGGATGCAGAATCAACGGATTGAAGGCGATAGCAAACTCACCGATGTAGCGTGCTCCTTCGTCGCTGTCCAGGATTTCATTCAGCTTGGCACTGTTGTTGGCGGTACCCTCTACGATTTTGCCGTCGCGGAAAGTTAGGCGGATATTTTCGAACAGTGTTCCTTTGTAGGAGCTTGGCGTGTTGTAGCTGATGACTCCCTGTACAGAGTCACGTACGGGTGATGTGTACACCTCTCCGTCAGGCATATTGCGCTTGCCAACTGCGGTGCGAGTCCCAATTCCTTCGATAGAAAAGGTCAGCTCTGTCCCCGGCCCCACGATCCGCACGCGATCTGTCTTGTCCATCAGCTCGTAGAGTGGCTGGCAGGCGTCTGCCATCCGCTGGTAATCAAGCGAACATACGTCGAAATAAAAATCTTCAAACGCTTCTGTCGACATATTCGCTTTCTGCGCCATCGACGGGGTTGGATAATTGATCCGAAGTCCTTTGGTCTTGTTGTCGATGTAGTGTGCAATATGCTGGAACTGTTCAGAGTACAGTCTTCCTTTTTCCTGCGGCACATCGCTCATCTCGCTGTCGTTGGTTTCTCCATGTATCCCGATATACCCTTGCAGACCGAAGTACAGCGATTCCTCCATGCGCAAAGACTCTACAAGCTGCTCTCTGGTCAAGCCCTTCATCCATTCGCGCTGCAGCTTTGGACGGGTGAAGCGTATATGAGGATAGGCCCCTTTTGCATACATTTGCTTGATCAGCTCAACTGCCAAAGGCTCTCCTTGGTCTACCACATTGATCAAAATATGTTCCCCAGGCTGTACATCCAGGCTGTAGTGAAGGATGTTGTGCGCCATTTTTACCAAGCGTTCATCTTTCATCGTCAACAGCTCCTTTTCCTCGACTTTTCCTCAAGTGTACAGTCGGATTGTCAGAAGAAGATCAGAGGCGGGAAAACTTCCTGCGATAGTAGATCGAGAAGCCGATGATGAGTGGAACCATGATGATCGCCGGCATAAACCACAGCAGAATCGATACCGAATCAATAGCCAAAAGGCGGGGAGCGCCAAATACGGTGAACGCTGTAACGGTAGCAATGCAGCAGCCAAGCATGCCACCCAAATGCTCGAACCACCAGTGCATTCGCTCCTTGGGAGGACGAAGCCAGTACCCCAGCTGAGTTGCCCCAAGCGCAATCCCGATCAACGGAAACCAGCTCAGCAAAGGAAAATCGATCGTAAACCCATACCAGGAGATCGCGATACCGGAAACTAGCAAAAGCCCGGAGACAAACAAATCGGCATACTGCCGGTGAGCGGACTTGCGCTTCTTGTAGCGCAGCACCCGGATTCCATGCCACGCTGTAGCGGAGCTCAAGATCGAGATAAAGATCAGAAACCAGGCAAACGCAACACTGTCTGCCGTACGCTCCGGATCAAAAAAGATGCGCCAAATGCCCATGTACAGGGCAGATACCGCCACGACTCCCATCGCCGCGACGTAGAGCCAGCCCACGCGAAGATGAGCTTTTCCCCCTTTTTTGGTCACGACAGGAATCCAGAACACGAGTAGAGCGACGAATCCGGCAACGATGTGCGCATACTTAAAAAGAGAAAATAAAGACATAGATGACCAACCTTTCATCATCGCTTGCTGCTTGGATTTTGATCACAACGTCACTATACGGGATCAAAACCAAAAAACCAATACCTGACAAATATAAATTTTTTCAAATGGAAAAGAGAGGGCATGGACGCCCCCACTCTTCCTTCCTGGTTTTCAAGATAATGAGATGACCTTTTTTTCTACAAGCTGAAACATGTCATGCTTACGGGTGGATCAGTAAAAAAGCAATCGTATTTCTGATACAATCTGTTCGGGAGAGGCTGCCGCAAGTCCCGGTGATGGCAGTGAATAGGCAGATTTTCTCGGTTTGCGATCTCCAAAATATGGCCAATGAACCGCTCTGCGCAAGCTGGTCTCCGGTGTGCATTTCGACTGATCGATCTGTACATTTACCTGCGGCCTCATCCTGAAGATGTCTTCGAGGATCGCCAGAATCTCTGCCAGCACAGGATGACCGCTCAAGTCATCCATGCTGATCTCCATGATCTCCAGATAGAACAGCTTGTTCAAACCGCTATACCCCCTAACCTGTTCGATCCATTCCCTGGCTTCGCTCGTACATTGAACCCCGTTTTTTTGTATCAAAGCTCCTGCCCGTATCAGTTCCTTTTTGATCGCAGCTGCTACAGGAACAGGCAGCAGTGTTCTGCGTGCCAGCTCCTTGGTGGCAATACCCGGATCGAAATAACACGACAGCAGCAGCCTCTCGATCACATGATTTCCTTCTTCCAGCCTGACGCGAGTACCTGTTTGTTCTATAAAGTCCTGCATGGCATCACTCCTCTGACTTGGTTTCGATTGAAAGGCCTTCGACATATTTGCGGCCCATCATTTTTCGCCTTTTCCGGTTTTCCTTTGTTTCAAAAACGATGTCCAGATCGTAATTTTCAGGGTATAAATCCTTGCTTTCGATGTGCAGGACAAGCCGTTTTTTATTGATCTTGTATTTCTGGTTCTGGATCAGGACGCCTACAATGCCCTTCGCATCCTCTTTTTCATAGACGATTCCGGTCCTTCCCAGGTAAGAAACATAGACGGCATCTCCGCGCTCAAAAGGCTTTTCAGGCAGAGGCGCTGCTTCGACTTCGGCTGCCGGTTCCGTTGACTCAACCGTTGGAATCGCTAGTGGCTCAGCATGCTTTTCAGGGGCTAAAATCACGGGTGACTCTTGTTCTAGCTCTGCCTGGTCATGGCTTGCAGCTGCATCGGATTCTAACTGGTCTGGTGCTGAATCGATAACGTGAGCAGGCTCTGCTCCTCTCGCGGTAAGCTCTCTGGATCGTTCGATGATTTCGTTAGGCAAGCCGATTTTTAGGGCAATGGAAAAAGCGTAGCTCTGCCCCGCCTCTCCGATCCGCAATCGATACAGCGGTTGAAGCGTCTGCGTATCGAACTCCATTCGCGCATTTTCAAAGCCCTTCGTTGCCGCAGCAAAGTTTTTGATTTCATTGAAATGCGTCGTTGCTACTACCGTCGCACCTCTCTTGTTCAGCTCTTCCAGTATCGCAATAGACAGGCCGACTCCCTCACCCGGGTCGGTACCGGAGGCCATCTCATCGATCAGGACAAGCGTCGAAGCGTCTGTGATTTTCAAGATCTCAATGACGTTGTGAATATGAGCGGAAAAAGTGCTCAAGGCGTGCTCGATGCTTTGACCATCCCCTATATCTACCGCGATGTGATTGAACGTAGAGAACAGGCTTCCTTCCTGCACCGGTACCAACAGACCAGACTGAACCATGACGGTTAATAGTCCTACGGTTTTAAGCGTAAGTGTTTTCCCGCCTGTATTCGGCCCTGTGATGATGAGCGATTTGTATCGATACCCGATCTCAAAATTCAGGGGAACCATCTGTTTGCCCAGCAATGGATGTCTCGCTTCCTTCACACGGATGAAACCCTGTTCGTTCAATTCCACGTTTGCGCCTCCGATGGCAAGCGCATATTTCGCTTTGGCAAAAAGAAAATCATAGACACCTACCGTCTCCACGTTCACTTGCAAATCAGCGGTAAACTCCTCTACCAAGGCAGATAAGACCATCAGGACCTTGGTGACTTCCCTCTCTTCCTCACCCTTCAGTCCATTCAGCTCAAACTGCAAATGGCTCACTTCCGTCGGTTCCATGTAGACGGTTTGCCCGCTGGCCGACTCGTCCAGGACCATCCCGGCTACTTGGCGGCGATATTCTTTTTTGATCGGGATCACATACCGCCCATTTCGCGTGCTGATCACGTTCTCTTGCATGATCGAACGATATTTGCTCATCAGGGAGTCGAGCTTGCTTTTCAGACGTTCTTCGAAGACTACAATGCGTTTTCGCACTTTCAATAAATCCTTGCTAGCGGTATCGATGACTTGCCCATGCCGGATGCTCTGCTCGATCTCGGATTTCAATTTGTTCATCAAGGACATCGAGGAAGCATATGCGCTGACATGAGGGGCTGCATCGGATTTCGCTGCCATGTATTTCACGAGCTGTGCGCAGCTGGTCAAAAATTGATACAGATGAGTAAAATCCTTCTCGCTAAACACATACCCCTTGCCCAACAGGTTGAGGATATTCTCCATTCCTTCCAGGGAAGGGATGGGCACACTTGCTCCGTATTGGAGTAATTCCTTGGCTTCAGCCGTCTCGTCGAGCTTTTTGCGCAGAAGCTTCATCGAGGTCATGGGACTCATCGCCTCCACCTGCTTCTTGCCCATGTACGAGATGGCGTATCCCATCAATGTCTCTTTGATTTTGTCGTATTCCAATCGTTGCAAAGCTTTTTGATTCATGCTTGATCGCTCCTTTAGAGAAAAATTAGAAAACTTGGCTACGCCAAGCTTTTGGCGGAGCCTTAGTTGCACTTATACTATCTTCCGCTAATCTTTTTAGCGCTTTAGCGCACTTAAACTTTCCGATAGTATAAAAAAGGGCAGAGAATGAACGAGTGTCATTCTCTGCCCTTTTGAAAAATAGATGTGACCGCAACTGGTCATGCAAAAACAGCAATAACCGTTCCTGCACCCTAAAAAGTGTGCGCGACAAAAAGAAAACCGCGCTGAACTCAGCACGGATTTTGGGCGCAATGATAGGGTTTCACCTAAGGCATTGTATGATATCCGTTGTTCTTAACTAATTCCAAGGCCTTCAATAAGCCACAAAAAAATAAACCTTGCTTTGGACAGCAAAATTTCAGTGGATTACCAAAACCTCTGTATGGAATTTGATTAGTTAAGAACGATCACCGACATCAAAATCTCTCCTTTAGATGAGGATACCCACACTATAGCGTAACCATCGCTCTCCAGTCAAGAATAAGGATAGGAATTTTGTGTAAAGATATCCACAACATTCAATATCCATAAGCAGGGTGTTCGTATGAAGAAGAGAACGTATTCGCACAGGAACAAAGGCCGATTGCCCGATTCACAGACCGAGTCGATTAACGACGAAGCTTCAAGCCTGTCCTTATGGTCGTCTGGTTGACCAGTCTTTTTATCAAAATCAGTCTGTACTTGTATGTAGCGGTCATCGCGCTTACCCATACCTTTGAGTTACATGACCATAAGCCGTTTACTTTTTCCATGACAGCCATGATGATCGGTCTTTCTTTATTCATGGTCAAAACGAAGACAGAGCTCGCTCACCTCTTGCTGCATGGTGAAATTGTCTTTCTGTTCATCACTGAATTGATCCCTGCAACCTATTTGTTGGTCGATTGGGTACGAGTCAGAAAGACACCCGGTCAGTCATCAACAGAAACAGACAATGTCCAGCATTGAGTGGGTTGTTTTTCCAGATGTCGACAACCCCTTTTTTTCTGCCTATAATAGAGAGGTATGAGATGAGAAAAAACAGCTCTCGTGTTGTGTAGGAGATGATTCCGATTCAGTACGCGCTATCATTTATTGTTTCTTTTTGCATCGTGATGCTCCTGATTCCTCCCTTGCGTAGATTGGCCTTCAGGCTGGATTTTGTGGACAAGCCTAGGAAAGATGTCGAACGAAAAATTCATCGGGAGCCGATTCCGCTTACAGCCAGCTATGCGATCTTCATCGGCTTTGCCGTTTCCTTTCTGTTTTTTTCCAAAGAGTCAGCCAGCCAGACCATCGCGGTCTTGTGCGGTTCTCTGCTGCTCTTGACCATCGGAACGATCGATGACTGGTACAAAACACAGGGCAAGGATTTCCCTGCACTGCCCAAGCTGATTATCCAGGTATCCGCAGCCGTGATTGTCTATTTGTCGGGCATTACCTTTTCCGGCTTTTACAATCCACTCAGCGGCGAGTACATCCTGCTCCCGGTCTGGCTGCAATTTATCCTGACGATTCTCTGGATTTTCGGTGTGACGACGGTCATCAATTTCTCTGACGGGATGGATGGACTGGCTGGCGGATTGACGGCGATCTCGGCAGGTACGCTGTTTGTAGTCGCCTTGACCAAAGGACAGAGCACGTCAGCCGTGATGGCGATCAGTCTGGTCGGGGTATCTCTGGCTTATCTGCGTTACAACAAACCGCCAGCCAAGATTTTCATGGGTGATGCGGGCGCTACGTTCCTCGGCTTTATACTGGCCGTGATTGCGCTGGATGGGGCCTTCAAGCAAGCGACTGTCCTCTCCCTGTTCATTCCGATCCTGGCTCTGGGCGTCCCGATTTTTGACAATCTGTTCGTTGTAACCAAACGCCTGATACAAGGAAAACCGATTTATCAAGCTGACGCCACCCAGGTTCATTACCGGCTGTTGAAATCGGGCTTGAATCCAAAGCAGGTCGTCGCCTTTCTATGTCTGATCAGTGTCTGCTTTAGCCTGACCTCGATCATTCTGCTCCTGTTAGGGGTATAAAAAAATGCCGTCTGGGTCCATCGCCCGGCGGCATTTTCCTTTATTTCTGTTCGATTAGTGCCGGATCGGCTGCTGCCTGTTCCAGCTTCTTTCTGCGCTGCATGCAAGAAATGCATCTTCTGCTTTTGCGACCAAACGCTGTATAATACTTTGATTTTTTGCAGGAGCGGCAGGTGACATACAGAGAGCTGGACATCGTATAGTTTTCTTCTGGCGTATTTTTGACCAGATGAACGATGTTGTTGTACTTGATCAACAGATGTGCCGTATGTATAGCGTCTACCAATGCCGAATGGAGCCTGCCTTCCTGGACGATTCCGGCTGCATCAATCGCATCTTTAAGTCCCATCTGCTTGCGCTCGGCGAGCAGCATGCTGATCGGAGGCTGGATGTCGTTGTAGTTTTGCAGCCAGTCAAAGGGGAGCCCGAACCTGGCACAATGCTCGATCATCAGTCGCTTATCGTCTTTGCCCCACGTGCACAAATAGTACTCTGAGTCCGTGCCGATCCACTCCAGAAAATCTGCAAAGGCTGTTTGAAAAGGGATAAAATCTGGCAAATTCTCCTTATCCAATCCAATAAAATGGCAGGTTCGCTCAGAAATTCTTCGTTCAATAGCCGGAAAGGTATACCGCTGGAAGGTGTCTACCTCCACTCCGTTTTTTCCAGGCACTACCTTGGCCGCTCCGATTTCGATGATTTCCGGTATCTTGTTTTTTTGATAGGTAAGTGTAGTCTCCAGATCAAATACGATGATTTGCATGCGTAATCACATCCTGAGCGTAATACTTCTATTATGACGGTTACAGGGGTAGAAAATCAAAATAAATGGCTCACCTTTCAACTCCAAGATAAACAACCTCGCTATGGAAATCAAATGCAGCCGCCCCTCTGAATGAGGAAAGCGGCTGATTTCTTATTACTAGCGATCTACTTATGCATTCTCTACCTTGGTCAATTGGCGCAGCGAATAGCTCATCCGCTCGACTTTTCCCTCGTCCGAACGGCTGAAGTCAATCCAGACAGCAGAGCGGCCGCGCTTGAACACAAAGCTGTCCTTTTGTACCGGGATGAGCGGATACATGCCGTCGTCCGCTTTCAAATACAGCTCCTGCTCTTTGCTCACGATCTCTACCTTCATCCATTCCTGTGACTTGAACAAGCCCACATAATCGGTGTGCAGCTCCACTGACAATTCACAGCTTTCGATCGGATAGACCAGCGCGTCTGCCGGTTTATGGGAGATCGTGTTGAGAATGCCTAATACGAGGTCGCGAACAGGTACGCCATCCACATTGGTCAGCACTACTCCGCTAAGTCCTGTATCCGGTTGCGTAAACACATGAGAGCTGATTCCTTTCAGCGAACCTCCATGCTCGATCAATGGTCCATCAGGAAAAGCAGGAGAGATCATCAAACCGTAGCCGTAGGAGCGATACCCGTCGCATCTGGCGTGCGGGGTCGTCATTTGCTGGATGCTCTCCCTCGACAGCACGCCGCTTACGGGTGCCTCTCCGCTTGTACGAAACAGCTCCAGATACCTCATCAGATCACGAACCGTAGACTTGAGGAATCCACAAGCTCGCATCGCGGGGGCATCGTGCCAGATCGGAGCAGCGATCACTTGCTCTTCTCCATCGATTTTTTTCCGCGTGTAGAGGGTCGTGACATCCTCTTGATTAGGCAAGTCTTCCACCGCGAATACCGTTCTCGTCATCCCAAGCGGCTGCAGAATATGTTCGGTCATGTACTGCTCGTAGGTCTGTCCGCTCACTCGCTCGATGATCGCGCCAAGCAGCCCATACCCATCGTTGTTGTAGCTAAACGCCGTCCCCGGAGCACCCAAACCGGTACCCTCCCACTTCGCTATCGCGTCCAGCACCTCTTCATAGGTATCCAGGTAGGGAACGGTCTTCAGCTCCTCTTCCGCCTCAGTCCCGATAATGGCAGGGTCATGCTCCATGCTGCGCTTCATCGCCCCATCTAAATAAGGCAAAGGCGGCATGCCCGGTGTGTGCGCCATAAAATGCTCGATCGTGATGGCTTGGGTATAAGCGTCGTTCAAAAAATGAAACTCTGGCAAATAGCGAACCACCGGATCGGTGACGGACAGCTTCCCCGCCTCCTGAAGCTGCATGATTGCTACACACGTAAAGGATTTGGTCACGGAAGCGATCCCAAATACCGTATCCATCGAAAGCGGCAATTGCTGCTCCCGATCCCGTTCACCGAATGTCTGCTGATACATCCACTCTCCGTCACGCGCAACCGCAATTACCGCACCGGGAACCTTTGATTCCTCCAGCAGTTTTTTCGCATATTCCTCAAAAGCTTCAGCCCATGCTTGCATCATCATACCCCTCCCATCGCCTGATCGTATACGGCTCTCGCCACCTGTGCGATTGTGCGTTCTGCCGCTTGTTTTTCGGCTACATTCCTGGACAAGACCGTGATCGCGATCGACCCCCTGCCATCTGGCAGATAGATGATGCCCGCATCGTTCACGACGCCATTCACCGTACCGGTCTTGTGCGCGACCTTTGTTCCTTCTGGCAGAAGAAGGGGGAGTCGGCTGTTGTACTGCTGACGGCGCAAAATATCAAGAATCAGATCGCATGATGCTTCACTTAGGATCTCTTTCTTTGCTACCATCGTCAGCAGTCGATTCAGGTCAGCGGGTGACGCAACATTGTTCGCTGTCGTAGGCTCTCCCACATCGAACATCAATTCATAGTCTCCCGTCTCTTCCCTACGCTCAAATTCAGCGAATCCTGCAGGTGAGGGAGACGGTTCCTCCATCCCTACACAGCGATTTAACAGCTGCCAGGTAGTCTGAGGCAGATAGATGTTCCTGAGTCCCAATTCCCGCATGTGAGCCTCTATATTTTCCAACCCGACGAGGTTGATCAGCATGTCAGTGGCATAGTTGTCGCTGACAATGGTCATCAGCATCGCCAAGTCCTTTACAGTCAAGGCAGCACCGGAATCCAGCTCCTGCAATACACCTGAACCAGGTACCCGCTCTTCATATCGCAAGGTAACGCGTTGATCCAGCCTGAATTTCCCTGCGTCGACATCCCGCATCAATGTCACAATAATCGGAATCTTAAAGACACTAGCCATCTGGAATAGCTGATCTGCCTGATGCCCCGCTGTCTCACCAGACTCCAGATGGGTGACCGCTACGCCAAATTCCCCTTGCGCCTCCTGCAATACCTCATCAATCACCTGTTGCCACTTCATGACTTTTTGCCTCCATTCGTTTATCTCGGTGTTTTCTACATCGTTACTCCTTCTTTTCGACATGGAGGAAGATTTATCCTTGATGTTCAATAGAAGAAAAGAATCTCGGTCAAGCTTGGGTGGTTGTTCCACATAAAGACCCACAAGCAGTTCGAATGCCTGTGGGTCACCTTCATTTTAGCTCTATTACTCCGACTGCTCGGCAGCCGTCTTCGCCAGCTCCTGCTCACGCAGCGTTCTGCGCAGGATTTTACCAACCGCTGTTTTCGGCAGGGAATCCCGGAATTCGATGAGACGGGGAACTTTGTAGGCGGCCATGTTTTCGCGGCAAAATGCGTTCAGCTCTTCTGCTGTCAGGCTGGCGTTTGCCTTGAGAACCACGACGGCTTTCACACTCTCACCCAAATAGGCATCCGGTACACCGATGACCACAGCTTCCATTACAGCCGGGTGCTGATACAGAACTTCTTCCACTTCACGCGGGTAGATGTTGTAGCCTCCAGCGATAATCATGTCTTTTTTGCGATCGACGATATAGTAGTAATCCTCTTCGTCCCTGTATGCGATATCCCCTGTGTACAGCCAGCCGTCGCGAATGACGTTCTCGGTTTCTTCCGGCATGTTCCAGTACCCGCTCATGACTTGCGGTCCGCGAATGATCAGCTCGCCAACCTCACCAGGCGCAAGCTCGCTTTTTCCGTCCTGCAAATCTACGATCTTGGACTCGGTGTGCAAAATGGCTTTCCCTACGGATCCTGGCTTTTGCTTGTCGATCGGATTGAAGTGCGTCACCGGAGAGGCTTCAGACAAGCCATAGCCTTCCATGATCGTGCTTCCCGTCTTTGCCGTGAATTCCTTGATAATCTCTACGGGCAGCGGCGCAGATCCGCTCAGGCAAAAGCGAATCGAGGACAGTCCATATTCAGCGGCGTTGGGATGGGCATTCACGGCCACGTACATCGTCGGCACTCCTGGGAAAAGCGTTGGCTTGGCATCTCGTATGGTCTCCAGAACCTCGTCCCGATCAAAGCGAGGGAGCATAATCAGCTGCGAACCGTCTATGATTCCCATATTCATACACACGGTCATGCCATATACGTGAAAGAGGGGAATAACCGTCAGGATGCGATCCTGATCGTCCTCGGCCTCTCCATCCTTGGAAGCCTTCAGGATTTGTGAGATCTGGAAAGCGTTGCAGACGAGATTGCCGTGAGTGAGCATCGCACCCTTGGATCGACCAGTCGTCCCTCCTGTGTATTGCAGCACTGCGATGTCATCTGTGCTCAAGGGAACGCGGGGCAAGGATTCTCCTGATGCGAACAAGGCTTCGAAAAGAATGTTGTTTCCACTATATGTTACACCGCTTGGCGGCAGCTCTACGACGATTTTCTTCAGGCTGGCTGCTTGTGCCACCTTATCGATCACAGGAAGCAGCGGCGCGAACACCACGATGGCTTTCGCTCCGGAGTCTCCCAGGAAATGCTCGAGTTCAGCAGGGACTGCCATCGGATTGATCTGGACCACAATCGCTCCTACTTGCAAAATCCCGTAATACGCGATTGGAAAGTGCGGGCAGTTGGGCAGCATGATCCCTACTCGATCCCCTTTTTCAATTCCCAGATCACGCAATCCTGCTGCAAAGCGACGCACACGTTCTGTCAGCGTCTGATAATCCATCTGCATTCCCTTGAAATAAACAGCACTTCTCTCTGGGTAGCGCTCGCAGGTGGATTCCAGTACTTCTGGCAAGGTTACCTGCGTCATGTCTAGCTGTGACATCAACAACACTCCCTTTCACGTGATAGGCTGATTCTGTATATATAATTCAATCATAATAGGCTTAATTCCTCTTGCTGAAGCGCTTACATGTAAAAAAAGGAACATCCCCGTGATCTCTCCTGCCTCGAACAGGGAACCTCTTCACGGAAATGCTCCTTTTTGCCCACCTTTGCTTCTTCTATGTAACAGCAGATGATGTTCAACTGATCACCGGTTCGTACATGGACAAGGATACCGCTTCACACGATCTGCGGCAAAAGACGATCGGCACCTGCTTTTGCTTCGCCAGCTTTTTAATATTTTTACTAAGATTGTGGTTGACGAAATTGATAAAGACGACGATCAGCTCCGTGTCCGCTGGAATCATGGCCTTTACCTCTGATTTTTTTCTGCCGGACACGTGGTACACATTGCGAAATCCTTTCTCTTGCAGCATGTTCTCAATTGCCCCCACTTTATCTCCACCAATAACAAGGACACCTGCCATTTTCTTTTCCTCCCCTCCGATTTTTCGTGAAACTGATTGCGTTGTCATCTTAATCTACATTAATCCGAGTTGTTTAGTGTGTATTATAGCATGAACGTTTTTGGTTAGCCAACCTTTTCTAACCGCATGGAAGCCTGCCTTTGTTAATTCGCAACAAGAACGGCCTGGTTGTCGAGATCACCGACGGAACGGCAGAATACAACGACCAAAACTACCGTTTATCCCTGTTCTACGATCTAGCCAAGACGTCTGTCATCCGTATGGCCAAATCATTGTCCCATGAACTTTCCCCGCATGCTTGCACGGCCGTAGCCGTGACTCCGGGTTGGATGCGTTCGGAAATCATGCTCGATCACTTTGGTGTTACCGAAGCTAACTGGCGTGACGCCACCGAAAAAGAGCCGCATTTTGTCATCTCGGAAACGCCGCGTTTTGTAGGGCGTGCCGTTGCCGCTTTAGCCGCTGATCCGGAGGTCGCGCGCTGGAATGGTCAATCTTTTTCAAGCGGTCAGCTGGCACAAGCGTACGGCTTTTGCGATCTGGACGGCTCAAGGCCTGATGCGTTCCGGTATATCGCTGAAGTGCAGAATGCCGGGAAACCAGCGAATGCTGCTGGGTACCGTTGACGCGAACGAACATAAAGCGCATGCAAAAAACCGCTGTCAGCTCGCAACAGCGGTTTTTGCTTCTGGCTTTCTTTCTACTTCGCGTATCCGGACAACGATTTCGCTGTCTCACAGATTACCGGAACGATTTGCGATTCCAGGATGTCAGGGTTCAACACACTGGTTGGCGCTGCGACGTTGATCGCTGCGATAATCTGTCCATCACGATCAAATATCGGAACCGCTACGGAGCAAATGCCGATCTCGAATTCTTCCTTGCTGATGGCATAGCCTTTGCGGCGAATATCTTCCAATTCCTGCTTCAAATCAAGCAGCATGGTTTTGGTTTGACTAGTAAAAGAGGGAAGATTCACTGTATCATTCCAGGATTGCAACTTTTCCTTCGATAAAAAGGCTAGCAGGACTTTCCCCATCGAGGTGGCATGTGCAGGCAAGCGTGAGCCAATCATGACATTCAAGGTCGAAAAGCTCGTGCTGGTAGCCGCACGTGCGACGTAGACCACCTCATGGCCGTCCAGGATGCCCATATGAGCAGACGCTCCCGTCTGATCGCGAAGCTTTTCCAGATATGGTCTGGCCAAATCGGGCAGCTGCAAGGTATTGAGGTAGGCAAAGCCCAGATCCATGACTTTTGGTGTAAGCTGATAACGCTTGGTGATCTCGTCCTGATACAGGTAACCCAGATGCTGCAGTGTATAGAGGAATCGGAAGGGAACCGTACGACTCACTCCCATCCGGGAAGCAATCTCCACCAAACTCAAAGTAGGCGTCGAGGCATCAAACATTTTTAATATTTCCAATCCTCTAATAAGAGAATTCGAAAGGTAGCGGTCTTTTTCCGTTTTCGACATAGGCGCTTGTTACTCCTTTCACTAAGGAACGTGCAATAGGTGGTTTGCTTCCTATTGTAGTCTTTCTTGCGGGTACGTAACAAGTGCGAACTGGAAAACTCTCAGAAGTCAACAGCTTCGCCCTTAAAATGCGACGAAGCTGTTCTCTAACGAAGCTCCTAACTTTGGTACGAATCCCCATCTGAAAAGCTCTAGGTTCGTTCAACCCTTCCGATGGTGTTAGCCAATCGAAATGTATTCCGTTTTCTTTTTCAGCGAAGAGAGCACACTCAGCGCAGCCAGATAGCTGGTTTTTGGATTGGATGGCATCGGATCGTTCTCCAGTTGAATTGTCATCCGCCCAAAAGCTCCCACTGCCTCAATGCAGTGAGTATTCTTGGTCGCTTGTGGATCAGCCACGATTTTGACCGTTGTCTTGTCGCTGCCAAGTCCGGCAAGAGATAAAACAATCGCAACGTTGATGTTTTTGGGGAACTTGCTGATCGCTTCTGTTGCCGTTCCCTCGAAGACGACTTCCTCGATCTCGACTTCTCGTCCAATCAGGGATAGCGGCGGCTTGCGTGTAGTCAGGGACACGGATTCCAGCTGACCTGAGCTCATCGCGGAGTGAATAACATCAAGCCCCCCGATCGCACCGGATGGCAGCATGATGCGCGTTCCGGACTGACGACAGCTATCGTTCAGTCGTTGATACAGCTCCTGATCCACCAGTGCTCCCACGCTGATGATGACCAGGTCCTTGCGTTTTGCGATGACTTTCTCCGCATACTCTTGTACAGCTTGAACAGTAGCGGCTTCTACGACCAAGTCAATGCCCGAATCCATAAAGGCATTCAGATCCTGATAGCCATTGACGCCGTAGCGATTCTCCCATTCCTCGGCAACCTCAGGACGGCGTACCAAAACCGACTCAACGGTACAATGAGGCAGTACTCGATCAACATTGATACTTTGCAAAAGGAAGGTCGCGATGCTTCCTCCTCCAATAATCCCAATTTTCATCTAAGCTTCCCCTTTCTTGGCCGCCGCTTCGCGCTCCTCCACGAACGACCGCACCAAGGCATTAAATTGCTCTGGCTGCTCCATGTAGCACAGATGTCCCGCTCTCGGGATCAGCTTCAGTGTCGATCCGGTGATTCCCTGATGCACGATCTCAGATTCCGGCACAGGTGTCACACCGTCATCTTCCCCACAGATCAACAGTGTTGGTACTTGGATGGAAGCCAGCAGCGGCGTTTGGTCCGCATGGAACAGTGAATAAGCCACAGAGCGGTAGCCAGCCAGGCGCACCTGGGACATGATTCGTTTGCCTTCAGCAATCAGCTCTGGTGCTGCATACGGAGAAAACATCGCAGGCGTGCGCAGCTCTGCCAATTCTTCTGGCGGCAGATTTTCGATGTTGTTCAGACGACCCTTCAGCTTCTTCTCGTTTGTCTCTGGATTAGTCGCACCTCCGCGCGTGCTTGCAGCCAAAATGAGACCTTTCAAATAGTGCGGATACTTGGCAGCAAACTCCATCGCCGTTGTACTTCCCATCGAATGACCCAGCAGATAGACCTTGTCCAAACCTAGGGAATCCAGAAATCCTTTTAATAGATCTGCCAGCTCCCCAAATGTACGGAATTCCGGATCAGGGTCCGAGCTTTGGCCGTAGCCAGGCGTATCCCAGCCGATGACCTGAACGGAATCCTGGAGTCCTGCGTACTGTCTGGACCAGGACTGGGAATTGTTTCCGAGGCCGTGCAAAAGAATGAGGGGAACGCCTTCACCGGCTGTCTGATAATGAATCGAAAGCGAACCTACTTGTGTAAATGGCATATCGATCACCTCAATTGATTAATGGAATAGGAAGCAGGAAAGGAAAAGACCGGGCGAATGCCGGTCTTCTCAACATGATAGGCAATTGCCTGTCATTATTTTTTTTCTGCTTCAGCTGCAGCTGCTGCTGCTTTTGCTTTTGCACGCTCAACGCGGAGGTTTTCGAGAGCGCTGCCTGGCTCGTATGTTGGGATTTGTGGTTTTGGAGCACCCAGCATAACAGCCATGATTGCTTCTTCATCGCTATCGTTGCGAACACCGCGGTAGTAGCCTGGAGGAGTCCAGATGCAATCGCGCTCGCTCAATTTGAGCTCATGAATGGTGTCGCCGATTTGTACGCGAGCCGTTACGCTACCTTTGATTACGAAGAATACTTCTTCTACGTCTTCATGCAAGTGCATAGGGCCTTCGCAGCCTGCTGGCAGGTACATGTTGCTCAAAGTGAAGTTTCCTGCTTGAATCACGTTGCTATCAACTGCAGCTACTGCGCCAGTACCAACATAACGGCATTGTGCACGGCGGTAGTGCGGGCTGATTTGCTCTTGGAAAGAAAGTGCGTTGTAGTCAAGTTTTCTTGTTTCCAGGCGGGCTACATATTTTTGCTCAAATTCTTCAATGGAGATGTTTTGTTCACTCATGGATAAAGCCTCCTCAATCGAATTTGTGTTTTAAATGAAAAACATTGTTTTGTATTTAAATCAATTATAAGCGGATTCTCCGTGAAAGTCAATATTCGAAATGGTAAGAAAACACGGTAACGAGTAAGAGTCTGAGACTTTTACTGCCAGAAAACGTACTTGCGCTGAATTTTCTGGATCAGTAAATTCAAGAGATAGCCGACGACTGTAATCAGCACAACACACGCCAATACCTTCTCCTGCATCAGGGACGCAGACATGTAGGTCAGGAGATATCCCATGCCCGCTGTCGCTCCAATCATCTCTGTCAGGATCGCGATGATGAAAGCCATAGGCAGGGCAATTTTCAAACCGGTAAAGATAGAAGGCATCGTAGCCGGCAAAAGCACGCGCCAAAAGACCTGGTTGCGGTTTGCTCCCATATTTTCAGCAGCCCACAGATACAGCTTGCCTACGCGAGTCGCACCGTAGTAGGTATTGAGAACGATCGGGAACAGACATTCCAGAAAAATCATCGTGATCTTGGATGCAGAACCGAGACCCAAGATAAAGACTAGGATCGGATAGAGCGCTACGCGCGGGATCGGGAATCCCAGAGAGAAAACGGGCTGCACTAAATCGTTCATCAGCTTCGAGCGGCTCATCATCAGACCCAATGGAACTCCGACGACAGCA
This sequence comes from Brevibacillus invocatus, assembly GCF_003710915.1. Taxonomy (GTDB): domain Bacteria; phylum Bacillota; class Bacilli; order Brevibacillales; family Brevibacillaceae; genus Brevibacillus; species Brevibacillus invocatus. Next base: position 34,373 of record NZ_RHHR01000036.1, on the reverse strand, counting down.
GCCAAAGCAAATCCGGAGAATACGCGGAACAAGGTGATGGGCAGATTCTCCATCAGCATCCCGGTCGTGATCAGCTCAAAGGCAACGACAAGTACTTTTGACAAGGAAGGGAACAGCCGCTCAGGCATGATTTGCAGGAATACGATGAGCTCCCATGCCACCACGATCCAAATGAGCGCTTGATATTCGACGAGTAACTTCCAACCTTTTTTCATGATGTTTACCCCCTGTTCTCCGACCACCAGAGCAATCGTGCACGGACAGCCAGCAAAATTCGATCAAACAAAAAGCCGAGAAGGGCAATGAAGAAGACAGAGACAAACATCAAGTCGGTACGTCCGGCCATATCTGCCATCAAGATCATGAAGCCGAGCCCCAAACCGTTGGAAGAACCAATCATTTCAGAGGAGAACATCATGACGAAGGTCAAGCCCAGTGAAACCCGCAATCCATCGAAGATCTTGGGAAGTGCAGCCGGAAGGACTACTTTCCACAAAATCTGTAGTTTGTTGGCTCCCATATTTTCAGCAGCCCAGATGAACACTTGCTTCACCCCGTGCACCCCGTCCTTGGTCGCAATAAAGCAAGGAAAGAATGCGGTCAAAAAGATCAGCAGAACGCGTGTTGTATCCGAGATTCCGAACCACACCATTAATATAGGAAGAAGAGCGATTTTCGGAACAGGATTCAGCACGTCTACGATAGGCTGGAAAAAGGTGCCGATCGGTTTGAAAAATCCTGCTGCAATCCCAAACACGATACCCAGTACCGTAACCAGTAAAAAGCTGAGCAATGAGCGGTACAAGCTGGATGCTGCGTTGGTAAACAGTTCACCGCTTACGAGTAGAGCCCACATCTCTCTCCCCACCACGAACGGGCTGGATAGATACCCCGGAATCCATTGCAGGCTGGCGAGAATTTGCCAAATCGCCAAAAGACCTACAATCTCCAGCACGGCGATTTTTTTCTGGCGACTATCCATCACATTCCCTCCTCATCCGATTTGCCGTCTTCCTGGTGGAGCAGGTCCCAGATATGGTTGCGAATGTTCATAAATTCCTGGGTCTTATGGACGTCAAGCGTACGTGGACGTTGGAAATCAATTTCGATGATTTCTTTGATTACAGCTGGGCGGCCGCTAAAGACGACCACGATGTCGCTAAGGAACACCGCTTCATCAATATCATGGGTTACAAACATCACGCTTTTGTTTGATTCTTGCCAAATGCGTTGCAATTCTACCTGCATTTTTTCACGTGTCTGTGCATCCAATGCGCCAAAAGGCTCATCCATCAGAAGAACATCGGGATTGAAGGCGAGAACTCTTGCCAGGGAAATACGTTGCTTCATACCACCAGACAGCTCGGATGGCAGATTGTTGCGGAAGTCCCACAGATTCACGAGCTTCAAATAATGCTCGACGATCTCGTCCCGCTTCGCTTTCTCCATTCCTTGGATCTCCAGTCCCCATGCCACGTTGTCAAAAACGTTTTTCCAAGGGAAAAGTGCGGATTCCTGAAACATCATTCCGCGGTCAGGACCTGGCTTGTCTACTTCCTTTCCGCGAATCCGGACTGTACCTCTGGTCTTGGGAATAAAGCCACCTACAATATGAAGGAAAGTACTTTTTCCGCATCCACTAGGACCTACAATGCTGACAAATTTTCCTTCCGGTACTTGCAAGCTGATCTCCTGGATAGCAGTGACTTCCTCTTTTCCTCGGGTGTAGACTTTGCCCAACTTCTCAATATCCATGGCTGGTGTCTTGTTTTCCATCACTGATTCTCCTTTTTTCTTTGAAAAACGTCATGCTTTCTAAGGGGTGTGGCAATCGTGTGACGTTTTTCATGAATGATTGATGTGGCGATTCGTCCGTAAACAGATGAGCGGCCCCTATATTGGGGATAGGGGCCGCAGCAATTCGCGCCTATAGTTTACTTAGGCAGGTAAGACATGTCGATGATCGTGCTCGGATCAACAGGCTTGTCCAACCACTTTTCTTCGATCAGCATGTCTTGGAGCTTACCCCATGCCTCGATGTTTACAGTACCGTCGATGGAGCGGTTGTTATCCTGCATTTTTACATACAATGCTGGGTCAGCTTTTACTTTGCCTGCATCGATGATTTTTTGACGAGCTGCTTCACCATTTTCTTGGTAGTACTTCACGGCGTTGACATAGTCACTCAAAAAGTCCTTGATTGCTTGCTCGTTATTGGTAACAAAGTCAGGCTTCGCCATCATGACGAGGAAATCTTCTTCTACATTCACACCTGTTTTGGAGTTGAAGATTTCTACGAATTCGCCGCTTGCATTGGCAGTTTCAAAGTATGGCTGCGGGAAAACACCTACGTCGATTTTCTTGGATTTTACCGCTTCACCCATAGAAGGAATTGGGATGACCGCGTATTTCACATCTGTATCTGGGTTCAATCCTGCAGAGCGAACAGCTGCGCGTGCCCACAGGTCAGTTGGAGCTTTAAAGTCAGGAATACCGATTACTTTGCCTTTCAGATCTGCCATGCTGCTGATGCCAGAATCTTTCAGAGCCATGAACTTGGTATTGAAGCCTTCACCTGGGGTATCTTTCACTACGGAACCGATGACTTTCACTGGAATTCCTTGGGATGCAGCCAGCATCGTTGCACCTTGTCCGATCGATGCGATATCGATTTGATCTGCTTGGTACGCATTCAATCTGTCAGCGTTGGCACGGAATTGCGTGAGATTCAGCGTGTAGCTTTTTCCTTGATTTGGCGTTAACGATGGATCTACTTGCATGAGCCAGAAAGGTTCTTCGGAAGCAAAACCGCCACCCAATCTGATTTCTACCGGTTGATTACCTGCTGTCGCAGCTGCTTGCTCCGCAGGTTTTTGTTCTGCTGCCGGTTGTTGTGCCGGCTGACTGGTCTGTCCGGAACCACAGGCTGCCAAACCGACTGCCATACTCAAGATGAAAGCGATTTTACCCAAACCTTTTTTCACAATGATGCCCCCCTGTACTCTCTTCGATATCGTTTCGCATGAAAAACATGGTTTTTCATATAAACAATATGTTACAAGTTTATTCACATCCTTGTCAATATTGAAAACCGTTAAAATAGTTTAAATATTATTTATCAACAAACAATTAGCTCCCTAACTAAAAACCCATCCTTTACCTGCCAGATGCTTGACAGATAAAGGATGGTTCCACTTCCAGTTATTTACGATAATACTTTATGGATAAAGTAAATTGTCTCTTTCCAAGCGTCTCTGGAGGCCTCCACGTGATAACCGCCACGCGTATCGTTTAGAAATCCGTGGTGCGCTCCCTCGTAAACATTGTACGTAAACGACTTGTTTGCTTCACTCATCGCCTGCTCAAATTCCGGTACGAGCGAAGTAATTTTTGGGTCCAACTCTCCGAAAAAGCCTCGGATCGGACATTGAATAGCAGCAACCTGTTCTTTGGAAACAGGCATTCTGCCGTAGAAATTCACTGCTCCGGCCAGCTTCGGTTCAGAAGCTGCCAGCATGATCGACAAAGCCCCACCCATACAGAAGCCAATCGAGGCGATCTTTTGGCCACGGCTCCATTCATGATCAGCAAGAAAAGCTGTCGCTGCCTGGATACGTTCCAACAATTCCGGCAATTTGCCCAGGTAAGCGAACAAATCCGTAAAGGTGACACGCAGAATTTCCCGAAGCTCCTCTGGCTGTTTCTCCAATGCCGCTTCACGTGCTACCGGGTCATGCCAGGCAGGCGGCGCCAACGTGTCCAGGAATCGCTTGATCTGTTCAATCCGTTCCTCAGTCAAGCTCTCCGGACGCTGGCCACCTACAGCGTACAAATCCGGAGCAACCGCCAGATAACCGGCTCTGGCAAATCTTTCGGTCAGGTCAAGGATGTGATCGTCTGTCCCCCATAATTCCTGGATGACCAGTACGACCGGGAGAGGAGCTTTGGCTCGCTCGGGTCGAGCGGCGTAGAGACGATGTTTGGTTCCATTTTGTTCAAATGAAATCCATTCCGTGTGCATGGACATCTTATCCCCTCCTTCTGGCTAGCTTATATCCATAAAAAGTAGACAACTCATCGGCTGCTTCCAGGATAGCTGGCAATACGGAGCGGGCTACATAATCTTCTGGCAGGACAGACTCGGGTGCCGCAACGCTGATCGCAGCAACCAGTTCTCCACTCTCGTTAAAGATCGGTGCCGCCACTGAGCGGACACCTGCCTCAAATTCCCCGCTGCTGATGGAAAAGCCTTGGTTGCGAACCACTTCCAGCTCTTTCAGCAGAGCCGTGATCATCGTCTTCGTATCCTTGGTGTAGGAATGAAGATCAGAGATGAGAAGCAGCTCCTGCCACTGGTCTTTCGGCTGGAACGCGAGCAAGGTTTTTCCAATCGCTGTAGCATGTGCCGGCAATCGTGAACCGACAGCTACCGAAAGCCGTGTGACACCGCGGGCTGATTCGCAAGCGACATACACGACTGAGGTCTCATCGAGAATCCCCACGTGAGCGGAACCGCCTGTTTCATTTCGCAGCCGCTCCAGATACGGTCTTGCTACATCCGTAATTTGCAAGGTGTTCAGGTAGGCAAAGCCCAATTCCAATACCTTTGGAGTTAGCTCATACCTTTTCGTGCTTTCACTTTGTCTGAGATAACCCAGCTGCTGAAGGGTGAACAACAAGCGAAAGGGGGTTGTTCTGCTGACTCCCAGCTGATTGGCGATTTCTACTAGCGACAGTGTGGGCTGTTCCGGTCGGAATAGCCGCAAAATTTCCAATCCCCTCACCAGGGAACTGGAATTGTAACGATCTTTATCCTCTTTTGTTTTTGCCACCGCTTTGCCCTCTCTCTCATAGAATGGGGGGAGCATGCCGGTCGTACGCTCTTGATTCCATCTAAAATCTTTCCAAAAGCTCGATGATGACATGATAGTCTGAAACAGTATCCATGTAGGCGTATTTTCCATTTCCTGTGAAGAAATAGCCTTTTTGAATCAACGGATAACCCATCGCTTCCAGCTCAGCCGCTTTTTCATCCAGGTTTTTCACCAGGAACGCAATGTGGTGAACGCTCTCGCCTTTGGTATCGAGATGCTCTTTCCAAGTGCTTGGTGAATCACCTGGCTCGATCAGTTCGATCTCAATCAACGGCGTTTTGATGAACATAAAGCGGCACTTTGCTTCTGTCGATTCACCGCGATACACAACCTGCGTCACTTCCGGCTTGCCTTCTTTGAGCACAGTTGGTTTCTCCACACCGAGCAGGGAGCAGTATGCATCCGCTGCTGCATCCAGATCGCGAACGACAACCGCGATTTGAACAACGGTATCAGAGCCAAGCAGAGGCTGATGCTCCTCTGTTTTTGGTTTTACAGGTGGAATCGCTTGTGGCTCATCGCGCTCCAGCAGTTCGAACATCGTCTTGCAAGCAGGAACTGTATCGACATAGGCATAGCGGCCTTGGCTGGATGTAAACTCACCAGTCTGAACGACTGGATATCCGGCTTCGCCCATGATGGCCAACTGCTGCTTCATGTCGTCTACGTCGACTGCCACGTGATGAATCCCTTCCTGTTTGTTCAGGAATTCACGCATGGTGCTTGGCTCTTGGTCAGGCTCAATCAGCTCAATCTGAACGGACGGCGTGTCCATAAAGATCAATTTGTTTCTTGCACCAGTAGGCTCACCGTTAAAAACGATTTTGGAGATGGAGCTGTCACCAGTTAAAAACCAGCTTGGCTTTGGTACGCCCAACAGCCTTCCAAAAGATTCTGCGGCTTTCTCTATATCGTGTACGACAAAACAAATCTGGTTGATCTTGCTCGTTCCCAATAGTGCTTTACTCATGGTTGCAGTCCACTCCTTCTAGCTCAAGCCACGCACTGCAAGTCCACCGTCACTTGAAATCACTTCGCCAGTAATCGCACGCGCTTTATCCGATGCAAGCAGCAGATAAGCACCGACGTGATCCTCCGATGCCATTACGATTTTCAGGGGATTGCGCGTCTTGATGCTTTTTGCCTTGGTCTCGTTGTCTACCACGTTTACAAATGGGCGCAACGGAGGAATGACGGAGAGCGCTGTCAGCGTTCCCCCAGGAGCTACTGCATTGACACGGATATCTGGTGCAAGCTCAAAGGCAAGCTGTCTCATCAAGCCGATCTGAGCGTGCTTGCTCGCTGTGTACCAGACACCGCCACCATCCGGGTAGAAGCCTGCCCCGGACACGGTGAAAATGATGTTCCCCCGCGTCCGTTTCAGCTCGTCTACAGCAGCCTTGGCAGCGAAGAAGCTGCCTTTTACATTGATAGAGAAAAGGACGTCGTACGCCTCAGACAATGCTTCCGGGGTGACATTGACGAACTTGGCAAAAGCATCGAAGACACCAGCGTTGGAGATCAGAACATCCAGCTTTCCGAATGCATCGACTGCCGTCTCCACAGCTCGCTGATGATCTTCATAGATCGTCACATCCCCTGTGATCGTGCGAATCTTGTCGCCAAACTGCTGTTCCAGCTCTTGTAGTCCTTCTGCTGAGCGATCCAGTACGGTAACGAAAGCTCCTTCATTTACGAGGCCTTCTACGACCGCTCTACCGATCCCGGAGGCACCGCCCGTAATATACACTGATTTTCCCGAAAGCTCTGCCATTGCTGACTTCCTCCTCTACTTATACGAAAATGGCCAGGTTACGCGTGTTGATCGTAGTTTGATCGATCAGGAAGAAACGTTTGGACAGCTTCCACTCTCCATCTACATAAGTGAATTCATCCGTTCTTTCACCGGATACCAGATCGTTGAAGATGTCAGTGGAACGGCTGCGGTACAGGAGCAGGTAGCTCTTCACTACCGCTTTTTCGTTCGCAACATACTCCATGACACGCACATTGTTCACCGAGCGGCGAGTACGCGAAGGCGGCATTTCCGCCCACGCATACTCGGTTTTCAGACGTTCGATACGCAGCTTCATCAGCTCGTAATCGTCGTTGAATGCAAACATGTCTGTCGCATAGTCAGGTCGCTCCATGCCTTCCTTGTTTATGCGAACAGGCATGACGTATTTAATGTCCGGATGGAACATCGCAAACCAGCCGTCAAAATCAATCTCATCCAGCAGGCTTGCCTCGCGGTACAGCCATTGCTGAAACTCATGTGTTGCCAGCATCATTTCCATGCTCATCGTGTTCTTCCTCCTCTACAGATTACGAGTTCATCAGGTCGAGCCAGTACCGGTAAAAGTTACGGGAGCCAGCTTCAGAGAACTTGTCAGTGTAGGCCACACCAGGACCCGGGAAGTCTGTCAATGGTTCACGATGCATTCCCATTGTGTAGTTGTACGTCAATTGTTTCGTGAATGGCATCGTACCGCTCGCAGCTGCTGTAATATCCGTAAATACTTCTGTGTCATCCTGCTCGAAGATTCCGGATGGACTGAAAGTCAGGATATACGCTTCACGAGAGCGTTGTTTCCAGTCTTCTGTTGCGTTTTTCTCTACCATGAACCAGGTCATGACTTCCATCTTGTCAGGTCCAACCGGCTTCCACAGACGCATAGTCGTATTGGAGATCAGCTGATCCTTGATTTTCGTATGGGATACCAGAAGCGACAGATTCGGGAAGATGGTTCCGATCAGGTTTTTCAGATTGGACATCATCTCGAACTGTGCTTCCGATAGATTGGCTTTGTACTCGTCCATCAGGTTTGGCGGGAATGCGAAGTCTGGGTTCGGCATTCCGATGTTGCAGCCGTGACCATTCTCTGTGTGCACCTGGTAGCCGCGTTTGGAGTAAGTCGCGCTCGGAACCATGCCGAGAGCCGCGATCGAACCATGCGTTACCATGGTGTGGTAGGAGTCGCTGACGAAGTTGTCAGAACCGATCTTCCAGTTGGAGTGCACGATGAATTTTTGTGGTGGTCCAACGACTTCCATCTCGGTACGACCAAATACGATGTCAATGTACCATTTATAATCGCCCAGGAATTCTTCCAATGGCTGCGGATTGTCGTTCCAGGTACCGAAGATCAACCCTTTGTAGGTCGCAATGGTTACCTTTTTCAGGCTCATGGTGGACTTGTCGAGTTGACCACCATAGATGTCGTTTTGCAGCGGTACACCGATCAATTCACCGTTGTTGCGGAAGTTAAAACCGTGGTACGGACAAGTAAAGTTCGCCTTGTTGCCTTTGTCAGCACGGCAAAGCTTCATTCCGCGGTGCGTACACATGTTGTAGAAAGCGCGAATCTCGTCATCCTGTCCACGTGCAATAATGACGGAGTAACCGGCCAAATCACGAGTCAGATAGTCATTTTTTTCGGACAACTCGGATTCATGTCCGAGGAGAACCCACGTTTTCATGAAGATCTTTTCATGTTCCAGCTTGTAGATGGTTGGATCCGCCAAAATGTAGGCTGGAATGACTCCTTCTTCTGGCCGAACAGTTTCGTTCAAATATTGAAGGGTCTCTTCACGGGTCATTTCGTCAAGAAGCACTTCTGGCTTGTTCATACGTGATCACTCCATTTCCGAACTTTTGGTCTTTCTTCATTTCCTTATTACAGATTGGCTTGCGCATAAAGGCGAACCTCAGCGCCTTCCTTTTTCAAAGTCGTGATATACGCCAGGAATCCGATGAGGGCCACAACAATCAGCATGATAATCGAAGGACCGAAGTCACCACCCGCTGAATCGCGCATGAAGCCCATGATGTAGCTGGAAAAACCACCAAGGATGTTAGTAAAGCCCATCAGACCTGCTGCTCGACCCGCTGTTTCAGGGGTAGAGAACTTCACGATAAACAGGTTGCTGAGTTGGAAAACCCCACCTTGTGTACCCATGGCAAGCCCCAGTGCAATACCTGCAACAATGGGAGTTGTCGAATTGAATGCAATAGTCAGACAGACTGCGCACAGAGCAAACAGAATCGTGGCAAGCATCGCAGGACGTTTTGTTTTGTCTGCCAGAAAACCGCAAAGCAAAACGAAAACCAAAGCAAACACCCATGACAGAGAAGTGATTCCAGCCATTTCTTCTGTAGCGAAGCCCTTACCTTGCGTCAAATAGGTCGGCAGCCAAATACTGATACCGAAGAAGAGGAACGACGACGCCAGCATTCCCACCCATACCATCCAGTAACGAAAATCTTGTGTAAACTTTTGACCTTCTTCTTTTTTGGCTGTCACATCGACTTCGCGGATGTAAGCCAGCTCTTCCTTGCTCAAGCGTGGATGCTCTTCCGGTGTCTCACGTGTGAGATAGAGGAACATCGGAATGTTGATCAAAAGGTTACACGCTGCCAGCAAGAAGAAGGAGTAATGCCAGTTGAAGTTGGCAATCAACATGGACAAGGCAAGTGCACCAAGCGCAGGTCCGAGATAGTTACCAGTCAACCAGGATGCCTGCGCTCTCCCCAGTTCTCTACGGTTAAACCAGTTCGCAATAAACTTACCTGAAACCGGAATCATGATCCCTTCACCAATACCCAGGATGATTCTGGATACCAGGAACATTTCATAAGAAGTAGCCATACCGGCCATGATCATCGTGATTCCCCACACAACCAACCCTAGAATGGCTGTTTTTCGGGCACCGAGCTTGTCGATGACCACACCCCAGAACAGGTTGGACAACGCATAGGAGACCGTAAATATAAAGGTCATGAAACCGATCTTCGCGTTTTTGTCAGGGCCTGTAAGTCCCATGTCTTGCAGGAACCCTGGATCGGTCTGAATCACAGAGATGCCAAGCTTATCTATCTGGCCAAAAAACCAAAAGAAGAAAATAGGGATTGAAATGTATACCCATCGCATGTTTTTGCTTAGCATAATCTGCGCCTCCTGGTGTTATGGACTCTAGTTGAGTGTGGGCGTAAAGCTATTTAATTGGCAAAGCCGTACTTGTCTGCAAACAAATCAATGCTGCACCACTCGGTTTCGCGACTCAGTCCACTCTCTTTTAATCCTGGGAAATCATAGTGAAGATCTTGGAAGATCGTATGGTTGTTGAAGAATACAGCACCCGCTTCGAGGCGGTCTGCAAGCTCCTCGGCCTTTTGCTGGTCTCTAGTCCAGACGGAAGCACGCAAGCCGAATTCGGTATCGTTCGCCATCGCGATTACTTCGTCCAGATCGGAGAACTTCAATACCGGAATGACCGGGCCAAACTGCTCAGCTCGAACCAGTTCACTCGATTGAGTCACGCCGGTTGCGATCGAAGGAAGCATGAAGTAGCCTTTGTCCCAGGTTTCTTCATCCAGCTTGTTTCCGAGGGTTTCTACTTGAGCACCTTCTTCTTTGGTGCGCTCGATCAAGCCTTTTACGTAGTCGTACTGCGCTTTGTTGTTGATGGGTCCCATCATAGAGTCTGGCTGAATGCCGTTTCCGACAATCATGCGGGAAAATTCTTTCTTCAGCTTTTCCATGAATTCATCGTAGCGAGATTCGTGGACGTATACCCGCTTGATAGCGGAGCACACTTGACCAGCTGCACGGAGGATTCCCATGCGAATGCGTTGCATCGCGGTTTCGTCCAATACAGCATCCTGGAGAATGATCGCTGGGTCATTTCCGCCCAATTCCATGTACAGCTTTTTCACAGTCCCTGCAGACATGCTCATGATTTGCTTGCCTGTCTCCGTACTTCCTGTGAAAGCAATCGTACGAACGCGAGGATCGGTACATACTACCTCGCCCACCATAGCTCCGGAACCAGTCACGATATTGATCACGCCTGGCGGCAACACGGCAGCTACGACCTTCAGCGTTTCCAGAACAGTCAACGGACAGTCTGTTGCCGGTTTGACCACGACACTGTTCCCCGCCAATACAGCTGGAATTACGCGTTTGAAGGTGAGAATCATCGGCGAGTTCCAAGGCGAGATGACGGCTGTAACACCGCGCGGACGACGACGGATTTGCACCATTTGTCCGCCTGGCAGCGTTTCGGTCTTCCAGAATTCAAGCAGCGCATCTGCGCCCTTGCTCATGATCTCTACACAGCGCATGATGTCTTTTTTCGCTTCTACCAGCGGCTTTCCGTTTTCACGAACAAAGAGAGGCACGGTAGATTCGATGATTTCAGCCAATTTTTCAGAGGCTGCCTTGACCATTTCCGCTCTTTTTTCAACCGGTGTGCCAGCCCAAACGGCAAACGCTTGCTCAGCTGCATCGATCGCTTGTTTTACATCTTCTTTTGTACAGAGAGCTACCTGACCAACCACTTCTGAAATGTTGGCGGGGTTGGTCACGTCTGTGACCTTCCCCCCCTTGATCCACTCACCATTAATCAGAAATTGGCCGGAAATGCTCGGATATGCGTTAGTCATGGTTGTTCGGCCTCCTTACAGTTTTTTCGGCTTGAACGCGTCTGCCGCTCCTGGAGGTCCACCAAATGGTTTAGCCATAGGACCTACCGCATTCATGTCTACGACGATCATTGTTGGCTTTCTACGCGCTACCGCTGCTTCCAGCTCGTTCACCAGTTCATCTGGAGAACCGACGCGGTTTGATTCATACCCCATCGACTTCGCCAGCATGACGAAATCAGGACTTACCAGATCTACGGCAACTTGGCGACCGTATGCAGCATCCTGGATGTTGCGCAGTACACCATAACCAGCATCGTCAAACAACAGAACGATCAATGGCAGGTTTTCCTGAACCGCTACGGGCATTTCACCTACATTCAACATGTAGCCGCCGTCACCAGCCATCAGAACAACCACGCGATCCAGTTGTCCCATTTGAGCACCCAGCGCTGTCGGCAAGCCTTGTCCGATTCCGCCGCCGGAAGCATGGATCGAAGTACGTGGCTCGTAAATTTCGAACAAACGGCTGCCCCATACGTTCGCTGGAACGGTAACGTCACGAACCAGAATAGCGTCTTTTGGCAATACGCGGCGCATGCCATCGACAATCGCTTCATATGGACCCAATGTGTCACGCAGGATTCCGCGAATTTTTTCGCGAACCGCTTTTACTTCTTCTACATAACCAGCATCAGGTGTAGAGCCTTTTTGTTGCAGCGCTTCGTTCAAGGCTGACAGGATGGGCTTCGCTTCACCCAGCAAGCCGTGTGTTACTTCGTAGTTGCGGTTGAACGCATTCAGATCCGCATCGATGCTGATGTGGTTTTCTGGTGCTGTTACTTTCCAGTTCGCTGTCTCGTTGCCGCGGAAGCGAACGCCTACGCTTACGAGCAAGTCGGAATTTTTCAACAGCTCTTTCACTGCTTCATAGGCCGCAAAGTGACCGATGCATTGCGGATGATCTTCCGAAATGGAGCCTTTGCCGGATTGGCTGGTGATGACAGCCGCGCCAGTCAATTCAGCCAGCTTGGTCAGTTCTTTGGAAGCGTTCGCAGAAATGACACCGCCACCCGCCCAGATCACAGGACGACGGGAATTCGCCAGGGCTTCGATCACTTCAGCCGGGATCACTGGAGCTACTGGAGTATGGGTCAATGTTTGCACGTTTTCGATTTTGCTTTGTGGAACGATTGCAGATTGGAAATCAATCGGGATTTCCAGTGATACTGGACCTGCAGGAGCAGCAAGCGCTGTCTGGATCGCGTTGCGCACGACAGAAGCCGCTTGCTCTGGCTTGCGGAGGCGATACGCTTCCTTACAGCAGCCTTTCATCATGGAAAGCTGATCTTTACACTCGTGGATGTAGCCTCGGCCTGTACCCAAGTATTTGGAGCCTACTTCACCAGTCAGGTGCAAGACAGGCGTACCTGCTGCCCAAGCTTCCACCAGGGAACCTGCAGCATTTCCTGCACCGCTACCTGTACTTGTGATGACAACACCCAATTTACCTGTGGATCTCGCATAGCCATCTGCCATGTTGGCAGCACCGCTCTCACCGCGAGAGCAGACAATCCGGATGCTTCCTTCGCGCAAGAGTGCGTCGTAGATTGGCATGTTGTGAATACTGACGACACCGAAAACCACTTCAACCCCGGCGCGTACAAGTTCAGCTACGACCGCATCCGCTGCCGTATATTCCATTTGCGCATTTGTAGTCATGATGTACCCCTTTCAGACCCTTTCTTTATTAGAGCGCTTTACTGATAGCACCCGCTACCTCGATGGTAGATCCTGAAGTATAGCTGGCTTGAGCGGAAGCGAGGTAAAGAATAGCACCTGCTACCTCTTCCGGTTGACCTACGCGGCCCATCGGAATGTTCCGTTTTTTCGCCAAGTCGTTGTAGTACTCTTCTGGAGCCATGTCCGGAGCGTTTTTCAAACGTCTGCGCTCCCATTGATCCGTCGCGATCAGACCAAGCGCTACCGAGTTGACGGTAATGTTGTCCGGCGCCAATTCCTGAGACAGCGTTTTGCTGAGGTTCAACAGACCTGCACGTGTAGCAGCTGTCGCTACCATGTGACGCTCCGGTTCTTTTGCCAGCGTAGCGTTGATATTGATGATGCGGCCTCCACCTTGCTTCACCAGATGCGGATAAACAGCGTGCACAGCGTAAATGATGGCGAAATATTTCAAATCAATTTGCTGTCTCCATTGCTCATCGGTGATGTCGAAGAAGTGGCCCATCACGCTTTGACCCGCAGCGTTGACGAGAATGTCTACCTGGCCGAAGCTGGCTGCTGCACCGTCGACAAATGATTGTACATCTTCTTTACTGGTTACATCACAGGTAGCAGCGAACACTTGCTCAGCAGGAGCGAATTGCAGTAGATGCTCGCGCGCGCTTTCCATTCTTTGCTGGTCACGACCGCAAATCGCTACACGAGCACCTTCCTGCAGAAACATCTCAGCCGTTTTCAAGCCGACGCCTGAAGTTCCGCCCATGACAATCGCCACTTTATTTTTCAGACCCAGATCCATCTTGTTCAACACTCCTTATTCAGCACTGGCTGGTTGTCATTCCTAGTCTTTTTTCACCAGTTTGGTCGCCCAGCCCTCGTCTGGATCGCCCTGCATGGAAGCACGTGCTCCTGGAGGTGGTGGTCCCGCAATTCCCCATTGGTCCATCAGATGCGGAACGCGTTTCCATACCAATGCTTGCCACTTGTCATCGTCTTCTACAGTAGTCAAGTAGCAGGTGTACTCCATCACGTATCCCGCTGGATCGCGGAAGTAACAGAATACGTTGTTTCCTGGGCCGTGACGTCCTGGTCCCCACATCGGTTCAACATCCGCTTTGCGCACATTGCCGATACCGCGCATGACTTCGTCTACGCTCTCTACCTCGTATGCGATGTGGTTTACAGAAGCGTGAACGTCCTGATTGAATGCGAGGGAGTGATGGTTTTTGTTGCAACGCAGGAATACCATCTGATGCTCGCTCCAGTCGGTCACTTTGAAGCCGAGAACGGTTGTATAAAATTCAGTGATCATGTCGATGTCTTTTGTATTCATCACGACATGGTTCAATTTGATAGGATCTACGTTCTTCTTGCTCCAGTCCTTCGTGTGAATCTCTACCCAACAGGACAGCTCGATGCATCTTCCTTCTGGATCGAGAAAACGAAGACCGTAGCCAGCACCTGCTTCATCCAAATAGCCAGGCTCCTGAATCACTGGAACATTCAGTTCTTTCAATTTTTTCGCAGCAGAATCAACAGCATGCTTGTCAACGACACCAAAAGCCATGTGGTGCAGACCGCGTTTTTCTCCTGCTTGCAAATGCAAGATGTGGTTCTCAGAACCTGCTCCGCGGAAATAGACGTTGTTCTCGTCTTCTTGCAGCTTATCCAGTCCCCATACCTTTTCATAGAAGTCAGCCTGTTCTTTCAGCACTGGTGTAAACAAGCTGATGTGGCGCAAATGGGTAATGCCCAGCATAGGAAATCACCTCGTAAGTAATAGTGTGTTTGGAACGGATGAGACAACGGTGCATTTTTTGTGTTTTAAATATAAAACAATGTTTCCGAAATTGACTAAAAAAAAAGAAGCGCCAATACCAAAGGCCATTTTTCGCGGCTTTGCCCATTCTTTCGCATCCATTCATATCGTACAATGTTTCATATACAAAACAAAGTTTATTTTTTATTATGATTTTATTTTAAATTTTTCATAACTATCGTGTCAATACTAAAAATTTAGATTATTTCTTACAAAGTAAGCCCCCTGCATCTTGACACACAGGGAGCATGCCCTGCGACAACGACGACCTTGCCTTCATCCAGATGCTTTCTGATCGGCATCGGGTCGATGTGCTCGATGCGTGCATCCGAGTGTGTCGACTCGGTGCGAATGCCCGCCTGCCAGCCTGTCAGCGAAATCGCGTCGCAGCCTTTTTGGCGCAAAGCCATGGCTAGCAAGGCGATCGACACCTGCTCGCCTGTGCTGGCCAGCATATCCCATTCCCGACCAGTAGGCTCTTCGTCGAGCTGGGCTGCCATCTTTTTCAACGTATCTGTCGTATTTCCCATTGCTGACAAGACGACCACCATGTGTTGGTGCTTTTCCTCGGTAAGCAAGATTCGAGCGGCCACCTTGCGTATTCGGTCTACAGATGCCACAGACGTGCCTCCATATTTTTGTACCACAAGTGCCATGTGTCGCCTCCCTATTCTCTCGTCGCAATATAGTCAGGTCGCGGCTGTTGACCCGAGAATGGAGCTACCAGCCTGTTTTCCACACTGTTGTACACCATAAACACGTTGCTGCGTGGCAAAGGCGATCCAGGCAGGAGCAGCAGTGGGCCATTGTAATGAACATTATCTTCCAGTGAGATCGAGCAACTGAGCGCACGCATCCTCGGCATGCCATCCTCTACATGCCAGGTCTCAAAATCGGAATGCCAGTAAAACTCTTTGCCGGTAAAGCCCTTTTTGTAATTGATCCGCGACTGATGGAGGTAGACCGCGCTGCCCAGAATTTGCTCGATCATCGCGATCAGGCGAGGATCACGCGACAGCTGTCGGAAAACCTCGTTGTCCCGATGAACAGCGAATATGGAACGCACCTCTTTCGATTCCGGCTCCTGAATCACTTCCTTGCGATCGGAACGGGAATTCTCCTCCCACAGCCGCTTCATCTCGTCGCGAAAATACTGAACCTCTACGGGAGCGAAAAAACCTGCCAGATTCAAATAGCCGTTTTTCTCATAGAAGGAAAGCTGCTCGGCAGACAGAGGACCGCTGCTCGTGCTTTCATTTCGATACACGACCGGATCTACGCGCGGCACTATTTCTGCCTGCGCACGGATAGCTGCGGGGAGAGAAAGTCCGCTGCCACCGTCTTCGAGTAGCCGTTCGATGTACGCGGCGGTATCCATCGCGTCTCCCATGTACTGGTCGTAGGGAAGAGATAGCGTATGGGTCAACGGCATTCCCGCCCCCTCGCGCTTGGTGCGGTTGCCCGTCACCGACAAGGAGCCGATCGTCATGCCGTGGAATCCATTGGTAAAGCTCAGAATCGTATGTCTTCCGGTCACCTTGCGTGCCAGCTTCAACGCTGCCTCTACACTGTTGGTGCCCGTCGGTCCAGGGAACATGACCTTGTAGCGCAGGCCACGCGGTGCCAAAATCACTTCGTCAAACCGTTGCAGCAAGGCTTCCTTGGCTTCTGTCGCCATATCCAGACTGTGTGTCAGTCCATCCTTTGTGAGATACTCGATCAATTTTTCCTTGATCACCGGGTTGTTGTGCCCATAGTTCAGCGCACCTGCGCCTGCAAAAAAGTCAATATAGTCTCTTCCAGCGGCATCCCAGATCGTATGCCCGCTCGCCTTGGCAAAAACGACCGGAAAATGACGGCAGTAGCTCCTAACCTCCGACTCCATTTGCGCAAACACCTGTAATGGGTTCTGTACCTCGGTAACAACTTTCATGCATAACCTCCTTCTTAACCATGAGCTAGGATTGGTCCGATGCGATACGTCCACTCCGCTTCATGAGCTCCACCTGGGCGCCATCTGCCTCTGTCGGAGAACGCAAGCTGATTTGATCTTCTCGGATCTCGTTTCGATTCACTTTTCTCACCTCCTTTCACGGCGATTCGCGTCGTTCCTTAGCCCGCTCGAAACCGACTCAAGAATGTTATCAGACGCGGACTCTGCGGCCGATAGAAAATTTGCTCAGGCGTACCTTGCTCCACAATTCTGCCGCCATCGGTAAAAATGATTCGATCCGCCACATCCCGGGCAAATTCCATCTCATGCGTGATCAGAAGCATCGCCATCTCGCCCTCTTCGGCAATCTCCCGGATGACCGTCAGCACTTCCCCTACCAGCTCCGGATCGAGGGCAGATGTCACCTCGTCGAACAGCATGACCTTGGGGCGCATGACGAGGGCTCGTGCGATGGCTACCCGCTGCTTTTGTCCACCGGAGAGCTGTGCCGGATACTGGTCCAGCTTGTCGGCCAGCCCGACTTTTTTCAGCATGGAGACTGCTCGCTCCACCGCCTCCTCCTTGTCGAGTCCCAGCACGTGGATCGGCGCTTCCGTCACATTCCGCAGGATGCTCATATGTGGAAACAGATTGAAATGCTGAAACACCATCCCGATTTTCCCTCTGATGCTGTGCAGGTGCTTTTCGTCCGCCCGCACCAGCTTCCCCTGCACGGTCTTGTGCCAGAGTTGATTTCCATCCACCTCAATCGTTCCCGAGGTAGGCTCCTCCAGCGTCATGAGCAAACGTGCCAAAGTGGTCTTTCCCGAGCCACTCGGGCCAATGACCGCTATTTTTTCCCCTGGGGCAATATCCAGATTGATCTCTTTTAAAATCGGGCGATCCCCAAAACTCTTGCTCACCTTCCGATAGCGCACAATTGGCGCATCCTTTACGAACTCCATAATGGTTCTCCTCCTTTTATGACCGACTCCATTTGAGCTCCAGCCTTCTGATCAGCAAAGATGATCCGTAGCTGAGGATCAGGAACAGGATACCTACGAGTGTGAAAGCCTCCAGATAGCGGAACGATTCAGCTCCGATCATCTTGGCTGTCAGCAGCATCTCTACCAGTGTGATGGCTGACAGGACTGGCGTTTCTTTAAACATGACGATCAAATAATTACCCAATACGGGTATCACAGGGCGAATCGCCTGGGGGAGAATAATGCGTCTCCACATCGTTCCTTTGGAAAAATTGAGGGCTTTGGACGCCTCCCATTGACCGCGTGGAACCGCATCAATTCCGGAGCGGTAGACCTCCGACAGATACGCGCTGTAGTGAATGCCGAGCCCCAGTACTCCGGCGGAAAACGGTGAAAGCGAGATCCCAATCGCCGGGAATCCGTAAAAGAGAAAGTACAATTGGACCAAGAGCGGCGTGCTACGCACGAATTCCACGATGCCTGCCGTACCAAGCGAGATTGCCCTGTTCTTAGCGCGTCGCCCAAGCGCGAGCACGAGTCCACCTACCAGAGCGAAGGCAAAGCCAACGATTGTCGCCAGAATCGTCGTCTTCATTGCTTCCAGAATCTGTGGCAGGATACTCCATGTAAAACTCCAGCTCCACATCGGCTACACCCTCCCCGCTGAGAAACGTCGTTCCAACCAACGCATGAAGAGCGTCAATGGGTAGGCCATCACGAAGTACATCACCAGTATGAGACCGAATATTTCAAATGTTCTGGACGAGTCAAATGTGCGTAGGATCATTCCCTGATACGTCAAATCCGCCATCGTAATCAACGAGATCAGCGATGTTCCCTTCAACAGCTCGATCGCCAAATTTCCAAATGAGGGCAGCATGATCGCCAGGGCTTGAGGCAATATCACTCGTCTCATCCGAAGCCAAGGACTCATATTCAAAGCGATGCTGGCTTCTGTCTGCCCTTTGGGTATGGCCAAAATCGCGCTTCTCACCACTTCAGATCCATACGCTCCGTAATTAAGTCCCAACGCCATCACTCCGGCTACCAGCGCTGTCAGCTCGATCCCCAGCAAGGGGAGGGCAAAGAACAGCCAGAACAGCTGTACCAGCAAGGAGGTGCCTCGGAATACTTCCACATAGACGGAGCTCGCTACACGAATGCTTTTGATCCGTGACAGCCGTGCAAATCCAGCCGCAAACGAGAGTACAAACGCCACAACCATCGACAGAGCCGTCACCTGAAGCGTCACTGCGGCCCCCTGGAAAAGCAGCGGCAGCAAATCAACTGACACCATCATCCACCATTCCTCTCTCGTGGACTGCCTACTCTTTGGACAGTTCCTCCGCTGTCATGTCGCCTGGAAGCTCTTGCTCTGTAAAGCCGAATGGTTCCAGAATTTTCAAAAGCTCACCCGAATCCTTCAGCTTTTGCAGCTCTTCATTGTACGCTTTGACGAAATCCTCGTCTTCTTTGCGGAACGCAGCTGCACCGTAGCCCCGGATACTCTTGCCGTCAATCTCAGGCTGGATAAAGTCCATCACTCGCTCCAGACTGTCATCCTTGGCACTATCCAGAACCGCCTGCAAGGATGGTCCCGTCATCGTGATCGCATCCGCACGTCCTGATTGCAGGGCAGATACAGCAGACGGCTGATCGGGTACGAGAACCATCTGTTCTTTTCTCACACCACTTTTCTCCAGGTATTCCATTTCAATTGCTCCGCTCATCACTGCAATTTTGGCAGCAGGGTTGGCTGCTATATCCTGATAGCTGCGCAGGTTCAGCGGATTTCCCTTTTTCACGGCAATCGCCTCTCCAATACTGTACTCGGGATTCGCAAAAGCAACCTCCTGCGCACGTTTCGGCGTAATGTACATGCCTGCTGTGATAATGTCAAACCGCTTTGCCTTCAGCCCCGGAATCAAGGAGCCGAATTCGGTCAAAACGCCGTTCATCTCTGGGATGCCCATGCGTTCCAGCACCACTCGTGCCACTTCTACGGCCTCTCCAGTTAGCTTGCCGTCAGGTGTGGCATAGGCATAGGGCACCTCATTGGCAAAGCCGATCGTGACGAAGCCTTGTTGTTTCGCCTTTTCCAGAGTGGAGCCGGCAGCCCCAGCCTGCTCGCCTCCCGCATTTGTCTGTGAAGTCGTGCTGCAGCCCGCAAACAACAGGGAGCTAGACAGCAATACTGTCCAAACCATTCTCATCATGCTCTTTTTCACTTCTTTTCCCCCTCCAACGTGAACGAAATAACATAAAAAGCGGCGCATTGCTTTTCATTCCAGGAAGATTTCCTGGTCGCCAAAGCAAATGCACCGCGTGTTGCTGCGCTAGTAGGTATCGCAAATAAACCTCTCATCAGGAAGACATCTCCAGACAAACAAGTATTGCGATCACATAGAAAAATAAAGTTAGGAATGATCTGCTTTAGCCGACGAGGTTAGCTGACGGGTAGGATGGCAGTCGAGCATCCCTTCTGCGAATCGCAGAATTAACCCCTAAGGTGGTTCCCCCGCTTCCGTCCTGGACGGAACTAGGCCCATATTTGATTTGAGGGTGGATCTGTTCTCCTCTCACCTTGCATTATGGTTAACACGGGCTTTATGTTATCACACTACTTTGGCTGGCTCATCCCTGATATCTCCTGATATTCCGGCTTCAGATCGGTTCAGCCGCGGTTAACCGTAATTACCAGACCTATACAAAAAAATACTTCCATATCCTACCTGATAAAATCTGTTTAAACTTATCCTCTAAAAGTGAACAAGCCTTCTACGTTTATAGAAGTCCTATTGAATGAACTGGAGTCCTTCCCCGATACCTTGATCTTGATCCTGGATGATTACCATTTGATCCAAGATGATTCCATACACAAAAGCTTGTCGTATTTCATCGAATATTTACCTGCACATGTCCATCTCTATATCGCCAGTCGCCATCCGCTTCCCTTTGCTACTGCCAAATGGACGCTGCACAGTGAAGCCCTCCTCATCCCAGCCAATCTGTTTTCGTTCGACTACCAGGAGACAGAAAGCTTCTGTCGGAACATCATCAAACGCGAGCTCACTCCACAGCAAATTCAGCAGCTTGCCACGAAGACGGAGGGCTGGGCAGCAGGACTGCAGCTGGCGGCGATCTCCCTGTCCCATTCCTCAAACGTAGACTCGTTCTTTTTAGAATTTGGCGGTTCCCACCAGAATGTGGACCAATTTTTGTTTCAAGAGGTATGGACAAGCCTTCCTGCAGAAATCCAGCACTTTCTGACACACACCTGCATGCTCAGTCGCATGGACAGTCAGGTTTGCCAGACTCTCACGGGCTATCCAAACTGCCACGAGATTTTAGCCAGCCTGCAGGAGCAAAACCTGATTGTCACAGCCCTGGATCAAGGAACAGACTGGTATCGCTATCATCATTTGTTTGCGGAATTCCTGCAAACAAAGCTCAGGCAGCAAGGACAGGAGAAATGGCATGTCTTGTATCAACAGGCATGCGAGTGCTTTGTCCAGCGCGGAGAATTCGGGATATTGCTTCGCTGGCTGGACCAGTTTCCAAAGCCTGAGAAGACGTTCTCCCCTAGACTTGCTTTACTGTACGCTTTTATCCTGACGTCCAGTGGTAAAACAGAGCGAGCTGCCCTATTATTGTCGCTGCTGGAAGCCAGCTACCCGTCGATCCTTGCCCCTGAAGATCAGGAGCCATTTTTGAGCGGCCTCTTCTTTGTTCGCGCCAATCTCGTTTTCGCGACTGGCGACTTTGACTCCTGGTTAGCGAGCTCATCGCTGCTGGATGCTTTGGCCCAATGGCAGCAAGGGAACGCAAAAGAAGCCATCTCACATTTGCAGGAAGCCTTGCAGATCGGCCAGAAAAACGGCTATATCGCAGTTTTTTGGATGAAGATGCCCCTATGGAGCACTTGCTCTTGGAGTACATGTCCATCATGAAAAGAGAAGCCCGGCACGAGGAGCAACAGGTCTCTTTGGACTACGTCCAGATGCTGCTCTCCCTGTTTCCCAAGAGGCATGCCAGGAATGCACCGGATCAAGCTTCTTTTATGCTGGAGGCTTTGACAGCAAAAGAATTATCGATCCTTTCCAGGCTTCGTCAAGGCGCATCCAACAAAGAAATCGCGCACGAGCTGGGAAATACGGTTGGCACCGTCAAAGTATACCTGCATCGCATCTACGGAAAGCTCGGGGTCACCAATCGCACACAAGCTATGCTAAAGGCGCAGGAATTCCTCCTGCCGGAGCAGGAGCTTTCGCAGGATAAGCCCTCGTGAATTCGTCCTCTATATCGCTCTATGAAAAGAGCACCATTCGCTGACATACTAATAGAACTGGAAAACCCCATGCCGGTCTGGCAGGGGGTGCGGTTGCTTGAGTAAGCGAATTTTTTAAATTGGATCACTTGGGCTGCATGCGAATCGCCCCGTCCAGGCGGATCGTCTCGCCGTTCAGCATCGGGTTCTCGATGATATGGGTCGCCAGCATGGCAAACTCATGCGGCACACCAAGCCGTGGTGGAAAAGGAACCATTGCCCCAAGCGCATCCTTTGCTGCACGGGGAAGGGAATCAAATAACGGTGTATCAAATAAACCTGGCGCAATCGTCATGACACGGATGCCATAAGGAGCAAGATCTCTCGCGATCGGTAGCGTCATGCCGACAATTCCCCCTTTGGAGGCACTGTATGCTGCCTGACCCACCTGCCCTTCAAAGGCTGCCACGGATGCGGTATTGATAATCACACCACGCTCTCCCAATTCATTGGGTTCATTGCCAGCCATCTGCTCTGCTACCAGACGGATGACGTTGAATGAACCGATCAGATTGACTTGAATGACTTTGGAAAAAGAGTCCAAACGATGAGGGCCGTTGCGAGACAAGGTTTTTTGGGCCACTCCGATACCTGCACAGTTGACTGCCGCATGCACGGTCCCGAATGTCCCCGCGACTTGCTCGACCGCTTCCTGTACGCTTTCTTCACTGGTTACATCGGTATGAACGTAAGTGACGCGCTCTCTCCCCAACTCTTGGGCAAGGGATATTCCTTTTTCTCTGGAAAGATCAAGAATGGCTGCTTTCCCACCACGCTCTACCACTTTTCTCACGGTCGCTTCGCCAAGCCCGGATGCTCCTCCTGTCACAATGACAACCACGTCCTGAATATTCAAGCCATCCTCTCCCTTCCTCTACGGTCCTAGGTCAGTCGATGCAAGTTGGATACCAGTGCGTAAAAGCACGCCAAACCGCCGCTTTCCTCTTTGTGTATATGTCCGGGAAAGGTTCGCACCTGGACAGTTTGCGCGCATTTCCCCAATACACCGGACACATGCTTGAGATGTTTTTCTATAGAAAAAGAGCAAGATGCCCATTCGGGACCCTCCTGCTCTTCTTGGTATATGCCTGTTACGGTTTCTCAATGACTGTCGACATCTCTTTCAGCTCAGCCAAAGACTGTTCATTCACGTCCAACCCCAGACCCGGCCGGTTTGGCAGGACAATCGATAGCCCTTCATAAGGAAATGCGGCAACATCGCGAGAGAACATCAATGGTCCCACCAGCTCATTGGAGCGAATGTTTTTCTTGGCTGCACACAGATGCGCACCTGCCGCCGATGCCACAGCCGACTCTACCATGGATCCCACCTGACACTCCATACCCGCCATCTCTGCCTGAGCGACGAGTCTGAGTGCCGGGTAGATGCCACCGCATTTCATCAGCTTGATATTCAGCTTGTCGGCAGCTTGCTTGGTAATCGTCTCGCGCATCTCCCGATCACCATGCACGCCTTCATCGATCATGACCGGAATGTGGGTCTGGCGGCGAATTTCAGCCAGTGCCGTAATATCATCAGCGATGACAGGCTGTTCGATCCAATCGATGTTGGCCTCGCGCACCTGCTCCAGCACCCACATGGTTGTGGCTCGATTGCGCCATCCCTGATTGGCGTCCACGCGAAGCTGCATGGATTCTCCAATCGCTTTGCGCACCGCTTGAATCCGTTTGACATCCATGACTGGATTGGTTCCTACCTTGATCTTGATGCTTTGATAGCCTTGTCTGATGGCATCAGCCGCTTCCTTCGCCATGGCTTCCGGATCGAGGATACTGACCACGTACGGGACGGGCAGGCTCTCGTAATAGCGGCCACCGAGCAGATTGTAGACCGGCTGGTTCGTCGCTTTTCCCATGATGTCGTAGCACGCGATATCGATCGCAGCCTTGGCGGCCGGACATCCGTATACCATATCCGCCATTTTTTCGTGAATCCGTTCGATCTGAAAAGGATTTTCGCCGATGGCCAAAGGAGCCAGTTGATGAACCAAGAGACTGTAGGTACTCTCCCAGGTCTCCCCCGTCACGTGCTGATCCGGTGTCGCTTCGCCGTAACCGGTAATCCCCACATCCGTCTCCACCTTGACCAGCAAGGTTGGCATATCGTAGTAGGTTTCATAGGCCACGATGAACGGACGAATCAGTGGAAGCCTGATCCCCATGACGGTTATCGAAGTGATCTGCATGTTGTTCCTCCTCGTGGTCAAGCCATGCGAGCCCCTGTTATTGGTAAGCGATGAGGTGGGCAATCGTCACGAAGACTGCTCCCAATGCATAATGGATGAGGATCAACGGCCAAATCCATTTGACCCACTTGATCCAGGAGATACCTGCCAAAGCCAGACCAGCCATGAAATAACCCGATGTTGGAGTGAAGATGTTAGAGATCCCGTCACCCAACTGGAAGGCAAGAACAGCGGTTTGACGCGTCACGCCAACCAGATCACCCAGCGGCGCCATGATCGGCATCGTCACAGCAGCTTGCCCGCTTCCCGAAGGAATAATGTAGTTCAAGAGACATTGTACGATGTACATCCCGATCGCTGTCAGCGCGGTTGGCAGGGAACCTACGGCATTAGCCAAGCCGTACAAGATCGTATCCAGGATTTTTCCGTCCTGGAGAATGACCAGAATAGCCCGCGCAACCCCGACTACCAGTGCTCCCATCACCAGTGTGCGGCACCCTTCAATGAACGATTCCGCAATCTTGTTGAAGGACATGTTGGATACGATCCCCGTCAGGATTCCCATCAAGAGGAACAGACCAGCGATCTCCGTCAAGTACCAGCCCCACTGGGTTACACCGATGGCAAGCATGACGATGGCACCCGCCAGAATCAACAAAACCAGTTTTTGTCTTCCGGTCAAACCGGCTTGTTCCTGTTGTTCCGGCTCTTGTTTATTTTTCAGTTCCAGATCATTTTCGAGTGTCACGCTATGTTTGGAGTCTTTTTTGACTTTGCTGGCATAGCGCATGACGTACCAGATGCTGATTGCGAGGAACACTACCCACATCACAATCCGGAAGGTCATCCCGGAAAAGAGAGGGATTTGCGCAATTCCCTGTGCTACCCCTACGGTAAATGGATTCATGAATGCAGTCGTGAAACCAACCGATGTACCCACTAGCACCACTGCAGCACCTGTCATGGAGTCAAAGCCCAATCGAAGCATGAGCGGAATCAGGATCGTGATATAAGCGATCGTTTCTTCCGCCAGGCCGAGCATCGCTCCAGCCAAGGCAAAAAAGATCATCAGTACAGGAATGATCAGCTTTTCCCGTCCTGCCATCTGCCTGGAAATACTCCCTACTGCGCCCTGTACGACATTGGTAGACAGCAAAATACCGAAGGAGCCGCCAACGATGAAAATGTAAAAAATGATGTCAGAAGCAGCGTTCATACCGGTATAAACGGATTCAAACACGTCCATAAAACCGATTCTGTCGGCTTCAACCGTATGGTAGCTGCCATCCACAGCAATCATCCGGCCGTTTGCATCTTCCACCCGGTCATATTCCCCTGGTGAAACGATGTACGTGGAGATTGCCGCAAG
The DNA here is from genome assembly GCF_003710915.1 of Brevibacillus invocatus. GTDB lineage: Bacteria > Bacillota > Bacilli > Brevibacillales > Brevibacillaceae > Brevibacillus > Brevibacillus invocatus. The sequence goes on along the minus strand of NZ_RHHR01000036.1, from coordinate 8,691 downwards.
CAAAATAACAGAAAATAAAATGACAAAAACGTGTGGCACTCTTGAAGCCATCGAACAACCCTCCCTTGTCCATTATCGACGACACATGTCGTTATATCGTCGCTAATTTACGGATAAATATACGGAATATTGAACCGATCGTCAAGGTAATTTTCTAAAAATTGATACGATACAACGCTCTCGGACGCCCCTGCTGGTAGGGCTGTTCTTCGCCTACGGCCTCTACAAACGCCTTGTCTGCCAATTTTTTCAGTATTCGCTCTGCACTTCTTCTGCTCACTTGCAAATACACAGCGAGATCTGTCGCCGTAAACCGATTGTCGCGACGCAAACGAATAAAGGAAATGAGCTTGTTGATCGTGACTACGCTGATTCCGGTTTGCTCCGCCACGTGGAGTACGCTGCGGTCTTCACTTTTGAGATGAAAGGTCTTGACTTCTTCGTTCAAGGGACCGATGACCTCTTTGTCTGAAGTCACGAGGAAAGCACTGCTTACACCCTGCTGCTTGCGCGCATGAAACAGTCCGATCCGCGCATTCGATTCCGCCTCTTTCGCTGTCATGCCAAAGCCAAAACCCATGCTGATCGTCACGCCAAACAATTGCTCCATGTTTCCCATGATCGGCATGTGTTGAAAATTATTGGTCATCTTCTCGATGCTTCCTCGCGTGCCGTAGAGAATAAATTGATCCAGACCCAGCTGCTGGATGGAGGCGTCTGTTTCTTTGCCTAGCTCCAGCAGCATCTGTTGCAGCATCATTCCGGCATCTGGCTGTGTCTTTGGGAGCTCACCCTCCCACTGATCGATTGCGGCCAAGCCGACAGCAATCTGCGCGTTTTCACTGATCAGCATATGCCCGAGCGAGGTTGCTCTCGCTACAGTCTCGCGAATGCTTTTTTCAGGCACAAGCATACTGACACACGGGATTCCTGCCGAAACGAGCTGGTCGTGGACGTAGTCGACACTCGTCAGCGCCAGCTTGCTCCGCCCGCTTTCGATGTTGCTCCGATGAAACTGGATCAACTCCTCTGCATCAAAAGAGGTTCCCACTCCATCGACGATCTGGCTGAAATCCTTTACCAGCCAATGTGAGGCATCCAGATTCAATTCCGTTACTGCCTGTGTGATGTACTCCTTTTTGGGAATATCGACAGACAGGTATTTCAAGCCCTCCTGCCTGTTCAGCATGACGTAGCCCAGCGTCAGGGTAAGGGTATACTCGTCTGACGGGATGTACACCGACGGCACTTTGCTTTGCTTCATTCGTTCGCGTGCAAAGAACGAGGGTAGAGGTCCGGCAAACAGCCATATGTCGCATTCGTTCAGCTCTTCAGGCAGCGAAGAGCATTCCATCGGATTTTGATAGATTTGGGTGGTAAATTGATTGTTGGGAAATGCATCTGCATAGGCCGTTATTCGAGAAGAAAATTCCTCAGGTGAAATGACGGCTATTCGTATCAGCATCATCTGTTCCTACTTTCGATCCTAAATTAATGGTCAGTCCCAGCCCTTCAGGATGATTATTCATCATGGAAGATGGGCAAGAAGACGCGAATCGTTGTACCCTTGTCAGGTTCGCTTTCAATCTCCAATCTTCCCTTGTGATGATTAATAATCTTGTTCGTAATCATCATTCCGAGACCGGTTCCCTTTTCCTTGGTCGAATAGAACGGCTCCCCGATCTTGTGGATGATGTCGGGTGGGATTCCGCATCCGTGATCAACAAAGCACAGCCTAGCTTCAAGGCCATGACGCTCCGAGCTAATGAGCAGCTTTCCCCCTTGCTTCATTGCCTCGATGCCATTTTTGATGATATTGACGAAAACCTGCTTTAACTGATTTTCTTCGCATTGTAGAAATGGCAGATCAAGATCAAGCTTCAATTCCACTTCTACGTTATTCATGTTGGCTTGTGACTCGAGCAAAGCAACGACACTGAGCAAAATCTCGTTCACGTTCCTCTGATCGTAATGTTTGACCTGAGGCTTGGCCAAAACGAGCAGCTCTCCGGAAATCATCTCAATCCTCGCCAGTTCGCTCAGCATAATATCAAAGTACTGCTTTTTCTCTTGCGGAAAATGATCCTGAAGAAGCTTGGTAAAACCCTTGAGTGAAGTCAGCGGGTTTCGAATCTCATGAGCAACAGCTGCAGCCAGCTGCCCCACTGCAGCGAGCTTATCGGATTTTCGCAAAATCTCTTCTGTTCGCTTTCTTTCGGAAATATCTCGGCAAATGGTAAAATATCCGGTTATATTTCCATTAATAATGATCGGAATATTATGGCTATTTACTTCGAAAAAATATCCATCCTTATGCTTGATTGGATGTTCCAGTGAATAAGGGACACCCTCTTGGATCATGGACTCCCAGCTCACTTTGACTTGCTCCAGCTCCGTTTGATCAAATGGAATCAGCTGCTTATGGGACATCTGGAGCAGCTCTTCCTTTGTATAGCCTGTCATCCGCTCAAAAGCTGGATTGACCTCGATGTAGTGACCGTGCAAGTCCAATGCAACCACACCGTCCGAATTGTAAGCCAGAAGAGACCGGTAGCGCATCTGATTTTCCATGATCAGCTGCTCCGTACGTTTTTGTTCCGTGATATCCTGGACGATGCCAAACACATGTGAACGATCATCGCCGACTGCATGCCCTTGCATGAGGAGCACACGCTCCATTCCATCAGGGCGGATGATCCTGTGTTCCAATCGAAGTGGTTCACCTTTTATGGCTTGCTCGAAGGCTTCCTTCACCGTCCTCCGGTCATCCGGATGAATCATCGAGAAGGGTACCTCAGACGGAATGGCTTCCTCCATCGCTTCTCCACCAAAGATACGAAGCGTTTCTTTGGAGCAGGTAAGCGCATCAGTCTTTAAATCCAGCTCCCAGTGGCCGACCTGTGCGATTCGCTGGGATTGTGCGAGTCCTCTTTCACTTAATCGCAAAGCCCCTTCGATTTGTTTACGCTCCGTGATGTCCTTTGATATTCCATAGACACCAACGACTCTTCCATCGATGCTGATCGGAACATTGGATACATCGATGACTCTCATCGAGCCGTCTCTCGTGACGATGTTTAACTCATAGCGTTGGGGGATTCCCGCACAAGCCAGTTGAAAATGTCGATTTGTCTTGTCTATTTCGGATGGGGTACAGAACAATCTGAAATTGCTTTTTAGCAATGCTGTACGCGTGCAGCCCAACATCTTTTCGGCAGAAGGATTGACCTCCAAAAAATTCCCATCCAAATCCATCAGGTAGACAGCGTCTGGATTTTGCAGAAAAAGCGAACGGTAATAAAACTCCTCTTCAGGCTCCAGGCTCTTCTGATTCTCTACCTCCTGGAATAGCATATAGATGCCCGTTTCAACAGGATAGGCATGCACCTCAAACCAGATTTCCAGCATCCGATCAAAGGTGCGGAATTGTACGTTGACCTGTTCTACAAAAACCTTTCTTAATTGGTCGCAAAAATCGTCTGCAAATCCATCGGGATTCAGATCACAAATACACTGATGGAGCAGTTCTTCACGTGTCCGATTCAGCAGGCGGCTGGCTCGTGTATTCACCTGTGTGATAATCCAATTGGAATTAATCGCAATAAAAGCGTCGTTCATCTGCTCTAAAAAAACGGCTTCGTATTTGCCCAATGTATCGAATAGAGCCATTGTTTCCTCCAACTTGTGCAAAGTAGTAAGAAAACCAATATCAAAGTCTCCTCTGGGGAGGGCACATTTTTACTTTCCGATTCCATAAAAAAGTTCTATCACACTTTCCACTATGGACTTCGTGTCTCCTATACAAAATCCTCTTTTCTCGGTGATGGATTTTGTTGAAAAAGCTGGAATACGTAAAAAACCTGTTGTCTTTTCCCGAACAACAGGTTTTCCCTCGTTTGACTATTTTCGCATTTGGTTCTTCGTCGCCAAGTCCGTGTAGTACTCCGTCTCTCGTGTAACCTCTTGCAAGAAGACGGTCCGATCCGCATAGGCAGGCTCTACCTGGATGGTCTCCAGGTGCTTCAAGAAGACAGGGTCCTGCACCATTTTGGCGATAGCCCCATCCCACTTCTCGATCACATGCTGAGGAGTGTCCTTGGCAAACGACACACCGGTCCACCAGGAAACGGACAATCCCTTGATGCCCTGCTCTTCGGCAGTAGGGACATCCGGAAGAAACGTACTACGCTGTGTCCCGGATACGGCCAGAATCTTGATCTTGCCGGCCTGCAGCATCGGCATGACCTCTCCGATCATATGAACCGCCAGGACAGCATGACCTCCGGCTACTTTAGGCAAGGAATCCGATCCTCCCTTGGTCACGATCATCCGCGTCTTGGAAAAATCGGCTCCGATCACATCCAGCCATTCCGCCACACCAAATGCGGAAAAACCTGCAGGCCCTACCGAAGTCCAGGTCAATTCTTCCGGATGCTCCTTCACCCAAGCCGAAAACTCGGCAAAATCGTTCCAAGGTGCATCTGCCTTGACCGCAAAGGCCAGCGTTCCCTGGCCGATCCGGGATGTATATACCTGATCTTCATTGGTAATGGGAGGATTGGTCATCCCTGCTGTCAGCATCGTTGTATTGGAGACATTGACAGCAAGGGCTGTATAGCCATCCGGTTTGACCTGCTTCAGCGCGTACTCCGCACCAATCGCTCCGCCTCCACCCGGCTTGTTGACGACGAGGATCGGCTGTCCCCATTCTTTACTCAAATAATCCGCCGTAGCGCGAGCGACCAAATCTACGCCGCCACCCGCTGAGTAAGGCACGACGTATTCGATCTGCCTGGTCGGATAGTCCGGTACAGTCTGCCTCTCTTTTTCCCCTGCTGCCCCACACGCGCTGACCGTCAAGGCAAGAATGAAGGAGAGTAATGCGGTTCCAAAGCGTTGATACCCTTTCACGTTTGCTTCCTCCTCCTGTGGATTCAAAAACTAGGCGACATCTTCCTCGCCACGCCGTTCCTCCCTGACCCGGATTTGGGTCCGCTTATTGAGCAGGATCGAAACGATCAGCAGCGCGGCCGCGGCAAGCAAAATAGTCAGCGAAATCGGTCTTCCCAGCACAATCGACAAATCCCCTGAGCCCATGGCCATCGTCTGAATAAACGACTCTTCCAGCAAGGGCCCCAGAATAAAGCACAAGATGAGCGGAACGACCGGCCACTTTCCTTTGTAGAACAAGTAGCCCAATCCTCCAAAAATAAAGGCGATCAAAACGTCAAACATGCTGTTGCGCACACTGTACGCCCCTATTGTGCACAGCATCAAAATGATCGGAGCCATGATCCCATAGGGCACTTGCGTGAGCTTCACCCAGATCCAGACCATCGGCAGATTGAGCACCAGAAGCATCGCATTGCCAATAAACATCGAGGCGATGACCGTCCAGACGAAGGAAGCGTGCTGCTCAAACAGGACTGGACCTGGAGTCAAACCATAGATCATGAACCCTGCTAGCAGGATAGCCAGAGGAGGGGAAGAGGGAATCCCCAATGAAAATAAAGGGATAAAACCAGCACTGCTGGTGGCATTGTTGGCTGCTTCCGGTGATGCGACACCTTCGATGGCACCTTTCCCAAATCGCTCCGGGCGCTTGGCTATCTTCTTCTCCAGATCGTAGGCCAGAAAGGACGTAATCGCGGCAGAACAACCAGGGAGGAGCCCCAGAAAAAATCCGACCAGCCCGCCCCTCAGCATGGGTGCTGCGCTTTTTTTCAGGTCCGCCTTCCCCGGATAGACGCTTCCCGGCTTTCCAATCACGGTAGACAAACGTTTTTCCTCTATCCCTTTCAACACTTCTGTGACGGCAAACAGACCGATAATGATACTGATCATGTCGAATCCGCCCACCAGTGAAGAGACGCCGTAATCAAATCGGGGCATACCGGAGGAGGGACCTAGCCCCACCAAAGCGAGCGTGTAACCGAATGCCCCCATCAAAAACGATTTGATCAAGGAGCCTCCTGACAGACTGACCATCAGGGTAAGCGCGAGAATCATCAAGGCAAAGTATTCCGGAGGGCCGAATTTCAACGCCTGGTCTGCCAATATGGGCGCAAAAAAGACTAAACCTACTACCCCCATCAAACCAGCCGTGAAGGAAGCGATCGCCGAAATCCCCAAAGCAGGTCCGCCTTTTCCTTGCTTCGCCAACGGATATCCGTCCAGACACGTCGGTACCGAAGACAGCTCACCCGGAATATTCAGCAGGATGGCGGTCGTCGAGCCTCCATACATGGCCCCGTAGTAGATTCCAGCGAGCATGATAATGCCTTGTGTCGGTTCCAGCACGGCCGTCAGTGGAAGCAGAATGGCAATGGCAGAGGTTGGCCCCAATCCCGGCAGGACACCGACAAAGGTTCCGATCAGCGCCCCAATCGCTGCCATCAGCACATTTTGCAGTGTCAAGGCCGATGCAAAGCCGTCCATCAGGAATTGAATCGTATCCATGAACAGACTCCTTCCCTACAAAACTCCGTTACGAAAATGCAATCTGCAGCCAGTAGACAAAGATCAGGTACTGGCTGACAGTCAGGATCGCGGCGTACAGCATAGAGGTGGTCCATCGATACCATCCAATCAACCGAAACAGCGCTACACTGATGAGCCATGTAGCCACGATGTACCCCGCCATTCCCAGCAGCCAAATATAGAGGAACAATACAGACAGACATAGGATGATGCGCATGCGCAGCTCGGCAGGAATGCTGCTTTTCGCTGAGGTGGCAGCCTGTAATCGGAAGGACTGAAGCAAGAGGACCACTCCCATTACGAGGAACACACCCCCCAGTATACTTGGCAGGGTATGGTCCCCTACATAGGGAGAAGAAGCGTAGCTTTGCAGGCGATACGCCTCTATACTGACGACTACACCGAGCAGCGTAAACAACAGCGCTCCGATAAAATCGAAAAGGTTTCCTGGCCGTATCACACCATCACTCCTCCCTGAAAGCTATCATCAGCCTATGGCACAATAGCCCATTTTGTGATTAGAAAACTTGGCTACGCCAAGCTTTTGGCGGAGCCTTAGTTGCACTTATACTATCTTCCGCTAATCTTTTTAGCGCTTTAGCGCACTTAAACTTTCCGATAGTATAAGAAAACCTCTATTGAGGCAGCTTTCTGCGCCCAGGGTCATGCCTTGATCTAAAAAGAAAAAAACCGTTGCCGCCCGGCTACGTTCACCGAACTGACAACAGCTTTTGCTGTTTGCTGCTCCTCCACTTCCTCACAAGCCACCTCAATCGCATCACGATCTCGATGACTAGCTTCGGATAAGCCGTATTCGTTCTTTATCCTGCATTCCCTGTCTCAGGCTTGTCAGCCGGTTTGCCCGCTTCGACTAACGATTTGTTGCCCAGCAGGAAAAATCCTTGGATAAACAATAATGTTCCTGTCACGATCAGCAGCCATTCGATAGCCACGACATCCGCAAGCGGTCCGAAAACAAGCATCCCCATCGGCATTGTCACACTGGAGATCATCCCCATCACCCCGAATACCCGGCCCAAATAATCCACTTCTACCTTCTCTTGTAGCATCACGGTCGACGGTGTATTAAAAATGGGCATAGAGACGCCAGCCAAGCCCATAATCGCAATGTAAATCCAAAAGTTCGGCACGATCCCCAAAGCAACCGTGCACACCCCAAACATTAGACAGGATAGAGCCATCGTATGGATTTTGTTGCGAAATCCACCCCAGGAAGCGATCAGAGCGCCACCAAGCATCATTCCTATGGAGAAGGCCACCTCAATCGCAGTCAAGCGCCACACATCGTCTCCGAATGTCCGGGTAACCTGAAGGGGTGTCAGGAATGCAGCAGGTGCGACCAAAAGCATAAAAAACGTCATGAAAATAAAGAACTTTTTTACATAATTGTGCTCTTTGACGTAGTCGAAGCCCTTGCGCATATCTGCAAAATAGCTTGTCGTCTGCTCTTCGGCAGCTTTAGCATGTGTCTTGACTCGCAGAAACAGAAGCAGGATCGCAACAGCAATCGCAGCTGTAACGACATCAATCAGGAAAATAACCTCGATGGTAGCCATCGTAAGCAGCGCTGCACTAAGCATCGGTGCGGACAGCATAACAAGCGCCTGGATGCTGCCATTGACTCCGTTTACCTTTGTTAGCTGATCCTCTGGGACAAGCAGGGGCAGGATCGCCCCTACAGCAGGTGTCTGTACCGCTGTGCCAAGCGCCCGAATCGCCGAAATGACAAAAAGCAGCCAAAGCGAATTGTAGCCATTCATAAAGAGGATGGCCAATACGAGAGTAGACAAAGCAATAAAGGAGTCTGACAGGATAATGAGCTTCTTGCGATTGTACCGGTCAGCCCATACTCCCGCAAATGGCGAAAGGAAAAAAGTAGGCAGGAAGCCGCATATGATTGAAATCGTCATCATCACGCCGGATTGGGTCGTCAGTGTAATATGCCACATGATTGCATATTGAACGAGTGCGGTACCAAACAGCGATATGGTCTGGCTGGACAAAAAAAGGATGATGTTCTTCTTCCATGACTGGTCCATGACTCTTGAACCACCCCCTCGAATGTTCTAATCGAATTCCATACTATCATAGGTACGCAGGATTTATTTTCTTATAAATGAATCAATTTCATAATTGCTCATCTTAAAAATATACAGACTGCCCCAATCTCTTCTTTATCCTTTTTTAAAA
>NZ_RHHR01000035.1 GCF_003710915.1 Brevibacillus invocatus | reverse complement strand
ATAGAGGGGCTTGCGCCCCTCAAAATTATATACTTTCCTATATAGCAAAAAAGACAGTCTCCCCATAGAGAGACTGTCCTTGGATTTACAAAAATTTTTACAGTTTAGATACGTTAGCAGCTTGAGGTCCACGGCTTCCTTGAACGATCTCGAACTCTACCTTTTGGCCTTCGTCCAGAGATTTGAAACCTTCTGTCTGGATCGCGCTGTAGTGTACGAATACGTCGTCTCCTCCATCAACTTGGATGAAACCGTATCCTTTTTCTGCGTTAAACCATTTTACGATACCTTGTTGCATGAAACAAAACCTCCCTAAACATTGCGCCCCGTAAGGCGAAGAAGTGTAGCGTTAACCTGTTTTTACTTCAGGAGTCTATTGCGGTAAGGCAAAAAAGTCATGCATCGTTGAGATTTGACATGGTGACGTCACTCAACAAGGCACGACTCCATAACCAATCCATCAAATCACTGCATCTTGTAAAAATGGTTAACTTAGGTTGAGTTTATCACAACGTTATCCTTTTGTCACGCATTTAGTCAAAGCGCAACTTGTCCTTGCGCATACCGATATTCAAGACCACGCCGATGATCAAAAAGTTGGTAATCAACGAGCTTCCGCCATAGCTGATGAAGGGTAGCGGAATCCCTGTAATCGGCATCAGCTGAATGGTCATGCCGATGTTCTCGAAGACCTGGAAGGTCAGCATGCCGACGACTCCAGCTACGACATAGGCACCAAACGGGTCCTTTGCTTCCATCGCGATTCGAACCATGCGATAAATCAGGAAGAAGAACAGGATCATCAAAAGGCCTGCGCCGATAAAGCCCAGCTTTTCAGCGATCACCGTAAAAATGAAGTCGCTCTCCCCCACTGGCACCCAACCAAAGCTCGCTTGAGTAGGCGTATCGATTCCTTTTCCCACCAGCTGACCAGAGCCAATAGCAATTAACGACTGCTTCAATTGGAAGCCTCGACCCATCGCTTCCAGATCGGGATTCAGCCAGAAAACGATACGATCCCATTGATACGGCTTGATGATCTTGAAGAAGATGTCCTGCTTGTACTCGTAGAGAAACACCATTCCAGCAGCCAAGCTTCCGACCAAGCCACCCACGTAAGTCACGTGCAGCAGGCGAATTCCACCGACGATCAGCATCGTAGCCAGCATGCCTGTGTACACCAATGCTGTCCCCAGGTCTGGCTGGATGAGAATCAAAAGCAGCGGTACCATCACCAGCAAGGCGACAGGAATCAGCTTGTAAAAATAGTGAAAGCGATAAGGGTCTTCTGCCCGTTTTGCCATATACCTGGCGACCGCCAAAATGGTAAACAGCTTCATGGGCTCAGAGGGCTGGAACAGAACTGGTCCGAGATTGTACCAGCTATGCGTATTATTGATCGCTGCTGTCTGCAACACACCAATCAGCAGGATCAGCCCGAATCCGTACAAGACAAAGGCAAAATTGTAGAACAGCCTGTAATCAAAAAGGAGGCTGCCTCCCAATACGATAAACCCGATCACGTACCACAAGACCTGTTGCTGTGCCTTATCGACCCCTGCGGCAGATCCGGAAATGCCCAAATAACTAAAGACACCCAGTGCAGCCAAAATGATCAGAATGGTCCAATCGAGGGTTTTTAAATGTCGTTTTTCCAGGTCCATCTTTTTCCTCCTAGAAAACGTGGCTTCCGCTTTTCTGCGAAGCCCTAATGAAATGGTCTGTGAAGAAGGAAAGAACAGGATGGCTCCTGTTCTTTTGCCTGCTTCTTTAAACCTTATCCTATTTCAAGCCAAAGAATTTACGCATTTTTTTAAAGACGCCCGCTTTTTCTTCCAGCGGTTGCAGCGGCACTGCCTCGCCCAAAAGCCTGCGAGCAATGTTGCGGTATGCAATCGAAGCACGGGATTCGTGATTCATCACTACAGGTTCCCCTGAATTGGCCGATTTGATCACGTGATCATCATCTGGCACAACACCAATTAAGTCAATGGCTAGCAAATCCAGAATATCTTCTACATCCAACATATCGCCATTTTTAACCATGTGGGAACGAACCCGATTGATCACCAGCTTCGGCATACCTACCTTTTCGCGCTCCAGCAGGCCAATAATACGGTCTGCGTCGCGTACTGCCGCTTTCTCCGGTGTCGTGACGACAATCGCCTGGTCTGCACCTGCCACAGCATTGCGGAAGCCTTGTTCGATCCCTGCCGGACAGTCGATGATCACATAATCAAATTCGCGCTTCAGCTGTGTGACGATTTCTTCCATCTGCTCCGGCATGACTGCTGTTTTGTCCTTGGTCTGTGCAGCTGGCAGTAGGGATAGATTTTCAAAACGCTTATCCTTGATCAGTGCTTGCTGCAGACGGCATGCTCCTTCTATAACATCGACCAAATCGTAGATGATCCGGTTTTCCAATCCCATCACGACGTCGAGATTGCGAAGCCCGATATCTGTGTCGACCATACATACTTTTTGCCCCTGCAAGGCAAGCGCTGTTCCCAAATTAGCGGAAGTGGTTGTCTTTCCCACGCCGCCTTTACCTGAAGTTACGACAATTCCGATCCCCACATCCGATCCCCCTATTCCTTCGACCCTCATGCTTTTTTCTCTCCCAGCTCAGGGCGTATCCGTGGCAAATAGTTCATTTTTGCGACGAGCATCGTCTCGTTTTCCAGATAGGCAAATTCTGTCCCGCCTGAATTCTTGGTCCACTCTTCTCCTGGTTTACTGACCACTTCACCGATGCGCAGCTGTGTCGGATTCATGACGGCTGCTGCGATAATCGCTTCCGTATCTCCAGAAAACCCGGCATGTGCATAACCACGCAGATGGCCAAGCACATAAATGCTTCCCGTACTGCGAATCGTCCCTCCCGGATTGACATCTCCCAAGAGGAGAATATCGCCCTCCATTTCGAGGACTTGTCCAGAACGAATGGTATGCACTTGCACGTGAAACGAAGACTTGAGTCGCTCAGCAAATGCTTCTTCTCTGGTGATCACATCGGCTTCCACCAAATGGATCACCAGATTACCTTTTTGCCGGATAATTTTTGTCAATTCCTCTTGTTGTTCGTGAGTGCAGTATCGTTTGCCCAGCTTGATCGATACTCGAATCAACGGACCTGACAAGATTTGTTGGTGGCTATGCTCTATTTTTTCACGCAAATCGGTCAGCAGTTCTTCAAAGGAACAGGAATCATCCATGAAAAAGACGAGACCGTCTTTTGTCCCTTTGATCGTGACCTTGCTTTTCACAGTCGTCACCTGTTTCACCTCGACCGATACCATTCGCCACCAGACAAGTACTTTCCTGCTCTACATGAAAAATTTGCCGAATGAAAGCAGAACATGGGTTAGTCTCAATCGAGCTCTCATTAAAAATGTGCGAGCACGATTGAGAGGGTATTCATTTCCGGATCGTTACCATTACTAATGTCATTGCCCTTGAGCCGGAGTTTTTGGGGGTACAGACGTGAGAACACCTGGATTCAACTCGTTATACGCTTCAAGCAGTCGTCTGGATACAGGTCCTGTTGCAGCTGAGCTGGAGGTTCCATCCTTCAAGCTGTTTGGCGCAATGACGACAAAAACCAACTGTGGATTTTCGTAAGGGGCAAATCCGACGAGCAATGCGTTCTCTGCTTTGCGTCCGGTTTGTGCGGTACCTGTTTTGGCAGCAACAGCGAAAGGCAGGTTGCTCAGATCTCGAACTGCTGTACCACCTGGCTGCGTTACCATGCGCATGCCTTCTTTAATGACCTGAATGTACTTCGGATCGATCGTAACGCGATTTAACACTTCCGGTTCGATAATACTCAAGGTTTGGCCTGGTTCCTGAGGATCTGTGGTTCCACGGCGAATCTCCTTCACCAAATGCGGACGGACCCGATAGCCGCCATTGGCAATCGTAGACACGTACTGCGCGATTTGCATCGGCGTGAACAAGTCGTATTGACCGATCATCGCATCCGCCAGGTTACCGTAGTTCAGATATGGGTTTTCCCAGCCTTTGTTTTCACCAGGCAAGTCAATTCCTGTCTTGACACCCAAACCGAACTGGGCGTTGTAATAATCCAGAATACGGAACTGGTTCTGCCATGGACTGGATTTTTTCAACAGGCGATCAGCCATGATATACATGTACGTATTGTTGGAAACCTGGAGGGCACGACGCGCATTCACGGGTCCATGTCCTCCTGGTCGCCAGTTGCGCTTATAGGCATTACCTACAGAATATCCGCCAGAATCATAAATAGTTTCTGTAGGAGTTGTTAACCCTTCTTCAAGCGCAATCATTACCGAGAGCGGTTTATAGGTAGAAGCGGGTGGGTAAGGAGTATAAATAAAGCGATTCGCCTCGTTGGGTAAAATCAGTGAACTGTAATTTTCATTGAACTTTTTACGATCATAATATAGATTTAGATCGTAATCTGGATAGCTCGCCATAGCCAAGATCTCACCAGTATTAGGATTCATGACAAGCACATGAGTCTCCTTAAATTCATCTGGCGTCGCTGGTAGCTTTTTGTATGCCTCAACTTCTTCCTTTAAAATGGCCTCAACTTTACTTTGAAAACGCCAATCTAATGCTAGCACAAGGTCATTACCCGGTTGGGCCGGTTGACGCATCGTCTTCTCTACAGACTCGGAGTTCTTGTTGACATGGACTTCCATGATGCCGTCCTTGCCGCGCAAATACCGCTCGTAGTAACTCTCCAATCCGGTAACACCGACGCGGTCGATCGCGTTGTACCCTTGCGCCAGGTATTCTTTGAGGCTATCCGGGCGAATAGCATTGATGTACCCGAGAATATGGGTCGCAAAAGGCGTTCCGTCGGGGTCTTGCATGATTTGTCGTACTGGCTCCAGCTCCACGCTGATCCCTGGCAGCTCTGTACGTCTTTCTTCAATTTGAAACATTTCCTCTGAGGAAATGTTTGTTTTCACCCGTCTCGGAATATAGCTAGCCAACTGCGGGGAACGCATCTCCTGCAGAAGTGAAAGCTTGTGCCATTGATGCAGTCGCTGTTCCTCTGTCAGTGGAAGCACAACGTCCAGCTCAAACATATACGCGTAACGCAAAAGATCCATGTCGGACTTCGTGGAAAGCTGATCAGGCGTAGGCAATTGCCGAAGCTGTGCCTTTACCTCTTTAACCAAATCATCGCGGTCTTCTTTATCCAAAGACAGCTTCATATCCACATTCGCTTTTACAGCTTGCTTGAACATTTCCCAGTCAGAAATGCTATTTAGATCCAGTGTGTTTCCATTGGTTTTAAAGATCGCGCTGAGCTTCTTTTCCACCTCAGCCCGTTGCTTTTCCTGAAAAGGCGAACGAACCCGCAAACCTGCAAACATCGCTGTTTTGACCAGTTCGAGGTCTGTCATGGCATCGACTTCATCCACCTGTGGCAATCGCTGCAGCATCGGAGTGATTTTCGCTTTCAGCTCATTCGTTTCTTCTCTGTTGAAACCGACAGGCAGCGTCGAGCGAAGCTCAATCGTTTTTTTCAGCAGTTCTTGATCCGTTCCAATTTTGCTATCATCGGGAATCAATATTTTGGCCAGACGATCCGCGACTTTTTCTTCATCAATATCCTGCCCTTGCTCCTCTACATACTGAACGGTATATACCGGTTTGTTGGAGACGAGCACGACCCCGTTTTTATCCAGAATCCGTCCCCTTGGCGCCGGAATCGGCAGTTCGCGAATGCTAAACTTTTCCAATTCGTGTCTATACTGCTCGCCTTCCACCAGCTGAACATAGGCGAGTCGCAAAATAATTGCGGCAAAAAAGAGGAACACGATGACGAACAAGATATTGAGTCGGATTGGAATGGTCGATTTTTGTTTTTTTTCCTCTTCCATCCATCTTGCCCCCCTCTTATTTCCATCTCACACCTGACTATTCCATCGCAGACATTTCTCGCTTGGACTCAATCGTCTTGCATAAGCGTTGGATCGGTATATACATGACTAAAGATAACAGACTATTGAGAATGACTGTCGGCAGGATCTGACTATTCAAGATCCACTGAACATCGTGCGGAGCCAAAGCAAACACGCGATACATACTGTACAAAAGCCATTCATGTCCGAACAGAATCAGGATACTGGTAATAAGCACCATACCAAACCCCCGTTGAAACAAGAGGACGATCAGACCTGAAAAATAGCTGGCCAGCATCATCGAAAAGGTGTAGATCCCGATTACCTGCCCGTACAGGATGTCTTGCAAAAGGCCGAATACCAGTCCGTAGTACAGACCTTCCCTTCTGCCTAAAAACATAGAGATCAGGATCGTGCAAACCAGCGCAAAGCGGGGTACTGTCATCCAGGACAGTCCCCCTGTTGATGGTGAAATCACCTGCACGACCGTACCCTCCAGGACGAACAGCAGCAACACCGTCATGGTCAGCAGAAAGCGCGCCATTACTGGCCACCTCCGACTGCGGTCGATGCCGGGGGCTGTGCGCCGGAAGCAGGTGTCGTTGGAGTTGTATTCGATGCGTTGTTCGTGGCTGGCTGGTTGGATGACTGTTGTGGGATGACTTCACCATTGGGCGAGATAGTGAAGTTGCGCTCAACGACCATCACTTCGTTCAATTGTGAAAAGTCGGCACTCGGCTGTACATAGGCTGTCTGGGTAAGACCGTAATCATCCGGCTCTACTTTAACAATGTAGCCAATCGGGAGGTTACGGGGAATGACCCCTCCCAGACCGGACGTAACCACTTGCTGCTTTTCTTCAATTTTCAGTCCCCAAGGAATTTTCCGCATGATGAGCAGACGCTCTTGTGGATCGTATTCTTCTACGACCCCGCTCACATCGCGATACGTCGCAACACCGTTCACCATTTGCTGAGTCTGGATAATTGCCGAGATGTGGTTCCGTCGTTCATAGCTGGTTAACAGCTCGACGGTGGAAGAAAAGTTGGCAACGCTTTGCACACGACCGATCATCCCTTTGGCAGTAATGACAGCCATGTCTTTTTTAATGCCATGTTTAAGCCCTTTATCAATGGTCGTCACATTGTTCCAGGTATCCGGATTACGGGCAACCACCTCTGCGAAACGGAGCTGATACAGCTTCAAGCTCTCTGTCGCATGCAATGCTTCGCGCAATCGCTCGTTTTCTGCTTTCACATCATGCAGCTCGGCGGTCAATCGAGCGTATTGATCCAAGCTGGCCTTCAGCGCCTTGTTTTCCTCATACACGCTATAGGCGTCTTCCACTTCCTGAAAAAAGCCGGAAACAGCCTGGGCAGGGCGATAAAAAATACCCTGCACCACGCTGAATGCATCCTTGAAAAACATTTCCGGCCAGGTCAGCCTATCCCGTTCACGCGAGGTAAAGCCCACTACCGAGATTAGCAGGACCAAGCCTACAAGTACTATAATGAGTCGCTTGTTCCCGAAAAACGACATGCCCAGACCTCCGTTTATTTACCCCGTTTTTGTCGGGAAGAGGTGATTCCGTGCTTCGAAGTGAACAAGTGCATATTTTCCAACGCTCGTCCAGTTCCGATCGCCACACAGTCAAGGGCATTTTCTGCAATGTGAACGGGCATTCCTGTCTCCGTACTCAACAACCGATCCATGTTTCGCAGAAGGGCCCCACCACCTGTCAGAACAATCCCTCTATCCATAATGTCCGCAGCTAGCTCGGGCGGACTCTTCTCCAACGTTACTTTCACCGCTTCCACAATAGCTGCCACTGTCTCAGCAAGAGCTTCAGCAATTTCCGAGCTGCTCACACTCAAGGTTTTCGGGAGCCCGGTCACCAGATCTCGCCCGCGAATTTCAACGGTTTCTACCTCATCAGGTGCGATGGCAGAACCAATCTCCAGCTTGAGCGTCTCTGCTGTACGTTCCCCGATCATCAGATTGTAGCGGCGTTTGATGTACTGGATGATCGCTTCATCCATCTCATCCCCAGCTACACGAATCGAACGGGACGTCACGATTCCCCCCAAAGAAATAATGGCAACCTCCGTCGTTCCTCCACCGATATCCACAACCATACTTCCTGTCGGTTCCCAGACAGGCAAATCAGCGCCGATCGCTGCTGCGAATGGCTCTTCAATCGTGTACGCTTCCCGGGCGCCTGCCTGTTTGGTCGCGTCCTCAACGGCGCGCTTCTCCACAGCAGTAATACCAGACGGTACACACACCATTACATTGGGACGGCGGCTGAACATCCCTTGATTTTTTTGTGCTTGATTAATGAAGTAACGCATCATGGTAGCAGTCGTGTCAAAGTCGGCGATCACGCCATCCTTCATGGGACGAACCGCTACAATATTTCCAGGTGTGCGGCCGATCATGTTCTTGGCCGCATTTCCCACCGCTTCAATCGAATTGTTATTCGTACGAATTGCTACAACAGAAGGTTCACGCACTACAATACCTTTACCTTTTACAAAAACAAGTGTATTGGCAGTGCCCAGGTCAATCCCTAAGTCACGAGTAAATCCACCAAACATACGAAAACTCCTTCCAGTATTAGACAGTTGCGAGCTTTTTTCCGTGAAAGCAGCTTTCCTTGTATCACGAAAATGGATGTGACAATGGCGGTCGAGTCGGACCGACTTGCTTTACATGTACCCTTGCTCTTTCAAGCTGATGTATTTGCCATCCCCTATAATGACATGATCCAAGAGTGATATCCCAACTAGCTCACCAGCTTCACATAAGGTACGTGTGATCGCTATATCTTCTCTGCTCGGTGTCGGGTCACCACTTGGATGATTATGTAAGCAAATGACGGATGCGCTGCTGCGCCGAATTGCTTCTTTAAAAACCTCACGAGGATGCACAATCGAGGAGTCCAGACTTCCAACAAATATCGTCTGTTTGCCAATCACATGGTTTTTGGTATTGAGAAATAGGCAGACAAAATGCTCCTGTGTCAAATGAGCCAACTCAGGAATCATGAGATCAGCCACATCACGAGGCAAGCGAATCGTCGTACGCGCCTGTCTGGGAGCGTTCCTTAACCTACGCCCTAGTTCAAACGCTGCATGCAATTCGATTGCTTTGACCTGGCCAATTCCTTTTAGTTCCGTCAACTCCGAATGGGCAGCCTGAGCCAATCCATGCAGGTCGCCAAACGTCGACAGCAAGCGTGAAGCAAGCTGATAAGCTGATTCCTGCTCCCTACCAGTCCGCAGTAAAATGGCGAGAAGCTCTGTATCCGACAGATGGATTGCTCCTTCGCGAAGTAGTCTCTCCCGGGGACGATCATAGTAAGGGACGTTTTTTGGCACGATTTTGTTACAGGTATTTGTTGACATTTCGCATCGCCTCCAACCAGTTCACCTAATCCTTGAAACGGCTACAGTGGGAGACGATCATGAAGGATTAGCCGTCGCTGCTTGAAATCAAGCAAAGCAACTTACAAAACCTTAATACCAAAGCGCGCAAGCATAGCAGCGGTCAAACACAGCGGAAGACCAACGACAGTGAAATAATCGCCATCGATTCCTTCTACCAGGGTGGATCCAATTCCCTGTATCGCATACGATCCGGCCTTGTCCATCGGCTCTCGTGTAGCGATATAGGCATGGATTTCTTCCGAGGTAAGGGGGCGAATTCTGACTTGAGTCCGACTATACGAAACCTCAGACATTCCTGTCGCAGCGTCAATCAGTGCAACCCCGCTGTACACAGTATGTTCACACCCTTGCAAAGCATACAGCATTCGATAGGCATCGGTTTCGTCCACTGGCTTGCCCAATATGTCTTCATTCAGGACGACAATCGTATCAGAGCCAAGCACGATTCCCTCATTCAACCGGCACGCCACTTCTTTTGCTTTTCGCAAAGCAAGCTCTTCGACGACCTCCTGTGGGGATAAGCCAGGGCTAGTGGTTTCATCGACATCACTAGTCTGGATGGTGAAAGTTAATCCTAGCGTCTGCAGCAATTCCTTGCGACGCGGCGAAGACGAGGCAAGGATCAAAGTTTTATCTGTATGCATCCGTATCAACCTACTTCATTCGTCGATGTATCCAAAAGGCGAGGGCGAGCCCTCCGATACTGGCTAGATTTAGTTTTAGCTGAAAGTTCAAATCGTACTTCAAAATTTCCAAATCTGCGGAAGGTGACCACGTAATTTCTTTGCTCGTGGTCAAGAACGGAATCCAAGGTTTCAGGATTTCGCCCACTATACTTCCAAATAAAAGTCCACAAATCAACAGAAAAACGAGTGT
Source organism: Brevibacillus invocatus (assembly GCF_003710915.1). Classification (GTDB taxonomy): domain Bacteria; phylum Bacillota; class Bacilli; order Brevibacillales; family Brevibacillaceae; genus Brevibacillus; species Brevibacillus invocatus. The sequence goes on along the minus strand of NZ_RHHR01000035.1, from coordinate 70,199 downwards.
GAGCGTCTCTTTCCCCATGATTCCACTCCCTAGATTGCTAAGGGATTCACGTTAACCATCAATAAGTGTAGCAAATGGGAGGGGGTGAAACAATCCCTAATGCTCTTGGAAGTAACTGTATAGAAAGAAAAGACTTCCCGCAAGAAAACTTGTGAGAAGTCCTGATTGCTTTTATATGGATTTACCTTTATCAAGCTGCTGAAGCCACTTGGTGTAGCTCTCCAAATAGGTAAGAATTCCGCCCTGCACTTGCCAAGCATACGATTCAGCACTTTCTGTCTTTTTGCCTCCTGATGCCTCTGCCATTTTGTCACGTGCCGCTACTGCCTGATTCAGCCCGTTGACCATTTCCTGAAAATACGGCTGCCATTCAGCAGGCAGTGTGTTCACTTTTCCAGCCTCCAGGAACTTCCGATGCTTTTCTTTCAATGTCGCCGTATCTGCAGGGGCGATGGCAGGCTGGGCGCTAGTGATGACCAGACCTGACTGGGCCGACAAAGCTTCGGTAAGCTCTCTTCCAGCTGTGAAAAACAGGTCCAGATTTGGCTGGGTTGTTGTCGGTTCTGCTGACTGCTCGATCTTCACTTCCCCCTGGTACGCCGGGAAGCTAAACTCTTTCACAAACACTTCGAGACCTTTTGTTTTCAGGTTGCTGGCAAAGCCCAGTACTGCCTCTCGGGATGTGGTTGCTGCGGCAAACATGTACTGTTTGGTGGAATCGTTGTAAAGCAGATGCGGAAGCCCGAGCTTGGTCAGGGATTGGGTCGCGGCTTCCTCAGGAGCATCCAATTGAAAGACGCCTACCTGTGCCACATGCATCTTCACCTCTGGCAACTGTAAGGACAGGCTCATTGCAGCTCCTGTTGAAGCAGTCGGCTGAGCGGCGCTTCCCTGATCACCCGGCAGTACTGGCCCCGTTGGAGTGGTCTGCTTGTTGCTCGGTGACTCGGGTTGTGCAGTCAGCGTCTCCACCGTATCGGACAAAACAGTGCGATAAGAAGTCGAAAACTGTTCCTGCGAGAAAATCGTCAGGACCATGATTCCAAATACGAGACCGATTGCAATGGCTCCCCCTGTTGTAAGCAGGGTTCGGAGAAAGGCCCCTTTGGGAAGAAAGGATTGAAAGCGATTCGAAGACCATTCATGGGAATCTTCCTCTATATATTCCCTGCGATAATCGTGTTCAGGAGCCGTATAGGATTCATGCTGTCGCTCAGGTTCCGCAGCAGCCGCAGAACGAATTTGCATCATCCGATCCCAGGCATCATCACGTTTGCTCATCTTCTCTATTTCCGACAACGGAAGGGAAGGCCCCTGAATCTGTCTCTTGGGTGATGGATTATGGTTTGCACGAGGCAGCTCTTCTTTCTCCCGTGCAGTGCCTTGCCAGTTTTGGCCGTTTACTTTTACTCTGAGGTTATTTCCTTTCGTTCCGCTCACCGTCATGCCCTCCCAGCTACAGGCTCTTTGTACCAGCATACGAGATCACGGGACGAGTTATGACTGATTTGTTTGGGCTATTCCCAGAAAGCAGAGACAAACCAGGACAGCAGCCCCACACTCAGAAAAGGAGCATACGGAAGGGAGTGTGTCCGGCTTGCTTGATCGAAAAGAAGCAGGAGACTGGCACCTAACAATGCCGTCATACTGGCGATAGTCAGTACGAGGAAGAATGGACCGACTCCCAGTGCGTAAGCTGCGCATGCAAGCAGTTTGACATCCCCCATCCCGATCGATGCTGGCCAAACCAACGCTATCCCTCCAAAAAAGACCAGGACAACAGCAACAAAAGGAATAGCAGACAACCATGACCACTCTCCCCCGCATAACAAACGCAATGCCAGCATGAGCATAAAACCAATCAGCAAGGCCAGGTTGGGAATACGTCTTTCCTTAAAATCCGTCCAAGAAACAGAAAAGCACAGCCCCAGCAGGATGAGCTGGATGATTCGCTCAACCGTGAAGGGCTCTATTGGAAGAGCAAATGAGAGCATAGGCAAACTCCTTTTATTGTGATTCCGCCTTGCTCATCTTCACATATTGGATTTGGACAAAAAAAACTGTCTAGCAATCACTAACTTGCCTAGACAGTCTATTTCTCGCGTCCTGCGTTATGGATTCCAAGTCAGGAGCATACCCGCATGGACCAAACCGCCGCCGAAGCCGTAGAGAAGGAGTGTGTCTCCCTGTTTGATTTTTCCCTGCATGATCCCCCGCTCCCATGCCAGTGGGATCGTTGCTGCTGATGTATTGCCATAGTACTCCATGCTGTATAGGGTCTTCTCGATGGGAAAACCGCTCTTCTCACAGATCGATTCGATCATGCGCAGGTTGGCGCTGTGGGGAATGAACCAGTCTACCTGTTCCAGCGTCATCTGAGCTTGGTTCATCACTTCCCGCATGCCAGCAGGCACAGTCGTGACGGCCCAACGATAAACCTCCCTACCGTTCTGAACCATACACCCATTGCCTTGTAGCGTTTGGCCGTGCATTTGACTGGACAGTCCAGCGCGGTACAGATGAATTCCTCCTTCTCCTTTTGCACCAACATGGGTCGCAAGAATGCTCGGATTGGCTTCATCACTCTCCACTAGTACAGCACCTGCACCATCCCCGAAAAGAACACAGGTCGTCCGGTCGGTATAATCAGTCACGCGGGATAATGTCTCTGCGGCTACAACCAGCACTTTGCGATGCAAGCCTGTGCTGACCAATCCGTTGGCGACGTGAATGCCATAGGTAAAGCCCGCACATGTAGCCGAAAGATCAAGCGCCCCCGCTCCTGACATGCCAAAGTGTGCTTGAATCTGGCTGGCCACGCTCGGAAATGGATAGTCAGCTGTAGAAGTGGCGACCAGCACCATATCCACGTCTGAAAGAGACTTCCTGTAGTTTTTCGCCAGATTGGCTACTGCTTCTATCGCTAAGTGACTCGTAAATTGATCCTTCTCTACGATTCTCCTTTCGTGTATTCCAGTTCTCTGAAGAATCCACTCATCCGAGGTGTCCACCATTTTTTCCAGGTCATGATTACTGAGAACACGTTCGGGCACATACGTACCAATAGCCGTGATACGCGCTTTTGAGCCCTGGGCAGCTACTGTCATTGCGCTTCACTCCTTCGATCATTTTTACTTCATCTCCTTTGATTATAGCACTAGATATTAGCACCTGGTACTAATTTTTAATAAAAATTGTAGCCCGCATGAAGCGAAGCCACATAGACATTCCTTTTTCGGATAGATTGGGTTCTTCGAATCATCAAGGACTCGCTAAAGTCTGGGAAAACTCAAAGCGATGCCCGTCCGGATCATGAAAGACTGCAAGCTTTACAAACTCGGGTATTGTCTCAATCTCTCCGTGAATGAAACACCGCGTGATTTTAATTCAGCTACTGCGAGTTCAATGTCTTCCACCTCAAAGCGTAGTCCTCTCGTGTAAAAATCTAGCGTTCGGTCCAAGTTCGCAACGTTGTACCATATGGCCAGCCCTGATTTATACATGCCTCTTGCCTCCTTTTTATGATTTTCTTTTTCATTATATCAGCATGTGTTTATATGATTTTCTTCTGGATTGCGGAATTTTCAGCCACTACGATAATTGCTTCTTATCGACCTTCCCCAAATGGGTATACGGAATCTGCTCCACGAAAACGATCTCTTTTGGCATCTGATACCTGGCCACCCTAGGACGCAGCCATTCGAGCAGCTGTTCCTTCGTCAGGTCTGCTTGCGGGGCTGATTGCACGAAAGCCTTCAGCCGTTGTCCGAACGTTTCATCGGGTATCCCTATCACCGCTACATCTTCTACGGAAGTGTGATGGATCAAGATTTGCTCGACATCGATCGGATACACATTTTCCCCTGCTGAAATCACTCGGTCATCGGTTCTCCCGCATAAATAGTAGTAACCTCGTTCATCCCGGTAACCGAGGTCGCCTGTTCCTATCCAGGTTTGATTTCCGTCGTGCTTGAACCTAGTATTTTTCACGCATAATTGACCGATTTCACCCACACCCAGCTTTTGATGCTGGTGATCCAGCACACTTAATCGGACATGCTCGATTTTCTTCCCGATCGTATTAGGGGACGCCTTTAAATCCGCTGGTGTCGCAATGACCATCAACCCCGCTTCTGATGTCCCGTACAGATTGTACAAGATATCGCCGCATGTGCTAAACACCTCTGCCGCGAGCTTTGGATTCAGTTCAGCACCACCAGATGCGATACAGGCAAGTGACTTCAAATCTGCTGCACTGTGTTTCAGCATTTTATAGAGCATTAATGGTACGACGGTGACGACTTCCACCTGGTGCTCCCGTATGCGGTCACATGCCTTTGCCGGCTCAAAGCCAGCTGTCAGGACGATTCTTTTTCCTAGTGCGACGCATAACAGCAAGAACGCGATCCCGTAGCCGTGATAGATGGGAGTTGCAATATAAGTAGTCTGATATCGGAAAAGATGAAGCCTGGATAGCAGCGCTGACAATGGCGGCAGGTAATGGAACAAGGAAGGCTTGTGCGGGACTTTTTTAGAAGCTCCGGTAGTACCGCCTGTCAGCAGCATGATCTTGCTTGAAGAGGCTCTGCGAAGCATGAATTTTTCATTCACGATGGACTGAGTCAGGTTGTTGATAGCGGGCAATTGATCATGATAGCTCAACAGCTTGTCTTTGGCATACGTTGATTGTTCGATCAGGGTAGTCAATTCCTCATCATAAATGAGCAAATCGATTTCGCAACCATCCAGCGATTGATTGAGCTGTCGTGCGCTCATTTCGGTATTGAGCATGTAAAGATCAGCGCCGGTATAGGACGTAGCAAAAATGGCTTTCACCAGTGAAGCATGATTTTTACATAAGATTCCTACCTTCTTGTCGCTATTCAGGCCGTATGTCTGCTTCCAGGCGAGTGCGAGGTGTTCGGACTGAGACCATAGCTGCTGATAGGTAATCGTTTCATGGTCATCGACGATTGCAACTTTTTGACCGTAAGTGCGCTCAGCGATGCGCAAGAGTGCCATCACATTCATTCCATATTGAAAAATGGCTTTTATCAATCGGAACAGCCCCGCTGGGGAAAGCAGCCTCAACTTGTACAGGATCTCAATCAGTATCACAATCCGCACATCACTTCCCCCTCTCTCGCAGCTTTCCTGGTAAGAACCGCTCCCAAAGCCCCCTGCCGAAAATGGATGAAAACTGCCCAAATACCAGCCACCATGGCTTGAACACTCTGCGTTTTGTATACATGGATTTGGCGATGATTCGGGCGACATGCTCTGCACGCATGGCAGGCATGTTCTGATAAGCAGCCGTAGGCAGAATCATAGGGGTTTTGACTAAAGGCAGATAAATCGACGTTGTGGAGATTCCATTGGCATTCAGTTCGGGTGCTGCGGATCGAAACCAGGTATCAAAAGCGGACTTGGAAGCCTGATAAGCTGCCCAATAAGGGAGAGGGATCAACGAAGTATTGATCGTAGAGATGTTGATGATTTGTCCCTGATTTTGTTGGAGCTGGGGGATGACAGACAGCAGCAGTCTGACAGGAGCAAAATAGTTGATCGCCATCGTTCGGGTAAAATCGTGATAACGGTCTAGCGAGTCCATAATCGAACGTCTGATGGAAATGCCTGCGTTGTTTACTACGATATCTACTCCATCAGGTTGTTGATGAAGAAAGGTCAAGAAATCTTCCAGCTCATCCTCATTTCTAAGATCCGCCCGAAAAATATGGACCTTGGCATTCTTTGTTTTGAGCTCTTGCTTGATTTGGGAGAGCTTTTCTTCTCTTCTAGCCACCAAAATGAGATGAACGGGCAGTTGCCCGAGTAAATAGGCTAGCTGCTCTCCAATCCCGGAGCTTGCCCCTGTTATCAGAATCGTCTTGCCTTGCAGCGCACTCGCAAGCTTTCGATCGTTGAAAGGAGTAGACAAAAATAATAAGCTTTCCAACAGGCTATAGTTGTACATGGTCCAAATCCTTTTTCACGAGTTATGTAGAACACTTCTATTTTCCTCGACTTCACCGCTGGAAACAATAGCCTAATGTTTTTTGTCTACCCTTGAAACCAACGAAAAAACCGCCTGTATTCTTGGCGATCTACAAGAAAATAGACGATTTATCATCAGAGGTGTTCTTTTGGGTGATCAAGCAGCCCCCACTTTTGGCATTTTTGGGAGAGCTTCTACGGTGATCAATACCTCGTCCAAAATAACCGAGATATCATGCATCTCCAGCTTGGGTTCCAGCTTCCATGCATTCAATTTAACTTTTCTTATAGTAATCTCTCGTAATGCTTACAACGGAATGAATTTCATAATCTTATGCCTTCAAGAGCATAAGTAAGCACGTCTAAAGAAAAAAGCCCCTTCGCTCGGAAGCGAAAAAGGCTTTTCCTTCATGCATTATTTCCCGATTTTCTCTGCCAGCCAGTAGGCCGACTTCCAGATGTCTCCGGCTCCCATCGTCAGAACCAGATCTCCCGGCTTCAGCTCTTGGTAGAGATGCTCCTGAACTTGCTCCTTCGTAGGGATATACTGCGCACGGGGATGGCTGTTATCTCTGATCTTCTGGACCAGAACCTCAGAGTTAACCCCTTCGATTCTTGCCTCCCCAGCAGGCGAGTAGATATCGGTAATGATCACTTCGTCCGCCTCACCAAAAGCACGGCTGAACTCATCCATCAGAAAATAGGTACGGGTGTAGCGTTGCGGTTGGAAGACAGCAATCACCCGTTTCCCGGATGCTCTGGCACCGCGAAGGGTCGCAATAATTTCCGTTGGATGGTGAGCATAGTCATCTACGACAAGAATGTCCCTGGCCTCACCAATGATTTGAAAGCGACGCTTGGCCCCGCGGAACGTGGTCAGCGCAGCAGCAATCTGCTCAAAGTCAAGGCCAATATCGAGACAGACGATGGCCGCTGCCAACGCATTGGCGATATTGTGCTTTCCTGGAACGTTGAGAGACATCTCTCCCAGTAAACGATCCTGATGATAGATCAGGCATTTCGCCCGTCGATCCCCACACTCTATTTCACTCGTTCTGTAATCTGCCTGCCCTGCAAAAGGCTCTTGGATGGCATAGGTAATAACCGATTCCGTGACAGTAGGAAGCACCTCTCTCACATGAACATCGTCGATGCAGAGCACAGCTTTGCCACCTGGCTTGAGATGGCCCAAAAATTTGACGTACGCTTGCTTCAAATTGTTGAAATCACCATCAAAATGCTCCAGATGATCTGGCTCAATACTTGTTACGATTTCATAGACTGGTCGGTACTCCAAAAAGGAGCCGTCACTTTCATCTGCCTCTGCAACTACGTATGGGCTGGAACCTGCCTTGGCATTGGTCCCTGCATTCACCAGCTCTCCGCCGATAATAAACGTCGGATCTACGCCGCACTCTTCTAACACATGAGCGATCATGGAGGTGGTCGTTGTCTTGCCATGAGCACCTGCTACTGCAACTCCTGTACGCTCGTTCAAGATTTGGGCAAGCATTTGAGAGCGATGCAAGACAGGGATGCCTTGCTCCTGTGCCGCAACGACCTCCGGATTGTCTTTGGGAATACTGGTGGAATATACGATCATGTCTGCTCCTTCGATGTGGGACGCAGAATGGCCAATATGCACGATTGCACCTCTTGCTTCCAGCTTTTTCGCCAAGTCATTCAAAGCGACATCCGAGCCGGTTACCTTTACACCAAGGTCAATCAAGACACGAGCAATCGCACTCATACCATATCCGCCGATGCCCACAAAGTGGACGTGTTGTGCCTGATCCACCCTATTCACCTGCCTCTTCTACTGTAGTGGGAAAGAATGCGCGCACTTGGGCGATGAAGTAGAGCGAACCGCAGATGACTAGCCAGTCATCCGCCTTCGCCGATTGCTTCTCTTGCATCCAAGATAAGAGAAAAGCACGCCAGTCGGGGACGGTATCCAAATACTCGTCTTCCCATCCTCCTGTTCGAAACGCTTCATACAAGGTCTGCGCGTCAGCGGCTCGCGGAAAATCAAACGAAGTCACATGAAGGGCTTCGATTTGATCCTTCAATGGGTCGAGTGCCTTTGCCATCCCTGTCAGAGGCTTATCTCCCAGCCCTGCAAACAGCAGATGCAAACGCGTCCCCGCCGGCAAAAGCTGTTTCAAACTACCCGTCAAGGCCGCAATTCCCTCTTGGTTGTGTGCCCCGTCCAAGACTACCATCGGTCTAGGGGAGACTATTTCTAGACGGCCAGGCCAGCGGGTTTGTTGCAAACCACGAACGATTTCTTCTTCCTCCAGCAAATAGGAAAAGTAGTTTCGCAGCACGTCTATCGTCATTAAAGCGACAGCGGCGTTATCCGTCTGATGCATGCCATTCATGGTCAAACGATAGCTGCTGGGCTCCCGGCGATGGATGCTCTTGTAACGCAGCTGTTGTTCACCCAACTGTTCTGCTACCTGCTGTGCATCAAAGTGGTTGCCGATCTGGTACAGCGTGCTTCTGGTTTGCTTCGCCTTATCCTGGAGTACAGCGAGTACCTCCGGCCTGCGTTCTCCGGTAACGACAGGAACACCCGGCTTGATAATACCCGCTTTTTCTCGTGCAATTTCCTCCAGGCTGTTGCCAAGTACTTGCGTGTGATCCATTCCAACATTCGTGATGACAGAAACGATGGGCGAGACGACATTCGTCGAATCCAATCGTCCCCCGAGTCCCGTCTCCCAAACCACTACAGCCGGTCTAACTACCCTGGCAAAGTACAGGATCGCAATGATTGTAATGACTTCAAACTCCGTCAGGGAGCCAAAAGAGGTCTCTTTTTCACAGCGATCTACCAGGACTTTCACTTCATTCATCAAAGTCAGTAAATCCTCTTGGGAAATCATACTGCCGTTGTATCGAATCCGTTCCCGAAAATCAACCATGTACGGGGATGTGAAGGTCCCTACGCTGTAGTTCGCCTCCATCAGCATCTGCGTCAGAAACGCGCAGGTAGATCCTTTTCCATTCGTCCCTGCGACGTGAATAAACGCCAGTCTTCGTTCGGGATGATTGAATTCCTCCAGGACCCAATTCATCCGTTCTAGACCCGGTCTGGCACCGAATCTCAAAAGACCGTGCAGCCAATCGAGCCCTTCTTCGTATTCCACAAATTCTTCTGCACTCATACCGCAATGCTCCATTCTCAAATTATGCGATGAAACGGCGAATCATGCGCCCTTCAATTCAGCAAGCCGGGCAATAACTTTATCCCGTTTTTCCATGTAGTCTGCCATTTTTGCTTTTTCTTCTTCTACGACTTTTGCAGGTGCTTTCGCCATAAAACCGGCGTTGTTGAGTTTTTTCTCGATTCGCTCCACTTCGTTGTTCAATGTAGCCAGCTCTTTTTCCAGGCGTGCCAGCTCTTGATCCAAATCGATCAACCCTGCGAGCGGGAGGAATAATTCTGCTCCGCTGACTACAGCAGACATCGCCTTGTCAGGGGTCCTCAGCTCTTGGCTGATTTCCAGACGTTCCGGATTGCAGAAACGAGAAATATACTCTTCACCGCGTGTCAGTCTTTCCAAAGCTACGGCATCGCTTGGCTTGATTAGAAGCTCAATCTTTTTGGACATCGGCACGTTCACTTCGGCACGAATATTGCGCACACTGCGGATGACGTCAACCAAGAGGCTCATCTCTGCCTCTGCATCTGCAAAGATCCAATTTTCGTTGACTGTCGGCCATGCTGCAACCGTAATGCTCTCTCCTTCATGCGGAAGCGCTTGCCAAATTTCTTCCGTCATAAACGGCATGAACGGATGCAGGAGGCGAAGTGTTTGATCCAGAACCGTCACCAAGACGGATTGTGTCGTTTTCTTGGCTGCCTCGTCGTTGCCATACAGCGGCAATTTGGCCATCTCAATATACCAGTCGCAGAGGTCATCCCAAATAAAGTTGTAGAGGACGCGTCCTACTTCCCCGAATTCAAAGCTGTCGGACAGTCGCGTCACATCTGCGATCGTAGCTTGCAGTCGGGACAAAATCCATTTATCCGGTGTAGACAGCTCACCACTGAGATCAATGTCCTCGTAACGGAAGCCAGACAGGTTCATCAATGCAAAGCGGGAAGCATTCCAGATTTTATTGGCGAAGTTGCGGTTGGACTCTACCTTTTCCCAGTAGAAGCGCTGATCGTTCCCTGGCGAGTTTCCGGTAGCCAACGTATAGCGCAGCGCATCCGCTCCGTACTTCTCGATCACTTCCATCGGATCAACCCCGTTGCCGAGTGACTTGGACATCTTGCGTCCCTCGGAATCGCGGATGATACCGTGAATCAGCACATGTTCGAACGGATTTTGACCTGTAAATTCCAAGCCGTTGAAAATCATCCGGGCTACCCAGAAAAAGATAATGTCGTAGCCTGTAACAAGTACATTGGTCGGATAGAAGTACTTCAGATCCTCTGTCTCTTCCGGCCAGCCCAGTGTCGCGAACGGCCACAGACCCGAGGAGAACCAGGTATCCAGAACGTCGTTATCCTGCTCCAGCTTGTGACTGTGGCAGCTAGCGCATTCTGTTACATCTTCACGAGAAACGATGGTTTCTCCACAATCTGCACAGTACCAGGCTGGAATCCGATGTCCCCACCAAAGCTGGCGGGAAATGCACCAGTCGCGAATGTTTTCAATCCAGCGCAGGTAGTTGTTTTTAAAGCGTTCTGGGACGAACTTGACACTCTCTTCACTCGCTGCGTTGGCCAAGGATGCATCTGCAAGAGGCTGCATTTTTACAAACCACTGTGTCGACAGGTACGGTTCAACAACCGCGTCGCTGCGTTCGCTGTGACCGACTTGGTGGACGTGCTCCTCAACCTTGAACATGATGCCTTGCTCGCTCAAATCCTTAATGATCTGCTTGCGGCATGCAAAGCGATCCAGTCCGTGGTAAATTCCGGCTTGTTCGTTCATCTTGCCCGTTTCGTCCATGACAACGATCTGTGGCAAGTTGTGACGCAGACCCAGTTCAAAGTCATTCGGATCGTGAGCAGGTGTGATTTTTACTGCACCGGAACCAAACTCAGGATCTACGTAATCATCTGCCACGATTGGAATCTCGCGGCCTACGATTGGCAGGATCACGGTTTTGCCTACCAAGTGCTTGTAGCGCTCGTCTTCAGGATGAACGGCTACAGCAGTATCCCCGAGCATCGTCTCAGGTCGAGTAGTGGCCACTTCAATAAAGCCCGAACCATCTGCCAGCGGGTAGCGCATGTGGTGCATGGCACCTTTTACTTCCTTGTAGATAACCTCAATATCCGACAACGCCGTACGTGCTGCAGGGTCCCAGTTGATGATCCGATTGGCACGATAGATCAGCCCTTTTTCATACAGACGAACAAAAACCTCGCGAACGGCGCGAGAGAACCCTTCGTCCATCGTAAAACGATCACGGGAGTAGTCGAGGGCAAGCCCAAGCTTTTCCCACTGTTCAAGAATATGACCTGCGTAGACGTGCTTCCACTCCCACACCTTTTCCACGAATTTTTCCCGGCCCAGATCGTAGCGAGAGATGCCTTCTTCGCGCAGTGTCGATTCTACACGCGCCTGTGTTGCGATACCCGCGTGGTCCATTCCAGGGAGAAAAAGCGTACTATAGCCTTGCATTCTTTTCGTACGGGTAATGATATCCTGTAAGGTCGTATCCAACGCATGACCCAGATGCAGCTTGCCCGTCACGTTTGGAGGCGGAATGACGATGGTGAATGGTTTTTTCTGCGGATCGCGTTCTGCTTTGAAAAACCCTTTCTCCACCCAGTATGGATACCATTTGCTTTCTGCAGCCTTGGGATCATAATTTTTCGGCAGCAGTTGATCAATGTCTTGTGTTTGTTGCGTTGACATGGCTTTTCCTCCTTCAAAATAATAAAAAAAACCCTTCATCCAAAGGACGAAAGGATATTTTCGCGGTACCACCTTTGTTAACACACAATGCCTAACACAGCGATTGTGTATTCCCTCAAACAAGATAACGGCTGCGAACCGTTTCCGGCTACACGTGCAGCTTCACCGGAACAACTCCTGGGCGACATTCGACCATTCTTGCCTTAGAGAATCTTTCAGCTGTGATTCTCTTCTCTGAAAAGGCGTCCTGACCTACTCTTCCCGATCATCGTTGATGACATATGTAGTTGACAGCTACAACATATTATATACAAATAGACGGTTTTGCGTCAAACCCGGTTTATTCGGCCTTTCCCACGGTGATCCCCAATGCTTGGGTAAAGCCAAGCACGTGCAAAATATCCAAGATCTCCTCACGTACATTGACAATCTCCACCTGTTTCCCCAATGAGAGCAATTCTTTCGTGGTAAAGAACAAACTGCCGATTCCCGATGAATCCACAAAAGAGACTTGCTGAAAATCAACTCTTACGGTCTGGTTACGTTCTCCGTATTGCTGAAGCAGCTGACCGACCTGATCTCCTACAGCCATGTCCAGCTCCCCGGCAAAAAATAACGTGGCATGCCCATTAGTCTCAGTTGCCCGGTAGTCCATATTTTAACCCCTCTCGGTATCATTTACGTACGATAGTCATTCCACACTGATTCATTTCCCTGATTCCATTCTATATAAACCTCAAAGCCGCTTCAAATCTGTACGGTCAAGGATTGTTTCCACATTCAAGGATCAGCTTCGTGCCCGCATGGGAGCTTCCAAGAAACAGCCTGTCACAATATTGAAGCATCACATGAAAGCCCACCCCTAGGGACTGTTGGGTGGAGTAGCCTTGCAGCAGCGTAGCGCGTGGCAGGTCCTCCAGGACAATTCCCTGTCCCTGGTCGTGGATGACCGTTCTGCACTTCGTCCAGTCAGACAGCACGTACAGTGTGACTGTTCCGCCATTTCCGTGTTTGATCGTGTTAGATGCAGCCTCATTCACCGCTACCATGTATTGCAAAAGCCGCTTGTCTGGTATTTTCATAGGCTCCAACGCTCGCCTGAACGCAAAACGCAGCTCAGCCAAATCTTCCGGAGCATGAAGATCAATCGACAGCAGCTTTCGCCCCTCCCGAAGCAGGAAGAACAGCTCCTCATCGCTCAAGAGCAGTAACTTATTTTTCGTGACTACACCCATCAGATCGCGATAAAGCTCCCACTCTCGTTTTTTTCGTCTCCTCTCCTCCGTGATAACCTCGGTCACGTCAATCAAGGCGATTCCACAGGTCTGATCCGGCAGAGGTGACGCGTACAGCTCAAATACTTTTTCTCCGTTGGCTGATACCAGCTGCTCCCGCAAAGATGCCCCACTACTGGCAGCCTCGCTCACCAATCTTCGCATTTCCCGTTCGACGTCCGGCTCTGCTCTGCTTGAACCGAGAGAACGCAGATTCCCGGCCTCAAAATGATAGAGAAAGATGGTTTCTACCTGTCTCAAAATAGACAGTTTTTGCAATTCCTGCTTGATGAGTCGGCTCCTCTCATCTTCGCGATCTCTCCAGTCTACCAAAATATTGGAGGGATCAAGCTCACCGCTCATCAGCCAGGTGTGAAATTCCTCGATGAGGAGACGATCCAATACTTCCTGACGACGAAGCACTTTATCAATATCCAGAACATAGAAAGGATCGCCCTCAATCCCTCTCAGACCTGTGCCAATGATGCGAAAATCGTATGCCAGCTCCACCTCGATACGATCATGAAGGCGGAGGTTGGGGCTGTACAGGCCAATGGCTGTCCGGCTAACCGTGACCAAGGAGACCTGGCCTGATTCATTGCTGCCAAGTAGAGTAACACGCACAGGACGTGGCGGAATGACTTTCCTTGCCGAATTGCCGGAGCGCAGGGCATCCAGACATTTTTGGCATTCAGGATTATTCGGACACTGCTCACACAGAATCACGGTTTAACCTCCTTTATCAGTGTCGCATTGGGCATGTTGGACGAATAGACGGATGGGCTCCTATCCCCGCTATGTACGTATGGGTCGTTCTCTAGCGGTTGAAATTGCATGATCAAAACAGAAATATCATCAGTCTGTGGCAAATTTCTCGTTTTTTCCCACAAAAAAGCTTCGACTCGATCCATCGTGCTTATACAGTTTACAGCAGGATTTCCAAGCAGTACAGTGAGGTCTTCCAGCCATTTTTTCGAATAGGCCTGATTGTTGCTTCCGCCCCGATCCAGAAGACCGTCCGTATACACCAGCATCATTGCAGACTCGTCCAATGAGAGATCCTCAGAGACGTATGTGCTGTTCGGCAGCAAGCCCAGCCCTACGCCCCCAGCACAGGGTAGTACGACTTGCTTGGTAGCTGACACATACAGCGGTTGCGGATGTCCTGCACGGCTGAGACGGAGCTTGTGCTCAACTCCATCGTATACCATGACCAGCATCGTAATAAATGATCGGGTCTTGGACAAATCATCGTACAGCAGCTGGTTGAGGCGGCTCAAAATCTCATCGGGTGCACAGCTTTTTTGTAATACCGCTCGCACCGCGCTGCGAATGCCTGTCGCCAGTAGACTGGCCGGAAGACCGTGGCCCGAGACGTCTGCCACGATGAAGCATGTAAATCGCTCATCCATGCGTATGTAGTCGATGTAATCTCCCCCAACATACGTAACAGGAGAATAGACCGTGCGTGCAATCAAACGATCGAGGGTAAGCTGCTCTCTTGGAACCAGCAGAGATTGGAGTCGTTGTGCCAGCTCCATTTCTTTTTCCAGACCCCGAAAGGCAACGGAGCGACGATCGTCCAGGCAACGCAAAATATAGTCGTGAACATGCAACAGTAAAAATCTGAAAAAGGTGGGATCCAGCTCTTTTTCGCCCGACTCTCCAGCTTTCACTTCCGCAGTCAGCGTGACAAACCGGATCAATTTCATCGGATCAGGCAGATCATCTACCTTCATTTGCTCTGTGACGCGAAGGATGACGCCAGGGTGATCCGTAGCGCCAAGCTGAGCGCCATGATACATGACACCTTCCTCGGACTCAAGCGTTAAACGAAGGAAAGTGATGGTATGGACTCTCGCGTACCAGTTGCCGACTAGCTCTTCCACCAAATCCTGCAAGGAGTCAGCCGTTACAGGCCGGATCTGTATATCATTTCTGGCATTGAGCAGAAACTCATAGTTTCGGTTCAGACCAAGCAATTGAGTAAGCTGGCTGTTCTTTTCCTGCAAGGCAAGCAGTTGAGCAGAATAGTTCTCCTCCAGCTGGTTCACCGATAGGAACAGCTCATTCAGCAATTGGTGATTGGAGCGCTTCGAAAGGAAGAAACGATTTGCGCACAGCAAGATTCCCAGAGCGAGTCCTAACTTTCCCTCGAACGGGATTTCGGGGATCAGGATTAGGGAAGCAGCTGTTCCAATCATAAGAAAGAGAATGACAATCCCGTCATAATAAGAGAACTTCAGCTTCGCATACAGAAATTCATAGGTAGAATCGAAGGCATCATTCCCGTCTATTTTGCCATACCATCGATGCCCCAGCCATAAGCCGATAGACACAGTCAGGAGAGCAGCATCCCTTGCGAATACCGGCAGATAGGGATGGATCACTACCACTGCGAGAAATCCTATTGTAGCGAGCAGAAGCTTTCTGCGTGAGGTTCTTGTGGGACTCTTTGCGGTCAATTCGTTTCCCGCAAGCAGACACAATGCGGGGACAAAAAGAAGCAAGCCACTGTATAGCTGCATAAAGTCGGTAAACGTATTATCTATATCCTTGGACAGCCAGTTGAATATCGCGATTACTACGTAGATTCCTATTAACATCGACAGATCCATGACCGCTTTCCAGCGCTCGTAGGAGAGAGAAGCAGGAAGGGGGAAGCGATGCAGGGACCAGAGAAATAAGACGTAGAAGGCGAGGAAGACCGGCACGCTCAGATTTTGTACCCACATCCACGAATGCAGGAGAAGGAGATGACCGATACCCCAAGCGATCATGCCTAAGCCCTGCAAAAGAGACACATTGTTTCCATTTTGGACCTTTGCGTGTTTGCGTGCTTCCCATAATATACAGCCACCCAGGCAGATCCCCAGTAGGTAAATCCAAGCTATCAAGACCATCTTTATCACCTTGCATCGTATAGGTTCGTTTCTCTTGCCCTTCCCCCTTTTCAGTCGTTTCAAACCTGCATAGGGATGACTAGCACTGTCCCACCAGCATCCGCATATGCTGGAACGAGGTGATTTCGAGATGAACTTTCGCTGGAAGTACAATCCTACTTTTTTGCGAATTAAATTTGGATGTAAGCAGATCCTGCTACCTCTGATCATATTTCAATTTGTCCGCACGATCATCTTTCCTACATCCTTCGATGTCGTGCTGCTAGGAATCCTTGCCTTTGTCTATGTAGCGATCGTGTTGGATTGGCTTTAAACCTTCGAGCACAAAAAAATCAACGTCCCACTGTTCGAGACGTTGATTGTTAAAAAGCTTGCTGGACCCAGCGATGCAGCCGCATCAAACGGTCCATATCTTTTTCCAGTCGCTTGACCGCGTAAAGCTCATTCCACTCCCGCTTCCCATTGTAATAAATGTCAATGTCGCGCATTACTCTCTCCGGGTAGCTAAGAAAAGCGGCAAGCAGCTCGATCTCATCTGGCCGTAGCGGAAAAATCGCCGCATACCGATGAAACAGCTGGGAAGCGCCGGACTGGTCGCCAGTCATATGAAAATACGTCCGGTAAAACAAGGTCAGATCACGGATCGGTGTATCAAAGACAGCACGATCAAAATTGATGAGTCGACCTTTACCAGTCCGATCCGGTATGACATGAGCCGGATGCGGATAGCCGTGAATCAGGGACAAGCGAAAATGGGCGTGTGTCTGATGACGCTCTCTCCACTCCGTGAGCAGCTCCATGGCTTGATTGGCCATATCGGCAATAAATCCCTGATTCGCCAGAAAGACGATGTCGAATGGAGATTGATAGGTGCGCAACCGGGCTTCCTCCGCTGCCTTTTGCATCTGCCCCAGCCACAATTGCCATCTGTTCAGCAAGGAATCAATCAGAGGTTCCACCTGCCGTGGATCATCAAACCGGTAGTTCTGTGTCAGATGATGCAGCTCTGCAAGCCTTTCCAAGCAAGGCGTCGCCCACGCGAGCGGTTGATCCTCCCATTGTTCACCTCCTGGCTGCCAACGTGTCAGATAATACACCTGTTCATCGAGCTGCACAAAAGGATCATCATACTTGGTGTAAATGTATGGCACTGCCCCATCCCAACCACGTTGCTGCAGCTGACGCAGGATATTGCTCACCTGCGATATTCGCTGGCTGGGAACCGGCGATTTTTTGCAGACGAACATGCCGTAGGGAGTCGTAGCTTTAAAGACATTAGGCTCCTTGACCACGTCTATCGTCTGCGCAAACATGTCGTATTCCTGAAACAACGGGAAAATATCCTCATGGCGACTCACGGCTGCCTTCACCCCTTGCTCGCTCGGCACGGTCAGCAATATGTCGCAGCAGTTGGTCAACAGACTGCTGAGATTCCAGGGCCCGCTCTATACCTGTCGTTGGCACCTGCTGCTCGTGCGAGAGTCGTGTCACGTAGTCCTCCACACTATTCCACACTTCCCGGGGACGAGCCATGAATGCTAGCAGGAGTGTGTATTCCCCATAGGTTAGCGGCTTCTTTTCCTGATACCCATCCAAAAAGGAATCGACCTGCGAAAAGTCGCCATGTGTCAGGTGCATTTCGCGTAAATAATTCGCCACATCACGTAGCTGTACAGATAATGTGGGACGAAAAAATCCGCGTATAAACAGCTTGTCGTTCACCATTCCCCAGTTGTCGCGCGTCAGGTCCCGATGAGATACCCCTATCTGATCCGCAGAAATGCTCGAGTGAGAGAGCATGGCATAAGAACGCTCCATTCGCTGGAGAAGCGACGGCATCAGTTCTGCCACCCACCGCTCGCCTCGGGCCTCTCCTGCGCGACTCCTGCGATAGGATGCGAACAGCGCTTTTGCGCGATTCCACGCCGTCTCCGCTTTCAGCTTTTCCTGATTGAGGTACTCCAAGCCGGAAAGCAAAGGACTTTCCTGTTGGGCTGTATGCATCATGCCGATCACACGTCCCGTTTGGCGGGCTACTTCCTGATTGGACTGACAGGCTTCGATATGGCGCTGATGATCCGTCATCGTCACGCCACGCTTTCCCACGATGACAAATGGCTTCGACTCTCGCGTCCGAATAAAGCGCTCCAGACCGCGAAAACCTTGACGCGCCAGTCGTTCGCGCCATGCAAACGACCAGCGCATCACATCCACGCGCGGCCATACCCGGAGTTCTTTGGGACCTCGGTTGGTTTCCAGCAAGTAATAATCTTCAAGTGGCGTTACACGGATCACACGTGCCCGATACTGTTGACAAATCTCTTGGAGATCCATTTTGTCCACAGTCCTCCACTCCTCACTGTGGAATGTACAGGATTTGCCCGGCCACAAGCTGATCAGTTGTCAGTCGGTTTACTTCCACCAGCCTGGATACGGGTAATGAGTACCGCTGTGAAATCAGCTCCAGCGTTTCTTCCTTTTGAATGATGCACAGCTTGAGCTGGCTGGTTCTCTCTTCCCGACTACGAACAAAGGAAGACAAATTCTGCATGGCTTCCAGTGTACTTGGGTTGGCTTCCTGCAGCGATGCTTTCTTGGAGGAGCTGGAAGACGATTCGGCTTGCAACGATTCTGCATCCTGCTTCGCCCTGCTCGCATTTGAGAAGATTGACGTGATGTTCAGGTTGCCTGCTTCTTCTCTAGATGGCTTGCCTGAAATCGCGATTCGTACCTCGACTTCTTCCTCCTGCTCTTCTACATCTGCATTCGCCATCACTTCGGCTGCTTCAGCCAATTCCTCATCTTCGACCGCTTCTTCCGAATTGACTGCAAGTTCGTGGCTTTCTTGCTCTTCATTGGCGAATACAGACTGGCTTTCATACGACTCTTCATACGATTCGTCGTTAGATTCACTCGATGTTCGCTCCTCCACGGACACTGAGGTGAAATCTACATCCTGCACTTCTTGCGGTTCATGGATCGCCAGGACAAGTTCTTCATTTTCCTTGTTTGGTCCGTCGACAGCCAATCTTTCTTCATAGTCTTCCTGAGCCAGGACTTGCTCGTAGGCAGATAAATCCTGTGTTTGACTTTGTGCCACATGCTGCCAGGACTCTATTTGTGCATATTCATACTCGGCCAATGATTCCTCAGACACTTCCCCGTAGCTCTCTGTTCTCGAAGTCTGATGGGAAGAAACCGGTATCGCAGGTGCATCGTACAAGGAAGGCGACTCCTCTGATTCAAAGGATACTGTCTGTGCCTGTCTTTCCATCTCTTGCTCCAATGCGCTCAGCTTTTGCTCAATTTCATCCAGGGAAGGCTCCTCCAGGAGATCATCCCCTTCAACTGCCGCATGAGAAAACTCCCAGGAATCTTCCTGGCTGGCGGGTACGGCATGATATCCTTCTGCGTACGGAACAGCCATCTCTTTCTGGGGCTCTGATTCTGCCTGGTTTGTGAATTGAATTCCAGCGATCTTCAATTCCGCCTCTACCAGCATTTGATGCGGAGATTCAAGCCTGTAATCGACACTGTCAACGACCGCGTAGATATCTCCCATCTCTGCAATCCGTTCTACGGGAATGGTAATGTTGAGCGGAATCCGGTGCCCGATCTGCTCTTCCCAGCCGTAGACAGATCGTTCACCTCCGACCTGCCGAAACGGCGAGAAGTTCATCGCCTCGATCAGAGTTTCCGTTCCACCGCTGGTTGGTTCAGCAGGTTCTCTGATCGGCTCGTACTTCCCAAACAGCTGCAGGCAGCCTGTAATGGAGACATAGGACTGATTCTCCAATACCTCTACATCCGGAACGAGCTCCAACTCTTGCAGCTCGCCAATTCCGGCTCTATCAGATGAGAGGAAAATGGTCTCCTTGATGGTAAACGAGAGTAGTCCATCCTGTAATGCCATTCGTGATCCTCCTTTCAGGTGCAGGACATTTCCCTATACTATATGGACGGGACGAGTCGTTTAGCACCTGATAAACGAAAAAACCGGGGATTATCTCCCCGGTTGGATGGATGCCAGCAAATCTAGAACCGCTTTTTTACCTTGGTCTATACAATCCGGTACGCCTACGCCACTGTACGAAGCCCCGGCCAAGTGAACGTCAGGCAGCGCTGCCTCTACTTTGGCGCGAACTTCCTTCACCCAATCCTGATGTCCGACAACGTACGGAATCGCATTTTGAAGTCTGGTCACCCGATAAAAGTCTGGTTCTTGTTCAATCGTCATGATTTTGCGCAGATCCTGCAAGACCATCTGAACGATCTCTTCATCTGACATGCTCATAAAGGACTGTTCAGTTGCCCTTCCAACAAAGCATCTCAATAACGCTTTGCCTTTTGGCGTCGTATGCGGCCACTTGCGATGCGCCCAGGTGCAGGCCGTGATTCTGGCTCCCGAGTTGCGTGGCACGATAAAGCCCGTGCCGTTCAGGCGCTGATCCAACGCCTCCTCGGGAAAACCCATCGCGATCGTTGCGACCATATGCGGTTTGGCCTTTGGAAGTGTCGGAGTCTCAACATAAGGGCGAAGCAGCGGCTCCGTAATCGCATGCGGCAACGTCAGCAATACAGCGTCCGTCTCCACCACACGTCCATCCTTCATCGTCAGGATGTAGCCTCCGTTTTCACGCTTTGTCAGCTTCTCCAAGCCTGTCCCTTTCCAGATAGCGTCTGCCGGCAATCGCTTCTCCATTTCCTCGATGAGCGTTTCCAAACCGCTGTTCAGCGTAAGAAAGATTCCCTTGGGTTTGCCCGGTTCCTTTGTCTGTGGCCTGGAATGCTTCATCGCCAGAATCAGACTGCGATGCTGTTGTTCCATTTTTGCGTATTGCGGAAAGCTGGACAATAGACTGAGATTGTCGATATCTCCCGAATAGACGCCGGACAGGAGCGGCTGGATCAGGTTTTCAATCACCTCGTCGCCCAATCTGCGTCGAAAAAATTCTCCGACTGAGCGATCCTCGTACCCCTTGGATGCGGGTAAAAACAGATCGGCTGCCGCCCTGAGCTTTCCTGGCCAGGAGATCAGATCCGTTCGCACAAATGGCATGAGCTTCGTCGGTACACCCATGACGGCACCTTCTGGAATCGGGAGCAGGCGATCCTGGTGATAAATATAAGATTGACCAGTACTATTGCGCACCAGTTCATCCTGCAATCCCAAATCCCGTGCCAATTGGGCCGCACTTCCTTTTCGCTCCAGAAAGGAGTCCGGTCCAAGCTCGATGACGTACCCCTCATGTCTCCAGGTTTTAATCTTGCCGCCCAAACGATCTGCTTCCTCAATCAATTGAATGCGAACAGGCAAGTTCTTTGCCTCGATTTCCTGATGCAAATAAAAGGCGGCACTCAGACCTGTGATGCCGCCACCAATAATCGTAATGTGATAGGTTGTCTCACTCATCTTGATCGAACCCCTAGTCTACCAACTTTTTCTCGATGGCATCCGCCAGACTGGAGATAAAAGCTGGTCTGGCATTCGGCATCGGAGGACGGTAGTAGTGCACGCCCAACTCTTCTGTTACTGACTTACATTCCACATCGTTGTCATACAAAACTTCCAGATGCTCTGCAATAAACCCGACTGGACAATAGACAAATGCCTGGTATCCGTGTTTGGCATGCAATTCTCTGGTCAAGTCCTGTACATCAGGCCCCAGCCAAGGCTCAGGTGTATTTCCAGCGCTTTGCCAACCAATCGCAAAGTTCGCTATGCCTGCTTGCTCTGCAATGAGCTTGGCAGTTTCCTCGAGCTGCTGTGGATAAGGATCGCCGGAGTGAAGTATCTTCTCCGGAAGGCTGTGTGCCGAAAAAATCACGACTGCCTTCTCTCGTTCGGCAGCGGACATGGATGCAAAGACTTCTTGAATCACACTCACCCAGTAGGAGATGAAGCCAGGCTCCAGGTACCAGCTCTCGATGCTGCGAATGTTCGGCCCGCCGATGGCTTCTGCATGCGCTTTAGCCCGTCCGTTGTACTCTTTGACGCTGTAAGTTGAATAGTGAGGGGCCAGCACCAGGCTGATCGCTTCCTCTACGCCATCCTGCTTCATTTTGTCGACTGCATCCTCAATGAATGGCGAGATATGCTTCAACCCCAGGTAGCCCGCAAATTCACGATCCGGGTAGCGCTTATTCATTTCTTTTTCCAGCTCTTGAACCTGCTCGTCCGTAATTTCGGCAAAACGGTTCAATCCCCCTACCGCTTCATAGCGTGAGACCAAATCGTCGAGATGCTCCTGGGACGGCTTGCGCCCACGGCGAATATGCGTATAGTAAGGCTCGATTTCATCGGGCGTGCGTGGCGTACCATACGCCATCAGCAGCAGTCCCGTTTTTTGTTTAGACATCCTTCACGCACCTCCTGATTACTGCCCTGTCTTGTAGCTATGAATCAGTTGGGTCAATTTTTGCAGTGTCTCCACTTTTGCGTCTGGGAACACGCCATGTCCCAGGTTAAAGATGAAACCAGGCTTCTTGGTTCCCTCAGCCAGGATCTCTTGCGCTTTGGACTCGAGCTTTTCCCATGGAGCCAGCAACAGTGTCGGATCGAGGTTACCTTGCAGCGCCTTGGTCACTCCAAGTTCACGTGCAGTGGTGATCGAAGTGCGCCAGTCGAGTCCCACTACATCTACAGGCAAGCGGTTCCATTCTTGCAGAAGATGTCCTGTCCCTACACCGAAATAGATCGTCGGTACATCCGTCTGGCGAAGTGCAGAGAAAATCCGGTTCATGACAGGTGCAATGAAAGTCCGGTAATCTTCGTCGTTCAAAGCCCCTACCCAGGAGTCAAATACTTGCACTGCCTGAGCCCCCGCCCGAATTTGTGCTTTCAGATAAGTGATGGTCAGGTCTCCCAGTTTATCCATCAATGCCTGCCATGCTACTGGTTCGGTGTACATGAAGGATTTGGTTTTGTGATAATGCTTGGACGGGCCACCTTCGATCATGTAGCTGGCCAATGTAAACGGAGCACCTGCAAAGCCAATCAGCGGAACAGAAAGCTGCTGACGCAAAATCTTGATGGATTCCAGAATATAAGGGACGTGTGTCTCTGGGTCCAAATCGCTCAAACGCTCGACGTCGGCCAGGGACTCGATTGGATTGGCGATGACAGGTCCGATGCCAGATTCGATATTTACGTCCACGCCGATCGGCTTTAACGGAGTCATTATGTCGGCAAACAGAATCGCTGCATCGACACCCAACTGCTCTACAGGCAATCGGGTAACCTCCGCACACACTTCCGGTATGTAATTCATTTCAAAAAAGGTATGTTTTGCGCGAATCGCCCGGTACTCAGGCTGATAACGACCAGCCTGACGCATATACCATACTGGTACGTGATCCGTCGCTTCCTTTCGACAAGCTTTTAAGAACGTATCGTTAAATGGTTTTGCGGTCATGAAATAAACCTCGCTTTGCACAATAATCTTTCCCAACCCTAATGATACCATTGAGTTTCGACAAAAACGCTCTTTTTTGTGTCAAAATCTTATCGTTTCACCTTTTCCCAACCTATTCCATTATTCTTGCCAAACTTTGTCTATTGAATCCGAATATCTCCCGTTGAGGATTTCACCGAAAGAGTCGGTCCTCCCACGCTATAGGAACCTTTTGTCCAACCTACTTCAATATCCCCAATCGGCGCCTCCAGGTCCAAATCAACCGCGGCTGGTTGTTTGGCAAACGTGATCTGAACATCGCCAGTCTCCGTGCTTACTTTTAATGCGTGCAGCAGCTCAGGTACATTCAGGACATCCACATCACCTGTCGTGCTCGTCAGTTGCATGGCTGCCTGCGTATCTATTAGATTAATGTCGCCTGTTTCGGTCTTGACTTCCAAGGTGTCTCCGTGAAATCCGAGCAAATCAATATCTCCCGTGCTGGAGAAGACTTTGCCCTCCTTGGCTGATACGGTATGAATGCTCACATCACCGGTATCGGTTTTTACTTGCAAGCGATCATAGGAGTCATCCGTTTCGGGTAGCAATACCTGCAGTTGAAGCCAGCTGCGTCCCATGAAAAACAGATTGGCACCCTGCTGTTCGATCACCTTCACCTGCAAGCTTCCATCAGCCTTCACTTCGCTTTGCAATTGAATTTGCTTTCTCTGCTCTTCCGACACCTTGCCCACTAATCCGATACGAACTGTAGGGATATTGCTGTACATGACTTTGACATCTACCCTGCTGGTCGCGATTTCTACCCCTTTTACCGCTTGTTCAATCGTTCGCTGCTCATCGATTGCCGTCCCCGCCTCGATCAGTGTATCCCTTTGTGATAACAGCCAGATCAAACCTACTGCGCCGACGATAAATACGAGCAAAAAGAATCGGAACAATCTTTTTAACCATCGGGTCATCTTATTTCCCCCTGATCATCTGAACATTGAATTGGAGATACCGCAAAAACTGTCGATAGAGCCAAACCGTCAAGCGCAGCAGCCAAATAAACAGCATGCCCCCCAAACCGACTGAGGTCAAGCATCCGAACAGCATGAGAAGTCGATTCTCAGAAATGTCGGCCAGTAACGGAGGAAAGAACGCAAAGGCAAACGGAACAAACAAGAGCGTGATGGCTACGGAATAAAACGCGATGAGTACCCCAATCAATGCCATGAACGGCCCTAGTACAAAAACAATATTGAAAAAACCAAGGCTAACGGTGGCCAGAATCGCCCGGCTGATATTTCCAATGGAGGCATCTGTCTGGGCTTGATGAATACGATACCCAGCCCATACTTCTCTGGCTACTGTTTTCGGGCTCCCTAACTGCTCAGCGATTTCGTGTTCACTTTTCCCCTTCTCGAACCCGATCAAAAAATGCTCCGTATAATCAGAAAGGATGTCCAAGCGATCCTTGTCAGGCAAATCCGCCAGCAAGGCGTTCAATTCTTCGATAAACTCACGCCTCGTCATACCCAAGTCCCTCCTCGATGATCTGATTCACTCCACGGCTGAACACATGCCATTCCAGGATCAGATCGTTCATATAGATACGTCCTCGCTCTGTCAGCCGATAGTACTTGCGAGGCGGGCCTTCCTGAGATTCTGCCAGGTACGTAACAAACAAGCCTTCCTGTGTAAGACGTCGCAGCAAGGGATAAACGCTCCCTTCGGAAATATGGAACTTTTCAGAAATGCTCGCAACCAGTTCATACCCGTATCTGTCCTGATACGCGGCTAACGCCAGCACGCACAGCTCCAGGACACCTTTTTTAAACTGAACATTCATTGTGCATCACCCAGAAAATTCTACCAGATTACTATTATACAATACAAGGTACTAAATATTATTGTTCCTGAATGAAAAAAAGACAGGGAATGAATGCTCGTCCCCTGTCTTTGTGTCGCAAAACGTCTATTCTACTTCAACAATACGTCCTTCAACCTGCGGATTGACGACTTTACGCTCGATCAGTCCTGCCTCAACCACGCTGTACATAGACAAACCTGAGTTGAAGAATGGTTTTTCTTTCAGCATTTCAAACCCATCTCCCCCAGCAGCCAAGAAGTCAATGGTCGCCAGCTTGTAGGTTTTCTCAAGATCAAGTGGAGCGTCGCCTACCTTAACTTCGAGAACGCGCTCCCCCACCGGTTTGCTCTTGCTGTAGGTAAAGCTCATTCCACTGATTTGCGGGAAGCGGCCTGCGCCGTTTTCCACATCACTCACTCCATGTTCCAAGACCTGTTTCAATTCTGCCCCTGTAACTTCAATTACTGATAAAGTGTTGTTTTCAAACGGCAGCAAAGTATACAGGTTTTTCTTCGTAATGTCTCCTGCTTCGAGCTGTGTGCGGATACCGCCGCCATTCGCCACTGCTACATCCGCTTCATACCCAGCGATGCTTTGCGTACGCTCCAGCATAATATCGGTAATCAGGTTGCCCACGTTGGTTTCTTTCTTACGGACCAGATTGCGGTCGCCATCCAGTGGAACTTCGGATTTGGCAATCACCACGTTCATGACTGTGTCGATTTGCGTGACGATGTCCTTCACCATTTTATCGATTTCCGGATCCGCTACGACAGTCTCATCGTATTCTTTCAATCCGCCGCTGAAGGCAACCAATTCATTATCCAGGTAGTAGAGGTCAGCACGGCCCAAAGATTTGCCGTACTCCCAGTCCTGTACGATATAGGTTCCATTGACGACTTCTGGAGTACGCAGTGGCGTATGGGAGTGTCCGCCGACGATCAGGTCGATTCCTTCCACATTTTCGGCGATCTCACGGTCGACGTTAATTCCGATGTGGGAAACGACTACCACGTGATCCACTTCTTTTTTCAGTTCAGGAACGACAGCCTTGGCAACCTCTACAGGACTTTTGAAGGTAAGTCCTTTTACGTTGTCAGGGTGTGTCAGGATTGGTGTATCCTCTGCTACAAAGCCCAGGAAGGCAAACTTTTTGCCGCCGATCTCAGCCTTGAAGGTAGGAACCAGCAGTTCTTCACCGTCTGCTTTGAACACGTTCGCAGAGATTACGGGATGATCCAATGCATCACGCAGCTTCAGCAATTGCTCGTAGCCAAAGTCAAACTCGTGGTTTCCAGCAGCCATCACGCTGTAGTCGAGGTGGTTGAGAATCGGAACGATGGATTCCCCTTTGAACTGGTTCACGAAAATGGTTCCCTGGAAAGTGTCTCCTGCATCGAGAAGCAGGAAGTTATCATTTTCTGCGCGCCATTCATTGATCAAGGTAGCGATCTTGGCGTAGCCATATTCCTTTTGTCCTTTATCTTCTTGAATGTGACCATGCACGTCATTGGTGTGCGCGATGGTAATTTGGGTGGTAGCTGCATCTCCCAACGCCTGGAAGAACTCGCCGCGTGTTACCTGTGCTTTTTCGTCGAGGCTCATGCTGTATCCCAGTTTTTCAGCGATTGCAACCAGTTTGGCAGCAGAAACAGCTTGTGAAGGGTTGGCGGTATCTGCGTCGCTGACTGCCCCTTCTGCTTTTGCCCAGTTCAGATATGGAGTGGACCAATGTGCTCCAGCTGCTGCAGCTGTCAGCTCAGTTTCTTTCAGCTTCGCGAAAACAACCAGTGCTTCAGCCAATGTAACATTGCGTTCCAGGGCTAAATCCCCATTTTGACCCGCTGAAATGATCGATTTTTTTGCCATCCAGTCAGCGTGCTGAACAGGATGCAGCGGTGCAGCAAAAGCGGATGTTGCCATCATCGAGGCAAAGACAACTGAAGCGAATGCAGTCATCGTAATACGACGTGCTTTTTTCATCGCAAATTTCCCCTCTCAACTATGTATCTATTTGTCCAAACTCGTGACCATTATATCAAAAATTATTAAATTTTGGCTGATAGATTGGATAAATGTACTAGAAAATGAATGATTGTAAAGGATTCTAAAGTGACTCGACAAACTTCACCATCGCATCGACTAAATCCTGAGGAGCCTCCAGCATGCCCATGTGCCCCACATTTGGCAGCAGCACTTGCTGGACCTGTGCCTTTTCTACCACAAAGGTCTTGGCTGGTGCAATGACTTGATCCTGGTCACCTGCCAGCAACAACACAGGGAGCTGGGATTCTTGCAAAACGTGCAGCCGATCCTTGCGATCCCTCATGGCCCGGAGAGTTTGGATGGCCCCGTTTGGATCGGTAGCCAGTCCGATTTCTTTGGCTAAAGCAACCTGATCGGGCATGGACTTCAGGTTCTCTGGCGCAAACAGCTTGGGAACCAATGCCTTGATGAACGGCTCTATTCCGTTGCTGCGGATGCTCTCTGCCCCTTTGTTGCGATTTTGCTGGGCTGCCTCGTCATCTGGAAAGGGCGTGGAGTGAATCAGACCAAAGCTCTGCAGCTTGTCTGCATACTGTTCGGCAAATGCCAGGGCAACATAGCCTCCCAATGAATGGCCGAAGAGATGAATACGTTCAAAACCCCACTCCTCCACCAGCATGGAGAGCTCCTCCGCGAATTTCTCAATCGTATAGGCTTCATTCGGTTCTGGTGCTGAGCTATCCCCGTGGCCTGCCAGATCCACAGCGATGACATGACGGGTTTTACCGAGAAGAGGCAACACCCGGTTCCAATACGCACTGCTTCCGCAAAAGCCATGCAGCAAAACAATGGGGGTCCCTCCAGTCCCTTCTTCCTCATAGGCGATGCGTTTTCCATTTCTTAACTGAATCCGTTTTTTCATATGCTCATCCCTTTCTTTCCGTCTTTGTCAAAGTCTTGCCCGGAGCCGCTAAAACCTAAACCTGTATCCTATGGCTGATCCCAGAGTCGCTCAACAGCCTTCAGAACAGCTTCATCAAAATGAGCGATCTGCTGATCCGCCAAGACTCTTTCCTTGAAATCCTCCATGATCACCACTTCTGTCTCCAGATAATCGCTTATTCCTTCCACCGTTTGAATCGCTCGCCTGTAAGGACTCGAAAGCACGTGATCGATGTTCTCCCTTTTCAGGATTTCAGTTACCCTTTGTGCGTCATGCAGCCCTTGTTCGGAGAGTGGCCGATGATATTCATCCGGTGAGTAGACTGAATGGGCATGGCGAACGAAGTAGAGATTCGTTGTCATCCTTTCACCTCCTGACTTGATAGCTGATTTTTAATTCCATTCTCTTTTTGCCTGTCCCATACCTTCCAGTTTATCGAAAGCATGCAACCTTCTGGCCCTTATTTCGTCCATACTAGTAGCAAAGCACCACTGACTACCTGAGAGAGAAGGTACACAGGTTGAAACGACAAACCAACACAACCAAAACCGTAATTCTGGCATTGCTGCTCACAGCGTGTTCTCCTTTTAGCACCGAAAACGAATCGGCACAAGCTCCTCCTGTAGCCCAGAGTGAAGAGCCTTTGCCGCAAACACCACCAGCCGAAAAGAACCCGTTCGAGCTTGCGGTTTTGATCGACCTGGCACGGGATGGGAAAATCCCGCATACTTCCTTTGTGGTTACCAAAACGACCATGGACGAAGTAGAGCAAGCTTGGGGCCAACCTGACAAGCTGGATCAAGTAGGAGGGATCTGGTATGCCGTCTATGAGAAGCAGCGGGTAACGATCGGCTATCAGGATCGGAAGCATCTAGTCGATCTTCGTTCCGCTCATCCCGATCTGCAAAGAATCTCCCGGGACCAGATCATGGATATGCTCGGCGAAGCGGAGCATATCAGAAAACTGCCGAATGAAACCGTTCTCTCCTACAGCCTTGACGAATCATTGTCCCTTCGCTTCATCCTCTCCGATGAAAGAGGCAGAGTAGACCACGTATCCTTGCTTGCTTCGGCTGATCAAGGAGCTGACCCATCGGCATCGATCCCCGAGACTTACGATCTGGCTATCAAAGGTGAATCCAACCAGCTATCCACGAAAGCGAAACAAAACATGGACCGATGGAGAAACGAGATTCGGCAATTTGCAAGCAAGCATCGTGACGAAGTGTACATCAATGGCCCGAATAAAAAGCAGGTTGCCTTAACCTTTGACGACGGTCCCGATGCTACTGTCACACCCGCGATCATCCGCACGCTGGACCAGTACGGGGTAAAAGGAAGCTTCTTCTTCGTCGGCAGCAGAGTGAAGGAAAATCCGGAGGTCGTACAGCTCGCCGAAAAGAGCGGTCATCTTGTTCTGGGTCACAGCTATTTGCACGAAGATTTAACAACCAAAAACCTGCAAGGCATAGCAGCCGATCTTATCCAGACGGAGAACGAAATCGAGCAGGTTATTGGCAAAAAGCCTGCTCTCCTGCGTCCTCCTTTTGGCGAGACAGATGAACAGGTCGTGAAAGCGGCCAAGCAAAACGGGGACACCATTATTCTCTGGTCTATCGACACACTGGATTGGTCTCAAAAGGAAGCCGAAAATATCCGCAAGAACGTGATGGACAACGTACGGAATGGCGACATTATCCTGATGCACTCCAATGAAGACAAAAGCGAGACAGCCAACGCGGTTCCGATGATCATTTCCGAGCTTCAACAGCAAGGCTTCGAAATCGTCGGTCTGGATACCTTGTTGGGCGTAAAGCCGTATAAATAAAAATGAGCCAAGCATCGCTTTTCTGCGTACGCTTGGCTTTCTTTTCAGTATTTACCTGTCAAACAGAGATACTCTCCTGCTTGGGGAGGTGCTTTTCCTTATCCGGCAGCAAATCCTGAACCCACGCTGCTCTGTTCCAACCCAACGTGCTTCTGCCCAGTATCGTGCTCACCCGGTTCATGACCGGGATGCATTTCTTCCATCGACGATCCGACAAGTGAAACTGACTCCCTGCTGCAAAGCCGATGAAATAATTCTGCCAGCTGTCATGATGCTCCTGCACGTGTCGGGCTGCCTCCAAGTTGATCACCCACGCTTCTTCTTTCGTCAAGAACTGGTAAACCACGCCAACGCGACAGAGAAAAATTGCCCACCCACCGCCAAATCCAGCGATCTCACCGGATGGCAATTGCCGGAGGACGTTGTGGATGATGGCCATTCGCTCATAGGAGGTGTTACACCACATGGTACATATTCAGGAGAGTCTGCTTGCAGGGTGTCATAAAAGCCATGCAGACCTTCCTCACCTCGGTTGGGCGATGAACAGCTAGACTTCCTTCAGCGGTATAAAGATTTGGTATGTATTTTCGGGGCGATCCGGTGCGTGCATGGACGGGATGTACTGAGCATCATAACGCTCCATGCGCAATGCCGTTTCGTCCATTTCCAGTCCCTGCTGTGCCAACCATTGAAACAGCTGTGTGTATGTATCTTTTACCGTAGACATGGGGCCGACATGGGTGAAACGAGCGTATGTCCTGGCGGGGATCGTGAAAGCTACCATTCTTTCCGGGATTCTTTCAAAGCCCTCGACTTCCACTGCCACATATTCGGTATACATGCGATACTTGGCATTTTCATCACTGATGTCGTATCGGACATCGGGGTGAATCACGAGCGGTATCTCTTGCTGTCGAGCGACAAATTTCCCCCAATGTTCGGTCATCCCTTCCACCAGTGTCTGAAAAGGTCCTGAAAAGCTCATGCCAATAAAATGTTTTTGCGGTACTTGGACTACCATTCCCTCCATCACGATGTCTCCTTTGTTATCGACTTTTTATCCACACTTTACCATATTCTTAACAAATACAGACAAATCCTGTAAGAGGAAATGAAACCTCTGTTTAAAACATTGCGCAAACAAGAAAACAGGAAAACCCCCTTTTTCAAAGGGGGTTTCGTTCTTACAGTTTTTGCATGGCCCGGTAGCTTGCCTCAATCGTACGCTCGATGTCTTCCTCTGTATGAGCGAGTGATACAAACATGCCTTCAAACTGGGATGGCGGAATCATGATGCCATCGTCCAGCAAATGACTGAAGTATGAGGAGAAACGCTCCAGATCCGAGGTTTTCGCAGTCTCGTAATTGATGACAGGCGTATCTGTGAAGAACAGGCAAACCATCGATCCAACACGGTTCAGTGTATGTGGAATGCCGAGTTTGCTTGCGTTCTCGGCGAGACCTTCACCCAGACGCTTGGACATCTTTTCCAGCTGCTCGTAAGCACCCGGTGTGGACAATTCCTGAAGAGTCGCCAGTCCTGCTGCCATCGCCAACGGGTTACCCGAAAGCGTACCTGCCTGATAGATCGGACCTGCAGGCGCGATCTGTTGCATGATTTCCCGTTTACCGCCGTAAGCGCCAACTGGCAAGCCGCCGCCGATAACTTTCCCCATCGTAGTCAGGTCTGGTGTAATGCCGAAACGCTTTTGTGCACCACCCAAAGCAACGCGGAAGCCGGTCATGACCTCGTCAAAGATCAAGAGAGTACCGTATTGCTCGGTAATCTGACGCAAGCCTTCCAGGAAGCCAGGCAACGGAGGGACGACACCCATATTGCCGCCTACGGGTTCGACGATAACGGCAGCCAGATCGTCACCGTAGTTTTCGAACGCCAGCTTTACACTTTCCAGATCGTTGTACGGTACTGTAATCGTATTGAGTGCTGTTCCTTCTGGTACACCCGGGCTATCAGGCAAACCGAGCGTAGCTACACCTGAACCCGCTTTGATCAAAAGACTGTCCGCATGACCATGGTAGCAGCCTTCGAACTTCATGATTTTGTTGCGCTTGGTATAGCCGCGAGCCAGGCGAAGTGCACTCATCGTCGCCTCTGTACCGGAATTGACCATCCGCACAACCTCAACGGATGGCACCAGCTCGCAAACCAGCTTGGCCATCACGGTTTCCCGCTCGGTCGGTGCACCAAAGCTCGTACCCAATGCTGCCACTTCTGTAATGGCAGACAGTACTTTTGGATGAGCGTGGCCCAAAATCAACGGACCCCATGATCCGATGTAATCGATGTAGCTGTTTCCATCCACATCGAAGATTCGGGAGCCTTCCCCTTTGGCTATGTATACCGGGTTGCCACCCACGCTTTTGAAAGCACGCACAGGCGAGTTTACACCACCAGGTATATAATGCTGCGCTTCTTCAAAAAACTTCGTCGAGTTCTCTCTGTTCATTTTGCTCACCTCGTCAGCCATTTTGCCACGTCTTTGGCATGATACGTAATGATCAGGTCAGCGCCTGCGCGCTTGAAGCCTACCAGTGTTTCCATTACGATCCGTTCTTCATCGATCCAGCCATTCGCCGCTGCCGCTTTCACCATCGAATACTCCGCACTCACGTTGTACGCCACGATCGGCACATGGAAGTTCTCGCGCAGGCGAAGGACCATGTCCATGAATGCCAGAGCTGGTTTTACAATCAGGAAGTCGGCACCTTCCCGGACGTCGGATGCTGCCTCCAGAAGTCCCTCACGTGCATTGGCCGGGTCCATCTGGTAGCTTTTGCGATCACCAGACTGTGGTGTCGAGTGAGCGGCATCACGGAATGGACCGTAGAAAGAAGATGCGTACTTCACTGCGTAAGACATGATTGGAATATGGGCAAATCCAGCTTCGTCCAAGCCTTCGCGAATGGCGATCACAAATCCGTCCATCATGTTGGAAGGCGCGATGATGTCTGCACCTGCTTTTGCTTGTGATACGGCTGTAGCCGCCAGTAATTTCAAGGTTTCATCGTTGACGACTTCTCCCTCGTGCAACACACCGCAATGCCCGTGATCCGTGTACTGACACAGACAGGTATCTGCAATGACGATCATTTCCGGATAGGATTCCTTGATTTGGCGAATGGCCTGTTGGGTAATCGCTTGATCGTTGTATGCTTCAGAACCGCATGCATCCTTGAATTCTGGTACACCAAACATCAGAACGGATTGAATACCTGCCGCGACAATCTCCTTCATTTCCTCTGCCAGCATGTCCAGGGAAAAATGA
Organism: Brevibacillus invocatus; assembly: GCF_003710915.1. Classification (GTDB taxonomy): domain Bacteria; phylum Bacillota; class Bacilli; order Brevibacillales; family Brevibacillaceae; genus Brevibacillus; species Brevibacillus invocatus. The sequence continues at coordinate 36,832 of NZ_RHHR01000035.1, read as the reverse complement.
TAAACGCCTGGCATCGAAGGGATTTCTTCTTTAATATTGCTGCCTTCTACTACAAAAAGCGGGTAGATCAAATCCTCAATATGTACGTGATTTTCCCGAACTAGGTTGCGCATGGCTGCGCTGCTGCGCAATCGGCGATGACGATCAAATTTGCTTGTCATGAGATTCCCCTCCCAGATTCTTCAGTAATGCATCCAGTAATCCATCTATTGTATACTCCTGTGCCACAACATTCACCTGCAACCCCAGCTTTTGTGCTGTCTGCGCGGTAATCGGGCCGATACAGGCGATATGGACGCGATCGAGCCACGTGGGTGTGATCCATGAAGACATCGCTTGTACAAAATGGCTGACTGTCGACGAGCTTGTAAACAGGATCGCATCAATCTCCCCGCGCTGTAAACGCTCAGCAGCTTGAGGTGCCATATCAGCATCGATCACCGTCTGATACACATCGACTTCCGTGACATCCATGCCCATTTTCCGAAGCTTTTCTGGCAATAGCTTGCGGGCGATATCAGCTCGCGGCAGCAGGACTCGCTGGCCTGCGAGAAGCGCGGTCTGCAAGCTGGTCAACAATCCCTCTGCCACAAAATCAGAAGGGATCACCTCTACCAAAAGCCCTCGTTCTTCCAGAGCAGCCGCTGTCTTGGGGCCAACTGCCGCCACACGACCAGCGTAATCCTGCACCGCTACTCCTAATCCGTCCATACGCTCGCAAAAGAAACGGACGCCGTTCACACTAGTGAAGATCAGCCAGTCGTAGGTATCGAGCGTACGAATGGCCTCATCCAGCTGTTTGTAATCGAGCGGCGGGATCATTTTCAAGAGAGGAAAAGCAAACGCTTCTCCTCCCAATGCCTCTATTTGTTCAACCAATTCTCGCGCCTGACTTCGCTCGCGTGTCACCATAACACATTTGCCAGTCAGTGGCTTGCTCGCACTGGTTTTGGCGTAGGCTTCGCCGCTCATCATTTTTCGTTCTCCTGCAGCACTTTTGCCAGGATATCTGCTGCACCCTGAGCCAGGACGGCCTCCGATACCTGCAAGCCTATGGCTACAGGATCGCGACCAGAAGCGGTGCTCTTGCAGATTAGCTTTCCATCCGGAGAGCCAACCATCGCAGTCAGATGAATCTCTCCATCTTCTACCGTTGCGTATGCACCGATCGGCACTTGGCAGCCACCCTGCAGTTTGTGCAGGAAGGTGCGCTCAGCGGTCACAGCCAGACGGGTCGGCTCATCATCCAAGCGGCGCAGCAAAGCGAGAGTTTCCTCGTCGTCGGCACGACATTCGATAGCCAAAGCTCCTTGGCCGACAGCCGGAAGACTGATCTCCACAGGCAAAAACTGGGCGATTTCGCCCTCAAATTGAACCCGCTCCAATCCAGCGGCAGCCAGAATGATGGCGTCAAAATTTCCTTCGTGCAGCTTGCGCATCCGCGTATCAATATTTCCGCGGACGGATTCGATCTGGATATCCGGACGATACGCCAAAAGCTGTGCAGCACGACGAAGACTGCTGGTTCCTACCAGAGCACCCTCTGGGAGTTCATCCAATGTCTTGCCATCCTTGGAGAGGAGCACGTCTCTTGGATCAACGCGCTTTGGAATAGCGCCAATGACTAAGCCCTCTGGGAGTTCAGCAGGCATGTCCTTCAAGCTGTGAACTGCAAAATCTGTTTCCTTGTCGTAGAGAGATTGCTCGATTTCCTTGACGAACAGTCCTTTGCCTCCTACTTTGGATAGCATGACATCCAGAATCTGATCACCCTTGGTCACGATTTCATGCAGCTCAAAGCTCGCTTCTGGCTCCAGCTTTTGCAGTTGTTCCACTACCCAATTCGTTTGAGTCAGCGCCAAACGGCTGCGGCGCGTTCCCACTTTCCAGTTCTTCATGATTGCCTCCTCAGACAGCCGCTACCACCAGCTGTGAAAATTAGATGTATTCGTTCCGAAAAAATTGATTAGTAAGAGAGCGAATGCCAAAATGTTCATCTGTGCCAGCCTTCGCATTTGCCACGTATCGCGGTATCGTTTATACAGCCAGAAAGAATAGACTGCCACTAGCAGTATGGACAAAAACACCTTGGCGTCTAGCAGGAATTTTTCAGGCAGAACCATTTTCCCCCATATAATCCCCAGAACAATGGACAAGAGGAGCATCGGGACGCCCAGCATATTCATCCGGTATGCATAGGCCTCCAGTTGGTCCAAGCTCGGCAGCCTGCGCAGCAAGGGAGTCCATTTTCGTTCCTTTAACATCTTGTGCTGAAACAGGTACATGACGGAAAACACCATCGAGAGTGAAAATGCCCCATAGCTGAACATCGCCAGCGTCACATGCGTCAAGAGTAGCTCCGAGGTCAAGATATGGGAGACGGCTGTAATCGGTGTCTCCGGCAAAAACATGGACATGACCAGTACGACAAATCCGATGATATTAGTAAAAAAAACCAGTAAATCAATGCGAAAAAAATAGTGGATGGCAAGCGAAAGGCTCACCAGTACCCATGAGTAAAAAAAGAGCGTCTCAAACAAGGTGATGACAGGAAAATAGGCTTTGGCCATGGTTTGCGAGACAAAAAATGCGGTTTGCAAGGCCCAAACGACAGCAAGCAACCCGAAAGCCAAACGATTGACTTTCCGATTGCTTTGCAAGAAGTCGTTAAAATAGAAGAGAACACTCGCAGCATAGAGAAAGATGGTCAGATCATAGATCCATCTCACATCAGCCATGTACGCCCTCCCCTCTTTCTCTTTCAAGTTTCTATCACGAAATACTCATTATGAATCTCGGGAGACGAGGATCTTCTCCGGGGAAGTCAGCTGTTTTTTCTTCTCGCTAGCCCAGGTAGCTTCCTTCTCCGTACGAGTCAGAATTTCCTCAAGGGCGAACATCGTCGTGAAAATATCCAGCACATCGTCTCCTTTTTTATTGGCTGCCATCTCTTTCAAGCGCACAACCGGATCGTGCATGAGCTGATTGACAATCCCTTTGGTCGTTTTGCGGATGATATGCATTTCCCGCTCACTCAATTGCGGCAGCTTGTTTTCGATCTTGCGCATCGCTTCTCCGTGAATGCCCAATGCTTTTTCACGCAATGCAGCAATCAATGGCGCCACACCCAACGTCTGGTACCAGTTGGTAAAAGCCACAATCTCTTCTTCGATCATGACATCCAGGCGTTCTGCTTCGCGAGAGCGTTCAGCCACGTTGCTTGCCACGATTCCTTCCAGATCGTCGATATCGTACAGATAGACATTGTCCAGGTCGTGCAGATCCGGGTTCAAGTCGCGTGGAACGGCGATGTCTACCATGAACAAAGGGCGGTGCTTTCGCTGTTTCATGATCGAAGTCAGTTCTCTTTTTCCGAGCACATAGCCAGCCGCTCCGGTAGAACTGATGACGACGTCAGCTGCGAGCAGTGCCTGTGGCAGCTGCTCCATCGTACAGGCGTCCCCTTTGAACTTCTGTGCGAGCAGCTGTGCGCGCTCCAGCGTCCGGTTCGCAACGATCACCTTGGCAGCTCCGTTGGCATGCAAGTGCTTCACAGTCAGCTCGCTCATCTTGCCCGCACCGATGATCAGGACGGTTTTGCCCGAGAAGGTACCGAAGATCTTCTTGCCCAGCTCGATCGCAGCATAGCTGACAGAGACTGCATTCTGTCCGATTGCTGTCTCGGTATGCGCCCGCTTGGCGAATGTAATTGCTTGTTTGAATAACGTATTAAAAACCGTTCCCGTGGTCTCCAATTTTTGGGCAAGCAGAAAAGCATCCCGCACCTGACCGAGAATCTGCGTTTCTCCCATGACCATCGAATCCAGACCAGCCGATACGCGAAGCAAATGCTCGATGGCTTGCTCTTGTTCTTTTATATAGAGATGTTCCTTGAAAGACTCTTTTTCCACGCCAAACCACTCTGCGAGAAAGCGCAGCGTATAATCCCGTCCAATATTGGCCTGGTCACATACCACATAGATCTCAGTGCGGTTGCACGTACCGATAATGATACATTCAGCGATACTCTTCGTCTGGGAGAGGAGATGAAGAGCACGTGCGGTGCCATCGTCGCTAAAAGTAAATTTTTCGCGAATTTCAACCGGTGCCGTTTTATAGTTAAGTCCCAGCAAAAGTATATCCATAATATCCTCCCAGAATGACCTGCTTTGTCGTTCCATGTATAAATTTCACTATCATTATAACATTATGTCCCGAAAGGGCTACGAGTAATTGTGAAAAGTTTATTAACGGCGACACTTCTCCATCCGATGTGAAAACCGCTTGCGCTCTTGACAGGAATGCCGTATCATGCAGGCTATACCTTCCTGTACGTGAGAACGTGGCATTGCCATTCTATTTTGCTATCACTCATCCATGAAAGAGATCAGCATGGTTCTACATGTATAGATAGAAAGATTTTGAATACTCACACGATAGGAGAAGAGAAACTTTGAGAAAACCATGGATGGCCGACATCACCTTGCTGTTGGTTGCCTTCGTTTGGGGAAGTACCTTTCTCATCGTACAGCAGGCAATCTCTTCCTTGCCTCCGAATACGTTCAATGCTGTACGCTTTACGATTGCAGCCTTGTTCCTTTTCCTCATTCAAATCACGATGTACCGCAAGCAATGGAAGGAGTGGCGAGGACCTCTGCTCGTGTCAGGAGCGATCCTGGGATTCTGGCTGTGTCTCGGCTATGCGCTGCAGACCGTCGGGCTCCTCTATACCACGCCATCAAAAGCAGGCTTTATTACCGGACTTTCCGTCGTCCTCGTACCGCTCTTTTCTTTTCTTTTGTTACGGGATCGGGTAAAGCCCGCGGCCATCATCGGTGTCATCATGGCTGCATTCGGACTGTATATGTTGACACAAAGCAATTCCTTCTCGTTCAATCTGGGAGACGCGCTCGTTTTTGGATGCGCGATCTGCTTTGCGATGCAGATCGTCATTACAGGAAAATACGCTCCACGCTTTCCTGCCTTGCCGCTGGCTATCGTGCAGCTCACAACCGTTGCTCTCATGAGCTGGGCTTACGCTTTTCTGTTCGAGGATTACCAGCTTGCATTTGATCCTGGCGTTCTGCTGATTCCGGAAGTAGCCTTCGGGTTGTTCATCACTTCTATTTTTGCAACCGCCCTTGCTTTCCTGGCCCAAACCGCCCTGCAAAAGCAGACCAGCTCGACCCGGGTCGCTCTGATTTTTGCCTTGGAGCCCGTGTTTGCTGCCTTGACGTCCTATGTGTTCATCAACGAGATTTTGAGCGGTCGTCAGCTGTTAGGCTGTATGCTGATCTTCGTCGGCATGATTCTGGCTGAATTGCCTATCAAGGAATGGCTGGAAAATGCGAAAAATCGCAAACAGCCTACTCGAACAGACCGAAATTCCGTGTAATGCCAAATGGAATAGAAAAGGTTCCTCTCCCAGTCGGGATTGGAACCTTTTTTGGTATCTCCACTTGAGCTTTTCCTAACGTCCCTTTTTCACTTCCTGCCATACTGCTTCGACAAACGTGCTCATCACATGGCCACATACCATTTGCGGCATGCTCTCCACACGTTTAACCAATCGTTTCAGCTTGAGCAAATGGAAAGCCGCTTGCGCCATTTTCCCGTTGGTTCCAGCCTCCATGAGGGCTACCGCAGCCTGCCCGACCAGTCCCCAGCCTTCGAATTTTTCAATCCATTCCCGACTTTCCCGGATCAGCTTGTGTTCGTCTACGTCTATGAGCAAATCTCGTGCTGTCGTCTCCATCTCTACGAACACTGTATGTAAATCCTGAAGGGCTTTTCGAGCATCCCCACGCAGAAATTGAAAGCGAAATTGAAGCAAGGCTTCCAGAAGACCAGGCGATTCAGCGTCGTGCAGAAAGGAGCTCTGCACATGCTCGGCAAACCGTCGAAAAGCAGCTTGCTTCTCCTCTCCTGCCACTTCGGCTATGGCCACGCCCCACGCTGTTCTTGGGTCGTAGGCTTCCGGATTTCTCAAATAGGCAGCTGCCGTCATCAAAGGAATTTTGCTTGATTCCGGTCTGGACATCGCATTCGCTACGTACCCAGCTGCGTAATTGCACAGATCGTGATCTCGATTGCGCAAGGGACCGATATGCAGCTCGTTTGCCATCGCCAGATCGTTTACGGGATAGTTGTCCCAATAGAGCGGCCGACGTTGCGTATAGGTCAAAAAGCGCATGGCGTCCTGACTGGTGAGCGAGGGGGAGCAAACAAAACGCCCTGTCCAAAACAGCTCCACTGCCTTTGGCAGGTGCCGCCCCAAATAGGTGATATAGGGTTCATCCCCCATTCCTCTATACTGGGTAGGACAGACAAACAGCTTCCCCACGTCCGGCCAAGCGCTCATTTCCTCCCATACCTGAATGGTGGTGTGGACATGCGCTTCGGCCAGCTGGGAAAACTGTTCGTTGTCTTCCGTATGCATGAGCTGCAAGGGGATATCGTCAAACAGGAGGGCAAAGTCGCGCACGCCCTGTTTGTAGAGAGATTGATATTTGTCTAACAGGAGCCGAAGGTGCTGTGAGCTGGCATAATTCATCCCAAACCCCGGACTCAGTGCATAGACAAACGAGATCCCCCGTTTCCGTGCAGCTGCTACCCATACACCAAACTGTTCCAGATCCCGCTCTGGATGGGGCTGCATCCAGCGATCCCGCAAATACGGGTCGTCTTTTGGGGAGTAAAAATAATAGTTATAGCTGTTTCGCCCCAAAAAATCGATCATGTCCAAGCGCTCTTGGTGGGACCAAGGCTTTCCGTAAAAGCCTTCAATCACCCCGCGTATGGCAAAACGTGTTTGCTCGGTCACGTAAGATGCATCCCCCTGCCTGATGGTCTGGGTTATGACGGGTTGCTAGAATTCGCTTGTTCTTCTTGCTCTTCTTTTTCTGCTTGTCTTTGGTCCTCTTCAGCTGCACGCAAGCGACGCATGATTTCTCCCCACAGCTCATCCTTGCCCTGACCTGTCTCGGAGGAAAATACGATGATCGTATCGTCACCGCGCAGCTTCAGATCCTGACGTATGACCTTGATATGCTGCATCCAACGCCCTCTGGCAATTTTATCTCCTTTTGTCGCCACGACGACGGTCGGAATCCCGATTTGCTTGCACCAATCGTACATAGCGACGTCATCCTTGCTCGGTGCATGACGGATATCTACCAGCTGGATGACAAAGCGCAGTTCTTGGCGATTTTTCAGGTAGCCTTCGATCATTTTTCCCCATGTTTCCTTGATCGTTTTGGCCACCTTGGCATAGCCATAGCCAGGGAAGTCAACGAAGTACAGCATTTGATTGACCCTGAAGTAGTTCAGCGTCTGGGTTTTCCCCGGCCGCGAACTGATTCTGGCCAGTCCCTTGCGATTCATCATTTTGTTCAACATGGACGATTTGCCGACATTGGAGCGGCCAACCAGTGCAATCTCAGGAAGGCCGTCCGTCGGGTATTGCTTCGGACCTACGGCGCTGATGACAAATTCGGAAGAGGTTACCTTCATGCTTTGCCACCTTCTGGCTTTTTGGTCAAGGCAATACGGAGCACTTCGTCCAGATGTTCTACTGGATGGAAGGTCAGCTCGCTTCGAACGCTTTCCGGGATATCGTCAATATCTTTTTCATTCTCTTTCGGCAAAACAATCGTCGTCAATCCAGCGCGATGGGCAGACATGCACTTTTCCTTCAATCCGCCGATCGGCAATACTCTGCCGCGAAGGGTGATCTCTCCTGTCATCCCGACTTCCTTCTTCACAGGAATTTGGGTGAGCGCAGAGACCAAGGCTGTCGCCATCGTGATACCAGCAGAAGGTCCGTCCTTTGGAATTGCTCCCTCCGGAACGTGGATGTGAATATCGTTTTTCTCATGGAAGACAGGGTCGATCCCCCACTCTTCTGCACGGGAACGGATATAACTGAATGCCGCTTGTGCGGATTCCTTCATCACGTCGCCCAATTGACCCGTCAGCGTCAGCTTTCCTTTGCCAGGAAGAATGCTGACCTCTACGTTCAAGGTGTCGCCGCCTGCTTGCGTCCACGCAAGACCAGTCACCGAGCCGATCTGATCCTTTTTCTCTGCCAAACCATAGCGGTAGCGAGGTTTGCCAAGCAGGGCTTCCAACGTCTTGGCAGTCACCACGACGCGTTTTTTCTCGCCGCTGACGATCAGCTTGGCAGCCTTGCGACAGATGTTGGCTGCTTCCCGATTCAGGTTGCGCACACCAGCCTCACGTGTGTACTGGCGTACCAGCTTGAGCATGGCATCTTCATTTACTTGCAGCTTATCCTTGCCAAGTCCATGATCCTCCATCTGCTTAGGCATCAGATAGCCGCGCATGATGTTCAGCTTTTCCAGCTCGGTATATCCTGCGATGGAGATGACCTCCATACGATCCAAAAGCGGGCGTGGAATCGTGTGCAGGCTATTGGCTGTCGTAATGAACATGACATTGGTCAGGTCGTAGGTTTCCTCGATGTAATGGTCGGAAAACTTGTCGTTCTGATTCGGGTCCAGCACTTCCAGCAGAGCGGATGCAGGATCTCCCCGGAAATCAGAAGCGAGCTTGTCGATTTCATCCAGCAGGAAGACGGGATTGATCGTACCTGCCTGCTTCATTCCCTGAATAATCCGTCCAGGCAAGGCGCCTACGTAGGTACGGCGATGTCCGCGGATTTCTGCTTCATCCCGAACGCCGCCCAGCGAAATACGGACAAACTCTCGTCCCAAAGCGCGAGCGACTGAACGTGCCAAAGAGGTTTTCCCTACCCCTGGAGGGCCGACCAGACAGAGAATCGGTCCGCGCATGGAATTGACCAGCTTTTGCACAGCCAGATATTCCAGAACGCGCTCTTTTGGCTTTTCCAAACCGTAGTGATCCTCATCCAGGACTTTCTCCGCATGGCTGATGTCGAGATTGTCCTCGGTTGTTTTCGTCCAAGGCAATCCCAAGAGCGTATCAATATACGTACGGATCACGGAGCCCTCTGCAGAAGTGGACGGCATTTTTTCCAGTCGGTCCAGCTCTTTCTCGATCTTCGCCTTGATCCGCTCTGGCGCATCCGACTTCCCCAGCTGGGCACGCAGCTCGTCGACTTCACCCTGGCGACCATCCTTGTCGCCCAGTTCTTTCTGGATCGCCTTCATCTGTTCACGCAGGTAGTACTCTTTCTGGGTGCGCTCCATCTGCTTTTTCACACGGTTGCCGATTTTGCGCTCCAGCTCCAGTACCTCTCGCTCATTGTTGAGAATAGTCAAGAGGATTTCCAGACGCTCCTGAATATTGACCGTCTCCAGTATCTCCTGCTTATCCTTGATTTTTAATGGAAGGTGGGAAGCGATCACGTCTGCCAGTCTGCCTGGCTCCTCGATGTCTGTCACGGAGGTCAACGTCTCGGGGGATACCTTCTTGGACAGCTTGATATACTGTTCAAAATGGTTGAGAACAGAACGCATCAGAGCTTCTGCCTCATTTTCCTCTGAGTTTTCATCATTCAAGTATGTAATGGAAACAATGAAGTAATCGTCCGACTGTAAATACTCCTCGATTTTGGCCCGTTGCAGACCTTCTACGAGGACGCGAATCGTACCATTCGGCAGCTTCAGCATCTGCTTGACCCGTGCCACCGTACCAATGGTGTAGATTTGCTCTGCATTCGGTTCTTCTATGTGGACTTCTTCCTGCGTCGCCAATAGGATTTTATTGTCATCCACCATCGCCTGCTCCAATGCGCGTATGGACTTTTCTCGCCCAACATCCAGATGGAGTACCATAGTTGGATACACAAGCAATCCTCGCAACGGGAGAAGCGGTAATTCTCGTTTACCGGAACGTTCGCCCAAACTTATGCACCTCTCCTTGTTGATCCCTTTATCAAAGTTTCAGTTCGTTAACATGCAAAAACGGCTCCGACAGCCGTTTTTGATCGTCGAAAAAATAACTCGTCGACACGGGGGGCAGCCCGCCAACACAGCATTTTTCGAGGCTTGTGCAGGAGTAAGCAACCCCTCGCCCACCGACAAGTTGAAGCTTTTTTCCATTGTAGCGCAAACGCAATCCGATGTCTAATATGCAAGTTCTCCCGACTGTTTACAAGGACATTGGGGACGATGCCAGCTCTTCTGCCGGCAATTGCAGGGTGAAACCCGCTTCTTCCGTTTTCGGCTCCTCCTGTTCCAGCAGCGCCAGCTCGAGGACTTGCGATACCGCAGATACAGGAATGATTTCAATGCCCTTCATGTCGGCAAAAATAGATTGCCAGTTCTCTTCCGGGATCAGAACGCGTGTAGCCCCGGCCATACGTGCTGCTTCTACTTTCGCTACGACACCACCCACCGGCTTTACCTTTCCGTGAATGCTTACCTCACCCGTCATGGCAAGGAGATTGTCGACAGGCACTTCCTTGATAGCCGAGCAGATCGCTGTCGCGATGGCAATGCCAGCGGATGGCCCATCTACAGGAACACCGCCAGGAAAATTGATGTGCAGGTCGTAATCATAGGATCGAATACCCATGCGCTGCAACACGGTCAAAACGTTCTCGATGGAGCCCTTCGCCATCGATTTACGACGGATGGTGCGACTGCGTCCACCCATCTCCTCTTCTTCGGCCATTCCCGTCATGGCGACTTTTCCTTGCCCTGACAGGACAGCCGGTGTTGCCGTAACCTCCAGCTCCATCACACTTCCCATATTCGGACCGTAGACAGCAAGTCCATTGACCAGACCAACCTGTGGCTGTTCATGAACCTGTTTTTCCATACGCGGCGACTTCTGGCTGCTGTGCACGACCCACTCTACATCCGAAGCGTGAATCTCTTTCCGCTCTTCCGTCAAGGCGATACCAGCTGCAATCTGCAAGGTATTGATCGCTTCACGTCCATTCGTCGCGTAGCGCTCGATGACCGAAACAGCATCATCGTCAATGGTCATCTCCATCTTGGGCACAGCAGTCCGCACGATGCTGCCAACCTCTCCAGCCTTCAACGGTCGGAAGAAGATCTCCAGACAACGCGAGCGCAACGCAGCAGGCAATTCATCCGGCAAGCGAGTCGTCGCTCCTACGAGACGAAAATCAGCAGGAAGTCCGTATTTGAACACATCGTGAATATGGGACGGTATCTGCGTATTCTCTTCGCTGTAGTACGCGCTTTCCAGCATGACTTTGCGATCTTCCAGTACTTTTAGCAGCTTATTCATTTGTACAGGATGAAGCTCTCCGATCTCATCGAGAAAAAGCATGCCACCATGCGCTTTGGTGACAGCTCCCGGCTTGGGTTGAGGAACTCCCGCCTGACCGAGCGATCCTGCTCCCTGATAAATCGGGTCATGGACAGATCCAATCAGCGGATCGGCAATTCCGCGTTCATCAAAGCGAGCGATAGTGGCATCAATCTCAATAAACTTGGCGTCTGCTTTGAACGGAGACATCGTGTTCTTCTTCGCTTCTTCCAGTACTACGCGGGCTGCCGCTGTCTTTCCAACACCCGGAGGACCGTAAATAATCACGTGTTGCGGATTGGGCCCACAAAGCGCGGCACGCAGGGCTCGCAAACCATCCTGCTGACCAACGATCTCATCCATCGTGGCGGGTCTTGTTTTTTCCGAGAGCGGTTCGGTCAAAGCAATCATTCTCAAACGACGTAGCGAATCCAAATCCTTACGCGAGTCTTTTTCTGTCGAGCTCTTCGCATTCCGCTGAGTACGGAGCAAATTCCAAAAATACGTACCGATCACGATCCCGACAATCACTTCAATAACGGCAATGACTAACGTTGTATAGTCCACCTGCTGTCCCTCCCATGCAATACTGGCAGCCATTCATCCCAGGAAACGTCTCTTGAACTATACCAAGTAGTATTACCCCGTACAGGATGACATAAACCAAGCTTCCTGTTACTCCCAGCGTGCTTAAGACTTTCGCTAATTTCTTCTTTTTACTCTCACCAGCTTTTGGGTTAGTCCAGCAGACAGCTGCTTTGGACGCGGTTTCGTTTTTTTCACGGAGTCGGGCAGTGAATCCCCAAGGCGGGCAGCCCAAGAAGCTGGAGCGTTTTCTCCTGTTTCCTGCCATCACAACGGTTGGATCAACATGACCATTATTCCTCATGAGACTCCCCTCGAGGCTTATTCAAGAAGAAATACATCGGGATGTGTTGCTCTTAGAAGTTTATACTTTCCGATACTGTAAAAAAGCTATCCCTCGTCAACGACTTGGGATAGCCTTTTATCATTTCATATGTTTACGCTGTTTCCGAACGAGCTTCCTGACCTTCTTTGGTCATCAGCTGGGGCTTCACTTTGTCGCGAACGGTCTCTTCCGTGATGACGCATTTGCTCACGTCTTCACGCGATGGCAGTTCGTACATCATGTCCAGCATGATTTGCTCGATAATGGCACGCAGACCGCGCGCTCCCGTATTGCGTTTGATCGCTTCTTTCGCGATTTGCAGCAGGGCGCCCGCATCGAACTCCAGCTCTACGCCATCGAGGCTCAACAGCTTTTGATACTGCTTCACCAGGGAGTTCTTTGGTTCAGTCAGAATGCGAATCAGCGTATCCTCATCCAGCGGCTCCAGTGTAGCCAGAACTGGCAAACGACCGACAAATTCCGGAATCAGTCCAAAGCGAAGCAAGTCTTCTGGCAATACGTATTTCAAGTATTCGCCAGCTTTCAGATCGCCATTGATGCCTTCGTTCGTATCGCTGCCAAAACCGATGACCTTTTTACCAAGACGCCGCTTGATGATTTGTTCGATGCCATCGAAGGCACCGCCACAAATAAACAAGATGTTGGAGGTATCGATCTGGATAAATTCTTGATGTGGATGCTTGCGTCCACCTTGTGGTGGAACACTTGCAACCGTTCCTTCCAAAATTTTCAGCAGAGCTTGCTGTACGCCTTCACCGGAAACATCGCGGGTAATCGACGGGTTTTCCGACTTGCGGGCAACCTTGTCGATCTCATCGATGTAAATAATGCCTTTTTCGGCCTTCTCGACATCGTAATCGGCTGCCTGGATCAGCTTCAGCAGGATGTTCTCCACGTCTTCACCCACGTAGCCAGCCTCCGTCAGGGAAGTAGCGTCTGCAATGGCGAAAGGTACGTTGAGAATACGAGCGAGTGTTTGCGCAAGCAACGTCTTCCCGCTACCAGTAGGTCCGATCAGCATGATGTTGGATTTTTGCAGTTCAACATCCTCGATCTTCGCACCGGAATTAATCCGCTTATAGTGGTTATAAACCGCTACCGACAGAGATTTTTTCGCCAGATCCTGTCCAATCACGTAATCGTCCAGGATTTTGCGGATTTCAATCGGCTTTGGAATTTCTTTCATGTCTACTTCTTCTTCAGTCCCCAGCTCTTCCTGAACAATCTCATTGCACAGTTCGATACACTCGTCACAAATGTAGACACCAGGACCAGCTACCAGCTTGCGCACCTGTTCCTGGGACTTGCCGCAGAAGGAACACTTCAGTTGGCCTTTGTCGTCATTAAACTTAAACATGCGCGTCACCTCACAACAGGTCAGTTTTTGCGTTCAATAATTGCGTCGATCAATCCATAGGCCTTGGCTTCTTCAGCACTCATAAAATTGTCACGATCCGTGTCCGCTTCCACACGCTCGTATGGCTGCCCTGTCCGTTCTGACAAAATTTGATTCAGTTGGCGCTTTGTCTTCAAAATCCAGTCAGCGTGAATACGAATGTCTTCTGCCTGACCGCGCACGCCTCCCAGCGGTTGATGAATCATCACTTCGCTGTTTGGCAACGCAAAGCGTTTTCCTTTTGCGCCAGCCGCCAACAGGAAAGCTCCCATGCTAGCAGCCATGCCTACACAAATGGTAGAAACATCCGGCTTGATGAATTGCATCGTGTCGTAAATACCCATTCCGGCCGTAACCGAGCCTCCGGGCGAGTTTATGTATAGGGAAATATCTTTGTCCGGATCTTCTGCCTGCAAAAACAGGAGTTGGGCGACTACAAGATTGGCTACATCATCATCAATCTCGGTCCCCAAAAGGATGATCCGGTCTTTCAAGAGGCGGGAGTAAATATCGTAGGAGCGTTCACCTCTGCTCGTTTGCTCAATAACCATAGGGATCAGCATATGTATGTTCCTCCTTTGCACAAAAGGATTACCCAGTTGGAAAAACAAGGCACGAACGAATCGTGCCTTGTTATCCGCTAAAGCCAGAAGCGAGGCGTAGCCTGACCACTGGCTATTCTTGCGTTCTTCTAAGTTTATGCACTTACTTTGTTTTCTGCAACCAGGAAATCGATGGTTTTGCGAGTTTGAACATCGCGCTCGAGAGCAGCCAAGCCGTCTTGAGCAGAGAAGATTTTACGCAGCTCATCAGCAGGGCGGCCATATACGGAAGCCAGCTTGTTCAGCTCTTCGTTCACATCTTCTTCATTCACTGTGATGTTTTCTGCTTTACCGATCGCTTCCAAAGTCAGGGAAGTGCGCACGCGGGATGTTGCATCTGCACGAAGTTGATCGCGCAATTGGCTTTCATCCATGCCGGAGAATTGGTAGTACAGCTCCAGAGTCATACCTTGGTATTGGAGGCGTTGACCAAATTCGTTCACCATTTGATCCAGCTCATGCTCAACCATAACTGCTGGCAGGTCGATTTCTGCATTTTCAGCAGCTTTCAACACGAGTTGTTCGCGAATGTATTGGTCTTTTTCTTGAGCTGTTTTTTCTTCCAGCTTGGTTTTCGTGTCGGCTTTCAGCTCTTCCAGCGTGTCAAACTCGCTCACGTCTTTGGCGAATTCATCGTCCAAAGCAGGCAGGTTTTTGCGCTTCAGGCCATTCAGCTTCACTTTGAATACCGCTTCTTTACCAGCGAGGTTAGGAGAATGATATTCTTCTGGGAATGTTACAGTGATCTCTTTTTCCTCACCAACGGACATGCCTACTACTTGCTCTTCAAAGCCGGCGATGAAAGTGCCAGTGCCAAGCTCAAGCGCATAGTCTTCTGCTTTTCCGCCTTCGAATGCAACGCCGTCTTGGAAGCCTTCGAAATCGATGACCGCTTGGTCGCCGTTTTCAGCTGTGCCTTCTTCGATGGTAACCAGCTCAGCATGACGCTCTTGCATACGCTTCAGTTCTGCATCCAGCGTTTCATCTGTTACGGTGAATTCCTTAGGCTCGATGCTCAGGTTTTTGTAGTCACCCAGCTTCACTTCAGGCTTCACGGTTACAGTTGCTTTGAAGATCAGATTTTTGCCTTGTTCCATTTGCTCTACGTCTACTTCCGGACGGTCAACCGGCTCGATGCCAGCTTCGCGAACAGCCTGTCCGTATGCATTTGGCAAGAGGATATCCAGCGCATCTTGATACAGAGATTCTACGCCAAAGCGCGCTTCAAACATCTTACGTGGAACTTTTCCTTTGCGAAATCCTGGAACTTGTACTTTTTGTACTACTTTTTTAAACGCTTGGTCCAATGCTGCGTCTACTTGCGAAGCATCTACTTCAACCGTCAGGACTCCCTGGTTATTCTCTACCTTTTCCCAATTTGCTGCCACGTAAACTTCCCCTCCTAGATTGGATCAAAGAAAACACCGCCAGCCATGCAATACTCCATTGCAGACTTGGGCGATCATATTCTAGCCATTATAACCATTCTAGTATAGCATAAATCTTTTCATTTTCAACAAGGCCCTCATTCAGCGTCGAAGAGAATAGCTTCCACCCAACGAAGAAACCGAATTGCCTTGATAGTCATAGTAGGAAACCGTTACTTCGACCGTCTTTTCGGTAGTCCCATCCTGCTCCAAAACAGCGTAGGTAGGGACATCAAAGCCGCGGGGCATCTGCAAGCTGCCTGGATTGAGGAAGAGAACGTCCCGCACGACCCCGCACACTGGAATATGGGAGTGTCCAAACACCACGATATTGGCCCCCGTCTCTTCTGCGCGGTAGGTAAGGCGCAGCAAGGAGCTTTTTACGCCGTACAGGTGTCCATGTGTCTGCAGGATATTCAAGTCTTTCCACCGGGTCTGCTCCTCTGACGGTACCGCTTTTGTGGTGTCGCAGTTTCCTCTCACCAGGATCATCTGGGAGAAAGGCTCCCTCTGATGATCGACACAAAAATCTCCGCAGTGCAGGATTTTGTCTACCTTATGTCTTCCAACGACCTGCTGTACCTCGCGAACGAGACCGTGGGTGTCGCTCATCACCAGAATTGCCATCTCTCCCACTCTCCTGCCTCTCTATATCCCTATTGTTTGTTCTTCTGAATGACTTCCAGCAATTGCTGCATCGCCATCGCCCGGTGACTGATCTGATTTTTCTCTTCTGCGCTGAGCTCGGCCATTCGCTTATCCATCGCGGGCAGATAAAACACCGGATCGTACCCGAAGCCGTTCGTACCCGCAGGTTCTCTGGCAATGGTCCCCTCACAGGAACCAGTCGCGATCAGCGGTTCCTGCCCTGGCTCGACGAGTGCCAGGGTGCAGCGAAAGCGCGCTGTCCGCTTTTCATCCGGGACGTCTGTCAGTTCTTGCAGCAGCTTTTTCCAGTTGGCCTCGTCTGTTGCATCTTCCCCGGCATAGCGGGCTGAATACACGCCTGGTCGACCGTCCAGAGCATCTACCTCCAGGCCAGAATCATCGCCTACTGCAGGCAGGTTCAAATATGTAGAAATAGTGACTGCTTTTTTGATGGCGTTAGCTTCAAAAGTATCCCCGTCCTCGACGACTTCAGGAACATCCTCGAACTCTGCCAGACTGATGCCTTCCCATCCCAGCTGCGCAAACAGTTTATTGAATTCTCTTACCTTGCCCTGATTGCGCGTCGCGAGGACGATGCGTTTGGGCTCAGACATTTTTTTCACCCACCAGTGTCTCTTCTTTATTCTGATCGTTTGCTTCAAACGGCAGCATCACATGAGACAAGGCCTGCTTTTGATTGTCGATCAAGGTTTCGATCCCGGTCTTCGCGAGGGCGAGCATCTCATGCAATTGCTCGGGTGAAAACGGAGCATCTTCTCCGGTACCTTGCAGCTCCACGAATTTGCCTGTTCCGGTCATCACAACGTTCATGTCGACAGTGGCGGTGGAGTCTTCCTTGTAGTTCAAATCCAGAACGGTATGTTCGCCGACTACCCCGACAGAGGTCGCAGCCAAGAAATCATGGAGTGGAATCTGTTTCCATACTCCGTTCTCTACGAGCTTGTGCATCGCATCGACCATCGCCACGTAAGCACCTGTAATCGAAGCGGTTCTCGTACCTCCGTCTGCCTGGATCACATCGCAATCCAGCCAGATTGTACGCTCGCCCATCGCTTCCAGATGGACAACAGAACGCAGTGCGCGACCGATCAAACGCTGGATCTCCATCGTCCGGCCACCCACTTTTCCTTTGGACGATTCACGTGGATTCCGTGTCGCGGTGGCTCTTGGGAGCATGGAATACTCGGCTGTAATCCATCCCTTGCCTCCGTTGCGCATGAATGGCGGTACTCGATCCTCGATTGTCGCCGTGCATATTACCTTGGTGTCGCCGATCTCGATCAGACATGATCCCTCTGCATGCTTGATGTAATTGCGCGTAATCGTTACTGGGCGCAATTGGTCATTCGCGCGGCCATCTACTCTCATTTCAAGTTCCCCCTACATGCTTTCATACTTTGTTCATTATACCAAACGCAGGAAACGGTCTGCCACTAAACATGAGCCCGTACCTGTATTTGAGACTATTGCTAATATTCGAATCGCTGGCAAAACCTAAAAAAAGAAGATCTTGCGGAGCTTTTTCACAAACGCCCGTATGAAGTAGCCGCGCTCAGCCTAGCAGTCGAAGGATTTGCTTTTTTGTTGACCAGCTTTTCCCCATCCATTACCATAACCGCCTTGTTCTACGCGCTCTCGACGGTAGCTGGCGGCATGGGCAATGCTTGTCTGCGCACCTTGATCATGCAGCACGTTCATCATAGGAACCAAGGTCGTTTCTTTGCGATGGAAGGGACGCTTTGCAATGTCCTGCTCGGAATATCCATGCTGGCCGGCGGCTGGCTTTTGACCTTTGCCGAACCACGAATCGTGGGATTTGCCGCAGGTGCTTTTGTGACACTTTCCTCCCTTTGGATCGGTCGAACCATCTGGCATGCTGCAAAAGCCGAAAAGAAGAAAACCACGCTCTCTCAAAAGAGCGTGGCGGAGCCAGACAGTTTGCTTTAAAAACGAATCGGGTTGACGTGAAGCGGACGAGCGACTGGCTTGGAGAAATCGTGGGCTTCACTGGTGAGCGGCTTGCCTTCAACCAAAAGCTGAACCTGCTTCGCTCCCGTGCTTTCGGTGAGGGAAAGCACGAGCGACTCCAGTGCGTCTGGATTGGCATCCTTGCCCTCGTCGTATTTGAGGATGTCGCTACTCAGATTGACCGTGATCAGATCCTTATCCTGCTTCACATCCAGCACGCGCGTTGTTCGGAGGAGAGAACTGAACAGCTGGGAATCTTGTTTGGGTCCTTTAATCAGCTCTTCTACCGTTGCTTTCGCCACATTTTGCGTTGTAGGAATCAGGCGTGTCACCGGAACAAAATACGTACGGGCATCATCCAATTGCCCCTGGAAGTAGACGGTGACTGCAGAGGTGCTGCCTGGAATCGCTCCATCTGCAAGCTCAAGGTTGACACCGAGATTGCGATCCAGCTGGTTAATAGGTGTGCTCGCTACAGGCATTTCTTTGAGCGGAGTCCCATTCACCCAGATCTGTACTGTCTTCACATTGCCAAACTCGGTCAAGACACGCGTGACCGCATCCAGGATCTTCTTTTCATCCTTTTCTTCATACGTTTTAAACTCTTTGGAAAAGTCAACCGTAGCAACACCGTTTTTGATCAGAAGTCCCTTTACTTCTGTTCCTTGCGGCAGTACAGCGGAGAAACCGCCTTGCAGCAAGGTTTCTACAGGACCTCCCTTGACCATGTAGCTGAGGGCTTGCTTGGCGAGCCCTTCTACCTTTGGCAGCGTGAGAGATACAGGAACGACATAGCCATTTGCATCGAGCAGGTAAACGGTACGCTCTGCTGTACCCTGCTCCACTGCCTCAGGCTGCTCAAGCGAACCTTCCTCTGTCACATCAGGCACTTCTACGGCCACTTCTGACAGTGGAGGTGCGTCGATGCTACTCACTTCCTTTTCCGGGCCAAAGAGACCGCAGCCCGAAAGCAGCACAGCACTAACTCCCAGCACGGCCGTCATTTTGCCGATGCGTTGCATTCTCATCTCATCCAGCCTCCTCCAGACACTTTGTACTACCATGTATACGAGCAGGGCTTGTGTTTATGCGTGGAATGTCTGGACGAAGTGCGAGATGAGTCAAAAGTTGGCGTTACGACTGTACGGTTTTGACAAGAGAATGATGCTCGACCGCAACCTGCGTACCCAGCCACTCTTCGGCAATCTCTCGGAACATGTCGGCGTCGCCGCTGGTCACAAACAAATGATCTGGCCCTTTTTCACCAGATCTGGATATGGGCGCTCTATTCTTTGACCCGATATGCACCGCCAGCTCACGGGCTGTCTCCTCGGCCGAGCTGATCAATCGCACCTGATCTCCCATGACTTCCTGAATGATCGGAGCGAGCAGAGGATAATGGGTGCATCCCAAGATCAACGTATCCAATTCCTCTCGCAGCAAAGGCTTCAGCGTTTCCTGCACCACGCGACGGGCTTCTTCTGTGTGTGCCAAGTGTGTCTCCACCAGCGGTACGAACGCAGGACAGGCCAAGCCGCAGACGTGCAAGTCGGGTTGGAGCCGCAGCAGAGCCCGAGTGTAAGCCTGTGTGCGAATGGTCGTCTCTGTACCGATGACGCCGATTCTTCGGTTTCGTGTGGCTTGGACAGCTGCTCTCGCTCCAGGTTCGATCACACCGATCACAGGGAGTTTGAGCGTGGCTTGTGCCTCTTCCAGCACAACTGCCGTAGCAGTATTACAGGCTATGACCAGTGCTTTTAGTGGCGTATGTGCAACAAAATCTATCATCTGAAAGCTGTAGGATCGTATTTCCTCCGGCGTTTTGGAGCCGTAGGGACAACGCGCATTATCGCCTACGTACAAAATCCTTTCATTTGGGAACTGCTGCATGACTTCCTTGGCTACCGTAAGTCCTCCAACTCCTGAATCAATGACAGCAATCGCTTGTTCTTTATGCATGCATGGTGTCTCCCCTGTTGTAGTGAATATTGTACAGCATACCACTTCCTGCATTTGTGCTACTACCATATGCGGGCTTGAAATTTCTTGCACTCCGCGAAAGCCGCACCTTCTCTAGGCGATTATCATACGTTGAAGAGGAGATGCGCATCTGTAGGAGGGACTCAGTAGTGGAACAACAAACACGCAACCTGATGGACTGGAGTCAGTGGGGACGTCAATGGATCGAAAATTTACGCAAAAACAGCACGCTCAACCGCGAACTGGAGCGCCATTTGCACAAATTCGACGAATCGTTCACCCAAATCGGAAAAAAGGCCTCTCACATGGATCGGGCTAACAAAGATGTGGAACTCCCTACCTTGATTATTCAAGCTGAGAAGGTGCAGGAACAGTTTCATCAATTTTTACGTCTGGTCCAGCAGTATGACCAGGATGCTGCTGAGCTACAACCCATCACTCATCTTCCGGCACAGGAGCACGTGGAAGCAGTGTGGGAACAAGCTGCGGATCAGCCTGCATTCGAGCCTGAGCCTGTTCGCGATACAGGTCCACCTCCTACCCCTGCTCCTGCGCGAGAGCCAGAACGAGTCCCAGTAGCAAGACCTGTTGCGGTCGGTCGACATTCATTGCCGCCCTTGCCGTATGCGTACGACGCCCTGGAGCCCTACATCGATGCGGAAACCATGCGTATCCATCACGAGAAGCTGCACAAAAAATATGTAGACGACCTCAATACGGCCGAGCGAAAGCTGGCAGAGTCCCGCGAAAAAAATGATTTTGAGCTGATCCGCCACTGGGAACGGGAGCTGGCGTTCAATGGTGCAGGGCATTATTTGCACACGCTGTTCTGGCCTACGATGAGCCCGAATGGCGGCGGCGAACCGTCAGGCGATCTGGCGGACTCCATCAACCGATACTTCGGCTCCTATTCAGCTTTTCAAAAGCAATTTACCCAAGCAGCTGCCAAAGTAGAGGGTCCTGGTTGGGCCATTCTCGTCTGGTCTCCCCGCTCACAGCACCTCGAGATTTTGACAGCAGAAAAGCATCAGAACCTGTCACAATGGGATGTCATTCCCCTTTTGCCGCTAGACGTCTGGGAACACTCGTATTTTCTCAAGTATAAAGAAAATCGACCCGACTATATCGAGGCGTGGTGGAAGCTCGTCAACTGGCCCTATGTGGAAGAGCGCTTTCAACAAGCGCGCAAGCTGCGTTGGCAGCCGTATTGAACATGGGACGACACAAACAAGCACCCCCTTATCCAACCGAACCTGTCGGCGAAGAGGGGGCTTGTCTGGATTCGTTGCTCTATGCTTTTATGGCGGAAAATTCACCAAGCCTATAAACGACGTGGCAAGTGCACAGAATCCCGTTGAAAAAGAGCTCTGTCACCATATTCTCGTTCGGAGCGTGATTGGCTTCATCATTCAGGCCCTCTCCCCCATACCCGCTATGAAAGCCACATATATTGAACGTTGGCTCCATCGCCAGCTTTCGGTAATAGGTTTCCCCGTCCATCTGCAAATCGCTGAGTCCGAGCTGTGTCTGAACCTGCTCGGAATCAAACGGCATGAGCTGCAAAAGCTCCCGCTCGCGTACGGATGGCTCCCGAATGCGATCGTAGAAGCCCTCAATCAGGACTTTCCCCGTTTCATCCCGCATCGTCCGTAATAAATCGATCAGCTTCCATGCAGGATTGGGCACGACATTCCCCATATTGCCGGAGTGATGGTCCCACTTCGCTCCAGTAACTGTCATCTCGATGCCCAGGATGCCCCTGACCCCCAATTCCACGGATGGTCGCCCGCTTGCATGCATGGGGCCGTCAGACGTATAGACGAGATCGCATGCCAATTTGGTTGCATGCTGCGCAACAAAGGAATCGAGATGCTCACTTCCGCTTTCCTCTTCCCCGTCAAACACAAATTTCACATTGATCGGCAGTTCCCCGACAACGTCGAGATACGTCTTGATCGCCAGCACCTGTGCCATCAGCTGCCCTTTGTTGTCACCAACTCCGCGACAATAAATTCTCCCGTCCCGAATCGTAGGCTCGAATGGCGGAGATACCCATTCTTCCAATGGCTCCGGAGGCTGCACATCATAGTGACCATAGATGAGCAGGGTAAAGGCCTCAGGGTCCCGCATCACCTCTCCATACACAACAGGAGCCCCTGGCGTTTCGATCAAGCTAGTGGAAATGCCGCTCTCTTCCATAAGGGTTTGAAGCAGCTCTGCGCACTCCCTCACCCCTTCATTTCGAGGACTGATGCTCGGTTGCCGCAGCAGCGTGAACAATTTCTGCAAATACTGGTCTGTCCTCTCCTGAATGCACTTTTCTAGCCCCTCTATCACCAAGTCTGTCTCCCCCTTTCGTCATCCGAGAAGAAGCTGTCCCGCGATCGTGACATGAGCCTTGCCCGCTACTCGGATCACGAGTGTACAACGTGTATCCTTCCGGAGCATCCCAGGTGAAAAGATGAGTCGTTGTGATACTGTGCTTGCTGTTTAATTCAGCTAATTCAGCCAAAATCGGCTGTGCCTGATCAATGGCCTGCTGTGTACGAACAGGAACCAATAGGTGCATACTGCCTGTAGACGCCAGCTTCATCGGATAGCGATCATCCAGATCCTGCGGCTGTATGCCGACCAGTATCGCTATCGCTACATCTGTGGGATTCACATCAATCTCCCTTGCACTCGGACTAATCTGTGTCATGGTTACCTGCTCCAGCCTGCCCCCTTTCGTCTCCAACGAAACAGGAATGAGTCCTACATTGGTCTCGAACACGATGCGTTCCGCTTTTTCCAGCCATCCGTACTCTGTAGCCAATATCCAGGTGGAAGCTACTGTCGCATGCCCGCAGAATGGGATTTCAGTCGTCGGTGAAAAATAGCGAATGCGAAAATCGGCATCCGGATGACTACTTGGTATCAGAAAAGCGGACTCTGGAAGGTTCAACTCATTGGCAATTTTCTGCATTTGCTGTACAGTCAATGTAGTGGCATCCGGAATCACCCCTGCTGGATTGCCAGCAAAAGCTTCACTCGTAAAAGCGTCCACATGGTACACAGGTAACCGATTCATATTTTTACCACTCCTTTTTTTCAGCACTTGTTCTCTATCATAAAACCAATAGAATTTTCTGTAAAATGAAGGCTTTACATGCTTAGCATGAACATTTCTTCATGGAAGGAGCACCCGGTTGACCTTGTTTCAATTGGAGGTTCTCGTTGCAGTTGCAGAGCATGGACATGCCCTTTCCTGGGAAGAATCGATTATGCTGGAGCAGCTCTCCCGAGAGCCCTTCATCCTCCCTATGGCGGGATGTGAACGCCTGATCCAGTCAACCTGCCAAGCATTGGGATTAGTCTGCTCAGCCCTATCGATAAGGATGTGTCTGTTTTCGTGAAAAAGAGATTCCCCTACTGGTCGGCCATAACCATACTTGGTTGTCTCGGAGTAGGCGTAACTGCTTCCTCTGCTACCCTGCTGACTGTGATTAATCAAAGCTTTCTGTTCAGTCTCTTCCTGTTGATCGCAGGCGGTCTGGCAGCTGTCGTCCGCTCCGGCTTTTTCAGCGTGTTTGCCGCAGGCTTCCGCCAGCTCAAGCAAATGTTCTTCCGCAAGCCACGCGTGCTCGACGAGGATCTATATCAGACGGATGATCCTTCCTTTCAATCAAAAAAAGAGACGTTCTTCCAAAGAGGAACGTCCCTTTTGATCGAAGCAGGCCTGTCACTAGCCTTATTCTCAATCGGTCTCACGATCACCTACTATCTAAAATAGAAATCTAGGTATCCAGCAGGTGGCAGGCTACCCAGTGCCCAGGCATGGCTTCCTTCCAGACCGGCTCTTCCACAGCGCAGCGCTCTGTCGCTGCCTGACATCGGGTACGAAATCCGCATCCGCTCGGTTTGTTGGCCGGGCTGGGCAAGTCGCCTTGCAAGACGATCCGTTCTCTCTTGATCGTCGGATCAGGCACTGGCACTGATGAAAGCAGCGCCTGGGTATACGGGTGAAGCGGCTCTTTGTACAGCTCGCCGCTTGGCGCCAGTTCTACCATTTTCCCCAGATACATCACGCCAATTCGGTTGGAGATGTGCTTGACCATCGAGAGGTCATGGGCAATAAACAGATAGGTAAGTCCTCTCTCCTGCTGCAAGTCCTCCAGCAGATTGACTACCTGAGCCTGAATCGATACGTCCAGCGCGGAAATCGGCTCATCGGCGATAATGAACTCGGGCTCAACAGCCAGAGCCCGAGCGATCCCGATCCGCTGGCGCTGTCCACCACTAAATTCGTGTGGATACCGCTGCGCATGATCTTTGTGCAGTCCTACCAGCTGCAAGAGCTCCGCGACCCGCTCCCGCCGCTTCCCCCGACCCAGGCCGTGGATATCCAACCCCTCTGCCACAATATCTTCGACTGTCATCCGCGGATTGAGACTTGCCTGCGGGTCCTGGAAGATCATTTGCACATCGCGATTGAATTGGTTGATTTCTTTTCCCCGAAGCTGATGGACATTCTTCCCCTTGAACAACACTTCACCGTCCGTATTTTCGTACAGGCGGATAATCGTGCGCCCAAGAGTGGATTTGCCGCAGCCACTCTCCCCTACCAAGCCCAACGTCTCACCCTTTTTTATGGAAAAAGAGACGCCGTCTACCGCCTTCAGTTCGAAATCGGCCGCAATCGAAAAGTATTTTTTCAAATCACGCACTTCCAACAATGTTTCACTCATTATGCCTGCCTCCCTGCTGCCACCAATTCTTCGATGCGCGGCGCCCGTTCGTCATGGAGCCAGCACGCTGCTTCGTGCCCTTGACCAAACGAAGTAGTCGGAGGCATTTGCTGCTTGCAGATTTCCATCGCGAAATCGCAGCGTGCTGCAAAAGCGCAGCCGACTGGCGGGTTGAACAAATCTGGAGGGGTACCCTCGATCGGGACCAGCCGTTGCTTTTCCTCCTCATCAAGGCGCGGCAATGAGCGCATCAAGCCCCACGTATAGGGATGCTTCGGATTGGCGAAGACATCCTCTACCGTTCCCGTCTCGACCACCATTCCTGCGTACATCACAACCATCCGGTGTGCGATCTCTGCCACGACGCCCAGGTCATGCGTGATGATCACAACGGAAAGCTGCTGCTCTTCCTGGAGTCTCTTCAGCAAGTCCAGGATTTGCGCCTGGATCGTCACATCCAAGGCAGTTGTCGGCTCATCGGCAATCACCAGCTTGGGATCACAGGCGAGCGCAATGGCAATCACGACGCGCTGACGCATGCCTCCGCTGAACTGATGCGGGTACTGATCGACGCGCTGCTCCGGGTCGGGGATGCCGACGAGTCGCAGCATCTCGATAGCCCGTTTGCGCGCTTCTTCCCGAGATACTTTTTGACTGCGGACAAATCCTTCTACGATCTGGGCGCCAACCTTCATCGTCGGGTTCAAGGCAGTCATCGGGTCCTGAAAGACCATTCCGATCTGTGTTCCACGAATCCCCAGCAGCTCTTTCTTGGGCAGGCTGCTGATTTCTGTCCCTTCGAATACGACCTTGCCGCCGACAATGCGACCAGGAGGATTCGGGATCAGGCCCATGATCGCCTGTGCTGTTACACTTTTGCCGCAGCCGCTCTCACCGACGATCGCGACTGTCTCCCCCTTGTCGACATGAAACGATACGCCGCGTACCGCCTGCACTTCTCCGCCATACGTCTTAAAATTCACCTTCAAGTTGTCTATGGTAAGCAGATGCTGATTCATCTTGTCATCCTCCCTTCTCTCTAATCCCGCAGACGTGGGTCTAGTGCGTCTTGCAAGCCGTCACCAAAAACGTTGAACGCAAACATCGTCAGCGAAATCATCAGTCCCGGGAAGAAGAGTCTCCACCAGTCACCGGTCAGGATCACACCCATGGCATCATTCGTCATCGTTCCCCAGCTGGCATCAGGCGCTTGTACACCCAGCCCCAAAAAGCTGAGGAAAGATTCGGCGAAGATCGCAGACGGGATCGTAAAGGTCAGGTTGACAATGATCACCCCAAACGTATTGGGGATCAAGTGCTTCAGCAGGATACGGGAAAACTTCGCCCCGAGCACCTGTGCCGCCATGATGAACTCCTGGTTTTTCAGTTGCAGGATTTGACCGCGAACGAGACGTGCCATTCCTACCCAGCCCGTCGCGGACAAGGCGATAATAATGGTCAGAATGCCCGGTTCCATCACGACCATCAACAGAATGACCACCAAGAGATACGGCAATCCGTACAAAATCTCAATGATCCTCATGATGATGTTGTCGATGCGGTCTCCTTTTTTCCCTCTTCCCGCCATGTATCCGGCGATTCCACCTACCGTTACGCCGATAACCAAATCGATCAGTGCCGCCACTACGCCGATCGTCAGGGAGATCCTGGCCCCAAACCAAGTGCGGGCGAACATGTCGCGCCCGAGCTCATCCGTACCGAACCAATGCTCTGCCGATAATTCCTTATTACGATCCAGCAGGCTTTGGTCGGAATGGCTATAGGGTACCAGCGAAGGTCCGATGATGGCCATCACGACGAGAAACAGGATAATAAAGAACCCTAGCATCGCCAATTTATTCTTTACCAATTTTCTGACCACTTGCTGCCAATTGCTAAGACTGGGCCTGGTGATGCCTACGGCCTGCACATCTTTGGTCAACGGGCGAAATAGCGGGTCGATTCTTTCCTCTGTCGCCACACTTATCCCTCCTTCTTGGTGAGCCTGATCCGCGGATCAATCAGACTGTACGCGATGTCGATCAAAAAGATCGTCACAATCAAGATCGCACTGTAGAAAATAGTCGTCCCCAAAATGACTGGGTAATCCCGATTGAAAATGCCATCGACAAAGTACTTTCCGATCCCTGGAATGGCAAAGATCTTCTCCACCACGAAGGTTCCAGTAATCAAAGATGCGATCAAAGGCCCCAAAAATGTGATGACAGGCAGGATCGCATTGCGAATACCGTGCTTGATCACGATGAGAACAGTAGGAATTCCTTTGGCTTCGGCGGTGCGGATGTAGTTCTGATTCATCACTTCGATCATGCTCGCACGCATATAGCGCGTGATGATTGCGATCGGTCCAAATGCCAAAGCAAGGGAAGGCAAGACTGTGTGCATCCAAGTCCCCCAGGTAGCAACAGGAAAAAGAGGAAACTTAATGGCCAGAAAGTTGATCAATAGCGGCGCCATGATAAAGCTGGGAACGGCTACTCCCAATACGGCCAAGGCCATAGCGACGTAATCCAGCGTCCGATTGCGGTTCAGTGCCGCAATAATGCCAAACAGAATACCGAATACCACTGCGATGGATATCGCTTGTCCGCCCAACCAGGCCGAAGCTCCGAATCCGTCCGCGATCATGTCATTCACACTGCGGGAATCGGACTTGATCGATGGGCCGAGGTCGAGGAAGACCAGGTTTTTCAGATACATCAGGTACTGTACGGGCAACGGCTCGTCCAAATGGTATTTGGCACGCAAATTGGCGAGGATTTGCTCAGGCAGCTGATCGGATTCAGAAGCAAACGGGTTGCCAGGGATGGCATGCATCAAAGAAAATGTCAGCGTCACGATGATCCACAGGGTCACCAGCATCATCAGGACGCGTTTCACTAAATAGTTGGTCATGGAAGCCCTCCTTGTTTACTTGGCAAGTTCATAGATGGATTGGGCATAGATGGCCATCGCACGCATCAGATCCTCGATCTCGATGTACTCGTCCGTCTGATGGGCCGTTGATTCCTTGCCCGGGAAGAGCGGCCCGAATGCTACACCGGACGGCATCATCTTGGCGTAGGTCGCCCCGCCAGAAGAAAGCAGCTCGGCTGGCAGACCTGTCTGCTCCTCATAAACACGCGACAGCGTTTGCACGACTTCATGGTCTTTGGGAACGTAATGCGACTTGGAGGAGCGTAGCTCCGAAATCGTCCAGCCCAATTCCGCTACCCTCTCCTCTAACCGCAGGATCCGTTCCTCTCGTGAAATGGTAGCCGGGTAGCGGATATTTAAACGTACGGTTGCGCCTTCCGACTGACTGTAACGCAGAATACCCGCATTTACCGTCAACGCGCCGGACACCCCATCCTCACAGGCCAGGTTGAGATTTTGCGCGTAAAAATCCTCATGCAAGATGTTCGCTAACAAGGAAAGGTAGGAAGCTGCGGCACCTTCAAACGGGAACTGCTGCAAAAAACAGGCAAGCGTCGTCCCCGCATTCTTTCCCACGTGGGGCTCCATGCCGTGGGCTGGTTTGCCTTTCAACGACAGGTGAAGATGCCCTGCCGAATCCATGCTAACCTGACCTGTTGTCGCTTGCTCCTCCAAAAAATGAGGCCATTGGGTCAGCATCTTCTCTAAGATCGTCGAGTCATCCGCCCGCACACTCGCTTTCGCCAGCTCAGGCACACTGTTTCCCTGATCTCCCGATACAAAGCTCAAAAGCTGTAATCCACCCTGAAATTCAGCTTGTCCGTCAGACGGAATCGTTAGAGTCGGATTGATCTGCCCTTTTTCTGCGTGAATCATGGGAAAGGTGGAATCCGGCGAAAAACCGATCTGCGGCAGGGAATCCTTTTCCATGAAATGACGCATGCACAGCCATCCGCTTTCCTCGTCTGTCCCGATGATGAAACGGACGCGCTTTGACAGTGGCAAGCCCGAGTCCTTCACGATATTCATGGCGTAGTAAGCAGCCAGCGCAGGTCCTTTATCGTCAAGAGCACCACGGGCATAAATCCTGCCATCCCGGATGCTTGGTTCAAACGGCGGAGTCGTCCAGCCTTCTCCGACCGTCACCACGTCAATGTGAACAAGAACGCCTATATCATCCTCGCCATCACCGTACTCGATCGTTCCGGCATAGCCGTCGAGATTCTTGGTCTCGTAGCCGTCTTCCTGCCCACGAGACAGCAGGTATTCCAGCGCTTGCGCCACGCCCCGACCAAACGGCTTGCCCTCTTCGGCAGTGGTCATGTCCTCGATACTGTTAATTGCTAGAAATGTGTGCAACTCCTCCAAAAAAGCATCCTGTCGCTGGCGTGCCTGCGCCTTCCAGTCATAGCTCATGACGATCTCCCCTTCCATTCCGTCGGTTTAGATAACGGAGAAACTCTTCTCCCTTAGAGGAAATTTTGCTGCCTTGTCTTCCTTTTCCTACCTGTATCAATTCATCATTTTGTAAAAGCTTCAAGCGATAGCGCAGCTGTTGTGAGGAAATCTCCATCCCTTGTGCCTGGAGCTGCTCTCCGAGAGCGTAACGGCCACTGCCCTCCTGCTTCAGCTCCTGCAAAACGGCCACCATTTCAGCTAAAAAGCCGCGCTGGCTGTACGCTTCATACAGCTGTTCACACACTGCCTCGCATTCATCGTGTTCGATCGAGCCGTTCTCTTGGTCTACCATGAAAGGCAATTGATAGACGTATCCTTCTTCTTCGACCACATGAGCCAGATATTCGATCACATTTTCCAGCTCCCGAATATTGCCTGGCCACTCGTATTCCTGCATCGCTTTCATCGCTTCTTTGGACAAGGTAAAAGGCGGTCTGCGCAAATCGTAGGCGTATCTGCGGATGAAGCGCTCCACGAGCCATGGTATATCCTCCTGCCTCTTACGCAAGGGCGGAAGATGGATAGGAAGAATGTTGAGCCTAAAGTACAGGTCCGCACGAAATGTACCTTCTTCGATCATCTGCTTCAAATCCTGGTTGGTCGCCGCAATGACGCGGATATCGGTAGGAATGACCTTGTTGCCGCCTACACGCATGATCTGCCGTTCCTGGAGTACACGCAGCAGACGGTTTTGGATGGCACCACTGGCGTCCCCGATCTCATCGAGAAAAATCGTCCCTTTGTGGGCAAGTTCGAACCAGCCGATATGCCCTCCTTTTCGCGCACCGGTAAATGCACCTTCTTCGTAGCCGAACAGCTCGCTTTCCAAGAGCGATTCCGAGATGGCGGCAAAGTTGACCCCGACGAAAGGTTCCCGGCGGCGAGGCGAAGCATTGTGGATAGCTTGGGCGAGCAATTCCTTTCCTGTCCCGGTCTCTCCGAGCAGGAGTACAGTAGAGTTGCTTCTCGCAATCTTGCGGGCAATCTGCAGGACCTTTTGAAAGGAAGGGCTTTCCCCGTAGATGTCATCGAACTGGTATTTAGCCACCAGCCCTTTGTTGTAGAGGCGCATGCGGTAATCGTGCTCGAGCTTTTCGATCTCCACAGCTTGCCGGAACAAGAGCAAGCTCCCCAGAAAGCGCCCCTCCATGAAAATGTGGGTCTTGCGAAAAAAGTAGGTTTTGTTCGCCCAATCTACCAAAATATCCTCATTTTCCCCGCAGTCCATGAACAGCTCGTAAAAATCGGACGGCAGGCAGGCAAGAGACTTTTCCCCGACGATCTGGGCTCCATGCAGATTCAGAGAGTCGACGGCCTTCTGATTGACGAAGCGTATGATTTCTTCTTCATCGAAGGCGATCACGGCATCCTCGATACCATTGACGATGGCTTCCAGGTATTTGCTCAACAGATGAGCGTGCTGAATTTCGTTGTTTAGTTCCTTCGTGATAAAAAATAAGGACTGCAGCGTACGCATCGTCATTTTTTGAAAATTGTCGTTGTCAAAATGCGTGTAGATCGCAAGCCAGGTAGTCAGATCGATGACGCGAAAGCCGATATCGACGACTTTGCGGATATGCGGTGGCACATGCTCTGCTTCCCCTGGTGTTACGGCGATCTCGATATCTTTCGGATATTCCGCTCCAGGATAGTACGGATACAGGTCGAAATCCAGTCCGGCAGCGCGAATCAAATCAATGTTGTCCTGTGCTGTTTCTGGCGTGTCACTGACCAACAGTACCTTAACGCCTTTGGGAATCTCCAACATGCCGCGCAAATTTTGATAGGAGAACATCCGCTTGGCTACAATCATTTTGGTTCCTGGTGGCAAGTACGGCTCTACAAAGCTTTCAATCATCGAGGTAGATAGGACCACCAGCGAGCCTTCTGCTATCGGTCTGTAGGCAAGCTGATCCATGCGTATGCCTTCGATGTGAAAATCATCCGATACGCCTAGCTCCACGCACTGGCTGACCGCAGAATGCAGGAATTCATCCATCTTTGCGATAAAGGTAACTGTTTTTTTCTCCATTCCATTCGCTCCAAAAGGTAAAGTGAAGACAAGGGCAAACCGAGCTAGCCCTTGTCTTCAAGTATTTTACTATTTCTTCTCAATTTCTGCCCATTTATAGTCAATCGTACCTACAGGATGGCGCAGAATTCCCTTGATGTTCGGCTGATCCATGAACACCTTGGTATTGAAGTAGATCGGAACGAGCGGCATGTCGTTCATGAACATGGCTTCCGCTTCATGCATCAGAGCAAAGCGCTCTTTTTCATCGGCTGTGTTGCGGATTTTTTCTACGAGTGCATCGTAATCTTTATTGCTGTAGTTGATGCGGTTTCCTGGGTGATCGGTCACGAACAGCTCCAGGTAATTGATTGGATCACCGTAATCCGCAGGGATTGTGGAGCGAGAGAACTGCAGCTGACGAGCGCGCTGCTCAGCAAGGAAGACGTTCCATTCCTTGTTTTCCAGTTTTACTTCCACGCCGAGGTTTTTCTTGTACATTTCCTGAACCACCTGAGCGATGGCCTTGTGGGTATCACTGGTATTGAAGGTCATGGTGACGGTTGGCAGAGTAGTCCAGCCCTCTTCTTCCATTCCTTTTTTCAACAACTCTTTGGCTTGCTCCACGTCATTGTCCTTGAAGAAATCTCCGCCTTTTTGACGGAAATCGGTTCCGTCTGGCTCTGGGAAGCCGACTGGCACGTGTGCCATAGCAGGAAGCTGTTTTCCTTGCACCACGTTATCGATCAGCAGTTGACGGTCGAGAGCCAAGGCAAAAGCTTTGCGGATATTGACGTTGGTAAACGGAGGCATCGTGGTGTTCATACGATAGTAGTAGATGGCTGCTTCCGGTTCTACTTTTGCTTCGCCTGAATCAATCAGCTTTTGCTTGAGGTCGATCGGAACGGTCTGGATCATGTCCAGTTCTCCGGTCTTGTACATTTGGTACTGCGTGTTTTCATCATTGACCATCACCCAGTCAATGCCCGCGTACTTCACGGAATCCTTGTCCCAATAGCCGTCATGCTTGACCACTTTGACGGATTGGTCATGGACCCAATCTTCCATTTTGAACGGTCCGTTGGTCACGATGGAAGAGGCGTTCTCCGCCCATTTCGGATTGCTCTCCACGACCTTTTTATTGACAGGGAAGAAGGTTGGCTGCGTGATGATATGCAAGAAATAGCCGGCTGGCGCCTTGAGCTGCACTTCGAAGGTCTTGTCATCGACTGCCTTTACTTTGACGCCGTCCGCATTCCCTTCCCCTTTGTTGTAAGCCTCAGCTCCATCGATGTAATAAGCAAGGAAAGCAGAGGGGAACGCATTGTTCGGATCGAGAATGCGTTTGAATGCAAACTCGAAGTCGTGCGCGGTCACAGGATCTCCGTTGGACCATTTTGTATCGCGCAGGGTGAAGGTGTACGTTTTGCCGTCTTCACTGATCGACCACTTCTCAGCCATTGCGGGCTGAGGTACGTGGTTTTGGTCCAGGCGAGCCAGACCCTCCATCGTAGCGTTCAGCACTTCATTGGACGTACTGTCAAAGCCTTTCGGCGGATCCAAAGAAGGTGGCTCTGTCTTTAGGTTGAGACGCAGCTTTGCGGTCATGTCAGCTTGTCCAGCAGGTGCCGTCTCCTGTTGTTGACCTGTGCCCGTCCCAGCTCCCGAATCCTGTGGCGCTGGAGCCGCTGTTTGACTGCAGCCTGTCACGACCAGAACAGCCAGCAGGGCTGCCGTGCTCAGCACTTTCCATCCTTTTTTCATGTTCATGCATGTACCCCCTTTATTCTGAAAAAACACATATAACAAATGGCTTTTCTTCAAGATCGGCCATTTATTAACAGATTGAAACATTCTCCGGCTTCAGCTGGAAGGTCGTCTCAATACGACCGACAACGGTACCACTCATGTTGGTAATAGGCGGATTGGTGTAAGCATGAAGCTCTTTCCAAGCGCCATCCAGATCGATTCCCAGCTGACGAAGAACTTCGTTGACCACCGGGTTGATTGCGCGCGCTCCGCCATCCTCGATTTTGACCGCTATGCCAATTCCCCGTTCGCGGTCTCCCAGGCAGTAGACGGATTCTGCACCTGCTTTTCCGACGATCCTGCCCTTGTACGCTGTCATGAGGTCAGTGCAGTAGCGATTTTCTCCTCCGACCATTTCCGGATGGGCAATCATCGCCTCTACGACTCTTTTCGCCGCATCCCGGCGAACGGGATTGGAGATCGCTTCCGGCTTGGCCAGCTTCGCGAATGCCCAGGCGTAGTTGGCAAGCGGCAAGCGATGTACAGGTACGCCGCAGCCGTCCGTTCCCAACTGAATCTTCTCTTTCGGATATCCCGTAATGTCTTCCACAACATCCATGATCCGCTGCTGGACGGGATGATCCGGCAGAAGATATGTCGCTACGTCCTCTCCCATATGAGTGGCTGTCGCGATCATTCCAGCGTGCTTGCCCGAGCAGTTGCTGTACACAGGGGTCAGCTGCTTCCCTGCAAGTATCAGCTCCTTGTAGCTGTCCTCATGCCTTGGCACATGGGTGCCGCATTGCAGCGTTGCTTCGAGCTGTCCTGCTCGCTCAAGCATGCCCAGTGCACGCTGGCGATGACGAGGCTCTCCACTATGCGAAGCGCAGCAAAGAGATAAATCGGCCGGTTCCAACTGGTACCGATCTGCTGTTCCTGTTTCCACGATCGGGATCGCCTGCAAGGGTTTCATGCTGGACCGGGCAAAGGTAAGTCGCTGCGGATCACCGTAAGAATAGAGCAAGGTCCCGTGTTGATCGACTACTGCGATGTGACCGAGATGAGAGCTC
Organism: Brevibacillus invocatus; assembly: GCF_003710915.1. GTDB lineage: Bacteria > Bacillota > Bacilli > Brevibacillales > Brevibacillaceae > Brevibacillus > Brevibacillus invocatus. Next base: position 2,681 of record NZ_RHHR01000035.1, on the reverse strand, counting down.
TCTACCTGTTCCCCCCGGTATACGTTGACTACCGCATTCATAACAAGTCTCCTTTTTCTATGTGTTGGAATCCTTGTTGGTTTGATAATAAGCAAATATTGTGCCAATCTTCGAACAAGGTGGAAATCACCCATTTTTCCGCTGTTTCTGTTTACTTCTTATACAATTCGCCCGATAACAGGACAGCCCATAAAAGAATATAACACGTATATTTATCATAATAGGTGACCCTATTAAAAAACAATAGACAAAACACCCCAATACCCTGCTTTATCAGCGTTTTGAGGTGCCTATTTACCAAGTGTTGTTATTTTCCGTTCCGTTGCAGATCTGCTTCCACCATCATGTGTATGAGATCCTGCCACTTTGTTTTGGGATACCATCCCAGCTTTTGCTTGGCCTTGGCGGGATTGCCCAATAGAATGTCTACTTCTGCTGGTCGGTAGAGCTGTGGATCAATCACCAGATAATCCTGATAATTCAGCCCAACGTAATCAAATGCAACCTTGCACATTTCCTCCACCGTGGTCGTTTCTCCGGTGGCAATCACATAGTCATCCGGCTCTTCCTGCTGCAGCATCAGCCACATAGCCTCCACAAAATCTCCTGCAAAACCCCAATCCCGCTTCGCAAAAATATTACCCAGCCGCAGTTCCTTCTGCCTTCCTGACACAATCTGGGCTACGGCCTGTGTCACTTTGCGCGTCACGAATTCCGGACCTCGCAGTGGTGATTCATGATTGAACAAAATTCCATTGCAGGTATACATCTGAAAGCTCTCCCGGTAATTTTTCGTCATCCAGTAGCCGAACAATTTGGACACAGCATACGGACTTCTGGGGTAAAAAGGCGTCTGTTCCGATTGCTGGGGCTCCTGAATCAATCCGTAAAGCTCACTGGAAGAGGCCTGGTACATACGGATGGAAGGGTCAGTCTCCCGAATCGCTTCCAGTACGTGCAGGACGCCCATCCCCGTTGCTTGTGCGGTCAGGATCGGTTGTTCCCATGAAGAGCCGACGAAGCTTTGCGCTGCCAAGTGATACACTTCATCCGGCTTGCTTCTTTTCATCGCACGAATCAGCGAGGTTACGTCAAGCAAATCCCCATCTTCATATCTCACCTGATCTGCTATCTGCAGATACTCCAATCTCCAAAGATTCGCAGTGCTCCGACGGGGAACCAATCCGACTACGCAATACCCTTTTTCCAGCAGGAATTTAGCCAGATATGCGCCGTCCTGACCGGTGATCCCCGTGATAAAAGCTGTTTTCATCGGCTCCCCCCCAATATGAATAATAGCCATCACTGACTTGTATATTGTGAATGCCAGCCGTTTGTGCCTTGTTGCCGCACGCATTTTCTAGGTTGTCAATAAGGTAACAGTATGGTACATGATCGATTCATTCTTGAAAGGAAGATTTGACATGCATGAAACATGGAGAGCTGCCTATCAACGCTGGCTGAACTTCCCGGCTCTTGACGCGGAAATGCGATCCGCTTTGGACGCCATTCAAACAGATGAATCGCTTGTCGTGGAACACTTTTATCGAACGATCGATTTTGGGACTGGCGGAATGAGGGGAGAATTGGGTCCAGGCACCAACCGAATAAATATCTACACCATCCGCAAGGCAACAGAAGCGCTCTCCCGCTACCTGCTCTCACAGGGAGAGCAAGCCAGGCAGTCGGGGGTCGTCATCGCTTATGACTCCCGCCACAAGTCTCCTTTGTTTGCAGAAGAAGCGGCCAAAGTGCTGGGCAAGCACGGAATTCGCGTCTATCTTTTCGACCGTGTATTCCCCACTCCCATCCTCTCCTTTGCGGTGCGCCATCTAGCCGCCAGAGCGGGCATCGTCATTACAGCCAGCCATAACCCTGCTTCATACAACGGCTACAAGGTGTATGGCTCCGATGGTGCACAAATCACCCCCGATACTGCTGACAAACTGATGGCGCTTATCAAGGAAACCGGTGACGAACTAGCCATCGAGGTCGCAGACGAAAGGGAATTGCGGCAGACAGGGATGCTTTCTACGATTGGCGATTCTGTCCTTGAGGCATATCTGGAGCAGGTAAAGAGTATTCGCCTGCACACCCATTTGTCTGAGTCTGCTCGTGACGATGTTCGGATCATTTTTACACCGCTTCACGGTACGACAGGTGAAGCCATCAGCAAGGGTCTGGCCGCTTTTGGCTATCAGCAGGTCGCACTTGTGCAGGAGCAGGCTGATCCGGACCCTGACTTTTCCTCAGTCTCCTCCCCCAATCCCGAAGACCCCCAGGCATTTGCCTTGGCGATCCGCGATGCGAAGGCGGCACATGCAGATCTGATCATCGGTACTGACCCGGATGGCGACCGTATCGGGGTTCTGGTCAAAAACATGACAGGTGACTATGTGCCGCTCACGGGTAACCAGATCGGCGCCCTGCTGCTGTACGATGTATTGAACCAAAAGAAAAACAAAGGCACGCTCCCAGACAACGGGATCATGATGAAGACCATCGTCACCTCCGAGCTGGGCAGTCAGATCGCCCGAGATTTTGGACTGGTGACCGAAGATACCTTGACAGGTTTTAAATACATTGGCGAAAAAATAGCCGAATGAATCAATTTCATAATTGCTCATCTTAAAAATATACAGACTGCCCCAATCTCTTCTTTATCCTTTTTTAAAAACTAA
>NZ_RHHR01000034.1 GCF_003710915.1 Brevibacillus invocatus | reverse complement strand
CACCCGTCCGCCGCTAGGGTCCGAAAACCCTCGCTCGACTTGCATGTATTAGGCACGCCGCCAGCGTTCGTCCTGAGCCAGGATCAAACTCTCCAATAAAGTTTGTTACTGGTTCAAAGCTGGCAAATCATTTCATGATAGACTCATCAACGCTTTCGCTGTTCAGTTTTCAAAGAGCATTTCGTTTTCTCGTCAGCGTTTCGTTGCCGACCCTTTAAACTTTATCACGTCTTAGCTGGGAAATCAAGAGTTATTTTTAAAAAAGTGATGTTTTTTTCATTCTCTTTAAAAACACTCTCAAAAGCGACAAGAGTTATCATAGCAACTCCAATCAAAAAAAGCAAGCAAAAGATCAAGAAAAAATCACCCCCCCTTCCATTCTTTCAAAAATGGCATCAGTTCTTGTATGGAACGGATTACAATAGTCGGCCTGTATTCACTAGGAAGCACAGTTTCCGTTATGCCTTGCATTCTCCCGCTTTCCTTCCGCCGCTTTTCCTGCAACACTTGGACGACCTCATCGTCATGCGGTCGCTGTACAGGGAAAAGCGAGCTGGCCCTCTGCGAAAGACCCCTTTCTATTAGAACAGAGACAGCGTTGGCACGATTGGCCAGCAGTATATCGTGATCCAAACGATCCCCTACATGAGCCACTACTTTCCCTGCCAGCATATCCAGGATCACCGTGTCAGGCTTGCCCGTACCTGCTCTCTCCGGTGTGACGACCTCATCAAAGCAATCGAGCAGACTCAATGCTTGCATCACAGGTGCTTGGTATTTGTAAAAACCGTTTGTCACTGCAGCCAAAGCATAACCTTGAGCCTTCATCTCAAGCAACAGCTGTGGAATCTCCGGTTCAAGCAAATACACCTTGGGAGAAATAGAATGCTTTTGTACCAACTCCTCTATGTCAACAGACTTCTCGATGCCCAACTCTTGGCACAACCTGGCGAGCATCTCGTCCCAGTCATAAGCTTCCACGTACCTGCCTTGTTCCATTCGTCGCTCATGCTCAGCCGTCAGGGCGGAAACAGAGTCGTATGATTGGCCCAACTGACCGGAGACTGCAGCAGCAATCTCCGGGAATACCCATTTTGAAAAAGGATTTTGCATCAACGTACCATCCAGATCAAACGTAATCCATCGCCGACTCATTTTATCGCCCCCGAAGTAAGTCCTTCAATAAACTGCCTGGATGCAAACAAAAACGCTATGATCATGGGCAGAGAAGAAATCGTCAAGCTGGCAAACAGCAGATTCCATTCCGTGTCATACTCACCGAACAGCGTCAGCACGCCAAGCGGAATCGTGCTCAGCTCTTCGCTTTTTAAAAAGATGAGCGGGTAAAAGAAATCGTTCCAGACGCCGATCAACTGAACGATCGCTACGGTTCCAAGTGCCGGCTTCATCAAAGGGAGAATGATTTTATAATAAACCTGAAAGTTGTTGCACCCGTCCAATCGCGCAGATTGATCCAACTCGGTAGGCAACGTGCGAAAAAAACCATAAAACACGAATACGGCAAACGGTATTCCTCCAGCAACGTACAAAACGACCAAGGAAGTCAGTGTGTCAAGCAAGTTAAGCTGCAGCATGATCATATAAAGCGGCAAAATGGCTAGCTTCATCGGCAACATCAACCCAACCATAAAGAAAAACAGAATGTAAGCATTCCAGCGAAACGTAAAGCGGGAAAGATAGAAGGCAGCTAACGAAGAGACAAACAAAATCAATATGACCGATAGCCCGCTTACGTAGATGCTATTCCATACGTACTTGCCAAAGCTCACCTTTTCCCAGACCAAAACGTAGTTCTCCAACGAAAAGTTGGAAGGCAGCCCAAGTGGCGAGGTAAGAATCTCCACATTGCTTTTCAGCGATGAGGAGATCATGAGAAAGAACGGATACAGTATAGATAGGGATACAAGCGACAAAATCAGGTATTTGGCAAACTGTCCAATTCGTCCCGCCATGCTCTCCTCCTATTGTTCAAATTCTTTTTTCTTGAAGAAAAACAGCAGCACAGCCGTTGCGCTGGAAATCATTAAAAAGAGTACGACAGCAAGGGCTGAACCTAAACCGATCGATTCTCCGCCATCTACAGAACCAAACGCTAAGCGGTAAAAATAGGTAGCCAATACATCGGTCGAATAGTACGGGCCCGCTTGCGAGCCTTGCATCGCAAAGATCAACTCAAACGTCTCAAACGCCCCGATAAAGGTAAGGATCGACATCACCATAATGGCAGGCATCGCCAATGGAATGGTAATCTTCAGCAACATCGTCAATCCGGATGCACCATCCATTTTGGCTGCATCGTAAATCTCCTGAGGAATTGCCTGCAGTCCTGCGAGAAAGATCAGCATGGAAAAGCCTAATCCGTACCAGCTATTGACCAGGATGATCGTATACAGTGCTGTATCGGGATCACCCAGCCAGGGACGCGCCCACTCTTCCAACCCGATGAATTGCAAAATCGTGTTAAGCGCACCGTACGTAGGATTCAAAATCAGGCTGAACAAAAAGCCGACGACGATCACGGATAAGAGCTTCGGCAGAAAAATAACCGTTTTAAAAAACTCTTTGCCGCGGATTTTGCTATTGATCAGCAAAGCGAGCAAAAATGCGACCGCCATTTTGAAAATAATTGTCCCCACGAAAAAGATGAGGTTGTGGCCAAAGGCTCGGCTAAAGGTTTCCTTGAACGGAGACTCCGTGAATAGGAGAACAAAATTGTCTAAACCGACAAACTCACCTCGTCGCATCCCTTGGAATGAGTAAAAACTGTTTAAGAATGCAGACAAAATCGGATATAGCTGGAACCAGATAAACAATACCAGGGCAGGCAGCAAAAACAGATGGACGAGCTGTTTTTTCCAATTGATGCGTTTTTGCTTGGGCACCTTGAGTTTTGGCTCAGTCTCTTTTTGCAAAACAGCCATACGCTCCAATCCCTCCTTCAACAAAAACTGTATGTGGCTCATCGGGAAGCAGACAACCAAGGTTAATCAGCAGACAAACCAAGCACAGATACAAAAGTGAAAACAGGTACAGCCAAGCGACTTGCCTGGACTGTACCTGCGTGTCCCTGCTGGTTAACCCGCTACTTCTTCGGCTGGAACCACTTTTCAAGCGAAGCCTGCGTATCCTCTGCCACTTTGTCTACCGCCAGCTGCCCAATATACATTCCCTGCAATGAATTCTCAAATGTCGTCTTGGTGGTAGGTGTGCCTTCACTAAAGTGAACAAGCATCATATAACTGGTCATGCTTTTTTCGCTTAGCTCGGTCATCTTTTTCAACATCGGATGCTGAGGCACTACCCCTGGGATCGCGCTAAGCCTGTTCAACTGATCACTGAACATCTGACCAAACTCCTTGGAAGCGAGGAATTGGATGAAGGCTTTTGCTTCCTCCGGGTGCTTGGTTGCCTTAGCTATTCCATAGGAGCCATCGACCCAGTTGATCATCGGTGTCTCGCCGCCCTTTTCCTTCGCCAGTGCCGGCATAATATCGAGCGGCAAGTCAGCGTTCAGGTTTTCAAATGTCTCCAGGCGGTGGCTGCCGTTGATGTACATCGCTGCTTTTCCGGTGTAAAAGAGCGCTTGTGCATCCTTGTCGTCGATGGCGATGAAATCTTTCGGGAAGTACGGCACCAGATCGCTCATCCGCTTGATCGACTCTTTAAACGCTGGGTCGGTAAAGTTAACCTCGCCAGATAGCAGCTTTTCTACATACTCCTCTCCGCCGAATGCGCTCGTCCCGATGACATTGTGCGTGTACGAGAGCAAGTAAGCGGCCTTGCCTGCTTGCGCTACGGGAATAATACCTTTTTGAGAAAGGGCTTCACATACTTGCAAAAACTCTTCCCATGTCGTTGGTGTCTGCAACCCGTGATCCTGGAAAAGCTGCTTGTTGTAGAAAATAACGGCTGAGTTGATGAAGAGCGGTACGCCGTATACTTTGCCATCTTCTCCACGAGCAGCATCCAGATAAGACTGCGGGATGTCTGCTACGCCCGGAACGTCGTCAATCGGCAGCAGATAGCCTGCATCAGCGATCGAAGCAGCACCTGCGTATGGACGAAGCTGCAAGATGTCAACTCCGGATCCCGCTGTCAGCGAGTTGGTCAAGATCGTATTGTACTCCGTAGATTTGAAAGAGCGAAAATTCACCTTCACGTGCGGATGCATCTTTTGAAACTCGGCAATAAAGCCTTCATACGCCTCTTTGTCCTCCGGGCGCCAGCTGTACATGACCAGTTCTACCGGATCCTTCTTTGCTTCTTCTGCCGCCGGCTGCGGCTGCTGTGCTGCAGGCGTCTGCTCAGCTGGAGCAGATGTGGATGCACCACCACCACTACATCCGGATAAAACAAACATCAGTACAGCGCTAAATAACCAAACCCCTACACGTCTCACTGTAAAATCGCCTCCACGTCAGCTATTTGTTGCCTGCCCATCTGTGTAATGCACTATGTAGTATTATTTTATAATATTATAATAATTCAGGAAATATTTTTTCAATCTTTATTTTAATTTTTCCGAAAACAACCATTAAAAAAAGAGACAGACGTGTTGTCTGCCTCTTTTCGAAACGGTGTACGAGACCGTTTCTTACATCATGCCCATACCGCCCATGCCACCCATATCCGGCATGCCCATAGGAGCTTTGTTTTCTTCTGGTTTGTCCGCGATTACCGCTTCTGTAGTCAGGAACATAGCCGCTACAGATGCAGCGTTGGAGAGTGCGGAGCGAGTTACTTTCGCAGCGTCTACGATACCTGCTTCGAGCATGTTAACATACTCTTCGCTGGCAGCGTTGAAACCGATGCCTACAGGCTCTTTTTTCAGACGCTCTACGATTACAGAACCTTCCAGTCCTGCGTTCGCTGCGATTTGACGAACTGGCTCTTCCAGGGAGCGGAGTACGATTTGTACACCTACTGCCTCTTCGCCTTCTACTTTTACAGCTTCAACAGCTTTGATTGCATTGATCAGAGTAGTACCACCACCAGGTACGATACCCTCTTCTACCGCTGCGCGAGTAGAGTTGAGCGCGTCCTCGATGCGGAGCTTCTTCTCTTTCAATTCAGTTTCAGTAGCTGCACCCACTTTGATAACCGCTACGCCGCCAGCCAGTTTCGCCAGACGCTCTTGCAGTTTTTCACGATCGAAATCGGAAGTGGTGTCTTCGATTTGTTGACGGATTTGCGCTACGCGGCCTTCGATAGCAGCTTTGTCGCCAGCACCTTCAACAACCGTTGTGTTTTCTTTGGTAACCACGATTTTGCCTGCGCGGCCCAGTTGTTCCAGCTTGGTGGATTTCAGATCCAGACCCAGCTCTTCTGTGATCACTTCGCCACCAGTCAAAGCAGCGATGTCTTGCAGCATTGCTTTACGGCGGTCGCCAAAGCCAGGAGCTTTAACCGCTACAGCTGTGAAGGTACCACGCAGTTTGTTCACTACGAGAGTAGCCAGTGCTTCGCCTTCCACATCTTCTGCGATGATCAGGAGTGGTTTGCCGCTTTGTACAACTTGCTCCAGTACAGGCAGAACTTCCTGGATGTTGGAGATTTTTTTATCTGTGATCAGGATGTAAGGGTTGTTCAGAACCGCTTCCATCTTGTCAGTATCCGTGATCATGTAAGGGGAAGCGTAACCACGGTCAAATTGCATACCTTCTACTACTTCCAGCTCTGTAATGAAGCCTTTGGACTCTTCAACAGTGATAACGCCGTCTTTGCCCACTTTTTCCATCGCTTCTGCGATCAGGTTTCCTACCTCTTGATCGTCAGCAGAAATGGCCGCTACTTGTGCGATCGAGGATTTGTTCTCAACCGGCTTCGCGATAGATTTGATTTCTTCTACAGCAGCGCGAACTGCTTTTTCCATACCGCGACGGATTACCATCGGGTTGGCACCAGCGGTTACGTTTTTCAGACCTTCACGGATCATAGCAGCAGCCAGAACCGTTGCAGTCGTGGTACCGTCACCAGCGATGTCATTTGTTTTGGTCGCAACTTCTTTAACCAGCTGCGCACCCATGTTTTCGTAAGCGTCTTCCAGCTCGATTTCTTTCGCGATAGTTACACCGTCGTTGGTGATCAGCGGGGAACCGAATTTTTTCTCCAGTACCACGTTGCGTCCTTTTGGACCGAGTGTTACTTTTACCGCGTTTGCCAGTGTTTCCACACCACGGAGCATCGAGCGGCGAGCGTCTTCAGAGAACTTGATTTGTTTTGCCATCTGATCTCTACCTCCTGCTTTATGTGTTTTCCAATCGTATTCCTATGTGAAGAGCTAGTTAACCGATGATCGCCAGGATATCGGATTCGCGAAGCACCAGATATTCTTTGTTATCCACTTTCACTTCAGTGCCGGCGTACTTGGAGAAAATTACCTTGTCGCCTTCTTTTACTTCCAACGCGATGCGCTCGCCGTTGTCAGCAACACGACCAGAGCCTACAGCGATAATGCGGCCTTCTTGCGGTTTTTCCTTTGCCGTGTCAGGCAGAACGATCCCGCTTGCGGTCGTTTCGTCTTTGGAGATAGCTTCAATTACCACACGGTCACCCAATGGCTTCAGCACTAAAAACACCCTCCTCAAAAAATGTAGGTTAGAAAGTATGTGTTGTTAGCACTCAACTTGAGCGAGTGCTAACACCCAATTCCTATAATAATGAATCACCTTTTACTTTGCAAGTAGTTTCCCTCACTTTTTTCCATCTATCAGTTCTTTCAACTCTCTCTAGCAGTTGGCATTTTTCTAGCAACGAGGTTCTAGCAAAAAAACGGGCTCATATAATCCAAGCATAGAGTTCAGTCCAGACGTCCAAGGAGGGACCCTGAAATGCGCAATTGGTTTTTACTTGGTGTGATTACACTTACGATGGTCGGGATCACACGACTTATCTCTTGGGACAATTCCTCAACGGTTCGGGTAAACGTCAATCCTGCGGCCATCTATTGGGACGGTCAGGAAATTAACGCCAGTACCCTGTCGGCTGACAGGCAGAAAGACGGAAAATCGCTCCCCACCACCCTGGAGTATCAGGGAACCTTGTACGTTCCACTTTCTCTGATCGGGGAACAGCTCGACAAGCAAGTCGGATGGGACCAAAAGAGTTCAACGGCCTGGGTGGGTAAAGCGCCTGAAGCTTCATCCCCTACTATGGTGGCGGATGCGAGCGCGATAAAGCCTGCGGTAACCCAGGCAGCTCCCCCTGCCAAAGCTGAGCCAAGTCAGCCTGTGTCCGCTCCCAAAAAGACAGGCGCTGTTGTCGAACCGGCTTACGAGCTATTCGGATTAAAGCTCGGCATGTCAGCCAAGGAAGTCACTGATCTGCTTGGCGAGCCTGATCGCATGGAACCGAGCAGCCTCGGCTATCAATGGTGGATCTATAACAAGGATTATGCCTCCTATCTCCAGGTGGGCGTCGTGGATGACAAGGTCGTCGATCTGTATTCCAACGCTCCTTTGGCAAAGCTGGGCGGCACAGGTATCGGAGCCAGCCTGAAATCGATTGAAAACAAACACCCGCTGCAAAATATCGTTACCTTTTCGTATATGGGAGCAAAAGTCCAGATCACCAACCAGAAGCATCAACGCCCGCTGGTTATGAAAGACAGCAAGCCGGTGATCTATTACCTGGATCAGCAAAACAGCAGCAAGGTAACAGCTGTGCGGATGATGGATACAAAAATGCTGCTGCGCGGCGGTTTTTATGAAACGAAATGGACGTACACCGGACAAGCTCCCAACTTCGATCCTCCGGCGCTCACGGTGAAGCAAAGAGAGCTGGTCAATGCCGCGTACGAGCGACAAATCCTGGATCTGGTCAACGTCACCCGCTACCGCTACAAGCTGCCACCGCTCCAATGGCACGGCGAAGCTGCAGAAGTGGCCCGGAAGCATAGTCAGGACATGGCCAACCACGACTTCTTCGACCATGTCTCGGCAACTACTGGCCTGGATCCTTTCGCTCGCCTGAAGCAAGCCAACATCCGCTACACGATGGCAGGTGAAAATATCGCAGCTGGCTATCCCGACGCGATTGAGGCCCATGAAAGCTGGATGAACAGTCCCGGACACCGTAAAAACGTCCTGGAAAAAGGCTTCTCCCAGCTCGGTGTCGGAGTGATCACCGATTATTACACGCAAGCTTTCCTGACTATCTCCAAGTAACCGTGCTTCGCCACACCTTTTTTCACAAGCCGGGTTTCTTTTACTTGGGCAGGCGGAGCTGCACGCGTAACGCGTCTACTTTTGCAGAAAACTCGACGACGACGGTCTCGTATTGCTTGGTATGCAAAATCAGCCACGGTGCCCGCCTACCCGTTTTCGGCATGACCACAAACATCGCCGCGATCTGTGTATCAAGTCGCGAAGGTTTATGCACCAATCGTTTGGGCGGCACCAAAGGAATTTTCACGATCATGGCGTGTTCCAAAACTGGATTCAGCTCCAGTACCCGACCACTCACACTGTCTAGAATCTTGCCCGCCTGATCCTGAAAGGTTGAAGAATTGGGAAACGTCTCGACGACCTGCTGCTTGTCCGTATCAAACAGTTCTACGCGCTCCGACTGATCAGCCAGCTCTACCGGTTTTGCCATCGCGCCTGCATGAGCCGGTGAAAACAGCAGTGCCAAAGAAAGAATAAGCCACATACGACCACCTCCCCATTGCTCTGTACTAGTATGTCTAGTGAGAAGCTGTCACATCCTATTTTTTTGAAACCGCATAAGAAAAAGTCCCCTGCACTTGTATCAGGGGACTTGCCTTTTTAGCGGCTTACTTCATCCGCTTCCATGTTATATTCCTTTTCCCATTGTTCTTGTTCCTTCAGCTGCTTGCGATAGACAATCCGGGACAGCCAGGTGCTGATCTCGTATAAAAGCAAGAGCGGGATCGTCACCAGGACGTCACTCATAATATCGGGCGGTGTCAGCGTAATGGCGATCACAGCCAGGATAAAATAGGCGTAGCGTCTCATTTTGGCAAGTCTCATCGGATTGAGGATCTTCAAGCGAGTAAGAAACATCACGACAATCGGCAATTGAAAAAGCACTCCGAAAGGGATCACCATGTTAAACATGAAGCTGAAGAATTCTCCGATGCCGTAATTGGGATTAATCCCCATGCTTCCAGAAAGATTGGACATGAATTGCATCAGCATCGGGAAGACGATGTAGTAGCCAAATAGAAGTCCCATGATAAACAACAGGAACGCTGCCGGAATGAAGTACAGCGTACCGCGGCGCTCAGTCTCCCGCAGACCCGGGGAAACAAAACGCCAAATGTGATACAGTGCTACGGGCAGTACCACAACGACTCCTACCAGGACAGCCACCTGCATGTACACACGCAGGGCGTCAGATGGATGAAGCGAGATGATCGGAACGCCGTCAGCAATCGGTTGTTGCTTTAAATACTCAATCAGCGGACCAGCCAAAAAGAAGCCGGCAATCAACGCAACAATAAAAACGGCCAACACCCACATGATTCGCTTGCGCAACTCTGTCAGATGCTCAACCACTGTCATTTCTTGTTCGGTCATGGAACCCACCTTACCCAATTACGCCTTATGCTGTCCTTGTTCAGCTTGCAGACGCTCTTGTTCTAGCTTTGCGCGGATTTCTTTTTCCAGGCGTTCACGCTCGAGACGCTCCCGAACCTCCCGCTCGATTCTCTCACGATCCAAAGCATCCTGATCCGCAGCGGCTGTCGTCTTGTCAGTTGAAGTTGCGGCGGTAGTTGCGGTTGTTGCAGCAGGGGCAGGCGTTGCCGTTTTCGCTGCTAGCTCCTTGGCCTTCGCCTTATCATCTTCTTCATCATCGTCGCTGGTCAGGCTTCGCGTGGCATTTTTAAACTCCTTCAGTGTATGTCCCACTGCCCGCCCCAGCTCCGGAAGCTTCTTAGGTCCAAATAATACAAGTGCCAAAACCAAAATAAGAATTAAACCAGGAATTCCAATCGTACTCATCTTGTTTCACTCCTTTATCCTGTTATATGCCAGTCTAACCAGCTAACACTTGCGTAAACCGCCATATCCTAAACGCGTCATATCCGACTCTTCAATGCGCTCCCCTGCAAGGATGCGCGGCAAAAATACATCAAACGACGTAAACGGCTCATGCATGACAGCCCCTGGAAGACCCAAAACCGGGATCTCTCCGTAGTAGGATACCAACAGCATCGAACCCGGCAGCATCGGTGTTCCATAACGCACAACCTGCGCGCCTACCCCTGCAATCGCTCCCGGAGTCCGGTCGTCCGGATCGACGGACATCCCGCCTGTGACCAACACCAGGTCCACTCCTTGATCCAGGAACCATTTGATCTCTTTCTCAATCGCCTCTTTATCGTCAGGCGCAAAGCGCTGTTCGACCACTTCAGACCCGAGTGCCTCTACCTTGGCGCGAATAGCCGGACCAAACTTGTCGGCAATTCTTCCGGTAAATACTTCGCCACCTGTGGTGACCAGACCTACCCGTTTCTTCAAAAACGGCTTTACCTGCACAATCGGACCTGCAAAGGTTTGGGCCAGCTGCTCCAGCTCTACAATGCGCGCTTCCTCCATGATCAGCGGAATGATTCGAGTCGCTGCCAGCGTATCTCCTGGCTGTACGACCTGATCGCCATAAATCGTAGAAAACGCAATGCCCTCCAGTGCATTCAGGGCATGTACAGCTTGTTCATTGATTTTGGCAAGTCCCTTGTAAGCTGCCTTCATCGACACTTTTCCTTCATACGGCTCTGTCAGCGTCAAGCCTTCTCCAGAAACGGCCTGCGCAATTCGAATTCCCGCTTCTTCTTCGTGGATAAAGCCTTCTGGCATTTCCAGTACGTAAATATGCTCCTTCCCGATCGAGAGCAGCGGTTCAATATCTTCTGCCGTGACGACATGTCCTTTTTTGAACAAGCGCCCTTTAAATTCACCAGGGAGAATTTGAGTCATATCGTGCGGAAGCATCATGCCGATGGCCTCGCGTACCGGCACTTCCCGCATCTTCGGTTTTTCTACCAACCGTATCCTCCCCAATCTTCATTGGCCTCACCCGTTCCCTGCAAGATATGCAGAGCATCGGAAAGCATGTCTCCAATTGCGTTAAAGCAAATCTCTACACCCTTCGGATTTCCCGGAAGGTTGATGATCAAGGAGTTGCCGCGGGTACCTGCTACCGCACGTGTCAGCATAGCACGACGCGATTGTTGGAGTCCAGCACGCCGCATCTCTTCAGCCAGCCCCGGAACAGGCCTGTCCATGACCCAAGCTGTCACCTCTGGCGTTACGTCACGCGGACTGAGTCCAGTGCCTCCAGTCACGATTAGCAGATCGCATTTTTCCCGATCCACCAGTTCAATCATATTTTCTTTCAGATCTTCCATATCATCAGTAACAGCGCGGTATATAGCTACGTCAACCTGCAGCCATTCACGAGTCAGTTGTCGAATAATCGGAATTCGGTCGTCCGCTCGCTCACCTCTCGCGATCGAATCACTTGCCGAAATCACTCCTACCTTCCATCTACCCACAGCTCATACCTCCGTTTTATCATTCGATAGTATTGTACACTTTTTTGTCCGTGCTGTAGATACCGCTGGCAGAAAAGAGCGCTCTGACACAAAACCTTCACGAATGGAAACAACCTTCTTCTGTGACAATCCCATCCAATAAAATATCGTGGGGCTCCAAGGGCACCTCATCCACCACCTGCATAGAGAAGCCGACTCCGAGTAAAAAAGGACGGTGCGAGTGCGACAGACCATCGAGAAAGCGATCGTAATATCCCGCTCCGTACCCCATTCTGCCACCGCGCAAATCAAATGCCACACCTGGAACCAAAATGGCATCCAGTCTGCTGCAATCCATCACCACTGCTTTTGCCGGGTCCGGCTCCCAAATCCCGTACACCCCTTGCTTCAGCATATGAGGTCCGTCATATCGATACGGAACAAGGCGACGCTCTGCCGAAATGGTCAGGGGCAGCCATATCTCTCCCCCTCGTTTCCTAACCTCTTCGACAAACGGCAGAATGTCCAGTTCCTCCCCAAATGGATGAAAAGCCATGATCACTTTCGCTTTTTTCAGCTCTTCACAGTCGAGCATCCATTCGCAGGCTCTTTGCGAAAAAGCTTCTCGGAGCTCTGGCGACAGCAGTTTTCGTTTTTGCAGCAAATGACGGCGAAGCTCTTTTTTATCCATGCTTTTATCCTCCCCGCATCTGGCGTATACGTCAGGAACAGGTCTACAGACTTGTCCCGCGCTCGCTCTCTAAGCTACACTTGAATATAGTATATAAAGAGGTGAAACAGATGATCTTGCTGCAAGCTGAACATATAGAAAAAACGTACGGAGTCGAGACCATTTTACAGGACATTTCTCTGCAAGTACAAACCGGAGAACGCGTCGGTCTGGTCGGTGTCAATGGTGCGGGAAAATCAACCCTGATGAAGATCCTATCGGGAGAATTGAGCTACGACAGCGGCATTGTGCGGATTCCCAAGGATGTCTCGATCGGCTATCTGGCGCAAAATGGCGGTCTGGAATCGGAACGCTCGATCTGGGACGAGTTGCTCAGCGTATTTTCGCATCTGCAAAAGGAAGAGCGTGATTTGCGCGAGCTGGAAGCCAAGATGGGGGATTCCACAGTAATCGCCGACGAAAAGCGCTATCAGCAAATCATGGAGGATTACGCGCGCCGCTTTGAGGCATTCAAGGAAAAGGGCGGTTACAGCTATGAAGGCTCCATCCGTGGCGTCTTGCATGGTTTGCGCTTTGCCGACATGGACTACACGACCCCGATTCGCACGCTGAGCGGCGGTCAGAAGACGCGCCTGGCTTTGGCCAAGCTGCTTTTGCAGTCTCCTACCATCCTGCTGCTGGACGAGCCTACCAACTATCTGGATATCGAAACACTCACATGGCTGGAGAGCTATTTGCAAAACTACCAGGGCGCCATTCTCGTCGTCTCCCACGACCGCTACTTCCTGGACAAGCTGGTCACGGTCGTCTACGAAATTGAGCGGACCCGCGCAACCCGCTATGTCGGCAACTACAGTCAATTTCTCGATCAGAAGGCTGCTCGTCTGGAACAGGATTTGAAACGCTTCGACAAGCAGCAGGAGGAAATCGCCAAGCTGGAGGATTTCATCGCCCGCAATATCGCTCGCGCTACGACGACCAAGCGGGCACAAAGCCGGCGCAAAACGCTGGAAAAAATGGACCGCCTGGATAAGCCGATCATGAGAAACAAGTCGGTCCACTTTTCCTTCGACGTCGCCAAGATGAGCGGAAATATCGTCATGAAAGCGAACAATGTCGCGATCGGTTACCCTGATGCTGTCCTCTCCTCCGGGCTTACTTTTGAGATCGAACGGGAAGAGAGGGTCGCACTGGTCGGTCCCAACGGTATCGGCAAATCAACGCTGCTCAAAACTATCGTCTCTCAGCTACAAGCGTTGAGAGGTGATATTCAGCTCGGCAGCAACGTCACTATCGGATACTACGACCAGGAGCACCGGAATTTGAATGAACGCAGCACCGTACTCGGTGAAATCTGGGACGAATACCCGCAAATGCTCGAAAAAGACGTGCGCACCTTGCTCGGCAACTTCCTGTTTAGCGGCGACGATGTGCAGAAGAAGATCTCGGATCTATCAGGCGGTGAACGCGCTCGCGTCTCCTTGGCCAAGCTGATGCTCAAACAGGCCAATTTTCTGATCTTTGACGAGCCGACCAACCATCTGGACATCTACAGCAAGGAAGTGCTGGAGAACGCACTCGATGAATATCCCGGTACGATCCTGTTCGTCTCCCATGACCGCTACTTCCTCAACAAAATCGCAAGCCGTGTGCTGGAACTGTCTGCAAATGGCGTAACCAGCTATCTGGGCAACTACGATTACTACGTGGAAAAGAAACAGGAATTGGCCGAGCTGGCAGCCGAACAAGTCGCCCTACAGGCAAAAAAGACAGGAGCTGCTCCTGTCCAGACAGAAAAAAGCTCCTACGAGCTGGATAAAGAGGCAAAACGACGCGAGCGTCAACGCCAGCGCCGTCTTGAAGAGATCGAAGAGACGATCCAGATGCGGGAAACCGCGATCAGCAAATGGGAAGAGGAATTATGTCTTCCCGAGGTCTACAGCGATCATATGCAAGCCAAGGAGCGAAATGATCAGATCCAGGCTGCAAAGGAAGAGCTGGAGCTGCTGTACGATGAGTGGAGCCAGCTCTCCCAGGAGTAAAGCCATCAGTCACCCACATCCCTGAGCTTCGTTCCTTCTGGCGGTACATCCGTCATCGGTCCGTTTCCGAGCGCCGCATAAAGCGCTGGTACGACCAAAAACATGATGCAGGTAGCAGCCGTCACAATTCCGGAATCATTCAAGACAAGACCTGCGAGCGAACCCGCGATCACCCCTGCAAAGCCTTTGACCAAATATGGGTAATCGAGTGCCAGATGTCGCAGGAAGCGGTCATTTTTCAAGGACAGCAAGCCCAGTATGATGAGCGATACGACAAATACCTTGCTCCAGATCGAGACGCGAATCAAGCGGATATTCATCTCCAGCTTGCGTTCCACCATCTGGGCTACTTCCATCCAATTGCCGGATACGATCTGCTGCGATACGCGTCCCACATGCGTCAATGGCTGATCGGTCAGCAAGCTGCCTGCCATGAGAACAAGCACACCACCTACGAGGCCACCTGCCAACAGCAGGAGGCCTTTTTTTCCCAGCGTCCAGCCTTGAAGACGTGTCCCCGCTACAAAAAAGCCAATCATCCCCGCAAGAAAGCCCCCTGCATCCGTCCCAAGATCAGGCGCTACCATGTAGTAGAGTACAGTTGCGAACAGAATGGCCGAGCTCACAGGAAGAATATGCCTTCTCCACCCTCGACTGCTCTGTCTGGCTGCGAACATCTGGTACAGTGCTGCCACGAACAGAGTGGCAGCTCCGATCAAAACGCCTTCATACTCATTCCCCAGCCCGTAAAATCTGGCCCCAATAACCGGGTCATACCCCAAATAAGACTGCCGCATCAGCGTCGCTCCCGTCCATCCGTCCAGCAGCAGCCCGAATACAGTCAATCCGCTGACAATCGCCACTGTGCGAGACAATGGAAAGCTTTCCAGGACAAAGGCAAGAAGCAAGGAAACCATGATCAGGACGCCCAAAACGACTGGCCCGGCTACCTGCCAGGACACGGCAGCTTCGACCAGAAGCAAAAAGGGAAACCAGAGCATGGCCAGCAGCGCTAGCCTTACTCCTCTACGTACACGTTCGCCTCTCTCTCCTTCATGATTTTTTCTCCCCCATATCCAGAGGATGACCGCGCTGGCTAGCGTAATCATCTGCAGCATGACATACGTGTACAGTACGGAGGAACGCGTAGCATACGTATGGTGAATGTACTCCACCTGCCTGAAAAGGTCTGTTACATCCTGTCCATTCTGTTGTACACGAAATGCGTGACCTGTGACCCCTTCAGGCATCGGGACTTTCAACCAGTTCAAAATCGAAGGCAGTACATCCAGTCCACTGACCAGCCCTGGCTGTCTCGTAGTGGAAGAGGTAATCAGGCCATGCTCCTCTCCCCGCCAGATCATGATTGGAGTCAGCAGCTTCTTTTCCTGGACTGCCTTGGCGTGAACAGCTGGCGAGACGAGCATGACCATCTGGTTGTCCCTGCGAGCGGAGAGGAGGTGATCGAGAAACACGGACAACTCGGTTAAGACACGTTCGTATTGTCGAGCAAACTGACCGGACTCCATCTCGTCTGCCAGCTGATAAAGTCGAGACAGGTCAGACAGCTGAACCACAATGACGCCGGAACGGGTGTCCTTCAGGATGTTTTCCTCCAGGTAGGAGTAATTCGTTTTTACGCCGTAAGGATACCCTGCCACAGACTGAAGCGTTGAGCTGGAAACATCCCCATCAGGCACACGCCCCTGCTCGTCCATCGCAAACAAAACGGCGTGACGTTGCCGTACATCCCCATGATCACCATTTCCGTAAGCTGCAATCGGTACCTGGTGTGTTGCCAGCGTGCTACCCAGCAAACCGATTCGCGGTGTGTATGGCTTGTTCTGATTGTCTGTCAGCAGCCGGAAAATACCGGGAAACACGATGTTTGCTCCCGTATGGTCAAGCCCCAGCTCTGCGGCGTGTTCACCTGCCGTCTTTTTGGTAGGCAACGCTTCATCGAAATGATAGGCCGTACCGCTTCGGTCCGTATACAGGGCTTGGGAGCCTCCTCCCATCAGCAGGTAGGTATTGGCTGCATTTCGTGTCCCCGGCGTGCGCGCAGACATCGCCCCTGCCCCGGCATCATCCATCCACCTATCCACATGTGGATATTTCCGAAGCTCCTCCAAATCGAAAAAAGACATCCCCTCCACGAACAGCACAATCACCTGTGATCCTTGCGATGGCTGGATTGCATCCGATTTTTGCGCAAAGGAAAGCAGCAGTAAAACTGACAGAAAAATAAGGCATTTTCTCATCATCTTGTATCCCCCTGTTGATAACTGCACCCGCTTTATCCACATATTCCACAGAAGAATCCACAGGTTCCAGGCCATTTTCCCGGTCATTTTTCATAGTTATCACCAGTATTCACAGGGGAAGGGAAGAACAGACAAAAAAGTTATCCAAAGTTTGTGGATAAGAAAGAGAAACCCCTTTTGTTATTGACTGTGCTTTGGTGGAGGAGAGGAAAAACGAACAGAGAAACAAGTTACGCTCTTTGCTTTTACCGAGCGGAAATGAAAAACGGGAGTTTGTCCCAAAAAGGAACAACCCCCGTTTTATTATCATTCATGCTCAGACAGCGACAGTCCAGGTACACCGTTGAGATTCAGCCCTGCAAACTCTCCTTTTTCATAGCGAATAAAGCCAGCTGCCGCGATCATGGCCGCGTTGTCGGTACACAGGGAGAGTGGCGGAATGACTAGCGGTACGCCTTCCTGTTGACATCGCGCTTGCAGCCGCTCACGCAGACCACGGTTTGCCGCCACACCACCAGCCAGCAATACCTGCTTCGCTCCGAATTCCCGGACGGCGCGCAGCGTTTTTTCCACCAGAACCTCAGTGACCGAATCCTGAAAGCTGGCAGCCAGGTTGGCCGGCTGAATCGTTTCGCCGCGCTGCGCCGCATTATGCAAGGTATTCAAAACAGCGGATTTAAGACCACTGAAGCTGAAATCATAGGAGTTCGGCTCCAGCCAGGAGCGAGGAAGGGGTACATTGGGTTCCCCTTCCAACGCCAGACGATCGATGTGCGGACCACCCGGATAAGGCAGGTTGAGCGCACGGGCTACCTTGTCGTAAGCTTCCCCGGCTGCATCGTCTCTCGTCTCGCCCAATATCTCAAACTGACCGTGCCCCTTCATCCAGACCAATTCCGTATGTCCCCCTGATACGACCAGGGCAATCAGCGGGAAATCCATCTCTTCCACCAAACGATTGGCGTAGATATGCCCTGCTATATGATGGACCCCGATCAGCGGGATGCCACGTGCCAGCGAAATGGCCTTGGCTGCCGCCACCCCTACCAAAAGGGCACCGACAAGACCGGGGCCGTACGTGACCGCGATAGCGTGGATATCCTCGAGTTTTTTGTCTGCATCGCGCAGCGCTTCTTCAATCGTCAGCGTGATATTCTCCACGTGACGCCTGGAAGCCACCTCCGGCACGACACCGCCAAAACGTTTGTGAATATCGGCCTGGGAGGCGATCACATTGGACAGGACCTCACGTCCGTCTCTTACGACAGATGCCGAGGTCTCGTCGCAGCTCGTTTCAATACCCAAAATATAAGTCGGGCCACCCGATTCCTTGTGTGCCTGAAAAGCTTGCTTTACGCGCTGTTCGTAGCGCGATAGGTTCGTATTGTTCATTGCAAAGTCACCCACATAATAATGGCATCCTCGTTGTTATCCGAATAATATCGTTTCCTGACCCCATGTTCCTTAAAGCCCAGCTTGACGTACATGCTGCGTGCTACCGTGTTGGAAGGCCGCACTTCAAGCGTCATGCTTTTTGCCCCGAACATCACCGCAACACCCATCATTTTTTGCATCATCCGGACGCCGATCTTCTGTCCGCGATACGAGGGATGAACAGCCACATTCGTAATATGCGCTTCATCCAGGATGATCCACATCCCGCAGTAAGCGACCACTTTATTCTCATGCAAAGCGACGACATAACGAGCGTTGGGATTTTTCGTCAGCTCGTTGACAAAGGCATCATGCGGCCAAGGAGTCGTGAACGACAGTCGTTCCAGCTCGGTGACGGCAGGAATATCCTCAAGCGTCATAAAACGGAATCCAAGCTCAAACTTTTGTTCCATATGATTACTCCTTTACCGAACCCTCCTGCTTTTGGGCCATCCATTTCGCTTCTGCTTCCGCCAACTGGAGATATTCTGGGACCAGCTCATGCACATTGCCGCTCTCCTGCAGCTGGCGCATGGCCAGGTAGCCGATGTGGGCTGCCCGAGGATGGTTAAACGCAGGAGTAGCAAAGCGTGCCTGCTCCCCCAATACCTGCTCGATCGTCTGACGATGCATGCGCACGTCCTCTCCGAGAAAGAGTATCGGCTCCCCAGAAGCCTGATCTCGCAGGAGGGGCAGCCACTCTTGCAGCAGAATGATTCTTTCCTTCTCGTGCACATGGGCCACCTGCATATCCTGCGCCTTAAAGCAGCCCGAGTAAACCTGCCCTCTGCGTGCATCAAACAAGGGCACAATCAATCCCGGAAAGCCCAGCGCATTCATGGCAATCGTCTGCAGGCTGGAGACGCCTATGATCGGCAAGCCGAGTGACCAGGCGATGCTTTTGGCCGAAGCAACCCCGATGCGTACCCCGGTATACGAACCAGGTCCGTTCGCTACCCCAATCCCGCTCAATTCCTCCGGTGACGTATTCGTAGCGTCGAGCAGCTCGCTTACACAATCCATCATGTGAACAGAGTGGTTTTTCTGCTGATTGGTCGTCATCTCGGCCAGGACCCGTTCTTCCTCCACTACGGCTACACTTAATACCAGATTGGATGTATCAATCGCCAGTACGCGCATCAAAAATCAAACTCCTCACACAATCTCACGTAGCGCTCTCCCTGCGGCACCATCTCGACTAAGCGCTGCTCGTCGCTGATCCTGCGCAGGTAAATCGTCAAACGCTCCGGCGGCAAGACATCCTCGATCAAGGATGCCCATTCCACCACACATATTCCTTCACCAAAAAAATAGTCATCCAGGCCTAGCGAATCCACATCATCCCCGACCCGGTAGACATCCATATGGTACAACGGCAAGCTCCCCTGATACTCTTTTATGATGGTAAAGGTCGGACTGTTCACCACACTCCGCACTCCCAATCCTCGTGCCAGCCCTTGGGTAAACGTCGTTTTGCCTGCACCTAGATCGCCCTCCAGCGCCAACAGGTCTGCGGGCTGCAGGAAGACGGCCAGACGCTCGGCAAAACGCTGTGTCTCTTCCACTCCTGTGAGTGTCCACTGGTACGCCACTGCCGTCATCTCCTCTCTCCATCCACATGTCCAAAGTGGTTGAAGCCCGCTTTAGGCAGCACTTTTCGCTGGCCCTCACGCGCAATCACCACAGCTGTTCCTTGTGCTTCTACTCGTCCGATCACCGTAAACGGTATATATTGCTCTGCAAATCGGCCTGAGAGATCAGCCAAACTGTCTGCCTCAATGGTTCCAACCAGCTGGTAGTCTTCTCCGCCATACAGCGCCCAATCCAACGGATCCTTGCCGCGCTGCCGGGCATAGGTTCGAGCTGCTTCCAATATCGGGATGTGATCCACCTCGACGACAATCCTCACGTCGCTGGCCTCGGCAATTTCCCACAGCTCCGATGCCAAGCCATCGCTCACATCGTTCAAGGCCCCGCACGCTTCAGAAGCTTGCAGCAATCTGCCCGCATTGATTTGGGCAGCCGGTCGTTGATGGGCAGCGATCAGCTCCTGCCCACCAGCTTCACCTTCCTGGCGTTCTTGGTTCAGCAGCAAGTCAAGACCAGCAGCAGAACTGCCGACATGCCCGGTCACAAAAACGAGCTGTCCCGCTGAAGCCTGGGAACGACGAATAGCGCGTCCCTTTTCCACCTCTCCAAGCACCGTCACAGACAGGTGCAGCGAGACTGGCGAGGAGACCGTATCCCCTCCGATGACACGCACTCCGTACTGTTCACACGCTTCGTAGATCCCATCGTAGATTTGCTCGTACTCGGCTTTTGTCCAGTTCGGGGATACCGCAATACTGATCAGTGCGTACCGAGCAATGCCCCCCATGGCTGCGATATCGCTGATATTGCTGATGACCGCCTTGTAGCCGATATCAGCAGGCTTCATCGTCTCCTTCAGAAAATGCACAGTCTCTGTCATTGCATCGCAACAAGCCACGACTTCCATCTCATGCGCCGGGGTAAAGACGGCAGCATCATCCCCGATCCCGACAGTAAGGCCGTCACCTTCTTGTCCGTTCGAACGGCTCGTCCATTGCCGGATCAAGGAAAATTCATCTTGTGCCACCCGAAACGCTCCTTTGCTGCATAGTTAGTCCATTATACCGTTGCCGTCGGAAGGGACGCAAGAAAGCCGCTCTGCACAAGTGCCAGCTTAGTTCTGCTGCTGGGCATTGGCCGGATTCTACTCACGCAGGATCAGCTTTCCCGTGCATCGTCCGCAGCGGTAGCGTGCAGGATTCATCTTCCTTTTGCGCCTGTAGCTCATTTGGCATGACGTGCAGATGAGCTCGTAGCGATAAGGAAGCTGTGTTCGCCCTCCGCCCACCTGTTGACAATAACGGCTCCCTCCGACCTTTTTCAGCAGCTCCTGAAAGTCACGATCCGCGTGACGATACCCGCGCTTTGCCAGATGAAGATGATAGTGGCACAGCTCATGCTTGATAATTCCCACCAGTTCCTCTTCTCCGTGCTCTTCCAGATGGCGTGGATTCAATTCAATATTGTGCGTCCGCAGCAGGTAGCGTCCACCTGTCGTCCGCAATCTGCTGTTGAAGCGAGCTTGGTGGTGAAATGCCACGCCAAAATAGCGGTTGGAGATCTCCTCCACCAGTATTTGCAGCTCCTGATCGGTCATGTCTCGTCCCTGCCTTCCTTTCCTCCACGATAGCAGTTCCTGTTGAAATGTGCCAGAAGGATAGGCTACACTTGGTGGGAGAAAAACGTTGAATGTGGAGGAGCTTATGCGTTATTTGCTGCTACAAGATGAATCCGGGCTGCAATTCGTCGCCATGCCCGAATCGCATATGTATCAACTCATCGCTTTGTTGAAAAGACTGGACAAGGAGATCGGCAAGCTGACCATCCCGGATCGGCCAAAGCTGCCTGATGTCCTTGCAGAATGTTCTGACCTGGAAATTCTGGACACCGCGCATCGCGTCACAGAAGGGTTGGACTACGTCAGCCAATTGGAACAACGCTTTGCGGCTTTGAAAGAAAGTGAATATCCGCTGATTTCCCTTTTGACTGAAATCCGTGCCCTACAGGCTCAGTTGGAGTATTTGAATGAAGAATAAGCCTGGCCATGAAATAATAGGTACCTCCTGTTCGTCTACGTGCATACAATGCCAATAGACGAATAACACCAGGAGGTACCTTCATGCCACAATGGATGCGCAAGCAGTTGCAACGTGCCTTCATCGGGAAGGATGTTCGCCAGATTCGCTTGCTGAACAGCTGTTGGTTCTTATACTGGGAAAAACATGGTGGACGTCCCCAATGACAGGACGCCACCTTTTTTATTTCCTATTCAGCCACTGGCGAGATCATCGTCAGACCTACTCGCTGCCGCTTTTCATCAATATCCTCAACCCACACGTCCACGATATCCCCTACCGTTACCACGTCGAGCGGGTGCTTGACGAAGCCTTTTCTCAGGCGGGAAATGTGTACGAGCCCATCATTTTTCAACCCGATATCCACGAATGCACCGAAGTCCACTACATTGCGCACGGTTCCTTGCAGCTTCATTCCTGCGCTCAGGTCTGCCAGCTGGAGAACATCACTGCGCAAAAGCGGCTTGGGCAGCTCGTCGCGCGGGTCGCGTCCAGGACGCAGCAGGCTCTCCACGATGTCCTTGAGCGTCGGCTCCCCAATGCCCAGCTTCTCTGCCGTCTCAGCTAGCTGAAGCGACTGCAACCGCTCCCGGCACATCTCACTGCCGATCTCCTCAGCCGCTATATCCATCATCGCCAACAGCTTGTGTGTAGCATCATAGGATTCCGGGTGGATCGGCGTCTTGTCCAAAGGATTGCTGCCGTCGGCGATCCGCAAGAAGCCGATGCATTGCTCAAACGTCTTGGCGCCTAAGCGCGGCACGTCCTTCAGCTGGGAGCGAGCTGTAAACTTGCCAACTTCGTCCCGTTTTTTGACGATGTTGCCAGCCACCTGACGGCTGATGCCGGAGACGTACTGAAGCAGCGACGGAGATGCCGTATTCACGTCTACTCCCACGTGGTTTACTGCGGATTCCACGACAAATTGCAGGCTGTCCGCCAGTCGGGCTTGAGAGACGTCATGCTGGTACTGTCCGACCCCTACGGATTTGGGATCGATTTTTACCAGCTCTGCCAAAGGATCTTGCAGGCGTCGTGCAATCGAGGCTGCGCTTCGTTCGGCGACATCCAGATCAGGGAATTCTTCCTTCGCCAGCTCCGATGCGGAATAGACGGATGCACCTGCTTCGTTGACGATCAGGTAGTGGATGTCCTGCTTCAATTCCTTCAGTACGTTGGCAACGAACTGCTCTGTCTCGCGTGAAGCGGTTCCGTTGCCGATCGCAATCAGCGTGACGCCGTACGTCGAAATCAATTGTTTTACCTTGGCTGATGCCTCTGCGACCTTATTGGCAGGTGGTGTAGGGTACACCACTGCTACCTCCAGCAGCTTGCCTGTCTCGCCTACGACTGCCAGCTTGCACCCGGTGCGATATGCGGGATCGACGCCAAGCACGACCTTGCCTTTGACTGGCGGCTGCAGCAGCAGATTGCGCAGATTTTCCGAAAAAATGTGAATCGCTTGCTCTTCTGCTGCTTCGGTAAGCTCCGAGCGCACCTCCCGTTCGATGGATGGTGCAATCAGGCGTTTATAAGCATCCTCTACCGTTTGCTGCAAAAGGGGGCGAACGACCGTCTCATGACGGATGACGCGTCTCTCCACCCAAGCCACGATTTCGGCAACAGGCGCTTCTACCGCCACTTTCAAAATGCCTTCGCTCTCTCCGCGATTGATCGCCAGGACGCGATGCGGCACTACTTTTTTCACAGGCTCACTATACGCATAATACATTTGATAAACATTTTTCTCATCCGCTTCTTCCGCTTTCTGCTCTGAGAGCAGGAGGCCTTTTTGAAGCGTTTGCTTCCGAATCCACTGGCGAATATCCGGGTCGTCCGCGAGCTGCTCAGCCACGATGTCCTTCGCCCCCTGCAGTGCCTCCTCCACGGACTGGACACCTTTCTCAGGATTGATATACCGGGCCGCTTCCTGCTCGGGATCTCCTGCTTTCGGCAGTGTCAACAAATACTCGGCTAACGGCTCCAGGCCCTTTTCCTTGGCCATTGTCGCACGTGTGCGGCGCTTTTGTTTGTAGGGCCGATACAGATCCTCGACTTCCTGGAGCTTTACCGCTCGTTCGATCGCCATCTTCAGTTCATCAGTCAGCTTTCCTTGTTCCTCGATCAGGCGTAAGACCTCTTCTTTGCGCACAGACAGGTTGCGCAAATAGCGAAGCCGTTCTTCAATCGCACGAATCTGCGTTTCATCTAATTGTCCCGTCATCTCCTTGCGGTAACGGGCAATAAAAGGAACCGTATTCCCCTCGTCCAGCAAAGCAATGGTGCGCTCTGCCTGATGAGGTTTGACACCCGTATCCTGGGCGATTGTCTGGATCAGTAACGTTAGCTCCATACATTCCTCCTGCACGTGTACTATAGCCGATATTGTATCATACTTGATCTTTTCGCTAATTAGAAAACTTGGCTACGCCAAGCTTTTGGCGGAGCCTTAGTTGCACTTATACTATCTTCCGCTAATCTTTTTAGCGCTTTAGCGCACTTAAACTTTCCGATAGTAAAAAATAAAAAGGTGTCCATTGACACCCTTACCTGGTTTTACGCGATATGGATTCCGATTGCTGATCTATTTTTAACGTTTCCCGCAGCTTGGCCAGTGCCCTTCGCTGCAGTCTCGAAACATGCATCTGGGACATGCCCAATAAATCCCCGGCCTGCTTCTGACTCAAATTTTGATAGAAGGTTAACTGAATGATTTCCCTCTCACGCGGTTCCAGCACATACAAGGCATGGTCGATTGTCAAATGTTCATCCACCCGGTTGTAGCCTTCTTCATTTTCTCCGACCAGATCGAAAAGCGAAATCGTGTTGCCATCGCTGTCTGCTTCCAGCTCGCTATCCATCGAAAGCGCGTGATAGCTGCGTCCCATCTCCAGCGTTTCCAGAATGTCTTCCTCTGACACGCCCAGACATCGGGCAATATCGGCGATCTGCGGGGAGCGCTGCAGCTGTATGGTCAATTCGTCGACTACCCGCTTGATTTTGGGGCTGAGCTCCTTCACTCTTCGCGGAACATGTACACTCCAGGTCTTGTCCCGAATGAAGCGCTTGATCTCCCCGACAATGGTCGGAATCGCGTAGCTCTCAAAGTTTCTCTCGAAAGCTGCGTCATACCTGCGAAACGAAGAAAGCAAGCCAATCATCCCAACCTGCACCAGGTCTTCATACATGATCTGGCCACGCACGAATTTCTTGGCGAGCATCTCGACCATAGGCGTGTACGCTTCTACCAGCTGCTCCTGCAAGCTCGCTTCACCTGTCTCTTGGTACTGCATGAGGAGCTCCTTGCATTCCTCTCGGCTATATCTGGTTCTTCGAGATTGTCCGGTCATCGCCAGCCACCCCATCTCGCCGCAGATACTTCGTCATGGAGACCGACACGCCCGCATCTGTATGAAAGACAACCTCATCCATCAACGCATGAATCAGATACAAGCCCAATCCCCCCTCTACGAGATCCTCCTGATCGATCCCAGAGTAGAGTGGTGTCGCTTGTTTCTTTGCCGATTCAACGGAAAATCCTTTCCCCTGATCCGCTACTTCGATCACAAGCCGATCCTCATAAACCCGACATTCCAAATGAAGGGAATTCGTTCCGTCTTCCTGTTCGTATGCATGCTCTACAGCATTCGTGCACGCTTCACCTACTGCCAGCTTGATATCTTCTATATCTTCATAGGAAAATCCCATGCGATTGGCTACTCCCGACACCAAAAGACGGGCTACTCCCAGGTACTCCACCCGATTGGGCAACGTAAGCTGGATCACGTCTGCAGAAGGGTTGTTTGGATCCATTACTTGTCCTCTCCTTTGCGGATGGCAATGAATTCGTAAAAACCGGTGATGCGAAACAGCCTTTCCACACGCGAAGACATGTTTTGTACATAGAAGGGACAGCCTGCCTTTTTGGACGCCTTCATGACCGCCACGAAAACACCAATTCCTGTACTGTCCATGTACTCGACTGCTTCCAGATCGACGGCAAGAGTCATTCCCGGCTCAATGAGAGACATGAGCGTCTCTTTTACTTTGGGTCCCGTGTAGGCATCAATTTCCCCACCCAGGACGACACAATGCTCTGTCTCATGATTGATTGTCTGGATAGTCAGCTCCATCCCAAATTCCTCCTATATGGTCCTCAGATCCTTTTCAATACGATCATCGTGTAATCATCCCGTTGTTCAAACTGTGTGAGCATCAGGAGCCTGCGATAAATCTGATCCACCATGTTCTGTGAAGGAAGATGCACCTCATGCTGTAGATTGGAAATCAGCTCTTCCCTTGTCATGTACGAGCGGCCCAGCTTGCATTCCGTTACGCCATCCGTCAACAGGATCAATAGATCGCCAATCTGCAGGTGAACCTCTTGCTCCTTGTACTGACTGTTCCCATCAATCCCCAGAGCGACTCCACTGCCTGCCAGATCGTAAAAGCGTCCTTCCTGCGCCCGGTACAAAAATCCTGGCTCATGACCGGCTACAGCATAGCGAAAGACATGAGATTGGGTATCGTAGCAACCAAACAGCATCGTCACAAACATACTGGCATCAATATTACGTTCCACGACCCTATTCAGGTGACGCAGCATTTGATCCGGCCCCAGCCTGATCTCGCCCAAGCTGTCCACGGCGTACTTCAGCATGGACATACACATGGCTGCTGGAATGCCTTTCCCGGTAATATCGCCAATCGTCAGACTAAACTGGTGCTCATCCACATACATGAAATCGTAGTAATCGCCTGAAATCTCATGCGCTGCAATGCTGATTGCCCCGATCTCCACACTGGGATATGTTGGCATATTTTGCGGCAACAGTGCTTGCTGCATGGCGGACGCAACCGCCACTTCCGATTGCAATTGCGCATGCTTGCTTCGCCAGCTGTTCAGGGAACGCTGCGCGTTGCCGTATTCAATCATTACTTCTGTCAAAATGCGAAAGGAAGCCCGAACAAACTCGGGTACATCCCCCAGCTTCTCCAAAGCTCTACCATGCAGATCAACCATTTCCTCTGGCGAAATATCTCTTCGCAGCAGAAACTTACCCAGCTTTTGAGCGCCGTA
Organism: Brevibacillus invocatus; assembly: GCF_003710915.1. Lineage (GTDB taxonomy): Bacteria > Bacillota > Bacilli > Brevibacillales > Brevibacillaceae > Brevibacillus > Brevibacillus invocatus. Next base: position 85,573 of record NZ_RHHR01000034.1, on the reverse strand, counting down.
CAGCTCGTCCTCTTCTTGGCTGTCCAAATAATCCCTGAGGATTTGAACATATTCCGCTTCCAACCCCCGGGTCATACCTTTTTGCCACCTTCCCTAGCTTACTCGCGCCATTTGATCACTACGACACGCGTTCCTTTTCCCAGTGTGCTCTCCATCTGGAAATCATCCATCATTCGCCTGACGCCAGGCAGACCTGCACCCAAAGCTCCTGACGTGGTGAACCCGTCCTCCAGCGCTTTTCGAAGATCGGCAATGCCTGGACCTTCATCTAAAGCAGTAATTTTCAGTCCGGTTTTTTCGTCGTTTTCAACGGTTTCTATTGTGATTGTTCCGGTACCGGCATACAAGTAAATATTGCGAGCCAGCTCCGAGATCGAGGTTGCGATCCGAGATTGCATGATCGTCCCAAACCCTAGCTGTCTCGACATGTTTCGCCCTACTTGTCTGGCCGTCACAATATCTGTCTCTTTCTCAATCGGGATCGTTTCCGAATTAGACGCTGCCACAATCACAAACCCCTTCCGCTGCTTCCATATTCCTTTCGTGATACGCGGAATGATTAGCAAATCATGTCACTTTTTGTCTAATATTCACTATCCAAAATGATTCGCTATTTACGGATTTTTTCCTGCACCGTGGTGAACAAAACCTGTATGCTGACTTGCACATCTCTACCTTTGAGACACGACAAAAAACCACCTGGCGTACACCCATCCAAGTGGTTTTTTACACGCGCGACTGATATATCCTTAAAAATCAATAAGCCCCAAACTGATTTGCAGGGATTCATTGACACGATCCATCATCTCATCATCAAGATGGGTAATCTTGTCGGTCAGTCGTTGTTTGTCAATGGTTCGAATTTGTTCCAACAGAATGACGGAGTCACGATCAAATCCATATAATTTTGCGTCAATCTCAACATGTGTTGGCAATTTCGCCTTTTGAATCTGCGCCGTGATGGCGGCGACGATGACCGTCGGACTGAAACGATTTCCAATGTCGTTCTGAATGACTAAAACAGGCCGTACGCCTCCTTGCTCAGAGCCAACGACCGGTGACAGGTCCGCGAAAAACACATCGCCACGTTTGACAATCACTGGTCACACCCCGCTAACTAAGCGGACAAGAGTATGGTCAGCCTCTTCTTCAGCGCCAAATGCCTCCGATGCCATTTTTAGATTGATCTTCGCCATTTCCATGTACCCTTTTTGCATCGTTTCACGGATTGTGCGTTTTTTGCGCTCCTTTAAGTACAGGTGCATCGCCTGGCGAATAAACTCGCTGCGATTGGAATTTTCTTTCTCAATGACCCCATCCACTTCCTGGAGCAAGTGATGCGGCAAACTGATCATGATGCGTTTCGTGTTAGACTTCGACAAGACAACTCCACCTCCAACCATGACCGTAACTTCCATCCGCTATACTTGTTAGATACTGACTATTGCCAGTATGAACAATACCATTATGTCGAAACCATTGCAAAAATATACCTCTTCAAGCTCGCTTTAAGCAAAATTCTGTTATACGGTTTGACGCTTAGCTATAATTCGCGTTTTGCAGGTAAAATCCTGCCGCTTTATGTTAGACACTTTTTCCCATTTTTCGAAAACGTATCGACGTTATGCCCGAAAAAACGTGTTACTTTGTGAGCAGATGATGCACAGTGCACTCTTTTCCCGCGCGATAATAGACCTTGGGAATGCGGAAATTGAGCAAGCATGGCACTTCATAGTTGATCGTACCAGTGAGCGCGGCTATTTCGTCCAAGGATATCTCTTCATCGCCTTGTCTTCCGTACAATACGATCTCGTCTCCTACTTGGGCGGACTCATTCGGGATCTTCACCATGATTTGGTCCATGCAGACTCTTCCGACAATCGGAGCCCGTTCACCGTTAAACAGAACGGCACCTCGATTGGACAAAAGTCGCGAATAACCGTCTGCATACCCAATCGGCAGCGTCGCGATCTGCTCATGCGGCTGTGCTGTGTAGGTCGCCCCATAGCTGACGGTAAATGGTTCATCCGCCACTTTCACATGTGCTATTTTTGTTTTCAATGAAAGAGCAGGTACCAACGGAACATCTGCACGTTCTTTCATGTACGGTGAAGGATACAATCCGTATAAACCTATGCCCAATCGGATCGTATCATACCCCCATTCCGGATGTGCAATAGCGGCAGCCGTATTGCAGCAGTGTACCTTCGGCAATTTCTTGCCCGCTGCACGCAAGGCTTGTATGAAGGATTGAAACGTTTCGTACTGTCGTCGCACATGCGTTTGATCAGGTTCGTCTGCGCATGCAAAGTGAGTAAACAACCCAGACCAAACCAGCTTGGAGCTATTTTCGAGCGCTGACACAACACGCAGCAGCTCTTCTTCACTGCGCACGCCGAGCCGGCCCATCCCCGTATCGGTCTTTACATGAATACCGACAGGTCCAAGTTCATCTCGCTGCAAGGCTTGTTCTGCTTCCAAAATCCATGCTTCACTGTAGGCGGTCAGCTCTACCTTCAGCTTGCTGGCTATTGCGACTGAATCAACCGGCGTGTAGCCCAATACCAAAATCGGCGCCTCAATTCCTGCTTCCCGCAGGACAATAGCCTCGTCGAGCAGCGCCACTCCAAGCGAATCCGCCCCAGCGTCCAGCGCTTCCTTGCCCACATGAACCGATCCGTGACCGTATCCATCTGCTTTGACTACAGCCATGATGCCAGTCTGTGCAGGCAAATGCCCCCTGAACGTCTCGACATTGGCGCGAATAGCATCCAAATCTACCTCAACCCAAGTGTCACGACAAAACGGTTTCATCCTTATCGCCTCTTGTTCCCTTTTTGATAATAAAATAATCGCTCGTTCAAATGAGTAAGGAATTGACGAGATACCATGAGCGATTCCCTTTTTCCACTCACTCGATAGAGATGCCGCCCTTCATAAATCTGCTCCACCTCATTAAGTGGAACGCTTTTTTCCTGGCCTGACATCGAGATTATCAAGTGTGTTTTTGTCAGCTTGTACACCGGTCGGAGTATGGCTTTGTACAAAAACGGTGATAGCCCCACGACGGCAATGGCAATCGCAAAGGCGAGCACCTTAAACGCTGTGGCATCACTAGGAAAAAACTGTGCCAGGATCATCATCCCAAACACGAAAGCCACTGTTTCCATGATACGCATTTTCATGCTTTTGCGCAGGAGCATATCCTTGTATGTAGATTCCTCCTGATACAAAACATCTGACACCGGTTTTTTCATGAAACGTATGCCACCCCATTATTCGAAGACTGGACCACGCCAAGCCTTTTGGCGGAGCCTTAAATGTCCTTATACCTTCATCTATGATCGAGCTTGTGAAAGACCGACTTTTACGAAAGGTTATAAGTTATCTTGAATGTATCGCTTTTGCACGTCATGTGTCAATGAACGGAATCCGATTGTTCATTCTCCACTGCGATATGGGCAAAACGACGTACATCAAACAAGCCTTGATCTGTGAGCTTTAATGCAGGAATGACGGGCAGTGCCAAAAAAGACAAGGTAAGGAACGGCTGAAAGTGAGTCGGGGCTTCAAGCACTCGCAAAGCCTGCTCCAATTTTTGCAGACTGGCGCACACTTCACCGGCAGTCAGATCGGCAATTAATCCTGCAATCGGAGAAGGCAATGTAGCCAGGGGCTATAGCTCCACGATTGGCCAAACGAAAACATTCCGCTGCATTGAGTGAAGCCATCGCGATAGCCGTAGGTGCAGGAATGCCCGCCTGAATCGCCCTGCGCACATGACAGGCAATGCTGCCCTCCAGCATCAGCTCATCCAGATGCTTGTCATCCGTTACGAAAAGACATCTGCGCGCATTGCGCTCTGTCACTACGGGAAGCAGAGCTCCGTCTCACCTTCATAATCTCCGATTCCTGCGATGACCCCGTCGACGATCGCGACGTCACCTGTAAATGTTTCTCCATTAAATACATCAATGATCGTGCCATTCTTGATCACGACATCGGCCTTTGCCCTGCCTGCCGACACGGCAATTCGTTTGCGCAAATTCTCAGTTGTATATTTCACAGCTGTGCTCACCTCTTCCTCTCATTCACGTACCGTACTTCCCTACCTTCATACATCTCCCCCAACTATGCATGATTCTTTCAGAAAGGTCCACAGGTGGTAGACAGGGGACGTGAAGAAAAAGGGATCTCGGAAGCTAGTTTGCTCCGAGATCCCTGTTGACTACGCGGTTGGATTGTCTTGAACGCTATCTTTTTGCTTGCCGGGGAAAGCTCCCTTTTCGAATGTGCCCTCTACCATCTTGGAGGCACGTTCTTTACTCTCTGCCAGCTTCTGGTCAGCTTGCTCCTGCGTCAGCTTGCCTGCTTTGACTGCTTCAGCCAGTTTGTCTGCTTGTTGCTCCAGAAGCAGATCTACTACTTCCTGCTTGTCTACACCCTGTTCTTCCGCTACCTCAGCCAGCGATTTGCCCGCTTTTAGCGCTTCCTGCAGCTCTTCTGCATCCAGATTCAGCAGGGCGAGCAGGTCGGCGTTTTCTTTTACCGCAAATCCGCCTCCAAATCCATAATGTCCCATCTTTCCTATACCAAAGCCTTGTTTACCTTCTACTGTATAATTGATTTTTGCTTGATCCGCATCCGCTGCATAGGCGCTTCCCAGCACACCCAGGCTAAGCACCGCTGCCATAGATCCGAACAGCATTCCCATTTTCGCTTTGCTCAACATATTCTCTCATCCTTTCACTTCAGGTTATGTACCTCCTTGGTACAAGACCTAGTGTAGCTGAGCATTTTTAGATTCGCGTTTGAGAATGATGGAAATCTGAAGGGAAAACAGCGGAATCGATGTGGGAATTGCAAAATGAAAAAAGGACGGCATATACCGTCCCCTCTCCCATTCTTATTTTCCGCCTACTCCATAGGTGGATTGCGCTACTTTCACCATTTCTTCTTCAGGCAAATCTCCTGTAAGTGTAAACTCCACGCCATCCAGCTCCCAAGTCAGATATCTCTGACTGTCGACTGTCTGGGTCAAGACACCAATCGTGAAGCCAAGGTCAACAGGCATTCCCTGTTCGTAAGAGACGGTGGCAGCTGTAGGTCGGGCTTCAATCAGCCTGTAGTTGTAAGCTCCCTTGTACATGAGAACCACTGTGCGCTCACCATCGCGTGTCACAGGCTCGATGTCTCCTTGCTGTACACCATCTGGCACATAAGTCGGAACAATCACGCCAAACTGGCTGGAAGGCTGCTCCTGTGTAGCCCCACCGCCAACCTGCCCCATCGTCGGTACAGATGGCAGAGAACTGGTGCTCATGTTGTGATCCTTGTCAAAAGCATTGTTCTCAAACGACGGATTGAACACAAATTCGGTAAAATCGATTTTCACCAATGGATTCATGCTGGAATCCATGATTTCTGCGTGTGTCGGTTTGAAATCTTCTGTCAGCCAAATCTTTTGTTTGGTCAGCGAGCGATTCCCGCTGTAATTGGCCTTGACTTCAAACACATACTGCTTGTCATCCATTTGCATTTGACGATCCGTATCATCGATGATGCTGCGTGCCAGCGTCTCATAGAGGTAAAGGGGGCCGTTATTTTCCGGCCAACCGCTCTGGAAGCGAAAACTCTTGTTCAGATGTGGTGTGAGAACGAAAACCCCTTCGTCATTTCGCAGGATGATCTGGGTGATGCCACGCTGCTTGGAGGTAAGTGCCACTCGGTAATTGGTCGGTTTTTCGTACCAAACCTGGACATCGTACTCCATCGGGGTGGAACCGGTTTGCATGGTCAACACTGCCTGTGACTTGTAGCCTTGCATTTTGTCCAGCGTACCACTCAAGTCACCCACCACATCTTCTGGTGTCTTTTGACCAAAGCAGCCGCCGAGCAGCAGAGTGAAGACCATCAATAACACCAGTGGAAAAGCTGCTCGTTTCATAGAATGAATTCCTCCTTGTCAAATTATTCGACAAAGAAGGGCACCCCTGTCTATTTCCTGGGAAATCTGTCAGCCCCCCGCGACAAAGACGAACATCGTGTCTGCTTTTTTTCTACATATTGGGACGCGATATCGCTTCAATCGGCAAAAGACTTACTCTGAACCAGAGCAGGTAGTCCCTCCTGATCTACGCGATATAAATGTATGTCCATCCTCGTCCCGTTATGCAGACAAGTTTACAGTTCTTCTACAAGTACCTGTGCCATCGCCTGATACGTACTGTGTGAAATGCTCAGGTGAACGCGCATGTGTGATGGATCCAGGCCAAGCCTGCGAAAGACCTCCGGATCGATCTTCAATTCCGGCTTCCCCCATTCATTGGGCAGCACTTCCATATCCAGAAAACCAATCATTGATCCAATCCCCGTCCCCAAGGCTTTGGAGGCTGCCTCCTTGGCTGCAAATCTACCAGCGACGAATTCAATCTGTCGCCCCTCTGATTTCCCTTCCAGCAGACTCCGCTCCTGAATAGTTAAAATACGATCCAGTGCACGTGACTGTCGCTTCATCAACGCGGCAATCCGTTCGATTTCTACGAGATCTATTCCAATTCCGACAATCATGCTTCAAACGCCCCTTGCTTGTTTCAGCCTTCTGATGAAACCGTATCACTCTCTCTTCATTCTTGACAAGCAAAACGAAAAAAACGACATCTCAAGACTTCTCGTTTTTCGGAGCCTGTCGCGATCAGCTCGAATGTCGATACAGTCAACCGCAAAGATGCCTTAAAGCTGAATGATTTGCAGACATTCACGAAGCTCTGCCGCAACAGATGTATTCCGCCATTCCTTTCGGTAGCCGAGGCAGGCGCAGATCATTTCTGTCCCCTGTTCGACATGTCTCTTGCGGTAATGAACATGGCCCATGATGCCATAGCGCACACCGTATTTTCTGTACAGCTCAGCGTAGTCTACGCTTCCCAAAAAGGCGTTGAAATACGACCACTGCGGGTGTGGCATCGGCACCTTGAAATAAGGATGCGCCAGCATGTGCGTCACCATGATGACGGGCCTGTCGCGGTATTGTGCCAATTCTTGTTCCATGCGCTCGTAAAAATACCCGTGAATATCGCCGTTGCTCATGCCCCACCGCACATAGATGCTATCCTGCCAGGTTCTGTCCATCGCATGCATCTGTTCAAACTGCTCAAACGTATATCCCGGCTCGCCCATCGAGTAATCGTACCAGCCCGAATTGCCGACGACCGCCCATCCATTGTCGAGCGTGTACGGTCTTTCGCTCAAACAGCCTGTATACGATTGAAATTTCCGATAGATTTCCCACGTGTCCGCAATCCCGTTGTCCTTACTCCAATAATCGTGATTGCCTGGCACGAATAAGACAGGAATGCCGGATTGCTCCTGGAGCATTTCGAGAACCTCCAGGCTTCGGTGAACATCGTTGGAAATGTCTCCTGCAATGATCAAGCCATCCAGTTTGCTCTGGACGGCTTGTTCCAGCAAGGCCTCCTCTACAAGCGGTTCACCGGGTAGCTCATTGAGATCGACATGCAAATCCGAGATGATTCCTAGTTTCATGAAGGAAAGTCCCCCTCCTCGAATAAATGACAGCTGACTTCATGACGTGGAGCTACCTTCTGCAAACCTGGCCGCTCCTGGCTGCATCTGTCCACGGCAAGCGGACACCTCGGATGAAAGGCGCATCCGTCAGGCGGGTGGATCGGATTGGGAACGTCACCTTTCAGCAGTACCCTTTCCCTCGTCCCCTTTACATCGGGAATTGCTGAGAACAGCGCCTTCGTATACGGATGCAGTGGTCCGACTGCTGATGTACTGACATCAAAAATTTCAACCAGCTTCCCTAGGTACATGACGCCTACCCGATCACTGAGATACTGTACGACATTCAGATCGTGGGAGATGAACAGATAGGTCAACCGAAGCTTATCACGCAGCTCCTTTAGCAGATTTAAAATCTGTGATTGCACCGACACGTCCAATGCTGATACCGCCTCGTCAATGACGATGAACTTCGGCTTCAGGACAAGTGCCGCAGCAATGCCTACGCGCTGCTTCTGCCCGCCGCTTAATTCATGGGGATACCGCTTCAGGTAATCCGCACCGAGTCCGACCTGCTCCAGTGTCTTGAGCACGATTTCCCTTCTCTTGGCCCTGTCTGCGACACCGTGAATCACAAGCGGTTCCTCCAGCAGCCAGCCAATCGTCTTCTTTGGATTTAGTGAAGACGACGGGTCCTGGAATACGATTTGCAGCTCCCGCCTGAGCGCCTTCATTTCGTTTGCAGGCAATGCGTTGATTTGCCGGTCTCGGTAATAGATGCCACCATGCGTTTCCTTCACCAGCTGCACGATCATCTGACCTGTCGTGGACTTGCCGCAGCCACTTTCGCCAACGAGTCCAAATATCTCGCCCTCTGCGATATCGAACGAGATCCCATCAACCGCCCGTACGGCATTCCGCTTTTCCAGCAGCTTCGTTTTGGGGAGGTAATAATGTTTCGTCAGCTCTTCTACCCGGATTAGTGGTTCGCTCATCCGCACAGTCTCCCTTCCACATAAAGATGACAGCGCACCCGATGACCATCCATGCCTGTATCCAGCTCGGGCGTGATCGTATGGCAAATGCCGAAAGCTCTCGGACAGCGACCTGCGAATGGACAGCCTCCTCCCCGCTCCGTAAGCGGTGGAACTCGTCCCGGGATCGTGTAGAGCGCTTGCCCTCTCTTTTCCACACTCGGCAGCGCCTGCAGCAAAGCAGCCGTATACGGGTGCTTCGGATTTTCCAAAATATCCTGAACGGGAGCGTCCTCCACGATAAATCCCGCATACATCACGATGACTCGTTCACACACCTCGCGAATAACGCCCAAATCATGAGAGATGAACAGCATCGCCGTTCCTGTAGACCGATTCATCTCTCGGAGCAAGGCCAGAATTTGTGCCTGGATCGTAACGTCAAGCGCCGTCGTCGGCTCGTCTGCGATCAGTAGCTTGGGCTGGCAAATCAAGGCCATCGCGATCATCATTCGCTGCATCATGCCGCCGGAGAGTCGATGCGGATATTCCCCGTAAAGCTGTTCGATCCGGGATAGTCCGACTTTTGCCATCATCTCCAAAGCCATTTGCTTTGCTTCTTTCCGCGTGACGGCTAGATGGGTCAAGGCCATTTCTGCAATTTGCTTTCCTACCGGCATGAGCGGATTGAGCGCCGTCATGGGATCCTGGAAGATCATCGCGACTTGCCTGCCTCTGGTGGAATGCCATTCTTCCCTCAACCCGGCCGACAGTGTTTTTCCTGCCAAGCTGATCTGTCCCCGCGTAATCGCAGCCGACTCTGGCAAAAGACCCATGACAGACAAGGAAGTAAGACTTTTCCCGCAGCCAGATTCTCCGACGATGCCAACCCTTTCCTTTTCCCTGACCTCAAAGCTCAGTTGCCGCAACGCCGGATATTGCTTCCCTCCGATTGTAAACGCCACATCCAGTTCATCGATCGCGAGCAGCGTGTTTGCCATTGTGCGTCCCTCCTAGCGCTTTTTGTCAAAGCCGTCTCTAATCCCGTCGCCAAGCAGATTGAATCCGAGAACCATCGCCGTGATGACTGCCCCTGTAATAAACACGTACCACGGCGCGTTGATAATAAAGGGTTGTGCTTCGCTCAGCATGCGGCCCCAGCTAGGATCGGGAGGCTGAACGCCCAATCCCAGATAGCTCAAACCTGCCTCGGCCAGAATCGAGCCGGAAAACCGCATGGTGGAGGCCACGATAAGCGGTGATGCCATATTGGGCAGAATATGCCGGGAAATAATGCGCAGCGAGCTCGCACCTCTAGCTTTCGCCGCCTTTACGAAAGCGAACTCCTTGTACTGAATGAAGCCGCTGCGGGCAATTCTTGCAAACGCCGGAATGCTCATGATTCCAAGCGCGACGATCGTATTGCCGAACCCCGGACCGAATACGGAAACAAGCATGATCGCCAGCAGGATGCCGGGAAACGCCAGCATCGCGTCGATGATCCGCATCAACATTTCGTCCATCCACCCTCCCCAATAACCAGCGATGGCACCGATCAAAAGTCCAATGACCAAGCCGATGGCGACAGATGCGGTTCCGATCACAAAGGACGTCTGTGACCCCTCCATAATCCTGCTGAAAATGTCCCTCCCGAAATTATCCGTTCCAAACCAATGGGAGGCTTGTGGTGGCGCTAGGCGCATTGCCGTATTCATGTCGTTGGGACCGTACGGGGTATAGAACAGACTTGTCACCATCAGTCCCAGGAGTAAAACAAGCAAGCAACCGCCGATCATGAACGGCTTATTGCGGACTAGCTGATTCCATCTCATCACGTTCACCTTTTCAATCGAATTCGCGGATCAATCACCTTGTACAGGATGTCGACGACAAAGTTGATCAAAACCACAATAATCGCAATGTAAAGCACAAGGGTTTGCAGCAGGGGCAGATCACGCGTACCAATCGAAGTAATCAGCAGATTGCCCAGCCCCGGAAGAGCAAAAACATTTTCTACGACAATGCTGCCTCCCAGCGTGTCTGCGATCAGCAAGCCGACAATCGTCAGTACCGGAATCAGGGAGTTGCGCAAAATATGGCGGTACATGATGCTCTTTTCTCGCAAGCCTTTGCTTCTGGCCGTTCGCACGTAGTCCATGCGAAACTGGTCCAGCAGGGTGTTGCGCAAATACCGAATCACGACCGCGATGCCTGGAATCGCAAGGGCAAGCGAAGGCAGAAACATCGATTTGAATGCCCCCACCGGGTCTTCGCTCCATGGAACATAGCCGTAAGTGGGAAACAGCTTGAAGGTGACCGAGAACACTAGGATCAAAATAAATCCCAGCCAAAAAGAAGGGACCGCCAGCCCGAGCTGCGTGAAGACAGACAACAGCATGGAGGAGAGCTGGCCATCCTTTCGCGCGATGTAGATGCCGAGGGGCAGACCGATCAACAAGGTCAACCCCACGGACATCACAGAAAGGGACAGGGTAACCGGCAATCGTTCGGCCACGATGTCCGCCACCGGACGCTGATAGCGGAGCGAAGTACCGAAATCTCCGGTCACCGTGTCCGTGACCCATGACGCATAACGCTCTGCAGCTGGTCGTTCCAGCCCCATGGTCTTGCGCAATTCAACGAGCTGATGCGGGTCTGCGTCCACGCCGAGCACGATCTCGGCAGGGTCACCCGGCAGGATTTGAAAGACGAGAAACGTAATGACCGAGACGAGCAAGACAGTGGAAAGGAAAGTAGCCAGCTTCCGGATGTAAAATCTCACTTCGGCACCCCTCGTTTACTTCTTGGAAAAGTACATCGCGGCGAAATCGTATTTTTGCACCGGATACATGGTGAAGCCGTGCAAATTCTCCTTCAGCGCAACGGAGCGGCTAGGGTCCATAATGTAAACAGCGGCTGCCTGCTCGGTGAGGACGGTCTGTGCTTGCTTGTACATATCAGCTCGTTTGGTCACGTCAATTTCAGTTCGCGCGCGATTGACAATGTCATCGAACTCGGCGTTGCTGAACTTGAAGAAGTTTTTGCCATAGGTCGTCTCGTATCTGCCCAGGACTTCATGCGGATCGAGCTTGCCTGTCAGACCGACGATGGTCGCTTCATACTTGGCGTTGTTGTATACGTCTTCTAGCCAGCTGCTCCACTCGATCTGCTTGATTTGAGCGTCAATCCCTACCGCTTTCAGCTGCTCGGCAATGACCTGTGCCGTATCGACGTGAAAGGCGTAGTTGGAAGGAACCGTAATCGTCAGCTTAAAGCCGTTTTCGTAGCCAGCCTCCTTGAGCAGCGCCTTCGCTTTTTGGACATCTGGCTGATAGCGATTCTCCAATCCTTCCTGGTAGTACATTTTCATGGCCGGGCTCATATTGGACCCCAGCTTTGCCCCGTTGCCCTCTGCGACTGTCTGGATAATCACATCTTTGTCGATCGCATGGTTGATCGCCTGACGCACTCTGACATCATCCAGCGGCTTTTCTGTATTGTTCAACGCCATCAACTGAACCATATTCTGCGGACCGGAGACGATTTGGAATCCCGTTCCCAACTGCAGCGCGCCTTGCGCGGAAATGCCCGGAATCATGTCAATATCGCCGGATTGCAGAGCCAGCACGGAAGAATTCGTATCCGGCATGATTTTGAACTCTACCCGATCCAGCGCAGGCTTCCGCTCCTGATCGTAGAACTGATCGTTTTTCTCCAGAACAAGCTGCTGGCCAGGCGCGTACGAGACGAACTGGAACGGACCTGCACCGATCGGCTTTTCACTCTGCTTTTCATAATCTTTCGGCACAATAGCCACGATGTTGGCAGCCAGGAACGCTGCGTCCTTTGCCTTGAGCTTGACCACAACCGTGGAGTCATCCGGTGTTTCAATCTTTTCGATCACAGCAAACTTCGAAGAAAGCGGCTCCTTGCCGTTTAAGCCCGACAGCTTTGCATACGAATACGCAACGTCTTCTGCAGTCAAATCCGAGCCATCGTGGAATTTGATCCCTTTCCGAATGTTGAAGGTATAGGTCAATCCATCCTCGGAGATCTGATACGATTCTGCCACGGCCGGAACCAGCTCACTGTTCTCTCCTGCCTCAAACAACCCGTCGAATACGTTGTCCATCATCGAGCTGGTGTCTGTCGCAGCAGACAGATACGGATCAAGATTATCCGGCTCCGTCGACATCGCGACTCGTACAGTCCCTCCCTCCACTCTCTCCATAGAGCTGCTGTCTTTCGCCGGTGAGTTGCCATTTGTTGTTTGCGCAGTGCCTGACGCTGCCGGAGCAGGGGAAGCGCTGCTGCCACAGCCGGAAATGACCATCGACAATACCGCCAGTGTAGAGAAGCCTGTTACGAACGTTTTCCTGATTTTCAACATGGGAAAAACCCCTTTCCAGGTTTACATCGTGATTTTCATGTCGCCATAAGCCAAATGGATTTGTCCGTCATACTGCCGTGCTGCTTCCTCAGCTAATTGCTGCAGGTCGCCATAATGAGGAAAATGTGTCAGCACCAATTGCCTGACCCCAGCCAAAGCAGCAATTTCCCCCGCTTCTCCAGCCGTCAAGTGGCCGCCCATCTTTCCTTTCTGCCAATCGTAAAAGCTGCTCTCAATCAACAGCACATCGGCATTGCGAGTGAAATCGATCAATGATTGGTAATAGCCGGTATCGCCAGAATACACAAGCGTCTTCCCGTCCTCAGAAGACAGTCGTACCGCGCAGCAGGGTACGTCGTGAACATTCTCGGAAAATGTGAGCGTCACCGTGCCGATCACCAGTGGCACGCCAAGGCGGATCGGATGTACACACACGTACTGAGGGAAGCAAAATGGCAAGCTGTCCGGCTCCGCACCATACACATACACATCAAGCGGCTTCGTCCGTTTTCCGATTTGCGTAAGAATCAGAATCGCAAATTCCAGGCTGTACACATCCGCGATATGATCGGCGTGCGTGTGGGTAATGATGACGGCGTCCAGCTCTTCGAGTGAGCAGTGATTTTGCAGACGAGACAGCACACCGCTGCCGCAATCCAGCAAAATCTTACTCCCGCCGCATTCGACCAGGTATCCTGAGGTCGCTTCATTCTTTTCGGGGTAAGCCCCCCAACAACCGATGACTGTCGCTTTCATCCAACGTTCCTTTCCCGGCTTCATTTCCACTCGAAATGATCCTGAAATTCCTTGAACATCATTTCCATCTTCTCAATATTGCGTTGCACACGCGCTTTCTCCAGATACGAGATTTCGTTAATGATCGCACTGGCCACTGACAAGGAAGCCGTATACGAATCCAAAAATCCGGTCGATTTACCAGAAGCCAGCAGCGTCAGATTCGCGAGCTTCGCGAATGGTGACAGCTCAGAATCCGTAAGTGCAATGACCCTCGCTCCCTCTTCCTTGGCGAGTGCAGCCACCTTTAGCGTCCGGGAGCAATACCGCGGAAAGCCACAGGCAAACACCGTATCATTCGGCTTTATGTAGGTCGCGTATTCCGCAACACCTCCTTGCGGGATCAATTCGCAGTTGCCCAGCATGTACTTCAGGACAAAGCTCAGGTACGATGTGACCGACAAGCCCATCCGCCATCCTACAACCCAGATGCGATCCGCTTCCAGCAGCATGTGAGCAGCTTGATGGATGTGCAGCTTGTTTGAACGCGCCATCGTCTCATGCAGGTTATCGATCTCTTGCTGAAAATGCTTCTCCAGCCAGGAATCCTCCTGATGGCTCGTAGACAGCATGAAATTTCTCACAGCTCGCTGATCCTTCAGTACAAATTGCCGCAGGTCCTGAAGCATAGCGGAGAAGCTGGCATAGGAAAGGGCTTGTGCCAGGCGATGGACCGTCGCTTCGCTAACCCCTGAATGGCTGGCGATCTTGTGCGCCGACTGCATGACAGCATCCTGCATGTTGGTTTGAATATAATGAGCGGCTTTTTTCTGGCCGGCGCTCAAAGAGTCAAAATGCTCCTGAATTCTTTCTACAAACGTCATTGCAAATCTCTCCTGTTAATTGACCTCACGCCGCTGCTGCGGATGACCGAGGTAGTCTGCCACGTCTTGAATGCCGCGAATAACCGGCTGATACGTCAATTCTTCTACACCGCAATTTCCATATGGATTAATGAGCAGGCAGTGCATGCCGACCTTCTGGCAGCCAATTACATCGTCGTAGTAGTTGTCCCCGATATACAGCGATTGATTGGATGTCACGTTTCCTTTTTCCATCGCCAGCCGGAAGATGCCCGGATCAGGCTTTTCCAGCCCTACTTCCGAGGAGATGACGATTTCATCCAGAACCTCGTCCAGCCCGTTTTTTTTCAGCACCTGCCTGGCCGTTTGATCCCAGTTGGAAATCAAGCCGAGCTGATAGCCGAGATTTTTCAGCCCCTGCAGCGTCTCTTTTGCCCCTTCGTAAGCTGTCCACTGCAACGGGTATTCGCTGGCCCTCTGCCGATACACCTGAACCACATCCTCGATCGGGAGAGAAAGCCGCAGCTTGTAGTTCAACGCACCGACATACCAAGGAAGAAACGCTCTGCTATCTTTGCCCAGGACACCTTGGTACTCGCGCATAAACAGCTTGTCTGTCCGATGGTAGGCAAGCGCGATTTCCTCCACACTGCGGTATACGTCAAAATCCCCCAGCACCTTCTGATAGACCTCTTCCCTGTTCATCCTTACCAGTGTGTATCCAAGATCGAACCATATAAATCGAATCATGCTGTATAACCTCTCCTTCGTAGGATTTCCTTCATATCTTTGGTTGTGATTTATTTCCTTCAAAGTCATCATAGTGAACGAGTATTAGTCCAGCATTAACCCAAATTGTTGAATTCGTAAATTTCTGTGATTGGATGTTCACAATAAAAAAGGCTGGTTGTCCAGCCATTCAAATAAAAAAGGGCTATCCCCGATTGTCTGATCATGACAATGGGACAGCCCTTCGTTTTACCCGTTTCTATTCAGTAGGTTGGCCGGATTGTTGCGCAGACTTCGCAGCAGATTGCTGGTTTTGACGGCGTACTTCCGACACGTTCGTCTCGCTCGCAAATTCAGTTGCAGCAGCGTTTTGAGCTTGCTGTTGCGCTTGTTGTTGAGCTTGTCTCATCGCTTGTTTGTTTTGCTTAGCCATTGTTCCAACTCACCTCCTCGATGTCACTGTATATAATTTGCACCATGAGCATGTGCCTTATCCTGCCCTTTTTTTTCCACAATCCCACTTGCCTTTTGCTTGGTACGGCTCATGGGCCAAGCAGGGCAAAGTGTTGGAGCTAGAGGGTTTTTATCTGAAAAAGGAGAAATACTCTTATGGAGTACGACATCAGGAAAGGAGGAAGGGAAAATGGCGCAAAACGTGATTGTGTACACGCAGACCACCTGCGGTCCTTGCCAAGAGGAGAAAATGTGGTTGACCCAACACAATATCCCCTTTGAGGACAGAGATATCCGCAAGAACGAAGCATATTTCCAGGAAGCAATCAATCTCGGAGCCAGCATGACACCCGTAACATGGATTAAAAAAGAAAACGGTGAAGAAGTTGTCATTCATGGATTCGATAAAGAACAAATAAAAAAAGCGCTGGATCTCTCGTGATCCAACGCTTTCCGACTCAGCCGAACGAGGGAGCGCTTTCGGCTGATTTTTGTTTGACGACCGTTGACATATCTGGCAAGCTCGATAAAATTTGTTTGACTTGCGGGGAGCACTCTGAGTTGACGGAGTAAAACACCCAAGGTCCTTTTCTTCGCTCTTTCACCAGTCCATGTGTCTTTAACTTTGCCAGGTGCTGGGAGACAGATGGCTGGGACGTCTGCAGAATCTCCACGAGATCACGGACACAAAGAGACTGTGCCTGCAAGAGAGCCATGATCGTCAAGCGAGTCTTGTCGCCAAGCAGCTTGTAAACCTCCGACAAAAGCAAAACCTGCATCAAATCCGCTTCCATATGAACCCACCTTTGCCTTGCGTTGCATATCTGACTCTCAGTATACTATACGCCATATTAGTAGGGGAAGATAGGTTCACGAAACTTCCATAAGAATCCATAAACCATATTGCTGTTTTCGTGGAGAAAAAATCTTGGTGCGTATGGGCAGAACGCGTATAAAATCCCTTTTTGGAGAAAGTGAACAAGCTATACTTCACGAAGTTGCATGGCTTCGATCAGCTTGTCGGCCGTCCGCGCAGCTAACGCCATCACTGTGTTTGTCGGATTGGCCCCCCCGGAAGTGACGAAGGTGGACGCTCCTGCAATAAAAAGATTGGGAATATCGTGTGTCTGTCCGTACTCATTGACAACAGACGTCTGCGGGTCCCTCCCCATTCGACATCCCCCCATCAGATGAGCGGTATCCGAAACCACATGCTCAGGCGTTCCCCCCATTGCCCCGATCAGCCGATTCATTTCACCAATCGCGTGCTTGTAGAGCTTCCTATCATTTTCCTGATAGCTGAAGCTCACCTTCGGAATCGGCATCCCGTACTCGTCCTTCAAGCCGCTCAGTGTAACGGCATTTTCCGGGTGTGGAAGTACTTCTCCAACCAATGTGATGCGGGCGTACATATTGTAATCCAGCATGGCTTCACGCAGCTGTTGCCCCCACAAAAACGTGCCGTCCTCCCGCTCTGCCGCGATGGCCCCCGCCATGGATACAGGTCTTGACCCGTGCGCACTCAAGGTGTATCCCCTAGCAAATCCCCGATCCCGGTCCGTTTCATAATAATGCTGAGTCAATGCAAGCACAGGAGTTCCCTTGTACAAGCGCACCTCTTCCGGAAGACGTCCGTACACGTCGTGACTGGAGTGTGGCATGATGGCCTTGCCTACCCATCCGCTGGAATTGGCCAATCCGTCCGGAAAGTGAGGCGTTGCGGAATGGAGAAGCAAGCGGGGAGTTTCGACGACAAATCCTGCGAGGATCACTACCCGCGCCTTTTGTCGGTAAGTCAGTCCATGATGCGAAAATACAACACCGCTCACCCGGCTTCCATCCATCAAAATCTCCGTCACCATGCAGTCAGACAACACTTCCGCCCCTGCCTGAATGGCTTTGGGGATGTGATGAATCAACCCGCTGTACTTGGCATTTGGCATGCATCCCTGATTGCAAAAGCCGCGATTGATGCAGGGCGGACGCCCGTCGAACGGGCCAGATAATATCGCCAGAGGTGCAACGACACTTTCCATCCCCAGCTTTTCACAAGCTTCGCGGAAGAGCTGTGCATTGGCGCTGATCGGCTCCCGTACCGGGTAAGGATACGGCCCCTGAAACGCTCCCCAGGGAAAATGATCTGGACCGGAGACAGCGATTTCCCGCTCGATTTTGTCATAATAAGGAGCCAGATCCTGATAGCGAATCGGCCAATCCTCACCGACCCCATCTATGGTTCTGGTCATAAAATCGCTCTCGTGCAGGCGCAAAAAAACACCCGTGAAATGCACCGTGCCGCCACCAACACCGCGACCTGAGTTGTTATGTCCAAGGCGAAGCGGATCTTGACCATCAACCAGGCGCGTCTCCTGCCAGCCCAACCTGCGCATGGCGAGCTCGTCGCTTGCAAAATCAAGCTGCGGATTCCAATATGGACCTGCTTCAATGACGACGACCTTGAGCCCGGCTTGTGCCAGCTCATGCGCCAAAACACCCCCAGCCGCACCTGCTCCGACAATACAGACGTCGGCCCCATCCTGATACTTTCGCTGACTCATTTGATTCGAATGATGTCCATCGTAGTGAACACTGTGATGCGTCAATTCGCTGTCATTTGTCATCCGCTTTCGCCTCCCAGGGATCTGTCAGCCCTTTTTCTACACGCACATACCCGCGCGGATAAGCTGGACCACCATACCCGATATCCGACCAGACCAGCGGGTGAGAATAGTAGGCATCTACGGCGTCACGCAGGAAACGTTTGAAAAAATCAACTGGTGAAAGCTGTGACCACTCCTCCTTGGCCTGGGTCCTCCCTGCCGCTATTTCCTGCAGAATAGCTTGCTGCTCTTCTTTCTTCAGCGCTACGTACCCCGTTCCGTATCTGGCTTGACTCTCCGCTTCGATACCGGCAAGACCCCAGCGATACAATTGCTTTTTCGGAGGCACCCCTACCTTTCGCTGTGCCTCTCCGATGGGACTCGCCAATGCTTCGTCGAGATGCTGCGTGACGAATGTCAGTACCTCCAGACGATGATCGTTCACCAGCTCACTCGCCGCGGTCTGTACCAGCAGTCCTTCTGAATGGCTAAAAAACTGATAGGCAACCTGAGGTGAGCGCCTGGAGCCTACGACCTGCTTCGTGTGATCGTCCCAATGCGTATGCTCTGCCCACACGTCATAAGCAGGATAGCGACTATTTTTGCTCATATCCGATCACCCCCAGAACAGGGCGATGAGCCCCAATGCGGAGAGCGCCGTCATAAACAAAGGCAAGATGACAGGTGGTCCGACAAGAAAGTTCTGGCTTTGTCCGTAACCGCCTACTCGTTGTCCCACTCCCACTGTATGCAAATAGGCTCCGTATACCCCTCCAGCTACCCCCATCAGCATCCACAGGGCAAATACCCAGCGCAGCCAGCCTGCGTTGTAGAAGGACAAGACAATGGCGGTAACAGCAAACAAAGGAAGCTCAATAACAGGCAGCCACATGGCCCAGTGTCGAAAATTTTGCCGCGAATGAAAAAGGGTGACCTGTACCGCTAACAGCGCAAACGCAATCCCTGCAAACAAGATCAGCACGCGTTCAATCGGCCATCCATGCCACATGGAAACATCCTCCTTTTATGGTGCGATGCGCCTATTTTCTCCGCGTGCTGAGTGTCCTATTCTGTTTTTTGTACGGATAGAGGGAATTTCTCCTCTTCTTTGCATCGATCTTTTCCTACACGCAAAAAAAGAGCCATTCCTCAGTCAGCTCGAGACCTCTGGAATAACTCTGCTTCATGCCAGTATGCGATTAGCCAAAACGTCCCGTAATGTAATCCTCGGTTCGTTTGTCAGATGGATTCTGAAAGATTGTCGGTGTTTGATCGACCTCGACCAGCACACCATTGAGGAAAAACGCGGTTTTGTCAGAAATGCGCGCAGCCTGCTGCATATTGTGCGTCACAATGACAATCGTATATGTCGATTTCAATTCTTCCAACAGTTCTTCGATTTTTGCCGTAGAAATCGGGTCGAGTGCGGAAGTCGGCTCGTCCATCAGGAGAATCTGCGGCTGAACGGCCAGTGCGCGTGCAATGCAAAGACGTTGCTGCTGTCCCCCGGAAAGTCCTGTCGCCGGTTTTTTCAGAACATCCTTCACCTCGTCCCAGAGAGCTGCTGCCTTCAGGCTGGACTCCACGATTTCATCAAGCTTGCTGCGATCACTCATTCCGTGCAGCTTGGGACCGTAGGTAATATTGTCGTAAATGCTTTTCGGAAAAGGATTAGGGTGCTGAAACACCATTCCGATATTTTTTCGCAGTCTTTCCACATCGACCTGGGAACTGTAGATATCCTCGTCAAATACTTTTACCGATCCGGTAATTTTTGTATGGGCAATGGAATCGTTCATTCGATTCAACGTACGTAAAAAAGTCGATTTCCCACAACCTGATGGTCCGATCAGCGCTGTGATGGCATGGGAGTCGACATCCAGGTTGATGTCATAGAGGGCCTGCTGCTTACCGTAGAAGAGATTAAGCTCTCGCACCGAAATGACACTCATACGGTTCTCGCTCCTTCGTTGTCGCTTAGAATTTGCTCTCGCTCTTCCACTATAGCGGCGAAATATGGTGTTTCCGTATGGAGAATATTAAGTTTTGATAAAGTTTTTCCGAAAGTTTAAGATCAGGTAAATGTTGGCGTCCATCTATCGACCTTTCTCTTACTGACTCCTACAATAAAGGCTGAAGACAGGTATTGTCATGAATAAGGGAGAGCTGATGATGCCCCAAACAAAGAAATCATCCATTCATTATCGTTCTATTTTTACCAGGCTGTTCTTCGGGATCTTGGCTATGGTGGTCGGCATGATGGTGACCGCAGGCTTCTTCATCGGCAATCAATCCGATGCCATGCTCCACGAGAAATCCAGACAGCAACTCTCTCAAGCAGCTCACTCCACGCTAGCAGAAGCCAGCAATCGCGTTCATTCGATCGTTGTAACACTGCAATCCTTTGCTTCCACCTACAAAAACAGCAAAGTGTCAAACAGTCAGGTATTTGGCATTTTTACAGATCTTGCGGCTCAGCATCCCACCATTTCGGAGCTGCAGCTGGCTACCGCAGACGGGAAATACGTGACATTTCCCAGCTCGCCCATTGATGCCTATGATCCGCGGGAATCGGAGTGGTATTCACAAGCATTGGCGTTGTCTCAGCAGCCTGCCTATGTTTCGGATGTCTTTCAATTCTCCGAGACTGAGTTTCCCAAGATCGCCGTGTCAGTGCCCCTCTTCACAGAGGACGGTGACACCGCCGGGGTTGTCGTCGCTTTTGTCTCGGTTCCCAAGCTGAGCGAATTCATCGGAACCATCAAGATTGGGCAGACCGGCTACGCCATGATTGTCGACCAAAAGGGGACACTAGTCGCCCATCCGGATAAAAACTATGCGCTGCAACGCCCTTCTCTGGATCAGCTACCAGTCGTCCAGGAAGTGATGGCAGAAAAATCGGGCATCGATCTGCTCACTCTGGATCAGGCGGATTACCTCGCCGCGTATCAGTACGAGCCATGGCTCCGTTGGGGAATCATCGTCACCCAGGGGGTGTCCGAGGTCGAACGAGAGGTAGAGCTATTGCAGCTCACGATTCTCACTGTCTCTTTGATTGGACTCGCTGCACTTGCCGTGCTGCTCTTTGGCTTCGTCCGCAAAATCGTCAATCCGATCAAAGAAGTGCAGCAAAAAATGACCGCCTTCAGCAACGGCAATCTTTCCTTATCCATGCAGGTACAAACCAATGACGAGCTGCGCCAATTGGCTGACAGCTTCAATCGGATGACCGGACAGATTGGTTCGATCATTAGCAAGATTCAGCACGTCATCTCGGATGTCAAACAGGTGGCCAAGCATGTAGAAGCGGGTTCTCGCCGCTCCCACGATGTGCAAAGCGAAGTCGTACACGTCACCGAGCAGTTGTCCCACGAGATGGACGAACAGCAAACGCAAATTACAGAGATTCACACGCATGTAAACGGAATCACCCAGGAGATGAATCGGATCACCAGTCTGATGCAGACCGCAGTGGGTCAAAATCTGGAGTCGCGGCAGCAAACCTCCAGCGCATCAGACTCCATCCAGCAATTGCAGGTTGAAATGGTGAAAATATCAGAGGATATGCGCACGTCACTCCTTGCTGTATCTGCCATGAAGGAAAGCATGCTGGATATTAGCGATATATCCGGCATGATTCTGGACATTTCCAAACGAACCAAGCTCTTGTCCCTCAATGCACGTATAGAGGCATCACGAGCCGGACAAGCGGGGCTGGGATTTGGCGTAGTTGCGGACGAAATCGGACTGCTCAGTGCACAAACCGAAACGGCTACTTCCCGCATCCAGCAGGTGATTGCGGAAGGCGAAAAGCGCATGGAGCATGTCTCCCACTGCATGCAGACGACGGATACAGCCACGCTGGAGGCCATCCAAACCCTGCAGCAGGCTACCGAAACCTTCACGAATACCGTGCAAATCAGCGATACGCTCACGGGTCAATTCCAGGCTATCGATCAGCTCTCTACCCACATTCACCAGCATAGCCAATTGATTCTGGAACGTGTCGATGCGCTATCCGCATCTGCTTTGGAAGTCATCGGCGGCATGCAGCAAGCCGTAGCCTCCAATCAGGAAAGCCTGTCGTACTCCCAGCAATTTCTCCACGATTCCGGCAAGCTCACTTTTATTGTAGAAGATCTGGAACAAGAGATTCGCTTCTTCCAGACGACAAAAACGCCCTCTGCATAAGAGGGCTTTTATGTTCGATATCAACCAAAGATCTTCACTTCCCGATGATGGATATCTAACACTTCAATTTTCACAGTACCACCAAGATGATGCGACACTAAATCAGACAATTCTTTCAAGGCCATATGAAACTCATCGCTTCTTGTTTCATCGATTAATTCCATACAGAGAAATGCATTTTTCGTATTTTCTGTTAGCATTGTCCTCTGGGCTTCACGCCAGTTCCAGCATCTGCATATTGCGCCTTCATCATCCTTATAAACAATTTCCCCTGCATATGGAGGAGCATTTTCTTCACTTCCCAATGGAATAAACGGTTCGCTTCCATTTGCCAGCGTAAGCCGGATATCGCCTGCAAACGTGTCGATATCCTCCCCACCACACGGAAGAGCGTAGCGCAATGAGATGGAATTGTAAATGTCGACAAGCGGGTTTATTGTTCCGATCTGATTGCCATTTTTCACTCTTTTTAATAAAGCTTCAATGGAACACCTTGCCCCTTTCTTTGTCTTGAACTTCTGAAAAGCTTCTCGCCAAACGGATATCACTGGATTGCTGCTGAAATCCTCCATACTTAAAAATGCATGGGCTTCTTTCTCTGCCTCCTGCAGCAGCTTCTCGTAAATTTCAACGTCCCTGATCGAATTATCAATCCCCCGGCAAATGACAGTGCCTATTTTGGCATGAGGGAATAACGACCAAAAATCATCTTCAATGATAAATCTAGTCATACCATATCTCTCCATTTCATCCTCACATTTATGTTTTGGAGGGGCTCGCAAAGGCGGAGAATACCCCTAACACAATATAAAAATAACCAGTAATCCGACTCTGCAGCTTTGAGCTCGCTTTCCTACCCAGAATCCACTTTCTCATACTTGCTGCAAGAATGGCATACAGACCATCACTAATAAAAGCCAGCATAATAAAAATCGACCCTAAAAGCAAAAATTGTACGGCGACTGATCCAGCAGTAGGTGTAATGAATTGCGGAAAGAAGGCTAAAAAAAAGAGTGCTGTCTTCGGATTCATGACTTCTATGAGCGCTGATTGGTAAAAAATCTTACCACATTTTTCACGTGTGACTTTTGGATTTTCTGACTTCGTTCTATCAGATGCAGAAAATAAAGTCTTACACCCCAGATAGATCAGATAGGCAGCACCCAAGTATTTGACGAGATGAAAGGCTGTAGCTGATGTCATCAGGATCGCAGAAACTCCAATTGCTCCAGCTAATACGTGAACAGCACCACCAAGAGATACACCAAGAACGGATACCAGGCCTGCTTTCTTTCCTTGTTCAATACTTCTTGCCATAATATAGAACACAGCTGGTCCAGGTATGATTAATAATGTTGCAGCAGCTATTACAAATAGCCAAATTGTTGAAAACTCCATAGCATGCACCAAACCTCCTCAACAGCAGATATCCTTTACACGGTATGATATATTTCAAACTGACATTAAAAAAGGTACAATACTGAAAAAATGCACATGTCAGGGAGATAAAACATGATAACCACCATTTTTGCATTTACGAATAGCTCCCCCAAATACAAACAAATCTACGAGCATTTCAAATCATTCATTGAACATGGCGACATAAAAGCAGATGAGCCATTGCCCTCCATTCGTCATCTTGCACAATCTCTTCAAGTAAGTCGCAATACAACATTAATGGCCTATGAGCAGTTGGTTGCTGAAGGCTATATTCGCGGGGAAGGACGAAAAGGTTATTTTGTTAATGAAATAGAGCCCCTTTCCTTTCAAGAGGCTCGCGGCTCTTCTCATCACAAGCAAACAGAGCCGGTACCACCTGTTCGCATCGATTTCCGCGCAGACGTTGTCGATCAAGCGCATTTCCCTTTAAAAGCGTGGAGGAGGATCTCGAATCAGGTATTAACGGAAAAGGACAGCTTTCGATACGGGGAACCTTTTGGCGAATGGTGCCTACGCGAACAAATCGCAGCATATCTACTCCAGTCTCGTGGGGTGAGAACAGATCCACATGCAATCTTCATCGGAAGCAGTACCCAACAAATGCTCGTCTATCTCGGTCATGTCCTGAAACATGATTTTTCTAGCTTGATTGTGGAGGATCCTGGTTATGATGGCGCTAGGGAAGCTTTTCAACTAAATCGTTTTACGCTTGAAACGGTACCTGTTTATGAGACAGGTGCCGATTTTTCACACTTAGAACAGATGAAATCGCGATTAATTTATGTGGCGCCGTCCCATCACAGTCCATACGGGGTGAGCATGCCCATCCAACAAAGGCATGCACTGATCCATTGGGCAAACAAGATGAAAGGATATATTATCGAAGACGATTATGACAGTGAATTTCGCTATACCCAACAACCTTTTCCCGCTCTCGCTTCCATAGATTCGTCGAGAGTGATTTATCTCGGCAATTTCTCAAAGTGCTTTCTTCCAGGAATCCGTTTAAGTTATATGGTATTGCCACAGCCACTAATAAACGCTTATAGAAATCAATTCACCCATTTTGAGAGCACCACTTCACTATTGAGCCAATTCGCCATGTCGAAATTCATGGAGGAAGGGGAATGGAATCGCCATATAAAACGCATGCGGCTTGTGTATAAACGAAAAATGCAGCACCTCGTTTTTGAATTAAGGAATCATTTCAACCAACATTTATCGATTATCGGCGAGCAATCGGGTTTGTACGTGTTAGTCAAAGTACACCTGGAGCGTTCAGAAGAATGGCTCATTCAGCAAGCTTCCATTCAGGGGGTTAAAGTCTACCCTACTTCACCCTTCTTCTTGCATAACAAAACCGAAGAACCCATGATCAAACTTGGTTTCAGCAATTTATCACTTGATGATATCCAGCTTGGTGTAAAGCTCTTGAAAAAGGCTTGGTTAAACGAGTCCGTCGTCTTTTAGCACTTTATCGCACTTACACTTTCCGAACGTACCAAAAAGGCTGTCGATCCATTTGTCGACAGCCTTTCCGATTCAGCTACTCAAAAATCAGCCAAAACGCCCACTGATATACGCTTCGGTTTTCTCGTGGTCAGGAGAGGTAAACATTTTCGAGGTATCATTGTATTCCACCAGCTCCCCCAACAGGAAAAAGGCGGTTTTTTCAGAGACACGCGCTGCCTGGTGCAGGTTATGCGTGACGATCACAATCGTGTACTCATCCTTTAACGTCATCACCAGCTCTTCGATTTTCATCGTAGAGATCGGGTCGAGTGCCGAAGCTGGTTCGTCGAGCAGCAGGACAGTCGGCTGCATGGCGATTGCCCTGGCGATGCAAAGCCGCTGCTGCTGACCACCAGATAGGGAGAGCGCGGACTCACGCAGCCGATCCTTGACTTCATCCCACAGCGCAGCCTTGCGCAAGCTCTCTTCCACCACTTCATCGAGCTTTCGTTTATCGGTCAAACCGTGAAAACGCGGAGCAAAAGCAATGTTTTCATAAATCGACTTGAAAAATGGATTGGCACGCTGAAAAACCATTCCTACTACTTGACGCAACCCCTCAATATTCACGTTCGGACTGTTGATATCTGTTCCATCGACCGTGATGGACCCTGTCACACGGCAGGAAGGAACCAGGTCATTCATACGATTCATGCTGCGCAGCAGCGTAGACTTTCCACAGCCGGAGGGTCCGATGAAAGCAGTGACCGAATTGCGTTTAATATCCATATTGATATTGGACACCGCACGTTTTTCTCCATAATAGACGGAGACATCGCGCGTCCGAATGATTGTCTCTTCCAAGGTACTTACCGTCATGACTCCCACCCTTTCCTAGTTTGATCCTGAAGTCATCTTTTTGTAGATCCACGTACCAAACCAGCGTGCCGAAAGATTGAAAATCAGCACGGCGATAATCAGAACAGCAGCAGCGCCATCGGCTACGTCGCGTGCATCCGGCGCCAAGCCTTCGCTGTTTACCTTCCAGATATGCACCGCCAGCGTTTCCGCAGGACGGAATGGATTTAACGGAGATGTAGGACTGTTCAGGGCAAAATTCGTAAAGTCCAGGTTAGGTGAAGACATTCCAGCTGTAAACAAGAGTGCGGCCGCTTCCCCGAATACACGTCCGGCGGCAAGAATCGTTCCGGTGAGAATCCCCGGTAGAGCTGCCGGCAGGATGACGGATACAATCGTGCGCCATTTGGTAATCCCCAGAGCCAAGCTGGCTTCTTTTTGGCTGCGCGGTACATTGCGGATGGCATCCTCTGTTACGCGCACCAGCAAAGGCAAGTTAAATACAGTCAAAGCCAATGCACCGGAAAACAGGGTGTAGCCCCATCCAGTCATATTCACGAACACCAAGAGTCCAAACAAACCCACGACAATGGAAGGCAGTGAGGACAACACTTCTATACTCATCCGGATAAACTGCGTAAACTTGTTATCCGGTGCATATTCAGCCATATAAATTCCTGCTCCAAGGCCAAGCGGTACCGCGATCAGCATCGTCAGAACAAGCAGATACAAAGAGTTGAACAGCTGCGGTCCAACCCCGCCGCCTGCGTTGACGATATCGGGTGGTGAGGTGAGAAAATCCAGATTCAGCTTATGCCAGCCTTGAGTCAGGATAAACCCGAGCAAGCCTACCAGCGTACCGATGATCAGAACAGCAATCAGGGTCAAGATGACTGTCGCTGCGCGATCCATGATTTTCGCTCTCATTTGTTCACCAGCCCTTTTCTACCGATAATCCGCAAGATCATGATGAAGACGAACGACATCAACAAGAGCAGCAGCGCCATCGACCACAGCGCATTATTGTAAGGGGTTCCCTGAATCGTATTCCCCATGTTCAGGGTAATACCGCTTGTCAATGTACTGATCGGATCAAGCAGACTGCCCGGTAGCTTGGTTGTGTTCCCGATGACCATCTGGACAGCAAGGGCTTCGCCAAAGGCACGGGCCATTCCCAATACAATAGCGGTGAGGCATCCTGGCAATGAAGAGTGAAGGACGACGTTCCAGATCGTCTGCCAGCGGGTCGCTCCGAGCGCGAGCGAAGCATTGCGCAAATCCTGCGGCACCGCAGCAATCGAATCGGCTGCCACGCTGGTGATGGTAGGCAGGATCATCAAAGCAAGAACAAGTCCCCCTGCCAGCAAGCTAAAGCCCAGCACATCAAATTGCTCACGGATAAACGGAACGAGCAGGGTTAGTCCCACATAGCCGTATACGACGGATGGAATCCCTACCAAAAGTTCAATAACAGGCTTCAGTACTTTCTTCCCGAAGTTGGGAAACAGCTCAACCATGAAAATAGCCGCACCAATTCCCAGCGGCGCAGCGATCAAAGCTGCCAGGGTCGTCACGAGAAAAGAACCGAGAATGAACGGGAAAACACCGTAGATTGCAGGTTCACCCTCAGGGTCCCATTTGATTTGAGTCAAAAATTCGGTGATGCTGACACCATTTACAAAAAAGGTGGACAATCCTTTTGAAGCAATGAAATACGTAATCGACAAGACCACTACGATCAGCAAAGCCGCACATACCGTTGCGATGACCTTGCCTGTCACATTTTCCGTCCATTGACGTTTGTTATAACTCAGCATTTTGCGCGCAATCCCGGATTGACGCTCAGTGTCAGAACGATGGCTCATGATCTCCTCCTTGAAAAAACGGGCTAAGCAAGCAGCAAAATGAGGGGTAAGCGCCCCCCACCCCTCATTTCGCTTCTACCGCTTGCGTGCTGTTTATTTTGTCAGTGAAAAACGTCCCCTCTCATCGGGGGATCGAAACATCTCGACGTTTTTCATAAAAGTCGATGTCACCGCTTGCGGTCAAATAAAACGGTCGTGACTGTTTTATTTAACGCTTCCGTCTGCACCGCGATCTACTTTCATGTCTGTGATAGGCAAGAAGCCCAGATCAGTAACGGTTTTCTTTTGTACTTCTTCAGTCAGCATGAACTCGAGGAAAGCTTTTGCGCTTCCAGTCGGCTCACCTTTGGTGTACATGTGTTGATACGCCCATACCGGGTATTTGTTCGTAGCGATGTTTTCGCCGTTTGCTTCCACGCCATCGAGTTTCAACGCTTTTACAGAATCATTGATGTAGGACAGCGCCAGGTATCCAATCGCACCAGGTGTTTCAGAGATGATTTTGCGTACAGTACCCGAGGAATCCTCTGTGATGCCTTCTGCTTCTTCTGTTCCATCAAGTGCGAATTTGCTGAAGGTTGCGCGAGTACCAGAGGATTTTGGACGGTTAACCAGTGTTACCTTTTGATCTGGACCGCCAACCTCTTTCCAGTTGGTCACTTTACCGCTGAAGATATCGATCAGTTGTTGTTTTGTCAGGTTATCAATGTTGATTTCTGGATTCACAACTGCAGCCATACCGACAACTGCGATTTTGTGGTCTACCAGCTCAGCAGCAGGAATGTCTTTTTTCTCTTCTGCAAAAATATCAGAGTTACCGATTGTAGCAGCGCCGCTCGCTACTTGGCTCAAGCCGGTACCGCTACCGCCACCTTGAACTTGAATTTGCAGGCCTTGATTCTTTGCCATGAAGTCTTTTGCTGCTTGTTCAATCAATGGTTGCATAGCAGTAGATCCAACCGCTGTGATCGGTTCATTGCTAGTTTGTTCAGTCCCTGCATTACCAGAGTTCGATTCCGGAGCTGGAGTTGCTGTACCAGATTGCTGTTGTGGTTGCGTCGGAGCTGCACTATTACTCCCACAGCCTGCGAGCAATGCGCCCACAACGGTAAGTGCCATAAACATTTTGCTGAGTTTTTTCATTGGATGAAAATCCTCCCCATTAAAGTAGAGTTTTTTTTTGGTCTTTTCACTTACAAAGTTTACAGCGCGAATGTTGTTGTATTGTGTTGTGATTGTTAAGCTTTCTTAAAGATCGTCCTGATTTCGCTTATGAAAAAACCAAAATAGGGGCAACTTACTACTATTCTTGGGCTAGGGTGGTGCAGGATGGATAAATTGTTCTTGATTCTGGTCATCATTGGAGCTATTAACTGGGGATTGATCGGGCTCTTTCAGTTCGACCTGGTCGCCACGCTGTTTGGCGGCAATTATTCGATTGTAAGCCGAATTGTCTATACGATTGTAGGTCTGGCAGGTATTTACTCCATCAAGTTCCTATTCAGCGAACGTGAGCCCGCCTAAAAAAAAGCACTTCCCCGATTACAGCAGGGAAGTGCTTTTTCATTTATTTATTCTCTAGCTGATCACGCGTAAAAGGCTCCGTGATCTCGACGTGCCCCATCAGGGAATCGACAACCTCACCATCCCGAAGAATCGCGATGCTCTCTACCTCTGGAAACTGAAAGAGGGTTTTCGTCAGGGCTTCCAGTGCCATGCCTTCACCGCCGGACCCCAGATTGTAAAGATTTTTACCATCTGAATCAATCGTGATTCTCCCTTTATCAAAGGTGAGCGAGTGATACTTGAAATCTACCCACAGAGGAAAGTGCTTCTCCTTGTCCTTCGGAACTTCCAGGGTCGCGATTGCCTTTTTGTACTTCTCCAGATCATCCGCAAAAGCAATTTCCTGTTTTTCTTCCTGCAAGGACAGCAGATCCCCATCCGAATAAAATACAGATATCGTTTGTTTGGTCAATTCAGGACCGGCCGGCTGCTCTGCAGATGTGTTGGGCTGTGGTGCAGGTGTGGGTGTCGGTGCTGGTGTGGCATTTTGTTGGCCGCAACCCGCGACAAGCACCAGGGCAAAAATGGCCAGTCCGATCAGACGACGTCTGTTCTTCATCGTTATTTCCTCCTTACGGTTCACTGCCTACTGATAAGACTGATAGTATTCACGTATGGCAGCTACAAGCGATTTTGCGATTTTTTCTTGAAACGCTGGCGACGTGAGCTTGCTGTTCTCCGCTGGGTTGGAGAGGAAGCCTGTTTCAGTCAGAACCGCCGGCATTTTCGTATGCTTGATGACATAGAAACCGGAAGACTTTACTCCTCGATCCTGGAAACCGGTAGCTCCCTGCAGATGCTTGTGAACAAGCTGTGCAAACTCCTTGCTGTTCGCATTGTAATAGAAGCTTTCCGTACCACCGCTTTTTGGATTTGAGAAGGAGTTGGCATGAATGGAAAGGAACAGGTCTGCATCCCAATCGTTCGCTATAGCCACGCGCTCAGACAATTCCAGGAATACGTCCGTGCTGCGCGTCGATACCACCTGAAACTCCGGATACTGCTTCAACAGCTCTACAGTCTTATTGGCTACTGCAAGGGTATAATCCTTCTCGTGGTTGCCGGTTACCCCTAGAGCCCCAGGGTCTTTTCCGCCATGCCCTGCATCTACCACGATCAGATAGCCTGTTTTTCTCGGTTGAGGAATCAGCTGTACTTCGATGCCTCGATCGGTGTAAGTCAGGTTGTATTTGCTCTTTTGGTTCAACTCGATGACGACGCGAACCGTGTTGGGCGACGAATGAAACTGGCTAAAGCGCAGGTCGGACACCAGTTCATCCTGTACAGGCTCAACGTCTTTATCTGCTTGGACAGCCTCAGCTGTTTGATCTTCATCCTCAACAGCTTGTCCATCCTCGTCTGTGGATTCATCTGCTTCGTCAGACTCTTTTTCCGCAGTGGAAGCTTCTTTATTGCCGTAGCTGAGTGGCACCAGATCCTCGTCGAGGACAGTCTGTGGCAGATCCAGCACGATGCGATGCGGTCCATTGAGTACGATCGCTTCTGATCCAACAGGCAGTGTCGTTTGAATATGTACAGTCTCACCTTTTTGCTTCACGTCAGTCAAATAGCTGATTCGTTCGATCTCTACTTGGTTCTTCTTTTGACTCCAGGTAAATGTACCGCCTAATTCCGATTCCATCTGATCCAGTGGCAAAGCGAGCAGTCCATCCATGTTGAGGCCTCGCTCTGGTCGCTTCCAGGAATGATTCTTCAGACCAAACTGATCGGCAATTGTCTGTACGGTCATGTACAAGGTATCGTTTACCTGATAAAACTTGACCGCCTCAGGAGCCTTTTGTCCATTCAACGTTGCTTGCGGAGTTTCGTTGGCGATGACCGTCCGGTTGTTATTTTCCCAACCGACCGTAATTCCCAATGATTCTCCGACAAAGCGGAGTGGCAAAAGCATACGCTGCTGGTTGATCACCGGCGGCGTATCCAATTGAACCGGCTTGCCGTTGACCACAGCTTGTCGAGAATTGAGCGTCAGCACAAGCTTCTGACCATTACGCGTGATTTCTGCAGTCTTTTTTTCTGCATTCCAGTCCACTTCAGCACCTAATCCCTCTGCGATCACCCGCACTGGAACAAGCGTGCGTCCCCCTTTGATTACAGGTGGAACATCGGGGGTTACAGCTTGTCCACCAATGATCAGATTGACCGGTTGATCCTGGGCTGTAGTGGCCGCAGCCGCCCAACCAGGGATGAGCAACAGGACCAGCAGCATGAGCAACATGGGGTATAAACTTCTTTTCATCCTGACCTCCTCCGTGATTTCTCCTCTTTACTCGCGTTTCGCACACATGCCACGCTCAACATTCTATTAGACGCTCGTTGAACCATAAAGTTTATAGTCAATTGGTACCAATCTCGACGAAAATCGCATTCTTTTTTATAAGTCTCTCTTCTGCTCTTGAACTTGCCGAAAGAAAAGACTGCCTCCTGAGAACCAAGAAAGGCAGCCACGAATAGTTATGCGTATTTAAACTAGCGAAACAGCCCGCGTCGCTCACGCCGACTTACCTGCGTGACCGGCTTCTGCTTCAAAGCATTTAATCCACCATTAGCGACAAATTGTTGAATCATTGAAAGAACAGCCGGATTGGAGAGAACCTTGATCGAATCAGCCACTTTGGGGTTTTTCAGTTGAGGAATCGCACTGCTCAGATGCGGCAACAGTGGAAGCAGGTCTTCCAGCGAAAGAACCGGCTTCGGTTTTTCCGGCTCAACCTGGACAGGAACGGTGCTTCTGGGACGAAAGAGAATACTGCGTCTCTGCGTGGTGACCGAGGGCTTTGCCTTGAGTCGACCCAGCTGCTCTTTCATATCTTTCAGCTCCTGACGCACCTCGCTCATTTCCCGCATCATCTGTTCGTTGCTCACATGAGTGGAATCAGCAAGTCTATTCATCATCTCCACCAAATGCTCTTGGGGATTAGCCGGCTTTTTCTTTCTTTTTGCCTTGGCAGCGATAATGTCACCTCCCCTTATTTGAAGCGCTTCTTGATGTTATCCAATTCTTTGGAGCTCATGCCCTTTTTGGAGAGTTTATCCAACAGACTTCCCACGTTTTCTGTCTTGTACATGCTTCTGAACTGAGCCACATACCGATTGAGTTCTTGATCAGTAAAGTTTTTTCCAGACTTTTTCCCCAAGTCGCGAATCACTTCTTTCAAACCAGCATCCGTCTTCAGCTTATCCTTCGGAATCGTTCGAATAAAGCTCATCAGCTTGCCCAAATCCACAGCTATCCCCCCTGGTACAGTTTGTTCCTTTCACTCTATGTCAGGAAGCGCGGAATGGATTGGTCATTTGTCCATATGCATAAAAAAAAACGAGAGGCGCGTAGCGCACCCCTCGTCGGTCGAACTAAAATTACTCAGCTTTATCAGCGTATTTGTAGTCAACGTTACCCAAACCGTCTACGATTACGCCTGTAACCTTCTCATTTTGTACCCAAGATTGCGTGTAGAAGTAGATTGGCATGATTGGCATTTCATCCATCAGGATTTGCTCAGCTTCAGCCAAGATTGCAGAACGTTTCGCTGGATCTTGCTCCAGAGCGGATTGGTTCAGCAGTTCTTTGTACTTCGGATTTTCCCAGTTGGTGTCGTTGTTGCCACCTTTTTTATCCTTGTACAGCTCCAAGAAGTTGATTGGATCGTTGAAGTCACCCAACCAGCCCATACGACCGATTTGGTAGTTTCCTTGATGCAGGTCTTCGATGTAAACTTTCCATTCTTTGTTTTCCAGTTTTACATCTACGCCAAGGTTTTTCTTCCATTGGTCTTGGATCGCTTCTGCAATCTTTTTGTGCCCTTCGGATGTGTTGTAGGAGAGTGTAACGGTAGGCATAGAAGTGATTCCCTCTTCCTTCATACCCTCTTCCAGCAATTTTTTCGCTGTTTCCACATCGTTGTCTTTGAAGTAGCCATCTTTGTTCAGCGCCATGGATGGTGGTACCGCACCTGTTGCTGGAAGCTGACCTGCTTGCAGCACGTTGTCGATCAGGCCTTGACGATCAATCGCATAAGCAAATGCTTTACGGATTTTCACGTTGTTGAAAGGCGCTTTTTCTGTATTGAATTTATACCAGTACGTACCTGCCGTTGGTTGAGTCTTCATTTTTCCGGAATCTTTCAGAGCCGGAATAGCATCGGTTGGGAGCGCGCTTGTAGGTGCACCTGCCCAATCCAATTCGCCGTTGTCAAACATGGACAGCTCTGTATTCTCGTCTTCAACCATGGAGAACTCGATCTTGTCCACTTTTACAGCGCTGTTATCCCAATAGTTTTCGTTTTTCTCTACAACCAGCTTGTTTTTGTGCTCCCAAGTGGTCAATTTGAAAGGACCGTTACCTACGTGCGTAGCAGCGTCTGCTGCCCATTTTTCATTGGCTTCTACTACTTTTTTGTTTACTGGGTAGTAGGTGTAGAAAGCAGTCAGTTCAGTAAAGAACGGAGTTGGGTTTTGCAGCGTTACTTCCAAAGTTTTATCGTCGAGCGCTTTTACGCCAACGTCATCCATTGTAGCTTCGCCTTTGTTGAAGGCTTCACCGTTTTTAATGTAATAGAGCTGGTAAGCATAGTTGGAAGCTGTTTTTGGATCCAGAGCGCGTTTCCAAGCGAATTCGAAGTCGCCTGCTGTTACTGGATCACCGTTGCTCCATTTTGCATCACGCAGTTTGAATGTATATTTTGTTCCGTCTTCGGAAACTTCATAGCTTTCCGCAGCAGCTTCATGCACTTTACCGTCTTCACCAGTACGGGTCAGACCTTCAAAGGTTGCACGGATAATAGTACCGGAAGTAGAGTCTTCCGCGATTCCTGGGTCAGCTGTAGGTGGTTCGGAGCGCAGGTTCAGTTTCAGAACTTTAGGACCAGTTGCTGGCGCCTCAGCGTTGCTACCTGAATTATTTTCTGGTGCCGCTTGGTTGCCGCCACCGCATCCTGCAAGTGCTGCACCAAGTACGAGAATCGAACTCATTGCCACGAACACATTCTTTTTCATACAACTAAATCCCCCTTTTCTAAATCCTTTATCAATATACATCCTTTTATATTATTTTTAAACATGTTTTAGAGTGATTTAATAAAATTTTATTTATTCATTAAATATTATTATTTTATTGTAAAAAATTATTTAAAAAACACAATAAATATGCTCTTACTATACTCTCCTATTCTAGAAATAAAAATACAAAAACCGCGATTATTCTCGCGGCCTTTGTTTTTTGTTTACTTATCATCTAATTATTGACGTTCCTACTCTACTTTCTCAGCCCATTTCAGGTCGATAAAGCCGAGTCCATCCACTTGTACGCCTTTCACTTTGTCGCTTTGTACCCAGATGTCCACGTCTGTGAAGAGCGGAATGAGCGGCATCTCGTTCATGAAAATTTCCTCTGCTTCCGCGAACAGCTGGGTCCGTTTTGCAGGATCATTTTCAGTTGCAGACAGCTTCAGCAATTCCTTGTAGCGCTCATTTTCCCAACCGGTGTCGTTGTTACCTGTATTCTGGTCACGGAACATTTCCATGTAGTTGATCGGATCGTTAAAGTCTGCGTTCCAACCGATACGTGCTACTTCATAGTTCAGCTGATGCATGTCATCCAAGTGTACCTTGAATTCTTTGTTCATCAGTTTTACATCAATACCCAGAGCCTTTCTCCATTGGTCCTGAATCGCTTCGGCAATTTTCTTGTGACGGTCAGTTGTATTGTAGGACAAAGTGATCGTTGGAAGCTGAGTTACACCCAGTTCTTTCATCCCTTCAGCCAGCAATTGTTTTGCGGTCTCTACATCGTTGTCTTTGAAATAACCTTCTTTTTTGATGATCATCGACTGTGGCAGCATTCCCATGGTTGGAACCTGACCTACTTGTGTGATGTTGTCCACGATTTCCTGACGATTTACAGCCAGGGACAGCGCCTTGCGGATCTTCACATTAGCCAAAGGACCTTTGGTTGTGTTCATTTTGTACCAGTACATGGTCGCTTTTGGATGTACAACCAGTTTACCTGAGTCCTTCAAAGCCGGTACTGCATCTACAGGCAATCCGCCGAGTGGTTGACCTGCCCAATCCAGTTCGCCGTTATCAAACATGGACAATGCTGTGTTGTCATCCTCGATCATTGCAAAGTCGATCTTCTCCAGCTTCACAGCGTCTTTATCCCAATAATGCTCGTTCTTTTCCAGAATGATCTTGCTTTTGTGCTCCCAAGCAGTCAATTTGAAAGGACCATTGCTTACGTGAGTAGCAGCTTCCATCGCCCAGTTCGGATTGGCTTCTACCACTTTTTTGTTCACTGGGTAGTAGGTATAGAAAGCAGTCAGTTGAAGGAAGAACGGTGTTGGGTTTTCCAACGTTACTTCCAGCGTTTTATCATCCAGGGCTTTTACACCCAGCTGGTCTGCAGAAACTTCACCTTTGTTTACTTTTTCAGCATTCTTGATGTAGTACAGCTGGTATGCGTACTCAGCACCAAAATTCGCGTCCAGGGCACGTTTCCAGGCAAATTCAAAGTCGTGTGCCGTTACCGGATCTCCATTGCTCCACTTGGAATCACGGATCGTGAAGGTGTAAACCAGGTTGTCATCGGACAGCTTCACATCAGAAGCTACGGAGTTCATTGGTTTGGAATCTCCATCCAGGCGAGTCAAACCGTCAAATGTCGCGCGTACCAGCGTACCGGAAGTGGCATCCTTCGCCAGACCCGGGTCAGCAGTAGAAGGCTCGCTCGTCAGATTGGCACGGAATACTTGCTCCACATTGCTTGCAGGAGCAGGGGCCGATGCATCAGGAGACTGAACCGCTCCTGGTTGGGTGGTCGGTGCTTGCCCGCCGCCCGTGCAGCCAGCCAGAATGGTGCCTACCAGCAAGGTAATGCCAGCCAGCATTGAAATATTTTTTCTCATTAAAATTTTCCCCCTTTATCTAAAAAAACCCACTGCCCCCAAAATATACTCGACAAATGCGGATTTGGGAATGGGATTTGAAATGATTTAATTAAGTTTTACGAATATTTATTCAAATGTGAATAAAAATAAAGCAGCTCCTCTTCTGGCTCACCAAAAGCAAAAAAACAACAGCCCGCTTAATGCTGCGTGCTGTTGTCATTTGGTGCTCCATCCTTCGGCAATTCTGTTTCCTTTTTCCTGAACAGGCGGATTGAGGGATTCCTGAATAAACGCCTGCACTTGCTTGACGTCGGGAATAAGAACGGAGCCCGCACGATTGGATTCGCGGAACATTCCCATCGGAGGAACCTGGTAATTACCCGGATTATCCGTATTCAACATGAGTCCAAGGGATGAAAGCTTCAGCATATCCATGGAGCTGATGTTGGTTTGAATATACGGCGTCACTTCTTTCAGGATCGTCGGCAGCTGGATCAATGTCGTTCCCTGCTTCATCTGATCCGCTACGGCAGCCAACAGCTTGCGTTGACGCTCAGTGCGGGTGTAGTCAGAGGTTGCATCGTGACGGAATCGCACGTACTGCAATGCTTTGTCTCCATCCAAGGTCTGCAGACCCTTCTTGAGGTTGATGTCATACATACCTTTGTCAGTCGGATCATGGTAGTACATGTTTTTTTCGACATCCAGCTTCACGCCGCCCATTGCGTCAATCAGCGCCTTGAAGCCTTCGAAATCTGTGATGACATACCGGTTGATGGGTAGGCCCGTAAAATGACTGACCGTTTTCATCGCCAGCTCCGGACCGCCATTCACGACCGCCGCATTAATGCGCGACATGCCGTGTTCAGGAATTTCAACATACGTATCCCTTAAAATGGAAAAAAGGTCAAAGCGCTTGCGTTCAGGGTCTATGCTCACGACCATCATCGAATCCGAACGCGGCAATCCGCTGTTGCGAACCCCTCGGCGATCCACACCCATCAGCAAAATGTTGACACGATCCTTGCCATCCCATTGCGGAATCTCCGCCGCCTTCGTTTCCTGGCCGCCTCCAGAAGGCGCTTCTGTCTCATCTACCAGATTGGGCTGCTGAATCCCTTGTGAGAATTCGTAAAAGGCATATCCGTAATAACCCGTCGTTGCCACTATACAAAGAAATAACAGGACAAATACGCGTTTCCATACTCGTTTCAAGAACGACTCCACCTTTAAGCTCTTTCTATTCTGTAGTTAGCAGTTCTCCGCCAAGCCTTGGGCTGAAGCCGAAGTGGGGCTTGAGTCCACCTCTCCACTTTTCTTAGTATACTCGAATATAATCATCACGGAGCAGCCTTTATTTGGGTGAGCAATAACTATTTACTAAACATTTTTATTTACAAAGTATACAAAAAATTCTATACTTAGAATATATTACCGCAAAGGTGTGACTTCCTATGGTTTCGCCATTTTCTTTGTTGAACCGCTATCCTCGTGAAGCATTGCTTTTCCTCACTGCCAGCTTTATCAATGCCTCTGGCAGTGCATTCATGTGGCCCTTGACCACGTTGTACGTACATACGATTCTGGGCCGTTCGATGACAGAAGCTGGCTTTGTTCTCATGCTTCAGTCCATCGCTGGCATTGTCGGCCAGTTTGTCGGTGGTACGCTTTTTCACCGTCTGGGAGCAAAACGGCTTATTGTCGGGGCTCTCTTTCTGCAAGGCATGTTTCAGTTTACAATACCACTGATTCATAGCTGGCCTGTCTATTTAGCCGTCATGATGTGTCTTGGTTTTACCTACAATCTTTCCGCTCCTGCCATTCAGGCATTTATCGGATTTCGCTGGAAAGAGCAGCGACGTGAAATTTTTAACGTCGTCTATGTGGGCAACAATATGGGTATGGCAATCGGTACTGCGCTTGCCGGATTGATTGCCACGATTTCCTTTCAGCTTACCTTTTTTATCAACAGTATCAGTACGCTTTTGTTCGCCCTGTTCTTCTTCCTGATCATGAAACATATTTCCCATCAGGAGCTGGTCGGCAAAGACGGCGAAAAGGCGGTCAAACGTACTGGTCTGGAGACACTCAAGCTGCTGTTCAATTATCGCGTATACCTGTTCATGGCTCTCGGCGGCGGCTTTATCTTTTTCTCTACTACGGTCTGGAACACGGGTGTAGCCCCTTATCTGACCAGTCAGGGCATGCCACTCTCGGCTTACAGCTGGCTTTGGACGGTCAACGGAATCGTCATTTTCGCAGGTCAGCCTGTCATTGCCTGGTTCAAGCGCCTGCTGCAGCAAAATCTGTCCGCCCAGCTCGTCGCCAGTGCTGTTGCCTACGGCCTTGGCTTTGCATTCATGCTGTTCTTCCACGACAGCTACGCAGCTTTTATTACGGGCATGATCATTACGACGTTTGGCGAAATGTTGATTGCCCCTACTATCCCCACCTTTGTCTCAGAAAAAACGGGGGACATGGCTCCTTTTTATCTGGGAGTGGTGGGATCGATTACCACAGTCGGTCGTCTCTTGGGTCCGCTGGCCTTGGGCTATAGCTACGATCAGGGTGGCGTGCAGTCCAGTCTTCTGATTTCTACCATCGTTGCCTTTAGCGCCGTGCTTCTCTGTCTGCTTCACGCCTTTTTGCAACGGGATCGGCAGAATCAGGTCCGATCCTTATAGGAATTCATCGAAAACAAAAAGTCGCCCTCCCCTTTGGGAATGAGCGACTTTTCCTATTCAGACGGCCCGGGGACAGGTAAGTGACTTGCCATTTTCCTTTGGACCGATCTTGAGAAGATACGGTACGGCTACGCGGCTCCACGCTTCGGGGGAAGGCGCTGTCTCCACCTCTCCCGGGGAACACTGCTGAAGCATCGCAGTGTCGATACTCCCTCCCGGATCGAGTGCCACCACGGCCATCCCTTTAGGCAGCTCCTGAGCCAGTGACCGGGACAGACCTTCTACGGCAAACTTGGATGCACAATACGGAGCAACCATCCCCTCTCCATGACGTCCCCAATAAGAGCTGATGTTAATGATCACCCCTTCTGCCCGCTCCACCATCGCCCGACCCAAACCGCGTGTAACTTCTGTAATAATCACCAGTTTTTGCTTCAAGCGCAAGTTCCCTCCCTCTTATACTTTTTAAACAAATATGTTTATTATAATAATAGAAGGGACTCATGCACAACCTATATGTGGGAAATAATAAAGACGCCCTTGCAGAGCGCCTTTTTAGCTTGCCTATGCCTTATTCACTGTACTTGTCGTAAGCACTGGTCAACAGGTTGGAGATCGTTTGCAGATCGTTGTTTTCGATCTGATGACGTTCGATCATCGTCATGATTTTGCCGTCCTTCATGATCGCAAAGGATGGGGAAGACGGAGCATAGCCTTCGAAGTACTCGCGGGCTTTTGCAGTCGCTTCCTTATCTTGTCCGGCAAACACAGTGTAAATGTTATCCGGTTTTTTCGCATGGTTCAAGGAATGAACAACAGCTGGACGTGCAAGTCCTGCTGCACAGCCGCAAACGGAGTTGACAACAACCAGCGTCAATCCTTTCGCATTTGGCAGGGTTTGCTCCACTTCTTCAGCAGTGCGAAGCTCTTGAAAACCATTGCGAGTCAACTCGTCACGCATGGGCTGGATCACTTGGCTCATATATGCTTCATAAGACATCATCGGGCAGTCTCTCCTTTTTTTCTCAATTCCATTACCACTATTATAACCCGTTCATTCCATTAGGAGAATCCGGAAGTGTGTAGGATTACACTTCCATCAAAATGGTAAGGATCATCGGGTTGCGCCCCGTTTTTTCGTAAATGAACGGTTTGATCACTTCGTTGACCTGCGACTTCAGCTCCGACCATTCCTTGATCTTCTTCTCCAAAGCTTCCTGGAGGCGCTGACGAACGAGCAGCGTCGCTTCCTGAATCAGGGATTCGGAGCCACGCACGTAAACGAAGCCTCGGCTGACGATGTCGGGACCCGTCAGGATCTTGAAGTTTTTCATGTCGAGGCTGACGACCACGACCATCAGACCATCCTCCGCCAAATGCTTGCGATCGCGCAGAACGATATTGCCTACGTCCCCGATGCCGCTGCCGTCGATCAGAACGATACCGGCTTGTACCTTGCTCATCCAGGTTTTTTCCCTCGAGCAGTTGAGCACTTCCCCATTATCCATCAGGAAGATGTTGCTCTCCTCGATCCCGACCTGCTGTGCCAGCTTGGAGTGCGTCTTCAGCATGCGATACTCCCCGTGAATTGGGATAAAGTAGCGTGGACGGATAAAGTTGAGCATCAGCTTCAGCTCTTCACTGCTGCCGTGACCGGAGGCGTGAATGTCAAAAGCATGGCTCAACACGACGTTGGCGCCAGCGCGATACAATTTATCAATCGTCCGGCTTACGTTGATGGTATTCCCCGGAATCGGTGATGCAGAGATAATCACCGTGTCATCCGGATAGATGGAGACGGTGCGATGCGATCCCGAAGCAATGCGCGTCAAAGCTGCCATCGGCTCACCCTGGCTGCCGGTACAAATGATCAGCACCTGGTTGTCCGCGTAGTTGTCAATATGCTTGATGTCGATCAGCATACCCTCCGGCATCTGAATATAGCCCAGTTCTTGTCCAATCAAAAAGACTTTTTCCATACTGCGGCCAATGACAGCTACTTTGCGATTGCACTCCTGTGCGGCATCGACTACCTGCTGAAGGCGATGTACGTTCGATGCGAATGTAGCCAAAATGATGCGGCCACGCGCTTTTTGCACAACCTCCAGAATCCCTTCGCCTACTGTGCGTTCCGACATGGTATAACCAGGACGTTCGCTGTTCGTACTGTCAGAGAGCAGTGCCAATACATCTCCGCTCGCGCCGATCCGGGCAATTTTTCCGTACTCGGTCGTTTGCCCTACAGGCGTCATGTCAAACTTGAAGTCACCTGTGTGGATCACCATGCCCTCCGGT
Organism: Brevibacillus invocatus; assembly: GCF_003710915.1. Classification (GTDB taxonomy): domain Bacteria; phylum Bacillota; class Bacilli; order Brevibacillales; family Brevibacillaceae; genus Brevibacillus; species Brevibacillus invocatus. Next base: position 44,049 of record NZ_RHHR01000034.1, on the reverse strand, counting down.
GTATGTAGAACGACCCCAAACGAATCCGGAATACTGTGATTGGTGCGGAAGAATGCCGCCTTCAACTGATTGAAAGGGATCTCCGTGTCTTCCGAAATCGGAATCAACGATACGTCATTTTGCATGCGGTGCTCTTCCAGCTTTGCCTTGACCAAGCCCAGGGTCAGGCGTCCGCCGTAGATCGGCACCTTGATTTGTTTCAACACATAAGGAATCGCTCCAATGTGATCCTCGTGGCCGTGCGTCAGCAACAAAGCTTTGATCTTGTGCTGATTTGCCACCAGATAGGAAACATCCGGAATCACCAAATCAATCCCGAACATCTCGTTTTCCGGAAATTTAACCCCACAATCAATGATGATGATTTCATCCTCGTACTCGACGCAGTACATATTTTTTCCGATCTCGCCGAGGCCGCCCATTGCGAAAATCTTAACGTCGCTCAAACTCTTTCCTCCTAACGTCATCGTGCATGATTTTGGGAACCCGAACCAAGCATGCCACCTCTATTGTATCACACCGGAAGGCATTCGTTTCATCTAGTCTTGCCAATCTCGGCCTATCTCCTACATTTTGACGAGAAAAGGGACACAAAACGCCCACCTGCTCTTGCTTTACTAAGCAATCGCAAGTGGGCGTTCGCAACATCCGATTGGACTGCCAACTTATCCTAATCTGCGAGGATCGACATCTCTTTCATCATCAAATCCATATCCATGTCCGCTGCCATGCCATAGGCTTGACGCATGTTGCCATCACCATCGACGAGGAACATACGGGCTGTATGGGTAATCGAATACCCAGACGGCGAATTCTCATCCGGCAGCTTCATGACAGCCATCCCAAAGTCTTTAGTGACCGTTTCAATGGCTGCATTGTCGCCGCGCAAAAACTTCCAGCCGCTCTGGTCAGCGTGGAATTTTTCCGCGTACTGCTGCAGCACTTCTGGAGTATCATAATCCGGATCAAAGGTAATGGTGAGGAACTCTACCTTGTCCCCAAACAATCCCTTTTCCTTCAACTGCTCTTGCAGCTGGGACATATTGTAAGTCGTCGCAGGACAAATATCCGGGCAATTGGTGAAGATGAATTCAACCAATCGCACCTTGCCCGCACTCTCCGAGAAGGTATACTTCGAGCCGTCAATATTGTCCAATGTGAAATCATTCAATGCCTTGATGACCGGAATCTGGGTCTTCTGCATGTATTGGTAACCAAAGATCCCGATAATCGCCAAAATCAGCACACCAGCTAATACTGGAAACCAGTGTTTTTGAACAGATGATTCTTTCTTTGCACCTTCACTCACGAGTATTGCCTCCCCATGCTCTTCCCTGCGGCTTCACACCTCTCCTCATGCCAGCCGCATTTTACGTGCGTACACGTCTTGCTTAGGATTCTTCTTTCTCTCCCGGCCAAGCGAGCATGCCACCGACCATATTGGCTACATCATAGCCCATCTCGCTCAAATACTCGGTCGCTCTGTGGCTGCGCGCACCGCTGCGGCACACCATCACTACGGGAATATTTTTATCCAGCTCATCCACTCGATGAGGCAAGAATCCAAGCGGAATCAGCTTCGCTTGTTTGATATGACCAGCATTCCACTCATCCACTTCACGAACGTCAATAACCTGCACCGGTTCTTTTGCTTCGAGTTTTTCCAGCAATTCTTGTGGAGTTATTTCTTTTACCTGTTCGTTCATCCTGAAATCCCCCTATATGTACGATTACGCAATCGATTTTTTCCTGCTTCATCATAACATATGCACGTTTTATTTTCTAACTGAACGACACTTCACAAAAGGCGACTTCAAACAGATGAACTCAGGTGAAGCTTAGCACAAAATGCAGGACGAATCCCTTTACACCGGCAAAGTATTTGTGAACGAGCGAAGGCGAAAGCGTTACAAATTAACGTCATGTTTTTTATGCGCCACGCCTGTATTTGAGATTCATTATCAAATGTAATTAACTTGTTTTTAGTAAGTTAATTGATTATAATAGGCATTGTAATAAGGACTGGAGGGGAAAAGAATGGGAACCTGTAAATGCGGTCAAACTAAAAACGCAAACGGAAACTGCGATGGTACACACGCTACGATCAAAAAAGACTAATGACAAATGAAAGAAAAGAGGAGGCAGATCAGCTGCTCTCCTCTTTTTTTATGAAACGAAGTTTATACTTTTCCTTGCTTAATCCACGTAGCGATCCGATACGAGCCGTAGAGACTTACCAGTGTAAGCAGGATCAGCATCAATAGCCACATGCCCAACTGACCGATCTCCTCCAGCTCCCGGGCGTTTTGAAATATGAAGAAACCGATGTACAGAATCATCAGGTAGCAGCCGATATTCGGAATCAGATAGGCGATCCGAAGCTTGCCATGTTTCTTCGTGCTCATAAGCGTTCACAGCCTTTCCTTCCTATACTTAATCGAATGCCACATAAACCACTATGAAAACTAATATTTTAATTGACAGAAGAGTATCACTTTCATACAATTGTGATAATTAATACGAAAACTCACGATTTTCATCAAGAGTGGCGGAGGGACAGGCCCGATGAAGCCCGGCAACCTGCATGTCTAATGCGAGGTGCCAATTCCTGCAGGATCGAATCTGTAGATTCTGGGAGATGAATGTTTGCGTACGGTATAGCCGGAGCCTTCTTCTTCCCAGAAGTAGGCTTTTGTTTTATTTTCACCGTTTTGCCCATTTTACCACAGAAAAAGGGAGAGATGACCATGTCAGATCAACAACAATGGAAACCGGAAACGATTGCTGTACACGGAGGCCAGGAGGTAGACCCCGTCACTGGCTCCAGAGCGGTTCCTATCTATCAAACAAGCTCGTACGTCTTCCGCGATACGGAGCATGCAGCAAATCTGTTCGCGCTCAAGGAATTGGGCAACATCTACACGCGCATCATGAACCCGACTCAGGACGCTTTCGAAAAACGTGTCGCCTTGCTTGAGGGTGGCGTGGGTGCGCTCGCTACTGCTTCCGGTCAGGCAGCCATCACTTTCTCTATTCTCAACATCGCCCAGGCCGGGGATGAAATCGTCGCCTCCAGCAGCCTGTACGGCGGTACTTACAATTTGTTCGCGCATACATTGCCACGTCTGGGTATCAAGGTTGTATTTGCGGATCAATCCAACCCAGAAAATTTTCGCGCGCTGATTAACGAAAAGACAAAGGCTGTTTTCGTCGAGACAATCGGCAACCCGCGCATCAACGTCGCTGATCTGGAAGCCATCTCTGCTGTCGCACACGATAATGGCATTCCTTTGATCGTCGACAACACATTCGCTACACCGATCCTCTGCCGCCCATTTGATCACGGTGCAGATATCGTCGTTCACTCCACAACCAAATTCATCGGTGGACATGGAACCGCGATTGGCGGCATCATCGTCGACTCCGGCAAATTTGACTGGACCAACGGAAAATTCCCTGGCTTGACGACACCAGATCCAAGCTATCACGGCGTAGTGTACACAGAAGCACTTGGACCGTTGGCCTATATTCTCAAGGCGCGCGTACAGCTGCAACGCGACATCGGAGCAGCCGTCGCACCATTCAACTCCTTCCTGTTCCTGCAAGGTCTGGAGACTTTGCATCTGCGGATGGAGCGTCATAGCGAAAATACGCTGGCAGTCGCCCGCTTCCTGGCTGCTCACCCTGACGTGGAATGGGTCAACTATCCTGGACTTGAATCCGATTCTGAGTATGAGCTGGCGAAAAAGTATTTGCCAAAAGGCGCAGGCGCGATTCTTACCTTTGGTATCCGCGGTGGCGTGAAGGAAGGTCAAAAGCTGATCGAATCCGTGAAGCTCTTCTCGCACCTGGCAAATGTCGGTGACTCCAAGTCGTTGATCATTCACCCTGCCAGCACGACACACCAGCAGCTGACAGAGGCCGAGCAGGTTGCGGCAGGCGTTTCGCCTGGCATGATTCGCTTGTCTGTCGGAACAGAAGCCATCGACGACATCATCGGAGATCTGGAACAGGCATTGAAACAAGCTGTTGCTGTAAGTGCTGTTTAAACTCTCGACCAAAACAAGGCCGGTTCAAAAGTAGATTTCTACTCGAGAACCGGTCTTTTCTACCTCGAATCGCCTCTCACTGCGGCGGTATCGTCGAATTGATCCGATCGCGCTGATCGATCTCTCGCATGCGCTCCAGTATCCGCCGCTTGCGGTACAGCATCATTCCCGCTTCCGCCACATCCTGCACAGTGGAGCGATTCAAATACGCCCCGAACAAAATTCCTGCGATCGGCACCATTTGAAACAGCTTTTTCCAACCAAAATTCTCCGTGTACGTCACGACGACTTCACGCCAGCCCTGCAATTGCGCGATCACATCCTTCTGCGCATGAGGATCGTCAAAGTGCGAAAGCTCGGCCAATATCGCTTTTTTCCCCACGATATCTGACGAGGCAAACTGCAGACATTTCACCACAAACAGACGCTCCTTCTTCTCCTCCGGACGATACCCGTAGCTGAGCGACATTTCCTGCAACACTTTCAGCGATGTCCCGATCAGCAAAGGAATATCCAAAGCCAGCGTAAAAATCCCGCCGATCCCTGTCGTCGCTCCTTGCACAGTGGCAAAGGTTGCCCGCGATTCCCTCAGCTCCATCGCTACCTCGTTCATCAACGAGAGCGGCGCTGCTGCAATCTCGTCCACTCCAATGTTGGAGGAGCTCCCCTCCTTCATCCGCTTGCGAAATCTGTTGTAAATGGGTTCGTCCTGCACGAGATAGGTTCCACCTGTTTCGAGAAATGCTGTCATTTCGTCTACGGCCAAGCCCAGCTTTTCCCTGACAAAGGCTGGCGTAATGCGGTCCAAAAGGACAAAAGGAAGCCTTCCGAGCTTTTCCCAGAACCACAAATCGTTCTGTCCCTTCTCCCAAGCCTCCACTTCTTTCAAAGACTGTATCAATGACTCTTTTGACTCCATCGGTCGCATTTCCCTCCCAGATTTCACGCATAATATCTCTCTTACGATACCCGGCTTCAAATGTTTCACTTGCAGCATGGTAGGTTCGAGCTACGGCCTGATTCCAACAATCAAATGCTCTGTTTCTAAAAATATTGAATTTATCGTTCGAATATTTTAGAATATCAACAATGAATCCAGTTGAAAGAGTGATCCAATGAAACGGTTAAACATGGGTATCAGCCGTACCACCTATCGGGTAGAGTTGTCGCATTCCCCGCTATTTGAAGCTGCATTGGGAATCGCTGCTGCAACCTATGACTCGATCCACCCCACTTTGGAACAGCCAAGTGAGTACTGGCATCAGCTGCTGGCTGACCTCCCCCCTGACGTTCACGCGGAAGTGGCCTATGCGAAGGAGCACAACACGTGGAAAACACTCCTGCAGCTGCTTCATGTCCAGGCATTTTCTGACCTGGAAGCATTTCTGGCTTTTCTTCAGCAGCTATCTGATGAGGAGCTGCGCTATCTGGCCCTGCCCTATCTTGGAGAAGAGCATCAACCAGCAAGACTCCGGGCTGCTGCTGGCAATGAAGGGGACATCTTGTATTTGCGCCAGACATGCCATGACCACCTCTTCTTTCCTGCATACATCTCTCATGTGGCCACCGTCAATCCAGGTGAGCTGCGGAAGCATTTGAGCGTATTGATCCAGGGCTGGTATCTCGCACATGTCAAGCCGCGAGAGCTGGAAATCTCCCGCATGCTGGAACGTGACCGGGCACAAAAAGAGGCCTGGATGGGAAAAATGTCACCTGAGGAACTCGTTTCGCTGGCCACGGACGGCGAATATCCTCCTGAGCCGACTGTTACACGCGTGCTGCTTGTTCCTCAAGCGATTTACCGTCCCTGGACCGTACAGGCAGACGCCCCACAGACAAAAATTTTCTACTATCCAGTCGCAGAGCAGCATCTCTTTGAACAGGCCGACCCGTATCGTCCACCTCAATTGCTTGTCCAGCTCTTGAAAGCATTAGGCGACGAACATCGACTGCGACTGCTCAAAATCCTTGCTGAACAGGAAATGAGTCTGCAAGAACTGACTGAGCGTTTGCAGCTTGGCAAATCCACCGTACACCATCATCTGTCCATGCTGCGCGCAGCCCGCTTGGTGGAAACACAAGGTACGAAGTATAGATGGAAACGAACGGCCTTGGACAGGCTGCCTCTGCTGCTCGAACAATTCGTTAGCGATAAGAGACCAGAGGGGGAATCTTTTTGACGGTTCCTTCCCTCTTTCGCCAACCTTCCTATTTGTATATCCTGATAGGGCAGCTTGTCTCGGAGCTGGGAGCTACCCTTGGAACCTTGGCCAACAGCTGGCTGATTTATCAGGCTACTGGCTCCTACACCGCTGTTGGCGGTTTGTGGCTTCTCTACTTTTTGCCTTCTCTGGCTGTACAACTGATCGCGGGACCCTACCTGGATCGCTGGGAAAAAAAACGGGTCCTTGTCTTCTGCCAATGGACGAGAAGTATGGCTTTTTGTCTGTCATTTCTCTGTCTGCTCCTCTGGCCCGAGGTGCAGTGGCCATTCTATCTCATTTCCCTGATCAACGGACTCATCCAGCCGCTCTACGTACCAGCCAGTCAGTCCTTGCTCCCTTCTGTGGTGAAAAAGGAGCAGCTGCTTTCGGCCAATTCCTACCTCGATGCAGTCCTTCGCATGGCGATGATCTGCGGTCCTGTGCTTGGTGGGGTCATTGTAGCCGCACTGGAAGGAACCTGGTCGCTGGTTCTGGTGGCGGCAGGCTTTGCGCTTAGCGGTCTACTCTTGTGGAAAAGCCCGATCCATCAGGAAAAGAAGGCAGAGAAGTCCCAATCGTGGGTCAGGATGTTTCTCGCGGGATTCCGCGTATTTCAGGAAAAGCCGCTCCTTCTGTGGCTGGGCATTTTTTTGGCTGTCGTCCAGTTCGCAGTCGGCATTACTATTGTGCTGACCATCCCGTTTATCGTGGACGAGCTGCATGGGTCCTCGCTACATGTAGGAATTTTCCAGGCAGGCTTTCCATTGGGATATCTGCTTGGCTCGCTACTCGTACCCTATCTTTCTCGCTATTTCCGGGTAAAGCATGTGATCATGCTCGGGTCGATCGCGCTTGGTGGCGCTACCTTCATCGCTCTCGGTGTCGTACAGGATCTCTACCTGGCGATTTTCATTGAAGTGATCGCGGGAATAGCCGCTCCCTTTTTCCATGTTCACAGCACCAATCTGTACCAGCTCTCCGTACCGTCGGATCTCATGGGACGCGTATTTTCCGTCCGGCTGCTGATCATGCGTATGACGATGCCGCTCGGTGTCTGGCTAGGTGGACAATGGGGCGAGACTATCGGCATTCGTCCTATCTATATCAGTATGGGATGCCTGATCGTAGCCGTCGCCTTGTTAGGCATATTCCTGCCCTATTTTCGCGCACTATCGCAAAGCCACGAGACCCGTCTGAAAGAAGCGCAGCAATAGCGAGCATGCTGAATGTGTGTACCTACTGGATCAATAAAATATTGTAAATTTTCCCAAATTACATATCGAGAATGTGTATAATGAAGGACGGGTACTATCGTTTGATGGATGGAAAGAATAAAAAGGAGACTATCTGCTATGTCCAATTCTTCTTTGAATACCTTGCTCGACGCCGTTAACCGCGTCATTGTCGGAAAAGACAAACAAATCCGTTTGCTTGTCACGGCCTTGCTGGCTCGCGGCCATGTCTTGCTGGAGGATTTGCCTGGCATGGGAAAAACCGTACTGGCCAAAACGCTGGCACAGGCGATCGGGGGCAGCTACAATCGCGTGCAATTTACCGCTGACCTGCTTCCGTCCGACATCGTGGGACTGCACGTTTTCAATCAACGCAGCCAAGATTTCGAATTGCGCAAGGGTCCCGTGTTTGCTGACGTTTTGCTCGCCGATGAGATCAACCGTGCTACACCACGTACGCAATCAGGTCTATTAGAGTGCATGGAGGAGCGCCAGGTGACGATTGAAGGCGTTACGTTGCCGCTCTCCCCTGCCATGCTGGTCATCGCGACACAAAATCCGATTGAGTCAGAAGGGACTTATCCACTGCCAGAAGCGCAATTGGACCGTTTTTTGTTTAAAATTTCGCTCGGGTACGGCAATAAAGAGGATGCGCGGGAGATTTTGCGTCGCTTCCGCAGTCAATCCCCCCTCGACGAGGTACAACCGGTCATCTCTGTTGAAGAGATCATCTCTCTGCAACAGGAAGTAACGAAGGTTCATGTCAGCCCGACTGTAGAAGATTATGTGATCGACCTGACAGAAGCGACACGTCATAACCGCTCTGTGGAGGTCGGGATCAGTCCGCGGGCTATGCTTGCCCTGGTTCGCTGTGCACAGGCAGCCGCCTATCTCGATGGTCGCCGTTTTGTACTACCAGATGATGTGAAGCATGTTTTTCCCTACCTCGCCACACATCGCATCCGACTGTCTATGGAAGCCGAGCTGCATGTGACCGAGGAGGAAGTCATCGAGCAAATTCTGCAAAGCGTACCGACTCCGGTCGAAGAAAGCGTGTAAGCAATGAACGCGAAGCAACCTTTTCAGCTGATCGGCTTTATTCTCCTGTTTGGAGCCCTGCTTTCCGGGAGCGGCTTTCTCTGGATTTTCGGCGGCCTTTTCCTTTTCCTGCCGGCAGCGCAAGAGTGGTGGCAGACACGAATTGGCCGCTGGCTGAAGGTGGATTGGACTGCTGATCAAAGCCGGGTCATGCCGGGTACCCCCGTTCAAGTAACGGTCCGCTTGCACAATCGCTCCTGGCTGCCGTTGCCTGCTACCTGGCTTCGGATCACCCTGCCGGATCACGTCACCGTAACCGGAGCAGCCGAGAGCAGCCAGAGCAATCAACGGACGTATATTCGACTACGCTTTGATGTGCCAGCACGCAAAACGGCTGCTCTTACCTTGGACCTAACCCCACACAAACGTGGAGTGGTCTGGCTAACCGATGTAGAGTGTGAAACCATCCCGCTGTTTCTCGGTGAGCCGAGCACGTTGACGCTGCCACTCTCTTTTTCACTGCTTGTCTATCCGACTCCGCTGCCGCTTCCCCCGCTTGCTTTCGACGAGACGGAGCCTGAAGGTAGCAGCCTTTCCCGGCAAAGACAGCAGGAAGATATGACCTTTTTGCGTGGGGTAAGACCGTATTTTCCGGGTGACCGAATCAAAAACATTCACTGGAAAGCGACAGCCAAAACCAATACCCTGCAAACCAGGCTGTTTGAACATACTGCTCGCTCCAACTGGAGAGTCGTGGGCCATATTCTGCCTTCCTATGAACCGTCCTTACAACGGCATAATCACGACGAGAATGAGCGAACCATCTCCTGCATGGCTGCGATCTCCGTCTATTGCAGACGACATTCACTCAGCTATGAGCTGTTCCTTACAGTCAAACAACGCGGGCGGGAGCTCTACCATCTGCCAGCAGGAAGCGGAAAATCCCATCATCTCTATGTCATGACACAGCTTGCCCAGCTTCATCACTATTTCACGACTCCACTCACCTCGTTATTGCGTCGATTGGAGGACAGCTCGTCCAAAGATGCGATCCTGCTCATCACGCCTCGTCTGGATGAGCACGTGCAGGCATCGATTGATCGGTTGCTTCGGCGTGGTCATCGAGTAGCTGTGCTGGACGTTTCCGGCGAGCAGGCCGCTTTACGTCGATATGAAACCACCGCCATACAGCGGAGAAGGGCGGTGTCGCCATGAGCTTCTTCGCCCTTGGACGATTGGGCATCCACTTTTGGATGGAGGCTTTGATGACAGCTGGCCTTCTGATGCTCTTTGGCTTCCTGTCGATCAGCGTTACACATATGCTCGTCTTCGGGTTGGCTGCTTCCGCGCTTTTTCTGATGGGCAGCTGGCTGCATCAGTCAGGCAGCCGCATCCTGTTGTTGCATCTGCTCATGTACCCGCTCTTTGCTGGAATAGGTATGCTCGGCTATTTGTTCTTCGACTCCTGGCTGATCGCCCTGCTCTTGACCGGCCTGTTGTATTGGCGCGTTCAATCCATCTCGCAAAGCAGCTTTCAGTATGACAACCTGCAAAATCGTTTTTTTCTGACCGTATGGATCTGCCTGACGCATTTAATCATAGCCGTCCTGTTTCTCCGTTCAGGTGATGGAGCTACTATTGACCCCGTGCCCTTCTACGGAATGTTCATCCTGATCCTGGCCAGTTATCTGGTGTTGAACTGGCTCGTCTACATGACTGACCTGCGGAACACACAGGCTCGTCCTTCAGTGGGCATGACTTTATCGCTTGGGACACAGCTGCTTGCGACACGTAGCCTCGTTGTTGCCGGTTATGTGCTTTGCGCCTCTTTGCTGCTGTGGCTGATCGGCTCTCTTTGGGCGTGGTTGAAGGAGCCTGTTTACGAGCTGCTTTATCTGATATTCAGCCCGGTCCTGCAGGCTTTGTCCGATTGGTCAGAGAGTTTGGCGAGCCTTTTCGCCAAAAATGAGCGCATCACGGATATGATCAATGATCAAGGTGGTGCAGCCGAGCAGGCCTACGAAAATATGGACGGAACCGGGGAGCCCCTCTTTACTTCACTGGAGCCGTATCTGATCGGTGGAACCATCCTCCTCGTAGCAGTCCTGCTCGCCCTGTACATCTGGAGGCAGCGAAATCTTACGAAAGCAGAGGCCGACCATCAGGAAAGCCAACCGATCGCGAGCAGCGTGCTGACCGATCTCGCTCCGCCAGAAGAACCCGGGCAGCCTGTGCTCGATTTGGAGCGCTTTTTCCATCGTCGTCCCGGCCCGTCTGAAGAACCGGTTCGGTACGCGTACTTCGAGTTTTTACAGCACATGTCCAGACAAGGCATCCAAATCTATCGCTACGAAACAAGCCAGGAATTCCTGCAACGACTTCGCAGAAAGCTAGACAACGCTGAGCACCTGGCTCTGGCTGAGCGCATCACGCGTTACTATGAGCAATACCGCTATCAGGAGCATTCTCTCTCGCCTGAAGATCTCGTGGCCATGCAGCATGCCGTTCGCCAGCTCATCGCGTCTTCCGCCTGAGCCCCATAGTCCGTCATGTATGATCAACCACGCTTTCGAAAGAGCGTGGTTTTTTCGCTTGCATCTCTTGACTTTCCATACGGCTTCCAGCATAATCACTTCACTTTTGGCAACCTGAATTCTCGATTTACCAATCGGTTAATTGAAATAAAGAAAGGAGTCAGCTCATGCAAGACCTTCCCCTGTGGCTGCGAAAGCATCTCTCTATCGTCTATCTGCCAGGGAATGAATTTTTCCATAGTCTTCACGTATTAGCCAACCCAGAGCATCATGCAACTCGCTTGGCATGGACCGAGGAGATCCTCCCTTCCATCCCGACATCCTTGCGCCATCAGCTCCAGGAGATGGATGCCCTCTCCAATCAATTCCTGAACGTGTTGGACTTTTTCCTGCCTTGGGAGGATACATATCACCACTCTATCGCAGCGCTGGTACGAGCGCTGGTGATGGAAGGCACGGCTTTTACAGCGCTACTACCCGACCTGGGGCTTCTGGGGGTAGTCCTGCTTTTGCTCATCACAGCCACTCTCCTCTTGGTCAGACGCGCAGAGCGGCATATGAAGGAGACCGGGAACATGGTGTTGTATTAGGAACAGAGGAAGGAGATGTGGGGGAGATGGAATCACGAGTTGCTTTAGGAAACGCGCTCAGCAAGCTATTTCACATCGAAGAGTGGGAGACTGACCCTGCCTTTAGCCGTTTTATTCCGATGGTATACGATCCTCTGGGGTTTGACTGGGCTCACTATTTTGAACCGGAATTCGTTTCGCGTTTCAATGGTTTCATGCTGGCAGGACGCGAAGAGGTGGAAACGGTTTTTCTCGCTGTTTTTCCTACCGAAGAAGTCCTGCAGTCCTTCATCCAGCAGGCTGCACCTGGCGACCTCTTGTTCATGCATCATCCCCTGTTCATGGAGTGTGGTGATCCACGAGGGAAATGGGGCCGAGGTTTTTTACCGATACAACCTGATCTTTTACAACGCTTAAAGGACAAGGAGCTATCCGTTTTTACCTGTCATCTGCCGATGGATACGAGCATGCCGATTGGCACAGGCGGAGCGATCATGGAGGCGCTGGATGCGGAGCTGATCCAGCCGTTTATCCCTCATGGAAACGGGCATGTGGGCGGCATTTTCCGGGTAAAAGAGACGAATACAGATGCGTTGGTCACGCAACTAACAGCGATATTTGATATTCCATACACCGACTTTGAAGGGATCCGACGTACAAGTATCGATACGGTTGCCATCGTGCCTGGCTGTGGTGACGTGGTACGTGACATGCAAGAAGCGGAAGCCCTCGGGGCTCAGGCTTACATCACCGGTGAAATTCATTGCCATATTGACAATCCCTACGGCAGGCAGCGTTTCAACCAGATGATGGAATACGTGCAGAAAACCTCCCTGTCGCTAATCGGGGTTTCACACGCAGCTTCCGAGTACCTGGTGATGAAAACGCAAATGAAGCGCTGGTTTGAGCAGCATACCTCGCTGAACGTCGTCTTGCTGCCGCAAAAGCGTTGGTGGGTGTAACAGACGTACAAAAAAAGAGCCGTAACGGCTCTTTTTTTCGCTTCCTTATCGCTTTGTCGGAAAACCTGGTCCATACTGCCTTGGGATTCCTACTTCACCCGAAAGCTCACGGATCGCATGAATCGCCCAATACGGATCATGCAAAATTCCACGGCCTACTGCGATCAGATCGGCATCGCCATTGCCCAGCGTAGCTTCTGCCAGGCTGGCATCATCCAGCTTGCCTACTGCAATCACCGGAACGCCTAGCGCCTGCCGGATCGCTCTGGCGAGTGGTACCTGGTAGCCAGGATGAATGCCAGGACGGCCACGTGAGCCAATCGGACCTTCACCGCCACTGGAGATGTGGAAGATGTCGATTCCGGCTTCCTTGTATCGACGGCACAGCTCGATGCTGTGTTCCAGACCATATCCGTCATCTACATACTCGACGGCAGAAATACGCATGATCAGAGGCATGTCGGCAGGAATGACTTTTTTGATCGCCTGAATCACCTCTACACCAAACAGGGCGAGGTCGCGTCCGTACTGATCCTCACGCTGGTTCGTCAGCGGCGAATGGAATTGATGAATCAGGTAGCCGTGAGCACCGTGCACCTCGATCGTATCCATGCCCGCTTCCACTGCACGACGAGCAGACTCGGCAAACTTCTCCACCATCTGCTGCACTTCTTCTGTCGTCAATGCGCGAGGTGTTTTGTACACATCGCCTGGAAACTTGATCGCAGACGAAGAGACAGGAACCTCGGCATCCTCGGCTTTTCTGCCGGCATGACCAATCTGGATCCCGATTTTGGCTCCGTATTTATGTACTTCCTTCACGATTCGGGCATAGGCAGGAATCTGCTCGTCCGACCACAATCCCAGATCGCCATTGGAAATTCGGCCATCGGGCTCCACATCCGTCATTTCTACGATGATCAGTCCGGTCCCCCCTACAGCACGGGAAACGTAGTGAACAAAATGCCAGTCATTTGGAGTTCCATCATGGGCATCCACTGAATACTGACACATCGGCGGCATGACTACGCGATTTTTCAAGGTAAGTCCTTTGAATTGAAACGGAGATGCTAATAACACCATATGCTCCACCCCTTCTTTTTTTCTCATCATGCCAAAACAAAGACGCACATGCAATCCCGAACTGCACTTGGACTGCACTCCGCATTTCTGTGGACATTAATATGAAAACACCCCCTCGACAGACCTGTTCGGTCTGCCAAAAGGGGGAGGATATACCGGTATATTTACGTTTTACTCCGGCATCGAGCCAATGTAGTTGGACTGCGGACGGATGATCCGGTTGCTCGCAGCCTGTTCCAGGATATGAGCGCTCCAGCCTACGACACGGCTTACTGCAAAGCTTGGCGTGAACAGGTCGTCATCCAGACCGACAGCACGCATCACAGCTGCAGCAAAGAATTCTACATTGGTATTCAGCTTGCGGCCCGGTTTGTACTCCGCCAACAGTCGCAGCCCTACCTGCTCTACATGTGTGGCGAGATCAAACCATGGGTCATCACCGGACAGCTGCTCTGCTACGACGCGCAGGGCCGTTGCACGGGGATCGATGGTTTTGTAGACACGATGACCGAAGCCCATCAGACGTCCGCCGTTTTCAAGTTTGTTACGAAGCCATGGTTCTGCATTTTCCTTGGTACCGATGGCCTCGATCATTTCCGTTACTTCCGATGGTGCTCCACCGTGCAAAGGTCCCTTCAAGGTCCCGATCGCACCTGTGATCGCAGAGATCAGATCGGATTCTGTCGAGGTGACCACGCGCCCGGTAAAGGTAGAGGCATTCATGCCATGCTCCTGCGTCAAAATCAGGTACGCATCCAGTGCGCGAACATGTGCGTGACTAGGTTCTGTTCCTTTGAGCATGTACAGGTAATTGGCCGTATGATCCAGTTCGAACTTGGGAGCGAGCGGTTCACGGCCTTGCAGACAGGCGTAGCGGAAAGCCACGATAGTCGGCATTTTGGCGGTGACAGCGATCACTTCGTCAATAGTTGGAGGCCAGCCGTGAGCAGAGCTGCCGAGAGCAGATACCCCTGTACGAAGCACGCTCATCATATCGACATCAGCGGGGATCATGCGCAGTAGCCCTTTTACGTGCTCAGGAAGCTCGCGGTTTTCCTTCAGCTTGTTTTTGAGCGCAGTCAACTCTTCCTCGCTGGGCAAATGTCCGTACCAGAGCAGATGAGCAACTTCCTCGAACGTATGGTGAATCGCCAAATCTCGCGCCCAATATCCGCGATAAACCAATAAGCCTTCCAGACCGTCCACCAGGCTCAGGTCTGTTTCGGCAACTGCGATTCCATCCAACCCAATGGCTAGCTGCGATTGTTTACTCATTATCCCCACTCCCTTAAACGATTGATCTATCTTTCTATCTTCTTCTAGTATATCGATTGCGATTCGCAATATGAAATAAAATAAAATCGGGTTTTTGATTATAAATCGTTATCAATTAATTGCGACCACCCTGTACGAGCGGCATCGGCGGATACAAGCTTTGCAAAATCTCTACAAAATGCTGCACCGCGGCTGACACACCGCCCTTTGGCATGACCAAATAAGAAGCTACCTTGGGCAGATGCAGACCTGGGGTAGGCAACTCAATGAACCGGTTTTCAAACAAGTCACGGTAGACGGCTGTGCGGGGCAGGAAAGATACTCCCAGACCATCCTCGATAAATCGCTTGGTGATGTCCACCTGCGAGACTGTCATGGTTCGCAGGCTAATCCCTCGCTGGCGCAGCTGCAGCAGCAGATCGTCCCAATATCCCGGATGATTGTAGGTAAAAAGCCGCTTGGTTTGCAGCTCCTGCTCCCAGTCCGGCAACGGCGCGTCCATGTCTCCTCCATTATGCGGTACCGCAAACACGATCGGATCTTCATACAGCAAGTACGTGGACAATTGAAATTCGCCCGGTATGATTCTGGTCAGACCGAGATCCGCTTGCCCGCTCTGCACCAATGGACCGATCTCGACCGAATCGGCAATTCGAATCGACAGATCGACATCGGGATACAGCTTTGTGTAGCGATGAAGCAAATGGGACAGCCTAGCACGTGCAATGATCGGTGACACGACGATTTGCAGCTTTTCCTGATACCCTTGTCTCCAAGCCTGCAAATCCTCCATTCCATAATGCCACTGCTCCAGAAGACTTTTGGCATGGGGCAAATACCGTTTCCCCGCCGCCGTCAAACGAACGCGCTTCCCCACCCGTTCAAACAAAGAAATACCCAATTCCTTTTCCAACAGCCGAATGTGCTGACTAACCGTCGGCTGGGCAATAAACAGCGCCTCAGCCGCCTGATGAAAATTTTCGGTAGTAGCCGCTACCATGAATGTTTGCAGCACGCGAAAATCCACTTACATTCCTCCCCCTGGTTGTCCCGAATCTATCTGAATTGAATATTTCCAATTACAATATCATATCATTCTAATTCATTTGAACCATAATCCTGCTTAATCCTATATCGGCAGGTACCCTCTTTGCCAACACCACTTCTCGGTTATTGGAAAAATCAGGACTGATTGACTGGGTATAAAGTTACTTTTTATCACATTTCGACAGCATTTTGCTGGAAATCATTTTCAAAGCTTTTCCATATGTTACAATACAAAACTGAGTGCGTGAAACCATAGCTGTTCAAACACGTATTCACTAAACAGATAGAAAGCTTAAAGGGGAGAAAGTGATGGAAACCACAACAAATGTCAACCCGCCACGCAAAAGCTACAAAAAAACACTGTTGATTATCGGTGCTGCAGCGGTAGTTGTCATCGGCGGACTGGGTACTGCGTACGCCAAACTGGACCTGTTCAAAAGTTCAAAAACGATTTACCTGCAATCTGAAGCTGAGAGCATGATGAAGCTTTCCAGCGATTTTTCAAAATCCTACGCAGAATATGAAGCGTACATGAAGCCTTACCTGGAAAAACCTGTTCACTCTAAGACAGAGTTGAGTGATATTCAGATTGATGCAGACATTCCAGACCCGCAAGCAGAAAAAGTGCTCGACTTGCTGAGCAGCGCAAAAATCATCATGAACAGCAACATCGATGAACAAAAGAAACAGCAATCCGGTAATCTGGAAGTTCACCTGAGCGAAAAGAAACTGGCTACCCTGGAGTTTTTCCTGAACGATACGCTGGTTGGCTTCAAGCTTCCGGAGTTTTATAGCAAGTACGCGTATGTAGACCTGAAAGACCGCGAGACCATCGCGCAGAATTTTGGTGAAGAATTGCCGAAGCGCTTCCTCACCTATGGCGATCTGTTCAAAGCAGTCGAAGTCAACAGTGACGAAGTAAAAAGCATCATGACGCCATACGCCTTGCTCTATGCGAACAGCTTGAAAGACAGTCAGATCAGCATGAAGAAGGACGTTGCCTTTAACGAGGAAGGGTACCAGACCAACGTTCGCGAAGTAACGGTCAGCTTTACCCCCGAGGAAGCCTCTGCCCTGCTGACGCAGATCGCAGAAAAAGCCAAGACAGATGAAAAGCTGTTTGACCTGATCTACACGCGATACAACAATATGTACACCTTGATGAACGACACAGGCTATGAAGTAGGGCCATCGATCACTCGTGAAGAGTTCAAGAAGTCCTTTGACCAGACATTTACCGACCTGATTGAAGATGTGAAGGTAGAAGAACCAAACAAGGAAGAGAAACTGAATATGGTTGTACTGATCGACTCCAACCACCAGATTCTTTCCCGCAAATTGCTGGTTGCCGAGAAGGATAAAGAAAGTGTCTTCTGGCAAAGCGTTTCTTATCAAAACGGAGCAGACACCTACCACCGTTATTCCCTGCAGGATCCGGAAAATGCTGATAGCAACAAGCTGAGTCTCTCCTACAAAGCGAAGGAAGAACAAGGCAAGACGAACGGTACCTTCGGCTTCCTCTTAGTCGACGAGTCCCGGCCTGTGATGGATCTGAAAACCACTTTTGAGACAACCAAACAAGATAAAAAAGAAGACGGCACCTACGATTTCAACCTGGCCCTTCAGGATGACACCGCTCTGCAAACTGTATCCCTGTCCGGTAAAATCACTTCCACCACTACCAATACCGACAACGGACGCGAGTCTACAGCAGATGTGACACTCCATTTCGATGAGACACCTGAACTACCAAAAGGCGTAAGCATGAAGCTGAAAACGACAGAGGAATTCGGAAAACCGCTTGAAATCCCTCAAGTCAACGACAGCAACGGCATCAACCTGGCAACCATCACAGAAGAGCAAATGATGGAAATCCAGCAGGAAGTGGGCATCTCCATGCAAACCTTCATGGAAGAGAATGCGGAGCTGTTTCAAGAATTTATGATGATGCCTTAATCGAAAGAAGAAAACCTCGCCAGTCATACGGGGTCAGTCCCTACGACTTTGGCGAGGTTTTTTATATCCTTTCAAGCAATGGCATGAAGCGCTCGGGATTCAATCCTTCTCCCTCGATCACCATGACCACCATTCCTTCATCACTTCCGGACTCATGCCCCTCACCTGCTACCCAAAAAGCAGCCTGGCCGGCGCTGATCGACACACGTTCCGTATCATCCTTGCCGCGAACCCAGCCTTCCCCGTCCACCACGAGAAAAAGCTGGTCCACGACCGCAGGGTGATAACCAAGCACGCTATTAGTTCCCAACCGAATACAGCCAATGGCTACCGGTCCCTGAGTTCGTACGATACGCGCAATCGCAGCATTGACAGAATCGTATACTTCAATCGCACTCGCTACCTGTTGATCAAAACGAAACAGCTTCATACACGTTCTCCTCCTGATATGAGTTCGTTCAGCCAGCCTTATTCCCCAGACTGAAACCAAATGTCCTTGTACTTCACCAGCCCCAATGCTGTCAGGGAAACGCCCGCCAGCGCTTCATGATACGAAATCTGTTGGGTAGAGTGGTACAGTAACGATATAGCCGCCCGCTTCTTGAGCAATGTCTCCACATTATGCACATCCTGCTGCTGTTGCTTCAAATCCGGTTCACACATGGCTCGATCCAGCGTGTCGTCGATCCCCTCCCGCAGACTGACATCACAGAGCATCCGTATAAAGCTGCGATCCGACCTGTACATCTCGATCATTCCGATCAGCAGCGGGTGTTCGAACACTTCGCCTGCCAGCAAGAGATCAGCTTGCAAGGCCATATTCGGCTGCTTGAGCTCTTCAATCGTGACTGCCTTTACGAACACACTCACCCCTGCTTCCCTTAATCTCTCCTGTACCCAGCAGACATCCTTCTCATTTCCTGCCCCCTGATAGGTGTACAGGTTGATCGTCTCTCCCTGATAGCCGCAGGCTTGCAACAGATGACGCGCTTCCTCCAGCTGCAGCGGCGGCTGGTCCTGGTTCTCCTTGGCTTGTTCCATTAGAAAACTATTTGCTGGCCGATGCCGTTCCTCCCCTAGTTGGGCAATCATCGAGTCACGATCCAGCAAGCGATCAACCGTTTCACGAAACACCTGATTCTGGACTATTCCGCCACGATTTAAGTTATACATGATGTACTTGCAGCCCATCTCGACCTGTTGAAGCGCTCTCCACTCGTCTCTCAGCTCCCGTATGGTTGTGGACTGGCGCAAGTGCTCGTGGTCGTCCTTGCCATCATGAGCGGTCAAAAGCCATTGGCTGATAGCGGAGACAATCCATATCTCGACCCGATCCAGATGGGCACGGCCTTGGAAGTAATGCGGAAATGCCTCCAAGACAAACAGTCGCTCATCATTTCGTGTCAATCGGAATGGTCCGCTTCCAATCGGCTCACTGGAGAATGCCTCTTTTTTCTGCTGTACGATGTCTCGGGGTACTATGGACAAGCGATTAGACGCGAGGATCGAGAGCCACATAGGATTGGAACGCTTCAGCTTTATGCGCAATTTGTAAGGAGAAAGCGCGATCACCTCTACTAAATCCTGAAGCATCCATCGATAGGGAGAGCCGGTAGCTTTATCCGCAATACGTCGCAGCGTCCACACCACATCATCGGCTATCAGCTCTCGACCGTGATGAAACTGGACTCCTTTGCGCAAATATATCGTCCATTCAGTGCCGACGTCGTTCGCCTCCCAATGGTGCGCAAGATGCGGCTGATAGGCTCCCGTCGATTCATCATAGCGAATCAGCGTATCAAAAATCTGGTTGACCATATGTGATTCCGTCCTGCGCCCCACAAATGCCGGGTCCAGAGCTGGTATCGTTCTGTAAAATGACATCCTCAACGTATCCAGCGGTCGCTCGTCCCCTGGTTCCGTCCGAAAGCCAAACTGTTCCGAAAGCCATGACAAAAATCCTTCTTTTCCATGGGGAGAAAAGTGTGAATCCTGCACCAGCTGCAGGGCTTTTTCCACGTCTCCTTGCCTTACACATTCCTGTGCTTGAGCCAGCACGACGTGTTCAACGCCACACAGGAAGGTAACCCTGGATACATGCCCTCTTCCACGTCCAGGAGTCCATTCGATCCATTGTCTATGGACAAACTGCTTGATCACCAGCTTTGCATTTCTTTCCGTACAACAAAATATCTCCCCTAATTGGGGCAAAGTGATCTCCTGTGGCACCCCTTCTGCCACATCCTGATATCGCTCGCGCAAACGCACGTAATACTGCATCATTTGCATGTTTCATCACTCAACTCTCTATAGAAAGAGGAAAACGAACGCTTCTCATTCTACCCTTTTTCCATGTGGTATCCCATATAAAATTAGGGGTGAAAGAGGAGGTCAAACCCATGTCTGCTGTTCAATCCATCTGGCGTAACCGCCCATTTCTCATTCTTTTTTCCACTTCCGCGCTGGTGAGTGCCGGAGCCAAGGTCTATGAATTAACGCTTCCCCTGATGCTGTACGAAATGACTCGCTCACCGGTCACGATGGCAACCATGAGAACCATTGAGTTTTTACCCAATCTGCTGCTTGCCATGTTTATCGGCGTATGGGTAGACCGCTTTTCCAAAAAGCGCTGGTCACAATGGATGGTTTTCGGCCAAATGCTTCTCCTGTTCATGCTGTACGCCATGGTCGAGACAGGAGCTGCTGAAGTCATTCACTTTTACATGGCAGGCTTCCTTTTGATGACCTTCAACTACGGTTTTCACAATGCCCGGATGAGCATCATCAAAGAAGTTGTTCCCAAAGAGCTGCTCACTTCAGCCAATGCCCGCTTTTCGTTTATGTACACGATCATCGAAATCATGGGGCCAGCCATATCGGGTTTTATCCTGTTGTTCGCCAGCCTGCACAACGGATTCCTGATTACCGGTACCGCTTATTTTCTCGCTTTGTGTGCCATCTCCTTTTTAGAGAAGAAGGAGGAGTCTGCACCTTCAGCAAAAGAATCATTTTGGACGGAATTCGCTGCAGGCTGGCGTGAGCTTTTGCGCAACCGTCCTCTCTGGCAAATCACTGTGCTCGTGATCTTTTTGAATGCGACGTCTGGCATGTTTGACGCCATGATCGTTTACTTTGCCAAAGATCATCTGCGATTGGATAACTCCCAATTAGGCCTGGTTTTATCTGTCATCGGTGCAGGCGGCTTGGTCGGCAGCTCCCTGGTTGTGTACTTGCGCAAGAAATTTCCCACTGGAAGACTGCTGGGCACTACCATCCTCCTGTTGGGAGTCTCGTATGCCCTCATGGCACTTGCCCAAAACATCTGGCTAATGTGCCTAGCCCTGTTTCTCACTGGCATGATTGGTACGATCGAAAACATCTGCATCTGGACGTTTCGCCAGGAGACCACTCCCTTGTCCATGATGGGTAGAATTACCGGCATCACGGGTTCCATTTTCAAGCTGGGCATGGTCTTCTCCATCTACCTGTCGGGTTGGGTGACAGAGTGGATGGGGCCTGGAATTGTCTTCACGGCTGCGGCCGTCGGAAATCTCATCATCTTTTTGGTTTATCGACAGCTTTCTCTGTGGCGTCTGGCCTAAGCAGACGCCAGACATCCGAAAAAAATCCCCAAACAGCATGTACTCACGGCTGACTGGGGATTTGTGCTGACTAGACTTTAAAACGTCCTATTCCTCTTTCCAACTCTTCAGCCAATCGGGTAAGCGAAGCGGCTGAGGTATAGATTTCTTCCATCGAAGCGAGCTGCTCTTGCGCTGCAGCTGATACATCCAGGGTTTTGGACACGGCATGCTGGGTTACGTCTGCCATCGTCTGCATGGACTGCGCCACTTTATCCGTACTATCCGTCAGTGTACGCGAAGCAGAAGATACGTCCTGCACCTGAGCCGCCACACCGTCTACTGCATCTCGAATGTCCGAGAAGACACCTCCTGCACGAGTAACTCCCTCAACCCCTGAAGCCACTTCTTCCTTCCCGGTCTGCATGGAAGAAACGGCGTCTCTGGTCTCGTTGCGGATCATCTCCACGAGCTCGGTGATCTCACGCGTGGAATTGGAAGACTGTTCTGCCAGCTTGCGCACTTCGTCAGCTACTACAGCAAATCCTCTGCCGTGCTCTCCGGCGCGAGCGGCTTCGATTGCCGCATTGAGTGCCAGCAGGTTGGTCTGTGCCGCAATGTCCGTGATCACATTGACGATTTCGCCGATTTGCTCGGAGCGTTTTCCCAATTTGCCGACCGTTTCAGCCAAATGAGTCATCGTCTCGCCGATGCTGTTCATCTGTACAACGGCTGATTGAATCGTCTGATTGCCGTCAGCAGCCAGCTGTGAAGTGTGTACCGCTGTGTTGGTAACTTGCTCCGCTCTGTTCGCGATCTGGCTGATACCAGAAGCCATTTGATCCACTTCTACGTGACTTTCCTCGACATGATGCGCTTGTTTTTCCGTACCCTCCGCAAGCTCCTGCATCGTCGCCGAAATTTGCTCCGTTGCCTGGCTTGTCTGTTCGGAGCTGGCTGACAACTGCTCCGCTGATGCTGCTACCTGCTGGGCATGTCCCTTGATTTGCAGGATCAACTCGCGCAAATTACGCAGCATCTGGTTGAAGGAAGCTGCCAACATCCCGATCTCATCCTTGGAGGACACCTTCAGCTCTCTTGTCAGATCCCCTTCCCCTTCTGCGATGGATCGCAGCTGTTCATTGATACGATGCAGTGGGGTCACGATAGAGCGAACGAGAAACACCCCTATAATAATGGAAAAAAGAATGCTGACAACAGCCACGATGAACTGGATCGAGTTGGCAAGCATCAATTGTTTGGCCTGCTTCATTTCACTGGCATCTTGGCTTATTATGACCTCATCCATTAATGCACCAACAGCTTCGTCCAATTCGAGTCTAGATTGGCTTTCTTCCCCAAAATGCAGCAACTGGGCTTCAAGCTGGTTCCCGCGGTCCCAAAATTTAACAGCTAATCCACTTTGATCCGCATAATCACGGTATAAGGTTTCAATCTGTTGAATGGTTTCCTTTTGACTGGCTGACAAATAATTGACCTCGCGCAATTTCTGGAACAGCGCCTCCAAGCGCTCGCCTTTTGCCAGCATCCCCTCTACGTACTGGGATTCACCCGTTAACAAGTACCCGCGCTCATCATTGCTATGACCAGTCATGACAAACTGAATTTCCCGGAGGTCACTGAGTGTCTCCGCTTCATCCATCATTCTTTGATACGATTTGGTAACCCTGTCATTTTGGATGTACGTATAATAGGAAGAACTAATCATCATGACCAAAAGTACACCAAACGCGATCAAAAACTTGGTTCTCATTTTCACAAAGATGCCTCCTCTAGTCTGCCTGCAACATGGTCTGTCGCTTGATTTTTCCCATTTCCCGTTTCCCTTTTTTGCATCCTCCTAAACATCCAAACGCAAAAACAGCCCTGCACCATCGAACGGGCAAGGACTGTTTACTTCCTCTATTCTATTTCGTTCTCCGATTTGCCAGACATTCATCCTCCAGGTCATATTCTGTCTGACCTGGCACCTTTTCAGGCGGATGAGCACTCTCCCATTCAATCGTCCTGCGCATCGCCTCGTCCGCTGAACAAAGCTCCCGGTAGCCGAGCTCGCTTCTGATCCTGCTAGTATCCAAGAGGATATGCTGCCTTGAGTCGATCTGTATGCGCATGAATTCTGGTAGCTCACGAGCTGGCATCGTTACGATTTCTCCCTTCCAGCCAACCGCCTGTGCAATTCGGACAATCCATTCCTTCATGGTCAGAAAAGCGTCCTCACCCACGTGGTAGACTCTGCCGCTAGCTCTCTTATCCGTCGTAACCAGACTAATCGCATGGGCAATATCCTCCACATAGCCACGCGTCCATCGCCACTCGGAAAACTCTTCTTCGAGCAGGATTGTTCGTCGGCCATCCAGCATCTGTTGCAGGTAGGGGTACGGACGGTGCTGGTAATCTCCTGGTCCGTACACCATCGGGAGTCGAATGACGGAGCCCGGCAGTTCCGGATGATTCATCACGACCTTCTCGACCAATACCTTGTCATAGTCTTCGCGACCATCGATCCTGTCACGAAACGGATATCGTTTCTCGCATAGTGGGGAATCCTCCGTCAGAAGTCCTTCCTCGATCGGGCCTGTCTCGATCCCGTTGACCTTGCCGAATGCCCGGTACACATCACAGCTGCTGACAGCAACGACACGGCCCGCGATCCCGGCAAAAGTCTCCATGACGAGCTGTGCTTCCCTTTCTGTATAAGGAAACATATCGAGCACAACATCCGGGGAAAAGGAGTCGAACTCACGGCGGTAGTCACCGAGGCGTGCTCGATCTCCTGCAATTGTCAGCAAGCCTGCGGGAAGCTTCTTAGGATCGCTTAAACCCCTGTTGAAGATGGCGATGTCATGACCGTCATAGGCCAGCCTTTTCATGACATGCGGGCCGATAAACCGCGTTCCTCCCAAAAGCAGAATTCTCACTCCTGTTCCCCCCCTCGTCACGATTATCGTTTTTCGATGATCTTGTCAATCAAGCCGTATTCCAGCGCTTCTTCAGCCGAGAGGAAAAAGTCCCGATCGGAGTCGCGCTCAATCTGCTCGACACTCTTGCCCGTACGCTCAGCGATGATACGATACAACATCTGGCGCGTCTTCAGGATGCGTTCCGCAGCAATCTTCATGTCACTCGCCTGCCCCTGGCTTCCGCCCGAAGGCTGGTGCAGCATGACCTCTGCATTGGGCAAGGCAAAACGCTTCCCTGGCGCTCCTGCTACCAGCAGCATGGCGCCCATCGAAGCCGCAAAGCCCGTGCAAATCGTGGAGACATCAGGCCCAATGAAATTCATCGTATCGATAACGGCCATCCCTGCCGTGATAGAACCACCCGGAGAGTTGATATAGAGATGGATGTCCTTTTTCGGGTCCTCTGCTGCCAGGAATAACAGCTGCGCAACGACCGCATTGGCTACCTGATCATCGATGACGCTGCCCAGAAAAATAATCCTGTCCTTCAGCAAACGGGAGTAGATATCGTACGAACGCTCTCCATAGCTGGTTTGCTCTACTACCATAGGGATTAGATTCATGCGTAAATCCTCCTTCATATTCCTGTTTTGGAATACACGCTACGCGACCATGCGCATGTGCATAGCTTGCGGCGACGAAACCGAGGTGCTTTTTCTGGAAAAGCCTGAGGACACTTCTGTCACGACAGCAGGATGATTGGCAGAACCGACCTCCCGCCTGGTCACTGTCGCTTCCTGCTCAGCCTGAACGTTTCCATCCCTGGAATGAGGGAATAGAATCACATTGCTTTCCGCAGGCTGCTCTCCCCTTTTCTCCCATACAACGACTGGTCTCGACGCTCTCTGTGCTGTTGCCTCTGCCTTCATCCTTCTTCGCCTCCTTCTTTTGGATAGACAGCCAGTACGACCTGATACGTCTCCTGTCCTTCTGCGGCTGTCTGGTACTTTTCCACCAGCTGGTTCACCAGCTGTACGTACTCCTCGACGAAGGCACTGCGCTGCTCGGCACTAGCCAGCTGAATCCGGGTATCCAGCGTGGCACTCGGAATCTCCTCCTGCTGGTCCGATCGCTCCATTAACAGCAGGGCATCTCGCTTGATCCGCTCTGCGGTATGAACCAAATGCGACAGCGAGCCTTGGTCCTTCATCTGCTGCACGGTGTTTCCTGCCCAGTTCAGCCCTTCTGACAAAACGTACGTGCGCGCGATCGCGAGGTAAAGCACCTCCACCAGATTGCGCACCTGGCGGCTCCCTACCCTGCGCACCAAGCCTACTTTTTCCAGTGCCTTCAGGTGGTAATTGACTCTCTGCGGAATTTCATTGATCCCACGTGCTACCTCTGCCGCAGAAGCAGGCTCCATCAGTCGGCTTAAAATCTCTGCACGAAGCGGGTTCAACAAGGCCATCGCCTGCTCTGGCGATTCGACTACATAGGTTTCAAGCTGCTCTTGTGCCACCTTTTCACACCTCATGACATTAATCATTTACGTAAAAATAGTTTATTACGTAGATTTCCCTTTGTCAAATGCTGGATGAGCCCAATATGTACCTTTTATTTTTCGAGGCTTAATTGCCGAACTTGGGTCGATTGCAAATCCCCGTCTTATTTCCAATTGCCCGAATGGAGGAACAGGAGTAGAATGGAGTTTACCGAGGAGGTGAGAATCGTCATGGAAGAATTGTTATTCTTGCTTTCGTTGGACGATCTCTTCGCCTTGCTGGCCATGCTCGTGGGAGGAGTAGCGACTGCCTGCTATTTGCGTCGTTACGTCAATCCTCAAAAGCTGGCTATTCATTGGCACGCGAGAGATGCCTACCAACCGTCTATTCATCCGAACACGGTGGAGGCATATCCGATGAAAGCAGGGCAAATGCTGCGCTACCGGTTGTTCCGACGCATGCATACAGACGGCGAATCCGATACATACGTTCACCTTTTGGCTTGATCCGCGCACAGGAAAAACCAAAAGGAGGTCGATCCCATGATCGCCAAGTATATCGGAGAAGCTTTGATTTTTGTTGTCAGTCTGCCACTTTTCGCTTATCAGACGTTCGAAGGTCTGCACGCTTTGGCTGACGCGTTTGCACAAATGTCCGATTTCATGAATATGAAGTAATACAAAAAAAGCCCGACCGCTGATGGTCAGGCTTTTTCTTATTCTTCTTTGCGATCCCCCCGTGTAGGAGGGGTAGATATGACGAGAAATTCCACTTCGTCAAAACGCTCATTTTTCATCTGATGCCACACTCCCGGCGGGACCTCTGCGCCCTCCTGTTCTCGGAGCATCAGCCTCACGCCGTCCACTTCCAGCATCGCCTCGCCCGACAGGACGAAGAAAAACTGTCGCGCGCGCTCATGATAATGCCGTACTTCTTCCGTTTTTCCAGGCATCCGCTCATGGATCACACTCAGATTATTTCCCTTGGCCAGATGCCAGCCGTCACATGCCGCTCCCCAATTGTAATGCTCC
This sequence comes from Brevibacillus invocatus, assembly GCF_003710915.1. GTDB lineage: Bacteria > Bacillota > Bacilli > Brevibacillales > Brevibacillaceae > Brevibacillus > Brevibacillus invocatus. Next base: position 17,062 of record NZ_RHHR01000034.1, on the reverse strand, counting down.
GCGCTTTTCTTGCTGATTTTATTGGGACGAAAGAATTCATGCGTCTCGGGCGCCTGCTGCTGCACTGGCGTAGGCTGCTCCACTTTACGCGACGCAGTAGCACGTGGCTGAAAGCTTTTAAATCGGGTTCCTTGAAAAGTCAGCAGTCCGGTCTCGTCTTCTTTGCATGCGCCGTAAACGGAACCTTTTACACCCAGTTCAATTCGTTCCCCATTAGCCAGCTCGAAAGTAATATAGTACGAGGTATTCGCACTCGAATTATTGGAGCCTCCCCATACCTGGATTCGTTTGCCAATCACCGTCACCTCTTCCTCTCTGACAGGCGAAGCGTTATTGGACATCCAGGTACTCACGCCTTTGATGACAATAAAGGCAATGGTCCCAAAAATAATCAGGGGAATGATGACAAATAGGATATTGAAGATTGAAAAGCCATCGGAATAAAAAGGATCAAAAAACAACTGCCTCTCCTCCTGTAGCATGGGTTTCTCCATGTTTTCCATTTCCGCTTATCTTACCATATACGGATATAGCAGGAGTGTGGTTGCATACGAGGCACCTTATGCACGGACTGCCTGGAAGTAACGGCGCACTTTCTCCAGCTTTTCGACTTGCCCTCCCCTCGGACTTTCCATATTGCCGAATTCAAAGAATTTCACTTTGCGTATCCCTACGTATTGAAACAAGGCTTTCTTCATCAATGCCTTGTGTGCATTGTTCAACCAGAACAACGGATAATGTGTAGGTCCCTTCATCGTTGAAATGCACACAACCGATTTTCCGCGCAACAGCCCCTCGGGTAGCAGCCCGCCTTTTTCCCTGTATGCAAACTCCGAAGCAAAAAGCTGGTCGATATACCCCATGAGCATGGCTGGGGGACGGCCCCACCAGATGGGATACACAAATACCAGCTGGTCAGCCCAGAGGATTTGTTCCCGGTAGATTTCTAAATCAGGGTCCGCATGCATATCCCGTCTACGTTTTTGCTCATTGAAAACCAGGACCGGATTGAACCCTTCCTCGTACAGATCCAGCACTTTGATTTCTTCGATTTGCGGATTCTCTGTACTTCCTTGAATGACCTTTTGCAAAAAGGCATAGCTAAGACTCTGGTGATTTGGATGTGTGTAGATAATCAGCGTTTTCAATGCCCAGCCCCCTACTTATCATTTGATAAGTAAAAAATACCACCTCCATGAATTAGTTGTCAATTGATAATTGTTTGTTGATAATGATTTTGCTATCGTTACGATAGAGAGGTGATTTTGTGGACAAGGAACTGTTTTTTCAAAAGCTAGTCAGCTTTACTGCTGCTGTTCACCAAGTGACGCATGATTTAACCAAAGATGTGAAAACCGGCGATATCACCCCCGTGCAATATAAAATGCTGGAATACATCACCGTCAGTCAGCCCGTTACCTTGAGCGAAATCAGCGACTGTCTTCATATGTCCATGCCCAATACGAGCCGCGAGCTGAAAAAATTATGCGAGAAAAACCTGTGTGAAAAAATGACGGATGCCGAAGATCGGCGAAAGCAGGTCATCCGTCTTTCCGCCGATGGTGAGGTCTTGATGCAGCTGGCCTTTCAGCGCATTGCGACTCTATTTAACCAGCGGATACAGGAGACTACTCTAGAGGATTTGGCCGAGCTCGAGCGCGCTATAGATTTGCTTTCTAGCAAGCTTTTCTACGTCAATCCAAGATGAAAGCGCTTGAGGTTCCACTTTTCTCCCTTTTCCGACTTTTTATTTAATATTTATTTACTTTCAAAAAAACGCGTGCTAAGATAGAAAAGTGATCACAAAATGAATATTGTTTTCACTACTGGAGGAGCCTGTCAACACAGGGTTCTTTTTGTCCATTTTTAGTGATACAAAGGAACCTTATCCATACAGGTTCCTTTTTTTCTTATCCATTTTTCACGAAGGGGGATCCATATGCTTCTCATTTTTCAGTTGGCAATCATCTTGTTAGCATCCAAAATTGCCGGTGACCTAAGTGTCAGGCTAGGCCAACCATCTGTTTTGGGGAAACTTCTCGTTGGTATTATCTTGGGGCCATCCGTCCTGGGGCTCGTAACCAACTCGGAAATTTTGAAGGAAATCAGCAACATCGGGGTTATCCTGCTCATGTTCGTTGCAGGTTTGGAGACGGACGTCAAAGAATTCAAGCGATCTGCAAAAGCAGCTACGAATGTAGGGGTGTTCGGAATTCTCGCTCCCCTCGGTCTGGGGTATGTCGCAGGGATGAGCTTGGGCATGCATACTTTTGAATCCATCTTCCTGGGGCTGTTGCTGTCTGCCACGAGTGTCAGCATCTCTGTACAAACGCTTAAAGAGCTGAACCAGCTGAAATCCAAGGAAGGCTCCACGATCATGGGAGCTGCCGTCATTGACGATGTGCTAGTCATTCTTGGACTGGCGTTCCTGATGAGCTTTGCTGGTGGGGACGTAGACCTCGGCATGGTTGTACTGAAAAAAGTCATCTTCTTCGGAGCGATCATTTTGCTCTCCTGGAAGGTTGTCCCTTGGGTTCTCAAGCGCTTCACCGCCTTGCAAGTCACAGAAAGCACTTTTACAGGCGGCTTGATCATCTGTTTCCTTTTTGCCTACTTCGCAGAGTATACAGGTGTTGCTGCGATTATTGGTGCGTATATCGCAGGTATTGCGATCAGCTTGACCAAATTCCGGGACGAGGTTTCCCACAAAGCAGAGACGGTCAGCTATTCTCTGTTCGTTCCCGTATTCTTTACCTCCATCGGATTGAGCGCTGAGTTTTCGGGAATCTTAAGCAATCTCTGGCTCATCGTCCTGCTGAGTGTCATCGCGATCTTGACCAAACTTGTTGGTGGAGCCATTGGTGCGAGAATTTCCGGCTTCAAATGGAAAAATTCGATGGCAATCGGTGCAGCGATGATCTCGCGTGGTGAGGTGGCTCTGATTATCGCGGCGATTGGTCTGGAAAACAATCTGCTCCCAGCGGACTTGTTTGCCGTCCTGATCGTAGTGGTGCTGGTGACCACCATCGTCACTCCGCCGTTGATGAAATTCTTCTTCGGCAGACTCCAAAACGAGTCAGATGCAGTAGCTTTGAAAAAGAACGCGTAAATACGTACACAGAAAAGCTCTCCCTCATCGCTCTGACGAAGGGAGAGCTTTTTTCACTTGGTCATCGGAAGTAGGCATCGGGTCAGGCAAGAGGCTCCAGTCCGAAGCATATTCCTCATCGGTCAGCAGGCAATCGTTCAGCATTTTCTCAATCTGCACCTGATCGATTTCAATACCGATAGACAAAAGAAGAAATGCCGTATTCAATATTTCACTCGGCTCTACTTTCCCATTTTACCGATTTGCAACAACTTTTCCCTTCGTACGAGCTACAATAGATTCAAATGGATTCAGCCACAGAAAGGAACCAAACACATGAACAAGTCCTGGCTCTGCGCTGCCGCACTGATTGCCCTGTTTACCAGTGGCTGCGGACTAGTCGAGACCCCGAATGAACTGATGCGTGCCCCTTCATCCGATGGCGATCAAAAGACGATCAATCAGGCCATCATGCAGTATTTGCCTGCTGGCGCTCAATTGACCGTGCCCCTCAATCCCGATGAGTCCAGCGCGGTTTCCTTACGAGATCTGGATGCAGACGGAACGCCTGAAGCAATCGCCTTTTATAAAACCGATAAGAACGACTACGAGATCGGCGTCCTGATCCTGACACAAATTCAGGGGCATTGGGAAAAGCTCACCTCCTTTACCAGCATTGGCAACCGACTCGATTACGTCCAATTTGTCGATCTCACCGGTGACAACATACCCGAGATTTTGATCGGACTCGGCGGTGGAGACGACCTGAATCGCGAGCTATCTGTCTATACCCTGGATCAAGGAAGACTCCAGGAACAGATGAAGCAAGCCTATTCTGTCTTGGCTGTCGGTGATCTCGACGGAGATGATCAGCCCGAGCTAGCGTTGATTCTGCACGATCACAATCAATTCACCTCCGTCATGTCCTTGTACGGTGCACGGGACCAGCAGCTTGCCAAGCTGGCTGAGCAATCCCTGGAGGGCAACATCAACGGCTATGAACAAGCGCTGATCGGCAAAGCTTCCACCGATAAAAATGGACTTTTCATCGAGGCAGGACTCGGCGCTCATTCGGCATCCACCGAGCTGTGGCTTTGGGAAAACGGTAAGCTGCGCAATCCTTTTGCAAAAGCTAATGATGGAATGGATCTGACCTTCAAGCCGTATTCGTTGTTCAGTGAAGATATTAATCAGGACGGCATCATCGAGATTGGCATACATTCACAGCCTCCGGGAACAGATGAACTGCCGATGGCCTTTATTCCCTGGATCTCTTCCTACTATCAATGGGATGGACATAGCGGCCTGTCTCACGTGGTGGATCACTATCGCAATTACAGTCTCGGACTCGATTTCAAGATCCCAACCAAATGGGCCGGTAAGTTCAGCGTTTCAACAGAGCCCGAGATAGATCCACAAAAGGTACACTTCTACTATTACGAGGAAGACAGCAAGGAGAAAGTGCTTCTCTTGACGCTGCAGGCGGTCCCGCAGCAAGAATGGAGCAAAGCGGAGGAAAAACTGAAACAACAGCAGCAATCCTACGTCTTGGTAAAAGAGGCGGGCAAAATGGTCCACGTCGCGATCGTTCCAAACCAGATGCCAAAACTGAGCCCTTCCGTCCTGCAATTGGTTAACTCCATGCTGTTAACGCATGATGAAATACGCCAGCATTACCGTCCCTTGCACTATTCCATGTAATGACAGACAAGCAAAGCAAGAGCCAGTAAGGAAGATAAGGAGAAATACAAATGAAAGTTTTGCTGCTGGAAGATGAAAAATCAATTCGAGATTTTATCCGCATCAACTTGCGGCGTGAAAACTATGAAGTCGTGGAAGCCGCTACCGGAGAGGAAGCACTGGCGTTGGCGGAAGAGCAGCATGACATCGAAATCGCAATCCTCGACGTGATGCTGCCAGGCATAGATGGTTTTGAAGTGTGCAGTGAATTGCGCCAAAAGTATCCGCGGATTGGCATCATCATGCTGACCGCCAAAAGCCAGGAAGTAGACAAGGTCATGGGGCTGAACAACGGAGCAGACGACTACATGAGCAAGCCGTTCAGCCCTGCTGAGCTATTGGCCCGCGTCAATGCCCTGCACCGCCGTCTCTCCCCTGTGACACCCGTACAACAGGAAGAGACCAACAAGATCAATCTGCACCCCTTCACCCTCCTGCTGGATGAACGGAAGCTGATCAATCAGGGGCAAGAGATCGTCTTGACCCCAAAGGAATTTTCCATCATCAAATTGCTCGGCGAGAATGTCAACAAGGCGATCAGCCGCGACGAAATCCTGACTGCTGTATGGGGGCAGTTCTTTGTGGGTGATTTGAAGGTGGTTGATGTCAATATCCGCAGAATCCGGCAAAAAATCGAACAGGACCCGGCTCACCCCGCTTTCCTAGAAACCGTGTGGGGCTACGGGTACCTATGGCGAAAGGACACTGTCGATGCGGGGCATTAAAAGCAGGATGATCGTCCATTTCGGACTGATTCTGCTGCTGATCGTACTGCTTCTCGAAGGCCTGTTTTACTGGGCAGTGCACACCTACTACTTCGGGACAGCTACGGAAGCGTTGGTCACGAGGACGACGACCTTTACCACTTTTATTAACAAGTACACCTCTGGCTACAGTCTCAAGCAAAAAACCCGCTATATTCTGGAGAGTATTTCGGATGATGAGTATGCCAAGATTGAGGTGCTGGACGTCAATGGAAAGCTGCTGCTCAATTCCTACGGCTTTCAGACCGGTGAACGAATCAACACCCCGGATGTGACAGAAGCTCTGGTAGGCAAAACCGGTCTCTACGTAGGAAAAACACCGCAGACACGTGAACGGGTCATTGCCGTGTCCAACTCCCTGACGTACGGCGGTGAAATCGTTGGCGTGCTTCGCTACTCTATCTCGGCTGAACCGCTGTACAACGCCGTCAATCGCATTGCCCTCTACGGAGCAAGTGTCGGAGCTGTCGTCATTCTGTTGGCGATGTCCCTCAGCTGGATCATCGCCAAGCGCATCGTCGATCCGATCGAGGATTTGACCAAGGCCGCGATCCAAATGGCAAAAGGTGACTTCTCGGTGCAAGCAGCCAAGCAATTCGATGATGAGGTGGGAACGCTCGCAGATACGTTTAATTACATGGCAGCGGAGATTGGCAAAAACGAAAAGCTGAAAAACGACTTTATTTCGTCCGTCTCCCACGAATTGCGTACACCCTTGACCTCCATCAAAGGCTGGGGCGAGACGCTGATCTCCGGTGGCCTGAAGGATCATGAGGAGACCACACTAGGACTGGAGGTCATCTCCAAGGAGACAGACCGACTCATCGGCCTTGTAGAAGAGCTGCTTGACTTCTCCAAGTTGCAGTCTGGTGAAATGACGTTGTGCGAGGAAAAGCTCGACATGCGTGAGGTACTGGATGATTTGAACGTCCAATTCGCAATACCGGCGCAAGAAAAGCAAATCGAGCTGCGATTGGAGATGCCTGCCCTCCCCTTGACTGTCATGGGTGATTCCAATCGACTGAAGCAGGTATTCGTCAATCTGCTGGATAATGCCATCAAATTTACCCCTGTCAATGGCACCATCTCGGTGGTTGCGACCTCCTCTGACGGGCGGTTGATCACCACAGTCCAGGACACAGGCGAAGGGATTGACCCCGATGATCTGGGCCGAATTACAGGGAAGTTCTACAAAGGACGTTCCAAGCTGTCCGGCAGCGGCCTGGGTCTGGCGATCAGCAAGGACATCGTTCAGCTCCATAAAGGAAGTCTCACCATTCACAGCAAGCTTGGTCACGGAACGACTGTTACCGTCGATTTGCCGCTAGTCCAGACGATAGAAAAAGGGTAGGGAGTGTATTTGGCACCCCTACCCTTTTCGGCTATGATCAGCGATTCTATTAAAACTGGTTTTGAATCACCAGTTCGTCCAGTCCAAAGCGGGCACTCGGATAGGCTTCCACTCTTGCCTTCCCCAAAGAAATCATCAAGGTCGGCAGGTAACGCGGCGGAATGTTCAAGGCTTCGATCAGAGCATCCCGATTGTAGCCGCCCATTGGGCAAGTATCATAGCCCTTGGCTTTAGCAGCGAGCATCAGCTGCATCGCGGCATAGGAAGAATTTCGTATCGCCTCGTCACGTGCAAATTGCGGGTTTGTCTTGTACGCCCCTTCGATCTGACCAATCATGATGTCGCGGACGCGTTCATCCATATACCCGTTCGTCACTGCAGCTTCATAGATCGGACGGGCTGACTTGTCTGCCTCCAGATCTCCCAGTATGATAATGGTGGCCGAAGCGTCTACAACCTGCTGTTGTCCATTGGCAATAGGCAACAGCTTTTCCTTCACTGCCTGGTCTGTCACGACGAGAAAACGCCAGTGCTGCAGATTCCAGGATGAAGGAGCTTTTGCAGCCAGTCGGAGGATATCATCCAGTTCTTCTTGTGGAATGACCACACTGGAATCGTATTTTCGCACACTATGGCGCGCTTCGATGACTTGTTCTGCTGTCATTTGATCGATTTGTAGCAAAAATGCCAACCTCCTCTCGATGTGTTCCCTATTGTATTATAGTTACATTTTGTTCGCAACTAACTTTTTTAATGTTAATTGCATTTGATTTGGAGGGATTCTTATGAATAACTTTGCTCAGCACGTAGTGGTTGTCACCGGAAGCGGTCAAGGTATCGGACGCGCAATCGCGATGATGTATGCCCAAAACGGCGCTCATGTCGTCATCGCCGAACGAGATGCTGCATCAGGCGAAGCTACAGCTCAAGCCATCAACGAGCAGAGCCTTGCTGGAGGAAGCGCCTTTTTCCACCCTGTCGATGTCAGTCAGCCGCATGAAATCGAGCAGCTGATGCAGATGGTGGATGAACGTTGGGGCCGTTTGGATGTACTGGTCAATAACGCGGGCATCAGTACCTGGGAGTCCCCTTACGATCTCACCGTCGAAGCATGGGACTACATCCTGAATACAAATCTGCGAGGTGTCTTCCTCGGGTCACGGGAGGCAGCCAAAATCATGCGGAAGAACGGTGGCGGTGCCATCATCAACCTCTCCTCTACCCGAGCACACATGTCAGAGCCTCACTCAGAAGCGTACGCAGCATCCAAGGGCGGAATTCTTGCCTTGACCCATGCCTTGGCTGTCTCTTTCGCCCCAGACCGCATCAGTGTCAATGCTCTTTCACCTGGCTGGATCGAGACAGGCGACTACGCTAGCCTGCGAACCGAAGATCATGACCAGCATCCGGCAGGCCGCGTCGGCAAACCGGACGATATCGCCCGCGCCTGCCTGTTTTTGACACGTAAGGAGAATGATTTTATCACCGGTGCGGAGCTTGTTATCGACGGCGGAATGACCCGTAAAATGATTTACCTGCCTTAATCAGCCAAACCAATCCCATCCTCCATGAATATCCTGTGATAACACAGAAAGGAGGAGTTTCATGCCATTTGAAGCGGAAGACCTCAGAGTGATCGCGCTCTGGCTGCTCGCAATCGGGTATTTGATATTAGCCTTCGTCGCTTGGTCTGAACTGTCGTACTAAGCAAGCACATCCGTATCCGTATGTCCCTGAGGGCGAGATGTCTTCAGGGACTTTTTATCTCATTATTCCCCACACCTCAGCAAACGATTGTATGTTACGCTATTATTGTGCTTCATTGACCAGTATGGTATTTTAAATTAGACCGAACGTTCTGTTTAAAAAGAGGAAGTGAGCGTCTATCCGTACAAAAGGTTCACGCGGCAATGACAAGATTAAAAAACGAATTGCTCTAATTGCCAAAGATTTGTTTTCACAGAAGGGGTATCTGGGAACCTCGATTGAAGAGATCGTGGAAGCAGCCGAGAGCAGCAAGGGCAATTTGTATTACCACTTCAAAAGCAAGGAAGGTCTTTTTCTTCATTTGCTGGTGGAGCAGGTGGACGAATGGCTGGTGCAATGGTCTGTCAAGGAAAATCACTATCGTACCGCAACCGAGAAATTATACGGTCTGGCCGAACACGTCGCTGATGATTTGCGAAACCCGCTCATGAAAGCAGCTGACGAATTCCGGTCCAGCGTAGCAGCAGACCCAGCTGTAGCCGAGCAAATCAAGATTGCTGTACGCAGGCAGCGTGAGATTTTCCACTCGGTCATCCAGGAGGCTCTCGAAGAAGAGGAAATTGGCGGCTACGACAGGGAACAGCTGGCCATGATTCTGTACGCACTCATAGCAGGTTTAGGTACCGTTCGCCATGAACGAAGGCTGGAAGAAATCACCTCGCTGCACCATACAGCTATTTCCATTTTTTTACACGGGACAGCTAATGCGAAATCATGACCTATCAGGAGGTTTGTTGTGCTGAAAGATCTAGTGGCGCTTACGAAGCCACGTATCATTCGATTGAATTTGATTGCAGCATTCGGCGGATACTGGGTCGCCTCACAGTGGAATTTTGACCTGTGGACCCTGCTGTGGATGCTCCTCGGCTCCACGTTGACGATGGCTTCGGCTTGTGTGTTCAATAACTACCTGGATCGGGATTTCGACACCAAGATGGAGCGTACCCGCGATCGCGCCTTGCCACAGGGACGGATGAAGCCCCAAGGCGTACTCCTCTATGCGATCATCCTCGGTGTCGCCGGGATCAGTATCCTGTTTGGCTTGGTCAATGCATTGGTCGGATGGCTCGGACTTCTCGCAATTTTTGTCTATGATGTCATCTATACGCTCTGGCTGAAACGCCATTCAACCTGGAGCACCTCTATTGGTGGTATATCCGGTGCCCTGCCTCCGGTCATTGGCTATTGTGCCGTCACCGGTGAGCTGGATGCGGGCGCGTGGATTTTGTTCGCTCTGCTGTTCTTGTGGCAGCCTGCCCATTTCTGGTCCCTCGCCATCCGCCGTGTCGAAGAGTATCGGGCGGCTGGGTTTCCGCTGCTACCGGTCGTAAAAGGAATCACTCGCACGAAAAAGCAGATGATTCCCTATATTTTGCTGCTTTTTCCTGCTTCCATCCTGATGTACACCTATGACTATGTCGGCATCTATTTCCTCGTCATCTCGATCGTGCTGGCCTTGGTGTGGCTCGTCCACACGCTATACGGCTTCAGTGCGAAGGAAGAGGAAAAGTGGGCGAAAACGAATTTTTTCATCTCCATCAATTATTTGATGATCGTGTTTGTGACGATGATGATCGATACAGTAAGCGCATAATTCAGTCGCCTAGCCAAAAGAAGGAGCTATCCCCCAATGGGACAGCCCCTTCTTTTTTACTTGCAGCCCTCCTACCAGGTACGGAACGGCGGAGAACCCGGTGCTTGGTGCTGAATTTGCTCCATGATCGGATAACCGTATGCCAGCACGATCAGTACCACGAGAACGCCTACCCAGACGGTCCAACGCTCCAAAATGCGCGGTACAGGCTGAGCTTCCTCCGTCTCGGCAATCGGATATTCCGTATGCCCTTTTGGCGCCATAAAGGTGAGATAGAGCAGAATCAGGATCAACAGGACCGCGGCTACGAAGAGCAGACCACCGCCAAACGCCATCACGCGTTGGTAATCCATCCAGCCCAAGGCTAATGGGTGATCCATGTAAGTCGTGTAATCCGTACGGCGAGGTCCGCCTTCCAGCCCCATGGTGTGCATGGCAGCCGACATGATGAACATCCCTACCGACCAGAAGACCGTTTGCACCATCCCCATCCGGTTGGCAGTCGGAGTCAGCGTGCGACCGGTCAATACCGGAACGAGCCAGAAGCTGACACCGAAGAAAGTGAGAGCGACAGCCGCTCCGACCGTGATGTGGAAGTGACCGGTTACCCAGATCGTATTGTGGACAACCGCGTTTAGCTGGTTACTTGCATTGATGATTCCCCCTGCTCCGCCAGGGATAAAGAAAAGCATCCCCATAAACGGTGCGAAGAAGCGCACATCGGTCCAAGGCAGTTTTTTGAACCATCCGAAGAGACCAACTCCGCCTTTTTTGCGTCCTGTTGTCTCAAAGATCGCAAACATGGAGAAGGCAGTCATCAAGGAAGGAACCACCACAATCAGGGTCAGGATGACGTGAATCATTTTCCACCCTTCGGAAATACCCGGCTCCATCAATTGGTGGTGAAATCCGACCGGGATAGAGAAGAGCAAGAGACAGATGAAAGCAAGCCGACTCAGCGAGTCACTGAACACATGGCCGCCGATCACGCGCGGTACGCAGACATACCAGGCAATGTAAGCTGGCAGCAACCAGAAGTAGACCAATGGGTGTCCGAAGAACCAGAACAAGGTGCGGCTTAGCATGATATTGATTGTAGGCGTCCAGCCGAGCGACCAGGGAATCAATTGGAACAATACCTCAATCGCTACGGGAATCGTTGCGACGATCCACAGGATGTACGTAGTAACAGACATGTACAAGAACAGCGGAGAGTTTTGTCCTTTGTTCAAGCGTCTCCATTTGCGGTAGCGGGAGAAAATCCCGAAGCCTGCCAGCCAACTGCCGACGACAACCAGAGCCGTTCCGATATAAAAGACCGGTGAAGCCTTGAGCGGTGCATAAAACGTATACAGGACAGAGGCTTCATTCAGGATAATCATGACGCCCGCCATCAAGGTACCGATGACCATCAGAATCCAGCCTGACCATCCCCAGCCAAGTGCTGAGCCGTGCAAAGTCCCGCCTGTCGTTTTGGCTACCCCTGAGTAGAGGAACCCGATGATGAAGAAGGTTGTAAAAATAAGTGCCATTAATACGCCGTGCGCAGTCAAAATTTGATAGTAGTTCATCCAGCTCGGCAGCTCCATGATTCCTCCACGCACCATGCCCTGCAGCATACCTGCTAGTGCTGCGACACCGAATGCGATATACGCCACCCAAACATACGCCAGACTGAGTCGGGCAGCAGGACGATCAACGGCTGCCTCCTGGATTTGACCCTTTTGCAAGATATTCATCTCGATCACCTACCTTATTTCACAATAATCGTAGTCGCCATCACCTGATGACCGGCTCCGCAGTATTCATTGCAAAGAATCAGAAATTCACCAGGTTCGTCAAATGTATAGGTCGCTGAACTGATATGTCCTGGCAAAACCATGAAGTTCACGTTGGTCCCTGGTATCTGGAAGCCGTGGATGACGTCCGGACTGGTCACATGAAAATTGACCTTTGCACCAAGCGGCACCTCCATCTTATTGGGAGCAAACCCGAAAGCGAAGGCAGTCATGTAGGCGTCATACTCCTGATCGCCCACCTTTGTCAGACCAGGGTTGTCAAACGGTGGTGTTTCCGTCACCTTGGTCGGATCGATCATGGTCATATTGCTGGGCGGTGCCATTCCCATCGCAAAAGCATTGATACATAATAGCAGGATGAACAGCGCTAGTCCGCCAGCACCCAAAATCAACCAAATTTTTTCATAACGGTGTAAATGCATGATCCCTAACCTCCCTTACGTCCTCTCTTACGCCCGATCCAGGAAAAGTCCGAAGATGCCGAACCAGCTAACGAGAATAATGAGTCCCACGATTATTACGGCAGCAAACGTCCCTTTTAGATTCTCCTGATGCGGCTTGGTTTGAGGTGCCTTTTTCACATCACGCTGGGTGTTTGGTTGTGTCTCCATCACGCTTACGCTCCTTTCTTCCGTCCGATCATCAGAGGCGTTGTTCTTTACGCCTTCATTCTACCTGCGGAGCATGGAGGAAGTAATTCAGGGAAATCCCCTATAATGGTCGGGAAACCTCCTGATATTCCCTAAATTTTGTCACATTATGGACATAAGAGAAGGACGGGCTGTTTCGATGCAAAGGAATCAGTCGTGCTTTGGTGGAGGAGAGAAAAAAGAAGAAAACGCTCCAAGTTCTTGGGACTCCTGCTGGGGGTCATCCCTGCCCAGCTCCATCAAAAAAGGGAAACCCAAAGACTTTCGCTATTTTCTTCTTTTTTCTCTCACCAGCTTAATGGCTTGATCTAAGTTAATACCTTGCTGGCACTCGCTTCGTAGCAGGTTTTAAATAATCAAAAACGGGGCTAAAACAAAGCTGTCCACAGGAAACAGGAGAAATACGCGAAGATCCTTGGGCTACCTACCGATACGGAGTGAAAAAAAAGAAACACGCCTTTAAGCATCCACCCCTGAGAGACTCCTCGGAGACGGCTGCTTTGGACGCGGTTTCGTTTTTTTCATGGAGTCGGGCAGTGAGTCTCCCCTGCTGGTAGCCCAAGAAGCTGGAGCGTTTTCTCCTGTTTCCTGCCCGCCACTGCGGTTGGAGGGATATGCCCTTTTTCCATCATTAAAAAACATGGCATTTTCGGCTATCCCAAAAACTTTAAAATTCCTATCGTAAAAAAACGACCCGCAAAGGTCGCTTTCACAAAGGATTTGATCCCATTCTTTCCTTATTCAAAATCCAGCCAGCCTTTTTTGATCGCATAGCGAACCAGGTCTGGACGTGTGCGCAGGTGCAGCTTTTCCATGATATGCGCTTTGTGAGACTCGACTGTCTTGACCGACACGACCAGTTGCTCGGCAATCTCCTTGTTGCTGAAGCCTTTTGCAATCAAGACGAGCACTTCCTTCTCGCGGTCGGTCAGGATTTCGTACTTTGCCTGTTCCTCACCGTTCTTCACCATGTGCAGAAATTCCTCGATCAGCGATTTCGTTGCCGAAGGGTAGAGATACGCCATTCCCGAATGGACAGTGCGGATCGCATGGATCAAATCCAGATCAGGAGCGCTTTTTAAAATGTATCCTGCCGCTCCTGCTTGCAGCACACGGAACAAATACTCCTCATCATCATGCATGGTCAGCACCAGCACCTGGATTTGCGGCGCGTTTTCCTTCAGTCTGGCTGTAGCAGTCAGTCCGTTCTCCCCTGGCGGCATGCTCAAATCCATGAGCACAACATCTGGACGCAGCTCCATCGCCTTTTCACAGGCTTCCTTCCCGTCTGCTGCGAATCCGACTACCTGCATCCCTTCCTGGGCATCAATCAACATCCCCAGACCTGACCGTACAATGGCATGGTCGTCAGCTACCAATACGCGAATGGTCATCTTCCGTTCCCTCCTTTGGCACTGGAATTCGGATAATTACAGTCGTGCCGTCATCCGGTGCAGAGCGAATATCGAAGGTTCCGCCCAAGAGCTGGGCACGCTCTCTCATGCCGAACAGCCCGAGCCCTTTTCCTGCATTCAAGGCTTGCTCCACATCAAAGCCGACCCCGTCATCTACAACCGTCACGACGACTTCCTTTTCCCTGTTTTCAAAGACGATCCCCAGCTGACTGGCTTTGCCATACTTGGCTGTATTGGTCATCGCTTCCTGCACGATGCGGTACAAGGCTGTTTCCATCGCAGCCGAATACCGACGTTTCTCCCCTTGTACATGCATTTCCACCTGGATGTGAAAGCTTTTTTCCACCCGCTTCATCAGCGAGCGAAGCGCTGGCAAAAGACCCAGATCATCCAGCGCAGAAGGCCGCAGCTCCAAGGCCATGCGCTTCACTTCCTCCATCGCCTTGGACGTCATTTGCAGGAGGTCGTTCACATGCTGCTTGATCGGATCCGTCAAATTGTCCTGCCCAATCACATTCAACCCGACCAGAATGCTGTAAAGCGCCTGTCCCACTCCGTCATGCAGCTCACGGGCAATCCGCTTGCGCTCCTCTTCCTGAGCCTGGATCGCAAAATGGGTCAGCTTGTACTGATTCCGCTCCTTTTCGGTCCGTTGCTGGACAGACAGATCGCGGATAATCATGACGATTTTATTTTTGGACTCCTCTGGAAGCCTTGCCGAGCTGGCGGTTACCGGGTATTCTCGTCCATCTTTGGTTCGCAGGCGCATCTCAAAAGACGGCATCTGCACCTGTTTGAAAAAACAATCGGCACACGTCGAATCTTCCATACAAGTCGCCATGCCCAGACATAGTTCGCAAATGTGTTTTTTTCCTATCAACTCTTCGGTGGTCCAGCCAGTCATTCGCTCCAGTGCAGCATTCGCCCGCACAATGACGCCTGCCTCATCTACCACCAGGATCGCATCACTTACGTTGGCAAAGATAGACTCCATCAAAGAGACTGCTTCACTTGCCTGGCCCGGTTCTTCCCACAACGTACTCATGCGCTCCTCCCTTTCCTAGAAACATTCTATCGCTATTGTAGAGTGAACAGGCGGGAATGTGTATCGGGGAATTCCCTTAACTGTAGAAAACGCAGTAGGACGCTTGACACTTCCCTTATTTTGATTAATATCTAATTAGATAAATATTTAATTTCATAAGGAGGTTCCTTCATGCCTACCCCATTTCCATCCGCGAGCAATCGCCTTTATTTTGTACCTGTCACGCCTGACGATTTTTCAGAGCTTCTGGGTCTTTACAATTCCAATCCCGACTACATGGAATACGCCTTTGGAAACCGTACTGTCACCCTGGAGACCGTCGAACAGGATCACAAAGACAATCTCGCTTTTCCGGATTCCTACAGCGTCATGCTGAGAGAGCAATGCAGCGACGCCCTCGTCGGCATCAGTCAATTTATTCTGCGCAATCCCCGTGACGAGCAGGCCTGGCTCGGATTGATCATGCTTGATCATCACTATCAAGGGAAGGGATACGCCCGTGAATTTCTCGACATCCTGATTGACTGGTATGCGGAGAACGGTTATTCCTCCCTGCATCTGGCAGTGTTGGAAAAGAACCAAGTCGTTATTCCTATTTATGAAAAGCTTGGCTTTTCGGTGTATGAGGAGCGGGTGACACCGAAGCTGGGGCGTGTCATCTGCATGAAATACGAGATTGGCACAGGAGGTGAAATCTAGACACCAAGGGCATCTGGCTCCATATAACTGGTAACAAGGCCTATTCGCTGAGGAGTGAACGGTTTCATGGTGAACAAGGAAATCTCTTGGCTGGTAACAGGAGCCTCCACTTTATTTATTGTGGGGACAGATGTCTTTATCGTTTCTCCGATACTTCCGTCTCTCAGTTTTTTTCTCGCATGGGTCAATCTCGTCATATGGCCCAAACAAAAACGTTCCGCCCCGATCGCTATCCGCATAGCCCCAGCGCCTACAAGCCTGATGCTGCGTTCTGTGCTGGTCACCGTTTTCTGGGCGACGGCAATGTATGCCGTCTATACCTATCTGGGGACTGCCCTGACAGAGGACAGCCAGCTTACTTCCTCACAGCTCGCCTCTTCCCTGATCGCTTACGGACTGGGTGCGATGCTCGGCAGTCTGAACGGCGGACGCATGGCGGACAGATGGGGAGCAAAGAACGTCTCGTCTGCCAGTCTGTTGGGGTTGGTAGTGCTTCTTGGTGCTGTTGGGCTCTTGTATCAATATGCGGGTTGGCTCTATCTGCTTCTATTTGCTTGGGATTTTGGCGGCTATGCTTTTGTGCCAGCCTATCAATCGCGCCTTTCTGTAGAATACCCGCACCATCTGGGTTTGATCATGGCCTGGAACATAACAGGCATGTATATCGGCATGACGCTGGGTGCTTATCTGGGCGGTCCCATCTATCAGGTCGCCGGCTTTTCCAAGCTTGCCTACCTGAGTGCCGCTGTCGCCCTCGTTGCCAGTCTGTGCAGCTTGCGTCCTGCACCATTAGAAAACTTGGCTACGCCAAGCTTTTGGCGGAGCCTTAGTTGCACTTATACTATCTTCCGCTAATCTCTTTAACGCTTTAGCGCACTTAAACTTTCCGATAGTACAAAAAAAGACCCTACAAGAGGGTCTCTTTCGAATATCAGCTATTTGCTTGTTGAAACGAAACCATAAACTGGCTCAATGCCTTGCATGCTTCATACGGAACCGCGTTGTAAGCAGAAGCACGGCATCCACCTACAGAACGGTGGCCATTCAAGCCTACAAAGCCTTCTTTCTTGGCTTCGGCGAGGAATTTTTTCTCCAATTCCTCATCCTTGACTCGGAAGGTCAGATTCATCAAGGAACGGCTGTTCACATC
>NZ_RHHR01000033.1 GCF_003710915.1 Brevibacillus invocatus | reverse complement strand
GGTTCAAAGCTGGCAAATCATGATAGACTCATCAACGCTTTCGCTGTTCAGTTTTCAAAGAGCAAGTGTCCGTCAACTCGTTGTTATTTCGTTACGTCGTCTTAAGGACAAGAACTAATCTATCACGTTCCATATGGTTGAGTCAATACGTTTTTCAAAAAAGATTTTAAGTAAAATTCTCTTCCTCGAGTTTCTTCCTTCTAACATACTTGGAAAGCTCCGTAGGGGATGCGATCCTAGCGTACATGCGGAACAGGATCGAGTATCGTTCCTCCATAGCTCTTTTCACTAAATAATCAATGCGCTTATCACTAAAATCAAGCAGCATTTCTTCCAGCTCTCGTTTTAAAAGATACTCTAATTCCAGTACTTCTTTGGAATGAAACAAAAACCCCAGCAACAAAATCGACCTCCATCTAACGAGTCTACCCCACTATCTTTTCCAACATAATTCTGCTGTATTCAAAAATAAAAGCCTTCCGTTTAGGAAGGCTTTACTTATGGACTTACTAGGAGTTATTTCAGCAACCTCAATTGTTCTAGTTGTTCCCCTAATGCGGCCTCCAGAATCATCGGGGTAATGACACTTTCCACAACACCCGCTACAAGAAGCAGCACGATCACCAGAAGTACGGCTGCTGGAAATTGCTTGAGGGTGTCATACCAATCGTTTTTTACCCGCTCCCCTTTCCCAGGCTGAAACAGCAAGCCAATGGAGCGAAGGACCAGTCCACCCAAGCGAATCCCTATCCCAGCAGCAAAGAATACAGCTGCCAGTTCAAAGATCCCGTGTGGCAAAATTCCTGCAGCAAACACAAGCAATGGATTTATTCCTGCTGTACTGTAGGTGGAGAGAATAAACCCAAGCAGAATTCCGTTCGCAAGCATGCCAAAAATGGGAAAGACCCCAAAAAACAAGCCCATCGCCATCATCATCAACGCACTAATCACATTGTTTGTATAGATAGCCCAGAAAGTAGCAAAAGCTCCTCCACCGTTCTCGCGTATGCGGTCCACCACTTCCTTCAATTGGCCCAAAAGCTGATTCACCATCTCCTGGACCGCTGCCGATTGCATGTATCCGATCAACATTCCGCCTAAGAACAGCAAGGCGGAGGCGAGAAAATAACGTCGATTATCTGCCCAAAGTCTTCTTAGCTGACTTTTCATAAGCACGCTCCTTCATCCCCGAATAATTCCACTATATTCATTTTACCTCATCAATAGTCGATAGACCAAAGAATATCCTTGTCTGATACGCATAAACTGATATCGGACAAAGGAGGTGCTTTTCATGAGATATATCTTCGTCGTCAGTGCACAGCGATTAAAACAAATCATGATCGTTTGTACCACTCTCCTGTTGGCAATCGCACTTGGGTACCAAGAACGCGATTCGATCGCAGCCTTTGCTGACCAGGAAGAGTCCCCACATGCGATCTATAAAGTGGACACGAAAGAAAAGAAGATCGCCCTTACTTTTGACATTAGCTGGGGAGAGACGAGAGCCGTGCCCATTCTGGATATTTTAAAGGAAAAGAATGTAAAAGCAACCTTTTTCCTCTCCTCTGCATGGAGCCAACGGCATCAGGACACAGTCAAACGAATCAAGCAGGACGGCTTCGAAATTGGCTCGCACGGCCACAAGCATGATTTTTACACCAAATACACCGATGAAGAAATCCGCTCCCAAATTCGTCTGGCGGACTCCATTCTGACCGAAATGACAGGCAAAAAGCCTACTCTCATTCGCATGCCCAACGGTGATATCGATAAACGCGTATTGACAATCGCCAATCAACTGAAGTACTCAGTAATTCAATGGGACACGGATTCTCATGACTGGACGAACCCAGGAAAAGACGTGATCGTAAACAATGTATTATCCAAAGCTCATCCTGGCGATATCATTTTGATGCATGCCAGCGATTCCAGCAAGGAAACACATCTGGCACTTCCTGTTATCATTGAAAAGCTGCGCGGCAAAGGCTACGAGTTCGTCACCGTATCCGAATTGATTTCAGGTGCAGATGTAAAAAGCCAAGAAGTGAAATAGCCTCTCCATTCATCACATCAAAATAAAAAGCTGGCCTCCGGACGAGGTCAGCTTTCCTGTTTTAATACGCGATGTAGTTGCATGACTTGCCACACGTTGCAAAACAATAACGGTACAAGCATCGATAAAGTTGCGTGAACATTATTTTCCTTAAGCGCTGGGATCCATTCCAATGCTGTGACGACAAACATGAAGAAAAGCGTCGGCACCCACGCCGTACGATTGGTTACGCTCACTTTACCGTAGGCAGTCACTACCGCTACGATGAGCAGCATGATCGGCTCAATGAAATACGGCCAGATCGAACCGTCTTGTCCAAGTGAATTATAACGCAAATAAATCATATCAAAAAAAACAAACACCACGAGAAATATCTGTATGCTTCTCCACAAGGATGGGGAGCGAACGAGGGTTTTTGCAAAGTAATTGACGGTCATATATGCAAAAAATCCCATTTGAGAAACAATGCTGATCGTCATACCATACAACAAGTACATGAGCATCCCGACGAAAAAGTTGCCCATGCTCCCTTCCGTCAGCTTTTCTAAATCAAAAATAATGGCGACTAGAATCCCACCCAAACCGCCAAGCAGCAGGGTGGTGATAAAAAGCCAGCCATATTTGCGCAAACTCACCTAACATTCCCTCCTATCCACATCGTTTATGATTGTACCAATGCAAGAAAGAAAATACTAGCGTAAGAACAAAACAAAATGCACACGTTACTCATAGGCAAAAGTAAAGAAGGAGGTGTCCAACCCATGAGAAAAAAGGCTTTCCCTTCTTGGTTGTTGTTCATCATCTGCCTGCTCATGACAGGATGTACAGCTGGCGGTCAAGGACAAAGTTCTCAGCCAGATTATAAAAGCATGAAAGACATGGTGCTGGACATTATGCAGACGGAAGAAGCCAAAAAGTCTGTGGAAAAAATGATGAAGGACGAGAAATTCAAGCAAAATATCATGCTTGATGAATCCACTGTACGTACGACCCTCATTCAGAGCATGACAAATCCGAATAGCACCCACATTAAAGAGGCTTTTAAAGATCCCAAATTTGCCAGTACTTTGGCGAAGTCAATGAAAGAAGAACAAAAAAAGCTGATGAAGGACTTAATGAAAGACCCAGAGTACCAGAAAGAACTGGTCAGCGTCATGAAGGATCCGGAGTTTGAAAAAAATCTGATGGAATTAATGAAAAGCTCGGCATATCGCCAGCAAACCATGCAAATCATGAAGGAATCGCTGCAAAGTCCGCTGTTCCAAGCTGAAATGATGCATTTGATGACCAAGGCAACGGAAGAAATGACAAAGCCAAAGGAACTGAAATCGAAGAAAAAAGGGCAAGGCTCGGGTAGTGGGGGTGAGGGTGGAGGCGGAGGTTCACAATAAGCGTACCGCCTTGTACGGTAACCAAAAAGGTGAGCTCGTATGGAGCCCACCTTTTTATCTTCTTACTTGGTTGTACCTTCACATTTCTGTTCCACGCGTTTGGCCATATCCATGTAGATTTGACCGATCGCACTATCCTGTTTGTACACGGATGGCGAATAATCTGGCTCAGACGGATGATTTTCCGGTTGCCCCAACGGAATCTGCGCCAACAGATCACAAGTCAGCGTCTCGGCCAGCTTGGCTCCGCCGCCACGGCCAAACACATACTCCTTGGTGCCGTCTTTGGCTTCATACCATGCCATGTTTTCGACGATCCCCAGAATTTCATGTCCGGTTCTTTTTGCCATTGCCCCCGCACGTGCAGCTACAAATGCAGCGGTCGGGTGAGGTGTCGTCACCACAATCTCCATACTTTGCGGAATCATAGTGTGTACATCAAGCGCCATGTCACCTGTACCTGGAGGCAAGTCCAGCAGCAAATAGTCCAGTTCTTCTCCCCAGTGAACTTCAGTAAAGAAGTTGCGGAGCATTTTACCCAGCATAGGTCCACGCCAGATAACCGGTGCGTTGTCTTCTACAAAAAAGCCCATCGACATCACTTTCACATTTTGCTTTTCTACAGGCAAAATGGTTTCTCCAATGACAGTCGGACGCTGCTCGATGTTCATCATGTCGGGTACGCTGAAGCCGTAGATATCCGCGTCGATGATACCTACTTTTTTCCCCAGGCGTGCCAAAGCCACGGCCAGGTTTACCGTTACGGTGGACTTACCCACGCCACCTTTACCAGAGGTAACGGCAATAAACGTCGTAGTGGATTCCTTGTCCAAAATCGGATTCAGCAAAGGCGTCTGACCCGGAGTCGCTTTCGGTGCCTGACTGCCGCGCAATTGAGCGCTCAGCGCCGCTCTCTCCTCGTCTGTCATCGCTCCGAATTGCAGCCTCACCTCTTCAGCACCAAGAGCACGCAAAGCCGATACGACATCATCTTCAATTTTTGCCTTCAACGGACAGCCTGTAATCGTCAGAACCACCGTAAGGCTGATGGTGTTCCCCTCGATCTGAATGTCACGAATCATGTTCAGTTCAACCAGACTGCGGTTAATTTCTGGATCTTTTACATCACGTAAAGCTTCCAGTACCTTTTCTTTCGTTAACATTTTGTTCCCCCCATCTATTCCTAAGCAAGTATTTTCACGATTTGAAAGGTATGCGCGTTCATTATAGCATACTCATATCCCGGGAACATCGGGAAGGCCCACTTACGGTGCAGTTGGAACCTTTTCCCCCGCATACTGTCTTAATATGCCCTGATAAATCGCATTTGCCATCGCTTTTTGGTAATCGACGGAACGCAGCTGCTCGACTTCCTTCGAGTTGCTGACAAAGCCTACTTCAACCAAAACTGCTGGACAAGTGACTTCACGAATCAGGAACACTTTTTCCGTTTTACTTGGCACCCGATCCGTATTCTCCATCACACGCTTAATTTCGTCCTGGATCAGATAGGACATCTCTTCGCTTTTTTTGAAGGCTGGTGAATAAAAAGTCTGCGCTCCCGACCATTTGGGGGAAGGAATGGAATTGACATGAATGCTAACCAAAAAGTCAGGTGCATTCTCGTTGATCAGCTTTACCCGGTTGCGAATATCCTCGGATTTACGCTTGCGATTTTGATCAGCTTCTGGCGAGGCCAAGTCCTTGTCCTCTTCTCTGGTCATAATGACATACGCCCCTGATTGCTGAAGAAAGTCACGCAAATACATGCTGATGGCAAGCGTCACATCCTTCTCCACCACGTCTCCTTCTGCTGAAACAGCGCCTCCATCCTTTCCCCCATGACCTGGATCAATCGCAATGACTGTCCCTGTCAATGGAAGCGACCATGCCGTCCAAGAAGAGCGATCGGGAGCTTCATAGGTGAACAGCACCATAAGTAAAGCAAAAGCCAGTATCCAGCCTAATCCTTTTCGTGTCACTGTCTACCGTCCCCTTTGTCCCATTCTCGTTCCATCATATGGACAAACGTGGACAAATATGACCATCGGGATTGGATAGAGAATACAGCTCAAGCTCAAACCCTGTACATAGCAGCTGTAGAAGGTATCAAACAACACTAGTACCCCTCTTCCCATCCCGAGCATGCAAAAACCCCTGACCGATGATGGCCAGGGGTAAATGTCGTTGCTTGTAAGCAATTAGCGCTTGGAGAATTGAGGTGCGCGACGAGCAGCTTTCAAGCCGTATTTTTTACGCTCTTTCATACGAGGATCGCGAGTCAGGAAGCCAGCGCGTTTCAGAGCGCCACGCAATTCCGGATCTGCTTTCAACAGCGCACGAGCTACACCATGACGGATTGCACCAGCTTGACCAGTGGTTCCGCCACCGTTTACATTAACCAATACATCGTAGCGACCCAGTGTTTCAGTCAATACGAGTGGTTGTTTCACGATCAATTTCAGCGTTTCCAAACCAAAGTAAGTATCCATTTCACGTTTGTTGATCAAGATGCGACCTTCACCTGGAACCAGGCGAACACGTGCTACGGAGTGCTTACGACGACCTGTACCGTAGTATTGTACTTGTGCCACGTATATTTCCTCCCTTTACCTTAACCGCGGATTTGCCAAGCTTCTGGTTTTTGTGCTGCATGTGGATGCTCAGTTCCAGCGTATACTTTCAGCTTGGTGAACATTTGACGTCCCAGTCTGTTTTTAGGCAGCATGCCTTTTACAGCGATTTCGAACATACGCTCTGGCTTTTTGTTCAGCATATCGCCAGCAGTTGTCTTTTTCAAACCACCTGGATACAGGGAGTGAGTGTAGTAGATCTTGTCTTGCAGTTTGTTACCGGTCAGCTTCACTTTGTCAGCGTTGATTACGATTACGAAATCGCCAGCATCAACGTGAGGAGTGAATTCTGGTTTCAGTTTACCGCGCAGGATCGAAGCTACTTCACTAGCCAGACGGCCCAGCGTTTGACCTTCAGCGTCAACGATGTACCATTTACGCTCTACTTCGAGCGGTTTCGCCATATATGTGGTACGCATGTTTGTCCCTCCTAAATATCTTACCTAACACAATGCTATAAACAAACGTTTGAAAGAGAAAATTGCAAACTGTAACGGGTGAGCAACTTCTCCAGGTGTTCCATATTAACACGATCTTGTCTTTTAATTCCCGGGGCTAGAGTGGGGCTAGGCGGGGTTAAAATACCAAGGAATATCGTACTACATAGAGGTGTCAGAGTCAAGTGCCTGCTTCAAGACTAATCTTTGGAAATGTTCGTCCCGTAGTAGACTTCCCACATCGTCAAACCTTTGGCCGGAGCTGTTTTCCCTGCTCGCTCGCGATCGCAAGCCAACAGAATTTCTTTTAGCTCATCAGGGGCTCTTTTGCCCTGTCCGACCTCAACCAAGGTTCCTACGATAATGCGAACCATGTTGTACAAAAAACCATTGCCTCGGCAAGTCACCCAAACCTCGTGACCGGACCGCTCTACCTTCACCCGATATACAGTGCGCACCTTGTCCTCCACATACGTCTTGGCTGAGCAGAAGGACGTAAAGTCGTGCTTTCCTTCCAGATGGCGTGCCGCCTGTTGCATCGCTTCCACATCCAGCGGAAAGCGAATGTGGTCGGCATACCGGTGGCGGAATACGTCTGCTACAGGAGCGTTATCGATGCAATAGCGGTATTCTTTCACCTGCACATCAAAACGAGCATGGAAGGACTCATCCGCTTCTTCCACAGAACGAACCACAATAGCATCGGGAAGTTGATTATTCAGTACAAAGCGCCATTTGTCCAGTGGAATATGGCTACCGGTATCAAAATGAATCACTTGTCCTCGTGCATGGACGCCTGCATCTGTTCGTCCTGATCCGTATACCTGAATCTCTTCTCCGGTAATCCGCTGAAGAGCAGCCTCGATCTCACCCTGAATAGTAATCTGGTCAGGCTGCACCTGAAAGCCACTATAATCAGTACCGTCATAGGCAACGACACATTTTAATCTCATGTTCGCCACCACCAAATCACAAACGTCAAGGCCGCAGCTACTACAGCGATCGCGACATCGCGCCACGTAAACTGCAGCTTATTGAGTCGCGTCCTGCCAACTCCTCCGCGATATCCTCGAGCCTCCATCGCTAGAGCCAACTCCTCAGCACGTCGAAACGCACTGATAAACAACGGAATGGCAATCGGAATCAGATTTTTCGCTCTTCTGACCAAATTACCGCTCGTGAAGTCGGCGCCTCTTGCTGTCTGTGCCTTGATGATCTTGTCCGTCTCTTCCATGAGCGTAGGAATAAATCGCAGAGCAATCGACATCATGAGTGCGATCTCATGCACCGGCACGCCTATGCGTCCAAATGGCCGCAGCAGTCGCTCCAAACCTTCCGTCAAATCCATCGGAGACGTAGTCAAGGTAAGCAATGAACTGAAGAGGATGAGAAGCCCCAGACGAATGGAAATAAAGATGGCCTGTCGTACGCCTTGCTCTTCAATGGTAAAGCTGCCCCATTGATAGTAGACGGTTCCGCCTTTCGTCATAAATATATGGAGAATGACGGTAAAGAGAATTAAAAACCAAACGGGCTTCAAGCTCTTCAGGATATAGGTGAATGAGAGCCGGGAAAGCAGAATCGTAAATAGGGTAAACCCGATGAGAATCGAGTGCGTAATGGTGTTGTTACCTAAAAAAACCAGCGTCGCAAACAGTACGATAAAAAGCAGCTTGCTCCGTGGATCAGCCCGATGGAGAAACGATTGTCCCGGCACGTACTGGCCGATAGCGATATTCTGCAGCATGCCCTAGCACTCCTTTGGCGCGGACAGTCGTTCCAGCAAATGAGCAATCAGCTCCTCTTCCCGATACAGCGTGGTCGGTAGGCTTTCTTTGTCCGGCAGCGATTGATTGATACGGGAGATGAAGGATACGGTTTCCGGTACGTCCAGTGACAAAGTTCGGAGCAACTCTGCCTGCTGAAATACCTCTTCCGGTCTCCCCTGCATCACCAGCTCACCACCTGCCATCACCAGCATCAGGTCAGCATAACGCGCAGCTTCCTCCATGCTATGTGTGACCAACAAGGTAGTCAGCTTCTGCTCACGATGAATGCGGTGAATGCCTTCCAGGATCGCTTTGCGCCCTGCAGGGTCTAGACCAGCAGTCGGCTCATCGAGTACAAGTACCTTGGGTTGCATCGCTAAAACCCCGGCAATCGCTACACGCCTCATCTGCCCGCCGCTCAATTGAAAAGGCGATCTGTCTTTCATCGTTTCGTAGTCAAGACCAACAATCTCCAACGCTTCTCGCGCCCTAGCTTCTGCCATATTCGGAGGAAGCTCAAAGTTAAGCGGACCAAAGCAGACATCCTTGGCAACTGTTTCTTCAAACAATTGATGTTCAGGATATTGAAAAACAAGCCCGATATCTTTGCGTCGAGCATGCGGAATTCGCTGAGAAGGGGTAATCACTACATCCCCGATGGTAATTTTGCCAGAAGTGGGAGTTAAGAGACCATTCAGATGCTGGATCAACGTCGATTTCCCAGAACCTGTTTGGCCGATTATCCCGACAAACGCACCTGAAGGAATCGTCAGCGAAATATTTTGCAAGGCCAGCCGTTCAAATGGCGTTCCCTTGCCGTACATGTGGCTTACCTGGTCAAAAGTAATCTGCATAGGTGCTCCACCAGCTCCTCTTGATGCAGTTCAAACGGAAGATCATATCCCTTTGCAATCAGTTCATGTCGTACTCGTACTACAAAGGGTACGTCCAAGCCTGCTTGCTGTAGCCTGTCTACCTGGGAGAATACTTCAGCCGGGTGCCCTTCCATCAAGACTTCACCGTTTTCCATCACGATTACCCGATCTGAATCGATCGCTTCTTCGGGAAAATGCGTGATGTTTACAACCGTGATTCCCTCTTCCCGGTTCAACCGTCTAGCCAAGTGCATGACTTCCTGTCGCCCCTGTGGGTCCAGCATCGCTGTAGCCTCATCCAAGATAATGACGGAGGGACGCATCGCCATGATACCGGCGATCGCGACACGCTGCTTTTGTCCTCCAGACAAACGGTATGGTTGTGCCAGCGCATACTTTTCCATGCCTACTGAAAGCAAAGCCTCGTCAATGCGATTGCGCATTTCCTTTGGATCTACCCCCATATTTTCAAGGCCAAAGGCAACATCGTCTTCTACTGTTGCACCAACTATTTGATTGTCCGGGTTCTGAAAGACCATCCCCACATGTCGGCGGATTTCCCAAATCATTTCACCATCTTTGGTATCTACACCGCTGACCAGTATCTTTCCACCCTCAGGAAGAAGTAGAGCGTTCATCAATTTTGCCAAAGTCGATTTGCCGGAACCATTGTGACCGAGAACCGAAACAAACGATCCTTTGGCAATCGAGAGATCGACTCCCTTCAGTACCTTTACCCGTTGACCTTCTTCGCCATCATAGGAAAAAGTGACATCTGAAAATGTCAGCAAGTTCTCCGGTTTCATGAGTCAGTCACATCCCTCGACATCTTCAAGCCCAGGTGAGAATCGAGATATACGTGGCTCTCCATGGCCAATGTACTCTCTTTTACTTTCCTCCGTTATCGCGTTAACGAATAGGAACTTCTAGAAAGTAGAAAAAAGGGTTGAATCAGAGTCCAGCCTATGACCAGATCTGCCCCCACCCTTTTCGCGGTAGTTTTCCAGGTCAGAGATTGTGTCCCATTCCCGGGTCAAACGACCAGTTTATTTGTGAAATTAAACCAATTCGATGAACGCCATTGGAGCAGCATCCCCACGACGAGGACCGGTTTTCAGGATACGAGTGTATCCACCGTTGCGCTCTTTGAAGCGAGGTGCGATTTCATCGAACAGTTTTTGAACTGCATCGCGGCCTTCTTCATTGGCTACTTCTTTACGAACGAAAGCAGCTACTTGACGACGAGCATGCAAGTCTCCACGCTTCGCCAGCGTAATCATTTGCTCAGCGATTGGGCGCAGTTCTTTTGCCTTCATCTCAGTAGTTTCAATGCGCTCGTGAATGATCAGGTCAGTTACCAAGTCGCGGAACAACGCTTTACGCGCCGCACTGCGACGACCCAATTTACGGTATGCCATGTTCTTAACCTCCCTTTTCACGCTGACCATGCTGCCTAGATGCTGTATGCTTCTATGTCAGCAAAACCAGATCTGTACTCCCTATTAGGGATACCGAAAGAACAAATGGTGTCCTTGGGTGAATCTCTTCCCTAGTCGTCGCTGCGCAATGACAAGCCGAGCTCAGCCAGCTTCTCTTGCACTTCTTCCAGAGATTTGCGACCCAGATTGCGCACTTTCATCATGTCCTCTTCGGTTTTCTGCGTCAGCTCTTGCACGGTATTGATACCGGCACGCTTCAAGCAGTTGTAGGAACGAACAGAAAGATCCAGTTCTTCGATCGTCATCTCCAAAACTTTCTCTTTTTTGTCCTCTTCCTTTTCAACCATGATTTCTGCATCTTTCGCTTCATCCGTCAGACCGACGAACAAGTTCAGGTGCTCCGTCATGATTTTGGCGCCAAGACTCACGGCTTCTTCCGGACTAATGCTGCCGTTCGTCCAAACCTCCAGCGTCAACTTATCATAGTTGGTCATTTGCCCTACACGGGTATTTTCCACTTGATAGTTCACGCGTTTGATTGGCGTGTAGATGGAATCAATCGGAATCACACCAATAGGCAGATCCTCCGATTTGTTTCCGTCTGCTTGAACATATCCACGACCACGTCCTGCTGTCATACGAATGTGTAGTCGACCGCCATTCGCCAACGTTGCAATATGAAGATCAGGGTTCAAGATCTCCACATCACTGTCAGCACGGATATCTCCCGCCTTGACGACGCCTTCGCCTTCTGCATCAATCTCGATGATTTTTTCCTCATCAGAGTGGATCTTCAGTGCTAGGCCTTTGATATTCAGGATGATCTCGGTTACATCTTCAACGACGCCCTCTACTGTCGAGAACTCATGCAGAACACCATCGATTTGCACAGTACGAACTGCCGCGCCTGGCAACGAAGACAGGAGAATCCGTCTCAGAGAGTTGCCAAGAGTAGTTCCATAGCCGCGTTCTAGGGGTTCTACTACAAATTTTCCGTACGAGTTGTCGTCGCTTACTTCCACAACCTCGATTTTTGGTTTTTCTATTTCTATCATTAAACAAACCCTCCTTCAAAACGTCGAAATTCTTGGGTGGGCCGCATACGTGCCCACTCAGGAACTTCCCCGGCGGTTTACCGTTTGCGTGCATGACAAGCAAATAAATCAGAATTTACCATTCTAGTATGGACATGTTCTGAACGTTATAAACCAGTTACACGCGGCGACGTTTTGGTGGACGGCAACCGTTGTGCGGAATCGGTGTCACGTCTTTGATCATATTAACTTCCAGACCTGCTGCTTGCAGGGAACGGATCGCTGCTTCACGACCTGCACCTGGACCTTTTACGGAAACTTCAAGGGAGCGCATGCCATGATCCATAGCTACGCGTGCTGCTGCTTCAGCAGCCATTTGCGCTGCAAATGGAGTGCTTTTGCGGGAGCCTTTGAATCCGAGGGAACCAGCGCTGGACCAAGAGATTGCGTTACCATGTGGATCAGTGATCGTAACGATGGTGTTGTTGAATGTAGAGCGGATATGCGCTACGCCAACTTCAACATTTTTACGGTCACGACGACGGGTACGAGTAGCTGTCGCTTGTTTTCTTTTCGCCATGTCAGATTACCCTCCTTTACTTCTTCTTGTTCGCTACTGTACGGCGTGGACCTTTACGCGTACGAGCATTGGTTTTGGAACGTTGGCCGCGAACTGGCAGTCCACGACGGTGACGGATACCACGGAAGCAACCGATTTCCATCAGACGTTTGATGTTCAGGGAGATCTCACGACGGAGATCGCCTTCCACCTTCACGGTTTTGTCGATGTACTCACGCAGTTTAGCAACTTCATCTTCTGTCAGATCGCGAACACGAGTGTTCACATCTACGCCAGTGGCGGACAGAATTTTTTGGGACGTGGGGCGGCCAATACCAAAGATGTAGGTAAGAGCAACTTCCACGCGTTTTTCGCGGGGCAAGTCAACGCCTGCAATACGTGCCATGTGTAAAAAGCACCTCCTTGTTTACCCTTGTTTTTGCTTATGCTTCGGATTTTCACAAATAACCATAACGTTGCCTTTACGACGGATAACCTTGCATTTTTCGCAGATCGGTTTAACCGAAGGTCTCACTTTCATGGTTCTTGCCTCCCTTTTCTAGGGGTTTAACCTCTTATTTATAACGGTACGTAATACGTCCGCGGGTCAAGTCGTACGGCGACAGTTCAACAGTAACTTTATCCCCAGGTAGAATGCGAATAAAGTGCATGCGAATCTTACCAGAGACGTGAGCGAGGATCTTGTGTCCATTCTCTAATTCTACCCGAAACATTGCGTTGGGCAAAGGCTCAATAACCGTTCCTTCCACCTCAATAACATCGTCTTTTGCCATAGTAAACTCTCCTTTCTTCTGCTCTTCAGTCGGACCATGAGTTTTGCGAAATGATCACACAACGAACTTATCGTCGACACGTTGGACGACAATTTCGGGAGAAAACCGAAACTCTCGTTTACGTTCGTGTAAAAATCTCATAGCCATCTTCCGTAATCGCGATGGTGTGTTCAAAATGAGCACAGTTCTTCCGATCCACTGTTACTACCGTCCAATTGTCCTCCAATGTGCGGACATAACGTTCGCCGGCATTTACCATTGGCTCAACTGCCAACACCATGCCTGGTTTCAACCGTGGACCTCGATTCGGAGGGCCGTAGTTGGGAACCTGCGGATCCTCGTGCAAGTTTTGCCCAATCCCATGCCCCACATACTCGCGAACGAGTGTGAAGCCGGCAGCTTCAGCATGAACCTGGATCGCATGTGAGATATCGGAGAGCCTAGCGCCCGATCTCGCTTGCTCAAGACCCTTGAACAGCGATTCTTCCGTTACTCGCAGCAACATCTGATTCTCCGGAGAAATCGTGCCGACCGGATACGTCCAAGCGGAGTCGCCATGAAAGCCTTGAAACTGGGCACCAATGTCGAGGCTGATGATATCTCCCTCTTGTAACGTCCGTTTTCCTGGGATACCGTGTACGAGTTCTTCATTGACTGAAGTACAGATACTTCCTGGAAAGCCACCGTAGCCTTTAAACGAGGGAATAGCTCCCATGCTTCTGATAAAGGTCTCGGCTATTTCGTCCAGTTGCTTCGTCGTGACACCAGGCTTGATTGCCTTGGCCAGTTCTTGATGGGTGAGTGCTACGATCCGACCAGCTTCGCGCATAACCTCAAGTTCTGCTTTCGACTTTAGGATGATCATTCGCAATTACCCTCGCAACAAAGACTGTATTTCTGCAAACACTACCTGGATATCTTGTTCTCCATTGATTTCTCGCAGGAGTTCCTGACCGGAGTAGTAATCAATGA
Organism: Brevibacillus invocatus; assembly: GCF_003710915.1. GTDB lineage: Bacteria > Bacillota > Bacilli > Brevibacillales > Brevibacillaceae > Brevibacillus > Brevibacillus invocatus. The sequence continues at coordinate 49,119 of NZ_RHHR01000033.1, read as the reverse complement.
GCGGTTGTGTTTGAGCAATGTTGACATCAAGACGTTGTGCAACCACTTCCGGCTTGTCGTCTTCACGCTGATACAGTTTGCCGCCATCCTTATCACACACGCCAGCCTCCGCTGGAGGATTGAACAGTGTGTGGTAGCTACCTCCGCATACAGGGCAGATCCAGCGACCTGTCAGCCGTTCAATCAGGAGTTCCCGACGAACGGTGATATTGACCACGTGATCAATTTTGCGTCCCAGCTCTTCGAGAGTTGCTGTCAACGCTTCAGCTTGAGGAACGGTGCGCGGGAATCCATCCAAGAGAAAACCCTCTTTGCAGTCGTCCATCGACAATCTTTCCCGCACAATTCCAATCGTTACTTCATCTGGGACCAGTTGACCTTGATCCATGTAAGACTTGGCCTTCAGTCCGAGCGGCGTTTCGTTTTTAACCGCAGCTCGGAACATGTCACCAGTCGAAATGTGCGGGATGTTAAACTCTTTCACGATTCGTTCTGCCTGTGTACCCTTACCGGCTCCAGGCAGTCCCATCAGAATTATATTCACGTCCATTCCCTCCGTCCCAAGAAGAAAAGCTTACAGAGGCTTTTCCGAAAAATACCAAGGTACTACTTGATGAACCCTTGATAGTGGCGCTTGATCAACTGGCTTTCAATCTGCTTCATCGTATCAAGAGAAACCCCGATGACGATCAAGAGTGAAGTACCACCGATGAAAATCGACTGTGGTAAATCGGCCAGCGAACTGAAGAAGAACGGCAAGATGGAGATTACCATCAAGAACATAGCGCCAGCCAGTGTCAGACGGTTCAACGTACGTGAAATGTACACCTCGGTGTTTTTACCAGGTCGGATACCAGGAATGTAACCGCCATTTTTCCTCATATTCTCCGCCATTTGCACAGGATTGATCTGTACAAAGGTGTAGAAATAAGTGAAACCAATGATCAAGATAGCGTAAAGTGCCATTCCGATTGGAGCATTTACCTGGAAGTTTTGATAGATCCAGTTGGCAAAGCCAGTACCGGAAGCATCAACCCAGAACTGCGCAATCGTCGATGGGAACATCACGAGCGAGACCGCGAAGATAACTGGAATTACACCTGCAGAGTTGACCTTCAAAGGAATATGCGTGGATTGACCACCATACATTTTGCGTCCAACAACGCGCTTGGCGTATTGCACAGGAATCTTACGCACACCTTGCTGCATAAAGATAACCCCGACAACAATGGCGAGGATCACCAAAAGGATGATCACTACCTTTACGATACTGAAGAAAAGATTTTGGGATGGATCAGCGAATTGCGTAGCGTAAATCGTGCCAATCCCGTTAGGAATGTTCGCGACGATACCCGCAACGATCAGGATCGAAATCCCGTTCCCGATACCCTTCTCCGTAATCTGTTCCCCCATCCACATCATAAAAGCTGTACCAGCCGTCAATGTCAACGCAATAAGTGCATAACTGCCAATCGATGTATCATTGAGCAATCCAGGCGCCATATTGTTGAAACCAATTGTCATCCCGACCGACTGAATCAAACCAAGAACAATCGTGAAGTAGCGAGTTACCGTAGCGATTTTGCGACGGCCAACTTCACCCTCACGCGCCCATTGCGTCAGCTTGGGCACAACGTCCATGGAGAGAAGCTGCATGATAATGGATGCTGTAATGTAAGGCATGATCCCCATTGCAAAAATCGAGAAGTTTTGCAGTGCTCCACCCGAGAAGGTGTTCAACAATCCCAACAGCTGGTTTGTGTTCTGCTGAAACAACTCGACGTTTACGTTAGGAACAGGAACAAATGTCCCAATCCGGAAGACAACCAGCATCATAAGAGTAAACAAGATCTTACGACGAAGGTCGCCTATCTTAAAAATGTTAGTGAATGACGCTAACATTAGATCACCTCGGTTGTTCCACCGACTTGAGCGATCTTCTCAGCAGCTGCACCGGAGAACTTGTGAGCTTTAACTGTAAGCTTCACTGTCAGTTCGCCATTAGCAAGGACTTTCACACCATCGCGGAGGGAGCTGATTACGCCAGTTGCCAAGAGCAACTCAGGTGTTACCACAGTGCCTTCCTCGAAACGGTTCAGTGCATCCAAGCTCACGATAGCGAACTCTTTACGACTGATGTTCGTGAAACCGCGCTTAGGCAGACGACGGAACAAAGGATTTTGACCACCCTCGAAGCCAAGGCGAACTCCGCCACCGGAACGAGCATTTTGACCTTTGCGACCTTTACCAGCAGTTTTACCAGTACCGCTACCAATACCGCGACCGATGCGTTTGCGAGTGTGACGAGAACCTTCTGCAGGTTGCAGTTCGTGCAATTTCATACGTTGCACCTCCTAACTGATTGAAATGCTTTTTACGCTTCTACTTCTTTCACTTCAACCAAGTGCTTCACTTTGAAAACCATACCGCGGATCGCAGCGTTATCTTCTTTCACCACGGACGAATTGATTTTGCGAAGACCCAGTGCTTTTACCGTATCTTTTTGATCGACAGTACGACCGATCAGGCTGCGTTTGAGGGTGATTTGCAATTTTGCCATGTTCATTCCCTCCTTATTAACCCAACAACTCGTCAACAGTCTTACCGCGCAATTTCGCGACATCTTCCGCTGTTTTGAGACGGCCGAGACCTTCCAGCGTAGCGTTGACCATGTTGATAGGATTGTTGGAACCAAGAGACTTACTCAGGATATCACCTACACCTGCCAGTTCGAGAACGGCACGAACAGGACCACCTGCGATTACACCAGTACCTGGTGCTGCAGGTTTCAGGAGTACTTTACCAGCGCCGAATTGGCAGAGGACTTGATGTGGTACAGTCGTTCCTCTCATCGGTACGCGGATCAATTTTTTCTTAGCGTCGTCAATCGCTTTGCGAATGGCGTCTGGTACTTCTTGAGCTTTACCCATACCGGCACCTACGTGGCCGTTACGGTCACCCACAACAACCAGGGCGCTGAAGCTCATGCGACGTCCACCTTTAACCGTCTTAGCTACGCGGTTAACGGCGACTACTTTTTCTTCGAGCTCTAATTTGCTAGGGTCGATACGCATTCCTTACCCTCCTTGTTGTTAGAATTGCAGACCAGCTTCACGAGCTGCTTCTGCCAGTGCTTTAATACGTCCATGATAGATGTAACCACCACGGTCAAAAATCACTTCAGTCGCACCTTTTTCTTGTGCACGCTTAGCGATCAGTGTGCCAACAGCCGTAGCAGCTTCCACATTAGCCCCGTTTTTCAGGCCAAGCTCTTTATCCAAAGAAGATGCAGATGCCAAAGTTACACCAGTTGCATCGTCAATCAGTTGAGCATAGATGTGTTTAGAAGAACGGAATACGTTCAGACGAGGGCGGATGGTAGAACCAATCACGCGTCTGCGAATTCGCAGGTGACGTTTTTTCCGAGCTTTGTTTTTATCAGCTTTCGTAAACATTAAGCGGCCTCCTTTCTCATGAAACTACGAAGCTTACTTACCTTTTTTACCTTCTTTACGACGAACCACTTCATCGCTGTACTTGATACCTTTACCTTTGTAAGGCTCAGGTTTGCGATGTGCGCGGATTTCAGCAGCGATTTGTCCTACGCGCTCTTTGCTGATCCCTTTAACCACCAAAGTGGTTTGGTTCGGTACATCGATTTCAATACCAGCTTCAGGTGTGATTTCCACTGGGTGAGAGAAACCGAGAGAAAGTGTAACTCCGCTGCCGCTTTTTGCAGCACGGTAACCTACACCGACCAGTTCCAAAGTACGAGTAAAGCCTTCCGATACACCTGTTACCATGTTGGCAACGAGTGCACGAGTTGTACCGTGCAGGGAACGGTGAAGTTTGTTGTCGCTAGGGCGCTCAATAACTACTTCATTCTCAGCGATGTTGATTTTGATATCTGGGTGAAAGCTACGAACGAGTTGACCCTTAGGGCCCTTTACCGTCAGCTCAGTTCCGTTCAGAGTGAGGGTAACGCCTGCAGGTACCACGATCGGTTTTCTACCGACACGAGACATGTGGTGCACCTCCTGTGCTTTTACAATCTATGAATTACCAAACGTATGCAAGAACTTCTCCACCAACGTGTGCCTGACGAGCTTGTTTGTCAGTCATAACACCAGTGGATGTAGAGATGATCGCGCAACCCAGTCCACCCAAAACCTTAGGCACTTCAGTGTTCTTAGCGTACACACGAAGACCAGGCTTGGAGATGCGTTTCAGACCTGTAATAACGCGTTCGTTGTTTTGGCCATATTTCAAGAATACACGGATAATCCCTTGTTTGTTGTCTTCAACAAACTCAGCATCGCGGATAAAGCCTTCTTCTTTCAGAATGCGCGCGATTTCCTTCTTGATTTGGGACGCCGGGATCTCCACTTTCTCGTGGCGAACCATGTTGGCGTTGCGAATGCGTGTCAACATATCTGCAATTGGATCAGTCATAACCATGAGAGAAAACCTCCTTCCCGTTTCAAATTACCAGCTTGCTTTTTTCACGCCTGGAATTTGACCTTTATAAGCAAGTTCACGGAAGCAAATACGGCAGAGTTTGAATTTGCGCAATACGGAGTGAGGACGTCCGCAACGCTCGCAACGAGTGTACGCGCGAACAGCAAACTTCGGCTGACGCTGTTGCTTGATGATCATTGATTTCTTTGCCACATTCTTCCCTCCTTACGAGTGGGTTTATTTACGGAATGGCATACCCATTTGAGTCAAAAGCTCACGAGCTTCCTCATCCGTTTTCGCGGAAGTAACGATAACGATGTCCATACCGCGCACTTTGTCAATTTTATCGTACTCGATCTCAGGGAAGATCAGTTGTTCCTTCAGACCGAGTGTGTAGTTACCGCGACCATCAAACGCTTTGGAAGAAATTCCGCGGAAGTCACGTACACGTGGAAGAGATACATTCATCAACTTGTCGAGGAAGTGGTACATACGCTCGCCGCGCAGAGTAACCTTCGCACCGATCGGCATACCTTCACGCAATTTGAAACCCGCGATGGATTTCTTCGCGCGAGTTACTACAGGCTTTTGACCAGCGATAATTTGCAGGTCTTCAACCGCAGTATCCAAGGCTTTAGCGTTAGCAACAGCTTCGCCAACACCCATGTTGATGATGATCTTTTCTACTTTCGGCACTTGCATGATGGAAGTGTAATTGAACTTGCTCATCAAGCTAGGCACGATTTCATTCGAATACTTTTCTTTCAGTCTTACTGCCATCTAGAACGTCCTCCTTTCCGACCTGACTACTTGTCGATTACTTCGCCAGATTTTTTCGCATACCGAACTTTTTTACCGTTATCCAACACTTTGTAACCGATGCGAGTTGCAGTTCCGGACTTCGGATCGATCAAAGCTACGTTGGAAACGTGAATCGGTGCTTCTTGGGTAACAATGCCGCCTTGCGGATTGGCTTGAGACGGACGGCTGTGTTTTTTCACGAGGTTGATACCTTCAACCAGAACGCGATCTTTTTTAGGATAGGCAGCGAGAACGCGACCTTTTTTCCCTTTGTCCTTGCCCGCATTTACGATAACAGTGTCGCCTTTTTTAACGTGCATCGCTTGGTGCACCTCCTATCGAACAAACTACCGAACTATTAAGCTTCAATTAGATAACCTCTGGAGCCAAAGAGATGATCTTCATGAAATCCTTGTCGCGGAGCTCACGAGCCACAGGTCCAAAGATACGAGTACCACGAGGGGATTGATCTTCTTTGATGACAACTGCTGCGTTTTCATCAAAACGAATGTAAGAACCGTCTGTACGGCGAACGCCGCTCACTGTACGTACTACAACCGCTTTAACTACTTGACCTTTCTTGACAACGCCGCCGGGTGTAGCGGATTTAACGGAGCATACAATAACATCACCGATGTTCGCCGTTTTGCGACCGGAACCACCCAGAACCTTGATGCACATGAGTTCCTTTGCACCGGAGTTGTCAGCAACAGCCAATCTCGTCTGAGTTTGGATCATTTACTGTTCCTCCTTTCGGAATTGATATCCGAAAATCTAACTTATACGATTACTGCCTCTTCGACGATACGTACCAAGCGGAAACGCTTGTCTTTGGACAATGGACGAGTTTCCATGATTTCCACGATGTCGCCCACTTTTGCCGTATTGTTCTCGTCGTGAGCCTTGAACTTTTTGGAGTATTTCACACGTTTGCCGTACAAAGTATGTTTCTTGTAAGTTTCAACAAGAACCACGATGGTTTTATCCATTTTGTCGGAAACGACGCGACCTACAACGGTTCGACGCATATTGCGATCTGCGGTCATCGTTCAAACCTCCTTCCTTAAATTAACCGATTCCCAATTCTCTCTGACGCAGGATGGTTTTCGCACGAGCAATATCCTTGCGTACTTGTTTGATGCGAGATGTGGTTTCGAGTTGACCTGTAGCCAACTGGAAACGAAGGTTGAACAACTCTTCTTTCAAAGAAACAACGTTTTGTTCGAGCTCGGCAGTGGTCAAATTACGGTACTCATTAGCCTTCATGTGCGTCACCACCCACTTCTTCACGCTTCACGAACTTGCACTTGATTGGCAGTTTGTGCATTGCCAAGCGCATTGCTTCGCGAGCGACTTCTTCAGGTACGCCAGCAAGTTCAAACATGATCTTGCCTGGTTTCACTACCGCTACCCATTTCTCAGGAGAACCTTTACCGGAACCCATCCGTACTTCGAGCGGTTTTTGTGTTACTGGTTTATCAGGGAAGATTTTAATCCATACTTTACCGCCACGTTTGATATAACGTGTCATCGCGATACGGGCAGCCTCGATTTGACGGTTGGTTACCCAAGATGGTTCTACTGCTTGCAATCCGTATTCACCGAACGCAACAGTGGTACCGCCTTTTGCGTTACCGGCCATTTTCCCGCGGTGTTGTTTACGGTGTTTCACGCGTTTTGGCGTCAACATGATTACTTGCCTCCTTCCTCAGTAGCGACGTTCTTTCTCGCTGGAAGGACTTCTCCACGATAGATCCACACTTTAACACCGATGCGACCATAAGTGGTATGTGCTTCAGCAGTACCGTAGTCGATATCAGCGCGTAGTGTATGAAGCGGAACAGTACCTTCGCTATATCCTTCAGAACGTGCGATGTCAGCGCCGCCCAGACGACCGCTTACCAAGGTTTTGATACCTTTTGCACCAGAGCGCAGCGTACGAGTGATCGATTGCTTTTGCGCACGGCGGAAAGAAATGCGGTTTTCTAATTGGCGAGCAATATTTTCAGCTACCAGAGTAGCATCCAGGTCAGGACGTTTTACTTCGTTGATATTGATATGAACGCGTTTGCCAGTCAGTTCAGTCAAGGATTTACGCAGAACTTCTACTTCTGCTCCACCTTTACCAATTACCATACCAGGCTTAGCGGTGTGAATCGTAACGTTCACGCGATTTGCAGCGCGCTCGATTTCGATCGTGGATACTGCAGCATCTTTTAGACGCCCTTTTACAAACTTGCGGATTTTCAGGTCTTCGTGCAACAGTGTTGCGAAGTCCTTGTCAGCGTACCATTTGGACTCCCAGTCACGAATGACACCGATCCGAAGTCCTACCGGGCTTACCTTTTGACCCACACGTAATCCCTCCTTCTTATTTCTCGTTTAGTACCACTGTGATGTGGCTCGTGCGTTTATGGATGCGGCTAGCGCGACCCTTAGCGCGCGGACGGAAACGCTTCAGCGTAGGACCTTGGTCTACGAAGATTTTGCTCACTACCAGGCTGTTTGGATCCAGCTCATAGTTGTGCTCAGCGTTTGCAATAGCCGACTTCAGGAGTTTTTCTACTACAGGAGATGCTGCTTTAGGCGTGTGTTTCAGGATCGCCAAAGCCTCACCTACTTGCTTGCCTCTGATCAAGTCTACCACGAGGCGGACTTTACGAGACGCGATGCGAATATTGCGAGCAACTGCTTTTGCTTCCATCTTTGTACCTCCTCTCTGTCAAGAGAAAATTAGCGCTTCTTGGACTTCTTGTCGTTGTCGACGTGACCCTTGAAGGTACGAGTTGGTGCGAATTCACCCAATTTATGGCCAACCATGTCTTCCGAAACGTATACAGGTACGTGTTTGCGGCCATCGTACACTGCAAACGTGTGTCCTACGAAATCAGGGAAGATGGTGGATCGACGAGACCAGGTTTTGATCACGCGTTTCTCGTTCTTTTCATTCTGCTCGACAACTTTTTTCATCAAATGGTCATCCACGAAAGGACCCTTTTTCAAGCTTCGTCCCATTAGTGAACCTCCCTTCGCCAAAGGCGTTCGGTTATTGTATCAGCCTACCTTATTTCTTGCGACGGCGGATGATGTACTGATCGGATTTATTCTTTTTCTTGCGAGTCTTGAGACCCAAAGTAGGTTTACCCCAAGGAGTAACAGGTGCTTTACGTCCGATTGGAGCGCGGCCTTCACCACCACCGTGTGGGTGATCGTTAGGGTTCATTACGCTACCGCGAACAGTTGGGCGCTTACCCAGCCAGCGGGAACGTCCTGCTTTACCGATGTTCAGCAGCTCATGATCTTGGTTTCCTACTTGACCGATGGTTGCACGGCATACGTTATGAATGCGGCGTGTTTCACCGGAAGAAAGACGTACGATTACGAACTCCCCGTCACGACCCAGCAATTGAGCGGAAGTACCAGCAGCGCGAACCAATTGGCCACCTTTGCCTGGTTTCAGCTCGATGTTGTGGATAGTTGTACCTACAGGGATTTTTTCCAGAGGCAGTGCGTTACCGATTTTGATGTCGGCATCTGCGCCGGAAACAATCTCGTCGCCCACTTTCAAGTTATGTGGAGCGATGATATAACGCTTTTCACCGTCAGCATAGTTGATCAAAGCAATGTTAGCGGAACGGTTTGGATCGTATTCGATAGTAGCTACACGACCTACGATACCGTCCTTATTGCGTTTGAAGTCGATGATGCGGTATTTGCGTTTATGCCCGCCACCTTGATGACGTACTGTAATTCTACCTTGGTTGTTGCGTCCAGCTTTTTTGCTCAGAGGCGCCAACAAGGATTTCTCAGGAGTTGAAGTAGTGATCTCCTCAAAAGTAGAAACAGTCATTTGGCGACGAGAAGGAGAAGTCGGTTTAAACTTTTTAATACCCATGTTAATACCCTCCTTTTCGGGAATCGTCGAGATTATACGCCCTCGTAGAAGGTCAGGTCTTTGCTGTCATCAGTCAGCTTAACGATCGCTTTCTTCCACTCAGAAGTATAACCGGAGTATTTTCCATAGCGTTTTGGTTTCGCAGGTACGCGGATAGTGTTCACTGCAGCAACCTTTACGCCAAAAATCTTTTCAACTACTTGCTTGATTTCTGTCTTGTTGGCTTTAAGAGGTACTTCGAAAACGTACTTCTTCTCTGCCATCATGTCAGTGGTGCGCTCCGTAATGATAGGGCGCTTAAGGACATCATGAAGGCTCTTCATTAGGCGAGCACCTCCTCTACTTTCGCAACCGCGTCTTTCGTCACGATTACTTTATCATGCGCTACCAGATCCAGAACGTTAATGCCTGCAGCATCTACGAACTTAGCACCTGGGATGTTACGGGAAGAGAGCGCTACGTTTTGATCATACTCGGAAGTAACGATCAGTACTTTGCGATCTGCTTTCAAGCTGTTCAGAACAGCTGTCATTTCTTTTGTTTTTGGAGCTGTGAAGTTCAGAGCATCCAAAACGAGCAATTCGTTGTTTTGAACTTTTGTCGAGAGTGCAGATTTCAGAGCCAAACGACGAACTTTACGGTTCAGTTTGTAACCGTATTTGCGCGGAGTTGGTCCGAAAACAACACCGCCACCTTTCCATTGCGGAGAGCGAATGGAACCTTGGCGTGCACGACCTGTACCTTTTTGGCGCCATGGCTTGCGGCCACCACCACGTACTTCAGAACGGTTCTTTACATCGTGTGTACCTTGGCGTTGGGACGCTTGTTGCATCACGATCGCATCGTACAGAACTGCGCTGTTAGGTTCAATCCCAAATACGCTGTCTGCCAGATCGATTTCGCCAACTTGAGAACCGGTTTGGTTATAAAGAGCTACTTTCGGCATGTCAGTTCCTCCTTTCCTTACTAGTTCTTCTTGACTGCCGTCGAAACCAGTACGCAACTGTTTTTCGGTCCTGGTATGGAGCCTTTAACGAGAATCAGATTGCGATCTGCGATGACTTTTACTACTTCCAGGTTTTGAATGGTAACATTGTCGCCACCCATTTGACCTGGCAGTGTTTGGCCTTTGAATACGCGAGCTGCATCGACAGAACCCAGGGAACCTGGACCGCGATGGTAACGCGAACCGTGAGCCATTGGACCGCGGGATTGATTGTGACGTTTGATCGATCCTTGGAATCCTTTACCCTTGGTTACACCAGCTACGTCTACGATATCTCCCTCAGCGAAAATATCTGCTTTCAACTCTTGACCTACCTCGAAGTCTCCGAGGTTCACACCGCGAATTTCGCGAACGAAGCGCTTAGGTGCAGTGTTAGCTTTCGCTGCATGGCCTTTTTCCGGCTTGTTAGCGCGCTGTTCTTTTTTATCTTCAAAGCCGATTTGAATTGCTTCGTAACCGTCATTCTCCAGATCTTTCTTTTGGAGAACTACGTTAGAACCAGCTTCGATGACCGTTACAGCGATCGCTGTTCCGTTCGGACCAAAAACTTGAGTCATTCCAAGTTTTTTACCTAAGATTCCTTTGGTCATTTGTGCCACCTCCTGTACATATTTCACAAAAACAGTATTGTTGTATCAAGTCCCTACCGATGCGCAGGGGTGCCATTTCAGGGGTTTGTTGCTTGTGGTAACACGCTCATCAAGACAACGGCTGCGCGTGTATCGCGTTTGGGACTTTACAGTTTGATCTCGATATCTACACCAGATGGCAGATCCAGACGCATCAAAGCATCTACTGTTTGTGGTGTAGGGTTCAAGATGTCGATCAAACGTTTGTGTGTACGCATCTCGAATTGCTCGCGAGAATCTTTGTACTTGTGCACCGCGCGCAGGATTGTGTAAACTGCTTTTTCCGTAGGAAGCGGGATTGGACCGGATACATTTGCACCGGAACGCTTAGCAGTGTCTACAATTTTTTCTGCAGACTGATCGAGGATTTTGTGATCATACGCTTTCAAACGAATACGAATCTTTTGCTTTGCCATTTGAGTCCCTCCTTTTTCGCCCATTTTCTAAACAGACATTTCTCCGTGGAAATATCCTGCACCCCGGTCATGGCAAAGGGGCCGGGTGTGTCAGCAACCTCCCACATCATCGCAAGTCCATGACCAACATTACATATTGTACTAAAATCTATTGGGCAACGCAAGTTTTTTCTGTGTTTCCCGCAATATTTTTGTACAAGCAAGTCTCGTTGCAAGACTCACCTTGCCTATAATACAGATTTAACTCTAGAAAGGCAAGCGGGATTCCCTGCCAACTCCTGGCCTTACCTTCCTATAATTGAAAGAACCCGTTATACTAGGATGGAATGTGTGAGTAAAGGAGGTCTTTACAGATGTCTGATTGGAGCAAAACACCTTATGAATTGATTGGTGGAGCAGAAGTACTGGCTCGCCTTGTTGATACCTTTTATGATCTGGTAAAGCAGCACCCGGATATTTCTCCGCTTTTTCCTGAGGATTTTACTGAAGTGAAGGAAAGGCAGTATCAGTTCCTTACACAGTTTCTCGGGGGCCCTACCTTGTATACCGAAAAGCATGGCCATCCGATGCTAAGAGCCCGCCACCTTCGCTTCCCTATTGGCACTGTCCAGGCAGAAGCATGGCTGGCTTGTATGAAGGAAGCGATGGATCGAACGGGGCTGGAAGGTGAAATTCGAGATCATATCTTTGATCGTCTTCGCATCACTGCGCATCATATGGTTAACCAGTGGGAGCAAGCGTAAGCAGAAACACAAAAGCGTAGGGGCGATCCCTACGCTTTTGTCGTCGATTCAACAGGTGAGCCGATAGCTGGCTGTGGTATTTTTTTTGACCCCAGATATACGCCCAGCACAATCATAAATAACGCAAGCAGATGTACCAGCTGCAACCGTTCACCCAGAAAGATCGCAGCAAACACCAAGCTGGCAAACGGCATGCCATTTAAAAAGATAGCCGTCCGGCTTGCTCCGAGCTGTCGTATGCCATAATTCCAGCCCAGCGTACCTAAAGCGGAAGAAAAGACGGCTGAAGCCAGGATGACCAGCCACTGAAATCCGCTAATATCGATATTCATATAATAAGAAACAGGTTGATCCACCAATGCCACCGACCAGAGAAATACCATGCCAAACACCTGGGCCAGTGCCGTGATCAACAATACAGGAACACCACGAATTACCAGCTTGCGAATCAACAGTCCGCCTGTAACATACATTAGCATGGAGAAAAACATAATGGCATCGCCCACGCCGTTCATCTGTACAGCACCATGCTGCGAGATGACAACAATCAAAACCCCCGAAAATCCAACCCCAATTCCCAAAGCCTTTCTCCAGGTCATCCCCTCTCCCAAAAACAGCATCGCAAGCAGTCCAGTTGCCAATGGATTGAGACCGAGAATGAGTGACCCGTTGCCAGCCGTAGTATACTGCACGCCAATCGTCATGGTGATTTGATGAAGCGCGATCGATGTCGCCCCCACTCCAGCTAGCAGTATCCAATCCACCTTGGAAAGTCGTAAACTCTTGTGGTACGCCGCAATAACCGGAAGAAAACAAGCAGCTGCAAGCGTCATGCGCAATGATGAGACAAATAATGGCGGAAATGTAGTCAAGTATTTGACCATTACAACATTAAGACCCCAGAAAGTGACCACAACGGCCAGCATAAGGAATAATAGGCCTTCTTTATTCTTCATATGTGTTATCCCCAATCCAAATCAATGTTGGTATTGTAGCACAACACGCTTGTCACCTGCTGTAGAATCATTTAGATCACAGTTATTGAAATAATCGATCAATCCAAGCATGAAAAAAAGACCCGACAACCATAAAGCTGTCGGGTCTCTCTTGTATAGGCAATTAAGCTTCGATGGAAGCTACTACGCCTGCACCTACTGTACGGCCACCTTCGCGGATCGCGAAACGAGTACCTTGTTCCATCGCTACTGGAGCGATCAGTTCAACGGTGAACTCAGTGTTGTCGCCAGGCATGATCATTTCAACGCCTTCTGGCAGTTGGATGATACCTGTAACGTCAGTTGTACGGAAGTAGAATTGTGGACGGTAGTTAGCAAAGAAAGGAGTGTGACGTCCGCCCTCTTCTTTGGACAAAACGTAAACTTCTGCTTTGAACTTGGTGTAAGGCTTAACGGAAGCTGGTTTCGCCAAGCATTGTCCACGCTCGATATCTTTACGCTCAACACCGCGCAGCAGGGCACCGATGTTGTCACCAGCTTGAGCGGAATCCAGCAATTTGCGGAACATCTCAACACCAGTTACAGTTGTAGTTTTTGTTTCTTCAGCGAGACCTACGATCTCTACTTGGTCACCAACTTTAACTACACCGCGCTCTACGCGACCAGTAGCAACAGTACCACGACCAGTAATGGTGAATACGTCCTCTACAGGCATCAGGAAAGGCTTGTCAGTTGCACGCTCAGGAGTTGGAATGTAGCTGTCAACAGCTTCCATCAGCTCAGCGATTTTCTTAGCCCACTCACCAGTTGGGTTATCCAAAGCTTCTTTAGCAGAACCTTTGATTACTGGAGTATCGTCACCTGGGAATTCGTATTGGGACAACAGGTCACGAATTTCCATTTCAACCAGTTCCAGCAACTCTTCATCGTCTACCATGTCGCATTTGTTCATGAATACTACGATGTAAGGTACGCCTACTTGTTTGGAGAGCAGGATGTGCTCGCGAGTTTGTGGCATTGGGCCATCAGCTGCGGATACAACCAGGATCGCTCCGTCCATTTGAGCAGCACCAGTAATCATGTTTTTCACATAGTCCGCGTGACCAGGGCAATCTACGTGAGCATAGTGACGGTTTTCAGTTTCGTACTCAACGTGTGCTGTGTTGATTGTGATACCGCGCTCTTTTTCTTCAGGAGCAGCATCGATCGCAGCGTAGTTCATAGCTTTTGCTTTACCTTGTTGTGCCAATACAGTTGTAATAGCAGCAGTCAGGGTAGTTTTACCATGGTCAACGTGACCGATAGTACCAATGTTAACGTGCGGTTTATTACGCTCAAATTTTTCTTTTGCCATGAGAGCTAAAGCCTCCTTAAATATAAGGGTTTTATAGTTTGTAGAAAGGTTTACCCTACCTCAGGTTTCCCTTCCATATTGTAAACCTTTCTGGTTTCCAAATAAAGTCGTGCACGGAAATTATTCGCCTTTGGATTTCTTGATGATCTCTTCAGCGATGAACTTCGGTACTTCTTCGTAATGGTCAATTTCCATAGAGTAGGTACCGCGACCTTGGGTACGGGAACGAAGTACAGTGGAGTAGCCGAACATCTCGGACAGTGGCACCATTGCACGGATCGCTTGTGCGTTTGCACGAGCTTCCATACCTTCGATGCGACCACGGCGGGAGTTCAGGTCACCCATTACGTCGCCCATGTACTCTTCAGGCATAACGACTTCTACTTTCATGATTGGCTCAAGAATGACAGCGCCGCATTTTTTCGCAGCTTCTTTCAAAGCGAGGGAACCTGCTACTTTAAACGCCATCTCGGAGGAGTCAACGTCATGGTAGCTACCGTCTACGATAGTAGCTTTGATATCGACCAGCGGGAAGCCGGCGATAACACCATTTTTCATTGCTTCTTCGATACCAGCTTGAACAGCCGGGATGTATTCTCTTGGTACTACACCACCGACGATTTTGTTCTCAAACTGGAAGCCTTGACCTGGTTCGAGCGGAGCAAACTCAACCCAAACGTGACCGTATTGACCACGACCACCGGATTGACGAACGAATTTACCTTCCACTTTCGCTTGACTGCGGAATGTCTCGCGATAAGCTACCTGTGGAGCACCTACGTTCGCTTCTACTTTGAACTCACGCTTCATGCGGTCAACAATGATCTCCAGGTGAAGCTCACCCATACCGGAAATGATCGTTTGACCGGTTTCTTCATCTGTATGGGTTCTGAACGTTGGATCCTCTTCAGACAGTTTGGACAGGGCGACACCCATCTTGTCTTGGTCTGCTTTGGATTTTGGTTCGATCGCGACGTGGATAACTGGCTCTGGGAATACCATGGACTCCAGGATTACAGGAGCCTTTTCATCACACAGAGTATCACCAGTTGTCGTATCTTTCAAACCTACTGCGGCAGCGATGTCACCGGAGTAAACCGTTTGGATTTCTTCGCGGTGGTTTGCGTGCATTTGCAGGATGCGGCCTACACGCTCGCGTTTGCCTTTCGTAGAGTTTAATACGTAGGAACCGGAGTTCAATACGCCAGAATACACGCGGAAGAAGGTCAGGCGGCCAACGTACGGGTCGGTCATGATCTTGAACGCAAGAGCGGAGAACGGACCGTTGTCGTCTGCTGGACGAGTCACTTCGTCCTCGGAGTCTGGCAAAGTACCTTTGATCGCAGGGATATCCACTGGAGATGGCAGGTACGCAACTACGTTATCCAGCATAGGCTGAACGCCTTTATTACGGTAAGAAGAACCGCACATTACCGGAACGAGTTTTACTCCAATTGTACCTTTACGCAGAGCTGCACGAATTTCATCGTTAGTCAGTTCTTCACCTTCCAGGTACTTCATCATCAGCTCTTCATCTTGTTCTGCAGCAGCCTCCACCAACGCCAGACGAAGCTCTTCGCATTTGTCTTTCAGGTCAGCAGGGATTTCTACAGCGTCGGATGTTTTACCCAGGTCATCCGTGTAGATGATCGCCTTCATCTCAATAAGGTCAACCATACCTTTGAACTGGTCTTCAGCACCGATTGGATATTGGATCGCAACAGGATTCGCGCCCAAGCGAGATTTGATCTGCTCCAAGCACATATCGAAGTTAGCACCGAGGATATCCATTTTGTTGATGTAGCAAAGACGCGGAACACCGTATTTGTCAGCTTGACGCCATACGGTTTCAGTCTGTGGCTCTACACCGCCTTTTGCGTCAAAAACGGTAACAGCACCGTCAAGAACGCGCAGGGAGCGCTCAACTTCAACAGTGAAGTCTACGTGTCCAGGCGTATCGATGATGTTGATTCGATGGCCTTTCCACTGAGCAGTAGTAGCAGCAGAAGTGATGGTGATACCGCGCTCTTGTTCTTGTTCCATCCAGTCCATGGTAGCCGCACCTTCGTGCGTCTCACCAATTTTGTGAACGCGACCGGTGTAGAACAGAATACGCTCAGTCGTGGTCGTCTTACCAGCATCAATGTGAGCCATGATACCGATATTACGCGTATTCGGCAAAGAGAACTCGCGAGCCATTAGGTGTGCTCCTTCCATACTCGAGTGTAAAAAGATAAGGGTGTCCAAAACAGACACCCGTTTTGGATTCTACCAACGATAGTGTGCAAACGCTTTGTTTGCTTCAGCCATTTTGTGCGTGTCTTCACGTTTTTTCACAGCTGCACCAGTGTTGTTAGCTGCATCCATGATTTCGTTAGCCAGACGTTGTTCCATCGTTTTCTCACCGCGGTTACGGGAGTAGTTCACCATCCAACGCAGACCAAGAGTGGTGCGGCGCTCTGGTTTTACTTCGATTGGAACTTGGTAGTTGGCACCACCTACACGGCGAGCTTTTACTTCCAGTACTGGCATTACGTTTTTCAGTGCTTCTTCAAACACTTCCATCGGATTGCGACCTGTGCGCTCCTGAATGATGTCAAATGCGTTGTAGAGGATATTTTGAGCTACACCGCGTTTACCATCCAACATCAGACGGTTAATCAGACGAGTAACCAGTTTGCTGTTGTGAATAGGATCAGGCAGCACGTCACGTCGAGCTACAGGACCTTTACGAGGCATCGTATTCCCTCCTTCTTTTCGATATAAATCTACGCCACTTCACAGGCGCTTTCTTATTTCTTTTTCGCAGCTGCAGCTGCTTGACCTGGCTTCGGACGTTTAGTACCGTATTTGGAACGACCTTGTTTACGGTTGTTCACACCAGCAGTGTCAAGTGCACCACGAACGATATGGTAGCGTACCCCTGGCAAGTCTCTTACACGACCGCCGCGCACCAGCACGACGCTATGCTCTTGCAGGTTGTGGCCGATACCACCGATGTAAGCTGTTACCTCGATTCCGTTAGTCAAACGCACACGAGCGTATTTACGCAACGCGGAGTTCGGTTTTTTCGGAGTCATGGTACCTACACGAGTGCAAACACCACGTTTTTGAGGAGAGCTTTGGTTGGTTTGGCTTTTCTTGAAGCTGTTGTACCCTTTTTGAAGAGCTGGGGACTTCGATTTCACAACCTTATCCTCGCGACCTTTACGCACCAATTGGTTAATTGTAGGCATGATGTTACCTCCCTTCTTAATACCCAATCTCAAGACCACAGATCCAGGTGAGTCATTTTGAGGTCAAATAGAAAGTTCTTGTCCAGTATTACGCAACGTGTAATAACCAAACAAAAACATCGTTAACCACTTTTTTTAATCGCGGCCGTTGCCGCTCCCACTTCGATCCCGCACGCCTTGCCTAATCGGCGCATGGAATCCACATGGATGACTGGCACACCCTTCTCTTTGCAAAGGAGCTCGACTTTTTGGGTCAAACGCCGATCAGCATCATTCGCGATATATACCGCTTCAACCTGTTGGTTTTCCACGGCTTTAATCGTTTGCTTGATTCCGATGGTTAACTCCTTGGCCCGCTCTACTTTTTCATAAGACATGATGATCATATCCTCCAAAGTACAGATGTCAGGCACACTTGAATATAATAGCAGGTAGGCTATTAGATGTCAATGCCCGTATACTAAAAAATTTAGTTAGGAAAACGTCCGCCATAAGACGGACGTTTTTCCTGGTTTACTCTACAGAAACGGCTTCTTGTTGCTCTTTTTCAGCTACTTCTGCTTCATAGTCAGCCACACTGGACACTTTGATATTGCGATAACGGTTCATACCAGTACCTGCTGGAACCAGTTTACCGATAATCACGTTCTCTTTCAGACCTAGCAGACGGTCTACCTTGCCTTTGATAGCAGCATCGGTCAGTACGCGAGTTGTTTCCTGGAAAGATGCTGCCGACAGGAAGGAGTCTGTCTCCAGGGACGCTTTTGTAATCCCCAAGAGAACCGGACGACCCACAGCTGGGCTTTTTCCTTCAAGAAGTACTTTCGTGTTCGCTTGCTCAAATTCTGGAACTTCCACATAAGAGCCAGGCAACAGGTCAGTATCTCCACTGTCAATAACTCGCAGCTTGCGAAGCATCTGACGGATCATTACTTCGACGTGCTTGTCATTAATTTCCACACCCTGCATACGGTACACTTTTTGCACCTCTTGCAAAATGTAGTTGGATACACCGCGCATGCCGCGAACCTTCAGCATTTCTTTCGGGTCAACGGAACCTTCCGTGAGCTCATCCCCTGCATTCAGCTTCGTACCAACAGATACCTTGATACGTGCACCGTATGGAGCAGCGTACACTTTGTTTTCCGCTTCGCCTTGTACTTCGATTTCACGACGGTCTTTTACTTCACGAATGTCGACGACTTCCCCGTCGATTTCAGAAATAACCGCTTGACCTTTCGGATTGCGCGCTTCGAACAACTCCTGAATACGCGGCAAACCTTGGGTAATATCGTCTCCGGCAACCCCACCGGTATGGAACGTACGCATGGTCAGCTGTGTTCCAGGTTCCCCGATGGACTGAGCCGCGATAATTCCTACCGCTTCGCCCACTTCCACTTCGGCACCTGTTGCCAGGTTACGACCGTAGCACAGTTTGCAGACTCCATGAGGAGTGCGGCAAGCCAGTACGTTGCGAATATATACTTCTGTGATGCCTTCTTTTTCGATATACTCGGCAACCTCTTCCGAGATTTCCTCGTTGCGACCCACGATAACTTCTTTTGTTACCGGATGGCGCAGAGTCTCAAAGCATGTACGGCCGACAAGTCGATCTGACAGCTTTTCAATCTCTTCCTTACCATCTTTGATCGCCGAAACACGAATACCTTTGTCGGTTCCGCAATCTTTTTCGCGAACGATCACGTCTTGGGCAACGTCTACCAGACGACGAGTCAGATAACCCGAGTCCGCTGTACGCAGCGCCGTATCGGCGAGACCTTTACGCGCACCATGCGTGGAGATAAAGTACTCCAATACGGTCAGACCTTCACGGAAGTTGGATTTGATCGGCAACTCGATGATTCGTCCGGACGGGTTGGCCATCAGACCGCGCATACCAGCCAACTGAGTAATCTGGGATACGTTACCACGGGCACCGGAGTTCGCCATCATGAAGATTGCGTTGAACTTATCCATCGACTTCATCAGGACTTCGGTTACTTCATCCTTGGCTTTTGACCAGATGGAGATTACGCGGTCATAGCGCTCGTCTTCAGTGATCAAACCGCGACGGAACTGCGTCATGACAGTCGCAACCTTTTGGTCAGCTTCATCAAGAATTTCTTTCTTCTTCTCAGGCACCACGATGTCCGCTACGGCAATCGTAATACCTGCTTTTGTGGAGTACGTAAAGCCCAGTTCCTTGATCTTGTCAAGAATCATGGAGGTTTTCATCGTACCGAAGCGACGGAAGCACTCGGAGATGATCGTACCCAGGAAGCCTTTTTTCACTGCGCCGCTATCCGGGAGATTCTTGATGAACTCCTTCACATCGACGCCTTTATCAAAAATGAAGTACTGGTCTGGCACCATGTTTTGCAGATTGCTCTTGGTCGGTTCGTTAATGAACGGCAAATCCGCAGGGAAAATTTCATTGAAAATCACTTTACCTGCAGTGGTAACCAGTAGTGCTTCCTCTTGTTTCTCAGTGAAGCTGGTTTTGCTCAGGCGCTTAGCCGGCAATGCGATACGCGTATGCAGGCTGATAAAGCCTTGTTGATATGCCGCAATCGCATCATGCGGATCACGATAAACGGTACCTTCCCCTTTTTCGCCTTCGCGCTCCAGTGTCAGGTAGTACGAACCAAGTACCATGTCCTGAGATGGAGTAACGACCGGCTTACCATCTTTCGGGTTCAGGATGTTTTGAGCTGCCAGCATGAGGATGCGAGCTTCTGCTTGCGCCTCAGCAGACAACGGAACGTGAACAGCCATCTGGTCCCCGTCGAAGTCCGCGTTGTAAGCGGTACATACGAGTGGGTGCAGACGAATCGCACGACCTTCCACCAATACAGGTTCAAAAGCCTGGATACCCAGACGGTGCAAGGTGGGGGCGCGGTTCAAGAGCACTGGATGCTCACGAATCACGTCTTCGAGTACGTCCCAAACCTCTGGTTGAACGCGCTCGACCTTGCGTTTTGCGCTCTTGATGTTGTGAGCGAGTCCTTTGGAGACCAGCTCTTTCATCACGAACGGCTTGAACAGCTCCAATGCCATTTCCTTCGGCAAACCGCACTGATACATTTTCAGGTTCGGTCCGACAACGATAACGGAACGACCGGAGTAGTCAACGCGTTTACCCAAGAGGTTTTGACGGAAACGACCTTGCTTACCTTTCAGCATGTGGCTGAGAGATTTCAACGGACGGTTCCCTGGGCCAGTTACCGGACGACCACGGCGTCCGTTATCGATCAACGCATCGACAGCTTCCTGCAGCATGCGTTTTTCGTTTTGTACGATAATGTCAGGAGCACCCAGCTCCAGGAGACGCTTCAAACGGTTGTTCCGGTTGATCACGCGACGATACAGGTCGTTCAGGTCGGAGGTAGCGAAACGTCCACCATCCAGCTGAACCATCGGGCGAAGCTCCGGTGGAATAACCGGCAGTACATCCAGCACCATCCAGTCAGGGTGGTTGCCGGAGTTGCGGAATGCCTCCAGCACTTCAAGGCGCTTGATCGCGCGATTGCGACGCTGTCCTTGAGCTGTTTTCAGGTCTTCCTTCAGCGTTTCCACGTCTTTGTCCAAATCGATTTCAGCCAGCAGACGCTTGATCGCTTCTGCACCCATCATCGCTTGGAAAGAATGTCCGTATTTCTCACGATAATTGCGATACTCTTTTTCGGAGAGCAGCTGCTTCTTATCGAGCGGGGTATCACCTGGATCCGTGACTACATAAGATGCAAAATAAATCACTTCTTCCAGGGAACGCGGGGACATGTCGAGAACCAAGCCCATACGGCTAGGAATCCCTTTGAAGTACCAGATGTGAGAGACTGGGGCAGCCAGTTCAATATGCCCCATCCGCTCACGGCGTACTTTGGCGCGAGTCACTTCCACGCCACAACGATCGCACACGACACCTTTATAACGAACGCGCTTGTATTTTCCGCAATGGCACTCCCAGTCCTTGGTTGGTCCAAAGATGCGTTCGCAGAACAAGCCGTCTTTTTCCGGTTTCAATGTACGGTAGTTGATCGTCTCCGGCTTCTTCACTTCCCCGAAAGACCACGAACGGATCTTATCGGGGGAAGCCAAGCCGATCTTCATATATTCGAAGTTGTTCACGTCTATCACAGGGCGTTACCTCCCTTTGTACCGGAATCTTACTCTGCTTCCGAGCTTCCACCTTCAAGCACGAGGTTCAGCTTTTCGCCATTGCCCTCATCCTCGTCTTCCATTTCTCGCATTTCAATCTCCTGCTCGTCACCGGACAGGATTTTCACGTCCATACCCAAGCTTTGCAGTTCCTTGATCAATACCTTGAACGACTCTGGAACGCCTGGCTCCGGTACGTTTTCTCCCTTGACGATCGCTTCGTACGTCTTCACGCGACCGACCACATCATCCGACTTGACGGTGAGGATCTCCTGCAAGGTGTAGGCTGCACCGTAAGCTTCCAATGCCCAAACCTCCATCTCCCCGAAACGCTGTCCGCCAAATTGAGCTTTACCACCCAATGGCTGCTGGGTAACGAGAGAGTATGGTCCGGTAGAACGGGCATGAATCTTGTCGTCTACCAAGTGAGCCAGTTTCAGCATGTATACGCACCCGACTGTTACACGACGATCAAACGGTTCACCTGTACGACCATCGTACAGGATGGTTTTACCGTCGCGGTCCAAGCCGGCTTCTTCCAAGGTTTCAAATACTTCGTGCTGACGCGCTCCGTCGAATACCGGCGTAGCGACGTGGATACCCAGAAGCTTAGCCGCCATACCGAGGTGAGTCTCCAATACCTGACCAATGTTCATACGAGAAGGTACGCCCAATGGGTTGAGTACGATCTCTACTGGAGAACCATCTGGCAGGAATGGCATATCTTCCTCAGGCATGATACGGGCAATAACCCCTTTGTTACCGTGGCGTCCCGCCATTTTGTCACCCACGGAGATTTTCCGTTTTTGGGCGATGTAGACACGGACGAGTTGGTTGACGCCCGGAGGCAATTCATCGCCGTTTTCACGTGTGAACACCTTGACGTCTACGATGATTCCGGAACCACCATGAGGTACACGCAGAGAAGTATCGCGAACCTCGCGAGCTTTCTCACCGAAAATCGCATGGAGGAGACGTTCTTCTGCTGTCAGTTCAGTCACACCTTTAGGCGTCACTTTACCCACCAGAATGTCGCCGTCCTGGATCTCCGCACCTACGCGAACAATCCCACGTTCGTCCAGATTTTTCAGAGCGTCTTCACCCACGTTCGGAATATCACGTGTGATTTCTTCCGGACCGAGCTTGGTATCGCGAGCTTCAGACTCGTACTCTTCAATATGGATAGACGTGTACACGTCATCCTTCACCAGTTTTTCACTCAGCAAAATCGCATCTTCGTAGTTGTACCCTTCATAGGTCATAAACGCGACAATCACGTTGCGTCCGAGAGCCAATTCGCCCTTTTCTGTGGACGGACCGTCACCAACGATATCTCCTTTTTCAATCCAATCACCGCGATTCACGATCGGGCGTTGGTTGACGCAAGTACCTTGGTTGGAACGGATAAACTTGTGCAATTTGTACTTGTCGAGATCACCAGCAACTTGCTTGCCGTCGATCTCTTTGTAACGACGGATCCAAATTTCGCGAGCTGTTACACGTTCAACTTGACCAGGATGCTTCGCCACGATCGCGACTCCAGAGTCTTGTGCTGCTTTGTGCTCCATACCGGTACCGACAAACGGTGCCTGCGGAATCAAAAGCGGAACAGCCTGCCGCTGCATGTTGGAACCCATCAACGCGCGGTTTGCGTCATCGTTCTCGAGGAACGGGATGAGCGCAGTCGCGACAGAAACAACCTGTTTCGGCGATACGTCCATGAAGTCTACCTTATCGCGTGGAACGCTCAGGATTTCACCTTTGCGTCGGCAAATAACCATGTCATTGACGAAACGACCGTCATCATCGAGTGGTTGGTTCGCCTGTGCGACGTTGAAGACATCCTCTTCGTCCGCAGTCAGGTAGCTGATGTCAGTAAGAACAAATCCTGTTTCCGGATCGACTTTACGGCGAGGTGTTTCGATAAAGCCGTAATCGTTGATTCGCGCAAACGAAGACAGGGAGTTAATCAAACCAATGTTTGGACCCTCCGGCGTCTCAATCGGACACATGCGGCCATAGTGGGAATGGTGAACGTCACGCACTTCAAAGCCGGCGCGCTCACGCGTCAAACCACCAGGACCGAGTGCGGAGAGGCGACGCTTGTGCGTCAGCTCAGCCAACGGGTTGGTCTGATCCATAAACTGAGACAGCTGCGAGCTACCAAAGAACTCCTTCAGTGAAGCAATCACCGGACGGATGTTAATAAGAGCTTGCGGTGTGATTTGATTCTGGTCTTGGATGGACATACGCTCGCGAACCACGCGCTCCATACGGGACAAACCGATACGGAACTGGTTTTGCAAGAGCTCACCCACAGAACGCAGACGACGGTTGCCCAAGTGGTCAATATCGTCAGTCGTTCCTACACCGTGCAGGAGATTCATGAAATAGTTGATTGCCGCCACGATATCTGCAGGCGTAATGTGTTTGATCGATTTTTCCACATTCCCGTTACCGATCACTTTGATGACTTTTCCGTCCTCAATCGGGGAGAATATGTTAATCGATTGCAGGTGAATCGTATCTTCTTCGAGAACTCCACCATGCGTACGAACATCAATAAAACCAACGTTCTCTTCCAGTGCATTCACAATACGGTCCAGCACACGGCGATCAATCACTTGACCAGCATCAGCGAGAATCTCACCTGTAGCGGTATCAACCAATGTTTCAGCAAGACGCTGATTGTAGAGGCGATTTTTCAAATGAAGCTTTTTGTTCATTTTATAACGACCTACAGAAGCCAGGTCGTAACGCTTCGGATCAAAGAAACGCGAGACCAATAGACTTTTCGCATTGTCTACAGTCGGCGGCTCACCCGGACGCAGGCGCTCGTAGATTTCGATCAGCGCTTTTTCCGTAGAGTCGGTGTTGTCTTTTTCCAGCGTATTCTTGATGTACTCATCTTCACCCAGCAAATTGAGGATCTCAATGTCAGAGCCAAAGCCCAGTGCACGCAAAAGAACCGTTACCGGGATTTTACGCGTACGGTCGATGCGGACATAGATCACGTCTTTCGCATCTGTCTCCAGCTCCAGCCACGCACCCCTGTTCGGAATGACAGTAGCAGTAAACGTCTGCTTACCGTTTTTGTCCACTTTTGTGTTGTAATATACACTGGGGGAACGAACAAGCTGGCTGACAATAACGCGCTCAGCCCCATTAATAATGAAGGTTCCCGTTTCAGTCATGAGCGGGAAATCCCCCATGAAGACTTCTTGCTCCTTCACTTCTCCCGTCTCTTTGTTCAACAAACGTACCTTCACACGCAGAGGCGCCGCATAGGTGACGTCACGTTCTTTCGACTCGTCAACGTCATACTTCGGCTCTCCCAAGCTGTAGTCAATGAACTCCAGCACGAGATTGCCCGTAAAGTCCTGGATCGGTGAAATGTCCTGGAACATCTCACGCAGTCCCTCATCGAGGAACCATTGGTAGGACTTCTGCTGAATCTCGATGAGATTTGGAAGGCCCAGCACTTCGTTAATACGTGAATACGTACGACGCTGGCGATGTCGGCCACTTTGAATCACTTTACCTGCCAACTTATTCACCCCTCAGGTTGTGTTTTCACACATAGAAACTCGGCATTCGGCAACCTAACAAGCAGACGAATACCTAAAAATGAAAAATGGGTTAAATCAGCAATACCATTTTTAACCCAGAGAAACTCTATTTTAATAGAATTCCCATGTTTTTACTCGCGCATTCCTCTTTTTAGCAAAACGCGAGAAAGTGCTTGACAGAAAGGGAATTGCTGAAAAATAGACATTTATCCCATATTGACATTTTATAATACTATCATAATGGAATATTCGCGTCAAGAAAACTTTTCTAAAGTTTTGTCCTTGACTATTTCACTGCGCGGAAAATGGAATAGCCTTTCTCACGATCCACTTCGTCTACTTGCCGGTAGGTCTCCTGCAATTTCTTCAAAGCTGACGGAGCGCCCTGCTTTTTCTGAATGACCACCCACATTTCTCCGCCATCAGCTAGCAGCTCGTATCCCTCTGTAAAAATGCGGTGGACAATTTCCTTACCGGCTCGAATCGGTGGATTGGTCAGAATCACATCAAACGATTCATTCTGCACCGCGCTGTAGACATCGCTGACACGAATCTCTACATTACGAATTCCATTTCGCTCAGCATTGCGACGTGCCAAATCTGCTGCTCGCTCGTTGACATCGATCATCGTCACCTTGCCCTCATCCGCAAGCTTGGCTGCTGTCAACCCAATGGGACCGTAACCACATCCCACATCCAGCACGCGTGCTTGTTTGGGTATTTCCATATTCTCGATGAGCAAAAGACTGCCGAAATCAACACGATCCCGCGAAAAGACACCCGCATCCGTAGTGAAATGAAATTCATGTCCTCGCAAATCAAAAGTGAAATGCTGTTCATCATGCGCAGCGCCCGGCTTATTGGTGTAGTAGTGATCTGCCATGTAAATTCCACCTTCTCTCATCGATAAGAAAACCTCTGTCGCAGCCTATTAGAGGTAGGTTGGTTTATTTTGTGCCGGAAAACGAAAATACCTAAGGCTCTCATCCCCCTCGACAACAGAACCAACAATGATCGAACCCCTGCAGGAAAAGCTTCTCCTATCAAGCCCTCTCGAAGAAGCTGGTCATTTCTCTTCGAGGGGGACCTTTCCTACAGAAAAACCCCCTGCCAAGGCAAGGGGATTTCCATATGGGAAGCTAACTTACTTCACTTCTACAGATGCGCCAGCTTCTTCGAGTTTTGCTTTGAGAGCTTCTGCTTCGTCTTTGGAAACGCCCTCTTTGAGTGTTTTTGGTGCGTTGTCTACCAGGTCTTTTGCTTCTTTCAGACCCAGACCAGTCAGTTCGCGAACAACTTTGATTACGTTGATTTTGGAAGCGCCACCGCTTACCAGTGTTACGTTGAACTCAGTTTGCTCAGCAGCAGCTTCAGCAGCGCCACCAGCAACAACAGCTACAGGAGCTGCAGCAGTTACACCGAATTCGTCTTCGATTGCTTTTACCAGGTCGTTCAGTTCGAGAACGGACATGCCTTTAATGGCTTCCAAGATTTGCTCTTTGCTCATTTTTAAATCCTCCATTCAAGGAATAGGTTTAGTTTTCGTTCGTTAGATGATCAGGCGATTACGCGCCTTGACCTTCTTTTTGCTCGGCCACTGCTTTGACTGCCAATGCAACGTTGCGCATAGGAGCTTGCAGGACGGAGAGAAGCATGGACAGGAGACCTTCGCGGGAAGGGAGGGAAGCCAGTGCTTGGATTTGATCAGCACCTACAACTTTACCTTCGATTACGCCGCCTTTGATTTCCAGCTTATCGTTTTTCTTCGCGAAATCAGCAATGATCTTCGCTGGAGCGATAACATCGTCTTTGGAGAACGCCAGAGCGTTTGGTCCAGTCAGATATTGATCCAGTTCAGTCAGGCTTTCTTTCTCAGTAGCCAGGCGAGTCAGGGAGTTTTTCAACACCTGGAACTCAACACCCGCTTCACGCAATTGCTTACGCAGTTCGGTTACTTGTGCTACTGTCAGACCACGGTAGTCAGCCACCACTGTAGTTTGGCTTTCACGCAGTTTGGATGCGATATCGTTGATCGCCTGTACTTTCTCTTCACGAATAACGGTTGGACGAATTTCTGCCATTGTTTACACCTCCCGTGCTCTATCTCGAAAAAAGGAAAATGCCCTCGCAGACTCACGAGGGCATAATGCTCTATCGTAAAAGGAAGGTTTCCATTCCTCTTTCGTACATTACACGCCTCGGAGGGATATTAAGCTTCGCTCTCGCAAGCGTCGCACCTTCTGTCTACGGCATAGCATATTCATTTCATCAACAGGCACTATCTTAACAACTTCCACTAGGGAAGTCAAGCGTCATTATTTTACAGCAACGCGTACACCAGGTCCCATAGTGGAGCTGATGGTTACGTTTCTCATGTAAACACCTTTTGCAGCTGCTGGCTTCGCACGGTTCAGTGCTTCAGTCAGTGCAGCCAGGTTTTCAGCCAGCTTGTCAGCATCGAAAGATACTTTACCGATCGGAGCGTGGATGTTACCTGCTTTGTCTACACGGTACTCAATTTTACCAGCTTTGATTTCGTTAACCGCTTTGGTTACATCAAAGGTAACAGTACCGGTTTTAGGGTTTGGCATGAGGCCTTTTGGACCGAGTACACGACCCAATTTACCTACTTCACCCATCATGTCAGGAGTAGCTACGATAACGTCAAACTCGAACCAGCCACCCTGGATTTTAGCGATCATGTCTGCATCGCCTACGTAGTCTGCGCCTGCTGCTTCCGCATCCTTCGCTTTTTCGCCTTTCGCGAATACGAGAACGCGTTGTACTTTACCAGTACCGTGCGGCAATACAACAGCACCACGGATTTGTTGGTCAGCACGCTTAGGGTCTACGCCCAAACGGAATGCTGCTTCAACAGTTTCATCAAATTTGGCGGAAGCTGCTTTTTTAACCAGCTCTACACCTTCAGATACTTCGTATACTTTGTTCTTATCAATCAGCTTTACAGCCTCTTGATACTTTTTACCTTGTTTCGCCATGTTTTAAATCTCCCTTCAATGTGGTCGTAGCGGTTAATCCTCCCACAGACAGGGGGCACAACGTCTGTGCCCCCTTGCACCAAGACAATTAGTCTTCGATTACGATACCCATAGAACGAGCTGTACCTTCAACCATGCGCATAGCCGCTTCCACGGATGCTGCGTTCAGGTCAGGGCGCTTCAGTTCTGCAATTTCACGAACTTTATCACGTTTCAGCGTAGCAACTTTTGTTTTGTTTGGTACGCCAGAACCGGACTCGATACCAGCAGCTTTCTTCAACAGAACTGCAGCTGGAGGAGTTTTGGTGATAAAAGTGAAAGAGCGGTCTTCAAATACGGTGATTTCCACCGGAATGATCATACCAACTTCGCTCTCTGTACGAGCGTTGAATTCTTTACAGAATCCCATGATGTTTACACCAGCTTGACCGAGAGCCGGACCAACTGGAGGTGCAGGATTCGCTTTACCTGCTGGGATTTGCAATTTAATTACGCGGATAACCTTCTTAGCCACGTAAGACACCTCCTTACTTCACATGTGGTTATTACGGGGGAATGCCCCCTCCCACCGTTTGGTGAAAGCCTCGTTTATGTAAACGAAAACTTCCGATCTATAGTGAGAGTGCAAGAAACCCCAAATATTGTTGTGGGATTGTTAAAACAACATGAAATGTATCACATAGCGTCATACTTTTCAAGCTGAATCCTAATCCAATTTTTGAACTTGTGTAAAGTCTAGCTCCACCGGCGTTTCACGTCCAAAAATGTCCACCAAAACGCGGACCTTTTGTCTGTCCGGGTGAATCTCGATAATCTCCCCGGTGCGATTGGAGAAAGGACCATCTGTGACGCGCACCATATCTCGGAGAGCAAAATCGACTTTGATCTTGGGAATCTCGATTCCCATTTGCTTGAGAATCGTATCGGCCTCTTCAGGACGTAGCGCTGTCGGCTTAGAGCCAGCGCCCGTGGATCCGACAAAGCCGGTAACCCCAGGAGTGTTGCGCACGACATACCAAGAGTCGTCCGTCATCACCATTTCAACAAGAACGTATCCAGGAAACACTTTCTTCGTAACGGTGCGCTTTTTCCCGTCCTTGGTCTCTACCTCTTCTTCAGTAGGAACCAGAACGCGAAAGATCTTGTCTTCCATGCCCATCGATTCGACGCGCTTCTCTAGATTCGTTTTTACCTTGTTTTCGTAACCTGAGTACGTATGAACGACATACCATGCTTTTTCCATATCCAACAGGACGTTAACCGTCCGTCCCTCCTAAGACTTGCAAAATTACTTTCCTAAAATCAAATCGATCAAGCGAGAAATACCCAAATCAATAACAAAGAAGAACACAGCAAGCAGCACAACCGTGATGATTACGACAATCGTGTAGGTTGTCAGTTCCTTACGGTTAGGCCAGCGCACCTTCTTCAATTCGGACATAACGTCGCCAAAAAAAGAACCTGTACGGCGGAAACTAGCTCCAATTCGTGCTAAGAACCCCATATTGCCACCCCCAGACTTGGTCGCCAAGCATTACTTCGTCTCGCGATGAAGGGTTTGCTTCTTGTCACGGGAGCAATACTTTTTCAGTTCAACACGTTCAGTAGTAGTGCGCTTGTTCTTGGTCGAGATATAGTTACGCTCGCCACACTCTGTGCACGCCAACGTGATGTTTACTCGCATTTATTGCCACCTCCATCTCATTTCAAACCTGCTATTGTTGAAAGTAAACCCGATGATTAATAGTACGGGAAAACCGCTACTTTTTCCTGACCATTTCACCTAAAAGTAACCATAGAAAAAGAGAGATAAGAGTCTATGGCTACCTAAACAAATTTATCACACCCAAAAACTCATGTCAACAAAACGTCTTGACAAAAGGAATGCATATTGTTCCATACGCAAACAAACGGTCGTGACCGTTTATTTGCAGACCGCAAGCGGTCACATCCTGTTTAATGAAAAACGTCGAGACGTTTTTCACAGAAAAAAAAAAAAAAGAGATTCTCTGTTTTACAGATGAATCTCTCTTCCTTCCAGGTAACGCTCTAATTTTCGCTTCACGCGCTGGAGCGCATTGTCGATCGATTTGACGTGACGCTTTAGCTCGACGGCAATCTGCTGATAGGATCGCCCATCCAAATAAAGCATCAGTACTTGCCGTTCCAGATCACTCAGGATCTCACTCATCTTGCCCTCAATGTCGTCAAACTCTTCACGATTGATGAACAGCTCTTCCGGATCGGTCACCTTGGTTCCGCAGATCACATCCAGCAATGTGCGGTCAGAGTCCTCGTCGTAAATGGGCTTGTCCAGAGACACGTAGGAGTTGAGGGGAATATGCTTTTGTCGGGTAGCCGTCTTGATTGCCGTAATGATCTGACGAGTAATGCAAAGCTCAGCAAAAGCCTTGAACGATGTCAGTTTATCCCCGCGGAAGTCGCGAATGGATTTGTACAGCCCAATCATGCCTTCCTGCACAATATCTTCGCGGTCAGCCCCAATAAGAAAATAGGATCTGGCCTTGGCACGGACGAAGTTCTTGTACTTGTTGATCAAGTACTCCAATGCTTCGGTGTCATCATCGCGAACGAGATCGACTACCTCTTCGTCGGTCAATAGCTCATATTGGGCATGCTTCAACTCCTTGAGGTCAACAATCACTCTCGATCCCTCCGCCAGCCGTTCTCCATAGATGACGCTATTATACATGATGCCGTAAAAAAGCGTCAACCAAATCCAGGTTATTCCCTTCGCCATTTTTCGAATATTTTCGCTATTTCATCATCCAGTGAAATGCGCTTCGAGAAACGTTCCTCGTGTGTTTTTTCGACTTGCTGCTTGATCTCCTTGCCCGCATTTTCCATGTCAAGCAACAACTCCCGTGCAGATTTACGCAAGGCACCTTGTCCAAAAATAACACGCTGGGAAGTATAGTCAGAAGTAGCTACGTAAATTTGTCGATTTTTCTGTTGATATTGGGAAACAATCTGCTCAATTTTTTCATCCGCAGTTTCTTTTTTCTTCGTAAAGTATACTTCAACCTGGTAATCCTCGATCTGGCGACCCGGTCCAGGTACATTGTAGGCATCAAAAACAATCATGACCTTCGTACCTGTGTAGCTCTGGTACTCCGCCATTTTGGAAATCAACATGTCGCGCGCCTCATCCATGCGATCCTGGTCTTTCAGCGCGCGCAAGTCTGGCCAGGCACCGATGATATTGTAACCGTCCACGATCAGCAGTTGCTTGGCTTTCCGTTTGGCCATATCACTTCACCCGAGTCGGTAGCGGACATCGGGAACGATATACCTCATACATCAACAGGGCGGCAGCAACAGAAGCATTCAATGAGGTGACGTTGCCAGCCATCGGCAGACTGAAAAGAAAATCGCAGTTTTCGCGAACCAATCGGCTGATTCCCTTGCCTTCACTGCCGATGACTACGGCAAGCGGCATGGTAAAGTCGCCTTGTCGAAAATCTTGCTTGGCGCTGGCATCCGTACCTGCGATCCAGACTCCGCGCTCCTTCAGCTCCTCCATCGTACGGACGAGATTGGTCACACGAGCGACAGGCACGTAGTTGATCGCGCCTGCCGATGCCTTGGCTACGGTCGCAGTCAGGCTTACAGAACGCCGCTTCGGGATGACCACCCCATGTACGCCTACTGCATCTGCTGTACGCAGAATGGAGCCCAGGTTATGAGGGTCCTCCAGTTCATCCAGCAAGAGGATAAAAGGCACTTCATTCTTCTCCTCTGCACGTCGCAGGATGTCGTCTACCTCTACATAATCATAGGCTGCTACAGATGCAATCACGCCCTGGTGATTGTCCGTCGAGCTCAACGTGTCCAGCTTTTTACGGTTGGCTGTCGTTACGATTACACCCTGATCCTTTGCCAACGCAAAGATGGGACCCATCAAATTTTTGTTAGTTCCTTCCGCAATCCAGATTTTATTGATCGTTCGCCCCGATCGCAAGGCCTCAATCACCGGGTTTTTCCCGACAATCCAATCTTCACTCATGTTCCGTGTCTCCTTCCACAATGGCAAATGCCTGCTGCATGATTTCTGCGATCCGCTCTTCTTTTCCATTCAAATACAGGTACCCGATCAATGCCTCGAATGCAGTCGCGTGACGATAGTCGATAATATCTGCATTTTTTGCCGTGGAGCCTGATTTGGCATTGCGCCCGCGCTTGACGATGTTGACCTCATCCTCTGGCAAATCAGGCAAAAGCGTCAGCAGGATATTGGCTTGGGCTTTTGCGGATACATAGCGATTCGCCGTTTTGTGGAGCTGGTTTGGTTTTACCAGCCCCCTGGCGATCAAATGGTACCTGACACAATGCGCATACGTAGCATCACCCAAAAAGGCGAGCACGAGTGGATTGGTTTGATTGGGGTCACGGGTTAATTCTTCTTTTTGCATCAGTTCTTTAGCTCCTTACTTCCGGCGCCAGCGCACACCCTGTGGCGTGTCTTCCAGCACAATCCCTTTTGCCGCGAGCAGGTCGCGGATCTCATCAGCACGAGCAAAATTTCGCGATGCCCGCGCTTCGGTCCGCTCTACAATCAATGCGTCAATGTCGCTGTCCAGCAATTCCTCTTCTTGCTCGAGAATAAGCCCAAGGACGTCAGTCAGCTCCAGCAGCAATTCCTTGTAGGCGCGAATTTCTTGTACGCCAACGTTTTGAGAAGTCATATATTGATTTGCTTCCTTCACCACTTCAAACAGAACCGTAATCGCATTCGCGGTATTCAAATCGTCATCCATTTCCTTGATAAAACGATTCCGCAGGTCGCTGATGATCTGTGCTTGCTGCTCAGCCTGGCCGTTCGGCTCTACTTCACGCGCAGTCTCCAAACGATGCCCCAGATTATGATAGGCTGTTTTCATTCGTTCTAAACTGTTGGCTGCTTGCTCCAGCAGCTCATCGCTGAAATTGATCGGGTTGCGGTAATGTCCTTGCAGCATGAAGAATCGAATCAGCTGCCCGCCAAATTGCTGAATCAGATCGCGAGCCAGTACGAAGTTGCCCAGGGATTTGGACATCTTTTCATTGTTGATGTTAAGCATGCCATTATGCAGCCAATAGCGTGCGAATACTTTACCTGTATAGCATTCTGATTGCGCGATCTCATTTTCATGATGCGGGAATACCAGATCGGTACCGCCAGCGTGAATGTCGATCTGCTCTCCCAGGAATTTCAATGCCATCGCCGAGCACTCGATGTGCCATCCCGGACGGCCATCTCCCCAAGGACTGCTCCAGCTTACTTCCTTGTCCTTGGCTGCTTTCCACAAGGCAAAATCGAGAGGATGCTCTTTCTTCTCGTTGATTTCTACCCGCGCTCCCGCCTGCAAGTCATCCAGCGGCTGATGAGAGAGCTTTCCGTAGTCGCCAAATCGGCCGGTACGGAAATACACGTCACCTTCGCTTTCATAGGCAAATCCTTTTTCAATCAAGCCCTCAATAAATTCAATGATCTCCGGAATCGTCTGCATGACACGCGGCTGGATATCAGGAGGCAAGATGTTCATATTGTGCAAATCCTGATTAAAGGCATCTGTGTACCGATCAGCTACCTCCTTGACGGTCACACCTTCCTCGTTGGCTACGCGAATCAGCTTGTCATCGACATCAGTAATGTTTTGTACAAAGGTGACTTCATAGCCGCGGTATTTGAGATAGCGGCGCAACGTATCAAATGTAATAGCCGGACGGGAATTCCCGATGTGAATATAGTTGTAAACCGTCGGACCACACACGTACATCTTTACCTTGCCAGGCTCCAGCGGTATGAACTCTTCCTTCCGTCGGGTCATCGTATTAGTGAATTGAATGCTCATTCTTCTTTTTATCCTCCCTCAAAAGATCCAATTCCTTGCGCAAGCCTTCTATTTCCTTCTGCATCTGCCGAAGCGTATCAGCAACAGGGTCAGGCACATTCACATGATCGAGATCGCATTTCACTCTTTTTCCGTCCTGAATGACGATGCGACCTTTGATGCCTACTACCGTGGAATTGGGCGGAACCTCCTGCAAGACGACCGCGCCTGCACCGATCTTTGAATTATCGCCAATTTTGAAGGAGCCCAATACTTTTGCCCCGGTTGCGATAATGACGTCATTGCCGATCGTCGGATGCCGCTTTCCTTTTTCCTTCCCGGTTCCTCCAAGCGTAACGCCTTGATAAATCGTCACATTGTCACCGATCTCACACGTCTCTCCGATGACAACACCTGTTCCATGGTCAATAAACAAGCCTTTTCCGATACGCGCGCCCGGATGAATCTCAATACCCGTCAAAAAGCGGGTGAACTGAGAAACAGCGCGCGCCAGAGTACACCAGCCTGCCTTCCAAAACTTGTGCGCAATCCGGTGTCCCCAGATGGCGTGCAAGCCTGAGTAGGTTAAGACGACCTCCAGTGTGCTGCGGGCTGCCGGATCTCGTTCGAATACTGCTTGAATGTCTTCTTTCATCTGGGCAAACATAGGTCTCCACCTCCTACGTGATGTTCATAAACCAAAAAACCGCCTCTGCCTCCTTCATAAAGAAGGGACAGAGACGGTTCATTTACCGCGGTTCCACTCTGCTTAGATCGCCACCAGGACAATCTCGCTCCAATCCCGGTAACGGCGGGAAGCCGATGCCACATACTTGCACACAGATCGGGCTTGCGATCCGGTGCGTTCCGTTCATTGCTCTCAGGGGCATTTCCAGACAGCGTACGTGGATGGCTCTCACCTACCCATCCTCTCTGTGGACGTATCATCTCCTGTACTTCTCCTGATCATCGCGTCGTATTCAATATATGGAATAACGCTGGGATTACTCCCCGTGTGCCAAAACATGGTTCGTGCGCGCCAGCACTTTGTCACGACCGAGCAGGAATAGCGTTTCCGCCAAATCGCGTCCATGTGCCTGGCCGGTAGCCGCCACACGAACTGGCATAAACAACGCTTTACCTTTAAAGCCCGTTTCCTTCTGCACTTCTTTCAGCACAGCCTTGATAATATCTACATTATATTCGCCATTTGCCGACAGGTGTTTCGCAAAAGAGGTCAGAACTGCTGACAGCTGCTCTTCTTTCAAAACAGCTCTAGCCTCTTCATCGTACACCACTTCGTCGAGGAAGAAAAGAGCCGCCAACGGAACGATTTGAGCACAGTATGACATTTGCTCCTGATACAAGGCAACAATGCTGCGTACCCATGCGCGTTTCTCGCTGGACAAAACCTCTTCGATGAAACCAGCTTTTTGCAAATGAGGAATACACATATCGGTAATGGTGTCCAACGGCTGACGTTTCAGATAGTAGTTGTTCATCCAGTTCATTTTGGTCGAATCAAAAACCGCAGGCGATTTATTGACACGGTCCATCGAGAAGAGCTTGATCAGATCATCCTTCAAGAAAATCTCTTCTTCTCCGCCTGGCGACCAACCGAGCAGGACGAGGAAGTTGACGATCGCTTCCGGCAAGAATCCGAGCTCACGGTACTGCTCGATAAACTGGATGATGCTCTCGTCGCGTTTAGACATCTTTTTGCCTTCTGTATTCAGAATCAGCGCCAAGTGAGCAAAGCGAGGTGCTTCCCAGCCAAACGCTTCATAGATCATCAACTGTCTCGGCGTGTTGGACAGATGCTCTTCACCGCGGATGACGTGACTGATTTTCATCAGGTAATCGTCAATCACAACCGCAAAGTTATAGGTAGGAATACCGTCAGGACGACAGATGACAAAGTCGCCCATTTCACTGGAATTGAAGGTAACTTGTCCACGAATCATATCATCGACAACGTATTCGCGATTGTCATGCACGAGGAAGTGAATAGACGGAACACGTCCCTCTGCTTCGTATTGGGCACGCTGCTCGTCTGTAACATGACGATGCTTTTCCAGGATACGCGGTGTTTCGCCACGTGCGAGCTGCTCTTCGCGCTCAGCATCCAGTTCTTCTTTGGTAGCGTAGCAGTAATAGGCTTTCCCTTCTGCGAGCAATTGATCAATATACTTGCGATAGATGTCCAGGCGCTCAGTCTGACGGTAAGGAGCATAATCTCCCCCTACATCGGTACCTTCTTCCCACTCAACACCCAGCCACTTCAAATTTTTCATCTGCTCTTCGTCTGCGTTTTCCTTGTTGCGGGTTTGGTCCGTATCCTCAATCCGTACGATAAAGGAACCGCCGTGATGTTTGGCAAACAAATAGTTGAAAAGCGCAGTTCTCGCACCACCAATATGTAAATGCCCAGTTGGACTGGGAGCATAACGCGTGCGAATTTCTTTCGCCATGGGTAGCACCATCCTTATGAGTGTAAAAGGCTGAATATCGTAATAAACGTTTCTAACGTTTTATGTTACACCTTGCCCTTCTACTTGACAAGCAAGCATGCAGCCTGCGCAGCGATTCCCTCTCCACGACCTGGAAAACCAAGCTTTTCCGTCGTTGTTGCCTTTACATTTACTTGGGAAAGCTCTTCTGCCTCCAAAACACGTGCAATCAATTCCTGCATTTGAGGAATGTAGGGAGCCATTTTGGGTGCTTGTGCAATAATCGTTGCATCGAGATTACCGAGTCGATATCCTCGATCTTTGACCATAGCCCATACGTGCTCCAGCAGCTTGACACTATCTGCATCCTTGTACGCTGCATCAGTATCGGGAAAATGACGTCCAATATCCCCCTCGCCAATCGCCCCGAGAATGGCATCTGTGATCGCATGAAGCAGAACATCGGCATCTGAGTGACCCAATAAACCTTTTTCGTAAGGAATGGTAATGCCTCCGATGATGCAAGGACGCCCCTCAACCAATTGATGCACATCAAAACCTTGTCCAATCCGCATTTTCTACTCTCCCTTTCTTTTGCGCAAAATCTCCTCACCCAACAACAGATCGTCAGGCGTCGTTATCTTTATGTTTTCATAACTTCCCAGCACTACAGTAACCGGATACCCTAACCACTCTACCAGCATCGCGTCATCCGTACCCATGCTACCCGCCTGCCAGGCAGCCCGATGAGCTTCTTTCAACAAGGACATACGAAAAGCTTGTGGGGTTTGGACCGCCCACAAGCTTTCCCGTGCCGGAGTAGACTCTACCACACCTGTCTCCCCCACCACTTTTATCGTATCCTTGACAGGAACTGCCAGGATCGTCGCTTGATCCCGCTGAACCTGTTTGATCATCTGACTGATCTGAGCCGGGGTAACGAAGGGACGAGCAGCGTCATGTACGAGTACATAGGCACTGTTCGTAAGTGCGTCCAAACCATTGCGCACACTGTCCTGTCGCTCGGCACCACCCAGCACTACCGTCAGCTGGATGTTCTGTTCAGCTAGCCAAGCGCGAACATCTGCATGATCCTGCTCACTTACGACCAGCACGATTTCCTGAATCTCCGGATGAGATGCAAATACTCGTACTGTATGGGCCAATATCGGTTCTCCCGCCAATGGCAGCCACAGCTTGTTTCGTTGACCGCCCATGCGCTTGCCAGAACCGGCAGCTACAATCACAACCCCTGTCGTCACAATCCATTCCCTCTCCCGCAAATCTCTACAATGCTTTTTCCAAGAGCTTTGGTTTGGCAAAAATCATGCGTCCTGCCGACGTTTGCAACACGCTCGTAACCAGGACATCTACGTCGTTGCCGATGTATTCGCGGCCACCTTCGACTACAATCATCGTACCGTCGTCCAGATACGCGACACCCTGACCGTGCTCTTTTCCATCCTTGATCACCTGTACGTTCATTTCCTCACCTGGCAAGACTACGGGCTTTACCGCATTCGCCAGGTCGTTGATGTTCAGAACAGGGACTCCTTGCAATTCACAAACCTTATTCAGGTTAAAGTCGTTGGTCACCACTTTACCGTTAATTACTTTTGCCAGCTTGATCAGCTTGCTGTCCACTTCGGACACTTCTTCAAAATCGCCTTCCCAGATCTGGACCTTCACTTTCATCTCTTTTTGAATCTTGTTGAGAATATCCAGTCCACGTCTTCCACGGTTTCGTTTCAACACGTCAGACGAATCTGCAATGTGCTGCAATTCTTCCAGCACAAATCCCGGGATGATCAGGCTTCCTTCCAAAAATCCTGTGCGGCAAATATCGGCGATACGACCGTCGATAATCACACTCGTATCCAGGATTTTGTTTTCCACATTGGTAGTGGTTCCAGCAGCCTCTTTTTTCTTATCCTTGCGACCAATCGAAAAGACAGACATGATCTCGTCTCGCTTGCGGAATCCTACCTGGAACCCCAAATAGCCAAGCAGACCAGATACAACCAGCGGCAACAAGTCACCTATTACCGGTATCGGAATTTTACTGATGGGCAGGAATAATAAAAATGCAACAATAAGACCACTAATCAACCCCATCGCTCCGAACATGACATCGACAATCGGCATTTTGACGAGTGTCTCTTCTCCCCAACGGATGACCTTCAGAATATAATCCAACAGCCAATTCGCTAAAAAGAAGAACAAGATGGCACCGAGCACCGCACCAATGTAAGACGTCCCACTGACAACTCCAAATTTCAATAATGGATCTAGCAAATTATACAGATCTGGGCCATACTGGTACCCCAAACCACCGCCAACCAAAACGAAAAAGATTTTTCCTATGCGGCGTACCATGCCTTCACCTCCTTGTTATTAATATTGACAGAAGCTTACAAGTAAAACCCTATTTCCCTCACTATAGCAAAATTCATTTTATCATGTCAAATAGCCAAAAATTTTAACATAATTATCAAACAAACGTCAACATCGAACTGGTGTTTTCCTTTTGCACAAATTGACAGCGAGCCGAAACCCTTCTTATAATGGCAATAGCGATTGGCTTGAAAATTGCGACGAACAGTACAGCCTAAAGTAGAGGTGAACCGTATGGACACTCGCAACATCGACGATTTTCAAACACAGGTATCGGAACTTTTAATCAGACATCGCAGCGTTCTGGATGTCATGTCAAAAGTGCAGGAAACAGCTTCTCGCATCAATCGTTCACTGACAAAAGCCATCACCGAATGCGGCTGTGTTGAGGTGGTAGCCAAAAAACAAACGTATGACGCCAGCAAAAATCTGGAGGAAAACAAAAATCATCTCGACACTCATTTTTCGGGTCCATTGTGCGAACACTGCCGCGATGTCGTCACCGCAGAGCTGGGAAAAAACCTTTTTTATCTGACTGCCCTGTGCAATATCACAGATATTAAGCTGGAAGACGTCATCAAGCAGGAAAAGGAACGGCTGAATACGCTGGGCGTGTTTAATCTCACATAATTCTTCATTCGTAATACGTATAAGCCTATTAAAAGGTTGCAAAAAAACCCGCATTTTTCATCTGCGGGTTTTTTTCTGTGAGCCGTGCTTTATTCAAATGGCACTGATTCTTCTTCTTTCTTTTTACGCTTGCTTAACTTTTTAATCAAAAAGTCAACGTTTTTTTTTATTCCGTACAAGGCGTAAAAAGCGAGCGGCAAGAAGACGATTTTCGGAAACTGTTGTGGGTATTTAACCGCCACGATCACAACGATTGCAATGATGATCGGTGTAATCCAATAAGCAGCCTTGGGAATGCCTACTTTTTTGAAGTTCGGGTACTTGACTTTGGATACCATCAAAAATGCGAGCAGCAGCATGCTGGCAGCCAGAAGTGTAGAATTGAACACTTCATGGTATAGAGCCAGTGTCGCTAACACCCCACCTGCTGCTGTGATAGGTAGCCCAATGAAGTAGCCGGGAACGCCAGCTTGTACGTTGAATCGAGCAAGACGCAATGCACCACAGATCGGGAATATCGCTGTAAGGAAAATGCCCAGCCAGTTAAAATCCTGCAGGACCACCACGTACATGATAAAGGCAGGAGCGACACCAAACGTAATGACATCCGATAATGAATCCAGTTCTTTCCCAAACTCACTTTGGGCATTCAGCATACGGGCCACACGACCGTCGAGCCCATCCGCCAGCATACCGATGATGACTGTAATCGCAGCATAATCGACGTAATGATCACCTTGAAACGCAAGAATAATAGCGAGTACTCCCAAAAACAAGTTGCTTACGGTTAGTATGTTCGGTAACGATTTCACGAACATAGACTACCTCCTGATTTCCTTCGCGAAGAAGACAGATCATTTCTCATGATTGGTCCACTAGGCAAATCGATTGTTACAAAACAGCCTTAACCGTTTTGTTGA
The DNA here is from genome assembly GCF_003710915.1 of Brevibacillus invocatus. Taxonomy (GTDB): domain Bacteria; phylum Bacillota; class Bacilli; order Brevibacillales; family Brevibacillaceae; genus Brevibacillus; species Brevibacillus invocatus. The sequence goes on along the minus strand of NZ_RHHR01000033.1, from coordinate 8,671 downwards.
CCCAAAGGCCCTTACCATGTCTGAAAAGCGTTTCACTAAAAGAGGGGACGATTTTCACAGAAAATAACGTGACTTAATCCTATTCTACTTCAAATGTGCCTGTCAATGAACACTTGCTCCTGAATCCTTTTCAACCCATCCTTGATTGCCCTGGCTCGAACCTCTCCGATCCCATCCACTTCGTCCAATTCTTCAATGGTCGCCATCACAATTCGCGGCAGGTTGTGAAAGTGATCGACTAGATTCGCAATGATCGAGACAGGCAGCTTGGGAATTTTCTGCAAAATTCGATAGCCACGCGGTGAAATCGATTCTTCGAGCATGCTGGCATTGACTGTATAGCCGAGGACACGCAAGAAAGATCCCAACTCCAGCATTTCATCGGAACTGAGTTTTTTCATTTCCAATAATACTTCCTTTGGAGACAAACTCGGATCACGACGATAATCCTGGATCAACAGATATGCCTCTTCCTCAATGTTGGCAATCAGCTCCACCAGCTGCATACTGATGAGCCTGCCCTCTGTGCCCATTTCGCAGATGTAATTGGACACTTCCTCCTTAATACGTAACACCATCTCAATTCGTTGCAAAACGGAGGTCACTTCTTCCAGCGTGACCAGTTCTTCAAACTCCATTGCTCCCAGATTGGTCATGGCCTGCTCCAGAACGGCCTTGTACTTCTCTAGCGTGGAGACAGCCTGATTCGCTTTCGCCAAAATGACACTGATGTCATTGAGCACATAGCGGTAGCTCCCCTTGTAAAGCGTGATGACATTGCGGCGTTGGGAAATCGCGATCACGAGATGACCCGTGTGGATAGCCGTGCGTTGGGCTGTCCTATGGCGCGTTCCTGTTTCACTCGTCGGAATGGAGGAAGGGGGAAATAACTGCGTATTTGCATACAGGATGCGCTTGGCATCTTCACTTAATATAATTCCCCCATCCATTTTAGCCAATTCATACAAGTGGGCAGGTGAGAACTCACAATTGATGGAAAAACCGCCGTCCACCATCCCGTTCATTTTAGACCCGCATCCTATCACAATCAATCCACCCGTTTTTGCCCTGAGGACGTGCTCAAGACCTTCTCGAAGCATGGTACCGGGGGCAACGAAGCGAAGCACATCGCTGAAGTGCTCATTTCGTTTACTGTTCTCGTGCATGTCAGCCTACCCCCTCATGACTTCATTCAACGCCTCTGCAATATTGTTCACGCCTATCACCTGAATATCGTCAGGTGCGTCTAAACCGCGAATATTCTTCTCCGGGATTATTACGCGCTTGAAGCCCAATTTATGTGCCTCTCGCACACGTTGTTCAATCCGTGAGACTCCTCGCACTTCCCCGGTCAGGCCAATCTCGCCAATCACCACGTCATGAGGATTCGTGGCGTGGTCGCGAAAACTGCTGGCAATACTGACTGCAATCGCCAAATCAACTGCCGGCTCGTCCAGTCGCACACCTCCGGCCACATTCACATACGCATCCTGATTTTGGAGCATCATGCCCATGCGCTTTTCCAGGACGGCCATAATCATCGCTACTCGCTGGTGGTCCACTCCAGTAGCCGTTCTTCGTGGTGTGACAAAGCTCGTTGGTGCTACCAATGCCTGCAATTCCACCAGAACAGGGCGCGTCCCCTCCATGCTGGCAACGACGGTGGAGCCTGCTACCCCAAATGGACGTTCGGCCAAAAAGATCTCGGAGGGGTTCGCCACTTCCTCCAAGCCCCGATCCTTCATCTCAAATATGCCAATCTCGTTTGTCGAACCAAAGCGGTTTTTGACTGCTCGCAGGATCCGGAAGGTATTATGCCTTTCCCCTTCAAAATATAGAACGGCATCCACCATATGCTCCAGCATCCGCGGTCCTGCAATCGAGCCTTCCTTGGTTACATGACCGACAATGAACGTTCCGATTCCTTTTCCCTTGGCGATACGCATCAATTGGGCAGTCGCTTCTCTGACCTGCGCGACGCTGCCTGCAGCCGACTGAATCGCAGGATGAAAAACAGTTTGGATCGAGTCAATGATCAACACGTCGGGGTCTACTTGATTAATATGCTGTTCGATCAATTCCAAATCATTTTCAGCCAATACAAACATAGGCGGTGTTTTCATGCCCAGTCGATCAGCACGCAGCTTTATCTGCTTTGCTGATTCCTCACCAGACACATAGAGGACTTTACCGCCTTTATGAGCAAGAGCAAATGAGGTTTGCAACAACAGGGTGGACTTGCCGATTCCGGGATCTCCACCTACCAAAATCAACGACCCGGGAACTAAACCTCCCCCAAGCACCCGATTCAATTCCCCAATGGTGGTATCCATACGCGGTTCTTCTTCACTGGCCACCTGCGTGAGCGGTAGTGGAGCTTGACGTTGACCTCCGCCAATCCCCTCATGACGGTGCGATGTGGCCTTGACCGTCACTTCCTCGACCAGGGTATTCCAGCTGTTGCAGCCCGGACATTTTCCCATCCATTTTGGTGATTCATAGCCACATTCTTGACACGCGTATTTCGTTTTATACTTTGACATGATCGTCCCTCGTTTTTAGTTTGAACTACCATTATCATACATGACCAGATGGATGAAAAAAAGGATACCTCCTTTAAAAAGGGGTACCCTTTTGCGAGTTTATTCGACTTTTTACGACTTTGCCTTTTCGAGGCGCTTCACAACCAGCTTGTCGTCCTCTGCGTCAATATTCACAGTGTCTCCCTTGCTGATGACACCTTTCAACAGTTCTTCAGACAATCTGTCCTCGATATGACGCTGGATCGCACGGCGCAATGGACGTGCTCCGTATGCCGGGTCAAAGCCTTCCTTCGCCAAAATTTTCTTGGCTGTATCTGTCAGTACAAAATCGATCTCTTGTTCTTTCAGACGCTTGCGGAGCTCTTCTGTCATCAGTGAAACGATTTGCTCGATGTGCTCTTGCTCCAGGGAATGGAAGACAATCACTTCATCGATACGGTTGAGGAACTCCGGACGGAAGCTCTTTTTCAGCTCATCCATCACTTTGTCCTTCATATCCTGATATTTTCTCTCGGTGTCACCTGTGGTAAAGCCGAGTGTCGTATTTTTCTTGATCATGCTCGCCCCTACGTTGGAGGTCATGATCACGACCGTGTTGCGGAAGTCTACGGTACGTCCCTTGGAATCGGTCAGTCTGCCATCATCCAGGACTTGCAGCAGGATGTTGAACACATCCGGATGCGCTTTTTCAATTTCGTCCAACAGAATAACGGAATATGGTTTGCGACGAACTTTTTCCGTCAATTGACCGCCTTCATCGTAGCCCACATATCCCGGAGGCGCACCTACCAGACGAGCCGTGGAATGCTTCTCCATGTACTCGGACATGTCTACACGAATCATGGCGTCCTCGTCACCGAACAGGGTTTCCGCTACAGCGCGAGCCAATTCGGTCTTACCAACCCCTGTAGGGCCCAGGAAGATGAACGAACCAATCGGACGCTTAGGGTCTTTGAGACCTGCACGAGCACGGCGTACTGCCCGGGAGATGGATTTGACAGCCTCATCTTGACCAATGACGCGATCATGTAGAATCTCTTCCATTTTCAAGAGACGCTCTGTCTCTTCTTCCTTCAGCTTGATCACAGGAATACCCGTCCAGCTTGCCACTACTGTCGCGATATCCTCTGGTGTGACCTCCATGTTCAATTGACCCTGGCGCTCTTTCCAATCCTTCTTGGTTTTGTCCAGCTCTTCGCGCAGCTTCTGCTCTTGATCACGGAGTGCTGCAGCCTCTTCAAATTCCTGAGATTGTACAGCCGCATCCTTTTCTTTGCGCACTTCTTCAAGACGTCCTTCCAGCTCTTTGAGATTAGGCGGAACGGTAAAGGACTGGAGGCGTACCTTGGAAGCTGCTTCATCCACCAGGTCAATGGCTTTATCAGGCAGGAAACGGTCTGTAATATAGCGGTCAGAGAGCTTCACTGCTTGCTCAATCGCTTCATCCGTAATTTTCACACGGTGATGAGCCTCATAGCGATCGCGCAGGCCGTGCAAAATTTTGATCGCATCCTCAGCTGTCGGTTCATCTACTTGAATCGGTTGGAAACGGCGTTCCAGAGCAGCATCCTTCTCGATGTACTTGCGGTATTCATCGAGAGTGGTTGCTCCTACGCATTGCAGTTCCCCGCGTGCAAGTGCCGGCTTGAGGATATTGGAGGCGTCGATCGCCCCTTCTGCCCCACCCGCACCGATCAGCGTGTGCAGCTCATCAATGAACAAGATGATATTTCCAGCCTGACGGATTTCATCCATGATCTTTTTCAGACGATCTTCAAATTCACCCCGATACTTGGTACCTGCAACCACTGTACCCATATCCAGGGTCATGACGCGTTTGTCACGCAGTGTTTCCGGAATTTCGTTATTTACGATCTTTTGTGCCAGTCCTTCTGCAATTGCGGTCTTCCCTACACCAGGCTCACCGATCAGAACCGGATTGTTTTTGGTGCGTCGGCTCAGAACCTGAATCACGCGCTCAATTTCCTTTTGGCGGCCGATAACGGGGTCCAGACCACCCTCACGAGCGATTGCCGTCAGGTCACGTGCCAAGCCATCCAAAGTAGGGGTGTTGGCTGCAGGATTGCCCCCGGAAGGTTGGTGGGAAGCCATCATTTCCGAGCTGCCCAGAAGCTGCAGCACTTGCTGACGTGCCTTGTTCAGGCTTACTCCCAGATTATTCATGATGCGGGCCGCGATACCTTCCCCTTCACGGATGAGGCCCAACAGAATGTGCTCTGTGCCCACGTACGTATGGCCCAATTTGCGAGCTTCGTCCATCGACAACTCAATCACTTTTTTCGCTCTTGGTGTATAGTTCGGTGTGTAGTTGCTGCCGGACTGTTCGGTACCCCTGCCGATCAGCGACTCCACTTCACTCTGAATTTTGTCGAGGCCCAGTCCCAAAGACTGCAATGCCTTGGCTGCGATACCTTCTCCTTCACGAATCAATCCCAACAGTACGTGTTCTGTTCCAATATCTTTGTGACCCAGTCTCACTGCTTCTTCCAGGGCCAGCGCCAGTACTTTTTGTGCTCGTTCTGTAAATCGTCCAAACATCATACGTGTACACCTCCATGATTACCGCGTTTATAGTTTATGGGTTCTCTTACAAATTGCCATTCTCCTCCTGCGACCAGTCTGCACTGATTCGCTCCCTGATCAACCGCGCTCTGCGTTCATCTCTTTGCTCCGGTGTTAATTTTTGCCCGGCGTGCTGTTGCAGAAAGCCCGGTTGTGTCGTGACGAGCAGCTCGTTCAAGATCAGCGGCGACACATTCGGAATGACACCAAGGTCAATACCGAGCCGTACATCTGAGAGACGCTGTGCTGCTTCTTTCGACTCCATCGTCCGCGCGTGCAGCAAGATGCCATACGAGCGGAAGATTCGATCCTCCAAGGAGATGCGGGTGTGCTCCAGCAAATAATTGCGAGCCACGCGCTCTTGCTCAATAATCTGCCTTGCTACTCCATACAGGTTTGAAAGAATGTCCGATTCCGACATCCCCAGCGTAACCTGATTGGAGAGCTGGAAGAGGTTGCCCAATGCCTCACTGCCTTCACCGTATATGCCGCGAACAACCAGCCCTACCTGATTGATTGCCTGCAGGATCCTATTGATCTGCTGCGTCATGACCAGCGCGGGCAAGTGTAGCATGACCGAAGCTCGGATACCTGTACCGACGTTGGTCGGACAGCTGGTGAGATAACCTCTATTTTCGTCAAAAGCATAGTTCAGATGCTTTTCAAATATGTCATCTATTTTCGTGCCCATCTCCCAAGCCTCATTTAATCGGAAACCAGGCAACAGGACTTGAATGCGAATATGGTCTTCTTCATTTATCATGATGCTGACTGATTCATCCGGGTTTAACAAAACTGCCCCTTTGCGTGATTCCTCAGCCAGATGAGGACTGATGAGATGCTTTTCTACGAGTACCCGTTTTTCCAATGGATTGACCTGATCCATTTGAATCAGCTGCATCCGGTGCCGCTTGCGCATAGCCTCTGAATCGCTTACTTCCGTTACCTTTCTTACTACTTCCTCCCCTTGGGTATCCGTAGCCAATAACGGAAAAGGGTGCTGGCGCAGGTTTCGCGCGATACGCAACCGTGTACTGATGACAATATCGGAGTCAGGACCTTCTCCTTTCATCCAATTGCTCCACGGGTTTTGCATAAACTGCTGTTGGGACATGACCAGCTTACCTCCCCTTGTTACGATTGAGACATTTTTTGTTCCAGCAGACGAATCCGGTCGCGCATTTCTGCGGCTTTTTCAAACTCCTCGCTGGCGACATGCTTTTGCAAAGCACTTTTCAATTGTTCCAGTTCTTTGCGGATCTTCAATTGTCCACCTGTCCTCTCGGGTACCTTGCCCATGTGCTGGGTATTGCCGTGGATACGTCGAAACAACGGGTCCAGCTTATCTCCCAGGAACGTGTAACAATCGCTGCAGCCGAATCGACCGCTTTTGCTGAATTGCGCATAGGTCAGACCGCACGTTTCACATCGAAGCGGTTTGCTTGCCGTAGATTCGCGCCCATTTTTTTGCATCGGGTCAAATTTGAGCAAGCCTGACAGGAGATTGTTGATGCTGAAGTTGTGAAAGCCGGTAAAGACATCCCCTTTTTCCTGCGCACATTGTTCGCAAATATGGTATTCGGTTTTTTCACCATTGACGATTTTAGTCAAATGTAGTGTCGCCGGTCTTTTTCCACATTCCTCACAGTTCATCTCGATCCCTCCTAACACATTCCTTACTTTAACAAGATAGCTGCAATCATTTGCTTTAAAATGTTTGCCCGAAGTCGATCCCGAATTTCCGGCTCGATGGTTAACACATTGCGCGAGGTTGCAATCTTCATCAGTGTGGCTTCGCGATGACTGACCAATCCATCCTCCAGCAATCGCTCCACGATTGCGTATGCGACGCTTTGGGCAATGCTCTCACCAATCAATTCTTCGGTCAGGAGCTCCTGAAGTCTCGCCTTGCTGACGATCTGCACCTTGCGAATTCGGATGTAACCTCCTCCGCCTCGCTTGCTCTCCACAATGTACCCTTTTTGAACCGTAAAACGAGTGTTGATCACGTAGTTGATCTGAGATGGGACACACTGAAAGAGGTCGGCAAGCTCACTACGCTGAATCTCGATTGATCCATTCGGGCTCTCGGTTATGATGCTTTTCAAGTGCTGCTCGATGATGTCCGAGATGTTACGCAAGTCATCGCCTCCTATCCAATGTGTTTGATTTTTTGACTTTGACTATCTTTGACTTTTATTATAATGGGTTTTTCTCGGTCGTGCAAGTGGAGAATCTGCTTTCTACACGTACTATTGTGGGCAGAATCTTGACTTTTGATTCAGTAAGACGATCATTCGTTGTGATCTTTGACCGGATAGCGGGTGCATGGGTCAAAGGTGAAGCTGGTTCTGCACATGAAAAAAACCACTCGGCTGAGTGGCTTATCATATCAACAGTATCGGTAAGGATTCATTTCATGCCTATTGTTTATGGGGAGGCAAGTATGTAAGCAGCTCTTTAAAATCACGGATCACCTGATTGGCACCATCGAGTTCACCTTGTTTGGCAAAGCCGAAATCGCAGCCGATGGTAAATAGTCCATTGGTCAAGCCCGCTTCGATGTCAGAATGGCGATCTCCTACCATGACCGCTTGCTTGATCTGGTAATCACGAAGCAATTTGGCAACGAGATCGTTTTTGGTGCTCGTTCGAAAACGGCCGGCAGAGTACAGATCCGTGAATAGTGGTTTCAAACCGTATTCTTCGCAAATGGCTTCAATATACTCTTCCTGGCCGTTGCTCGCAATAAATAATGCATACCCGTCGTCATGAAGCTGCTGCAGCGTTTCCTTTACACCTGGGTACAAATCCGTAATCCGTTCCTTAATCAGTTGGATTTCATTCTCCAGCAAATGTAGATCTGCAGCCTGCTTTGTTTCTTCATTTGTATCTGGCAACAGCTTTTCCCATACCTGCTCGACCGTCATCCCCAAAACGTTAACCAATTCCTTTTCATCTGGTGTTGGACGGTCCCACATGCCCTGTTCTCGAAGCTGCTGAAACGTACGTTGAAAGGCAGGTGTTGACAGTTTTTCTGTTTGAAGCAAGGTGCCATCCATATCCAATAAAATAGCATACGGTATGCTCATGTTTCTTCTCTCCTTTGCATCGTCATGGCTTTCTATCCCATCATGTGCATCTGGACTTCTATCCATTCGACAAGCTCTACCCATGTTAGTTGATTCATAACAGAGTAGCAAGCTATTACAACAAAAACCTCCTTATCAATCCGATAAGGAGGTCCGGTTTATTCTTTGAAAACTGGATCTGCATGATTGCCAAAGCATGTGGATAAGTCCTCGACCGATTAGTATTCGTCAGCTCCACGTGTTGCCACGCTTCCACACCGAACCTATCAACCTCATCGTCTATGAGGGGTCTTACCAGCTTGCGCTGTGGGAAGTCTCATCTTGGAGGGGGCTTCACGCTTAGATGCTTTCAGCGCTTATCCCTTCCGCACATAGCTACCCAGCTGTGCCACTGGCGTGACAACTGGTGCACCAGCGGTGCGTCCATCCCGGTCCTCTCGTACTAAGGACAGC
>NZ_RHHR01000032.1 GCF_003710915.1 Brevibacillus invocatus | reverse complement strand
TTATATACTTTCCTATATAGTAAAAAAAGACCCTACTCGCAGGGTCTTTCGCTTACTCCTCGTCTTTTTTCATCATACTGTATTCATCCCGCACCATCGTGACCTGCTCGCTTTCCTGGGTGAGCTCAAGCTTGTACAAGATATCTTCCAGCACACTGCTCAAGGTCAGCATCAATTCTCCGGTATTGACAGGTTCACGATAATAAGTCCCGATCATTTCATAGCCTTTGCGTTTATACACGTCCGTTGTATCCTCATCCATCGCCTCACACAATTCGGCAACCAAATCGTGAAGGGCCATTCGGGTCTGCTCATATACGTCCATAGGCTGCGCAGCGACGCCGTCCAGTGCTTTTTTGGAATCCATCTTTCCCCCTCCTTCTCTCGTTAGAGTGGGAACAATCTCTCCTCCTTATGCACCCTTTCTTTCCAGCTCTCTGTGTTTCGTCATTCGTTTCCCGGTATGCGCCTGATACAGAACTTGATGAAATCGCTCGTCCGCACCCACAGCCGGACGACTGCACAGCGTACCAACAATTGCCCCCAGGAAACCGAACGGGATGGACACTAATCCAGGATTGGTCAATGCGGAAATAGGCTCGCGCAGGATCAAGCCATCCTCGGGATTCATCACCATCGGACCCATAACAACCATCAGGATTGAAGCAAGAAGGCCGCTTACCATTCCCGTGATCGCACCCTGAACGGTAAAACGACGCCAGTACAAGGTCGACAAGATCATCGGTAAATTCGCTGACGCTGCTACCGCAAACGTCAATCCGACCAGAATCGCAACATTCATTTTTTCTGCTCCGATGGCGAGCCAGGTTGAGACGAGTCCCACTACTACAGAAGAGCATTTGGCTACCCAAACCTGCTCTTTCTCGGAAGCCAATCCTTTGCGTATCAAGTGGCTATATACATCATGGGCAAACGCGGAGGAAGCGGACAGAACCAGCCCGGTCACGACAGCCAAAATCGTGGCAAAAGCGACCGCAGAAATATAGGCAGTCAAAAATTCTCCTCCCAACACATCTGCCAGCAACGTCACCGTCAGATTCCCGCCAAATCCAACTTCTTTGAGTGCCACGTAGCCGACAAAAGCGCTGGCACCGAATCCCAAAAATATCGTCATCAAATAAAAAGCGCCAATAATCCATGTCGCCGTATAGATCGAGCGTCTTGTCGAGATCGCATCCTTGACCGTAAAAAGTCGAGACACGATGTGAGGCAGACAGGAAGTACCGAGGATCAGAGCCAAATGGAGGGAAATGGCTTCCAGCGGATCATTCAGCTGATTCCCCGGCTGTAAAAACCTTTCCTGAAAAGGCGTCACCGTTTTTACGTAGTCAAACATCGATGTCAGGCTCCAGCCAAAACGGGAAAGTACGATCAGACTGAGTAGAAAAGTCCCCGTCAACAGCATGATCGCTTTGATAATCTGCACCCAGGAGGTAGCGACCATACCGCCGAACACGACGTAAACCGTCATCAACAAGCCTACGGACATGACCGCCAATTTGTAATCTACGTGGAGCAGGTGATGAATCAAAGCTCCTGCTCCGACGAGCTGCGCCAGCATGTACAAAATGCAGATCAATAAGGTGCTGCAAGCGATCATTCCCCTTAATAATCGGCTTTCAAACCGAACCGCTATCGCATCAGCCAGCGTATAGCGACCTAAATTGTGCAGAGGCTCCGCAATGAGAAGCAGCATGATCAGGTAGGATACTAGAAAGCCGATCGCATAAATAAAGCCGTCAAATCCGAAGAACGCAATGGTACCCGCAATCCCCAGAAAGGATGCTGCACTCATGTAATCCCCGGCGATCGCAATCCCGTTCTGCAGGCCCGTCAAGCGATTGCCCGCTGCATAGAACTCACTCGTGTTGCCGGTTCGTTTAGCCGCCGAATAGGTGATTGCCAAGGTGCCTATGATGACGGCAAGAAAGAAAATGACAGAGGGCAAATTCACTTTTCTTCCTCGCTTTCTTCATTCCTTAACTCTTGGACCAGCCGATCGAACTCACGCGCCCTCCACATGTAGATGGAAGACAGAAGCAGCGTCATTACACATTGAGCCGTCGCAAAAATCCATGCGATCGAAATGCTTCCTACTACCGGTCGGTTCATCCAATCAGGCTTCAGGGTAATCAACACTGGCAAAGAGAAATAAAAAATGAGAAAAATCAGACACATCGGAACAAGAAAATGCTTTTTCTTTTGAAGCAGCAGACCAAAAAATGGTGAATACGCTACTTGTCGCGAATTGTCCGGCTTCATTGGTACACCACCTTTCCCGCTTTTAGTCATGACCATAGGGGAAATAAAACCGCCCAATGAAAAGAGGGCGGCTGTTCTGACTATCGGCCTTCGTTCCTTGTACTGGCGGAATCAAATTCGTAATCTCGTTCGACCTTGCAAATTCTCGTTTTATACGTGAGATACCACTCCGACTTCCCTTTTTTTTGTGCGATGAGATGCCTTTCATTTTGTTTCCATTTTTGTATCGCTTCCAGAGACTCCCAATATGACACCGTGATGCCCAGACCTTCTCGTGCACTTTCCACTCCCAGGAATCCAGGCTGGATGGATGCTAGTCTTACCATTTCGTCTGCCATTTCCGCATAGCCACGATCCCCTTCTGTTCGCTCAGAAGTGAAGATAACCGCATAGTACGGTGGCTGTGGCGTTTGAGCAATACCGCTCATATCCATCCCCCCATTTAGCATTTGCCAATAACATGCTTTACCTGTCTATTACAGGCGAGCAGCTCATTTTTTTATTTCGACGTATTTTCTCGTATTCCTTGCTGTCAATAGACAGGTGTCCTTCACAATCACAAACAAAGAAGGGGTATCCCTCAAGTAGTAGTCCTACTTTCATCGGGATGCCCCCTTCATCTTATAGCTCTTACCCGCGTTGCTCCGCTTCTTTCATTTGCATGCGGATCCGTTCTGACAGTTTATCCGAACCGTGAATGCGCGCCCAAATATTATTGACATAGACAGGCATTTTATTTTTATCGGTAATGCTCACCACGTAGATTGTCAGGAAGCTAAGTGGGACGATAAAAATGGACGGGAAGGTCAATGAACCAAGTGTTGCACCGAAGCTTCCGGCAGCAAACACACCTGTTTCCTTCAGGATGTTCATCATGATGAAGAAAATCGAACCTCCTCCACCGACGATCATACCCGCAATCGCTCCATTCCTGGTCGTTTTTTTCCACCAAATGGAGCTAAGCAGCATTGGAACGAAAGCTCCCCCTGATACAGCGAATGCCCAGGTTACCATCATAGCAATCAGTGAAGGATAGGCTTTGTCGAGACCAATCGCTGGTATACCTAAACCTACCAAGAGAGAGAAGAGCGACATGGCGATAACCGCAACTTTACCAACAAGAACCTTTTTCCATTCAGGAGCATTAGGGTTCACGTAGTTTTCATAAATGTCATGTCCCCAAGATGCAGCTGATGCGATCAAGAGACCACCGACTGTCGAGAACATCGCTGCAAAAGCACCTGCAGCGACATATCCCAAGCCAAACTCACCAAACAGCAATTTCCCCATCACTGGAAGAATCTGGTCAGATTTTAGCAATAGTCCGTCTACCGTGAGAGCAGCAGTTGTCGGGTCCATTCCTGCCAATTCCGGTATAAACCTTCTTCCTCCCAAGCCAACAACAGAACTCATGATGTAGAAGAAAGCGACGAAAGCAAGTACCCACAGGGTCGTCAGTCGCGCTACTTTTCCTGATGGATTGGTATAGTAACGGTTCATAATATGCGGCAATCCCATTGTACCCAGTACAAGCGCCAGAACCATCGAGAACTGATTGAGCCAGTCATAGCGATGTCCAGGCTCCTGCATCACCATGGTGCGATCCGCATGCAATTTGTTTGCCTGTGGCAGCACAACATTCACGGAAGCATTAGGGTCACCCTTCTGCACAGCAGCATCTACAGCAGCAAAAGCTTCTGGAGACATCGTCGCTTTCGCCTTGTCGTAGACGCGCTTGCCTTCTTCACCCTCCATCAGCTTGCCTACTGTCACCGTTGATGCGTTCGTCAACGGCTGGTTTTGGGAAGCGTAGTTGCCCACTCCATTGAACAGCACGAGAGCAAAGACAAGAAACATGGCGGTAAACAACACCCAGAACTGAATCATCTGATTGAGCGTCGTGCCCTTCATTCCTCCTAATGCCACGTAAAACATCATGACGACAACAGTAGCGACAACCCCAGTCTCATAAGGCGTCATGCCCAGGAAGCCGACCCCAACCAGTACATCCCATGTGCTACCTGCCCCTACCATCTGTGGAGCCAGATAGAAAATACAGATCAGTTGCACCATGATAACCCCAATGACACGGGCTTTATGACTTTTGCCAAAACGAGCAAACAGGAAATCTGGTATCGTATACTCACCGAATTTGCGCAGCGGGCTGGCCAGGAAAAGCACAACCGGTACGAATGCTGCTCCAAATCCAATCGCGTACCACATTCCATCTACGCCGGATGCGTATACGGCACCAGCCACCCCAAGAAAGGAAGCTGCCGAAAAATAGTCACCACAAATGGCAGTTGAGTTTGTCATGAAGCCGATTTTACGACCCGCCAAATAGAAGTTAGCCGTATTCGAGTTAAAGCTTCTAGCATACAAGGAAATGCCAATCGTCACGACGACCAGCAAAATCACCATCATGATCGCCCATATATTGAGCATACACATTCCTCCATTTAAACGTTTCTTTACAGATCGCTCAGCTCATCTTCCAGTCGATTCGCTCTTTTTACAAAAACAAAGGCAAGCAGCCAGTAAAGCACGTGGAAGAGCAATAATGTAGTCCAGAAGTTTAAAGTCAAACCAAAAATCAAGGGTGTTCCATACCACCATTCCGATGTTCCGCTAAGAAAAGGAATGATCAACGTAATCAGGAAAAAATAAATACCGAATGAAAAGCTGAGTCTTCTTTGAGCAGAAAAAGAGGCGTTCACCTTTTCCAATTCTGCATCCGTGACAAACTGTGTTGTCAGTGATGCATCTTCCTGGGTTCCTCGATGCTTCTGTGATTTCTGGGTGGCGATTTCCATTTGAGACATACTCAGACCTCCTTGAATTGGGATATGAAGGGGTGTCAAAGGATGATGAAAGCGCTTACGCCATTATAGAAGATTTCTAAAAATTCGGATGATTTTCTGCGTAAAATGTCGTTTTACCTGCGCGACATGCAAAAAATCCCATCTCAATAGATGGGACCTGTGCGTTATCCTTCCAGCTTTTTGAGCAAATCTTTCACAACTGTGCGGGATACCGGAATGCGTATCTGATCGTCGCTCTTCAGCATCAGATTGTACGCCCCGTTAAACCACGGCTCCAGTTCAGACACATAGTGGAGATTAACCAGATAGCTCTTATGCGTTCGGTAAAAGTCATACATAGACAGCTTTTCTTCCAGCTGCGCCAAGGTCATGCGCGTCGAGTAAACCTGCTTCTGGGTATTGATCCGGACATTTCGTTCATCGCGTACGGCATAGACGATCGTGGACGGATCAATGACCACAAGTCGGTTATTCTCTTCGACCAGCAATTTGGCTCGCTTGAGAGGTGAGACAGCCTGCTCTGCCCTGTTTATTTCCATGCGCTCGCGAATGCGTTGCATAGTCTCTCCCAGGCGTTTTGGCTCCGTAGGCTTTAATAGGTAGTCGACAGCGTTTAGCTTGAACGCGTCGACCGCGTATTCCTCGTAGGCTGTGGAAAAGACGATAAGTGGCTGCTGCTTGCGTGAAGCCAGCATGCGTGCGGCCTGCGCCCCTTCTAGCTCTGGCATCTTGATGTCCATAAAGACGACATCAGGATTGTATTCCTCTACCATTTCCAGCAGTTCTCGTCCATTCGTTGCAAATGGCAGCAGCTCCACATCGTTTTCCTGTTGCAGCAAATAATGAAGCTCTTCTCGGGCAAGTCTTTCGTCTTCTGCAATCATGACGCGTATTGGCATCAAGCACTTTCCTCCTTCTGCAATGGTATGCAAAATGTGACTACACATCCCCCTTCAGGTCTGTTGAAATAGATCAATTCGGCGTCCGGTCCTCGCAGGCTGACAAGTCGTTGATTGACATTGTGGACGCCAATGCCATTGCCGTCTTTGCTTTCTGTTGGCACCTTTCCCAGCCTGGCCAGCTTGGCTTGTGGTATTCCTGCTCCATTGTCTTCGATAGTGAACTTCACCAGACCCGACTCTTTTGTTACTCGCAGGGTGATTTCTCCACCCGTAGGCATGTCGCGTAGGCCGTGATGAATGCTGTTCTCGATCAATGGCTGAATAGTGCCTGGCGGAATAAGTGCCTCCTCTACCCCTTCGTCCACGTGACAGTGAACAGCGAACTGCTCGGAGAAGCGAATTTTGATGATTTCCAGATAGGCGTTGAGATGATCCAGCTCTTGTCCCACCGTGACGAGCTGACTGGATGTCAGCTTTAAATTGAGCCGCATGAATGTGCCCAGCTGGATCGTCATGTGGCGGGCTAGCTGAGGATCGATGCGCGTCAAGGTCACGATAGAATTCAAGGTGTTGAAGAGAAAGTGAGGGTGGATTTGCGCCTGCAGCATCCGCAGCTCTGCATCCTTCATCAGGCTTTTCATCTTTTCCGTCAGTGCCAGAGTAAGCTGGTTGGATAAAAGATTGCTCAAGCCTTTGGCCAAGGCTTCCTGCACCTTGCCTATCTGCTGCGGTCTGCGAAAATACAGCTTGATCAGCCCCACGACACTGCCGCCTTCACGAATCGGAACGAGAATCGCTGCCTGCAAGGGACAGTTTTTCTTTGTGCAAGACAAGACTTCGCGATTTAATCCCTTCTCGATTGCGCCACTATAGAGCACTCGCATATTCAGCTCTCCATGAATGGCGTCACCTGGCAGGTGGTGGTCGCCTCCTGCACCCACATGAGCGAGGATTTGCTCACGATTCGTCACGGCTACGGCTGCCGCATTGACCTCATGCTGGAGCAGCAATGCGGCAGCTTGTGCCGTTTGTGGTGTCAGACCCATTTTCAAATGAGGCAAAATACGTTCCGCAATCGTAAAAGCCCGTTCCGCCTCCAGAGCAGCCGTTCGTTCTTCTTCTTTCAAGGCAATTTGAATCATCGTGGTAAAAATGGCAATGGATATGCTGTTCGTCAGAACCATCGGAATTCCGACGACATTGACTACTGTACGTACCAGCTCGGGCGGTCCTGAAAAAATGAGGATAAACGACATCTGAATCACAGGAGCAAACATGCCGATAAACAAAGCTTTTGAAGGGGAGATAACCCGTTCCTGCGAGAAAAATCGCGCGACATATCCAGCGAGCAGTCCCGTTATGGGGATAGAGAGCCCCACAGGAACAGCTGCAAATCCGCCCATCCCATACACATGAACACCTGCAATCACCCCCGCTCCCAAGCCCACCAATGGACCTCCCAGCAACCCTCCGATGACGACCCCTACGAGCGTCGAATTCGCGATCATCTCTTCTTCATCCAGTGAAAAGATCCAGAATGCGGGCATGTACGACTGTTCGTTGACCACAATACCTGCGTAGGTACCCGCTATCCCAAACAACCCAAACATGACGGAGTACACAATCGAGGTTCCCACATGAATTTCTCTGTCCAGAACCTGACGAAACAAGGGAATTCGCGTGATGATAAAAGCAAACGTCAGCAGGATTCCCATACGTTCTATGAGCATGATGGTTAAGTTGTCCACCTGTTCCTCCTATTTACAAACAGCTTTCTATTATTTCCCCATTTTCAAACGATTTCCCTGCTGGACAGACAATTCGCCTAGGTTTTTTGCATACGTTTAATGTGCAACGCTTCAGGGAAGGGATGATACAGATGTGTGGGATTACAGGGTGGTTGGATTGGGAAAAGGACCTTTCCCAGGAGCGGCCAGTATTACAGGCAATGACAGCATGCTTGAACAACAGGGGGCCGGATGCTGAGGGCTTTTGGCTTCATCCTCGTGTAGCTTTTGGCCATCGCCGCCTGGTAGTCGTGGATCCGACAGGTGGAAAGCAGCCGATGTCAGCTATCCATCGCAAGCATGCGTGTACGATGGTTTACAACGGAGAGCTGTACAATACGGAAGATTTGAGACAGGAATTGCTCGCTGCTGGTCACACGTTTCTCTCTCATTCGGATACAGAAGTGCTATTGCATGCTTATCTGGAATGGGGACCAGATTGTGTAGAACGATTGAACGGTATTTTTGCCTTTGCCATCTGGGATGAAAGAGCGCACCATTTGTTTTTGGCACGTGATCGCATGGGGGTTAAGCCTCTATTTTATGCACAGCGCGGGAGCTCCTTTCTTTTCGCCTCTGAGTTGAAGTCTCTTTTGGCCCATCCTGAAATCAAGCCAGTCCTTTCTCGTGAAGGCTTGGCTGAAGTTTTTGCTCTAAGTCCGGCACGGACCCCCGGACACGGTGTTTTTCAAAACGTACACGAGGTACGCCCAGGTTACTCCTTGATTGTTACCCCGAACGGCATTCGCAAGCATCGTTACTGGAAGCTGGTGAGTCAGCCTCACTCTGATGATCTGCGTACGACCACAGAGCGAGTAAGAGAGCTGGTAACAGACTCCATTCACCGTCAGCTCGTAGCAGATGTGCCCGTATCCACGCTCTTGTCAGGGGGACTCGATTCCAGCGTTATCACAGCTGTAGCCGCTTCTTCCTTCAAAGAACAGCAGCGTGGAATCCTCCATACCTATTCCATCGATTATGTGGATAATGCCCGTCACTTTCAGTCCAGTTCGTTCCAGCCGGATGAAGACGCGCCATACGTCAAGATCGTGTCCGATTACCTGGGAACGGAGCATCGCACGATTACCTTTGACACGGCTGAACTGATCGATGCCCTCCGCACCGCAACACTGGCGCGTGATTTGCCAGGCATGGCAGATATCGACGCCTCTCTTTATCTCTTCTGTCGGGAAATAAAAAAAGAGACGACGGTTGTCCTATCTGGAGAATGTGCGGACGAGGTGTTTGGCGGCTACCCCTGGTTTCATCGGGATGAATTGCTCCACGCAGGTACTTTTCCTTGGGCAAAAGCCACCAGGGAACGTGCTTCCTGGCTCTCCCCAGAGCTGCAGGACTGGGTTAAGCCTGAAGCGTACGTTGCCCAGCGGTATGAAGAAACTTTGGATGAAGTGCCACAGCTGCCTGGTGAAGACCCGTTGGAAGCACGCCGTCGGGAGATGTTTTACCTAAATCTCAGCTGGTTCATGAACACCCTGCTGGACCGCAAAGATCGGATGAGCATGGCAGCCAGTCTGGAGGCGCGCGTTCCATTTTGTGACCACCGCATTGTGGAGTACGTGTGGAACATTCCTTGGCAGCTGAAAATGCACGGAAATCGAGAAAAAGGGATATTGCGCAAAGCGATGGAAGGCTATTTGCCCGATGAGGTCTTGTACCGAAAAAAAAGCCCCTACCCGAAAACCCATAACCCCGCTTACACGGAAGCCGTCCGTTCCTGGCTTTTGGAGATATTGAATGATTCGTCCTCGCCTTTGCTACCACTCATAGACGTACCCACCATTCGCCGTATCGCCAATCTGGACGCGGAAGCATCCGGAATTCCATTCTTCGGACAATTGATGAGCACGCCTCAGCTGTTCGCCTACCTTGGGCAATTGGATTTCTGGCTGAGAGAGTACCACGTAGCCATCCAACATTAAAAAAAAGCTCCTCGATGTCCTGGAAGGGTCCAGAGGAGCTTTTTGCTCCTCTCCCCCCGTATTTATGGGGGTTTGAGGAGTTTGTTTCTGCCATTTTGAAAGGGCTTTGACTTTCGTTTGGATGGCTGGCGAGCTGTAGTTTGTGCTTGCGGACGATAGCGCAGATCATAGTCACATCCAGTGCGCTTCATAATCGTGAATGCGACTGTTGGATTAGAACGAATCAAACGGTATTCGATCCGCATGTTTTTGCTTCCGCCACTCAATATCGCGGTGACTACCTTCTGATTGGGTCGATTTGCTTTCCAATGCAGGGATTGCACTTTCATGGGCAGAGGAGGATACGCGCGATAGGGTACACAAAGCTTCCCTTTAATCAGCCGGAGGTGGAGATTGCGGATCATTCTGTCTGTAAGTTTGATCCCCCAATACCGGCGAAAAATTCGCGATATTTTGCGCTTGCTATTGTATCGTTCGGGCAATGGCGTATAATCGACGCCATTTACGGTATACACAGGCTTCCCTCTGGGGGAAGAAGCGATCTGGGTCCATACTTGTTCAGCTTGTTCAATAAAATGCCTGAATTGCCGCAGCTGATCCAATACATTTCACCTCCTCCTTAAACCCTATGGAGAAAGGCTTATGCTAGTACGCCCTTTTGCTACCCGTTTTTTGGTAGGTTTCGGTCATCAGAACTTATGGCGAACTCCAGCTGCGTAACAGATAACGAAAAAGAAGGAGCACAAAGTAATATAGCAGTGCTGATGCAGCTCCTGCTCCGAATAAAAACAAACTTTTCTGCTCTTGAAACATCAGCCACATCAAAAACATGCCCGAGCTCGCATACAAAATAAGGTTTATCAAGAAAGGAAGGATCCGAGAATAATGGAGTAGTTTCCCGGTGATTCGTTCAATGAGGATCGAAAAGGGTATCCCTCCAAGGACATAGACAGGTGTGGCGTATATGAGATAAATGAACAACAACGAGGAAAACGAAAAATAATAAGTGTCTGATTGGCGCTCCGAGACTGGTGTATATTGCATCATCGCCAAAATTGCACAGCACAGCAATGAGGAAATCAGAGCACTGATGAATTTGACAAGCATAGCTAATACCCTCCTTCGCTCCTTACACCGTACTTCAAGAAAATCATTTTGCCTAGTGAAAGATGAAAAAACGACCACTTCCATTTGATACAGGAAGCGGTCGTCTCTTAATTTATCGTTTCAATACCACGATCACGTACACTTGACCATCTGCTTTGGTCCACAGATCGACTTTATCCGTTTTCTTCACATCAGATTCTTTCATATCTGAACCATCATAATACTTCACTTTTGCATTCTCAGCCATTTTCAGACTGGTCGATACATCATCGAAGTACACGTATTTATCGCCATTTACACGCGATTCAATACCGATAAAGGAAACTTTGGATTCTTCCTTCTTACCTTGAGCAGAAGCGGCTGTAACCTCTTGATCCCTATTCAGCGTCAAGGTCACATACTCAAATTGCTCCAGATCTTCTACGGCATCCTCGTCATCAATGGTATACTTCTCGCCATCTACAGTGATTTTCGCGGAAGTGATTTCACCATTGTCCTCGCGAATTTCAACTTCCTCTACGATACCGCTCACTGTTTTCAAGGCTCCAGAAACTGCTTTTACCTTGCCTTCGCTGTCGAGTGTCAGTGTATACTCTTTGTCATTGGTTGCAGCATTATTGTCAATCGTAACACCAGATGCCAATTCGTACACTTTGCCATTCACAGTGATTTTGTCGCCCGTTTTTTTCGTTACATACCCTTTGACTGTTTGGCTCTCTACCTCAAGCTCCACGATATCGTTGGTGCCCAGGTTGTATTTCCAGGAAATGATCCGGTAATCGTTGAGCTGGTTTTCCTTGATCGTAGTAGCAGACACCTTTTTACCATCGATCGTCAGCTTGGCTGTAGCCAGAATATCGTACGTTTTCTTATCGACCTTGATGGTTGCCAGATTCACAGGAGGTCCAGCCTGATAGGCCGTTGTATCTGCCACAACCTTGTTGCTCGCCACTTTGGTACCTTGCTCTACTTTCTTCAGGAGACCATCTTCGTCAAATGTCAGAACGGCGAGCTTGCCATCCTGCAATTCGTCGAGCTCATCTACTTCCTCTTCGTCCACAATCAGTTCAGTATCTTTGAATACCTCGTATTTTACACTGCCGATGATGATCAGGTTGTCATCCGTATCGACTTTGATCGTTTCCGTAGCGGTTAGCTTGGTGTAGACGACAGCTGTTACTTTTCCGTCTTCATCCATGGTCAGCTCAACCAGATCCCCTTTTTCCATGTCGGCAAAGGAAGCAGTCGCTTCTTTTGCTTGCGGATGCGCTTTTCCTTTAATAGTCGCGCTGTTGGTGAGTACGTATGTCTCAGAGCCAACCTTCAACTCTTTTTTCGCATTGGTTCCGCTGACAGCCGAAATTTTCTCGATAAGACCGGTTGTCGTATTCTTGGAGAAGGTAATGGACTCTACTCGTCCATCATCGCCCAGGACCGCAACGAATTTTTGTCCGATATTGGTTCGGGAGACATTGACCCCATTCACAACCTCAAGCACGATCTCTTTCCCTTTGACGATCGCTTTGAACTGCTTTTCATCCCCAATCGCCGAGCTGAAATTCAGGCCGGTTTTGACCACGCCTTCGACAATTTGTGATTCAGCGGTGGACACGATCAGGAAATCGATATTGCCTTTGTTTAAGATGTATTGTACTTGTGCTCCAACGACGATATTACCGTACACCTGAGCTTTGTCAGACACGGTGATTTCCGAGTTTTGACCTGTTATTTTCAATTTCTTTGTAGTCTTGTTGTAGGAGGATACTACGCCTTTGACTACAGGCAGTTTTTGGTTCGTGCCATCTGCGTTGCCGTTGCGGTCGTAGTACGCTCCGTTGGCATAGACTGGCGTTTCCATGAACCGGCTTGTGTATTTCGATACGATGTCACGCTTGGCTCCCACAGTTGGTGTTTCAGCCGAGTCGTAAAGACCTGCTTTGTTTGCTTCCAGCAGGTAAGGGTAGTACCATTCCCCGACGGAAGAGGTGTTTACATTGATTTTCAGTCCTTGGACATAGACGGTCAAGGCTTCGGCAATCTTTACGTTGTTATTGGGTTTAAAGGTTCCATCCGGATATCCTTTGATGATCCCTTGGGAAACGGCCAGGTTGATGTATCCGGTAGCCCAGTGATTTGCAGGAAGGTCCTTGAAGACGGTTGTTCCTTGCAGCAATTTTGCTTGCTCTTCTGTGTACCCCATGGCGAGCACGGCTACTTTGGCAAATTCGGCACGGGTTACTTCGTTCTGCGGTCTGAAGGTACCATCTGTGTACCCTTTGAGTACCCCAGCATAATTCAGTTTCAGAATCGAATCTTTATTCGGATTTTGGGCTATATCGGATAAAGGCAGGGCAGTGGCGGCAAACCCCAGATTGGGAAGCCCCAACATACCTACCAGAACGGCCCCGACCAGCCCTGTTTTGCAGGCTTGTGCAGAACGCTTTTTGAAGTTTTGCAAGATAATCCCTCCGGTTAATGGGTGGTTGACTGACA
Source organism: Brevibacillus invocatus (assembly GCF_003710915.1). Taxonomy (GTDB): domain Bacteria; phylum Bacillota; class Bacilli; order Brevibacillales; family Brevibacillaceae; genus Brevibacillus; species Brevibacillus invocatus. The sequence continues at coordinate 7,543 of NZ_RHHR01000032.1, read as the reverse complement.
TGAACTCATTTTGAATCGATTCGCGAGTCCAATGTATTAGAACCACAAAATTGGTGAAGCGATCTATTTGACGTGATCTTTTTCAAAAAAGTTTCAAATCTAAGGAGTGGAAAAATATTCTTAGATATTGATCCTGCCATTTATCCCCCAGGATCCTGTGAACAAACAGTCGTGACTTATGTACAACTCACATGCATTCGAAGCCGCATCCATTCAACAGATCAAGATGTTTCATTCCCCCTAAATGAGCCAGAATCAAAGTCGAGAATCATCACGAAACTTTACTGCAACCTTCAAATGATTTTCAAAAATTTCCAATACTATCCTATCATCCGATTCTGAATAAATTCTAAATTTTAGGCGAACCATTTGCTAACTTCCAACAAATGAAATGCAAAAAAACCGCCTGAAAGAATCAGACGGTTCTTCATTTCGTTCCCAGCAGGAAATGCTGTAAGCCAGGTTCTGTCTCTCCCGTGCTACATGCGGGACAATCCCTCGCACCAAGAGCGGTAGCCATCTATCTATGGCATCTTCAGATACCATCCGTCCCTCCGTTCAATTCCTTTGGGACGGTTCCCCTACCAAATTTGGGTTTCTCGCTCGCAGGGTTTACCGCGTTCCATCTTTCCTGTCGCCAGGAAAGCTACGTTTCTGTGGCACTTTCAGCGTACTCGGGCCTCAGAGAGAGCCCTTTCCACGCCGTCAGCGAAGCGCGAGCCTCACTGCCCTGGTTTGCACCAGGTACGAACACTCCAAGCATCTCAGCCTGGGCGAGCCTGGACTTTCCTCTACCGCCAACCGGAAATCCGACCGCGGCAGCGACTACCCGCATTTCCTGCCAATCATGAATCAGTACAATTACTCTACCACACACCTGTTCGATGGTCAATAAAACTCCATTGGCTGCTCTGCCAAATTGTTCCCCCATACTTCCTGTAGTACAATGGAAGGTGCTACAAGGAGGGTGGATTATGATCATCATCACACCATATGCTGCTGCACGCCTTTCTTTCATGATCGCTGAAGAACCAGATGCAGACGAGCTGGGGATCAGGTTGGTTCCAACCACAACGGGATGCGGAAGCTATACGTACAGCATCGCGATAACAGAGAAGGAGCGCAGCGATCTGGAGCAGGATATAAGCGGGATTCGCCTGTTTTACAAGCAAACGGAAGAAGAGCAGCTGACGGGAATCGTCATTGATTGCGATGCAGCAACCAACCGCTTTTCGATTATCCATAGCAGGCCGCTTCAAAACGAATGTCCGCACATCAATTAATCAGGAGGCCATCCCATGTTACTACTGCCCTTTGAAAATTCGGTACCGCGTATCCACTCATCTGTGTTTCTGGCCAAAGGTGTCCTCGTTTCTGGAGACGTAGAGATCGGGGAGGATTCCTCGATATGGTACAATTGCGTAATACGTGGAGACATTGCTCCTACCGTCATCGGACGCCGGGTCAGTGTTCAGGATAACAGCACCCTGCACCAAAGCCCAAACAACCCTCTTATTCTGGAGGACGAGGTGACAGTAGGACACAACGCAGTTCTGCACAGCTGCATTGTGCGGCGCGGGGCATTGATCGGAATGGGCGCCATCATTCTTGATAAAGCCGAAATCGGCGAGGATGCCATGGTTGCCGCAGGAGCACTTGTCCCTCCAGGGATGAAGGTTCCGCCGCGCACACTCGTCGTCGGGTCGCCAGCGAAGGTAAAGCGAGAGCTCACAGAAGAGGACTTCAAAGAATTGCGCCGCATCCGCCAGTCTTACGTAGACAAGGGAAAAATCTATCGCAAGCTGGAAGAAAACCCACTTGTCCGTGAATAGGCAAGATTGAAAAAGCCGTTCTGCTTATACATAGCAGAGCGGCTTTTGGCTGTTTTCGTTTGGTCATGATCAAGCTGCTTCTCTAGGCGTCGTGTCCCGAATATGCTCAAATAGAAGGTAGGAACGGATCGCCGTTTCCAAGTGCATACGATCTGGTTCTTTGGTTGTAAAGTGCTTTTGGGAAAAAGCGGATATCTGATAGACGAAACGAAAGCTTTTACGCAAGGTACGATCGCCGAACATCCCTGCCAGCATGGTCAATGCGCCGCCGATCAGGCTCCATTCCAGCGGCAAAAAAGTGATTGTGAGTAAAAATCCGGTGAAGAACCAGATCACCAGATTGGTTGAGCAGCCGTCGTTTACAATATTTGCTCGGGCGATTTCCCCCATCGCTTCCAGTGATTTTTTCCCTTGATAGCTAAATACCTTATGTTCGGCCCCATGAAATTTTTTCAGTTTTCGCGGAAATACGAAGTGAAAGCCAGCGAGGTAAATCCCAATCCACGCCGGGTTAATCATCGCCCACTCAGGCTGGAGCCAGGCGGCCACAGCATAACAGACGAGCAACAGATGAAAGAGCTGATAATACCAGGGAAAGGAGAAAAAGATGCGGTACCATAGCTTTGCAATCGTGCGTATCGTCATTTTTTCTGCCCACAGGTGTATCACGCCATCTTTCACTTCAGCGCAAGCAAGCACGTGACGATCGTGAAACAAGACACCACGACCAAAAGATATTCCCATAATCATGTTGTGCTATTCTCCTTCCGTCCCAATGTCGTTATAATAAGTTGGTATGTTCACCGAAATGAAGGAGGTCCAATCCATTGATCCGCATGGTTCCAACCACACCCCTGAGACCCGGGCAAGATCCGTGGGAGCCGTTGTATGGTGTAACGCCGCCAGCCTATCAGCTAACCAGTGTCGAATTTACCGTGACCAATCTGTGCAATTTGCGCTGTGAGCATTGTGCAGTCGGGGATACACTACGATACAAAGATGACCCTGCCTTGCCGATTGACTTGATACTAAAACGGCTAGATGAGGCTTCAGATCTGCGTACTCTCAGTATAACAGGCGGGGAGCCTATGTACAGTGAGCGAACTGTCAAAGAAGTCATCCTCCCTATTCTCAAATACGCTACGGAGCGAGGACTGCGCACCCAGATCAATTCCAACATGACGATGCCTTTTTCCCGCTATGAGCTGATCCTACCCTACATAGATGTCATGCATATTTCATGGAACTGGGCGACTCCCGAGGAATTCCATGATATTGTTTACGCAAAAGGACGCCAAACGGTTTCAACAAAACAGGCAGAGAATCTGTTCTATGGAATCATGGAAAATGCGCGCAAGCTGGCGGAAGCCGGTGTATTTGTCTCAGCTGAAACCATGCTGAACCACCGCACGTGGCCCAAGCTCGAAACCCTGCACGCCCAAGTCCTGGAGATGGGCAGCAAGCGCCACGAAATCCACCCGATGTACGCAAGTGATTTTGCTCGCGATCTCGAGGTTCTTACACTCGACGAGCTGCGTCAGGCTATCCATCACATGCTGGATATTCGCAACGAAGAGCTGTGGATGCTTTTCGGAACGCTTCCCTTTTTCGCGTGCAGTACTCTGGAAGCTGATCGTGAATTGATCCAGCGTCTCCATCGCAGCAAAACAGTCACAGTTCGCAATGATCCCGACGGTCGCAATCGTCTGAATCTGAACATCTTCACCGGCGATGTCATCGTGACGGATTTTGGTGATGTCGAGCCGCTTGGCAATATCGCAACAGATCGTTTGCAAACCATGTTCGAGCGCTGGCAAAAGCACGCCCTCAATCAAAAAATCAGTTGCTACTGTCCATCTGTCGGCTGCGCAGGTCCGAATCTGCTCGTTGCCAATACCTACTACCCGGAAATTGATTTTAGAGAGCGCAAGGCGATTCTGTAATCGGGCAAACCAGGCTACAATGGCCAATTGACATCCCATGATGCGGGAAGGATCGGTGGCCGACTCGGAGGGCAGATGGTGAAGGAAATGGTTCGAATGGCACTCGAAGCAAATCGTCCAAAAGGTCGCAGCTAAATATGATTCGTCTGGAAATGCAAAACACCCCGCTGTTTTTGGTTACAAAACGGCGGGGTGTTTCTATACAGATCCAGCGAATAGGTGGTTTCCTTTACTTAAGTCGATCCAATTTTTTGGCACTTGATTTTCGCGGACCAAGCATCGTGCGACTGATCGTATTTACCTTATGGAAGGAATCAAAAACCTGATCAAGCACCTCCACCAGCTCGCGAATTTGCACCACCTTTCCATAAACACCTGTAAAATGATGCCGTACTATTTTCCCATTCAGCCCGAACAAGCCCGCACCTCCTCTTCAACCTTTACTTATACCCTATGCACTAAAGGTCGTAGAGGCGATGAAGAACCACTCAGCTATGCGCCCATTTTTTGGGAACAAACGATTGCGTTTATAGCTCGTATAACGAGGATCGGCGGTCTTCAAAGACAGGGATGCGGTTCCGCGCTTCAGTTACCAATGCCATATCCAATTCTGCCCTGACGATTTCCTCCTGCTGCATGCCCTCAGCGATGACTTCTCCCCATGGATTGACCACCAGCGAATGACCGCAAAACATATTGCCTCCACCTTCTCCCACACGATTGCAGGCGACGACGTACACCTGGTTCTCGATTGCCCGTGCGATCAACAGCTGCCGCCAATGATCCAGTCTTGGATGCGGCCATTGTGCGGTGACGAAGACCACTTTGGCTCCTTGCAGAGCATGCACGCGCAACCATTCAGGAAAGCGTATATCATAGCAAATAACCGATGCAACAGTCTGTTCTTCCAATATGTATAAGCCTGGATTTTCCCCTGCTGTCAAATATTTATCTTCATTCATCAGTCGGAACAGGTGTACCTTCGAGTAAGAGCCAGCCAGTTGACCATCACGATCATAGGTATATGTAGTGTTGTACACCTTGCCCTCTCTCTTTTCAGCTACTGAGCCTCCTATGACATGGCATTTCAGCTTGAGTGCCACTTCGCGGAGCAATGTTTTTGCTCGCTCTCCACCCGGATCTGCGATTTCCTCCAAACGAGTCAAATCATAGCCTGTGTCCCATAGCTCAGGCAGGACGATGACATCGACTGGCTCTCCCAGTGACAATTGATTGACTAGGCGTTTTATCGTCTCCGCGTTTTTGTCTGGCTGACCAAAAGCGATGTCCATTTGGAGCATCGCGACCTTCCACTTCATAGGTCTCCCCTCCTGATCCCCTCTTTCCTTCATCGTAGCCTCCCCACGAATTGAGATCAAGTGAAAATACGATAGAATTTTATGAAAAAATAGAAAGGCCCAAAAACGAACGTCTTCAGGCATTCCTATTGCCGCTTTATTTCAATTACGGACGTTGCGTTGGACGCGGAGTTCCAGTCGGACGAGGTGTAGCAGTTGGACGCGGACGAGGAGGTGCAGTCGGCGTAGGGGCTGGACGCTCCAGTCGAGTGACACGTGTCTCCAACCGATTGACGCGCCTCTCCAATTCATCAACGCGATCATCAACCTTGGTGAAATCCGATCGAAGCGCATCTACTCGATTTTCCACACGTCTCAGACGACGATCAATATCGCTTGTAGGTGATTCAGTCGGTGTAACCGGGATGAACAGGTTTTGACCGACATAAATATAGTACGGGTACGCGATGTTGTTGACGCGAATCAATTCCTGCACAGGTACTCCAAACCGTTGCGCAATGCTGTTTAACGTATCTCCAGAGCGAACGACATAGTTCACGAATAACCCCTCCCACACGGATATGTTTCGTTAATAACCTATGCCCGCCCGCCTGAGTCGGAAATAAACCAATACCCAATTTTCCGTAAATGGACGATTACCCAGTACAGATGCCGTTGCAGGCTTTCCCTCATAAAGGCGCAAGCAAAAAGCCTCCGACATACCTTTCATGCCAGAGGCTTTCGTCCATTCTTATTTAAATACCGGTTCAGCGAATTGCGCCAATTTTTCCAGGGAAGATTTCTCTACATCTGCATGCAGGCTGTTTCCATGCGAATCCATGGTAACAATCGCAGCGAAGCCTTTGACGCGCAGATGCCACATTGCTTCTGGAACACCGAATTCCAAGAAATCTACACCTTCTACTTTTTCCAAGCATTCTGCATAGTACTGAGCAGCTCCACCGATTGCATTGAGGTATACAGCGCCATGCTCTCCCAAAGCTTTCAGTGTTTTGGCTCCCATACCACCTTTACCGATTACGGCGCGGATACCAAATTTCTTGATGATTTCACCTTGGTAAGGCTCCTCGCGAATCGAAGTGGTTGGTCCAGCCGCTTTTACATGCCACTCTCCTGCTTCGTCCTTCAGCATGACCGGACCGCAGTGGTAGATGATGCCGCCGTTCAGATCAACAGGGCAATCATTCTCCATCAGGTAGCTGTGCAGAGCGTCGCGTCCCGTATGCATCTCACCGTTAATGATTACCACGTCGCCGACTTTCAGGCTACGGATTTGCTCTTCTGTTATCGGAGCTTGCAGGACAACCTCGCGACGTTTTTCACCAGCATCATCAGTCGCTGCTACTGGAGTCAGATCCATCGCCACTTCTTCATCCTTGTAAAGGTAGCGAAGAATTTCGCCAGTTTCCGCGTTGAGGCGCACACCTTGACGACGGAAAGCCCAGCAGTTGTACGCTACCGACACGAAAAAGCTGGCAGGCAGACGGTTTTCCACGCCAATTTTGCAGCCGAGCAAAGTCGCGTTTCCACCAAAGCCCATGGTTCCAATGCCCAATTGGTTCGCCGTCTCCATGATATAGTCTTCCAGTTTAGCCAGATCTTCGATTGGGTTGACGTCGTCTACACGGCGGAACAGCTGATGTTTGGCCAATGAATAACCGGATGTACGGTCGCCACCAATGCCTACACCGATAAAGCCGGCACTGCAGCCTTGTCCTTGCGCTTGGTAGACAGCATGCAGGATGCATTTGCGGATACCATCCAGATTGCGGCCTACTTTACCCAGGCCTTCCAGCTCACAGGGCAGCGAGTATTGAATATTTTTGTTTTCACAGCCGCCACCTTTGAGGATCAGCTTGATCTCGATCTCGTCTTCTTCCCACTGTTCAAAGTGGATAACAGGCGTTCCAGGTCCAAGGTTATCTCCCGTATTTGCCCCTGTCAGGGAATCTACGGAGTTGGAGCGCAGCTTTCCTGTTTTTGTTGCTTCAGCGATCGCTTCTTTAATCGCTTTTTTGATGATCAGTTGGTTAACCCCGATCGGAGTTTTCACTTCAAACGTAGGCATACCCGTATCTTGGCAAATCGGAGATACATTCTCTTCCGCCATTACAACGTTTTGTGCAATGGTAGACAAAGAAAGAGCAGCACGTGTGCCCAAATCTTCATTCAATTTAGCTGCGTTGACGGCACGGCGCACGTCAGGCGGCAGGTTGGTGGAGGTATCTGTGATCAGCTCCAGGATGCTTTGTTTCAAGTTTTCCATCTATGACGCCCCTTTTGACGAAGTGGTGTGATTGGTATCATAAACCGCCACTATTATAGCATACGTACTCCCCCATGTCCGTAGATAAAGGAAAACCCAAGTGTGAAACATTTGCTAGAGGCTGGCGTCAAATAAGAAACCTGATGAAGAGATCGCAAAAAACAAAAGCACAGCGGTGATATG
>NZ_RHHR01000031.1 GCF_003710915.1 Brevibacillus invocatus | reverse complement strand
ATTCCAATGGAAATATAATGTAATGTTTATACCGTTTCCTTAAATCTTTCAAGGTTGGAATCCGTTCTACGATTCGAGCGACCAAAGAATACAGCATAGCAACATAATTCAACTCAGTAGGAGCTCCATAGATCGACTTTTTGGAGATAACACAAAGAATCGGATCGATGTCAAGGGTGGAAAAAATCGCTCCAAATCGTTTGGGAGGTTCTAAATCGAATAATTCTTGTATATCAAACAGGCTTCCTTGTCTTATAATGGACATTGGGAGTCACCTCCAGTTCTCATAAGTTTTGGTTGCACTTAACTTATTAGAGATTTGGGGAGGTACTCCTTTTTCTATGCTCAAAAAACCTTGAGCCCGTAGGGCTCTAATTTATGAAATTGATTCAGATATATTCTTAATTCTAACAGGCAAATACTATACTGCCCCCTTTTCTATTGTTGGTTCATCAAACGCGTTTGATATTTGTAAGTTCAGACCACAACCCCAGATAACCAAGTTGATTCATAAACTCTTTAAAGTTCTTGCAGTTATCTTCTTTAATATCACGAGTTTTCCACATAGTGTCACACTCATCACAAATAAAAATGTTTAAATCATGATTTATAACTTTAGCTTCATGAATTACTCCTTGTCCTTCACAAAATGGGCAGTAGATCATACAGTGACCTCCTAAATAATTTGCTTGCTACCTAACCGGAAATGCGGAAACTATCTTTGAAGTACCATGCTCAACTACAATCCTAATTATTTGTTCGCCATTTGTACCAATGACTCTCCCCATAGGAATGTTAAATACTTCTCTTCCATTGTTCTGAACAAATGGAGTAACACTCCCTCTAAGTGACCAGGCTTCATCAACTAATGGAAGTATATCGTTCTTGGCAACATTAAAAACAGTATGAAGGGGTTTGGTTGGATCAGGACCAGCATGTGCTAATACATGTTGAATTCTATTTCCATGAATTGATCCCTGTTCATAAATTAGCCCTTGAGAGGACTGCCACGCTCCATTTCCAAGTGATTTTAGTTTTCCGTATTCAACAGCTTGTTTTGCTACTTTAATACCATTTACGGCTGTAATGACAGCCTTGCCTGTTTTTACAATTCTTATGCCAGCAGCACCTGGGAAGGCATCTCCAGAAAATATCTGAATTTCATCACGGTACATTTTCGGAACAGCGTCCAGTCCATATTCTCTGTAAATATTTAATAAGGCTTCTCTTTTCTTCTCATCAAGAAGTACATCCCCAGTTCCGTTAATAGATGAACCACCAATTTCAACATCGTGCCCACTGGGATCAATATACTTTAACGGATTATTATGCGTATACGTATACCGATTCAAACTAAGCGGATTATCCACTTGCCCCTTATACGTATCCTCCGAGATAAACCGCCCTATACTCGGATAATAATACCTCGCCCGCAAGTAGTACAGTCCAGCCTTCTCATCATACATCTCTCCGCTGTAGAGAAACGGATTCGACATACCATCTACACGCGCAGTGACATTTCCCCAGGAATCATAATCATACTGATTGACTACATTCCCGGCATTGTCCGTGATCGACACAACATCGCCGTGGCTGTTAAATCCGTAGTAGCCCTTTTGATTGGTTGCAAAATCTTTGCGGAACAGCAGTTCATTGCCCCAAACGTTTTGGGCTTTCACTTGATTGGAACCATCCAGTTCTTCCACTACTACACCGTTTACATACACATACTTCGTTTCGCTGCTGTTTTCCTTTTTTGTAGCACGAAGTCCATCTGCATAATACGTGTAATCGATTCGATCACTCGTTGTTTCATTGCTTAGGCTGCGCAGACGATTTCGCTCGTCAAATGTGTAGGTGACATTCGCGATATCCTCCGGCAATGGGCCATCGTAAGTTTGACGATTACCACGGCTGTCGTACGTGTACTGATTGGAGCTGCCTGGAATGGTTTCCTTCTTCAAACGATCAATTTTGTCATAATCATATGCAAGCGTAGTTCCATTCCGGTTAATAGAAACGACATTACCCAGATTATAATGATTGGATTCGCTCCAGATCGAACTGCCGTTGTTTCGATGAACCAGTCGATCGATCTGACCAAAGGAATTGTATTTCCTTTCGGTGTCTGTGCCATTCGGGTAATTGGCCGTGACGGTCTCCCCGGACCTTGTCGTGTTGTAATCGTAGGATATGCTTCCCGTGAGGCTGCTGCTCACTCTACTCAATCGTCCCGATGCGTCATAGCTGTAAGAAACGGTGGTGTTGTCAGGATAAATGAATTGATCCATCAAATCATCATGGTCTGTATACCGAAATTCATAGGTGCGATTAAATGTCTTCTGTGTAGCAAGGCGTTGGAATGGATCATAGGTGTAACTCAATTCGCGGGTGTTTGTTGTACCCGTACCATTGCTGTTCGTTTGCTTGCTGAGCAGTGCTGTATTTGGTTTGTATTCCCGCGTCTCTCTGTTTGTAGTGCTGCCGGCTGCATTCTTCGTTGTGACGGACGCTAGATCATAGAAAGGCGTATAGCCGTAGTCATGACGATTCCCTGCCTTATCTATATACTGCTGCAGATTGCCACTTACATCATACGCGTATGTTTCTTCCTTTCGGGACGGAAGATATTCTTCTCGGAGTAACCAAGAGAGCGAATTGTATGCGTAACGGGTGGTCTGCGTATTATTTTCGCTGACGCTAACCAGGTTGCCAAGGGAATCATATTCGTACAAGTATTGATTTGACTCAGGATCAAGGATATAGATCGGGCGTCCACGCATGTCGTATTGATATTCCCACGTGCGTCTATCTCCGGATTGAGACCTCTCCGTCTTTTGAGAAGGATTGCCAAAAGCATCGTAATTTGTGGTTACCGTTATTTCTTGCTGAGCATCACCTGTTTTCGAGATCGATTTTACCTGATTGCCATAACGATCTGTAATCACATACTGTTCCAAACCGTTTGGTTGTTTGACCACAGAGACACTTTCCGGCAGGTACCTTGAGCCATCTGAGCTTACATTTGTTCGTCCATACAGAGTGGTTCCGATTGGATTAGTCATGGAGTAAATCGATCCATCTGCATGGTACGTATAGGTAATTTTCCTCGCTGATAATGCATACGGGTATGATTTATCCAGATGCTTTCCGTCAATCATGAACGTGTTATACAGCAAAGGACGCTCTTGTCCGTTCGTACCGATTTGAGCTTGATACTCGACATCCCCAAATGGGGTGTAGACCGTGACCATCTGTGTACCATCTGGCAAGTTCTGCGTTATTTTTCTTCTTGCATCATCGTACTGGTAGGTGACCTGTCTTCTCTCGCCATTACTTGCAACAAAGATGTCTCTGGTTACCCTTCCTAAAAGATCGTAGGAATACTCTGCCTGACTGCCATCGGGATAACTCTGACCGATCAAATGACTTAATTTATCATACTGATACGTAGTAGAAAGGGATGTCTCTGATTGGCCAGCACCCAATTGTGTACTTACGACAACGGCAGTTGGAAATAGCCCATATTGATCATAGGAAGAAACGGTTTGGGTTTTTGTCTTTTGCTCCGCACCAAAACTATCTTCTTTGACCTTTGTGAGCAATTTGTTCTGATACGTATACGTACGAACAATTTTGTCTGTATATGGACTGCCTGGATATGAATCGATGCTTGTCGCTGTGCTTAGTAAATAATCACTATTATACGTATAGGTCTCAGTTCGCTTATGTGCTGAATTGTCGTAGGCTAGCGTAACCGAATCGGTTAGGAGACGAAGTTTGGGAGCAACCTGATTATCGTAGAGATAATACTCCCATGTTTTCACATTCCCTTGTGTGTCTTTCTCAAGTGTCACATCGCCGTACTCGTTGTACTCTCGATAAAGCTGATTGGCGTATTTACTGATTTCGCTCTCAGACGGACGTTGTGTCGAGTTGTGAAGCAAATAGTCGTAGACACTTTGATTTACCGAGGCTCCCTGCGGGTCTGCAAATGAGTATTGATAAGTCGGGTCCGTATTGTTATTGAGGTACTTGAAGCTGGAGTACGTCACAGGGACATAACTGTATTGCTTGTTCCCATCGTTAACGACGGAAGAAACCTGTTCCGCCTTTTGTTTAATCAAGCTCAAGACATGAATATTTTTAGGATTCAGTTGATATCTCTTTTCAATTTCCAATCCGGGCTGCCCAGTTGGCTGTTGTTTTGAAACAATCTTGTCACCATTGCGGTTTGGTACATTGGATAGACGAGCGATATTGGACTTATGCGTTTTCCAAATCTCCGGATTTTGCATTTGATAATGAATGTTGTACGAGGTTTCAATCACACTTGAGCCAATTGGACTTGGATTCATCGGCATGTAGGAGAACGTCACAGAAGTGACAGGGTGATAGGAGACATACGAAATCGCATAATCATCCTGATACTGTCTGACTACACCCCTTGCCAGCATGCTGGCATCCTTATTGTAGGTCGCGTATTTGTAATTCATCTTTAAGCCTTGCAGCGGGTATGATGCATCTTTTAATAGCAAGTACTGTATTTCTCTACGTAGTCGATTGTCTTGCTCCATATAGGTCTGTGATTCCAAGCCATTGATGTCTACCATACCATTCGTTTTGGGCAGCTCGCGGATTAACCCCCTAGGTTT
>NZ_RHHR01000030.1 GCF_003710915.1 Brevibacillus invocatus | reverse complement strand
AAATCCTGCTCCCGCAACCAAATCTTCCTTGTACAACGTTGACCATACAATGTGATCAAGGCGAGACAAAATGTCCATTATGGAGCTGTGGTGAAGTTGGAGTTCACGCCGGTCTGTCACACCGGAGGTCGCGGGTTCGAGTCCCGTCAGCTCCGCCATTTTTAAATGGCGTGATTCATTATAGAATGAGGCTCGGTAGCTCAGTCGGTAGAGCAGAGGACTGAAAATCCTCGTGTCGGCGGTTCGATTCCGTCCCGAGCCACCTTGTAGGGGCATAGTTTAACGGTAGAACGAAGGTCTCCAAAACCTTTGGTGTGGGTTCGATTCCTACTGCCCCTGCCAATGATTTTTCTATAAGCTTTAGAACGTGGCGGTCGTGGCGAAGGGGTTAACGCACCGGATTGTGGCTCCGGCACTCGTGGGTTCAAGTCCCATCGATCGCCCCATTGTTTTTAAAGTTGGGGAAACCTTATTGGGGTATAGCCAAGCGGTAAGGCAACGGACTTTGACTCCGTCATTCCTAGGTTCAAATCCTAGTACCCCAGCCATTTATTTGCGGATGTAGCTCAATTGGTAGAGCGTCGCCTTGCCAAGGCGAAGGTCGCGGGTTCGAGACCCGTCGTCCGCTCCATAGTTGGAGGCATAGCCAAGTGGTAAGGCACGGGTCTGCAAAACCCTTATCCCCGGTTCAAATCCGGGTGCCTCCTCCAAAAGAATATGCCGGTGTGGCGGAATGGCAGACGCGCGCGACTCAAAATCGTGAGGGAAACCGTGGGGGTTCAAGTCCCTTCACCGGCACCATACGTAATCGACGAATTCTGATTGTCAACTTGATTGATGATCAGAATTTTTTCATGAAAAAAGGAAAAGTAAGCAACAGTAAGAAAGCAACGAGCTTCACAAAGTGACTCATCACTCCCAACAAGGCATTTCCGATATGAAGGAACAGCTTCTTCGATTGTTTCGAAAGAAGCTTATTTTACGTGTCAGAATCGGTTCAAGCTCGAATAGAGTTTGAGGCAAACTAGGTTTGGTGAAGAGGTGCACTTTGGCCGAAAGGATAGTATTGAAAAGACCTAGTGCTTCGTGCATAGTGGTGGAGTGGACAGAGAGAATGAGGAATATGTTTAAATAGTAAAGAGGTGGTTGATGTGAGGTACGGATTGCATGACAAGCCGCCTGTTGGTACGACTCTTTTGTCTGCCCTGCAATGGATGATCGTGACGGTATCGAGCAGCGTCGCTGTGCCCTTGATGATCGGGGACGTATACGGTTTGCAGCCGGATGAGATTGGTAAGCTCATGCAGCAATCCATGTTTTTCATCGGATTTGCTTCGCTTTTACAGGTTTGGATTGGACATCGATATCCAATGATGGAAGGGCCAGCAGGGCTGTGGTGGGGTATTTTCGTCATTCTAGCGCAAATCGGAACCAGCCTGGGTCTTCATCCCCAAGAAATCGGTCAGTCCTTTCAGCTTGGTCTGATGATGGCTGGCGTCCTGTTTATCGTCTTTGGGATGTTGGGTTGGGTTGGAAAGCTTCAGAGATGGTTTACCCCCCTCGTCTCAGGAACGTACATGATCTTGCTGGCTGTTTCCTTGTGCAGCAATATTTTGGCAGGTATGCTGGGAATCGGATTTCAACATTCAAGAGAAGTACAGCCGATGATCGCACTCGTCTCGATTGCCATTGTAGCTCTGGTTATCTGGTTGACGCGATTGAAGCGATTCTCCAGCTTTGCCGTCTTGATCGGCATGGTGGTGGGCTGGGTGTTTTATGCTGTCATGGGGTGGACAGAGCCCGTTCGTCCGACAGACCAAGTCATTGCATGGCCATCCCTATTCTTCTGGGGAGCCCCACGCTGGGATTGGGGAATTGTCCTAACCAGTACGTTGACAGGCTTTGTCCTATTGACCAATCTGGTGACTAGCCTCGTGGTCATGGGGAAGGCGACAAATACGGAGCCTACGCTTAAACAGTACAATCGCGGGGGAGTGTTTACAGGGGTATCCCATATACTTTCCGGACTGTCTGGAGTAGTCGGGATGATCCCGCTCTCGCTGGCAGCAGCCGTCATTCAGACCACGCGAATGGCGTCCAGGCTGCCGTTTATGCTGGCAATGGTGGGGATCATGGTCATTGGTTTATTTCCTGCGATTTCGCACTTTTTAGCGGCATTGCCTACACCGGTGGCTTATGCTGCACTGTTTATCACCTATACAAAGCTGCTTGGATTTGGATTGAAGGATTACGTGAGTATGGAGATGGACGAGCGGACCATTACAGTAGGGGGAAGCTCGCTATTAGTGGGAATTGGCATCATGTTCGTTCCTGCGACGGCGTGGCAAAATATGCCGCCAATGATCAGCTTTTTATTCGGAAACGGACTGCTGCTGGGCGTGATCGTTTGTCTGCTGCTTGAGCATGTCGTGTTTCGCAAACGTGAAGGATCTGAAGGACAAAAAGACGGCCACGCAGCATAGTGGCCGTTTTTTAAGCGCCAGTCGATATGCTGAAATGGGTGTAAGGCTACTCCAGTCCTGCGGAACTTTTCAAGCCCTCTAGATCATGGATGGAAATTTGGCGATTTACGATTCGTATGTAACCTCTGTTTTGCATATCAGACAAGATCTTTGTAACGGTTTCTCTGGCCGTAGCCGTCATGTCTGCCATTTGGTTATGGGTGAGTTTTAAACCGACGACACGATCTTCTCCTTGGTCTTCAGTCAGCCGGATTAGCAGGTTGGCGATTAGTTCATTTGCCTTCCGCAGACGTTCCAGAGCAGTATTGAGGATTTTCATGAAAATGGCGGGGTTTCGATTAAGCAGCTTTAAAAAATGTTCCTTCTTAATGATGTAAACGGTGCTCTTTTCCAAGGTATTTGCAGAAGCTGAACGTACTTTTTCATCGCCGAACAGTACCATTTCCCCGAAAAAGTCTCCCTCGTTAAAGATCGCGAGAATAATTTCGCGTCCTTCTTGATGACGATAAATTTTTACTACTCCGGATTTTATGATAAAAAGCTTACCGATCATGATGTCCATGCTCGCACAGGTTTCGAGCGAGAATAAATTTGGCCGGAACTCTGGAATTGTCAACGGTGGAGTCGCCATCATTGGTATTTTCCTTGGACCCATAATCGTAACGCAAATCGCTGCTGTTACGAATTGGCAGATGTCATTCCTGTTGGTGAGCTTGCCGACCTTCATCCTTGCTTTTGCTTTAATCAAGTATACGAGAGAAGTGGAGATTAGTCCCGCAGACAAAGCACTGCACGAGGAAGGGAAGGCAGGCGGTTTTTTTGTGGCCCTGAAATACAGAAATATCGTGATTTGTTGTCTTATAGCAATAGTGAACATGGCTGGGTATTGGACACTGCTGCTGTTTGCTCCACTATACTGGGTTAACGTTGGAAATATTTCTGTACAGAACATGGGCTTCATGACTTCTGCTATGGGGCTTCTGGGCATTGTATTGTCATTTATCTGCTGTTTGCTGGTGTTGCAGGAGGATTGGGGCCGATTTTCATGACGCTTATCCCGCTGGAGCCTTTTTCCTGGCTTTTCTATTCAGTTTTATATTGAAAGAATCTCACCCTGGAAAAATACCTTTATCATCCGTTGACAGAAAGTTATGAAAAAAATTAAGGAGGAGATCGCATGATGAAAGAAAGGTTGAAAATCGTAGGATATGCCGACAAAATCAGTGTTCAGCCAGGAGAGGAACTGAAATTCATGGTCAGCACCTCAAGTCCGAAATATACTGCCGGCATCGTAGGATTCAGTGGGGGGATGACCGGCCCGGATAGTGATTTGCCGAGCGAACCGATTTTTGCCCCATGTTTCAGTGGGCTCGATCAACTGGGCAGGAAGCATGGCATGGAATGAGTACGACAATAATGTAGCCCGTATCAGCGACAACATCCTGAACCGCTTTCTGGTAAAAAACTCTGTGTAGAAGAAGAGAAACAAAAGCCTTTCATTCATGAAGCATTAAAAAAAAAGGAGACGGCCCACCATTTGGGGCCGTCCTTTTATGTTATGATCAGACCAGTGAAGCTTGGGCAATTTCACCGCCATTGATTTCCGTAAACATGCGTCCGACTGAGCCGAGAATTTCATCTTTCTTTGAGGCGGATAGCTGCTCATGGAAAAAGATGACCTGCAGCATATTGCGGCTTTGATCGGTCACACAGGTTCGCTTGGAGTCCACGATTGGGCTGCCAAATGCCCCTTGCTCGTCGGCTAACAGCGGTTTGTTTTCCATGCTGACTTCGCGACCATTCAAGCCTTCGTAGTGATCATCGGCTTGCCCCACACGGCAGACTACGTCTCCATGAATTTGATCCAGATCGTAGATGCCCAAAGGCAAGGCATACAAAACAGAGAAAAAGTTGTTTACATCTACAGCACTATTCACCCAAAAAAACGGGTTCCCTTGTAGCAAACGGCGCAGCAAGGCTTCTGAGGAAGGGCGATAACGCGAAGGATCAGTGCCTAGCTGCTTCAGAGCAGCACGCCATTCACGAACGCCTTCGATTTCTGTCAGACGGGAGACTTCGTGTTCGAGGCGAAGGTTTTCTATGAAAAAATTGATGCGCCCTTGCAGCATTTTGGGAGAGTCGCTGACAGACGCGCCGTGATACTGAAGAACACCCAAGGAAAGCTGAGGTAGGCGTTCGGTAACGGATGAATCCAGTCGTACATGTATCAAATCTCATTCCTCCGACGAACCTATTTTTGGTAGTATAACAAATTTTTTTTGTGGAAGCGACTAACCTTCGTTACAATAGAAGAGGACAGGAGGGATACCCTGGAGATGACAATGCGAGAAGTGATGATTTATACAGACGGGGCATGTTCGGGAAATCCGGGACCTGGTGGTTGGGGAGCCGTTCTGATGTACGGCGAACACATCAAGGAAATGTCCGGTGCCGAGCCCAATACAACGAATAACCGCATGGAGCTGCAGGCTGCGATTGAGGCCCTCTCCATTTTAAAAGAACCTTGCAAGGTTACCTTGTACAGTGACAGCGCCTATCTAGTAAACTGTTTTAAACAGGGCTGGTACAAGGGCTGGCTGAAAAATGGCTGGAAAAACAGCAAGGGACAGCCGGTAGAGAACCAGGATTTGTGGAAGGAACTGCTTCGTTTGATGGAGATTCATCAAGTAGAATACGTCAAAGTAAAAGGACACGCTGACAACAAGTGGAACAACCGTTGCGACGAGTTGGCGACAGGAGCGATCAAACAGCTGTGAACGACCAGCAGTACTGGGTACAGACGAAGCAGGCGATCATTGCATATGCCAAGGAAATCGGAATCGACAAGATCGGCTTTGCCAGTGCGGACCCGTTCGTGGAGCTGCGTGGACGGCTGATCGAACACCGAGAAAAGGGATACGAGTCTGGATTTGAAGAACCGGATCTGGAGAAAAGGACGCAGCCTGACCTCATTCTGGAAGGGGCCCGCACCTTGATCTCCATCGCACTGGCTTATCCATCCAAGCTGGAAAACCCGCCAAAATCGGAGCCGGGTGCTTATCGCGGCATTCTTTGCAGGGCGGCATGGGGAACGGACTATCACCATGTCCTGCGCGACAGACTGGCCAAGCTGGCCCGGTTCATTCGAGAACTGGAGCCGGGAGCGCAAATTGAGTCGATGGTAGACACGGGAGCCTTGTCAGACCGCGCTGTAGCTGAGCGTGCCGGACTAGGCTGGGTAGGGAAAAACTGCGCTTTGATTACGCCGGAATTCGGCTCCTGGGTCTATTTGGGCGAGCTTGTGACGAATCTGCCGCTTCCCTTCGACCAGCCTGTAGAAGAAGGCTGCGGGGATTGCAATATTTGTGTAGATGCCTGCCCGACCGGAGCATTGGTGCAAGGAGGGCAGTTGAATGCGCAGCGTTGTGTGGCGTATCTGACACAGGTAAAGGATTTCATCCCGGATGAGTTTCGGACCAAGATCGGCAATCGGCTCTATGGCTGTGATACGTGTCAGACGGTTTGTCCCAAGAATCGCGGCATTCACAACAGCCACCAGACCGAGTTTATTCCCGATCCCGAGGTAGCCAAGCCTTTGCTGATCCCCTTGTTGGAGATGAGCAACAAGGAATTCAAAGAGAAATTTGGCCTTTCTTCTTCGTCATGGCGAGGAAAAAAGCCGATTCAGCGCAATGCGATTTTGGCATTGGCTCATTTCAAGGATCGGTCGGCGGTGCCGCACCTGGCACGATTGCTGGAGCATGATCCTCGACCCGTGATTCGCGGAACAGCAGCATGGGCGCTGGGCAAAATCGGAGGCGAGGATGCCGAAGCAGCTTTGAACCGTTCGAAGGAGCGCGAGGACTCTCCAGAAGTTTTGGAAGAGGTGCGAAAAGGTCTCGAGATCATGAACAGTCAGGTGCAGCAGAAGAACACAGAGCAGACAAAATAGCAGGAAAAACGGATAAGGGAGGAAGGTTGGATGACTAATACGCTGCAGTATACCATCATGGACTCACCTATCGGACCGTTGTTGCTGGCTTCTACTGAACAAGGACTTTGTTTTATCGAGTTTGGTGACGAGGAGCGCAGCTTGCCATCTTTGCAGCGCTGGTGCAAAAAAACCTTTCTGGGGATGACGCTGGTGCGTGACGAGCAGTGGAATGAGCCAGTCAAAGCTCAGTTAGAGGAGTATTTTGCCGGATTGCGTCACACGTTTGACCTGCCATTTGTGTTGTACGGTACTCCCTTTCAGAAATCCGTATGGACTGCGCTGACCAGCATTCCCTATGGTGAGACACGCTCCTACAAGGATATTGCGCTAGCCATAGGCGCATCGAAAGCTGTCAGAGCCATCGGTGGAGCGAATAACCGCAACCCGATCCCGGTGATTATTCCTTGCCATCGTGTTATTGGCTCCAATGGCGCATTGGTCGGCTACGGGGGAGGATTGCCAATCAAGGAGTATTTGCTATCTTTAGAAAAGGTACCTCTTTCCCTTTTCTCTTCATCCAATCAAGTCACCCGCTGACCCGGGTGGCTTTTCTTTTTCTTCTGAAAGTCCATTTTCTTACATATTCTGCTATGAACGCTAACGGCAAATGCATGATAGACAGACGATCTGAGATGAAGGACACGCAAATTAGAAGGGAGGGGCCTGATGGACTGGAGGGGATTTATTCAAAAGTATTTTGATGCTGTGCATTGGTCGTGGATGGACGGGAAGTATGAAAGACTTGCCGCATTTTTTACCAGAGGAAAGGAGACCAAGGCTGGTGAATGGGACCGTTTGACACGGGAGTACAGTCAAACCGTGAACCGTGGCGCGGTCATATACGCGGTTAGTGGGCGTGTAGTACCGCTGTACTGGATGGAGACGGGAGACAGCATGGAAGTACGCTTGTCTTGGACGGGATGGCGGCACTATCGCATCGGAGAAAAAAGGCATGTGGAAGCTAGTCGTCGCATCATTATCGTTTATCTGAGCAAAGAGCAGGATACATGGACGATCACAGATACACGGGAATGGGAGGGGGACGAGAAGCTGGAAGAGGTTTATGAAGAGCAAGCGGAAACTCCCGTTACGGTTGTCGGGGAGCGTGTCACAAAACCGTTTCTGGTGGTACATGGGGCAAGCGGATACAACGCCAGAAAGGCAGTAGAGTATGCGCATCAATATTGGAATTCACCCAACCCCGCTTATCCTCACTTCACCGATGATTGCACCAATTTCATCTCGCAATGCTTGCATGCGGGAGGGATTCCGATGCTGTTTTCCAAGGAAAAGACCAAAGGCTGGTGGATTCGGACAGGCAAGGGGAGCGAATGGAGCTTTAGCTGGTCGGTCGCTCATAGCTTGTATTTACTGCTCAAATCAGGGGGAGAGCCGATACGCGCTGTCGCGAAAAGCTCTCCCGAGGAATTGATACCAGGTGATGTGATCTGTTACGACTTCAACGGAGATGGTCGGTTTCAGCACAATACGATTGTCGTGGCCAAGGATGGGTATAACATGCCACTGGTGAATGCCCATACGACAGACAGCAGTATGCGCTATTGGTCATACGAGGATTCGACTGCCTATACGCCACAGATCCGCTATGCCTTTTTTCACATTCAGGGGGTAAAAGGGTGAAGCGGTTTAACGTTGCCTCTGCCATAGCGCTCGCCAAAATAGTATGGTGCGAACTATCCAGACAGCGAATGCAAACAAGAGGATGTCGGATAGGGAATGCGGCTCCCCTTTTATAAATTGGATATACGTCAGTCCATGCACAACTACGAGAAGGAACAGGAACGGATTAGCCAGATGGAGACGTTTCCAGGTGGAGCCGCCTAGCTGTTTTGCAGCACGGTCTGAAGAGGTCAAGAGAAGGGCAAGGATCATCAGAAAGGCGATCAGTCCCAAGTAATTGGCTACCCCGATGAGCGACCAGCGCAAATCGGGCCAACCTGCTTCATGAGGATAGAAGACAAAAAATAATCTGAGCCATCCATGCTGTGATTGCTCCAATAAGCTTTGGTCGATGATCATCAGGCGAGGCTCACCCGAAAACAGGATGAGCACAAGGACGACATGTATGAGTGCGGTGAGCCCTGCCCAAATCCCGACATCGCGGCGAATGGACAAGCAGGCAGATCCGATGCGGGCAGGCAGCAAGGATTTGATCGGTCCAATCAACAGGGTTAAACCAATCAGGACGAACGATACATAGCCAAGAATCATGCTGGTGGCTTCCATAGGCGGAAATGATAAGAAGTCTTGCCACATCCAGCCTATGCTTAGTGCCACGAAAACCAGACTGATCATGTGTGTGACCAGACGAAAGGATAGCGTTTGAGCCATCTGTCAATCAACTCCTCATGGACCCAAAGGTCATTTCCTCTTAGATGCAGCAAAGGGTGGTTCCGTTACAGAGCAAAAAACCTGTCGCAATCCATTCGAATGTTCGAAGGGCGACAGTTTTCTCTCCTGGCATCCCGTATGGCGGATGCCCATTTTTTCTATTCAAGACCAGGGAAAGCAGATAGGCGGTGGCTTTTCAAAGGCTTGGTTAGGTATAATAGGGGATGTTTGATAGCTCGGATACCAAGGAGACATTGCCGTTATGCCGCTACACATTGTTTTGCATGAGCCATTAATCCCTGCCAATACGGGAAACATCGCCCGTTCCTGCGCAGCGACTGGTGCACACCTGCATTTGATTCATCCGCTCGGTTTTTCTACCGAAGACCGCTATCTCAAGAGGGCAGGACTGGATTATTGGCATGCCGTGAATGTTCATCATTATGATAGCTTCGAGCATTTTGCCGAGGAGCAGGGGCCAGATGCCGGGACATTTTACTTTGTCGAGACGTGGGGAGAAACCTTGTACGCAGAGGTATCGTTTCGTGACGGAGACTACATTATCCTGGGCAAAGAGACGACAGGACTGCCAGAGGAATTGACCAATCGCTATCGGGAGCAGACGATTCGAATCCCCATGAGCGGTGCGACACGTTCTGTGAATTTGTCCAACTGTGCCGCTATCGTACTGTTCGAGGGCTTGCGTCAGTTGGGTTTTCCCGGGTTGAAGTAATGGTTGCAAGCGGGATTTGCCAACTTTGAAAGGAGAGAGAGAAATGAGTATAAGCACGATTCTGTTTGACCTGGATGGAACCCTTTTGGAGATGCAGACCGAACCATTTGTCCAACAGTACCTGAAGGTTTTGGGAAGTCATGTAGGAGACGCGTACGACACGCAAAAGATGCTTGGCTTGATCTGGGATGGAACGAAAGCGATGATCATGAGCAAGGACGCAGAAAAAACAAATGAGCAGGTCTTCATGGAGTATTTTGCGGAGCACGGCGAATGGAACCTGGACGAGCTGTGGCCGATTTTTGATGCGTTTTATCGGGATGTGTTCCCGTCCCTAATGGAGCATACCCAACCATCTCCTTGGGCCAAACAGATCGTGGAAGCGGCAAAAGGACAAGGCTTCCGTATCGCTGTAGCGACCAATCCGGTGTTTCCGCGAGATGCGATCCACCATCGCTTGTCCTGGATCGGGTTGAATCCCGCTGATTTTGAGCTCGTGACGGTCTATGAGGAGTCTCATTTTACCAAACCCAACACGGAGTATTTTAGCGAGATTTGCAGTAAGCTGGGCGTGGAGCCGGGTGACTGCGTGATGGTCGGAAACCACATGCAAGAAGATATGGTGGCATCGAAACTGGGCATGAAGACGTTCCTCGTTACCAATTGGCTGGAGGATCGCGGAGAACCACAGTATGCGGTGGATCAAAAGGGATCACTGGAGGAATTGCATCAGGCGATCTCGCAAAGAAGCGGCGTGTTTGCCAAATAGCTTACGAATGGTGCAGGACATGGAAAAAAGCAGGTTGCCCGACATAGGCAGCCTGCTTTTTTTCTGGGAGCGATGCAAGATATCGTTAGCTTACGCTCGTCTTACAGGTTCCAGGTTCTGTCCTTGTCGTAACCGGCTGTAAGGATGAAAAACACAAAAGCGCCAAAGACCAACCCTACGATAAACGTACCCATGTTGGACTGCTCCTTTCGTAAACAAACTACTCCCATTATAGCGTAGCTTGCCCTGTTTGAAAACGGGCTAGCAGGGCATCTTTGCCAAAGTTCGACAAAACTCCATACGTAGGAATCCATCTGAGTGAGAAGCAACCGAGAAATACGATGAAGTTATCGAACCCAAATGGGACGTGAAGTTGAGATTTTCTATCGCGTTCACAAAGAACCGAAGAAGTTATCCGAAACTTGCGACAACGGCTTGCATACGATATGAAAAGGGCTGAATGAGCCTGATGAAGGCATGTGAAGAAAACTGTTGCAAGCGAATGTGGAACCGCCAGCGGACATATACATGAGAGTACATTGTCGTTTGGGGGAAGAGAGAGGGGCTTATGAGGGAGGAGTGACGAGCATGGATATTTTAAAGCGTATTTCAGAACACAGGGCCCGAGAAGAAAACCTGATGTGGAAAGGAACCTTTGCTGAGTATCTTCAGCTTTTGCGAAAAAACCCGCAAATTGCCCAGACGGCTCATTCGCGCGTTTACAACATGATCAAAAGTGCCGGCGTAGAGGAAAATGAAGACGGTTCTCGTTCGTATCAATTTTTCAGTCGTGAAATTTATGGATTGGATCGCTCGATTGAACGGCTGGTGGAAGAATATTTTCATTCGGCTGCCCGCCGTCTCGATGTACGCAAGCGGATCTTGCTTCTGATGGGACCTGTAAGTGGTGGTAAATCAACATTGGTGACGATGTTGAAGCGCGGCCTGGAGGAGTATTCCCGAACAGATGAGGGAGCCGTGTATGCCTTGGATGGTTGTCCGATGCAGGAGGAGCCGCTCCATCTGATTCCGCGCGAGTTGCGATCTGAAATAGAAGAAGAGCTGGGTATCAAGATCGAGGGTGAACTGACCCCTTACAACCGGATGAGGCTGGAACAGGAGTACAATGGGCGCATTGAGGATTTTCCAGTGACTCGGATTCTGTTCTCGGAGTCAAACAGGGTAGGGATAGGTACCTTCAGTCCGTCAGATCCAAAATCGCAGGATATCGCCGATCTGACCGGAAGTATCGACTTTTCGACCATCACCAAGTACGGCTCTGAATCGGACCCGCGTGCCTACCGCTTTGACGGGGAGTTGAACAAGGCAAACCGCGGGTTGATGGAATTCCAGGAAATGTTGAAGTGCGATGAAAAATTCTTGTGGCATCTGCTGTCGTTGACGCAGGAAGGAAATTTTAAAGCGGGTCGCTTTGCGCTCATCTCTGCTGATGAATTGATCGTCGCTCATACGAATGAATCGGAGTACAAAGCATTTATCGCGAATAAAAAGAACGAAGCCCTGCAGTCTCGTATCATCGTGATGCCAATGCCGTATAATCTGCGGGTCAGTGACGAGGAAAAAATTTATTCCAAGCTGATTCGGCAGTCTGATCTGGGGCATGTGCATATCGCGCCTCACGCGCTTCGCTCGGCAGCCATTTTCTCCATTATGACCAGGCTGAAGGAATCGAAAAAGCAGGGCGCCGATCTGTTGAAAAAAATGAGGCTCTACGATGGTGAATCCGTGGAAGGCTTCAAGGGGGCCGATCTGGAGGAGCTGCGAAACGAATTTGCCGACGAGGGTATGGCCGGCATCGATCCGCGCTATGTCATCAACCGCATCTCCAGTGCGCTGATTCGGCGTGATACCGAGTGCATCAATGCGCTGGATATCCTGCGAGCGCTCAAGGAAGGCTTTGACCAGCATCCGTCCATCACCAAGGAGCAGCGTGAACGCTACATGAACTTCATTTCCATCGCGCGCAAGGAGTACGACGAGCTGGCCAAGAAGGAAGTGCAGAAGGCCTTTGTCTACAGCTATGAAGAGTCGGCCAAGACGCTGATGGATAACTATCTGGATAACGTCGAGGCGTATTGCAATATGAATAAGCTGCGTGATCCGGTGACTGGTGAGGAGATGGATCCGGATGAGCGTTTGATGCGCTCGATCGAGGAACAGATCGGCATCTCGGAGAACGCCAAACGGGCATTCCGTGAAGAAATCCTGATTCGCATCTCGGCTTATGCGCGCAAAGGCAAGCGTTTTGATTACAGCTCTCACGACCGTCTACGTGAAGCAATCGAGAAAAAACTATTCACCGATCTGAAAGACGTTGTGAAGATTACGACCTCGAACAAAACACCGGATGAGCATCAATTGAAAAAGATCAACGAAGTAACCAAACGACTTATTGAGGAGCATCAATACTGCCCTGTCTGCGCCAACGAGCTGCTTCGCTACGTCGGCAGTTTGTTGAACCGCTAGATCAGTCACACATTCGGCGCGGATTGCGCCAGTTACTAGGAGGAGACGGCATGAAAGACTCTTCATCGTTCATTGTCTCCCGGGAAGACTGGTCGCTGCACCGCAAAGGGTACCAGGACCAAACTCGACACCAGGAAAAAGTGAAGGAAGCTATTAAAAAAAATCTTCCTGATTTGGTGAGTGAAGAAAACATCATCATGTCGAACGGACGGGAAGTCATCAAGATCCCGATCCGTTCGCTGGATGAGTATCGATTGCGCTATAACTTCCAAAAAGGCAAGCACGGGGGACAGGGGAAAGGAAACAGCAAGGTAGGCGATGTGGTTGCCCAGGATGGCGACCCAGCGCAGGGAGCTGGCAAAGGGCAAGGAGCTGGCGATCAGCCTGGTGTGGATTATTACGAAGCCGAGATCAGTGTGGAAGAGCTGCAGGAGATGCTGTTTGCTGAGCTGGAGCTGCCCAATTTGCAGCGCAAGGATGAAGACCAGATCGTCATCGAAGAGACACGCTTCAACGATGTGCGCAAAAAAGGCTTGATGGGCAACATTGATAAAAAACGGACACTAATCGCTGCGATCAGGCGCAATGGACTGGCTGGCTACAGTGATCTGGAGCTGGGCATCACCGATGATGACCTGCGGTTCAAGACCTGGGAAGAGATCATCAAACCTCATTCCAATGCCGTCATCATTGCGATGATGGACACTTCAGGCTCCATGGGTGTATTCGAGAAATACATTGCGCGCAGCTTTTTCTTCTGGATGGTCCGCTTCCTGCGCACCAAATACGAGAAGGTAGAGATCGTCTTCATCGCACACCATACGGACGCCAAGGAAGTGACAGAGGATACCTTTTTCTCCAAGGGAGAGAGCGGGGGAACGATCTGCTCCTCCGCGTATAAAAAGGCGCTGGAGATTATCGATAGCCGCTATCCAACCTCGCAGTATAACATCTATCCGTTCCACTTCTCGGACGGCGACAACCTCACCTCTGACAATGAACGCTGCGTCAAGCTGGTGAAGGAATTGATGGATCGCTGCAATATGTTTGGATATGGGGAGGTCAATCAGTACAACAGGCACTCAACCCTCATGTCCGCTTATCGACATATCAAGGAACCGAAGTTCATGCATTGCGTGATTCGGGAGAAGGGGGAGGTCTACAAGGCGCTGAGGACGTTTTTTGGGAAGAAGGAAGCTGTGACGTAGCACGTAGGAAAGTTGCTCGGAATTCCAAAAGGCCCCAGAGAGATCAGGGGCCTTTTGTGAATGTCCTGCAAGATAAAAATCGTGAGGAGGCTAAATATGTATCCGCAAAAGCATCGTAAGCGCAACACAGGAGCTTTTACCTTCTTAGCGTATTTTACATTAGGTGTAGGCGTACTCTTATTTTCCATTGGACTCTATAATGCGACTACTCTTGAATTGTATGAAAAAGGGTATTATATAGCATGCATGCTTCTGGTAGCTGTTGGGTCAATATTGACCCAAAAAGTAGTGAGGGATAACCCCCTGTGTCAGAATAGTTGTCGTACCCCTCTAAAGAACGTATAGTAAGGAAAACGAGGACGAGGTGGGAGACAATGAACCAAGTGAGCAAGGAGTTAAAGCAGAGCATTTTGCAACGGATGATGCCGCCCAGCAATGAGCCTGTCAGCCAGATCGCCAGAGAGAGCGGACTATCGGAAACAACGCTATACAAATGGAAAAAGGCGGCCAAAGCACAAGGAAAGATCATGCCTGATGGTACGCAGCCTGCCGAGAGATGGAGCACAAGAGATAAATTTGCCATCGTGGTGGAAACCGCTGCGCTAAGTGAAATCGAACTGTCGGAATACTGTCGCGCTAAAGGGCTATTCGTCGAACAAGTAGAGGCTTGGCGTGATGCCTGCATGCAAGCCAATGGCGGGAGAGTCGAGCAAGCGAGCAAGCTCCAAAAGGATCTCCGTACAAAGGAGCAAGAGGTAAAAACCCTAAGCCGTGAGCTGCAGCGCAAAGAAGCGGCGCTCGCGGAAACGGCCGCGCTACTGGTGTTACGAAAAAAGGCCCAAGCGATCTGGGGGGACCAAGGGGACGAATGATCAGTGCCTCAGATTCGTCAATTAGCCATATCACTGATTCAAGAAGCGGTCGAAGCCGGAGCAAGAGAGCGGCTCGCCTGTAAAGAGCTTGGACTGACTCAGCGCACCCTGCAACGTTGGCGACAGTATGGTGCGCGTGAAGATGGGCGTCCAAATGCGAAACGGCCTGAGCCCGCCCACAAGCTCAGCGAGGATGAAGAGCAACAGATTCTGGACGTCATTCATCAACCGGAATTTCAGAGTTTGCCTCCGAGTCAAATCGTTCCCGCGCTGGCCGATCAGGGGACGTATATCGCTTCCGAATCGAGCTTTTATCGCGTGATGCATAAACACAAACAGCAGCAGCATCGTGGACGGAGCAAGAAGCGAACCGCCAAGCCGCTGACAAGTCACCGTGCAACCGGGGCTAACCAGGTCTGGATGCGGGATATTACGTGGTTGCCTGGGCCGGTTAAAGGCTTGTTCTTCTACCTCTATCTCGTGCTGGATTTGTATAGTCGCAAAATTGTCGGTTGGGAGAATTGGGAGGAAGAGTCGGCCGAGCATGCCAGTCAATTGATTCGCAGAACCGTGCTAAGTGAGCAGTGTGTCGTTCGCCAGCAACCACTTGTGCTGCACTCGGACAACGGTAGTCCAATGAAAGGGGCAACCTTATTAGAAACGCTGTACAGTTTAGGTATTACCCCTTCTAGAAGCCGTCCGCGAGTTAGCAATGATAACCCCTATGCTGAATCCATCTTCCGGACATGCAAATACCGTCCAGAGTACCCTGAGCAAGGGTTTAAGGATCGCACAGAAGCGCGTGAATGGGTGCTACGTTTTGTGCGCTGGTACAATCACGAGCATCGCCACAGCGGACTTAACTTTATAACGCCGAACCAGAGACACAACGGTCTGTCTAAGCAAGTATTTGAGAAAAGAAAACAAGTCTACGAAACCGCGAAAGCCTCGAATCCTGGTCGCTGGTCAGGGGCTACACGCGATTGGAGCCTGGATGAAGAAGTTTGGCTCAATCCGGAAAAAGCGACCCTTATTCAAGCTGAGCAAAAAGCTCAAACATAGCTATCTTATTTTCATCAATTCGCGACAACTATCTTGACAAACACCGTAAGCAAAAGGGATCAAACCGATGGAAAAAAGCTGTGAATATGTTAGCTAAGGAATACGAACATATTGCAAATCAGCGCCATTACAACATACATACGACTTCCCGTAAACTTATTGATACTTATGATCTGATTGCTGTCGAGGATTTGGAAATTAGAGGAATGATTCAAAGGGGTGACTTTTCAAAAAGCATATCTGATGTTGGTTGGTACAGAATTGTTCAATGTTTAGAGTATAAGGCAAAGCTTTTTGGCAAGCAGATTCGAAAGGTAGATCCAAAAAACACATCTCAACTTTGTTCGAGCTGCGGATTTTTGGTAGAAAAGACGCTTCAAACTCGGACACATACATGCGGAGAATGTGGATTGAATCTGGACAGAGATATTAATGCATCAATAAATATCCTCCGACGTGCGTTGGAAGGATAAATTAGTATCCAAAGGCTCGTTCAGCGCCTGCGTGGAGGGTTGGGATGCCGGCCCGTTGAAGCGCGAATACCGGTATTGAGCTTGTAAAGTCGGTTGCAATGGCACATTTAGCACTATTGGTAGTGAAACCGGTGATCACGTTATGTGC
The DNA here is from genome assembly GCF_003710915.1 of Brevibacillus invocatus. Taxonomy (GTDB): domain Bacteria; phylum Bacillota; class Bacilli; order Brevibacillales; family Brevibacillaceae; genus Brevibacillus; species Brevibacillus invocatus. The sequence goes on along the minus strand of NZ_RHHR01000030.1, from coordinate 1,517 downwards.
GTTGATGTCGTGGCGATGTTGCAATGGCACATGTAGCACTACTGGTAGTGAAACAGCGTATATGGTGGTATTCAACGACCCGATAAAGTTGTAATGACAAATCAGCACTATTTGTAGTGAAACTGTGTGTATAGCCTTTTATGGCCTGAATGAAATGGTAAATGTAGTACTACTTCTACTACAGGTAATGAAACTGGCTCAGACGGACCACAATATCATTAGCAATGGTTAAAATCTAAATCTTAAGGAAAAAATATCATGTATTGTATGGGTAAAAAATATGGCCAGGAGGATTTGCATGAAAAAAACAACTGTATTGTTAGTGGTAACCATGTTATTTGCTTTACTGGGAATATCCTTTACTTCGACGCAGAGTCAGGCTAAAGAAATAACTGATCCAGACATTAACCAAATAATATTGTCCTCATTAAAAGATACTTATCATAAGGGAAAACCTCTTTATGATAGTACACCAATTAAGCCAAGTGGGGATGTCAAAAATGTAAAGATCCTAAAGATGGTTAACAATAAATCTTTTGTTCATGTTCTCTATAGCTTTGAATTAAATGGTAAATCGAAATATGGACTATGTGACATAACAGTAGATAATTGGAGGGTATCGAGAAATAAAACAGTTACACCGAGTTCCAAACCCCTTCAAATAATGACGTTTCATTCATCAAAGTATAGCGATGTCATAGGATTTGTAAAAGAATCTGAGACGGTAAAGACAATACGAATAACGTATGAAGACGGGATAATGGAATCCATTGATGTCTCAGATACGTATATAATTTATTATCCGAAACATAAACATGCTGATTTGAAAATAGTAGAAGCTGTAGATGAAAGTGGTGGTAGTATTAAAATTTATCCGATTCATGCATAACCTATAAAAAAAAGAAACCAGCCCTTCGTCTGGTTTCTTTTTTTATCATTTCGAGGCCTCTCCATCCACATTGACGTAGAAGCCACCTACTGTATCGTTGTTTGTAAGTGATTCCCATATCAATTGATATCTTGTCCCCGGTTCTAAATTATAGAAACCAAGGGATGATCCCTTCTCTGCATCACCCTCTCCATAATCTCGAAATTCAACTACGTCACCATTAGAATCATATAGAGTCCATGTAATATGAGCTTTTTCGCCAGCGTGAACTCCGTAGTAATTATAATCTACAGAAAATTCATCTACTCCAGAGCTAAGGTGAATGTAAGCCCCATCGTAATCTCCTTTATCCGTAGGTCGGATGTAAAAAGGACCATACCTTGCTTCTGCCGCGAACACGGGGGTAAGTGATGAAAAAAGCATGGTAATGATCCCCAAAAAAATGACAAATGAATCAATTTCATAATTGCTCATCTTAAAAATATACAGACTGCCCCAATCTCTTCTTTATCCTTTTTTAAAAACTAAGCCGCGACTGGCTTCTTGTTTTCCAGTGCGTTACGAATCCGATCAGTGGCTAATTTAGCGGCATTATAAACAAGAGTTACCAAATCAAAATGAACTATGT